>CAVYDM010000028.1:0-41134 GCA_963767255.1 uncultured Solirubrobacterales bacterium | reverse complement strand
AGGTGCCCTTCTTCATCGGATAGCAGGACTCAGTTCCCGGTATCCATTCATACGCACCCTTGTGATCCGGCAAACCGTGCTTCGTGGCGACGTTCTGACAGTTAGATTCAGAATAAACGCTCTTCTTTTTAGCTATACAATGACCCCATTCCGGTTCAGCAGCAGACGCGCTCGAAGCCGCAACGGCCACCAACGCGAAGACCGCGACCAGACAGAGCCCCAGCATCCTTACATGTCTCACTTGAACATCACTCCTTTATCCTCTAGATGACAATCGAGCGGCGCCAGAGCGCTCCCCACAGAGGGAAACACCCCGATACCGCTCACCGCTGCGACAACACCCCCACGCAAAGACCACCACCGGTCGTCCCCGCACAGATGCGCGCCCGTCACCGACACAGACGCCACTTCGCGTCGTGCCGGGAAACGCTTCACAAAAATCCTCGCGCTCATGCCACGCGCCCCTCACTGGCAAGACCATCCACGCGCCCAGGCAAACCCCCGCCGGCAGACGTACCGCCCGCCAACCCGAGCACACGCCTACCCTCCGAGGTGAGCAACCACGCGTTCGGTTCACCACGAACCGCCCCCACACCCACGTTCTCGATCACCCCACGCTCAGCCAAACGCGAGAGCAGCTTCGAGGCCTGGCCCTCGTCGCTCAGTCCGGCGGCCTGCGCGATCTGACGGTTGTTCGAACCTGGCGCGCCGGCGATCGCGCGCAACACCGACATCGTGCGACGCGTCGCGCGAATCGGAAGCCGCGCGTCCCGCAGCTCGGCGGCGCCCCATGACACCTCACCAACCGGCGCGGGTCGGCCCGCGAGCTCCGCCCGTGCCGCGGCCTGCCCGAGATAGGGCAGCACGATGAAGGACATCAGCTCCGGCGCGAGCCCCACGAACGGGCCGCGATCGTCCCCGAGCACCCGCTTGCGGATCACCGCGACCACGCCGCCGACCACCAGCTCGGAGGTCAGCTGCGGCTCGCCCATCAGCTCGCCGATCGCCAGCGGGCTGCCGTCGTCCAGCAGCCCGGTCAACACACCCAGAACGCGCTGCTCGCAGCGCAGCGCAAGCGAGGCGTCCCTCACCGGCGCCTCGGACACGAGCAGCCGGCCCCAGCCGGGCTCGTCGTCGAAGAACCCCAGGAACGCCACAAGCCCCGCGCGCAACCGATCGAGCCAGGAGCCCTCCCGCCCGGCGGCCTCGTCGACCACCTCGGACAGCCGCTCGAGGCCCTCCTCGATGGATGACAGGCGACGCTCGTCGGCGCCCGCGAGCGCTTTGCGGGACGCGCTCTGTCCCACGCTTGCGCGCGTGTCCACTGTCCGGCCTAGTCGGGGGTCACCGGCTTGCTAACAGCCGACCGGGGACGCCAAAGGGCCGTATTTCAGGCTTTTCCGGCCCTGAGCTAGCCCCCGCGAGCCCCCGCCTTGACAAATACATGCGGATCTGTTCTCATTCTCCCCACAGAGTTCCACCGGTTTCAGGGGAAGATGCGGGGCATCTGGAAGAGGGACCGTGAGGGAAGCGAGGAGGGAAACCATGGACGGCAGAGCGCAAATCGAGGGTGAGAGCCTGTATTGCAGGCCGATCGTGGCGACCGCAGAGGCGATCGCCGACGGCAGCGACCCCCGACTAGGCCGGTCGCGGGACATGCCGCCCGCCGCCTGAACGCGGTCCCTTTTCGCGCTCCTCCCACGCTCCTCCCCCACGCTCCTCCGCATACCGCCGCCATCCGAGCCGAACCGTCCGGCCCGCGGTCCCGTGCGGTCCCGGTCGCGCTCGCGCGACTCTGCCGTTCGAGGCGTGCCGTCCGAGGCGACGCCTAACGTCAAAGCCGTGTTCATCAACGAACTGCAAGACGGCATGGAGATCGACCAGGTGCTGCTGGTGCGCGAGGCCGAGCGCCGCCAGCGGCGCGACGGTGGGGACTACCTGCGCCTAACGCTGGGCGATCGCACCGGGGCGGTCGTGTCGATGGTCTGGGAGGAGCTCGGCGAGATGCAGGAGCTGGCGCGGCCGGGCGAAGCGGTGCACGTGCGCGGCCGCTACACCGTTCACCCCCGGTTCGGTCCGCAGATCAACCTGCGCGGCCTGCGCGAGCCCGCGCCCGGGAGCTATGCACCCGAGGATCTGCTCGACGGCCCCGCGCACACCCCCGAGCAGCTGGAGGCGCAGCTGCGCGATCTGCTGCAGACCGTCCGTCAGCCGCACCTGCGCGAGCTGCTGGAGCGCGTGCTCGGGCGCGACGCCGAGCTGTGGGAGGTCTACCGTCTCGCGCCCGCCGCCAAGCACTACCACCAGGCCTACCGGCACGGCCTCTTGGAGCACTCTCTGAGCGTCGCCCAGGCGGTCAGCGCGACGAGCGCCACGTTCGCGGGGATCGACCGCGACGTCGCGGTCACGGGCGCGCTGCTGCACGACATCGGCAAGCTCGAGGCCTACACGGACGATCCGCGCGCGATCGACCTCACCGACGCCGGCCGGCTGCAGGGCGAGATCGCCCTCGGCTACTACCGCGTCAGGCGGCTGATCGAGGAGATCGACGGCTTTCCCGCACAGCTGGCGCAGGCGGTGACCCACATCATCCTCTCCCATCACGGCTCGCTGGAGCATGGAAGCCCGGTCGTGCCGTGCACGCGTGAGGCGACGCTCGTTCACATGATCGACAACCTCGGGGGGCGCCTGGGCAGCTTCGATCGTCTCGAGAAGGAGCTCGCCCCCGGCAGGCGCTGGTCCGGTTATGACCGCGCGCTGCAAGGCAGCGCCTTCTTCGCGGGCCCGCCCGTGCTCGACACCTCCGCCGCCCCGGCGGCCGAGCCCGCGCGCGAAGCCGCCTGAAAAACCGCAAATAGCGGCTCACGCGACCGGCCGCGTGAGCCTTCCCACCGTCGAGTTCTATGGTTCTACTCGATGGCAAAGGACACCGAGAAGCTGATCCGCCAGCTGTCGCTGATCTCCTACCTGATGGCCGAGCGCCGGCCGGTCACGGCCCTGGAGATACGGCGCGACGTCGAGGGCTACAGCGGCATGAACGAGGACGCGTTCGCGCGGCGCTTCTATGCCGACCGCTCCGAGCTCGAGTCGCTGCGCATCGCGCTGACCGTCGAGCGCCCCACCGACGGGGCGGCCGAGCAGGAGAACTACTCGCTGCGGCCCGAGAACTTCCATCTGCCGCCGATCGCGTTCTCGGACGAGGAGCTGGCGGCGCTGCAGACGGCGCTGAGCCTGCTCGACGGCGAATTCGCCTACGCCGAGCCGCTGCGCCTGGCGCTGCAGCAGATCACCTGGGGGCGCCCCAGCCCGCTGCGCGCGCCCGAGCAGCGCTCGGTCGCGCTCGGCATCACCGCCTCGGCCGGCGGTCACGAGCTCTCCGCACGGCTGGCGAAGGTCGAGACGGCGATATTTCGCAACAAGACGATCACGTTCGACTACTACACGATGGCCCGCGACGAGACCGGCCCGCGCCGCGTGGACCCCTACCACCTGCTGTTCCAGGGCGGCCAGTTCTACCTGCTCGGCTACGCGCACGAGCGCGAGGCGATCCGCGTGTTCAGGCTGTCGCGGATTCGCGGAAAGGTCTCCTACGCCACCAAGGCCGAGCACGACTTCCGCCGGCCCGAGGACTTCGACCCGCGCAGCTACGCCCGTCGCGCGGACTGGCAGCTCGGCGAGCAGGTGGGCGTCGCCGAGGTGCTCGTGTCCGAGCGGATCGCCTGGCAGGTGCAGCGCCACTTCGGCCGCTACGGGGAGATCGGACAGGCGCCCGACGGCGAGGGCGAGCTCGTGTTCGCGACCGGCTACTCCAGCCCGCGCACGATCGTGGCGTGGGTGCTCGGACTCGGCGCGAACGCGCGGCTGCTCGGCCCGCCGCAGCTGACCGACGAGCTGAGCCGGCGCGTGGAGCTGCTGTGGGAGCGCCATGGCGAGGAGTTTCTCCAGGACGCGCTTGCGGTCGCGCGGGCGTCGGGGCGGGGAGCGTCGGTGGCGGCGGCAGGGGGTTCGGGCAGGGATCGGCCGGCGAGCGAGCGCAGGCCCTCCAGGACCCGTGGCGGGCGCCGCGGGGCGGCCGATGGCACGGACGGCGACGGCGAGGAGGGGACCTCGGGCGAGCACGCGGGCGAGGCCGCGATCCGCCCGGAGCGGTTCGCCCGGCTGGTGACGCTCGCGAGCATCCTGATCCACGCCGGACGCGCCGGCGAGCGCGTGCCGGTCGCGGACGTGTGCGAGAAACTGCAGCTCAGCGAGGATGAGCTGCACGAGGATGTGAACGTGCTGAACGTGGTCAACTTCGGCGGCGGCTCCTACGTGCTGTATGCGGAGATCCTCGAGTCCGAGGACGGGAGCGGGACGATCGAGGTCGATCCCGAGCCCTACAGCGACAACTTCGACCGCCCGGCGCGCCTCTTGCCGGTCGAGGGCAAGGCGCTGGTCGCCGCGATCGATTTGATCGGCGAGCACATACCCGAGGGCTCGCTTCAGAGCGCGCGCGAGAAGATCGTCGCGGCCCTCGGCGAGGACCCGATGGAGCAGGGCCTGCAGGTCGCCCACGCCGCCGGCGACGACGCGGACCTCGCGCGCCCGATCTCCACCGCGATCGTCGAGCACCGGCTGATCGAGCTCGAGTACTACAAGGAGAACGAGGACGAGATCTCCCATCGCACGGTCGAGCCCTACGCGCTCACCAACGGGCGCGAGGGCTGGTACGTCGCCTGCTTCGACCCCGAGCGCGACGGCGTGCGCCACTTCCGCCTGGACCGGATCAAGCGCGCCGATATCTCAGAGAGCACGTTCGAGCCGCGCCCCGAGGTCGATCCCGCCGCCGAGGTCGACGGCTGGCTGCGCACGGGAGAGGTGCAGGCCTCGCGCACCGCGCGGGTATGGGTCTCCCCCGAGCGCGCCCGCTGGGCGCGCGAGGCGCGCCGCGTCGTGGCCGAGCGCGCCGACGGCTCGGTCGTCGTGGAGCTGAGCTTCGCCGGCGTGGACTGGCTCGTGCGCGAGATCCTCAAGGAAGCCGGCGACGCCGCCATCCTGGAGCCCGCCGACGCGCGCGAGGCGGTGCGCGTGGCGGTGGGGCGGCTGCGCGAGGAAACTGTCGCCGCCGGGGTGAGTTGAGCTGCACCCTACGGCATCAAGCGGTGCGGCCCGCGGTACAGGAACGTGACCTCACGCACGTTGTCCTGGTTGCAGAGCTGCATCAACAGCCGCGTCAGCCCGAAGCCGAACCCGCCGTGGGGCGGGGCGCCGTAGCGGAAGAAGTCGAGGTAGTAGCCGATCGGGCCGGGGTCCACGTGCTTGTCACGGGCCTGGGCGAGCAGGACATCGTGGCGGTGCTCGCGCTGGGCGCCGGTCGTGAGCTCCAGGCCCCGCCAGAGCAGGTCGAAGCTGCGGGTGAGAGTCGGATCCTCGGGATGGCGCATGTGGTAGAAGGGGCGCACCGAGGAGGGGTAGTCGGTGACGAACGCGAACTCGTGGCCATGCTCTGAGGCGATGAGCGCCGACAGCGCCCGCTCGCTCGCGGGGTCGAGATCGTGGTCGGGGCCGGGCACCGACTCGTGGCCCGAGTCGCGCAGCATCTCCTTTGCGCGCGCGAGCGTGACCCGCGGGAACGGGACGGTGGGCACGACGAGCTCGGCGCCGAACGTCTGCGCGATCTGATCGCCGTGCTCGGCGTGGACCGCCGCGAGCACGTGCGCGAGCCAGGCCTCCTCGAAGGCCATCACGTCCTCGTGGGAGTCGATCCAGGCGATCTCGACGTCGACGCTCGTGAACTCGGTGTCGTGGCGCGAGGTGAACGAGGGGTTGGCGCGGAACACCGGCCCGATCTCAAAGACCCGTTCGAACCCGCCGGCGATCGCCATCTGCTTGTAGAACTGGGGCGACTGAGCGAGGTAGGCGGTCTCCTCGAAGTACTCCACCTTGAACAGCTCGGCGCCGGACTCGCTGGCCGAGCCCATCAGCTTGGGGGTGTGGATCTCGACGAACCGCCGGCTGCGCCAGTGCTCGCGCATCGCGTGCTCGATCGTGCTCTGCACCTCGAAGATCAGCCGCCGGTCGGGGCGGCGCAGATCGAGGTAGCGCCAGTCGATGCGCTTGTCCAGGGCGGAGTCGGGCGCGATCGGCAGCTCGGGCTCCGCCGGGGAGTCAACGTGCAGCTCCTTCAGCTGCAGCTCGATGCCGCCGAGGTTCACGCGCTCGTCCGCGACCACCTCGCCGGTGACGGTCACGGCCGACTCGGGCGTGAGCGCCGAGACGGCCTCGTTGAGCGGGCTCGGGGGATCGTCCTTGCCGAGCACGACCTGCACCGCGCCGGCCTCGTCGCGCACGACGACGAACTGCACGCGCTTCTGGTCGCGCACCGCCTGCACCCAGCCGCGCACGCTCGCGGTGCTCCCCACCTTCGCGGCGAGATCGGCTGTCAGGGTTCGCTCCACGGGCGAGACCTTATAGGGGCGGCGGTTTTCGGGATGTAATCCGGCGAGGAGCCCGGGCGAGCCTCAACTCGTGGCGTCCTCAGCCAACTCCACCTCGACCGCGAGCTCCTCTGACTCGACGGTCTGCAGCTGCTCGATCGCCCCCGCCTGCGTCAGGTCGCCGAGGCCGAGCTCCAGCGCGCGCAGACGCGCGGGGGTGTCGTGCACGCGCACCAGGCGCACGGGCGCGCGCATCGGCTGCTGCGCCTGGGACTTGGCCTTGCGCACCTCGCGCAGGACATCCGCTGTCACAGCCAGCGCCTCGTCCTCCTCGCGCCCGTTTTGCGCATGTCCGTCCCCCTCGCGATCCTCGCCGGAGCCACCGGCCAGCTCGGAAATCAGCTCGGCGGCGTCGGGCCAGGGAGCGAGATGGATCGAGCCGTCCTGCCACCACGACCAGACCTCCTCGCTGACGAACGGCAGGAACGGGGCGAACAGTCGCTGGAAGGTCGAGACGGACAGGCGCAGCGCCCGGCTGACAGAGGCGGCGCCGTCTGGATCTCCGGCCGCGTCGTAGCGCCGGCCCTTGACGAGCTCGAGGTAGAAGTCGCAGAACCACCAGAACAGCTCCTCGGTGTGCTGCAGCGCGCGCGCGTAGTCGTATCCCTCGAAGCTCTGAGTCGCGCTCTCCACGACCGCGGCCAGCCGCGCGATCATCGCGCGGTCCAGCGGGTGGGTCAGCGTCTCGCCGGCTCCGGGCAGGTCGGCGAGCGCGAACCTGGACGCGTTCAGCAGCTTCACCGCCAGGCGACGCCCCACCTTCATCTGCTGGGCGTCGAATGCCGTATCCGTCCCGGGCCGCCCGTTGGCCGCCCAGTAGCGCACGGCGTCGGCGCCGTGCTCTTCCAGCAGGTGCATCGGCGTGACGACGTTGCCGCGGGACTTGGACATCTTCTTGCGGTCGGGGTCCAGCACCCACCCGGAGATCGCCGCGTTGCGCCAGGGCAGGACGCCATGGTCGAGGTGCGAGCGCAGGATCGTGGTGAACAGCCACGTCCGGATGATCTCGTGCGCCTGCGGGCGCAGGTCCATGGGGAAGACCTGCGCGAACAGCTCCTCGTCCTCGCCGGCGTGCCCGGCGATCTGCGGCGTCAGCGAGGACGTGGCCCAGGTGTCCATCACGTCGGGGTCCCCCGCGAAGCCGCCCGGCTGCCCGCGCTGGCCGGCCTGGAAGCCGTCGGGCACGTCCGTGGACGGGTCGACGGGGAGCTGCTCGGCGCTCGCGGCGATCGGCTCCTCGTAGAGGATCGCGCCGGTCTCGTCGATCGGATACCACACGGGGAACGGGACGCCGAAGAAGCGCTGGCGGCTGACGCACCAGTCGCCCGTCAGCCCCTCCACCCAGTTCTCGAAGCGCGCGCGCATGTACGGCGGGTGCCAGCGAAGCTCGCGGCCGCGCTCGATCAGGGCGCGATGGTGCTCGATCGTGCGGATGAACCACTGGCGGCTCGTGACGATCTCGATGGGGCGCTCGCCCTTCTCGAAGAACTTGACCGCGCGCGTGACCGGCTGCGGCTCGCCGATCAGATCGCCGGACTCCTGCAGGAGCTCGACCATGCGCCGGCGCGCCTGGTTGATCGTCCTGCCCTTCAGCTCGTCGTAGCCGGCCCGCGCCCGCTCCACGTTGACGCTCTCCCAGCCGGCGCTCCCCCACGGCACCTCGAGCAGCCTGCCGTCCGGGCCGAGCACGGAGCGGACCGGCAGCCGCAGCTCCCGCCACCACATCACGTCGGTGAGGTCGCCGAACGTGCAGACCATCACCAGGCCCGTGCCCTTCTCGCGCTCGACCTCGGGATGGGTCATCACGGGCACCCGCGTGCCGAACAGCGGCGTCAGCACCTCCCTGCCCACGAGCTCGCGCTGGCGCTCGTCGTCGGGGTGGGCGAGCAGCGCCACGCAGGCCGCGATCAGCTCCGGGCGCGTCGTCTCGATCAGCGCGGGCGGGTGGGCTTCGGCTCCCCCGTCGGCCGGCGCGAAGCGCACCCGGTGCATCGCTCCCGTGCGCTCGCGGTCCTCGAGCTCGGCCTGGGCGACCGCCGTCTGGAAGTCCACGTCCCACAGCGTCGGAGCCTCGAGCTGGTAGGCCTCGCCGCGGGCGAGCAGGCCGAGGAACGAGCGCTGGGAGATGCGCTGGGCGAGGTGGCCGATCGTCGTATAGGTCATCGACCAGTCAACCGACAGCCCGAGCGTGCGCCACAGCGCCTCGAAGGCCCGCTCGTCGGTCTCGGTCAGCGCCAGGCAGAGCTCGACGAAGTTCGGCCGCGAGATCGACAGCGGCTCCTGCTCGGACGCGGGATCGGAATCCCGCCCGCCCGGTGTGAACTCGGGGTCGTAGGGCACCGACGGGTCGCAGCGAACGCCGTAGTGGTTCTGCACCCGGCGCTCGGTCGGCAGCCCGTTGTCGTCCCAGCCCATCGGGTAGAAGACCTCCCTGCCGCGCATCCGCTGGTAGCGGGCGATCAGGTCGGTGTGGGTGTAGGAGAACACGTGCCCGACGTGCAGCGAGCCGCTGACGGTCGGCGGGGGCGTGTCGATCGCGAACACGCGCTCGCGCGGCGCCGAGCGGTCGAAGCGGTAGACCCCGTCGCGGGCCCACGCCTCGCTCCACCTCGCCTCCAGCCCGTCCAGGGTCGGGCGCTCGGGGACGTTCGGGGACGATGAGCCGCTATCCGACGCTGTGGACTGCTGCTGGGAGGACCGCTGTGACGGCAAGCTCGGGATCGTATCCGAGCCGTTCCTCGCGCTCGGCCCGATGCGACGGGCAGTAGACGCCCCGGACGCTGCCGTCGGGCAGGCCGTAGGCGAGCCACACGCGCTCGCGCCAGGCGAAGTGGAAGAAGCCGGCGCCGGTGCGACCGAGCTCCAGCTCGCGACGCCAGGCGGCGGCGACCGCTCGCGCGGGGATCAGCGAGCGGCAGCAGTGCTCGTGGTCGGGGTGGCTGGTCCAGACGCACCGCAGCGGGCGCTCGACGGTTCCGATCCTGCGTATGTTGATTGCACTGTCGGGACGTTCCATGTCGTTCTTTTCGGACGACACGCCCGAGGTGGATCGACTCAATCGATTATTTGGACATTTATCGTACCCGCCCCCTTGCAGGCAAAATGCGGCCTACTACGAGCGGCGCGCCGGTACTCGCACCGGTGCTAACGCTCAAATACCGCAACGGTGTTCGACGCGCCCGTGGCGAACGGGTAGTCGGCTTCGGACTCGCTGACCGCCCGGAAGCGGTAGTCGACCGGGCCGGGGAACTTGAACGTGTAGGAGTCGCGGTAGCCGCCGTGGCCGTTGGTCTTGACCACGTCGAACTCGATCCACGGCCCGCCCGGGGAGCGCGCCTCGAGCACGAGCTGCTTGCCGCCGTGCGGGATCGGCCCGCCCAGCAGCTTGCCGGTGAAGTGGATGGTGTGCCCCACGCTGGTCGTGTGCGGGCGGACGCGCAGCCTGACCCCCGCTTTGACGGTCAGACCGAGCGTCCGCGTCGCCACCGGCAGCGCGTCGCCGATGTGCTCGCGATAGGCGAGCGCGATCGTGCGCGAGCTCAGCCCGCCCGGGACCCTGACCGTGAAGCGCCCGTCGGGACCGGTCTTCGGGCAGGCCATCGCCGCGGCCTTCGCGCCCTGGGCCGCGGGTGTCGCCGTGCAGTCGATCTGCGCTCCGGCGATCGGCCCGCCCCCAGGCGCGGTGAGCCGCCCCGCGATCGTGTGCGCGCGGTCGTAGGCGCCCGTGATCCTGGTCTTCTTGGAGCCGACCCAGGCCACGTCGAGCGTCGCCTGCGCGGAGGCGCCCGTCCCGTTCAGCGGTCCCGGCGTGCCCGGCGGGGGCGGATTGGCGACCGTGATCTCGCGGTCCAGCACCGGCGCCGAGTTGCCCGCCGCGTCGGTCACGCTCACGACCAGATGGTGCGTCCCGTCGCTCAGGTGAGTCGTGTCGAACGGCACGTCCACGCTCACGCTCGGCGCGCACGGCTGCAGATAGAGGAACGCCGGCAGCCCGTCGCTCGTCCCGCCCACGTTCTGGCAGTGCCCGCCGTTGCTGTCCGGCACGGTGGACTGCACAACTTGACCGTTGACGCTGAACACCGCTTCGTACACGCCCGACCCGGGATCGCTCGCGTCGAACGCCACGTCGCTCGTGCCCGCCACGGACGGCGCGGAGGCAAGTTCGCCGCTGACGTCGCTAGCGCTCGGGCCGGCGGTCTGTTCGAGGGTGATGTCGGCGGCGTACAGGTATACGGCCGCGGCATAGCCGTTTTCGTCGCCCATGACCTTCTTCGCATTCTTCTCCGTAGATCTATGCCGCAAGCCGCATTGATAGAGAGTTGGGTCCAAAGCTTGCTTGCAATACGTCAGACGATTCGAAGCCGCAAATGGCTGTCCGATCAACACCCTGGCTGTGGCATCTCTTCGTGTAGAGGCATTCCTCCAAAATGTTGCTGGCCCCCGCTGGACCAGCCATCAAAAACTCATATGTCCGCAGCATGTTCTTCAGCCGTACCATGGATATCGCCCGCACGCCACAGCGTCGCCACCGGCAATCGTGTCTCGGCTGGGAGGCGCGCTCAACATCCACGTCGCTTCGATCGGGGCCAGCCTCGTGATTGGTGGCTTCCCCAAGCGCAGCAATCAGCGCGCCGCCGCTGGCGCAGGTGTCCAGCGCGTAGTCGTCAAACGACCCGTCCGACGACACCGACCCAGTCCACCCACCCGTCCCTTCCACCGGCGCAACGGCGCCCGAGGGCGTGCGGCACGAGTACACGTGGTATCCGGCCGCCCGAGCCGTCGCCACGACCATGAGCGTCGCCAGCCCGATGAGGGCTGCCACGCCCACCGCGATCGTCATGAACCTTTGCTGAACCATCTCCACCTACATGTCGCTCCGTGACCGGTTATGACCCCCCGCTGAATTATTCCAACTGCTGAGCGCTCACGCGACGCCAACCGGTGACCCACGGCTTGGCCGCGCGTGCCGGATCGGCGCCGGCGGCAAACGACGCGGGAACCGGCTCGCGGGTCTCCCGAAAAAAGGCGTCCGGGCCAACCGCAGGCCTCACACGGAGAACGCGATCGGCAGCCGGCTCAGGCCGTAGATGCCCATGATCGTCTCGTACTCGGCCTCGCCGTCGAGCCGCAGATCGGGCATGTGCTCGGCCATGAACGTCAGCGCCTCGCGCAGCTCCAGCCGCGCGAGGTTGGCGCCGAGGCAGTAGTGGATGCCGGCGCCGAACGTCAGCGCCCGGGCGCGGGGGCGGTCGGCGGCGATGTCGAACTCGTCCCGCGGCGCGGGCTCGCCGGAGTCGAGATCGCGGTTGCCCGTGTGCGCGCACACCATCACGATCGTGCCCGCCGGGAAGGTGACGTCGCGGAACGTCAGCTCGGAGGTAACGATCCGGGCCGTGAACGGCGTGATCGGCTCGTGGCGCAGCGCCTCCTCGACGGCGCTCTCGGCCAGCTCCGGCCGGCGCCGGAGCTCCTGCCACTGGCCGGGGTGTTCGGCCAGCAGCCTGATCGCGTGCGCGAGCTGGCTCTGGGTCGTGTTGACGCCGCCGACGAGCACGTTGAAGACGAGGTTGATGCACTCGACGTCGTCGAGCCGGCTGCGCTGCGCTGGGGCCGGCTTCCCGCCGGCCGCCCCGCTGTCCGCGGGTGGATCGGTGAGCGTGGCCGAGATCAGCCTCGAGATCAGGTCGTCCCCCGGATCTGAGCGCCGCGCCGCGACGAGCGCTTCGGCGTACTCGTAGAACTCGCGCACCGCCTGCTCGATGGAGTCGCGCTCGGTGGCCATCGCGGCGGCGTCGAACTGGCGCTGGATCCAGTTCGACCAGTGGTGCAGCCGCGGCGCATCCTCGATCGGAGCGCCCATCACGCGGGCGATCGTCTGCGAGGGGTAGGGCTTGGCGAACGCCTGCACGAACTCGCAGCGCACGACCCCGTCCCCCTCCGCGGCGCCAGCCGCAGCGCAGGCGTCCGCGAACAGCCCCTCCAGGAAGGAGCGCATCGCCGGCCGGTAGCGCTCGACCGCGCGGGCGCTGAGAGCGGGGTTCACGAGGCTGCGCAGGCGCGTGTGGTCGGGACCGTTGACGTGCAGGATGTTGCGCTTCATCTGCTCGTACAGCGGCCCCTCCCGCACGCCGAACATCTCGGCGATCGTCATCCCCGGGAACGTCGCGTGGCGGGTGCGCAGGAAGAACTCGCCCGCCTCGTGGTCGAGCACGATCGCCCCGTAGGGCCCGGAGGCGAGCCAGCCCCGGGCGCGCAGCTCGCGCATGGCCTCGTGAAATCGCTCCCCCTTCAGCTCCGGGTCGGTGTAGTCGAACCCGGGCAGCTCCAGCTCGCTCACGAGCGCCATAGCCGCGGCCCCCGGCTTACTTCTTGGGGTGCACGGCCTGCTTCAATGACGCGCCCGCGGTGAACTTCGGCGCCTTGGAGGCCTTGATCTTCACGCGCTCGCCCGTGCGCGGGTTCACGCCCTGGCGCGCGGCGCGCTTGACGACAGAGAACTTGCCGAACCCGGTGATGCTGACCTCGTCGCCTTTCTTGAGCGTCTTGGTGACGGTGGCGATGACGGACTCGATCGCGACTGCGGCGTCGACTTTGGTGAAGCCGGTGTCGGCGGCGACCGCGTTGACCAGCTGAGACTTGTTCATGGGTGCAGTTCCTTTCGCGTAGGTGTGCGCGGGTGCGCGAGAGCGCGCAGACTACCTGAGGAACCGGTTCGTGCCGTAGCGCGCGGGCGAGACCGGAGAGTGGATCAGGCCCGTGTCGAGCATCCAGTCGGACATCGCGGCGATGTTGCGCGGCTGCAGCGTGCCGAACGCGACGGCGCCGGCGTCGCTGAACAGCGGCAGGTAGGCGTGCAGCGACGCGCGCGTCAGCACCGGCGTCAGCGCCGGGTTGGCCGCCAGCAGCTCGGCGAGGCTGCGGGCGGGATCGGCCAGCGTGTCCTCGTAGCCGTGGACGGTCGCGGCGACGAACCCGCGCACGAGCGCGGGATCCGAGGCGATCAGATGGCGCGTGGAGAACGCGACCAGACCCGGATAGGACGGGCCGCCGTCCTCGTCGAGCGCGAACGCGGTGATCGGATGCCCGCTCGCTGCCAGCGTCACGCCTTCGTCGGGGATGAACCCGGTGAAGGCCGCGATCCGGCCGGCCACGAGCGCCGCGGGGCCGTTGAAGCCGACCGTGACGACGTGCACCCGGCTGGGACTCACGCCGGCGTGTCGCAGCTCGGTGTCGAGCACTGCCAGATCGGAGGGCACGCCGGTGATCCCGACCGTCTTGCCGGCCAACTCCGCGGGCGAGCGCAGGTGCTCTGAGGCCAGCGCGATCAGGCCGCCGAGCGGGCGCTGCACGAGCGCCATCACCGCCTGCGCGTCCCCGCCGGCGGCGATCAGGCCGGCGACGTCGCTGCCGTCGGCGAGCCCGAACTGGGCTGAGCCGGCGTCGATCAGCTTCAGCGTGTCGGTGGTCGCGCTGGGCGTGACCACGCGCAGGTCGATGCCCTCCTGACGGTAGTACCCGGCGGCCAGCGCCCGGTAGATCCCCGCGTGGACGGCGTTGGGGACGAAGTCGAGGATCAGCGTCGCCTGGGTCGGGTGCGCCGCCGGGGCGCGGGATGAGGTGGCGGGCGAGCTCGTGCCCCCGCACCCCGCCAGCAGGAGCGCCCCGAAACAGGCCGCGAGCGCGAGCGCCGCAGCGCGGCCGCGGAGCGTGGGCGGCCCGGGCGCCGCGGGCGCAGACGTTCGGGTTGCCGGTGATCCCGGCATCGAGAGCGAGCGGTGGCGGCCGGTACGATCTGAGGACATGGCGATAGATGCGGCCTCGCGCCGCGAGGCGGATGGCAAGGCGAGCGACCGGACCCTATCGGGAGAGCCGGTTCGCGCGCTGTACACCGAGGCGGACCTGGAGACAGCTCCCCACCCGGCCGGCGGCCCCGAGGACCGGATCGGGCGCCCCGGGGAGTACCCGTTCACGCGCGGCATCTACGAGTCGATGTACCGGGGGCGGCTGTGGACGATGCGCCAGTTCGCCGGGTTCGGCACGAGCGAGGAGACCAACGAGCGCTTCCACTACCTGCTCGAGCACGGTCAGACGGGGCTCTCGACGGCGTTCGACATGCCGAGCCTGATGGGTTACGACTCAGACCACGCCCGGGCGCTGGGCGAGGTCGGACGCGAGGGCGTGGCGATCGACACGCTCGAGGACATGCGGACGCTGTTTGCGGGAATCGACGTCGGCGAGGTGAGCGTGTCGATGACGATCAACGCGCCCGCGGCGATCATGCTCGCGTTCTACGTGGCCGCGGCCGAGCTCGACGGCGGCGATGGATTGGAGCCCGGGGGGCGGGAGTCGATTCCGCCAGAGCGGCTGGCGGGCACGATCCAGGCGGACATCCTGAAGGAGTACATCGCCCAGAAGGAGTGGTGCTTTCCGATCGACCCGGCGATGCGGCTGTGCACGGACATGATCGAGTGGTGCGCTCGTCGCATGCCGCGCTGGCATCCGATCTCGATCTCCGGGTACCACATCCGCGAGGCGGGGGCGACCGCGCAGCAGGAGCTCGCGTTCACGCTCAAGGACGGGCTGACCTACGTCGAGCAGGCGATCGCGCGGGGGCTGGACGTCGACGAGTTCGCGCCGAGGCTGTCGTTCTTCTTCAACGCCCAGATCGACTTCTTCGAGGAGATCGCGAAGTACCGCGCCGCGCGGCGCATCTGGGCACGCGAGCTGCGCGAGAGATTCGGCGCCAAGGACCCGCGCTCGTGGCTTATGCGCACGCACGCGCAGACGGCCGGGGTCAGCCTGACCGCGCAGCAGCCGCTGAACAACATCGTGCGCACGACCGTCGAGGCGCTGGCGGGCGTGCTCGGGGGGACGCAGTCGCTGCACACCAACAGCTACGACGAGGCGCTGGCGCTGCCGACCGAGGAGGCGGTCACGGTCGCGCTGCGCACCCAGCAGGTGATCGCGCACGAGACGGGCGTCGCGGCGACCGCCGATCCGCTGGGAGGGTCCTACTACGTGGAGGCGCTGACCGACGAGATGGAGCGCCAGAGCTATGAGTACTTCGCCAAGATCGACGAGCTCGGCGGGATGGTGGAGGCGGTCAAGCGCAATTTCCCCCAGCGCGAGATCGCCGACGCGGCGTTCGAGCTGCAGCGCAAGATCGACGCGGGCGAGCGGGTCGTGGTGGGCGTCAACCGCTACGTGCAGTCCGACGAGCGGCCGATCCCGACGCTGCGCGTCGATCCGGCGCTGGAGCGCAAGCAGATCGATCGCCTGCGGGCCGCGCGCGCCAGGCGCGACTCCTGCGAGGTGCAGAGCACGCTTCAGGCTCTGTGCGAGGCGGCGGCGCACCCCGATCGAAACCTGATGGACCCGCTGCTCGATTGCGCGCGGGCGCGGGCGAGCGAGGGCGAGATCGTCCAGGCGCTGCAGCAGGTGTTCGGCGACTATCGCGAGAGCCCCGTCTTCTGACCCAGAATTCGCAAGTTCTTACGAGGCTGCATGCAGGACGCAGCAACTTATGGCGGAAGCATCGTGTCGTGGGGTTAGGATCGGCGGGCGGGCCGGCCGAGAAAAACGTGACTCCTGGACACCAGACAACCCACCGGCGCGTGCGCCGAACCCTGATCGTCGCCGGCGCCCTGGCGGCGCTCTTCGGTGCGAGCGCGCTCGCGTTCGCCGCCAAGCGGATCGCCGCCAAGGAGGCCGCCTACGGCGCGCCGTCCGCGCCGCCGTGCGCGCCGTCGCAGTTGAACCGCTCGGCGGTGCTCCCGGGCACGAGCCTGGCGGTCTCGCCGCTGCCGGGCTCATACGACGCCTCGGCGAGCACGCAGATCAGCCTGCTGGGAGCGCCGATCGGCGCGCTGAGCGCGGTGTCGGTGAGCGGCTCCTACAGCGGAGCGCATCCGGGGCGGCTGCTCGCATACTCCCAGGGCGACGGCGCGAGCTTCGTCCCCGCGAAGGCGTTCGCTGCCGGCGAGACCGTCACCGTGCGCGGGCGCGTGCAGAGAAGCACCGGCCGGGCCACGCCGTTCAGCTACCGGTTCGTGGTCGCCCGCCAGGACGTGCTGCCCCACACCCCCTCGACTCTCCCTCCCCGCCACTACGACGAGGAACAGCACTTCCACTCGGCTCCCACGCTGCAGGCTCCGATCCTCGACGTGACGGCCGGCTCGCCCCAGGCCAGCCCGGGCTACATCCTCGCCTCTCCCTACGGAGGCCCCGGACCGAGCGGGCCGGAGATGTTCAACGCCAACGGGGAACTGGTGTGGTTCGACCCGCTGAGCGGCGACATCGAGGCCACGAACCTGCAGGTGCAGCAGTACGAAGGCCAGCCGGTGCTGACCTGGTGGCAGGGCTACATACCGCCGCAGGGGTTCGGAGAGGGGGAAGAGGTGATCGACAACAGCTCCTATCAGCAGGTCGGGCGCGTACACGCCGGCAACGGGCACACCGCCGACCTGCACGACTTCCATCTCATGGCCGACGACACGGCGCTGCTGACCGTGTTCGACCCGATCGACTGCAACCTGTCGGCGGTCGGCGGTTCGAGCGCCGGCGCGGTGACCGACAGCGGGTTTCAGGAAATCGACGTGAAGACCGGGCTCGTCCGCCGCGAATGGCTGAGCCTCGACCACGTCGGGCTCAGCGACTCCTACAGCTCGCCCGAGGGCTCGAGCGCCGAATGGCCGTTTGACTACTTCCACATCAACACGGTCGACCAGCTCGCCGGCGCCGCCACGCTGATCAGCGCGCGCAACACGTGGGCGCTGTACGAGCTGAACACGACCACCGGGCAGATCCAGCTGCGGGTGGGCGGCAGGCACAGCGAAGTCAAGCAGGGCAGCGGCGCGGCGACGGCGTTCCAGCACGACGCGACGGCGCAGTCCAACGGCACGATCAGCGTGTTCGACAACGGCGCGACACCGAAGGTCCACCCCCAGTCGCGGGCGATCGTGCTGGGGCTGGAACCGAAGGCCAGGACCGAGACGCTGCTGGCCAGCTACGAGCACAGCTCCCCGGAGCTCTCCTCCGACAGCCAGGGCAGCGTGCAGGCGCTCCCGGACGGCGACATGTTCGTGGGCTGGGGCGCGGAGCCGTACTTCTCGGAATACAGCTCCAGCGGGCAGCTGCTGTACGACGCGCACTGGCACGGCTCCTACCAGTCATACCGCGCCTACCGCTTCCCCTGGGCGGCCACGCCCGCGGCGCCCCCCGCGATCGCGGCAGCCTCGGCGAAGGCCGGCGGGCCGGTGACGGTGTACGCGAGCTGGAACGGCGCCACCGAAGTCGCGAGCTGGCGCGTGCTCGCCGGACCCTCGCCCACGCAGCTGAAGCCGGCCGCGAGCGCCCCGAAGAGCGGGTTCGAGACGACGCTAGCCACGCCCGGGCCAGAGCCCTACGTGGCCGTGCAGGCGCTGAACGGCGCCGGAGCGGTGATGGGGACCTCGGCGACAGTCAAGGGCTGAGTGGCCCCCCACATTGCGCGGAATCGCACACGGATCGCGTGGACAAAAAGACGGTTGACTCTCTCCCGCACGGTTTGATACTCTGGTCTGGCTCGATGTCAAACTGAGTTTTTTGGGAGTCGATATGTCCGGTCGGGGATCAGCGGTCAAACCAGCGGGGCAAGCGAAAGCTTTACGCGACGCCACCGTCGCCGTAGCGACCGGGGACGCATACGAACAGGTGAAGGAGGGGGGGCGGCCGGTGGATCCGGCCGCTACCGGCGGCTGCCGACGGGGGCGCACGGGCTGGACCCGGAGGAGGTTCGCCGCGATCAGCGCGAACGGCTGCAGACGGCGCTGGTCGAGCTGATCGCCGAGCGCGGCTACCAGGCGGTGAGGATCCTCGACCTGACGAAGCTCGCGCGCGTATCGCGTCCGACGTTCTACAGCCTGTACGCAGACAAGGAAGATCTGTTCCTGGCCGCCTACGACGAGATCGCCAAGCGCACGGCGAGCACGATCATGACGGCCTACGGTACGCAGGGCTCACCGGGGGAGCGCCTGCGCAGGGCGATGCACGCCTTCGCCGAGCTGGCTGCGGCCGAGCCGGAGGCGGTGTCGCTGATGGTGCTCGGCGCCTTCGGTGCGGGACCGAGGGCGCTCGAGCACCGCAACCGCACGCTGGAGGCGCTCGAGCAGAGCATCCGCGCCACCCGCGCGGAGACCGCCCGTCGGGGGGAGTCAGCGGGCGCACGGGGCGGACCCGCGCGCCCGCGCAGGGGGGGTGACGCGGGCGGGAGCGACGGCGCGACCGGCGGCGGGAGCGACCTGACCGTGAGGGTGATCCTCGGGGGCATCCGCGAGGTGAGCGCCGCACGTCTGCGCCGGGGTCAGGCATCGGAGCTGCCGGGGCTAGCGGACGAGCTCGCGGCGTGGGCGGAGTCCTACCCGGCAAAGCTGCCGGCCGGCCTGGACCCCACGAGCAAGGCCACACGCGATCAGGGGATCAAGCGGGCCCGCGAAGCCGATGAAGCGCAGGACGGCCGGGCCACGCTCGTGGCCTCCGAGCGCGCGCGCCAGGCCGAGGGCCGGCTGCCCAGCGGTCGCCACGACCTGCCGCGACAGTTCATCGTCAAAAACCAGCGCGAGCGGATCGTGGACGCAACCGCCGCGATCGTCGCCGAGAAAGGTCTCGAGGGGCTGACGATCCCGGAGATCGCCAAGCGCGCGAACGTCTCGCACCAGACGTTCTACGAGATGTACCCGACCAAGCACGACGCGTTCCTGGGCGCACAGAAGGTCGGCCTGCATCAGGCGCTGGGGATAGCGGTGCAGGCCTACGATGCCCAGGGCGAGGACTGGCCGATGGGGGTCGCCGCCGGCATCAGGGCGCTGCTTCAGTACCTCGCCTCCGAGCCCGCTCACGCGCACCTGACGGTCGTGGACACGTTCGCGGCCAGCCCGCTGGCGACCGAAATCCGCGATACGGGGCTGCACGCATTCGCGGCATATCTGCAGCCCGGCTACCATCACGTGCCCGCCGGGCGCTCTGTCTCTGCAATCGCGCCGGAGGCGATCGCGGGAGGCATCTGGCAGGTGCTGCACAACCACATCGAGCACGAGCGCGTGCAGGACATCGCCGAGCTGTCGCCGCAGCTCGTGTTCTTCGCGCTGGCCCCGTTCGTCGGGGGCAAGGAGGCGGCGCGGATCGCGCGCAAGCGGATTGCCGCGACGCCTGTCGCGGCAGATTAGCCGCCTCGTCCCGCCCGGGTTTCCATCGGGTCCGGTGGGGACCTTAACCTGGGCGGATGCCTGAGCGGCTCTCGGCTAAGAGGCTCACCGAACTGAAGGGCAGCTACCGGTACGGGCTGGTGCTGGTGCTCGCGGTGATCTCCACGTGCATCCAGATGCTCCTGCCGGACACACCCGCCTCCTGGCTGGCGCAGGCGCTGCTGATGGCGGCGACGGTCGTCACCGCGCTGTTCGCCGAGGACGCCACCCGCGCGCAGTGGCGGCAGATGGGCGGGCTGGTGGGGATCGCGCTGCTGGGGCTGATCGCGGCGGCGATCGCCGGGCGGGGGAGCACCGAGCGCGCGATCATGTTCGGCCTGAGCGGGATCCTCGCCGTGGCCGGGGCGGTGATCGTCACGCGAGGCGTGGTCGGCGGCATCCGCTCCGAGCAGCGCGTGACCCTGCACTCGGTGATGGGGGCGCTGACGGTGTATCTGCTGGCGGGACTGATCTTCGCGTTCAGCTACGGCGTGATGGACGCGATCGCCGGCGCAGCGGTGCTGAGCCATATCGGCTCGGACAAACACGCCGAAGAGGTCTACTTCAGCTTCATCACCCTGACGACCGTCGGCTATGGCGACATCGCGCCGGTCGCCCGCGCGGCACGGATGGCCTCGGTGATCGAGGCGCTGTTCGGGCAGCTGTACCTGGTGACGATCGTCGCGGTGATCGTCAGCAACGTCGGCGCGCGGCGGGTGCCGGTGCGACGGGCGGACCCGGGCTAGGAGGCCGCCCAGCGGCCGATGCCGTGGCGCGCCAGCTCCAGACGGGCGATGACGCCGCGGTGGACCTCGTCGGGCCCGTCGGCCAGGCGCAGCGAGCGGGCGATCGTCCAAGCGGCGCCGAGCGGGTAGTCGTCGGACAGGCCCGCGCCGCCGTGCAGCTGGATCGCCATGTTGACGACGCGTTGGGCCATGTTCGGGACGGCGACCTTGATCTGGGAGACCGCGCCGAGCGCGTCCGGGGACTTGGTGTCGAGCAGCCATGCGGCGTGCAGCACGTGCAGGCGAGCCTGGTCGATCGCGATGCGCGCGTCGGCGATGCGCTCGCGGTTGCCGCCGAGGTTGGCGATGGGCTTGCCGAACGCGGTGCGCTCGCCGGCGCGCACGCACGCCAGCGCCAGCGCCAGCTCGGCCAGGCCGATCAGGCGCATGCAGTGATGGACGCGCCCCGGGCCCAGGCGCGCCTGGGCGATCGCGAACGCCTGACCGGGGCCGCCGACGATCGCGCTCGCGGGCAGGCGCACATCGGTGAAGGAGACCTCGCCGTGACCGCCGGGGGCGTCGTGGAATCCCATCGTCGCGAGCATCCGCTCGACTTTCACGCCGGGCGTGGGCAGGGGAACGAGGACCATCGAGTGCTGGCGGTAGCGATCGGCGTCCGGATCGGTGAGGCCCATGAAGATCAGGATCCGGCAGTCGGGATGACCGATGCCGGTGCTCCACCACTTGCGGCCGTTCAGCACCACCTCCTCGCCGTCGAGGATCGCCGTGGCCTGCATGTTGGTCGCGTCCGAGGAGGCGACGCCGGGCTCGGTCATGCAGAAGGCCGAGCGGATGCTCCCGTCCAGCAGCGGCGCCAGCCAGCGCGCGCGCTGGTCCTCGGAGCCGAAGTGCAGCAGCACCTCCATGTTGCCGGTGTCCGGGGCGTTGCAGTTGCAGACCTCGGCGGTGATCAGCGAGCGGCCCATCTGCTCGGCCAGGGGCGCGTACTCGACATTCCCCAGGCCCGCGCCGATCGGCTCGCCGGCGAGCTCGGCGCCGGGGGGCAGGAACAGGTTCCACAACCCCTCCTCCCGGGCCATCGCCTTCAGCTCCTCGATCGCGGGCGCGACCGATGTCCACGGGTCGGCGCTGGCGAGAAGCTCGCGGTGGTAGGGCTCCTCGCGCGGGGCGATCTCACGCTCCTGGAAGGCGGTCAGGCGCTCCAGCAGCTCCTGCGTGCGGGGCGAGTGGGCGAAGTCCATCAGCGAACCTCCAGGACGACCTTGCCGAGCGCCCGGCGCTCGTCGATTTCGCGCAACGCGTCCGCGGTGCGCTCGAGCGGGAATCGCGCTCCGACGATCGGGGCGAGGACGCCCGATTCGATCAGGGGCGTAAGCGCCTCCTCCGTGTCGCGGCACAGCTCCGGGCGGGCCATCGCGTAGGCGCCCCAGCCGGCGCCGATGACCTCGGTGTTTCCAAGCAGCAGCCGGTTGACCCGGACCTCGGGGATCGAGCCGCCGGTGAAGCCGACCACGACGATGCGGCCATTCTCGCGCAGTGAGCGCAGGCTGTCGGTGAACCGATCGCCGCCCACCGGATCGAGCACGAGATCGACGCCCCCGCCCGATATCTCACGCGCCTCGTCCTTCCAGGGGCCGTCGGCGCGCAGGACGTGCTCGGCGCCGGCCTGCTCGGCGATGCGCTGCTTCTCAGCGCTCGAGACGATCGCGATCGTGCGCGCGCCGAGACCCCGGGCCACCTGCAACGCAGCGGTGCCGACGCCGCCGGCGGCGCCGTGCACGAGCACCGTCTCGCCCGCGGCGAGGCGCCCGCGCAGGACGAGGGCGAAGTAGGCGGTGTGGTAGTTGAGGATCAGCCCCGCGCCCTGGGCGTAATCGAGCCGGGAGTCGAGCCTGAACGTGAGGAACTCGGGCGCCACCGCCAGCTCGGCCCACCCGCCGAGCCCGCAGAACGCCGCGACGCGATCGCCCGGCGCCACCCCCGCGCCCTCGGGCGCCTCGCGAACGATGCCGGCGATCTCACTGCCCGGGATGAACGGCAACGGCGGTTTGATCTGGTACTCGCCGCGGGTCTGGAGCACCTCGGGGAACGAGACCCCGGCGGCGTGGACCTCGATCAGGATCCCCGACCCGGGGGTGAGCATGTGCCGCGGCGGGGACTCCGGCTCCGGGACCTCGCCGAGCGCGAGCGCCGTGTCCGGGCCGGTCAGCTCGACGATCTGGACGGCGCGCATCGCTGGGATTATGTCCGATTTCCAGACGCGCCCCACACGGGACTCAGGATGCGCTCGCCGCGGCCGCCGCGAGGTAGAGCGCGGCCTGGACACGCGCGACGGCTCCGACCGCGTCGTCGGGCGGCAGCAGCTCGGGGTGGTGCAGGGGCCGGGCAAGGAATCCGTCGGCGCCGTCGAGGCCCACGAATCCCATCGCGATGGGCACGCCCAGCGAGCCGAAGAACGCGAAGTCGTCCGAGCCGGCCGAGCGCCACTCCGGAACGAGACGAAAATTCGCGCTCCCGAGCAGAGCGCGTGCGCGAGCGACGATGCCGGGGTCGTTGGCGAGAGCCGGCTCGCCCGGCGCCAGCTCGACGGTGGCGCGGCAGCCGTGAGCGCGGGCGACGCCGGCGGCGACCTCCTCGACCATCGTGCGCAGCGTCAGGCGATCCTCCGGACGATGGGCGCGCAGGGCCGCACGGGCGCGTGCCTGCGCGGGGATGACGTTCTCCGCGCTGCCACCCTCGAGCACGCCGACGGTCAGCGTGGCCGGATGCATGGGATCGATCCGCCGTCCGATCGTGGCATGGAGCGCAACGACGATCTGGGCGATCGCGAGGATCGGATCGCGGCCGCGGTGGGGATAGGCGCCGTGCGAGGGCTCGCCCTCGACCGCGATCTCAACGTAGTCGCAAGACGCGTTGATCGTGCCGGGATCGAGCGCGACAGCGCCCCATGGCAGCTCGGGATGCACATGCGCCGCGACGACCGCCGCCGGCGCGAGTGCGGTCAGCTCGCCGAGGAGTTGCTCGGCGCCCGAGGGGTAGGCCTCCTCGCTCGGCTGCAGCACCGCCAGCAGGGGCGCGGGCAGCGCATCGCCGAGCGCGTGCGCGGCACGAGCGAGCGCGACGAGCGCGGCCATGTGGACGTCGTGGCCGCAGGCGTGCATGACGGCGCCCGTGGCGCGCCACGGCACATCGGTGCGCTCGGCAATCGGCAGCCCGTCGAGCTCCGCGCGCACCCCCACCGCCCGGCCATCGGCCGGACCGACGCGCGCGATCAGCCCCGTGTCCGCCACCGTCGAACACGCGACGGGCAGCTCACCGGCGACGGCCGCCGCCGTCCGGCGCTCCTCGTGGGCCGGCTCGGCCTGCGAGTGCAGGCGGTGGCGCAGCTCGACGGCCCGCCCCAGCTCACGCTCGATGCCCGCGAGCAGCTGCGCGAGTGTCTCAGTGTCCACTGATCTGGACACTACGCCCATCGGGCGGTCGTGGGTCGAAGCTGCCCACGGACGCCTCAGTAGACGTGGGCATAGCGATTGCACAACTCGTCGATGTCCCAGTCCGCGGTCGCCGAGAGCTCGTAGCCACGAACGGCCACATACGCCTCGTACAGCAGCGGCGTCATCCACGCGCGCGCGGCGCCGTCCTGGGCGAGCGCCCGCAACGACTCCCCGAGCGTCGCCGGCAGCCCGCCGACTCCGTAGCGCTCGGCCTCGACGGGGTCCAGCCGCGCGGGATCGCGATCGAGGATCGCCGGCGCGGGCAGCCCGGCGCGCACCCCGTCGAGCCCCGCACGGACGATCGCTCCCAAGGCCAGATACGGGTTTGCGCTCGCGTCGGCGCCCCGGTACTCCAAGCGCAGCTGTCGTCCTGGATCGGCCCCGCCGAGCGAGAGGAGCGGCGGCAGGCGCAGCAGCGTTTCGCGGTTGCGCTGGCCCAAGCAGACCGCCCCCGCGCTCCAGTGGTGGGGCGCCAGCCGCGCGGCCGAGACCGGGCTGGGAGCGGTCAGGGCGCTCAGCGCCCGCGCGTGCAGCAGGATCCCCGCGGCGAACCGCTCGCCCAGCTCGCTCAGGCACCCGGGGCGCGAGGCGTCATACAGAGCCGGACGGCCAGCGGCGTCGATCAGACTGAGATGGATGTGCACGCCGTTGCCCGCTTCGGAAGGGTCCAGCAGCGGCGTGAACGTCGCGCGCAACTCGTGCCTGCGGGCCAGCTCGTGCACCACCTGGACCAGCACGACGCTGCGATCGGCCGCCGCGATGCCCTCGGCGGGCGCTACGGGGATCTCGAACTGGTGTGCGGCGAACTCGGCGAACATGCGCTCGGGCCGCACCCCGGCCTGGATCAGCGCGCCCATGAGCGAAGCGGCGAACGGTTCGGCCCGTCGCTGTGCCTCCAGCGAGAACGGCGGGGCTGGGTGCGGCGCGTCCCGCCGTCGGGGACCAGCGGCCAGATCGGTCGAGTCGGGCAGGCCGGGCAGCAGCTGGAACTCGTGCTCGAACGCCGCCACGAGACGGACGCCGAGCTCATCATGGAGCTCGCTCAAGGCCTCGCGCAGGAACAGCCGCGGACAGCACTCCCACGGAGAGCCGTCGGTCTCGACGATGTCGCACAGGACGAGCTCTAGTGAGCCCGTGCCCGTGCCCGCGCGCGATGCCGCGCCGGAGCCCGGTGCCGCGCCGGAGCCCGAGGCCGCGCCGGAGCAGGAGTCCGGAGCGGGCTCGATCCGGACGTGGGTGTCGAGGTCTGGCAAGAGTCGCAGGTCGCCGGTGGAGCCGAACGGGTTGGGCTCGGCGAGCGGACCGAGCGGCGTGAGCGCGTGGTTGGCGGGCACCCAGCCGACGCCGGCCTGTAGGTGGGCGTCCAGATCGGATGCGGGCAGCGAGCGGCCGCGCACGATCGCGCCGAGATCGCAGCAGACCAGAGAGACCAGCTCGGTTGGGCTCATCTCGGCGTCCCGGTCACGGTTCCGTTGTCCCAGACGCCCTCGACCAGGCCGAGCGCACCGGCGCCCGAGCGCAGCGCCGGCGCATCCTCGACGTGGACGACCGCGAGCACGCCCCCGGCGGGCTGGCCGAAACGGGGATGCTCGCCGGAGGCGAGTGTCTCCCGGCTTCGGTCGCGGCGCTCGATCGCGGTGGCCAAGCGCTCCTGCGGCTGCACGTGCACACCGAAGGCGCCGAGCGAGGGATACGTGTCGGCCACGCCATACAGGCTGCCACCCGGACCGCGCACACGGCCGATGACGCAGACGAAGTGCCCGACGTCCCAGTCCGGCGCAGGGCCGGCGAGCTCGCCGTCGAGCAGGTAGCCCAAGAGCTCGCCGGCGCGGGGGTGCGAGCCCCACAGGTGGCGGGTGGCGAGGTTGGCGAGCAGCGTGACCGGGCGCTCCAGCGCGGCGGCCACGTCGAACAGCCCGCCGAGCGTCCTCGCGGTCCAGGGACCGGTGTAGGGGATCGCGGAGAGCCGGCCCGCGGACAGCCTCTCGATGGCGCCGAGCAGCCCGGCGGCGGTGGTGCCCGACGTGGCCGGGTCATCGATGAGCGCCAACGACAGCCGGTAGTCGCGCCGGCCGGGCTCGCCGAACGGCAGAATCGAGACGTCCGCCACCCTGGACACGACGCTCCCGGCGGCCAGCGCCACCGCGTCCTGGTCCAATGGCTCGCCACTCCCGGGAGCGCTCGCCATGCCGGCCGCGCCCAGCGCGAGGGCGCCGCAGAACGCGCCGCACAGATCGTCTCGCTGGGGCAGCTCGCGGGCGTGCTGGGCCAGCAGCGTGCGCGCGCCCGGCAGGAGGGTCAAGTCCAGCGGGGAGGAGTTCGGCACAGGCCCAATATACGCGCGGCGGCTCGCCGCCTCGACACCGGCGCGACGGGCCGTGGCGGCGAGCGATTAGGGTGCGCACGTGGACACGATCGATGAGCTGCTGACCAACAACCGGGCCGTGGCCGACTCGCTGCCGGCCCGCCATCTGGACGTCAAGCCCAGCCGGCGGCTGGCGGTGGTGACGTGCATGGACTCGCGCCTGGACGTGTTCGCCGCGCTGGGCTTGGGCGACGGAGAGGCGCATGTGCTGCGCAACGCCGGCGGCGTGATCACCGACGACGTGATCCGCTCGCTGGCGGTCTCCCAGCGGCGGCTGGGCACGCGCGAGGTGATGCTGATCCACCACACCGACTGCGGCATGCAGTCCCTCAGCGACGACGGGTTCCGCGCGGAGCTCCAGCAGGCCACAGGCGTCGCGCCGGCGTGGGCGATCGAGTCCTTCAGCGACGTTGACGCGGACGTGCGCCAGTCGATCCTGCGCGTGCGCCGCTGCGCGTTCCTGCCCCACCGCGAGTCGGTGCGCGGGTTCGTCTACGACGTGGACACCCACCTGCTGCGCGAGGTCGGCGTGCGGGAGGACTGAGGACCTTCCCGGCGCGGCTAGGGCTGCGGCTACGCGGCCTGGACGCGGATCATCCAGAGGTTCTCCTCGAGCCCCGCGACCACGCCGTGCAGCAGATCGGCCGTGACAGTGTCGACGTCCTCCAGGCGATCCATGCGTGTGCGGATCGCGCCGATCGCGTCGGTCAGCAGCGCGGTGAAGGCCACGATCACGTCGCTGTCGAGCAGCTGACCCTCGGGCAGCGGCGCGAGCTCGCTGCGCTCGGCCACGGTGGCGGCGCGCCCGTCGGGCGAGTACCCGAGCGCGACCGCCCGCTCGGCGACCGCGTCGGAGGCCAGGCGCCAGGCGTCGATCAGCTCGTCCAGGTGCAGGTGCAGGGAGCGGAAGTTCGGACCGACGATGTTCCAGTGCGCCTGCTTGCCCAGCAGCGACAGGTCGGTCAGGGTGACGAGCACACCCTGCAGCTCGGCGCCGATGGCCTCGCGGTCCTCGTGGCGGAGCGTCGGGTGATGGTCCTGGCTGATGATCGGGCTCATGGTGACCCCTCCTGGCGTTCGGATCGGTAGCGAACCATCCACGATACCCCCGTCCATGAACATTGCTGCTCCTTCCGGTCACCGCGAGCGGTTGACGCTCGACGAATCCGATGATGTTCCTGTCGGCGCATGCGCCGACAGGCGGGCCGCACATGTGCGGCCCGTGACGTGCCGCATGCGGCACGTCATTCCGAGTGCGCATGCGCACTCGGCCGGGACGCGCATGCGCTGGCCGAAACGGGGATTCGCGCCGAAGGCGCGCGTCTCCCGGCTTCGGTCGGAGCAGCCTTAATCAAGCATGTGGCCCCACACATGCTGCTCTACCGCGTGCCCAGCGCGAATCGCGAGCGCAACGAGCCCGGCGTCAGTCGTCGCAACGCGAACAGTCCCAGGAGCGCGACCACCAGGCAGGTGACGCCCCCCAGACCGAGACCGGCACGGGCGCCGGCCGTTGCCATGACCCAGCCCACGACCGGGCCACCGATCGGCGTGGAGCCCTGGAACGCGACGAACCACAACGCCATCACGCGACCGCGCATCGACGGCGCGGCCGAGAGCTGCAGGGTGGAGTTGCCGGTGGACATGAACGCGATGCTGGCCCCGCCGGCGAGGGCGAGGGCGAGGAGCTCGACCGGGAGGTTGGGCGCCACGGTCGCGAACAGCAGCACCACGCCGAACGCCGTCGCGGCCAGCACCAGCGTGGGGAGACCGATCCTGCCTTTGGCGGCCACGAACAGGCCTCCCACCACCGCGCCCACGCCCATGGCGGCTGTCATGAACCCAAAGCCGGCGGCGCCCACGTGGAGTCCCTGGCGGGCCATCACGGGGAGCGTGACCTGAAACTCGTAGGCCAGGCAGCCCACGAGCGCCATCATCAGCAGCGGCACGCCCAGCGCGGGGGTGCGCCTGACGTAGCGCAGGCCCTCGCGCAGCTGCCCCGGCTCACGGCCGCTGGGCGGGCTCGGGGTGATCGCGCCGCGATCGAGCGTCACGAGGGAGGTGACGACGGCGACGAAGCTCGCGGCGTTGATGAGAAAGCAGACGCCCTCGCCGGCGGTCGCGATCAGGATGCCCGCCACCGCCGGGCCGATCACGCGCGCCACGTTGACGAGCACCGAGTTGAGGCTGACGGCGTTGCGCAGGCTCTCGGGGCCGACCATCTCCAGCATGAACGACTGCCGCGCGGGGTTCTCGAATGCGTTGTTCACACCCAGCAGCAGCGCGAGCGCGCCGATCTGCCACAGGCGCACCGACCCGGTGACGGTCAGCACGCCGAGGATGAGCGCCTGCACGCCCATCGCGATCTGCAATGCGACCATCAGCCGGCGCTTGTCCACGCGATCGGCGATCACGCCGCCGTAGGGGCCGAGCAGCAGCACCGGCAGCGTCTGCAGCGCCACGATCACGCCGAGCGTCGTCGCCGAGCCGGTGAGCGTGAGCACAAGCCAGGACTGGGCAGCCATCTGCATCCAGGTCCCGACCAACGAGATCGACTGGCCGGCGATGTAACGGCGGTAGTTCGGGATCGCGAGCGCCGCGAACGTGACGCGTCCAGCGCCGAGCATGCGCTTCGTCATCGGCGCCCTCCTAGCAGTGCGCCGGACAGCTCCTCAAGCACCGGCAGCGCGCGCCACCGCAGCTGGCGCCGGTATGCGTCGAGTCGATCGACGACAGCCATAGCCAGCCTCCAATACTTGCTTACCATCCCAGATTATAGCCGCAGGACCCGCGCTACTGTGGATCATCCTGCTCGCGTAACACCCCAACCGCCTCCCTTGACGACCCGCACCGCCAGCGGAACGGGTGAACGTCTTTCAGTACACCCACACCCATGATCTCGACGACCACAACGACAGATCGCACCCATCCGAACGTCACGCTCGCCGTGCTGGCGCTGGCTGGGCTGGCGTACGCGATGCTGAGCTCGGCGGTCGTGCCGGCGCTGCCGACGATGCAGCACGAGCTGCACACGACCGAGAACGGGATCGCCTGGCTGCTCACCGGCTATCTGCTCGCGGCGTCCGTCGGGACCTCGATCCTCGGTCGTCTCGGCGATATGTACGGCAAGGAGCGCCTGCTGCTGTGGACGCTCGTGATCCTCGCCGGGGGCACGCTGCTGGCGGCGGTGTCGAGCTCGCTGACTCCGATCATCGTCGGGCGCTTCGTCCAGGGCGCGGCTGGCGGCATCTTTCCGCTCGCGTTCGGGATCGTCCGCGACGAGTTCCCGCGTGAGAAGGTGGCCGGCAGCATCGGACTGCTCTCGGCGATCCTCGGCGTTGGCGCGGGCATCGGGATCGTGCTCTCGGGCGTGATAGTCGAGCACCTCAACTACCACTGGCTGTTCTGGATCCCGCTGGTCGCGATCGTAATCGCCGCGGTCGCGACATGGCGATTCATCCCGGAATCGCCGATTCGCACCCCGGGTCGAATCAACTGGCTGGCCGCGACCCTGATGACCATCGGCCTCTCCGCCGTCCTGCTCGCGATCTCAGAGACCACGACGTGGGGCTGGGGATCGGCGCGAACACTTGGCCTGATCGCTGTCGGCGTCGTGTTCGTGATCGTCTGGATCGCGGTGGAGGTGCGCAGCGCCAACCCGCTGATCGACATGACGATGATGCGCATACGCGGCGTATGGACGACTAACCTGGCCGCGTTCCTGCTCGGCGCCGGTATGTATGCGTCGTTCATCGTGTTCCCCCAGTTCGCCCAGCTGCCGACGAGCACCGGGTTCGGGTTCGGCGCCTCGGTCGTGGTTTCCGGCCTGTACCTGCTGCCAGCCACGATCGGCATGACGATGCTGGGCCTGTACGCCGGGCGGATCTCCGCCCGGTTCGGCTCGCGCGCCGCGCTGCTCGTGGGGACCGCGTTCACGACCGCGTCGTTTGCGCTGCTCGCCGTGGCCCATAGCCATCCGTACGACCTGTTGATCGCCGCTGCGCTGCTTGGCGTCGGGATCGGCCTTGCGTTCGCGGCGCTGGGCAACCTCATCGTTCAGGCGATCTCCCCACACCAGACAGGGGTGGCGTCCGGCATGAACACCGTCATGCGCACGCTCGGGGGCGCGCTCGGTGGCCAGCTGTCCGCGACGTTCATTGCCGGGAACACAGCCAACGGACTGCCGACGGTGACCGGGTTCACCGATACGTTCCTGATGGCGACCGGGTTCCTGATCGTATGCCTGCTCGCGGGAGTGCTCGTGCCGAAGATGACCCCGGCCGCGGAGCTCGAGGCGGAGGTCGGTCACGGTGAGACCCCGACGGTCGCGGTGCCCGAGGTCGCGCAGGCCTGATCGTCCGGCACTACTCGTCGGGCCAGCGACCGTGGAGGCGGAAGTAGGCCCGCGCCGCCTCCTCTTCCTCTCGCACGCGATCGCCCTCGATCGAGGCGCGGGAGAGCCAGTTCATCGCATAGATCGCCAGTCCCGCACTCACGATGCCGGCGCCGCCCACGAGGTTGAGTTCGCCGCCGAACGCCATCACGATCACGCCCCCGAGCGTCACGGCGACGGGCAGCACGTAGCGCACGCCGATCACGAGCCAGGTCGTGAGCTCGCTCCGATCGCCGGCTTGCTCGCTTGATGATTGCTCGTCAGTCACCCGCCACCTCATCTCTCGTTTTATCAGCATCGGTTGGCTCGCCAGAACACCCGTCACCGTAGCGTTCTACGATCTATGCATGGCTGGAGCTTCGGCTCAGCACGCCGCATCGAGAGGTGACGGCCGTAAGCGTGCGCTGCTCGGCGGCGCGGCGGTCGTGATCGCCGCGATCGTCGTGCTGGCCGTGGTGGTGCTGACGCTCTCGGGCGTGACGCTCGCGAGCGACTCGACGGCGCTCGCGCAGGTCACGGTGCAGCCGCTGGGCGGAACGATCGAGCACGTCCAGGCATTCGGGCCGGGCGGCCGGGCGGTGCCGCTCACGGTGGACAGCGGGCGCTTGACGCCGCGGACACGGCTGACCCCGGGCGAGCAGGTTTCGGTGGACGTGACGGTCCGCCGACCGGGATGGCTCGGCTGGGCGCTGGGCGAAACGCGCACCGAGCACCTGACACTGCGGGCCCCGGTCGCACAGGTGAGCGAGCACTGGATGACCGTCTCACCGGGCGCGCCGGTGCGGGTGAGCTTCGACGAGCCGGTCAGCGCCGTCGCCTACGGGAGCACGGGCAGCCTGGCCCAGCACACGGTGAGCGACGCCCAGAGCTCGATCTCGCTCGGGGCCCAGCCGGCGACCGGCGCCGTGGAGATCGCCGCCGCGCCGCGCCCGTGGGAGAGGCTCGGCGCTCCCACGCAGGTGAGCTGGTTCCCGCCCTCGGACGCCCCGGTGATGGTCAGCCTGCCCGCCGCGGGCGCGCGGATCGGTCCGGCCACGCCGATCTACCTGACGTTCTCAAAGCCCGTCGGCGAAGTGCTCGGCTCGGCGCGCCCGCGGATCGTGCCGAGCACGCAGGGCCGATGGCGCGAAGCGAACAGCCATACGCTCGTGTTCACCCCCTCGGGGTACGGCGCTGCGCTCGGCTCGCAGCTGCGGGTGCAGCTCCCCCATCCCGTCGCGGTGACCGCCGGCTCAGGGAGCGGGCTGCGCGACACCGGCCAGGTCGAATGGACGGTGCCGCCCGGCTCGACGCTGCGCCTGCAGCAGCTGCTCGCCGAGACCGGCTACCTCCCGGTCGACTGGCATCCGTCGGGCGCCGCGGTGGCGCACACGCCGAGCGCGCAGGCGCAGGCGGCGGTCGATCCGCCGAGCGGCAGCTTCGGCTGGCGCTACCCGAACACGCCCGGACAGCTGCGGGCGCTGTGGAGCCCGGGGCAGTGGAGCGTGGTCATGAAGGGCGCGGTGATGAAGTTCGAGAACGCCAACGAAATGACCGTCGATGGGGAAGCCGGCCCGGCGGTGTGGCACGCGCTGCTCGCGTACGTGCTCGCCGGCAAGCGGTTGAGCGAACCGTACAGCTACGTCTACGTGCACCGCGAAGTCCCGGAGACGATGACGTTGTGGAGCGCCGGCCGCACGGTCATCACCTCGCCTGCAAACACCGGCATCTCCGGCGCTGAAACCGAACTGGGGACGTTCGCGGTGTTCGAGCACATCCCCGAAGGCACGATGAGCGGCACCAACCCCGACGGCTCTCACTACGAAGACCCCGGGATTAAGTGGATCAGCTACTTCAACGGCGGGGACGCCCTGCACAACTTCGACCGCGCGTCGTTCGGCTCGCCACAGAGCCTCGGCTGCGTCGAGCTCCCGCTCGCTGCCTCCGCGGAGATCTGGCCGTACACGCCGATCGGCACGCTCGTCACGATCGAAACCTGAGCGGTTGCGACGGCCACACCGTGGCCGGACCGTGGCCGTCTGGGCAGGGACGATCCAGGGCGACCCTGCCACCGCTGTGCGCAGCGCGCCCCGCTACCCCGCGTCGGGCCACTCGGCGGCGCCCATCACACCATCGCCCTCCTCGGGCTTGGGACCGCCCACGGCAATGATGTCCAGCCCGTCGGGGCCCGCCTCGAAGGCGCGCACGACCTCGGGCGCCACGCGCACGACGTCCCACTGGCGAAGCTCTTGAACCTCGCCGTCGAGCAGCACCTGCCCAGATCCGGCGACGACGACGTATGCCTCCTCCTGCTCGCGGTGGCTGTGAGCCATCGGGCTGCGCAAGTTCGGCGCATAGCGAAACAGGCTGACCCCGAGGTCACGCGAGTCCAGGTGCTTGCGCGCGAACCGGCCCTCAATCCCGGGGGCCCGCTCGCCGACGGAGTTCTCGAGGTCCAGCAGGTTTACGATGGCGTACCGGGACATGTGTCTCCTTAGGTCGCGCAGGCCGGCAGGCAGGAATTGCCTGGCCCCAACCTTAGCTCAGGGCTTTGGTATCGCTGAGACGAAAAGCGGGTGATAGAAGCGGGAGCGACGGGGGTCGGGTCCGGTGTTTACACACCGGGGGATTGAGATACGTTAGGTCTGCTCACCACAAGTGTCCGGCTCGCCCGGCCTCGTGACAGCCCAGGCGACAGAAGCGGGAGCGACGCGAGCGCTAGAGCCAAGCACGTCGATGACAGTCACACCGCGTCCGGTGAGAGCAGGGCGTCGATCTGGCCGATCGCCTGGGTCATCCCCTCCTGCATGCCCATGCCGAGCATCTTCTCCATCTGCTCGACGCTGACGAAACGCGTCACGGCGGTCATCTTGGTGCCGCCGACGATCGCCTCGAAGGTGACGTAGCCGGGCATCGGCTCCACCCCGGGCGCCGGCTCGCCGTCGTCGCCGGCCAGGCCGTTGGCGAACTCGAGCCGGTGCGGCTTGTCGATCGCGTCGATGCGCCACCAGCCGCGCGGGGTCTCGCCGTCCGGTCCGGTCATGAAGTAGCGGGACTCGCCGCCGACGACGAAGTCGTGGCGGGTGAACGTGGCGGGGAACGTCGGCGGCCCCCACCACCGCTCGAGCTTGCGCGGGTCCTCCCATACCTCCCACACCCGATCCGGGCTTGAGTCGAACTCGGCGACGAGGGTGAGGGCCAGGTTGTCCACGTCCTTTGTGGTGCTGATGACAGTCATGTTCGGTCTCCTTCCTCGCCGGCGAGAACGTCGGCGATCTGGTTGGCACGTTGGATCCAGAGCTGCTCGTAGGAGTCGAGGAGCGCGGCCGCGTTGCGCAGGGTCGATGCGTTGCCGTGCACGATTTGCTCACGGCCGCGTCGCTGCTTGGTGATGAGCATTGCCCGCTCGAGCACCGCCACGTGCTTCTGCACCGCGGCGAAGCTCATCTCGTAGTGGCGCGCCAGCGTCAACACCGACTGCTCGTGACGGATCGTGCGCACGAGGATGTCGCGCCTGGTCGCATCCGACAACGCCCGAAAGACGCGGTCAGTCTCGCCTTCTGAAAGCAGATCTACAACCATTTGGTTGCATGTTAGCAGGATAGGCGCGTCGTCCATGCCGCCGACGCCCCGGCGATCACGCACGCCTCGATCGTGCCAATCCCGCTGTCGAGGCGGCGCGCACCGGCGTGCAGCCCGTAGGGACCACCTCGTGATGCGGTCGCGGAGGCTCGCCCCCACGACCGGGGTACTCGATGAGGCCAGCGCATACCATCGCGGGATGCCCTACAACTCGGCGCGGTCCCACGACCGTCTCGCCCCGGGCTTCGCGGCGAACGTAGTTCGCTGATATGTCCACCCTGAAGACCCCGATCTTGGTCGTCTGGGTTTTATTTTGGATCTATTGGCTGATTTCGGCCGCCGGCGCCAAGGAAGGCTCACGGGCCAGGCGGACCAGACCTCCAGGTCTGCTCATCATCGTTTTAGGGTTCTTGCTGCTGCGCATATTCAGAGCGGACAGCCTTGCCGTCCACAATCCGATCTTGCGGGCGGCGGGAGCGATCTTGTTCCTATCCGGCCTGGGCTTGGCGGTGTGGGCAAGGATCTATCTCGGTCGCAATTGGGGGATGCCGATGACACAAAAGGACGAACCGGAGCTCGTCACCGGAGGCCCATACCAACACATCCGTCACCCGATCTATTCCGGCATCCTGCTGGCCATGCTGGGCACATCGCTGGCGACCAATGTCTACTGGTTGATCGCCTTTGCGATCATGGGATTGTACTTCGTCTATAGCGCAAGGGTCGAGGAAAGGCTGCTGACCACTTCATTCCCGACCACGTACCCGGGCTATAGAACGAGAACCAAGATGCTGATTCCGTTTTTACTTTGAAGCAGCCGTCGCGACACTGACCGACTTCCACGAGCGGAGCCAGCCCGCGACCTAACCAAAACCAGCTGATTTGCAACAAAAGCGGGAGCGACAGGGGTCGAACACGCGATTGACAGCCCGCGGATTGAGATCCGGCTGTAAGACAACCCTGCGGCACGGACAGGGCGATGGGCCGTCCCAGGCGGCTGGTATGTCTATTCGACGATGAGCCCCGATAAGCGACAGCGGCGGCGTGATCCGCCGCGGCAGGCCAAGCCGCCTCGCGCATCCAAGCCGGCGCCCGACCCCGGACCGCCATATGAAGTGCTGTGGCATCCGGCGGCCGACGCCGAGCGTGTCGCGATCTCCGATGCGGCTGAGCGCGCGGCGATACAGCACGCGCGGGAGAAGCTCGAAGCGATCGGTCCACGGCTCGGCGCTCCGCACAGCAGCGCGATCAAGGGCGAGGATGGGTCGGGACTGCGCGAGCTGCGCCCACGCGCGGGACGCAGTCGCTGGCGGCCGATCTATCGGCAGGTTGGTCCTGGGACCTTCGTGATCCTCGCCGTGGCCCCGGAGGCAGAGATCGACTGGCGCGGCTTTGATGAGAAGGTCCGCGACGCTCGGCGACGCTTCGATGAGATGGAGACGTGAGCCTCCGTCGCGCAGTCGATAACAACCTTGATATCATCTGGACAGAAACCCAGGATCAAAGGAATGGCATGAAGCTCAGCGACATGAAGACGAGCGAGCAGGTGCTGGCCGAGGAGCTACGCGACCCGGACTTCCAGCGTGAGTGGGACCGAACCGCTGTCGCACGGGCCGTCGCGCTGAAGGTGCTGACCTACCGCACCGACCACGGGCTCTCCCAGCGAGCGCTGGCAAAGAAGCTCGACATGACCCAGCCACAACTCGCGCGCCTGGAGGCCGGCGAGCACAACCCCACCATCGACACCCTCGCCCGCCTCGCACAGACGCTCGATCTTGAGTTCGCCATCGACATCCATCCGCGTGAGCGGGCGCCCAAGCTGCTCAACGGACGTGCGCAAGGCCGAAACGCCATCGCCTCCTACGAGACTGACACCGCAGCCGTGCTACTGGCCGCTGGGTGACGTCTGTGGGCATCCTGACGCGGGCATCGTTTGGACCGGGACGCACTGTGGGCGCGGCGGCGCGTCACCAGGCCCTTGCACGCTCCAGGGAATCCACTTCAACGAATCCCCTGGCGCTCATAGCGCCGCCGCCACCGGCTGAAGCGCACCACGACCGCTGAGGTGGTGCTGGCGGCCTTTGCGCGTCGCGTCAACCCCGCGTCTCCTTGCTCTGGGCATCTGCGGTTACATCCGACGGGCAGGGTACAAACAGCCCGTGAGCGACGACGAGCTGGAGCAGGCGGTGCGGAGGCTGCGGGCCGAGGGCTACGCGCCCAAGGAGATCGCCCGCGCGCTCGGCGTGCGCCCGGCGGTGGTGGCGCCCCTCGTGCGAATGATCGCCGCCGAGCGCGCCAACACCGCGACCGAGCCGGAGCTCGCGGGGTGCTGGGTGAGTCCGGGCTGGCGTGCCGGACTCACGATCGCCGGCCATCCCGAGTGGCCCGGCGGCGAGACCGTGGGGCACGGAACCGATGGGTTAGTTGGGGTGCTCATCGCGTTGGAGAGCCGCAACCACAAAGTTTCGGTCTGCGGTTACCTGCTCGACGTCTACTGCCTGGGCGTCAAGAACGCGCTCGGACCAGATCGCATGCACCGCAGTGAGCTGCCGGGATTCGCGCGGTCCTTCTTCAGCGCTTGGGGCACCGGCGGCGTGCCGGCCCCCGTCGAGCTGGCGCGGGAGCTCGTGTTCGGCGCGGTCGAGTACGCCCGAGACCTGGGGTTCGCGCCGCATCCCGACTTCGAGCGGGCGCGTGGCCACCTTGGTGCGTGGGAAGGCCCGAGCGCGATCCGCTTCGGTCGCAACGGAAAGCCCTTCTTTGCACAAGGCCCCTACGACAACCCCGCGGCGGTCCTGCGCACGCTGGAAGAATCGGTCGGGTCCGGGAACTTCAACTTCACGGCCTCCATTGGCTCACTGGACGGTCCGCCGATCACCGAGCCGAGTCCATCTCGCCATCCCATTTCCCGCCGCATGGCGGCTTGATCGCGCAACCTTCTCGGATGGCTGGTGCGATGAGCGAGGCAGCGCTCGACGCGATGGTCGAGGAGGCCACTGTCAACTGCTACAACGAGAGCGAGCAGATCACCGGTCTGTCCACCGTGATCGAAGACGAGCTGACGACCCCCTTCAAAACACAGGTGCTGGGTGTGGAGGTCACCGTCGAGCGCGTGACGCTCAACGACGAGGACCGAATCGTGGCGATCTGCTCGCGTGAGAATCTGCGACAGACCATCCCGCTCCTCGACCTCCCTCTGCCGACCTCGCCACCTGAGGGAGCACAGTGGATCGAAGCGTACCGTCACTGGCTGAGTTGAACCGCTGGCGCCGGCGGGCTGTCGTCAAGACTCGAACCTGATAAAGTGCTGCGGATTAGGTGATAGATTATGGCTTCCACATCCGCACTGCTCACACGCCGCGAGGCCGCCGTGATCGGTCGCCTCCCGCTGAACGCCATCGACAAGGCGATCGAACAAGGCGTGCTGAAGCCCAAGCGTCGTGCAGGCAGGCCGCTGCTCCCCGCGCACGAAGTCGCGCTGCTCGTGCTGCTGCGTCAGATAGACGTGGCGCTCCCGAGCAAGGCGAAGGGACGGCTGCGCAGATGGTTGGCGCACCTGCAACCACTGACGGTCGGGTCCGAGCTCGCGCTGTCTGAGGCCCTGCGCGTGGCGATGACCGAGGATGTCGCGCAGACGATCGAGCGCGCCGAGTCCTACGCCCGCCTGCGCGACTGCTACGTAGAACGCAATCCCGCCGTGATGGGCGGCGAGCCCGTCATCACGGGCACCCGCGTGCCAGTGCGCACGATCGCGAACCTGATCGAGATGGGCGAGACCCGCGAGGTGATGCGCGAGGACTACCCGCACATCCCAGAGGAGGTATATCCCGTCGCGGTGCTGTGGGCGCACGCCAACCCACGCCGCGGCCGACCCGCCGCACCTTGGGACATAGCTGCGAGCCGTCCCGTGCGGGCACGCCACGCCACACAGGGCGCGTGAAGTTCTGGATCGACGAGTGCCTGACACGGCGCTTGTCGGTTGCGCGCACTCCCACGGTTATGAGGCGACGTGTACGCGCGACCGCGGGCAGCTCGGTACGCGAGACGACGAGCTGCTGGCTCTCGCCGTCGAGCCAGCGAAGCTCCGGCCGACTGGATGCTGAATCGCGTCGTGGAGATTGACGAGGAATCCGGAGCGTGCAGAGACTCCCCGCTCCCCGATCACTGAGATACCAAGACCTGCTCGGCTGTGAAGCGGGAGCGACGGGACTCGAACCCGGTCTTTACACACCGTGGGATTGAGATCCGTTAGGTCTGCTCACCACAAGCGCGTGCCCGGCTCACTCGGCGGAGAGCAGCCCTGTGGCACGCGCGCGGATCGCGTTGGCGAAGGCCGTGAAGCTCAGGTCGGGAGCCGGCTCGTGGATTGGCGAGGCTGGATCGGCGGAGGCGGTGATGAAGCATGCTGCGTCGTAGAGCCGCTCGAGGATGAGACGGCGACAGAGAATCTCATAGCGCTGCTTGTAGGAGGCGTCGAGGAAGATGGGGTCGACCTCGAAGAACGGCTGCTTGACGCGCACCGGCTTGATGGAGCCGGGCGCCTCCTCGAGCAGGAACAGATATCCCAGCCACGGGCGGACGGTTCCGAACCGGCCTTCGCGGTACGCGGTCCAGACATCGATGGCGTTGCCGATCGCCTCCTCGCTGCGGTTGTTGTAGTTGTTGCCGAACGAAGGGCCGACCTGGCTCTTGAACTCGATCGCCGCCGCGAGCGCATCGCCGTGGACTACGACGAGATCCCATTTCTTCTCCGGACGGAAGTAGCCGGGGAGCTCGACGGCCGAGCGACGGCTGATGCTGGAGGGTGCGAAGCCGGCATCGATGAAGATCGACTCCATCAGCTCGGCCATCGCGTCCATGTGAGCGCCGCCGGTGACGGCTCCGCGCAGGCCGGCATCGAGTCGCCCTGACTCGCGCTGCTTGAGCGCCTGCCCCTCGCGAACAATCCAGTACTGCCGGACCGCCGCTTCAAATGCCTCCTGATCCATGCCGCAGAGTAGGTTCGCGGCCCCAGGTCAAGCTCCTACCCTGGGAGCTCATCCAGGCCGTAGGCATCGAGGGCGGCCGCGGTCGCCCGTTCAACGTCTCGGGCAGCAAAGGCCCGCTCCAGCTCTCGTGCGGTGCGACTCGCGAGCAGGTCGAGGCGAGGAACGCGGATTCGGCGTAGGTACTGCGCCTGAAAGCGTAGATATCCGCCGCGCATCTTCACCGCATAGCATTCGATGAACATCTGGGCGACGCCGGAGAGGAGCAGGCCGCCGAGAACCTCCGGGGCCCAGTGCTCGCTTGCTACCCAGTAGAGGTTGTGGTGCGGGTAGAGCCCGCCCGGGTCAAGGACGGGATGGATCTCCGCCTTGATGTCGGGGATCAGCAGCTTCGGCTTGTCCGTGAGCGAGTGGCCCACCCGATCGATCGTGCGATACCACTGCTGCGGTCGCCGGCCGGCGACATTGCGCTTGTGCAGCGCGGAGGCGTTTGCTTCGAAGTACGCACGCAGCCGTGGATAGGCATCGAGGGATACGAGTGCTCCCGTGTCGCCATCCCACGGATCGACCAGATAGTGCCCGGACCAGCTCAGCTGCCCGCTCAGGGTGTCTCGCGCCATCGCCAGAGGCAACATCCGATCCTCCTCGACAAGTGTCGGGTCCTTGACCACGAACACACGATCCGCGCCGCTCGCAACACCGATACCGACGCGGGTTCCGGTCCTGCCGTCCTCCAGGGCGGGCAAGCTTCGCTCCAGACGAGCCACCAGCGCGAGCCGCTCCGGCGAGCCCGTCGGCCACGACGAAACACCGTCGAACCACGTCGACAGCCGGGCCGCCTCAAACGTCGGGTCGCTCAGCCTGAGGTCGTCCTTGCAGCTTGCCCATATACGAACACGTCGCGCGGCCGCCTCGTCAAAGCTCTTGTGCGCCGTGGCGACTATCGCCCGTCCCTGCGGCTGGCGACGGAGGATCGTCACCGACGGGTAAGCGCTGACTTCCTCGTCGAACGCATCGACGTCGTGCATCTCGATCACCGCCTCGACGGAGAACCGAGCGGCGACCATGCTGCGCAGGCGCTGCCCATACTGGTTGCGCATCCAACGGTCCGCGCAGATGAAGCCGAGCGCCCCGCCGGGGCGTAAGGCGTTCAAGCCAACCTCGAAGAACCCGACGTAGACATCCGAGCGTCCGCCCATCGTGGAGCAAGCACGGCGGTAAGCCTCGCTGCGCGGCGCCGAGACCGCCTCGAGCCGTATGTACGGAGGGTTGCCGATCACGAAGTCCGCCGTCCCGACCTCGTGGTGGCCCAGGAGAAAGTCGTCATGCACAACCCAGCGCTCGGCAAGCGCCCGGGCGTCGTCGACCATCCAACCGTCCGCGCCGAGACGCTCCTCAACCACAACGCGGCTCTCCTTGACGTTGGCCGGCTGCAGGTCACACGCGCGGATCGCGTCGGCCGCGTCGGAGATCTGCCTCCCATGAAGCCGACAGGAACGCGAGAGCCGCTCGACCATCGGACCGAGAAAAGCTCCCGAGCCGCACGCGGGCTCAATCGCCCGGAGGGTCGCCAGATCGCGCTCGCTGGTGTAGCCAACCAGGTCGAGGATCAGCTCGACCACCCAGCGCCGCGTGAACACGGCGCCGTACTCATGCCCCCCGTCGAGGGCAGAGGCCGCCAGCGAGGCAGCGTGGGCTTCATCGCCAAGCAGTTGCTGTTGGGCATAGGCCATGCGCCGAGACTACAGACGACCTGCGATGGCTCTCGCGATTGCGGGCCACAGCTACATGCCGGTGCCGTACAGGCCAGCCTTCGTCACCTGCTCGACCAATGCGGCGGACGGGAGCGACGGGGGTCGGACACGCGATTGACACCCCGTGGATTGAGATCCGGCTG
>CAVYDM010000027.1:0-113671 GCA_963767255.1 uncultured Solirubrobacterales bacterium | reverse complement strand
CCTCCGCGACATCGAGGATCGCGTCGGCCGGGTCGCCCTGGCGCGGGTAGACGTCCACATCCACGCCGGCCTCTCTTTCCCACCGAGGAGCCGCTTGCCCACGAGCGGATGCTCGGGCGCGAGAGCGACGTGCGGGAGCTGACGACACAGCTTGCGGGCGGGGTGCACCGGATCGTGGCGGCGCCGAGACGCACCGGCAAGAGCCACGTCGGGATCGTGCATGGTATGCTTCTTGGGATGGCTCAGCAGATAGCGATCCGCCTACCCGATGATGACCTGGCGGCACTGGACTCGGCGGTGGCGGCCGGACGCTATCCCAGCCGAGCGGCCGCCGTACGGGCCGGCGTGCATGAACTGGTGTGCGAGCAGCGCAATCGCGAGATCGCCGACGGCTATCGCCGTGCCTACAGCGAGACGCCCCAGGAGTCGTGGTTCGGCGAGGCGAGCGCGCACGCAGCCGGTGAGCTGCTCGCCGAGCGCGACCCGTCGACGTGATCCACCGCGGCGACGTCTACGACGCAGACTTCCCGCTCGCCGGTCCCCATCCAGCCGTAGTCGTAACACGCGAAGAGGCGATCCCCGTACTGAGCGCGGTCGCGGTCGTGCTGGTCACCTCGACCGTACGTGGCCATCCAGCCGAGGTTGCTCTCGAAGGGTCGCATCTGGACCTGCGCGACCCTTCGGTGGTCAACTGCGACGATCTTGCCACCCTGCCCAAGCACCGCTTGAAGCGCTACCGTGGCCATCTCTCGCCCGAGCAGCTCGCGGCGCTCAACCGTGCCCTGACGATCGCGCTCGGACTCGACCATCCCCGCTCCGTTCGCACGGAGCCATAGCCCTCGCCTTCCGCGGCGGAAGTCGAGTGCACATGTCGAAACTCCCGCGTGGAGATCGCCCAGACGGCCGTGGACGTCGCGCGCGAGCGCCCGCCTGCGCCCTCGTTGGCCTGAGCTGCAGGCCTCGGGTACGAGGCCGCAACGGTAACGGAGGCTCAGGTGGTCCGGATGATCATCACCGAACAGGGCGCGTGGTGGGAGACCTTGTTCGGCACCGAGCCCAGCAGGAAGCGCTTGGCGCCGGTCATCCCCTTGTTGCCGACGACGATCAGGTCGGCCTCGCGCTTGCCGTCCCAAGGCTTCCGTAAGGTTGCTCTCATGGCGTCTCGAGCGCTCATCATTTGGCGGACCGACAGCTCGACCAAACTGGACGAGCTCGCCGCCGCGCATGCCAGCGTGGGCGGGACCGGTCGTGGGCGAAGGTACGCGACAGAGCAGCTCAACGCGTCCCTGGTCGTTCAGCTCGCCGCGCACTTCCAGCTGTCCTGCAGGGATCTCCACACCGAAGCGGCGAGACTGCTCATCTTGGCTGCGCCTGCCAGCTATCAGTCGATGCTGGAGGTAGCGTTTACGAAGCGACGCGGCTTGGATCGCGGTATCGCCTCAGCGCAGACGATCGGCGCAGACTTCGCGCGGTTGGATCTCGACATCTGGGCACAGGCGGCCAACGTTTCGTCACGGAGCGCAACGAGACGCGCAAGGCTCGACCAGCTCACGGCTTGGCGGAACGCAATCGCCCACCAAGACTTCGCGTTCAGCTCCCAACAGCAGGCGTTGCTGGCCGGCACGCGTCTCACGATGGCGTGGGCTCGCAGGTGGCGCGGCGCCTGCGACGGTCTCGCGCAGACCTTCGACACGGTCGTCGCCGTCCATGTGCGGGCAGTCACAGGACTGCATCCCTGGTGAGGTATTCTCGGGGCATGGCGCACGAGCACGCAGAGTTCACAATGGACGCTAAGGTCGGCGTACGCTTCGCCGGTACGGTCAGAGCCGCGACCGTAGTCGAGGATCGCGGGGTCTTCCGCGGCGAACGGATCGTCCGTGTTCGTCTCGCCGACTGGGACGACGTTGAGCCCTTTGAGTTTGAGGTCGCGGTGAGCGAGCTCGAGCCGGTCCCCGCAGCCGCCTGACAGACCTGGTCAGACCGCGATCGCTCAGGTCGTGCGGATGATCATCACCGAGCAGGGCGCGTGGTGGGAGACCTTGTTCGGCACCGAGCCCAGCAGGAAGCGCTTGGCGCCGGTCATCCCCTTGTTGCCGACGACGATCAAATCGGCCTCGCGCTCCTCGGCGACGTCGAGGATCGCGTCGGCCGGATCGCCCTGGCGCGGGTAGACGTCCACCTCCACGCCGGCCTCGCGGGCGACGGCGGCGGCCGCCTCCAGGGTGACGTTGACGTCCTCGCGCGGATTGATCGCCCATTGCAGGTCCTCCGGCGCCTCTCTGCGTTCCTCGCGCAGGCGTTGCGCCGGCACCGGCTCGTACGCGCTGACGAGCTCGACCTTCGCCCCGACGGCGCGGGCCAGGTCGACCGCCTGGCGCACCGCCTGACCGGCCGTGTCCGAGCCGTCCGTCCCAACCACGATCGATTTGAACATGCTCCTCCCCTGTCTATGTCGAGACCGAGCGCTGCATCGAGTCTCGCGATCATATCGGCGCCCGAACCGCGACCATCCGAGCCTGGCGCTGTCGCGGGACGCTTTGTGGCATTCCGCGCGACCTGCTGAGGGGTCACTACAAGGCCAGATGCAGGCGCAGCGCATCATCGAGCGAGCGCATCAGCTCGTCGGAGAGTCGACCCAGCGCCTGGCCGACTCGCTCGGCATCGATCGAGCGCACCTGCTCAGCCTGCGCCTTGGAGTCCTGGGGCAATCCGCCCGCCCCCGCGGGCAGCAGCACCTGAAATGGATAGATGCGCTCAACGTTCGATGTGATCGGCACGATCGTCAATACGCCTCGGCCCAGCCTGGCCACGGTGCCGTTCGCGGCGTCGTTGCTGACGACCACAGCCGGGCGGCGCTTGTCCGCCTCCACGCCGCGCACTGGATCGAGATCGACCATGCGCACCTCGCCTCGCCGCATCACATACCGTCGCCGGCGACCACATCCCAGCGAGCGGCTTCACCGCTGGAGTCCCACTCCGCCCACGCCTCTCCATATGCATCTCCCAGCTCGCCCACGCGCAGCACACGGATCGCCTCGTGCACCGCGGCGGAACGCGAAGCGCACGCATGGGCACGCGCGTACTCATCGAGAAACTGCACATCCTCACCCGGCAGACTCACACTCAGCTTCATACTCATGATCCTACCAAAAGTCCTACCCGACCCCGGCCCCGTGTAATCGCATCCGCGATCATCCGGCTCGACACCGACCCGCTCACGGTCGCCTAACGTTCACACCGTGATCGACCTGCACTGTCACGTGCTGCCCGGGATCGACGACGGTCCCGAGACGATCGCGGGCTCCGTCGCGCTCGCGCGCGCCGCTGCGGCGGCGGGTACGCGCACGCTCGTGGCCACGCCCCACGTGAGCTGGCGCTACCCCAACGACGCAGACACGGTCGCCCGGCTGGTCGATGAGCTGAGCAGACGTCTCGCGGCCGAGGAAGTGGCGCTCGAGCTCCTCCCGGGCGCCGAGATCGCGATGACGCGCGTCGTCGATATCGAGCCCGCGCAGCTCCCGCGCCTGGGTCTCGGCGGGGGTCCATGGCTGCTGGTGGAGCCCCCGTTCACCCCGGTCGCGACCGGCTTGGACGCCGTCATACTGGACCTCCAAAGGCGGGGGCACCGCATTCTGCTCGCCCACCCCGAGCGCTGTCCGGCCCTCCACCGCGACCCGCGGATGCTGGGCTCACTAGTACGTGCCGGCGTGCTCACGTCGATCACGGCCGGCTCGCTCGTGGGCCGCTTCGGCGAGACCGTCCGGCGCTTCGCGCTGGGGCTCGCCCGGGACGAGATGGTCCACAACGTCGCCTCCGACGCCCACGATCACGTCAACCGCCCACCGGGGATGTCAAGCGAGCTCCAGCAGGCCGGCCTCGGTCCGCTCGCCGAGTGGTTGACGCAGGAGGTGCCCGCGGCGATCCTCAGCGGCGATGAGATCCCGCCGCGCCCCGCCGTCGCGCTCCCGGGCATCGCCACGCCGCGACGCCCGTGGTGGCGGCGCTCGGCGCTCCCAGCAGATTGACCCGGCCGGCTCAGGCGAGCTTCGTGATCGCTATAACCATGCCGATCAGCACGAACACGACGATCGCGACCTGCGTCCAGATCCAGGTTGGGGACATGGCGTGGCAAACCCTACCGAGGTCGCCGTCGCTGCAACCCGGTTCGCAGCCTGCGCTTGCGAGCAGAGTCGTAACTATCGTGTAGCGGATGGCCGGACGCCTACGAGAGTTGGCAGGACGCCCGCAGAGGTCCCTCGTCGCGCTGATGCTGGGGCTGTGCGTGCTCGCACTCCTCGCGCCGTCCGGCGAGGCCAGACGAACGCCGGGCGCACACGCCTCCTCGGCCGCGCCCCTGGGCGGCGTGAACATCGTCGGCGTCGGCCCACAGCCGCTTCGAGAAGCCGACCGCGCGATCGCCCAGGCACAGGCGCTCCACGCCAAGGTCGTGCGCACCGAAGTGCCATGGTATGCACTGGAGCCACTTGGGCCAAACCAGATCGAACCGCGCGCGCTCGCCTTCATGGATCGCCTGGTAAGCGACGCCGCGGCGGCCGGCATCCGGGTGATCGTATTCGTTGACAACACACCCTGCTGGGCCTCCTCGGCGCCTACCTCGCTGCTGCGCAAATGCAGGCCCGGCGTCTCCAGCAAAGCCAACGCCTGGCCGCCGTCCAACCCATCCACATATGCAAGCTTCGTCGCCTATCTGGCCCAGCGCTACGGCACCAATCTGGCGGCGATCGAAATCTGGAACGAGCCCGACCAGATCAACGAAGATTATTTCGCCGGGCGGAACAAGGCCGTACGCTACGCCGCCGTCTTGCGCGCCGCATACCCCGCGATCAAGCAGGCGAACCCCAATGTACCTGTGCTCGCCGGCTCGCTCGTCGGCTCCAACGGCGTCTTCCTGCGCGCCCTCTACGCCGCCGGCATCAAGGGCTACTACGACGGGCTGGCCGTTCACTTCTACACCCTCACCCTCGCCGCGCTGCGCGAATTCCGCGAAGCGCAGCTCGCCAACGGCGACACCAAGCCCCTGTGGCTGGACGAGTTCGGCTGGAGCAGCTGCTGGCCGCGATACAGGATCCAGCAGGAACAGGCGTGCGTGACCCCGCAGGTCCAGGCGACGAACATCACCAACCTCTATCGCTCCTTGGCACGTACTCCATACATCGCGGCCGACGTCCTCTATCAGCTCCAGGGCTCCAGAGCCGAAAACTTCGGGGTGCTCGACGAAAAGGACGCCCGCAAGCCGGCGTATGCCGCGCTCTCCCGAGTCCTGGCCTCGCCCTTCGGCGCCCCCAGCCCCATCACCCTCAACCTGCGCCGGCAGGGCAACCACGTCGTGGCCGGCGGCTCGGGACCCGTGGGCGACTACATGCGGCTCGAAGCCTTCCAGGGCGGCACGCTGCGGTTCAGGGCGCTGTTCACGCTCGACCGCTTCAACCGCTACTCGCTCACGCTCCCCTCTGTGCTCGGCACGAGCGGCCTGCGCGTGCGCGTCTACCAGGAGTGGATGGGGCGAGCCAAGGCCGCACAGAAGAGCATCTGAGGCTCAGGCGAAGATGTCGGAGGCCGTGACCGTGATCGTCGTGGGCAGAACGTTGGTAAGGCGCTCGCGTGCGCAGACCGCGTAGCTGAGGTCGGCGGCGAGCAGCGGCAGCGCACCCGCCTTGCGCTCCAGCTCGCGGACCATGCGCGCCGCGTCTGCCGTGCGGGCCCACTTCGCCTCACCCACGAGGACCGCTTCCTCGCGCCGGCCGGCGAGCACGACCGCGTCGATCTCTACCGCGGGGTGCTCCGACCAGAACGCACCGATCCGCACCACGTCGGGCGCCAGCGCTCCCTCGGCGCCGAGGCGACGCAGATGCGAGCGAAACGCCTCCTCCCAGCGGCCCCCCATGTGATCGTCGAGCCGTTGTATCAGTGGCGAGAGGATGCTCGGGCCGAGACCTCGTTCGATCTCTGCCCTGTAGGGCTCCACGATCCCCAGCCAGAACGCCAAAAAGTTGTCCGCTATCCGGTAGCTGCGCCGGCGTGTGCGCGAGCCCAGCTCGGTCACCGGAACGATACGTTCGACGAGACGCACCTCGATCAGCCGCTCGAGTGTGCGGGCCGGCTCGGCGCGCACCGCCTGCTCGATCTCTCCGTGCTTGGTCCGGCCCGCGGCGATCGCGCGCAACACCAGCTGACCGAGATCCCCCGTCTCACCCTCGGTCGCCAGCACCAGCCGGCCCTCGTCGAGGAGTTGACCACCGGGACGGCAGACCAGCCGCGCGAGGTTCTCACGCACGCTGCGTCCCTGATCCCACCAGGTCAGGTAGAGCGGAATACCGCCAAGAATGCCCCAGACGAGCGCACGGTCGGTCGGCGAGAGCTTGCGCAGCATCGCCGCCGCCTCGTGAGGCGCGAATGGATGCAGCAGCAGCGACAGGTCGATCCGCCCATAGAGAGGCGCACGCTCCTCCTGCATCGCCTGCATCGTGCGTACCGCTGAGCCACACAGCAGGATCCGCAGTTGCGTGCGCTCACGGGCCCGATCCCAAAAGGCGCGCAGCACCCCCGGCAGCTCTCCAGAGACATGCAGCAGTTCGGGAAACTCATCCAGCACGAGCAACAGCGGCTCACTCTCAGCGGCCACGGCGAGGCTCTCCAGCGCGTCATCCCAGTCCACGAACGGCCGCTCCGCAAGATCGCGCAGTCCCGCCGGCAGGACGCCTGCGGCAGCCCGACTCAGGACAGCCAGCTCGTCGCGCACGGGCCGTCCCGCGCCGGTGTGGAAGATCGCCCTGCGGCCCTGGGCAAACGCGCTCACCAGTGCGGTCTTTCCGACACGCCGCCGTCCCCACACGAGCGCGATGCGTCCCCCCGGAGCCTCATCCCACCATTCCGACAGCGCAGCGATCTCCGCAGACCTGTTTACGAACATGACAACGAGTGTAACCGACATCCAACGTCGGTTACATCCAATGTCACCTGCAAACGGCAGCCCTCAGACAGCGTGCCGCGCTACAAGGCCCTCACTCCCCGCTGCGGAACAGCGCGGCGATCGTCAGCACGAGGATCTTCACGTCCAGGCCGAGCGACCAGTGGGCGATGTAGTAGTTGTCCAATTCGACCCGCTCCGCCAGCGAGGTCTGCCCGCGCAGACCGTGCACCTGCGCCCAGCCCGTGATCCCCGACTTGACCCGGTGACGGTCCCCGTAGCGGTAGACGACGGGCTCGAACTGCTTGACGTAGCTCACACGCTCCGGCCTGGGACCGATCAATGACATATCGCCGTTAAACACGTTCCAGAGCTGGGGAAGCTCGTCGAACGACATGCGGCGCAGCAAACGCCCGATGCTGGTTCGACGATCGTCTGGCCCTTCTGTCCCTCCGTCTCTGCCCACGCCGTTGTCATTCGCCAACACCGAGGAGGCGTACAGCGTGTCATCGTCTCCACTGAGCACCTGTTCGGCCCAGTTGGCATCGCTCTCGCCATGCTCGTCGGGCGTACCCCTCATCGTCCGGAACTTGAGCATCTCGAATTCATGCCCGTCGAGGCCAATCCTCAGCTGGCGGAACAGCACCGGCCCTCCAGTCAACAGCTTGACCGCTAGAGCAACTATCAGCAGCAGGGGTGACGTCAGGAGCAGCACGATACCGGCGAGGATTCGATCGATTGCGTGCTTGACAGCGAACTGCATCCCCTTGGGATTGACGCTGGTGAAGGACATCAGCGGCAGTCCGCCGACCGTGTCATAGCCCACGCGGTTGTTGATCGTGTCAAACATCCTCGGCACCACCGACACCTCGATGCCGAGTTGCTGGCAACGCTGGATCAGACGACTCACGCGCGCGTCGGCGACGGACGAGAACGCCACGATCAGGTTCCGCACGCCCGTTTGATCGACTGTCTCGTCGAGATCCTCGACCGTGCCCAGCACCGGCATCTCGCGACCACCGACCTCCGCGACCGAACGGGGATCGTCGTCAAGGAAGCCGACTGGGGCCAACCCGTACTCGGGATGGTCCTCGAGCCGGCGGGCCACCTGCGATCCCACCACGCCCGCGCCCATGATCAGCACCGGCTTGCCAACCAGCCGGCGCCTGCGCGCCCAGCGCTGAGCCCTGGCCAGGGAGGCACGCCCCAGACCGACGGCGAGCAGTGCGAACAGCCACGCGCGTATGCCGTCCGACTCGCTCGGGGCATGGCCGTTGACGAGCAGGCCGATCGTCGCAACGGCCATCGCCGCGATCGACACAGCGCTGATCACGGGCACGACCCCGTCGAGCACGAGCGCTCGCAGGCGCGTGCGATACAGCCCGCGCAGATAGAGCATCAGCATGACCAGCGGCGCAAGCGCCAGCAGGGGAGCCTGCACAGCGGAGACGTGCAGGGTGGCCTGCACGCCTCCGAGGGTGATCACGACGGCAGCGCACAGCAGCGCCAAGTCCACAGCGGGACGCAGCACGTTCCAGCCCGGCCCCTCCAGCGCCCACTGCAGGCGCCCGCCGAAGGTCCCGCCCGGCAGTGACTTCGGGTGCGGCGCGTCGCGCGTGAGCTTGCCGGTGAGCGGCAGCGTGGTCGACGTCTGCTGGGTTATGCCTGGTCGGTCCATGATCTGAGAGCGTCCTAGGTCCCTACTTGCTTACTCGGGTCCTGCCGCCGGTCCCTTTAGCGGCCGATGTCCTCCAGCTCCGTTCGTCCGCGCCAGCCGCCTGGTGAGGACGCCCGTGAACGCCAACGCCGCGAATATGAGCAGTACGTACAGCAGATCCTCGCCGGACAGCCCCAACGCCTCCGAACCCCCCGCACTCGCGCCACTCGCCTTTGCGGTCGACGAAGCTGGATACGTGCTCGAGCCCGCAGCCCCACGGGCAGCGCTTTTACGCGCGGCATGACCGCCTGCGCGCACCGCGCCGGTCGCTGCGGATCCAGCCCCACCAGACGGTTTACCATATCGGAATGAGCCCGATGAGTTGCCGCTCGCGCCGCTGCTGGAACCGCCACCGGAGCCGCCGCCACCACCCCCACCCGAGCCCCCGCCCAAAAGCTGCGCGCCGAGGATCGCCTGGCTGCCTTGACCAGGGCCTCCGTACCCGCTGAGCAGCGAGTTTGCCGAGGCGACAGCGGGTGACGCAGCGACCATAGCGGCCGTCAGGGCCACGATTGAGATGCAGCGGTGCCTTGTCATGCGTCCTTGCCTTTGGTTCCCTTCTTTGGCCCGAGCAACGCCACGGTCCACTCTTCCATGCCCTATGCCTGCCATCGCCACGTCCCCTGCTACGGTCAAGCGCTCGCACACCCGCGCGTTGCCACCTCACCGGCGAATCGTCTCGCGTCGGGCAGGCGGATCGACCAGATGTTCGCCCACACGCTAGCGAAGGTTCGGTCCGATGTCGAGGCGAAATTCCGAAGATGCGCTGCGGACGATCCGCAGCCTTACACAAACTGCTGAGCTTTGAGCAGAATTGAGCGGTTCAGTTCCAGGATGTTCACACGCCGGCCAGCTCGCACGGCGCTCAGCGCCGCGCGCGTCAGCGGTTCGCGCGGGTTCAGGCGAACCGCCCGTTCCAGCAGCGCGAGCGCACTGGAGCGATCCCCCCGTGCCGAGGCGATCGCCCCGAGCTCCAGGGTCGCGTAGGCGTCCCCGGGCGTGCGCCGCAGCGCCAGCGCGAACTCGCGATCGGCGTGCGACAGATCGCCGAAGCGCAGGGCGATGTTGCCGGCCACCACATACGGTTCGTCGCTGAGCGGGTTCAGCCGAGCCGCGTCGTTCAGCCGCGCGTAGGCAGTGGCCGGCGCTCGCGCCCACACGCGCGCGGCACTCTCGACCTCGAGCTGGCTGAGCCATGGCGCCGCCAGCGACGCGGCGGCCACGAGCGCCACGATCGCGCCCGCAACGATGCCCGGGCGCCTGAGATTGAGGACGCGCCGGCGGGAGCGCGCCGACGCAACGGACGCCATCTCCGCGGTCGGCGGCGTCACCGTCTGCCGGACGCCCAAAGGCACGGCGGGCCCACGACGCGGCGCCAACCCGCAGGCGAGGCCGAGCATCGCAAACGCGGGCGCGCCCAGGCCGGCGAACTCCCAGAACCAGTCGAACGAGCCGTGCACCACCCAGTAGGCGAATCCCGCCAGCGCCGCGGCGGCGACCGCGCGCCCCAGCCGATCGGATCCTCGCAGCGCCTGCCGGCCGGCCACCAGCGCCGCCCCCAGGCCGACCACCGCCAGCAGCGCGCCGATCAGGCCGGTCTCGGTCAGCGTGCGCAGCTCGACGCTGTGGGGATACTTGGGGGTCTCTTCGCTGCGGCCGTGCACGAGGTACTGCTCCTGGAAGTTGTCCGCGCCGATCCCCACCAGCGGGTGCGCCACGAATTCGTCAAGCGCCACCCGGTAGAAGTCGTAGCGGGTGCTTCCCAGCCCGCTCGTCAGACGGTTGCCCGTGCTGTTGGCCGCATAGCCCTTCTCGCTCTTGAACGTGTCCCAGGCGTGGCGCGCGCGCGTGACCGGGTTGCCCGCGGCGGCCAGACCGCCCGCGAGCACCACCACTAGCGTCGCGATCGCGATCGCGCCCACGCCCCTGCGCACGCGCCCGGCCGAGGACTCCGAGAGCGCCAGCCTGCCCTCGATCGCGGCGCCGGCCGCCACGACCAACCCCACCGCCAGCGCCGCGACGAACGTCGCCGTGGTGGCCGTGTGGATGGCAGAGGCAGCGCTCTGGCCGTGTTCGAGGCGTTCCCCCACGCGCAGCACCGACGGCACGGCCGCGCCGATCCCGGCCGCGACCGGCACGAGCAACGCGAACGTGCGCGCGCGGCCGGGCAGCAGCGCGAACACGAGCACGAGCATCACCGGAGTCGCATACAGCGAGCCGCGGCTGACGCTCAGCAGCGCGACCTCGGCCAGCAGCACCGCCCCACCGGCGAACAGCCCGCGCACGCTCCAGTGCAGGCGCGCCTCGCGCGCGAGCAGCAAGGCCGGCCAGAACGCGATCAGCCACTGCGCCGCGTTGGCGTTGGCGTAGCCCGAGGGATAGGTGAGCCGCCCCCCTGGCAGCAGCGCTTGCAGGCGCGCGGCGCTGTGCGCTGCGGCGTTGACGTGCAGCGCGACGAACGCCGCCAGCCCGATGCTCGCCACCGTCCACACACCGAGCAGCAGCATCGCGCTGCGCCCCCGCTGGGGCCACAGCGCGAACAGCGCGAACACGAGCAGATAGAGCAGCGTCCTGTTCGCGCCTTCCCAGGCGTCGCCCGGGACGCCCGCCCACAGGATCGAGAGGAAGCTGAGCACGGTGTACGCCGCCAGGCAGCCGAGCGCGATCTTCACCGCCATCGGAATCTCGGCGACGCGCAGCCCCACGAAGCAGAGCGCGATCCCGAGCAGCGCCAGCACGATCAGCCCGCCCGGCGCCCAATGAGTGAGCGGATATCCCGCCTGATTGGTCGCCCACACGACGAACAGCGCCATCGCCGCCAGCGCCGGCAGCGTCGCCGGAGCTTCGCGCAGGCTCTCGGTCAGCCTGCCGACGGTCGTGCTCGCGGGTCTGTTCGCGGCGGGCGTTGAAGGCATCCACCGGCGAGGCTACCTGGACCGCCAGACCTCCGACAATTGACGTTACAAGTACAAAGGCTTTGTAGTACAAAGACCTTGTAGTAAAATCTGGCGTCCCGGCGTCCATCCTGAGACTGATCCCGCCGGCAGCGGTGCCAGATGTGCTGGCAGGTAGGCAGGCTTCCGCCTCGAAACGGAGAATCAAAAATGACGTTTTGCCGCTAGAATCGCCGGCAATTCAAGGAATGAGGCCCTCGTTGAGGGTCGCAGCTCACCAGACCATCAATGGGAGGTCGGCATGACCCGAACCGATGTCAAGGCCTTGAGCGGGCCGCAGGCAGCAGAGACAGCAGCAAAGAGAGGATCGTCCCGAGTGGCGCGCAGGCTGATGGTTCTGCCGGTGGCCCTGCTGCTGGCGGTCGCACCCGCCGCGCCGGCCCTCGCCAGCGAAGGCCTGTCGGGCTACTCGACCACGCCGAAAAGCGGGACGGCGCCGTCGAAAACCACCAAGACGCCGACGACGACCACGCCGGCGGCGGAACCTGCACCCTCGACGGCCAGCAGCGTTCCGACCACGACGACCACTCCGAAAGCGAGCACGCTGCCGTTCACGGGCTTCGACCTTCGCTGGACGGTCGGCGGCGGTCTGCTGCTGATGGCCATGGGCTTCTCGCTCGTCACGCTTCAGCGCCGCGAGCGTCGCGGCAGCGGCCGCTAGCCTCAGACGGCCGAGGATGACGTGAACACGCGGACGGTCGCCGGCAGCAGCCGGCGACCGAGTCGTGCGCTGCGGGCGCTTGCGATCGCGCTGATCGTCCTCGGAGCGCTCGCGCTGATCGACGCGGGGATCACGCTCGTATGGCAGGAGCCGATCACGGCGCTGATCGCGCTGGTGCGCCAGGACCGGTTGAGCGGCGAGCTGCGCAAGGTCGAACGGGCCTCGCCCACGCTCCCCGAGCGGCGCACGCTCGCGAGCCTGACCGACGAGCGGCGCCGGATCGACTATCTCGCCGGCGAGCTGCAGGACCACACTCGCAACGGCGGTCCGGTCGGCCGGATCGTGATTCCGCACGTGGGCGCAAGCTACGTGGTCGTCAAGGGCACGGGCACCGAAGAACTCAAGAGCGGCCCGGGCGTGTACAACGAAACGAACTTTCCCGGCATCCCCGGAACCACCGCGATCGCCGGCCACCGGACCACCTATTTGGCGCCGTTTCGCGAAATCAACTTCCTGAAACCAGGCAACCACATCCTGCTGGACATGCCCTACGCGCACTTCACGTACACGGTGATCGGCCAGAAGGTTGTCGCGCCCACCGACGTCCGCGCCGTCGTGGACGATGTCGGCTACTCGCGCCTGGTGCTGTCCGCCTGCACGCCCGTGTTCAGCGCCGCCAAACGCCTGGTCGTGTACGCCCGCCTCACCCGCATCGTGCCCGTGGGCGCCGCCGAGCGCCTGCCCGGAGGCGGCGCCGTCCAACCGATCGAAGTGTCCAGGTCCAGCACGCGCGAAGCGCCCACGACCTTCGCAAGCCCCCTTGCCCGCGTGCTGCCTGCCAGCTGATTGCCCAGCTCGGCTGAGGACCCATAATCCGCACGATGGACGACCAAGCCCAGCTGGTCCAGTTCTATGACGAGGCCTACACCCGACAGGACCCTGCCCAGGCGGAGCTGTACGCGCGCTGGCGCGCGCTCGGGGCGGTCGGCAAGGCCGATCACGTGCTCACGCTGTGCGCCCGCGCGGGCCTGCGGGAGGGCGGGGATCCAATCAATACGCTGGAGATCGGCTGCGGCGACGGGGCGCTGCTGTGCGAGCTGCACGCACGCGGGTTCGGCGGGCGCCTGGCGGGCGTCGAGATCACGCAGGCCGCCGTCGACATCGCGCGCGCGCGGCCCGAGATCGACTCGGTGGAGCTCTACGACGGCGCGCACCTGCAGGCGGACGAGCGCACCTACGAGCTGGGTGTCGTCTCGCACGTGCTCGAGCACGTGCCCGATCCGTCCGCGCTCCTGGCCGAGGCGGCGCGCGCGTGCGAAGCGGTGGTGATGGAGGTGCCGCTCGAGGCCAACCTGTCCGCGCGGCGCTCCTTCAAGCGCGAGCACGCCGCCGAGGTCGGCCACCTGCAGAGGCTGGATCGCGCCGGCGCACGTGCGATCGTCGCACGGGCGGGCCTGAGCGTCGCATGCGAGCTGGAGGACCCGCTCCCGCTGTCCGTCCACCTGTTCTTCGCGACCACCCCTCGGGCCCGCGCCCGCGCAAGGGCGAAGTGGGCGCTGCGCTCAGGTCTGCACCGCGTGGCGCCGGGACTCGCCCGGCGCCTGTTCACGGTCCACTACGCGTGTCTGTGCGTGCCGGCCGCGTGACCGCGGCGAACAGGAGCGAGAGGACGCGGCCCATCAGATCGTCGGGCACGGCGTCGGGGTCGGTGAGCTTCTGGCGGGCGATGCCGTCGGCGAGCGCGTCGATCGTGAGCGCGAGATGCTCCGCGGGCAGCGCCAGCTCCAGCTCGAACTCGCGCATCCCGTCGGCGATCAGCCGTGTCAGCAGCTCGCGCATCTGGGCGAACCGCGCCGCCACCTTCGGGCGCACGCTCGGGTCGCGCACGCCGTAAGCCCAGAACTCCATGAACAAGAGCAACAACTCAGGCTCGCGCTCGATCATCGTCATCCACTGACGCGCCCCGCCCGTGGCGCGCTCGGCGACCGAATGGCGCGTCCGCACGGCCTCGGAGATCTCGCGCGCGTGGGCGTCGATCTCGCGCTCCATCAGCGCCAGGAACAAGTCCTCCTTGCCGTCGAAGTTCGAGTACAGCGCGCCCGTGGAGAACCCCGCCTCGGAGGCGATGAGCTCGACCGTGGCGCCGTGATACCCGCCCCGCGCGAACACGGTCCGCGCCGCGTAGAGCAGCCGTTCGCGGGTGTTGGCCTTGCTCTGCTCGCGCGTCAGCCGTGCGCCCGTGTGCGGTGCACCCGTGTGCGTCCCCGCGCCGGCGCTCGAAACCCGCCCTTCGGGGCCCTGCTCACGTGTGATCGGAGCGGCGTCCATCGCTTGCATCCTACTTGACAGAGCGCACGCTATTGCGATAACGTCCGTTATCCGCTTGCCGCCGGCAATCGCGGTCAGCCCTATCCGGGAGCAGCCACATGGCCACAGCAGTGACCCACAGCACCCCAACCGACTCCTCCAACCCGGCGAGCCTGCCGGCGGACGCGATCTCCTACGAGGACCTGTATGCGCGCTGGGAGCGCGGCAACTGGAGTGCGACCGAGCTCGACTTCACCGAGGACGCGCGGCAGTGGCGCGAGGACTTCACCGAGTTCGAGCGCACGGCGGCGCTGTGGAACTACTCGCTGTTCTTCTGGGGCGAGGACGCGGTCGCGGACAACCTCTCCCCGTACATCGACGCGGCGCCGAAAGAGGAGCAGAAGTACTTCCTCACAACCCAGCAGGTTGACGAGGCCAGGCACGCGGTGTTCTTCAAGCGGTTCATGCAGGAGGTCTGCGGCATCGGCGACGGCTCGATGGACAGCGGGCTGCGCGCGATCAAGCCGCAGCTGACGCCAGGGTTTCGCAAGATCTTCGACCGTCTGGACCGGATGGCCGACGAGCTGCGCGCCGACCGCTCGCCCGCCCAGCTCGCGGCGGCGGTGACGCTCTACCACATCGTGATCGAGGCGGCGCTCGCCCAGCCGGGCCAGCACTTCATCTGCAGCTATCTGGAGCGGCGCGACCAATTGCCGGCGTTCAGGGAGGGCATGCAGAACATCGCCGCCGACGAGCAGCGCCACATCGGCTTCGGCGTGAAGCTGCTGTCCGATCTCGCGCGCGAAGACCCGGTGCGCGTGCCCAAGGCGGTCGCCAAGATCCTGCGCGACGTGACCCGCTACACCGCCCAGGTGCTGATGCCCCCGGGCTGGGACGAACGCTACATAACCGTGTTCGGCGCCACCTACGACGAAGTGGGCGTCGAGGGGCTGACGTCGATGACGACCAAGCTGCGCTCGGCCGGCCTGGCCGCCGACACGCTGCCCGGACCGGCGCTGCTGCCGCCGGGCCTGACTCCGCTGGAGGTCTCCCAGCGTGGGCGCGCGCTCGCCCAGGCCGGCGTGATCGGCGTGCGCGAGGGCCCGTCCAAGCGCGACCCCGAGACGGTGGCGCTGCTGTTCGACACGATTCGCCGCCAGGTCAACCCCAATCACGGGCTAAAGCGCGCGACCACGTTCCAGTGGGACTTCACCGAGCCCGACGTCCCCAGCTGGCATCTGACCGTGAACAACGGCTCGAGCACGGCCGCCGAGGGGGCCGCACCGGATGCGGACCTGCGCCTGAAGGTCTCCTACCAGGATTGGGTGGACATCATCGGCGAACGCCTGGATCCCCGCCGGGCGCTGGCCACCGGCAGGATGCGCCCGCGTGGCAACCCGCTCGCGCTGAGGAAGCTGACGAAGGTCTTTCCCGCGGGCTGATCTACCCCAGCCCGAACTCGCGCTCAGCGGCGGATGGGCCGCCGCTTTCATGGCCGGAAGAGCCTCCCCCGCCCGAGGAGCTCGAGTCCGAGGATTCACCGCCCGGCGCGGACGCGCTTTCGCCGGAGTCCTGCGCACCGGCTGATGCGACATGGGCGGTGTGTGAGACGCTCGGCTGCGCAACCGCCGGGACGTTGCGAGCGGGCTGCTCAAGACCGAACTCGCGGCTGGCCTTCGCGGCGGGAGTCGGCGCGAACCTACCGGACGCGCCAGTGGCGGAGGCCGTCTTGGCCACACCGGCTTGCGAGGAGGAGGCGGCAGCCGAGGTGAGCTGCGAGCCGACCGGCGAGGAGCTCAGGGACTGATCGGCGACCGCGATGCGCGACTCGCTCGCATGCGCGGCATGGCGGCGATGGGTCCGCGGGTGACTCGGCACGATCGGCACGACCGTCAACGCCACGCAACCCGCGCCGACGCTGACCGCGACCAGGCAGCCGACGGCGAGCTTCGCGCCGAGGCCTCCGCCCGCCATCAGCCAGCCCCCGCCGGCGCCGGCGCCCACTCCAGCACCGGACACTCCGGCGCCCGCGCCAACCCCCGCACCCATGCCCGTGCCCGCCCCGGCGGCGCCGGCTCCCGCACCGGAGCCTGCTCCACCGGCCGTGGCTCCTGCTCCAGCGCTCGCGGCGACACCCGCGCCCAGCATCAGCGGCAACGGCAGCGGCGGCAGCACCGAGGCCAGGCCGCGCAGCGACAGGACATATGCACGGCATGACGGGCACTCGCGCTGGTGGGCGAGCGCGAGCGCGTAGCGCTCGCCGCCGGGGTCCTGAATGCCAAACGCGAACCCGCGCATCAGCGAGGCCTGCTCGGCGCAGTAGGAGCCGGCGCGGATCGTGTCCAGCAGCTCGCCGACCTTGCCCGCGACGCCCGGCGAGCCCGCGCGGGAACCCTCCATCAACTTGCGCATGCGCGCCTCTGAGATGCCCATGCGCGAAGCGGCGTCCGCACGGGAGAGGCCCTGCAGGTAGCACAGGGCGGCGGCCTGGCGCTCGCGCGGGCTCAGACGCCCGCGCAGACCCTCCATCAGCTGGCGCAGCCGCACGCGGTCGTCCAACTCACCCGCCAGGTCGCGCTCGGGGGCGCCAGCGTCCAGCGCGCCGCCGGACCCGTCGCCGTCCTGGAATGACCAGGGGGAGCGCAGGCGCGCGCGGTGCTCGTCGATCGCGCGGCGATAGCTCACCAGCGCCAGCCAGCCCTCCGGGTTGGCGATCTCCGGCCGATCGCCCTCCAGCATCGTCGTATACAAACCGTGCCAGGCCTGGACGTAGCAGGCCTCCAGGTCGGCCTCGTCGAGGCTGACACCCGCGGCCCGCAGCCGCGCGCGAACCGTCGCGAGCACCCGTCCGCGCATCGCCTCGAACTCCCGCCGCAGCAGCCTATCGGCTCGATAGCGGCGTATAGACAGGGGACTCACCCTGTGAAGATGGCGAGCCAGACGAATTAGCGCTCAGCGAAAATCCGCTATTTGCTCCAAACTCGTGCGCCGCATGTCCTCGCCGCGACGATGCGCCTCGTGCCAGGTGGCGACCCGCGCGAGCGCCTCGTCGAGGTCCCAGCGAGGCCGCCAGCCCAGCTGCCGTTCGGCCGCCGTGGAATCGAGCTCCAATCGCGATGCCTCGGGCGGATGCTCGGCGCCGTCCAGCTCATAGCCGAGCGCGCCGCCGAGACGCCGCACGATCTCCAGCACCGTGCGCGCGTCCTCGGGGGATGGGCCGAAGTTGAATGCCCGGGCGGCCTCGTCGCGCTCCGGACCGCACAGTGCCTGAGCGAGCGCGAGGTAGCCGGAGAGCGGATTGAGCACGTGCTGCCACGGGCGAATCGCGTCGGGATAGCGCACTTGGACCGGCCGGCCGGCGTCGTAGGCGCGCAGGATGTCCGGAACCAGCCGGTCTTCGCCGAAGTCTCCCCCACCGATCACGTTGCCCGCGCGGGCGCTTGCGACCCCCGGGAGAGACTCGCCGGAGAAGGACTCGCGGTAGGCCGCCGTGACGAGCTCCGCGCATGCCTTCGACGCCGAGTAGGGGTCTTTGCCGCCGAGCGGATCGTCCTCGGTGAGTCGCCGGGGCGAGCCCGGCGGGTTGGCGTAGCACTTGTCCGATGTGACCACCACGACCGCCCGGACGGACTCGCCGGCGAGGCGGACGGCCTCCAGGACGTTGACCGTGCCGAGCACATTGACTTCGAACGTCAGCGCCGGCTCGCGCAGCGACAGACGAACCATCGGCTGGGCCGCCAGATGAAGCACGACCTCCGGGCGCACCGAGGCGACCCCATCGTGCACGGCGGGAGCGTCGCGGACGTCGATCTGAAGCTCGCCCGCCATGTGGGAGCCGACGCGCGCGAGCTCATACAGCGACGGTGTCGTCGGCGGCGCCGGCGCCAGCCCAGTCACGCGGGCGCCGAGCGACTGCAGCCACAGCGCCGTCCACGCGCCCTTGAATCCGGTGTGGCCGGTGAGCAGGACACGACGATCGGACCAGAACTCGGGATCGATGGGGGCGGCGAGCGTCAAGGCGTCGGTATCTTCACGGAATCGCACCTCCAGACGCATCCACGACCCCCACCGGGCTTCGCTCAGACCAGGCCGATCCCCCCGGCGACTCCGATCCAGCCGGCGGCCGGGCCGCCGCAGGCAGGTCCCCACACCCGGCCCCGCCCGAGCGCGCGGAGGTGCTCGGCATCCCGCTGGCCGTGTCGAACTACGAGCAGGTGATGGACTGGATGGACGCGATGGTCGCGGCGGACGCACGCGGGTACGTGACGGCGGCGGCGGTGAACCTCGTGATGAACGCGCATGAGAACCCGGCGACGATGGAGGCCGTGCTGGCGGCGACGCTGGCGGTGCCCGACGGACAGCCGCTGGTGTGGGCCCTGCACGCGCTCGGACATCCCGGGGCGACGCGGGTGTATGGACCGGATCTGATGATCAAGTACTGCGAGAGATCATCGACGAGTGGCACGACGATGTATCTGTACGGCGGACGCGGGGATGCCGAGCGGGAGCTGCTGGCGTCCCGTCTGCGCGAGCGCTGCCCGGGGTTGCAGATCGTGGGCGGCGCCTCCCCCCCGTTCACGCCGCTGACGCTCGAGCAGGACGAGCGGCTGCTGGCCGACATCAACGCGTCGGGCGCGCAGGTCGTCTGGGTCGGCACGGGACAGCCCAAGCAGGAGCAGTGGATGCACCGGATGCGCCCCCGCCTGCGGGCGCCGCTGCTGGTGGGAGTGGGCGCGGCGTTCGACTTCCATGCGGGCCTGGTCCGCCAGGCGCCCCCTTGGATGAGGCGCAACGGCCTGGAGTGGTCATACCGGCTGATGCGCGAGCCCAGGCGGCTGTGGCGGCGATACGCCCGCTACAACCCGCGGTTCGTCGTCGCGTTCGCGCGCCAGTACGCGCAACATCGCCGGTCTGAGAGCCCCGACCGATAGGGTCTCGGCCATGACAGACAGGCGATCGGCATTGATAACCGGGGTCACCGGCCAGGACGGCTCCTATCTGGCGGAGCTGCTGCTCCAGAAGGGCTATGACGTACATGGCATGGTCAGGCGGGCTTCGACGGAGAAGTTCGAGCGGATCGAGCACATCCGCGACCGCATCACCCTGCACCAGGGCGACCTGCTCGACCAGCGCTCGCTCGTGGACGCGCTGCGCGCGTCCAGACCGGCGGAGATCTACAACCTCGCGGCGATGTCGTTCGTCGCGGTCTCGTGGATCCAGCCGACGCTGACGGCCGAGTTCACCGGCGTGGGCGTGACGCGGATGCTCGAGGCGATGCGCGAAGTCTGCCCCGAGGCGCGGTTCTACCAGGCGAGCTCCAGTGAGATGTTCGGCAAGGTCCTGGAGGTCCCCCAGACCGAGACGACCCCGTTCTACCCACGCTCGCCCTACGGCGTCGCCAAGGCGTACGGGCACTTCATCACCGTCAACTACCGCGAGTCCTACGACCTGCACGCGACCTCGGGGATTTTGTTCAATCACGAGTCCCCCCGCCGGGGGCTGGAGTTCGTCACCCGCAAGATCACCTGGCACGCGGCGGCGATCAAGCATGGGTTGGCGAAGGAGCTGCGCCTCGGGAATCTCGACGCCGAACGCGACTGGGGGTACGCCAAGGACTACGTCGAAGCGATGTGGCTGATGCTCCAGCGGGACATCCCCGAGGACTACGTGATCGCGACCGGCAAAGCGAACTCGGTGCGCGAGTGCTGCGAGGTCGCCTTCGACGAGGCCGGCCTGGGCGACTTCGAGCAGTACGTCACGATCGACCCGGCCTTCGTGCGCCCGGCGGAGGTCGACCATCTGATCGGCAACCCCGCCAAGGCCGAGCGTGACCTCGGCTGGGTTCCGCAGACGAGCTTCGAGGAGCTGATCCGGTTGATGACCCGCGCCGATCTAGAGCTGTTGCGACCGCGTTGATCGCGCTGTTCGACACGCGTACTCCACTGGAGCCGCTGCGGGACGAGATCAGGGCAGCGATCGAGCGGGTGCTCGACTCCGAGCGCTACATCCTCGGACCGGAGGTGAGCGCGTTCGAGCGGGAGTTCGCGGCGTACTGCGGCGCCGGATGTGGCGTGGGGGTCGCGAACGGGACGGACGCGATCACGATCGCGCTGCGCGCGATGGGCGTCGGTGAGGGCGACGAGGTGATCGTGCCGTCGTTCACGTTCTACGCCTCCGCCGAGGCGATCCCGCCGACGGGCGCGAGGCCGGTGTTCTGCGACATCGACCCCGAGACCTACTGCGTGACCGCGGAGACGGTGCGCGCGGCGATCACGCCCCGCACGAAGGCGGTGATCGCGGTGCATCTGTTCGGCAACGTCGCGCCGGTCGCCGAGATCCAGGCGCTGGGCGTGCCGGTGCTCGAGGACGCCGCGCAGGCCGCCGGCTCGAGTTCTGCCGCTGGACGTCCGGGCGCGCTGGGCACGGCGGCCACGTTCTCGTTCTTCCCCTCCAAGAACCTCGGCTGCTTCGGCGACGGCGGCATGATCACGACCTCCGACGAGCAGATCGCCGAGCGCGCGCGGACCCTGAGATTCCACGGCTCGCACGACAAGATCACATATGAGCTCCTCGGCTACAACTCGCGCCTGGACGAGCTGCAGGCGGCGATCCTGCGCGTGCAGCTGCCCCACCTGAATGCGTGGGCCGACGGACGGCGCGCGGCGGGCGGGCATTATGCCGAGGCGGAGCTGGGCGAGCTGGTGAGGCTGCCCAAGCCGACCGATGGCTCAGAGCCCGCGTGGCACCTGTACGTCATCAGCCATCCCGAGCCGGCGCGCCTGGAACACGCCCTCGCCGGCGCGGAGATCGGGTGCAAGGCCTACTACCGCACGCCCATCCACCGCCAGGCCGCGATGCGCACGTGGGGCGAGGGCGTGGAGCTGCCGGGCACCGAAGAGGCGGCGCGGACGCACCTGGCGCTCCCAATGAGCCCGGTGCTCAGCCGAGCGCAGGTCGATCAGGTCGTGGCGGCGGTGCGCGCCGGCTGAATATGCCCTTATCTGTACTTGCAATAATTTTAAGTAGAATAAAAACATGTCTACTGTGCACGTCGAGTCCGCGCTCGTCGCACCCCCTAACGAGGTTGGCTCGATACTCGCAGGGATCCCCGAGGACCAGTGGTTTGAGCGCAAGTCGGCTCGAATCGCTGCTCGAGATCTAGCAGACTGGCTGATTGGCCTTGGGAACGCCGACGGAGGCATCATCGTCGTTGGCATTCGCAGCGGGAAGGTTGAGGGCACCGATCGGCTGCCCGATAAGCACAACGAGCAAATGCAGGCCAGCATCGACTTCTGCGAGCCGCCTGTGCGAGTACGTCAACGAATCCTCGACTGCGAGAACGAACGCGGCAACCCCGATCATCTTCTCGTTATCGAAGTCGAGCCAAGCGATGTAGTACACGCTAACAAGCGCGATGAGGTCTTCCTCAGGGTCGGCGACGAGAACCGCCGGCTCACGTTTCGCCAGCGTCAGGAGTTGCTCTATGACAAGGGTCAGGCTAGCTACGAGGCCCGACCACTGCCAGCCGCGAGTGTCGATGGCCTGGACATGGCGCTCGTCGAACAGTACACAGCGGCGGTCCGGGCGCCCGACGCCATCAGGCTGCTACACGCTCGAGGCTTGGCCGAAGATCGCACGCTGACGATCGCCGGCTGTCTGCTCTTCGCCGAGCATCCGCAAAGGTTCCTCCCCGAGACATTCGTACGCGTCCTGAGATATCGGGGCCGCGAACGTGGGGCAGGAGCGCGACAGCAACTCCTCGAGGACGTACATCTGGAAGGTCCGATCCCTCACCAGCTGTTCAAAGCGCGAGAAACCATCCAGCGACTCCAGCCGGTCAGACGCGCGCTCGTTGGCGCCACGGGACTCTTCGGAGATGTCCCCCTGGTCCCGGAGGACGCGTGGCTCGAGGGCTTGGTCAATGCCGTAGTTCATCGCTCATATAGCTTGGCCGGCGACCATATCCGCATAGAGATCTTCGATGATCGGATCGAGGTTTGGAGCCCTGGACGCTTTCCAGGGCTTGTCGACTTGAGCGATCCGCCCGATGCGACACGCTTTGCTAGGAATCCTCGGATTGCTCGCGTCTGCTCGGACCTCAGCTTTGGTCAAGAGTTGGGGGAGGGTATCCGTCGAATGTTTGAGGAGATGCGCCAAGCAGGGCTCGAAGACCCGGTCTACCGGCAGGCTTCCGGCGGCGTCCATCTGACTCTACTGGCGGAGCCACGTGACCGCGAGCTCGATGCCCGCCTCTCCGACCGAGCGCGGGCGATTATGGCCACGTTGCGGGAGGGAGGTCGCCTGAGCACCGGCGAGGTGGCCGAGTCGCTGGACATCTCAAGGCCGGTCGCACAGCGAGAGCTCAGGGAACTAATGGAGGTCGGTGTGATCGAGTGGGTGGGGAAGTCGCCGCGTGACCCGCGCGCATTCTGGCGATTGCGCCCGGCCTAGCGTCGACCGTCCGTTTCGCCTCCCCTTCAAGTCTTACTTGCAAGTAGTTGCAAGTAGATATCTCGAGGCCAGTGGCGTCCTAGATGTAGAACCGCTCTTCCGACCTAGCGCCAGCGCTCGAGCAGATCCTCGTCGCCCACCTCGCGCACGACCCGCGCCGGCACCCCCATCACGACCGCTCGCGCGGGCACGTCACGCGTGACGAGCGCGCCCGCGGCGACGAACGCCTCCTCGCCGACCTCTACCCCCGGCGTCAACACCGCGCCGCCGCCGATGCGGCAGGCACGCCGCAGCGTCGCGCCGCGCAAAGCGTAGTCCGGGCCATGTCGTCCCATCGTGTGGTCGTTGGTCGTCATCGCACACGGCCCGACGAACACGTCGTCCTCGATGAGGGACAGCGCGGTCACGTACACGTTCGTCTGGATGCGCACGCGCGCTCCGACCGACACGTCGTTGTCGAGCACGCTCCCGCGGCCGACGAGCGAGTCGGCACCGACCGAGGAGCGCTCGCGCACGAAGGACTGGTCGCCGAGGATCGCGCCGTCGCCGATGGACGCGCCCGCGAACACGATCGCACCGGCGCAGACCGTGACGCGCTCACCGATGCTCAGGCGCCCGACCTCGCCGCGCGCGGACGAACGCCCAGCCAGGCGCGGGCGCTTGCCGAGGACCGCGTGGTCCTCGACCATGCAGCCGTCGCCGATGACCGTCCCGTCGTGAACGACCACGTGCGCCCCGAACGTGACGTCCTCGCCGATGAGGACGTTCTCCCCGAGCATCAGCCCCGGCGCGCGTGGGTCGGAGCTCAGCACTCAGGTGTCTCGCTTGCTCTCGTCCGGCGCATCATCCCTCGCGGACATAGCGCGAGATGGTCACAGTCGAACAACATTGCCGGCCTCAGCGAACGCGCGTGTGACACCGCGCAGATCGACCACCAGGCGCGCGCGCCTGGCGACCAGCTCGTGATCGACGCTCGGATGGGCCGTTACGATCAGCACGAGGTCGGCGTCGGTCAGCGCCTCATCCAGCGGGAGGCTGCGCAGGCCGAGCTCGCTCAGCGCCGGCACGTGGGGGTCGTGGTAGCGGATGTCCCCACCGAGCCCGCGCAGCAGCTCGACGATCTTCAGCGCGGGCGACTCGCGAATGTCGCCGACGCCCGGCTTGTAGCTGACGCCGAGCACGGCGATGCGGGCGCCCTTGACGGGCAGGCCGGCGTCGTTCAGGGCGCGCTCGACCTTGGCGACGCAGTGGTAGGGCATCTGCTGGTTGACCTTGCCCGCGAGCTCGATGAACTCCGTGGACATGTCGAACTCGCGCGCGCGCCAGCTCAGGTAGAAGGGATCGACCGGCAGGCAGTGCCCTCCCATGCCGGGACCGGGCGAGAACGGCATGAACCCGTAGGGCTTACTCGCCGCCGCCTCGATGACCTCCCAGATATCGATGCCCATGCGGTCGGTCAGCATCGCCAGTTCGTTGACGAGCGCGATGTTGACCGAGCGAAATATGTTCTCCAACAGCTTGCACAGCTCCGCCGACTCGGGAGTCGAGACCCGCACGAGCGTGTCGCACACCAGCCCGTACAGCTGCTCCGCGCGCTCGGCACACGCGCCGGTCAGCCCACCGATCACCTTTGGAGTGGTGCGCAGGGTGTAATCGGTGCGACCCGGATCCACGCGCTCGGGCGAGAACGCGAGGTGAAAGTCGCGCCCGGCCGCCAGGCCCGACTCCTCCAGCAGCGGCGCGACGCGCTCGCGCGTCGTGCCCGGATACGTGGTGGACTCCAGCACGACGAGCTGTTCCTGCTGGAGCACCTCTGACAGCGCTCGGGTGCAATCCAGCAGCGGGCCAAGATCGGGCTCGCGATTGCGCGTCAGCGGCGTCGGCACGCAGATCAGCACCGCGTCGGCCCGCTCCAGACGGGCGTAGCGGGTGGTGGCGTGGATGCGCTCGGAGACGCGGCGCAGCTGCTCGGAAGGGATGTCCTCGATGTAGGACTCGCCCCCCTCGATCGCCTCGATCTTGCGCGAGTTGACATCGACCGCGATGACCTCGCAGCCCTCCTGGGCGAAGGCGACGGCGAGCGGCAGGCCGACGTACCCGAGTCCGATGACGCCGACCGTGACCATGCCGCGATCAGTCTAGAGGGTCTGTTCCAGCGCCAGCAGATCGGCTGCGACCATGCGCTGCACGAGCTGCTCGAACCCCACTTCGGGTGTCCAGCCCAAGCGCTCGCGGGCCTTGGACGGATCGCCGATGCTGGGGGTGCTCTCGGCGCGGCGCACGCGCGCGGGATCCACGCGCAGGTAGCGCTCGGCGTCGAGGTCCACACACGCAAAGGCCGCCTGCGCGAACTCCGCGACGGTGTGCGGGACCCCGCTCGCGAGAACGTAGTCGTCGGGATGCTCCTGCTGGAGCATCAGCCAGGCTCCGAGCACGATGTCCCCCGCGAACGACCAGTCGCGCACCGCCGAGGTGTCGCCGAGCGTGAGCTCCCGCTGGCGCCCCAGCGAGATCGCCGCGGCGGCGCGCGTGATGCGGCGCGTCACAAACCGCTCGGCGCGGCGCTCGGACTCGTGGTTGAACACGATCCCCGAGCTTGCGTGCAGCCCGTCGTGCGCGCGCAGCACGCCGAGGAGCTGGTGCGCCGCCAGGCGGGCGACGGCGTATGGCGTGGTCGGCCGGCAGACCGTGTCCTCGCGCTGGGGCGACTCGGGCGCGTCGCCGTAGATCGCGCCCGACGCGGGCACGAACACGCGCGCGGAGGCGTCCAGATCGCGGACGGCTTCGAGGATCGCCGCGGCCGAGCCGGCGATCGCGCGGACCGTCTGTAGGGGGCGCTCCCACGAGTCGGGCACGAACGAGGGCGCGGCGAGGTGGTAGATCTCGTGCGGAGACACCCGCTCGATCGCGGCTCGCAGCGTCTGCGGCTCCAGCAGATCGCCGTACACGAGCTCGACCTGCGCGCGCAGGTGCTCGGAGCAGCCGAGCGAGGCGCCCCGCTCCGGGTCATCCGCGGGCTCGGCCGCCGCCCCGCGCACGACGCCCGTGACCGCGTAGCCCTTCTCGAGCAGCAGCTCCGCCAGGAACGAGCCGTCCTGACCGGTGATGCCGGTGATCAGGGCGCGTCTGGGCTCAGCCGATGCCGAAGCGAAGGACACAGCGAGAGCTTATGCGCGCTCAGCCTCGCGCGGGCCTGCGGTCCGGACGCGGGCGCGCGCCGGTGACGAACGGCCTCGACCGGGGCCATCCTCAAGACGCGCGAGCGGGCTGAGCGTCCCTGTATATGCTTGCCAGCCCCCGCGCGACGGCGTCCGGAGCGCAGAGCGCGCGGACCCGCTCCAGTCCGAGCCGTCCCACCGCCGAGCCCGCCAGCACGCGGATGATCGCCTCGGCCAGCGCGGACGCATCCCCGGGCGGAGCGAGACCCGGCTCATCGACGAGCTCGGGCAGCGCGCCGATGCGGCTCCCGGCAACCGGCAGCCCGCAGGCCATCGCCTCGGCGGCGGCCATGCCGAACGTCTCGGCCGAGCGCGAGGGCACGAGCGCGATCGACGCGCCCGCACGCAGACGGGCCAGCTCGACCTCGTCGACACGACCGGCGAAACGCACGTCGCCGTCACCGGCCAGCCCTCGAAGCGCCTCGAGCTCGGGACCGTCGCCGGCCACCACGAGCGGCAGGCCGGCGAGGCCGCAAGCGGCGATCGCGACATCGACGCCCTTCTCGGGCGCAAGCCGGGAGACGACGAGCGCGTAGGAGCCGGGCATGGCCCCGGCTCGATCGGTGAACGACCGCACGGGCGGGGCCAGGACATGGACGCGATCCCACGGCAACGGCGCGCCGAGCGCGCGCAGACGCTCGCGGGCGAACGCGCTTGGGACGATCAGCGCGTGGGCCTGCTCGATCAGGCGGCGCTGCCACAGCGACAGCGCCGCCGCGTAGGCAGCCGCCTCGGGCAGGCTGCCACGACAATTGAGCCGCACGCCGGGACTCGTGTCGCGGCCGTGGCAGCGCGTGCACTGTGCCCCGCGGGTGTAACACACGCCGATCGCGCAGACGAGGCGATACTGGTGCAGATGCAGCACGACCCGCGCGCCTGCCTCCCGAGCCGCCGCGAGAGCGCGCCAGCCGAGCGCAGGGTGCAGATTGTGGGCGTGCACGATCCGGGCGCCGCTGAGCGCGACCGCTTTCGCCACATCCGCGGGTTGGAGGCCGCCGCGCAACAGGCCCGCCGCCGCGCGGACACGACCGAGCGAAGCCGAGTCCCGCGTGAGCAGCTCGGCGGGCTCGTGCAGATGCTCACGCACGAGCCACACGAGGTCCTCGACCGTGCGCTCCTCTCCGCCGGTCGTGCGGTAGCGGTTGTGCAGAAACAGGACCATCTCGCCGTCAAACCTAGACTCTTCCGGCGACCCGTCACTGCAACCCGACCGTCACAGCCGTTTCCGCGGACCGCATACCACGAGCCATGACCCCGTCCAGAGCGATACCCGCCTCGATCGTGATCCCCACGCGCGGGCGTCCCGCCTATCTGGAGGTGGCGCTCGCCTCGATCGCCCCGCAGGCCGATGCGGCCGGCGCGGAGGTGTTGGTGATCGACGACGCGGGCCCCTCCCCCGAGCGTCGTGCGCAGGCGGAACGCTTCGGGGCGCGCTACGAGCCGCACGAGCGCGAGCTGGGTCTGAACGTCGCGCGCAACACGGGCGTCGAGCGTTCCGGCGGCGAGCTGGTGGTGTTCGTGGACGACGACGTCGAAGCCGGCCCGGGCTGGCTGGCCGCGCTGCTCGATGCCGCGAGCGAGCACCCGGACGTGGACGTGTTCGCCGGGGCGATCAGACCCCGCCTGGAGGGACGGGGTGGATGGGGCTCTCGCTCCTGTGGGCGGGAGGCGCCCCCGATCACGACGCTGGAGCTCGGCTGCAGCGACACCGAGACGCGGTACGCGTGGGGCGCGAACATGGCGATCCGGCGCAGCGCCCTGGAGCGGGTGGGCCCGTTCGACGTCACGCTCGAGCACGGCGGCGATGAGCAGGAGTGGCAGGATCGCCTGCGCACCCGCGATCCCGGCGCGCGAGTGCTGTACGTGGCGGGCGCCACGGTCGATCATCGCCGGACGGGTGCGGACGCGCGTCTGGGAGCGCTCGCGCGGGCACAGCACCAGCGCGGCAGGGCCGCCCGCCGTTTCGACGTTCGGCGCGGGCAGGCGCCGTCGCTTGGGGGAGAGCTGAGAACGCTCGCGGGCTGCTCGTGGCACGTCGCGCGCAGGGGCTGTCCGGCGGGAGTGACGATGGTCGCGCACAGCGCCGGGCGCGTGCGCGAGGCGCTGCGACACGAGCCCGCACCGAAGCCGATGGGCGCGGATGACTTCCTGTCCGGACAGAGCGGGACTGTGGGCGGCATCGACGGGACGCTGCGGGGCCTGCGCGACGGGGCGATCGACGCCTGGGAGATCGCCACCGCGAGGCGGCTGCGCCTGAGCCTCGCCGCGCGCCACGAGCCGCCGTTGCGCAGAGTGCTCGCTATCGGCGTGGTCCGTCCCGAGCACGAGACCCGCGCCGCCCGCATACGCGCGGAGCTGCTGCGCTCCAGGCACGAGGTCGAGCTGCGCACGTGCCCGCCGGGAGAGCTGGGTAAGTTCGAGAACCTCAACCGGCTGCTGGCCGCGGAGCCGCTGGCCGCGGAGGTGGGTGGGCCTCCAATCCAGGGGCGCGACTGGTTGCTGGTCGTAGACGACGACATCGAGCTGCCGAGCGGATTCCTCGACAGGCTGCTGTTCCTGTGCGAGCGGTTCTCCCTGCAGCTGGCCCAGCCCGCGCATCGCCTGAGCTCGCATGCGGCGTGGCCGGTGACCCGCCGCCGGCCCGGCAGCGTCGTGCGCGAGACGGGCTTCGTGGAGATCGGCCCCGTGACGGCGTTTGCGAGTGCGACGTTCGAGACGCTGCTGCCGTTTCCCGATCTGCGCATGGGCTGGGGCCTGGACGCGCACTGGGCGGCGCTCGCGCGCGAGCACGGATGGCGCTGCGGCGTGATCGACGCCGTCGCGATCGGCCACCGAGCGGCGCCTGCCGCCGGCGCGTACTCGCACGAGGCGGCCGTGGCCGAGGCGCGCGAGTTCCTCACGACGCGCGCGTACGTGAGCGCCGCGGAGTCACAGCGAACCCTGACGACGCACCGGCGCTGGTGAATCTCCGCTCCCGACACCACGTGGCGGCTACTGCTCCTGCGCGGGGAAGAACGGCGTGAAGGTCGCGGTCGTAGCCGAGTTCTACCCGAGCCGGCGCGATCCGGTGCTCGGCGTGTGGGCCCACCGCCAGGCGATGGCCGCGCGCGATGGGGGCGCTGAGGTGCAGGTGCTCGTGCTGCACCGTCTGATCCCCCCGCGGGCGACCCTCAGGGAAGGGCCGCCCACACTCGTGCGAGAGCTGGGCGTACGCGTGCGCGAGCCGCGCAAGCAGACGCTCGACGGCCTGCCGATCTCCTACGTCCCCTACGTGTCCCCGCCCCGGCCGCACTCCTACGCGAGCTGGGGAGCATGGGCGGCGCCCGCGCTGGGACTGGCGCTGCGCCGGCTGAGACGGAGGTTCGCGTTCGAGCTCGTACACGCCCACAACGCGGTCCCCGCCGGCGATGCGGTGCGCCGAGCCCGCATGGACGTGCCGCTGGTGGTGTCGGTGCACGGCGGCGACGTGCTTTACACGGCCGCCCCACCGCCGCGCGGGAGCGCCGCGGGCGCGCAGGCGGTCGCGCGCACGCTGGGCGCGGCACGGCTGACATTGGCCAACAGCCAGGGCATCGCCGAGCTCTGCCGGGCTCACGGCGCCGGGGAGGTGCGCGTCGTTCATCTCGGGGCCGATCTGCTCGACACGCCGCGCGCACCGCGGCGCGATGGGCCGCCGACGCTCGTGACGGTCGGGCATCTGGTGGCGCGCAAGCGCCATGCCGATGTCCTGCGCGCGCTGGCGGTGCTCGGGCGCAGGCATCCGACGCTGCGCTATGAGATCGTCGGCGACGGCCCCGAGCGAGTGGCGCTGGAAGGACTCGCGGCGCGCCTGGGCGTCGGCGATCGAGTCGACATGCGCGGACAGCTGTCGCCGGAGCAGGCCCTCGCGCACGCGCGGCGGGGGACGCTGTTCGTGATGCCCTCTACCGAGGAGGCGTTCGGGGTGGCCTATATCGAGGCGATGGCCGGGGGGGTGCCCGCGATCGGCTGCCGGGGCGAGCCCGGTCCGGAGGAGATCGCGGCGGCCGGCGACGGCTTCGTGCTGGTGCCGCCCGGCGACATCGAGCGGCTGACCCAGCGCATCGACGAGCTGCTCTCCGATCCGCATCGCCTGCGCGAGGCGGGCCAGCGCGCGCGCGAGAGCGTCGCCGCCAACTTCACTTGGGAGCGCTGCGGGCGCCAGACCCTGGCCGCATACGAGCACGCGCTGGGATGAAGCCCGTCCTGTTCGTCACCGGCCATGCGCCACCGGACCGAGTGGGTGCGTTCGCGGCGCTGCACGAGCGCGAGGGAGTAGAAGTCGCGCTGTTCACAGGACGCTCCAAGCACGGCGGGGCGAAGTTCGTGGGAGAGCTGCCATTCCCCCATCGATACATCCGCCAGCACGAGCCGGCGAGGCTGGCGGCGAGCGGGGACTATCGCGCGGTCGTGTGCTCCACCGGAGGGCGCGTGGCGCTGCCGGCCAGCTGGGCGGGCGCACGGCGCGGGCACGTGCCGCTGATCCTGTGGGCGTCGCTGTGGGCGCACCCGCGCAGCGCGGCCCATCTGTTCAGCTACCCGGCCCTGCTGCGTCTGTATCGCTCAGCCGATGCGATCGTGACGTACGGCCCGCATGTCAGCGCATACGTGCGCGCGCGGGGGGCGCGCAACGTGCATGTAGCGCCGCAGGCGGTCGACAACGCCTTCTGGAGCGCTCCCGTCACGGCCGTACCGGGCGATCTCGCGTGGCCGCGCGACGCGCGGGTGAAGTTCATGTTCGCGGGCCGGCCAGACCGGGAAAAGGGAGTGGGGATGCTGATGGAGGCCTGGCGACGGTCGGGGCTTCGGGCGCCGTCCGCCGCGCTCGTCCTCGTCGGTCCGGGATCCAGGTCCCCTTGGGTCGAGGCCGCCGGCGCGGCGGATCCGCCCGGCGTCAGCTGCATCGAGCCCGTCCCCCCGGAGCGCCTGCGCGAGATGTACGCCGACGCCGACGTCCTGGTGGTCCCCTCGATCAGGACTCCCACTTTCCTGGAGCCGTGGGGGCTGGTCGTCAACGAGGCGATGAACCGGGGCTTGGCGACGATCTGCAGCGACGCGGTCGGCGCGGTCGCGGGCGGCCTGGTGCGCGACGGGCACAACGGCCTGGTCGTACCGGCCGCCGACAGCGACGCGCTCGCCCGCGCGATGGTCCGCCTGGCGAGGGACCCCGGGCTGCGCGCCCGCCTGGGCGCCGCGGCGGCGCGGGACGTGGGCGCCTACACATACGACGCCTGGGCCGACGGCTTCTCGCAGGCCCTCGCGACCGTCGGTCTCTCCCGCACGCATTGCTAGCTTTGGGGTCGCGCCGCGCGCCCGTGCGGCTCGGAGCTATGAGAATCGTCCGCCACCCAAAGCTCACGCTCGTGCTGGGAGCCACCCTCGCGGCGCTCGTGACGATCGCGGTGCCCGCACAGGCGAACACCGCCGAAACGATCATCGATCGTTGCACCCACGGCGAATCGCTGAGCGGTTTCAGCCAGAAGGCCTACGGTGAAGCCCTGAAAGAACTGGGCGCCGGGACAGAAGAGTATTCGAACTGCGCTCAGCTCATCCGCCAGGCTCAGCTGGCGGCGGCGGGGGGCGGTCACGGCGCCGGCGGCGGCACAGCGACGACGCCCACCGCCGCGGTCACGGCGACCCCAGCCGAGCGGCGGGCGATCGCGAAGGCGCCGAGCGCCGGCGCGGCCCCGGTGCGGATCGGCGGCGAGACGATCCATCCTGGCGTCGTGCACGTCGATGTCACATCGGCCCTCAGCTCGCTGCCCACCCCACTGCTCGCAACCCTCGCGTTCCTGCTGCTCTGCCTGCTGCTGGCGGCGGGCGGCGCCGTCCGCAACCGCATCCGAGCCCACCGGAGCCGGTGAGAGCCCTTGAGCGCGTCAGCTCCCACCGCATCTCGCCGACCGCCGTCGAGCTCCTCGCCGTCCCCACCGGCCTCGGAGAGGCCCGCCGGCGGCAAGCTCGCAGGGGCGCGGCGGCGGATGCTGCGCACCGGCGCGCTGTGGTGGGCGACGCTGCTGAGTGCGGCGGTCGCGTGCTTCGTCACGTTCGTCGCCAAAGGCGGGCTCAACCTCGAAGCGATGACCACGACCGAGATCGTGCTGACGCTCGCCGCCGGGGTGACAGCGGCGGCGGCGATCGTGCTCACCCCCGCCGGCCGCTCGCTCGTGGAGGGCCGCAAGTACGGGCTGTGGCCGGTCGGGCTGCTGCTCGCGTTCACCGCGCTGGGCGCGCTGTCGGTCGTGTGGTCGGTGCAGCCCGACATCAGCTGGCAGGACGCCGGGCGGATGCTCGCCTACAGCGCCGTGTTCGGCGCATCGGTCGCGCTCGTGCGACTGGCGCCCGATCGCTGGCCGGCGATCCTCGGCGGGCTTGCGCTGGCAGCGGTGATCGTGTGCGGTTACGCACTGGCCACGAAGGTCTTCCCGGGCACGCTCGTGCCGGCGAGCGCGCAGTCGAACCTGTATGCGCGACTGGAGGAACCGTACGGCTACTGGAACGCGATCGGCCTGACCGCCGCGATGGGGGCGATCTGCTGCATCTGGCTGGGAGCGCGCCGCGCCGGGCACGCGCTGCTGAACGCGCTCGCGTACCCGGCGATGGGCATCGTGCTCGTGACGCTGATGCTCGCCTACTCGCGCGGAGCGCTGATCGCGCTGGCGATCGGCCTGGCGCTGTGGTTCTGCATCGTGCCGCTGCGCCTGCGTGGAGCGGCGGTGCTGATCGTCGGCGGGCTCGGCGCCGGCGCGGTCGTCGGCTGGGACTTCTCGCGGCACGTGCTGATCAGCGACAACATCCCGTTGAGCGAACGCGCCACGGCCGGCCATCAGCTCGGGGTGCTGCTCCTCGCGATGATCCTGCTGCTCACGCTCGCGGGGATCGCGATCGGGTTCTTCACCGGCCGCAATCCACCGGCGCGGGTGACGCGCAACCGCGCCGGCGCGACCCTGCTGATCCTGGTCGTGCTCGCGCTGTTTGCGTTCGCGGGCGCGCTCGCGCACAGCCATCGCGGCTTCACCGGCAGCATCTCTCACGCCGTTGACGCGCTGACGAACCCCAACGCCAAACCGCCACCCAACTCGCCGGGGCGCCTGACGGCGGTGGCCAGCGTGCGCGCGCGCTACTGGAAGCAGGCGCTGCAGGTGTTCGCGGCGCACCCGGTCGTGGGAGCGGGCGCCGACGGCTATGAAACCGCGAGCCTGCGCTATCGCACGGCGCCACTGGAAGTCAAACACGCACACGGCTTCGTGGTGCAGACGCTCGCCGACGAGGGCGCGGTCGGACTCGCGCTGGCGCTTGCCCTGCTGCTCGCATGGATGGCGGCGGCCGGACGCGCGACGCATCCGCTGAACCGGCGCTGGACGAGCTGGCGCGCGTGGCTTGCGATCCGAAGCGGGGACGGCCCCGGGCCGGGGTGGCGAGAGTTGGACGATCCCGATCTCGCTCGATACACCCCGGAGCGCATCGGCCTGCTCAGCATGCTCTGCCTGGTGGTCGTGTTCGGCGTGCACTCGCTCGTCAACTGGACCTGGTACGTGCCCGGCGACGCGTGCGTGGCGCTGCTGTGCGCGGGCTGGCTCGCGGGCCGCGGGCCGCTGAACGCGTGGCAGCGCGATCCGGGCGCCACCCGCGAATGGTCCGCCGCGGCCGTGGCTCCCGCGGGGGCGCCGGGCGAACCGCGTCTGCTCCCGCAGTCATCGCGCGTGCTCAGCCCGATCCGCGTAGGCGTTGCATCAGCCGTGCTGATCGCCGCGCTGCTCGCGGCCTGGTCGCAGTGGCAGCCGCAGCGCTCGGTTGACGCCTCCCAGGCAGCGCTGGCCAAGCTCGCCACCAACCCCCGGGCGGCGCTGGCGGACGCACAGACGGCCGTCTCGCGCGACCCGCTGTCGGTGCAGGCGCTGTTCACCCTCGCGGCGATCCAGCAGGACACGGGCGAATCGGCGCTGGCGAGGGCGACGCTCCAGCGGGCGGTCCGCCTGCAGCCCTCCAACCCCCAGTCGTGGCTCACGCTCGCGCGGTATGACCTGACACGCGAACCGGCGGCCGCCCTGAAAGAGCTGCGGGCCGGGATCTACCTGAACCCCGAGTTGATCGCTCCCGAAGCGATCGCGCCCCCGTATCCCAATCCCGAATCGGTCGAAATCTACAACGACTACGTCCAGGCTCTGCGGGCTAGGGCCGCCACCGCCTCTACCAGCGCGCGCGCACGGCTCGGGCCAGGAGCAGCCGCCGCGCGCCGGGCGGCCCGGCGACGACGCTTACGGCGACTTCTTGAAAGCCGAACTCGCCGAGCACGCGGGTGAGGCTCGAGCGGGTGTAGTAGCGCAGGTGGTCGGCCAGCGGGTCGAAGTGCGCTTCGAACGCGCGCCGCGAGCACGCCAGCCGCAGCACCCGCAGCCGTCCGTGATCGGGCGTGCTCAGCAGCAATCGCCCGCCCGCTCGCAGCACGCGACGTGCCTCTGAGAGCCAGCCGGCGGTGTCGGCGACGTGCTCGATCGTCTCCCCCGCCCACACCACGTCGAAGCTCGCGTCATCCAGCGGCCACGGACCGTCGGCGTCCATCAGCCCCAGCTGCAGCCGGGAGTCACGCTCGCGCCCGCGCCGCAGCGGCTCCTCGGCGACATCCATCCCCACGACCCGCGCTCCGGCGTGGATGAGCTCGGTCGTGAACCACCCCTCGCCGCAGCCGACGTCCAGCACGCGCTCGCCCGCGGCCACGTGCGCCAACAGAAACTCCCGGCGCAACGCGAAATCGGGCGGCTCCACACCGGCCGGCACCCTCTCCCAGAGCGCCTCGTAATACTCGCGCGAAGGCATCGCCACGGCAGGCTAGAGATGCTCGAGCGATCGTGCAGCAACGCTGTCAGCGCCGCACGCGCCGGCGCGAACCGTCTATGTTGCGTGTGTGCACGTCCGGGCTAAGGGGACGACGTGATCGCACCCGCCGACCGAGCCGGGCTCCGGCTTCGCGGGACGGCGCCGGAGTGAGGGTCGCGTTCGACAGCCGCCCGTCCTCGGACCCGCGCGGCGTCGGACGGTATGCGCGCTGCCTGCTGCGCGCCCTGCGCGACACGGGCGCGACACGTGGAGAGATCGTGGAGACGCACCGTCCCCGCCAGGCCGACGTGTTCCACGCGCCCTGGATGCAGGGCGCGATGCTGCACAGCCCGTGCCCGATGGTCGTGACCATCCACGAGCTGGGCGCGCTCACCCGCCTCAGCGAGCGCCTGCGCGGTGGCGGCATTCACCTGCGCCTGCGCCATCTCGCGGTGCAGCGCGCGACCCACGTGATCGTTCCCACCGAGGCGCTCGCCCATGAAGCCGTCGGCGAACTCGGATTCGAGCGCGAGCGTGTGATCGTGATCCCGGAGGCGTGCGACCCCGCTGCCGACATGGCTCGCCAGCCCTCGCCGGCTACGCCCGCGTGGACATGGCAGGATGTCGGACGCGAGACCTGGCGAGTCTATGAAAGCGCGCTCGCGCGACCGGAGCGTCCGTGCATAGGCAGGCTCAGTAAGCGCCGCGCCTGGAGATCACAGCCGGGATAGTCTTCAGGAGGATCGTCAAATCGAGCGCCAGGGACCAGCGCTCGAGGTAGATGAAGTCGAGGTGCACGAGGTCGTCGAAGTCGAGCTCCGAGCGGCCTGAGACCTGCCACAGGCCGGTGATCCCGGGCAGCACGAGATAGCGCTTGCGGTGCCACTCCTCGAGCATCTCGTAGTCGCGCTCGGGCAGCGGTCGCGGACCGACGAGGGACATATCGCCGCGGATCACGTTCACCAGCTGCGGCAGCTCGTCCAGCGAGAATCGCCGCAGCACCCGCCCGACGCGCGTCAGGCGGGGGTCCTCGCGGATCTTGAACAGAGCCCCGGAGGCCTCGTTGAGCTCTTCCAGGTCGGCCTGGCGCTGCTCGGCGTCGGTGTGCATCGTGCGGAACTTCAGGCATGCGAACGGCCGCTGGCCGATGCCCCGCCGAGTCGAATGGAACATTGCCGGTCCACGCGAGGTCAGGCGCACCGCCACCACGATCAGCGCCAGCAACGGGCTGAGCACGATCAGCAGCAGCGTCGCCCCGATCAGGTCGAACGTGCGCTTCAGCGCGAAGTCGATCCCCTCGAAGGTGGGCGAGCCCAGCTCGAACAGCGGCACCCCGCTGCCGGGCACGAACTCGGCGCGGTGGATCAGAATCTCCATCGTTGACGGCGCGATCCGCACGCGCACGCCCCGCCGGTGACACCGGTTGACGAGCTCGACCGCCTCCACTTGGGGAAAGTCCGAGTCGGCGATGATCACCTCGTCGATCCGCTCGCCCTTCAGCACCTCGTCCAGGTTCTCGAGCGTCCCCAGCGAGCGCAGCCCGTTCGCTCCCAACGGATTCAGCGACAGGTACCCGACCACCTGAAGCGGCGCGTGGTGGGCGCCCTCGCCGAGCGCGTGGGCGACGTCGCGAATGTGCTCGCCGGTGCCCACCAGCACCGCCCTGCGCCGGTATCCCGCCGCCCGCAGCAGCACGCCCGTGAGGGCCTCATAGCCCGCGCGCAACGAGGACACATACAGCAGCGCGAACGCGAGCGAGCCATAGAAGAGGTAGAAGCTCGAGAACTGTTCGCCGCTGACCACGGCGAATATCAGCGCGACGAACGCGACCTGAAACAGCGATCCCACGATCCGCGACAGTCCCGGGCGCTGTGCGCGCGCCGCATACAGCCCCGAGCGCGCGAACAGCAGCGCCGTCAGCAGGTACGCGAACGGCACGAAGTGGCGTGTCTCTTCATACACGTGACTCGCGTTCAGGCTGCCGAGCACGACTTCCTTGAGCGCCAGCGCGGTATAGATCGCCAGGGCGATGCCCACGAAGTCGAGCGCCAGCAGCGACACCACGCGCGCGCCACGGCGAGCGGTGTCCATGCGCAGCAGAAACGACATCGCCGGCGGGCGCTTGCTGCGCATGTCGCGATCGGAGTGGTTCCTGCGCGCAGTCGCCTCCGACATCACCGGTCGCTCCGACGATCGCTCCGGGATCGGCGTGAGCGACTGCGCTCCCGAAGCCGCGGACGGGGGCCGGGCGGGCGTGGAGGAGCGCGGCGAGCGCACAGGCGCACCGGGTGGCCGCGGGGTGGGCGGAGCGGACGTTCGCGTGGAACCTGGTCCCATCTCTCTGCTCACAACGTCTCAGGGTCGCAGATGTAGCGGTCGTTCGACGACTGGACGACCGCCTGAACAGTGTCGCACAGACGCGCGCGGGCACTCAAACCGGTTCGTAGGAGCGCCGTGACGGCGCGCGGCGAAGCCCCTCAGCGCGCCCCGTCGCCGACGAGCAGCTCGACGCCGGACTGCTCGATCGTGCGCTGCAGCCCCTCCCTCAACGACACCTCCGGCGACCATCCGAGCAACTCCTGCGCCAGCGCGATGTTCGGGCGGCGCTGCTTGGGATCGTCGACCGGCAGCGCCTCGTGCACGATCTCCGAGCTCGACCCCGTCAGCTCCCTGACGGTCTCGGCCAGCTCCAGCAGCGTGAACTCGTCGGGGTTGCCGATGTTCACCGGATCGTGATGCCCGGACTCCGCCAGCGCGATGATACCCCTGATCAGATCGCTCACGTAGCAGAACGAGCGCGTCTGTGAGCCGTCGCCGAACACCGTGATCGGCCTGTTCGCCAGCGCCTGGCGCAGGAACGTGGGGATCGCGCGCCCGTCGTGCGGGCGCATGCGCGAGCCGTAGGTGTTGAAGATGCGTACGATCGCGGTGTCCACGCCCTGCTGGCGGTGGTAGGCCATCGTCAGCGCCTCCGCGTAGCGCTTGGCCTCGTCGTACACGCCGCGCGGGCCGATCGGGTTGACGTGTCCCCAGTAGGTCTCCGACTGGGGGTGTTCCAGCGGGTCGCCGTAGACCTCGCTGGTCGAGGCGATCAGAAACCGCGCGCGCTTGGCCTTGGCCAGGCCCAGCGTGTGATGCGTCCCATAGGAGCCGACCTTCAGGGTGTGCAGCGGCAGGCGCAGGTAGTCGATCGGCGAGGCTGGGGACGCGAGGTGGTAGACGAAGTCGACCGGCTCCTGCACGAAGTACGGCTCGATGATGTCCGTCCCGACGTGCACGAACCGCTCGGGGTCGCGGATGTGCTCGATGTTGGCCAGCGAGCCCGTCTCGAAGTTGTCCACGCAGATCACGCGATGCCCGCGCGCCAGCAGCTCGTCGCACAGGTGCGATCCGAGAAAACCCGCTCCGCCGGTGACCAGGCAGGTTGGCACGGCTTGCAGGATACCCGAGAGCCATATCATCTGGGCATGGCCGCCACCGACGAGCACCTGACCGTCGCACCGATCGTCGGGCCCGGGGACCCTCGCCGGTTCACCGATTCGGGCATCGAGATCGAGCCGCTCTACACCGAGTCCGACCTGCCCGAGGAGCTCGACCTCGGCGAGCCGGGCGAGTTCCCGTACACGCGCGGGGTGCACCGCGAGATGTATCGCGCGCAGACCTGGACGATGCGCCAGTACGCCGGGTATGCCTCGGCGAAGGAGTCCAACGTTCGCTACCGCTACCTGCTGTCCAAGGGCTCGACCGGGCTGTCGATGGCCTTCGACCTGCCCACGCAGCTGGGGCTGGACTCCGACGACCCGCGCTGTGAAGGCGAGGTGGGGCGCACGGGCGTGGCGATCGACACGATCGACGACATGCGCACCGCGTTCGACGGCATCCCCCTGGATCGGGTGTCCACTTCGATGACGATCAACGCTCCGGCCGCGTGCCTGCTGCTGCTGTATGAGCTCGTCGGCGCCGAGCAGGGCGTGCCCTCGGTCCAGTTGCGGGGAACGACCCAGAACGACGTCCTCAAGGAGTACATCGCGCGCGGCAACTACATCTACCCACCCGGCCCGACGATGCGCCTGACGACCGACCTGTTCGCGTACTGCCACGAGCACGTGCCGCGCTGGAACACGATCTCGATCTCCGGGTATCACTTCCGCGAGAAGGGCTGCTCGGCCGTGCAGGAGGTCGCGTTCACGCTGTGCTCGGGCATCGCCTATGTGACGGCGGCCATCGAGAAGGGCCTGTCCGTCGACGAGTTCGCGCCGCGGCTGGCCTTCTTCTTCAACGGCCACAACAACGTCTTCCAGGAGGTCGCCAAGTTCAGGGCGGCCCGGCGGATGTGGGCGCACATCATGCGCGAGCGCTTCGGCGCCACCAACCCCAAGGCGAGCATGCTGCGCTTCCACACCCAGACCGGCGGCGTCACGCTGACGGCGCAGCAGCCGGAGAACAACATCGTCCGCGTCGCGCTCCAAGGGTTCGCCGCCGTGTGCGGGGGCACGCAGTCGCTGCACACCAACGGCTTCGACGAGGCGCTGGCGCTGCCGACCGAGCGCGCCGCCAAGATCGCGCTGCGCACCCAGCAGATCCTCGCCGCCGAGTCCGGCGCCGCCGATACGGTGGACCCGTTCGCGGGCTCTTATTACGTCGAGTCGCTGACGGATGAGATCGAATCGCGCGCGCAGGAGCTGATCGCGAAGGTCGACTCGCTGGGCGGCTCGGTCAACGCGATCGAGTTCATCACGGGCGAGATCGACGAGTCCGCTTGGGGCTACCAGGAGCGCTACCGCATCGGCCAGGACGTGGTGGTCGGGGTCAACGAGTACGTGGAAGACGCCGCCGAGGTGCCGGACCTGCTGCGCGTCGATCCCGAGTCAGAGCACGAACAGCTCGCTCGGCTGGCCGCGTTCAAGGCCGAGCGCGACCAGGAGCTCGTGGCGCGGCGTCTGCAGGAGCTGCGCGAGGTGGCGCGGGGGAGCGAGAACCTGCTGCCGGCGATCCGCCAGGCCCTGAAGGACCGGTGCTCGCTGGGCGAGGTGTGCGGCGCGATGCGCGACGTGTTCGGGCGGTATACGCCGACGTTTTAGGGGGACCGATCCGCATGCGGATCGGTCCTGAGGCGTGCATGCACGCCTCAGCCATCGGCGCATGCGCCGATGGTGCAGGGCCGCATGCGGCCCTGCTTCGGGACCGCGCATGCGCGGTCCCGCTGGGCGGCACATGTGCCGCCCAGATCAATAGGATCCGCCCGTGCTCGTGGCCGTCGCCTTCTACGAAGTCGTCCTCGCCGTGCACATCCTCGCGGTCGTGTTCGCATTCGGCGCGACGTTCGCCTACCCCGTCCTGCTCAGCGCCATCACCCGTGCGGACACGCGCGCGCTGCCCGCGCTGTACCGGGCCATGCACGCGATCAGCCAGCGCGTGATCATGCCGGGGCTCGCGGTGGTCGTGATCTGTGGCATCTACCTCGCCTCGCACCTGCACCTGTGGCACACGTTCTTCGTGCAGTGGGGTCTCGGCGTCGCGATCGTGATCGGCGCCGTCGAGGGCGCCTATCTCGGCCCGCGCGAGAAGCGCCTGATCGAGGTGGCCGACCGGGACGTGGCGATTGCGGGCGAGGGCCCGGTGACGTTCGGCGCCGAGCACGACTCGCTCGTGCGGCGCATCGGCGGGATCGGGGCGCTGATGGACCTGCTGGTGGTCCTGACGATCTACTTCATGGCAACCCAAACCTGACCCGGTCCCAGAGCCCCCTCGGGCCAGTACCCTCAGGAGCATGAGCAGCAACGACCATCGAGTCGCAGTCGTCGGCGCCACCGGCCAGGTCGGCACGCTGATGCTGAAGCTGCTGCGCGAGCGTGAGTTCCCGGCGCGCGAGATCGTGCCGTTCGCCTCCGAGCGTTCGCTCGGACGCGAGCTGACCGGCGGCATGGTGGTGCGGGGCCTGGACGACGAGTCGATCCGGGGCTTCGACTTGGCGCTGTTCTCCGCCGGCGGCTCCATCTCGGGCGAGTGGGCGCCGAAGTTCGCCGACGCGGGGGCGGTCGTGATCGACAACTCCTCGCGCTGGCGCATGCAGGAGGATGTCCCGCTGGTCGTCAGCGAGGTCAACCCCGATGCGCTCGAGCGCCATCGCGGCATCGTCGCCAACCCCAACTGCTCGACCATGCAGATGGTCGTCGCGCTCAAGCCGATCCACGACGCGGCCGGCATCGAGCGGCTCGTGATCAGCACCTACCAGGCGGTCTCGGGCACCGGCAAGCGGGCGGTGGACGAGCTGCTCGACCAGTCTCATGCGTTGCTGCATGAGCGCGAGATCGAGCCCCCGGACGCCTACGCGCATCAGATCGCCTTCAACGCGCTGCCGCACGCCGGCTCGTTCGCCGCGGGCGAGGATCACTCCGACGAGGAGCGCAAGCTCATCGACGAGACGCGCAAGATCCTCGACGATCCGGCGATCCGCATCTCGGCCACGTGCGTGCGCGTGCCGGTGCTCAACGGCCACTCCGAGGCGGTCAACGTGCAGACGCGCGAGGAGCTCTCGCCCGAGCACGCCCGCGAGCTGCTCGCCGCGGCCCCCGGTGTGATCGTGCTCGACGACCCCGGCGCCGGCATCTACCCGCTCGCGATCGACGCCGCCGGCAGAGACGAGGTGTTCGTGGGGCGCATTCGCCGCGATCCCGGCCACGAGCGCGCGCTGGACTTGTGGATCGTCGCGGACAACCTGCGCAAGGGCGCGGCCTTGAACGCGGTCCAGTTGGCACAGCTGCTGCACGAGCGCGGACTCATCGCTCCCCGCACGACGCCCACCGCCGCATAGCCGCCGCATAGGAGGAGTCGCGCGGGCTCGCGCGAAAACCGGGGGCGATGAGCGTCTCCTCGGAGGTGCGACGCACCCTCGTCAAGTCCCCGCCCGAGCTGTGGGCGGAGCTGAGCGACCCAGCCGCGCTGGGCCGTCATCTCGGCGAGCTGGGCGAGATTCGCATCGTCAACATCGAGCCCGAGCGCACCGTCAACTGGGAGGCGGCGGCTGCGGACGGGGCCGAGCTCAGCGGCAGAGTCGAGATCGAGCCCTCCGGGTGGGGCACCCGGGTCACGCTCTCGGCGAGTCGCGCGGCCGTCGAGCCGGAGCCGGAGTCTGAGACCGAGCCCGAGCCCGAGCCCGAGCCCGAGCAGACGCCAGAGCCTGAGCCCGAGGCGATCGCGGTCATATCCGAGGTCGAGCCGAAGCCGGAGCACGGCGAGCCCGAGCCACGTCCCAGGTTTTTTGCCCGCCTGTTCCGGCGTCGTAAAGAATCTGCCCGGCCCGAGCCGGTTATCGAGCCCGAGCCAGAGCCGGTCGCGGTGGTCGAGATCGAAGAGCCGGCGCCAGAGGAGACCGCCCCCGAGCGGCCGATGTCCGAGGAGGCCACCCCCGTGACGGACATCGCCGCCGAGCTGGCTCAGCTCGAACAGCAGACCGAAGCGGTGCTCACGGGTGTGCTCGACCGCCTCGGCGCGGCGCACCATCGGCCGTTCTCGCGGGCTTGAGTCCGGCCCGCGGGCCTGAGTCTCCCCGAGAACCGCCCAGACGCGAGCGCGCGGATACGCGGATAACATCCGCGCCCGATGGCCGCAAGCTCTCACGACCGCCAGACCGACGCCGCGCTGCTCGCCGCCTCGCGCAGCGGCCACAAGCGCCCACCGCGCCAGAAGGCCCCGGAGACCTACGAGGAGAAGCTCGCCCAGCTGCAGGAGCTGCGCGAAGCGGCGCTGCACTCGGCCCCGGAGGCGGAGGAGAAGCAGCACGCGCGCGGCAAGTACACGGCTCGCGAGCGCGTGGAGAAGCTGCTGGACCCCGGCTCCTTCCAGGAGCTCGACACGTTCGTGCGCCACCGCACGTACGACTTCGACATGCAGAAGAACCGGCCTTGGGGCGATGCCGTGGTGACCGGCCACGGCACCATCGACGGGCGCACGGTGTGCGTGTTCAGCCAGGACTTCACCGTGTTCGGCGGCTCCTTGGGCGAGGTGATGGGCGAGAAGATGTGCAAGATCATGGACCTCGCCGCCAAGATCGGCTGCCCGGTGATCGGCATCAACGACTCGGGTGGGGCGCGCATCCAGGAGGGCGTCGTCTCGCTGGGCTCCTACGGCGATGTGTTCCTGCGCAACGTCCGCTGCTCCGGGGTGATCCCCCAGATCTCACTCGTGATGGGACCGTGCGCCGGCGGCGCGGTCTACTCGCCGGCGATCACGGACTTCATTTTCATGGTCAAGGAGACCTCGCACATGTTCATCACGGGGCCCGACGTGATCAAGACGGTCACCGGCGAGGAGGTCGGATTCGAGGAGCTCGGCGGGGCGATGTCGCACAACACCAAGTCCGGCGTCGCGCAGTTCGCCTCCGAGGACGAGGACGCGTGCCTGGAGGACTGCCGCTACCTGATCGGCTTCCTGCCGCAGAACAACCTGCAGGGCACGCCCCGCGTGCAGCCGAGCGACGATCCGCGGCGCATGGACCCGGAGCTCGACCACGTGGTGCCGGACAACCCGAACAAGCCCTACGACATGCGCAATGTGGTCAAGCTGATAGTCGACGACGGGGAGTTCTTCGAGGTGCACGAGCACCACGCCAGGAACATCATCTGCGGCTTCTCCCGCCTGGACGGCCACACGGTCGGGATCGTCGGCAACCAGCCGGCCCAGCTGGCCGGCGTGCTGGACATCGACGCCTCGGCCAAGGCCGCGCGGTTCGTGCGCACCTGCGACGCGTTCAACATCCCGCTGATCACGTTCTGCGACGTCCCCGGCTTCCTGCCGGGCACCGCGCAGGAGTGGGGCGGGATCATCCGCCACGGCGCCAAGCTGCTGTATGCGTTCGCCGAGGCGACCGTTCCAAAGATCACCGTGATCACGCGCAAGGCCTACGGCGGCGCCTACGACGTGATGTCCTCCAAGCACCTGGGCGCGGACTTCAACTTCGCCTGGCCGACCTCCGAGGTCGCCGTGATGGGGCCGGAGGGCGCGGTCAACATCATCTACCGGCGCGACCTCACTCAAAGCCCCACGCCCGCGGAGCGGCGCAAGAAGCTGATGGACGACTACAAGGCCCGCTTCGCCAACCCGTACACGGCGGCCGAGCGCGGGTACATCGACGACGTGCTCATCCCCCACGAGACCCGCCCGCGGCTGATCGCCGCACTGCACACGCTTCAGTCCAAGCGCGAGCCCGGCCCGCGGCGCAAGCACGGCAACATCCCGCTGTAGAGCAGGGGATGCGGCGAGGGAGCCCTCTCGCCTGGACGCTACACCATCCATGTGGATTGAATAGCATCCAGATGGATGGTAGACTGTCCACATGGATGTCGAACGCCCGTACGCGGCGGTCTGCCCCACGCTCGACGGAGACGTGTTGCGGGTGCTCGCTGGGACGACCAGGCTCCTGACCGGCCGAGAGGTCGCGCGCCTGACCGGCAGGAGCTCCCACAGCGGCGTCCTGGACGCGCTCAACAGGCTCGCAGAGCACGGCCTCGTCACGCGGATGGAGCTCAACCGGGCGTTCCTGTTCGCGCTGAACCGCGACCACCTGGCGGCGCCGGCGGTTGACATCCTGATGGGGATGCGCCAGGAGCTCCTCAGGCGAATTCGAGGCGAGCTCGCTACCTGGCGGATCGCTCCTGTCCATGTTTCCCTGTTCGGCTCCACCGCCCGCGGCGATGGACATACGCGGAGCGACATCGACCTGCTCGTGATTCGGTCCGATGACATCGATGAGGAGCACCCGTCGTGGCGCGCGCAGATCGACGGTCTCTCCGATCAAGTCCGACGATGGACTGGCAACCATGCCGCCATCATCGAGCGCACCAATTCGCAGATCGCGCAGCTGAGTGCCGACGAGTTGCCGTTTATCGCTGAGCTTCGCTCCGATGCAATCCTCCTGAGCGGGTCTGAGATCCCCGCAGTGCTGACGGCAGCATGAACCCGGCGGGCCCTGAACGAACACAGCCGTGCTCCAGCGCGGATGCAGCATCCCGCCTGCGCCACGCGCAGAAGTTCCTCGAGGTCGCGGAGATCGTCGCTGACGAAGGCGAGGACATCGAGTACGCCAGCCCTGCGGCTGCGTTGGCCATACTGGCGGGCATCGCCGCCTCGGATGCGGCGTGCTGCAAGGCGCTCGGACGGCGCTGTCGCGGACAGGACCATCGCCAAGCCGCGTCGCTGCTCGAGCAGGTTGCGCCCGGCGGAAAGGCCGCCGCCAGCACCTTGGGCCGCCTCCTCACTCTCAAGGACGAGGCGCACTACGGACTGTTCGATGTCAGCGGCCAGCATCTCAAGGCCGCGTTGCGACAGGCGAGCAGCCTGGCGGAGTTCGCCGACGAGGTCCTGCGACGCTGACGTCGGCCGCCTCTACCTCCTGCGCCCCGCCCGTTCCCCAAGCCACAGCCACCACGGATAGGTGGCGAACAGCAGCGCCGCGACGACGTGCGTGCGCCAGCCGGCGCATCTGTGATCGAAGCGGAAGACGCCCGAGTTGAGCATCCAGTCGCGCCCGTCCTGCGCGCGGCAGAGCTCCCAGATTGGCCGCGTCCACGGCCGGTTGAGATACAGGGACACGCTCGTCGCCAGGAACGCTCCGGCGGTGGCGGTGTGCACGGCTCGTGCCGCGGGCGTGCGCTCGGGCATCAGCCGGCCGTAGGCGCGGCCCGTCGCGTACAGCCACGGCGGGTCGATCAGGAAGGACATGCGCCCCCCAGCAGGTGAAAGGCCAGGCGCGTGGCCAGCGCCATGATCGTCAGCTGCGGGTTCACGCCGAGCGCGCTCGGCACCACCGAGCCGTCGGCGACGTGCACGCCGGCGACCGCGTGAAGCGCGAGATCGCCGTCGGTCACCCCGTGCGTTGGACGTGCATCGGCCCTGGTGGTGCCGAGCGGATGGAACGCCATCAGCTTGAGGTCTCGCACGCGGGCGCGCTGCGGGCGCACGCCGCGCGCCAGCGGCAGGTACACCTCGCGCGCACCGGCGGCGAGGAACAGCTCCTCCATGCGCGCAAGACCTGCGCGGAACTTCGCCAGATCGCTCGCGCAGACGTCGTAGCGGATGAGCGGCCGCCCGGCGACGGCGCGGACGCGGCCACGCGACTCGTCGCTGACCATCAGCCCGAACTGGGCGAGCCGGCGATAGTCGAGCATCGCCCGCGTGTGGCGGGCGCCGGTCAGGGGCAGCACCATCGCCGCATACGCGGGCGGCCCGGCGGCGCCCTCGAACATGAAGCCCTCGGAGGCGAACTCGTCGACGTAGAAGCTCTGCGGCACGCCGCGCGCCATGTCGACCTCCTCATCCATCAGCGCGAACGCGGACGTCGCCGGGTGCAGCGCGAGGTTGCGCCCGAGCTGACCCGACGGGCCCTGCAGCCCGCTGCGCTCCAGCAGCAGCGGCGTGTGGATGGTGCCGCAGGCGACCACCACCTCGGGAGCGCGTACCTCGAGGCCTCGCCCGCCGGCAAGCCGCGCGCTCACGCCGCGGGCGCGGGCGCCCTCGATGAGAACCTGCTGCACGTCGGCGCCCGTGACGATGCGTGCGCCGGCGGCCGCGGCGCGCGGCATGTAGGTGATACCAGTGTGCTGCTTGGCTGAGGTGGGGCAGCCGAAGACGCACACTCCCGAGCCGATGCAGCCGCGCGCGTTGCGCCGCAGGTACCCGTGCGACCAGCCCAACCGCTCGGCTCCGCGCCGCGCGACCGCCGCGTTGGCGCCGGCAAGCTCGGGGGTGACCTCGGTTACGGACAGGGCGCGCTCGACGCGCTCGAAGCACGGCCGCAGCGTCTCCTCGTCGATCTCCAGCCCGAACTCGGCGCCCCAGCGTTCGAGCACGTGCGGCGGCGTGCGAAAGCAGGTGCCGGAGTTGACCAGCGTGGTGCCGCCCAGCCCGCGGCCGAGCGGCAGCAGGATCGGCGGTGCGCCGACCGTCGCCGTCTGGCAGGCGTCGCGGTACAGGCGGGCGAGCATCTCGGGGGGACGCGCGCTGAAGTCGTCGGGGTCGTGCCGCGGGCCCTGCTCGAGCACGGCCACCCGCGCGCCGCCCTCGGCCAGCTCGGCGGCCACGACCGCACCGCCGGCGCCGGCGCCCACCACGCACACGTCGGCGTCGAGCGTCTCGGTCACGCGCGCCCCTCGGCACGGCGCAGCGCGAGCCCGCGCGCGGTCACCGCCGCCGCATCCCAGCCGAGCGCACGGGCGAGCCGCGGGTCGTCGTAGCGGCCGAGCGCGAGCACCGACCACGCGGCCTGCTCGGCGAGGGGCACGTGCGCGAGCAGCGCGGCGCCGCGTGGGCGCCGCACCAGCGCCAGCAGCGCGCGCATGCCCAGCCGCTGCGGCCACGGCGCCGCGGCGAGGAAGCGCTCGATGCCCGATCCCGCGCTCATCCGAGCATCCCCGCCCCCTGCGCGTCCGCCAGCGCGTCGATCGCCGCTGCCGCGCCATCCGCGTCGCCCGCATCCACGGCCGCAGCCGCGCGCGCGTACAGCGGCGCCAGCTCCGCTCGATCGGCGACCAGCGCGGCGAACGCGTCGGCGTGCGGCAGGTAGAGCTCGCGCACCGAGTTCATGATCAGCTGGAAGACCAGGTTGCCCGCCGCCTCCACCAGCTCCGCCATGAACGCCCAGTCGGCGAGCAGCGCCGAGCCGTCCTCGCCGGCCAGCGCCACCGCGTCCGCCAGCTCGAGCAGCGACGCGGCCTGCTCCCGCGATCGCCGCCCTGCCGCCAGTCGCGCGGCCTCCACCAGCAGCAGGCGGCGTGCCTCGAACAGGTCGCGCAGGACCGACCCGTTGACGCCGCCGTGCAGCACGAGCGCCTCCAGCCCGCCCGAGCGCCGCCAGTCGAGCACGCGCGTGGCGTCGCCGTGGCGGGCCTCCACCAGGCGCAGCTGCCCCAGGCGTCCCAGCGCCTCGCGCACCGACGCCATGTTCACCTCGAGGTCCGCCGCCAGCGCCCGCTGCGGCGGCAGCCGCTCGCCCGGCCGGTAGCGCCCGGAGAGGATCGCCTCGCGCAGCCGCGCGAACACTTGGTCGGGGACCGACACGCGCGGGATCGGTGGCTGCGGCGTCTGCGGCGGCATCGTGCGGCGGATTGTACCGGTGTTCCGAACACTTGACCACGGGCGCGTCCAGGCGTGCCCGCGCGGGCGCGGCGCCGGACACCCGTGCCGTCCGCTCCCGGCGCCCGACGCCCCATACGAGCCGTGCGCCCGTCACAATGCCCGGATGGCCGCCCGCCCATCTCGACTCCAGCCGATCGCGCCGAGCGCCACGCCCGAGGAAGCCGCAGCGATTGCAGCGGCGGTGGAGCGGTTCCTGGAGGAGGCCGCTCCACCGTACGCGGAGCCTGGAGAGACCCCGGACGCGTGGACGCGCGCGGCTATGCTCGAAGGCGTCTCACGCGACGAGCACGCAAATATCGCTCATCCCTGGATAAATACCTGAAAGTCGCTAGGCTTTAGCCTGAATGTCGTACCCTTCCGCCGGCACTCGAAGAGCAGCCCGGGCGTGCCGCCCGGAGCAGGAGGTTGTGATGGAGCCAGCATCCGTAGGAGCCGCACCGCGCGGCACGCTCGAGGACCCCGAGGTCCTGCAGAACGTGCCCGGGCACGTGATTCCGATCCTCGAGCGGGAGTTCGACGACTTCAAGACCGAGGCCGGCAGGTTCCTGGCTGGAGACATCGCCGAGGACGAGTTCATCAAGTTCCGCCTCAAGCAGGGCGTCTATGGCCAGCGCCAGCCTGATGTGCAGATGATCCGCGTGAAGCTGCCGTTCGGCGGGATCACGCCGGAGCAGATGGAGGCGTTCGCGGACGTGGTCGAGAAGTACGCGCCCCTGAACAAGGGCCACATCACCACGCGCCAGAACATCCAGATTCACCACATCCCGCTGCCGGACGCCGAGCGGGCGATCCGCGAGCTCGGCGAGGCGGGGCTCTCCAGCCGCGAGGGCTGCGGCAACACCATGCGCAACGTCACCGCCGACCCGTGGGCGGGCGTGGCCAAGGACGAGCTGTTCGACCTGACGCCGTATGCGGGCGCGTACGTGCGCTACTTCGTGCGCCACCCAACCACACAGGCGATGCCGAGGAAGGTAAAGACCTCTTTCGACGCGTCCCCCGCCGACCGCGCCATCTCGGAGATCCACGACATCGCCTTCCGCGCGCGCATCCGAGAGATCGACGGCCAGCAGGTGCGTGGCGTGCAGATGCTGGTGGGCGGGGGCACCTCGATCATGCCCCGCAAAGCGCAGGTCCTCTATGAGTTCGTGACGCTGGACGACGGCGAGTACCTCAAGCGCACGGAGGCGGTCATGCGCATCTTCGACCGCCAGGAGTGGCTGCGCGCCAACCGCGCCCGCGCACGCATCAAGGTGTTCGTGGACAAGTACGGGATCGATGAGCTGCGCCGCCAGGCCGAGGAGGAGCTGCAGGGCGAGTGGGTGGCCGAACGCGACTTCTCGATCGAGCACCGCCTGTTCGCACACGACGAGCGCGAGGGCGCGCCCGCGCCACCGCAGACCTACGGCTCGCCGGGCACGCACGACGGGACGTCGTGGGTCGGCGACACCTCCGAGTTCGAGCGCTTCCGCGCGGCCAATGTGGCCGAGCAGCGCCAGGAGGGCTTCGTGACGGTCGAGGTGAAGATCACCCGCGGGGACCTCACACCCGAGCAGTTCCGCGCGCTGGCGCAGATCATGCGCTCCTACGCCGGTGGCTACGCGCGCACCACCGTTCAGCAGAACCTCGTGCTGCGCTGGGTGCGCGAGGAGAGCGTGTACGACCTGTGGCGAGCGCTGTCGGAGCTGGGCTTCGGCGACGCGGGCTCGCGCCAGATCGATGACGTGGTCTCCTGCCCGGGGACAGACTCGTGCAAGCTCGGGATCACCAGCTCGATGGGGCTCAACCAGGCTGTGCAGGAGCGGATCGAAGCGATGCAGATCACCGACCCGCTCACGCGGCAGATCCACGTGAAGATCAGCGGCTGCCCCAACGGGTGCGGCCAGCACCACGTCGGGGCCATCGGCTTCACGGGCGCGTCGATCAAAGTCGGCGAGCACACGATCCCCGCGTACATCCCCCACGTGGGCGGCTCCTTCGAAGGCGGCGAGGTCAAGTTCGGCACTCGCCTGAAGCTGCGGCTGCCCTCCAAGCGCGTGCCCGAGGCGATCGACCGCTGGGTCCGCCACTACGAGGCCACGCGCCACGACGGCGAGCATTGGACCGACTTCGTCGAGCGCGTCGGCACCAGCGAGCTCGAGGCGCTCGTGAAGGACCTTTCGATGCCCGTGGACTTCGGGTTGGAGACGATGAACACGTTCATCGACTGGAACCGCAGCGTCCCATTTGAAGTCATCCGCGGCGAGGGCGAGTGCGCGGTATAGACCCGATGCTCTCCACCGACCGAGACGAACAGACCTCCATGAAACGAGACGACCAGATCAGATGTCCCCACTAGAGACCCATACTCCACCGGTGACCTCCAAGCTCGACCCGACATTCAGCCTCACGCACACGCTGCGCGAGGCGGCGCGCCACGGCGAGCACGCGGTGCTGCTGTGCTCCTTCCAGAAGGAGGAGTCGGTGCTGATCGACGAGCTGCTGCGGCTCAATCAAGAAATGACCCCCGCCTCCCCCGGCAGGGCGGTGCGCATCGTCACGATCGACACCGGCGTGCTGTTTCCGGAGACGCTGGAGACGTGGCGGGCGTTCGAGGAGCGCTTCGGCGTCAAGATCGAGGTGCGGGACGCGAGCAACCCGGAGAGCGAGGGTGGGCCCTGGTCTGGTCCCGAGCACTGCTGCTCGGTCGCCAAGGTGGCGGCCCTGGAGAGCGCCCTGCGGGGCGCCGAGGGCTGGATCACGGGCATCCGCCGCGAGCAGGGCCCCACGCGCGCGAACACGGAGCTGATCGAGCGCGACTCCAAGCGCGGCCTGTGGAAGTACAACCCGCTGGCGCACTGGACCGACAAGGACCTGTGGCGGCGCATCCACGAGCGCGGCCTGCCCTACCACCCGCTGCACGACCGTGGCTACGAGTCGATCGGCTGCGCCCCATGCACCCAGCCGGGCGCCGGCCGCGAGGGGCGCTGGGCGGGCACCGACAAGACCGAGTGCGGCATCCATGAGAACGCATAGCTGCGCTGGATCGGCGTCCTCATGGATGGGCGTTGATCTTCGTCCGATGGAAGAGCATTTGACATGAGCGTCGCTGTAGGGCCTCAACTGAGTCACCTGCGGGCGTTGGAGTCCGAGGCGATTCATGTGATGCGTGAGGTGGCGGCCGAGTTCGAGCGTCCGGTGCTGCTGTTCAGCGGCGGCAAGGACTCGATCGTGTTGTTGCGGTTGGCGGAGAAGGCGTTCCGGCCGGGGCCGTTTCCGTTTCCGTTGATGCATGTGGACACGGCCCACAACTTCCCAGAGGTGATCGAGTTCCGTGACCGGCGCGTGGCGGAGCTGGGTGAGCGGTTGATCGTCGCCAGCGTGCAGGACTCGATCGACGCGGGACGGGTGGTCGAGGAGACGGGACCGAGAGCCTCGCGCAACAAACTGCAGACGGTGACGTTGCTGGACGCGATCGCCGAGCATGGTTTCGATGCGGCGTTCGGTGGTGCGCGTCGCGACGAGGAGCGCGCGCGCGCGAAGGAGCGCGTGATGTCCTTCCGCGATGACTTCGGACAGTGGGATCCCAAGAATCAGCGCCCGGAGCTGTGGAACCTGTACAACGGCAGGATCAGGAAGGGTGAGCATGTGCGGGTGTTCCCGCTGTCGAACTGGACTGAGCTCGACGTGTGGGAGTACATCGACCAGGAGGACCTGGAGATCCCTTCGATCTACTTCGCTCACGAGCGGGAGGTGTTCGAACGCGACGGGATGCTGTACGCGTGGCGCGAGGACACGGAGCTGATCGACGGGGAGACCGTGTTCGCAGAGACCGTCAGGTATCGCACGGTCGGGGACATGAGCTGCACCGGCGGAGTGCGCTCCCAGGCTGCCACCCTCGCCGAGGTCGTCACGGAGATCGCCGCCACGCGGATCACCGAGCGCGGGGAGACCAGAGCCGACGACAGGGTGTCGGAGGCCGCGATGGAGGATCGCAAGAAGGCGGGGTACTTCTAGATCGCCCTGGATAAAGTTGGTGGGGTAACCTTCCGCGGCCGCAATGTTCACCAAGGTCCTGATAGCCAACCGCGGGGAGATCGCCGTGCGCATCGCGCGCGCGCTGGAGGAGCTCGGCGTGGATTCGGTGGCGGTGTATTCGGAGCTCGACCGCGACGCGCCGCATGTGACGCGCGCGAACGAGGCCTACAACCTCGGCGACGGCCCGGCGGCACACAACTACCTGAACGTGGAGCTGATCCTCGACGTCGCCAAGCGCGCCGGGGCGGAGGCGATCCACCCGGGATATGGGTTCCTCGCCGAGAACGCCCCGTTCGCGGCGGCGTGCGAGCAGGCGGGGATCGTGTTCATCGGGCCGCCGGCGAGCGCGATCGAGGCGATGGGCTCCAAGACCAGAGCGCGCGAGCTGATGCAGGCCGCGGGCGTGCCGATCGTGCCGGGAACGACCGAGCCGGTCGCGAGCGTCGCGGACGCGCTGAGGATCGCCAAGGCCGAGATCGGGTTCCCGGTGGCCGTCAAGGCAGCCGGTGGCGGGGGCGGCAAGGGCTTCAGGGTGGCGCTCACCGAGGACGAGCTGGAGGGCGCGTTCGAGGGATCGAGCCGCGAAGGCGAGAAGTTCTTCTCCGACCCGACCGTCTACCTGGAGCGTTATCTGCCCGATCCGCGCCACGTCGAGGTGCAGGTGCTGGCCGACCGCCACGGCAACGTGATCCACCTGGGCGAGCGCGACTGCTCGATCCAGCGCCGCCACCAGAAGGTGATCGAGGAGTCCCCCGCGCCCGAATGGGTCGTAGACGCACAGATGCGCGCGCACATCGGAGAGATCGGCGTGAATGCCGCCAAGGCCGTGGGCTATGTGGGCGCGGGCACGATCGAGGGACTGTTCATCACGGGCGAGGGCACGAAGGACGAGCCTGAGTATTTCTTCCTGGAGATGAACACGCGCGTGCAGGTCGAGCACTGCGTCACCGAGATGACGACCGGGATCGACATCGTCAAGGAGGGCATTCGCGCAGCGGCCGGCGAGGAACTGTCCTACGCGCAGGTGGACGTGCAGTTGCGCGGCCATGCGATCGAGTGCCGGATCAACGCCGAGGACGCCTCCAAGAACTTCGCCCCCGCTCCGGGCAAGATCGGTGCCTACCGCGAGCCGACCGGGCCGGGCGTGCGCGTGGACTCGGGCGTGCGAGCCGGTGGGGAAGTCTCGCCGATGTATGACCCGATGGTGGCCAAGCTGATCGTCTGGGACGCCGACCGCGAGCAGGCCACGGCACGCATGCTGCGCGCGCTGGGCGAATACGAGATCGAGGGGCTGAAGACGCTGATCCCATTCCACCAGGCGCTGCTTGCGACCGAGCAGTGGGCCAGGGGCGAGACCTGCCGGGACCTGCTGGAGGACAGGAAGTGGCTGAAGGCGCTCGCCTTCGAGAAGCCCGATGGCGCCGCGGCCGGTTCGGAGGACGAGGCGCGGGAGAAGGTGCAGCGCACGTATGAGGTCGAGGTGTCGGGCAAGCGCTACGACGTGCGGGTGATAGGAGACCCGCCCGCAGGCGCGGGGGCGATGGCGCCCGTGAACGGCGCCGGCGCCGCCGGTGGGCGCAAGGCCCCCAAGCGCGGCGCCGATCGAGGGGCGTCCGGCAAGAGCGCCTCGGGCGGCGGGCCAGACACGCTGGAGTCGCCGCTGCAGGGGAACATGTGGAAGGTGCTGGTCAAGCAGGGCGACGCCGTGACCGAGGGTCAGCTGCTGTGCATCATCGAGGCGATGAAGATGGAGAACGAGATAACCGCCCACAAGACCGGCACGATCGCCGAGCTGCCGATCGCAGAGGGCGCTCCGATCCAGGCCGGCGCGCCGATCGCGACGATCAAGTCGCCTGAGTAAGCAGGGCGACGTTTTCCTCGAGGACGCCGAGCGCTCGCTCGGCGTTCAACACGGGGCCGTGGCCGGGGACGATGTGCTCGGCTGAGATGACCAGCGGGCGCAGGCGCTCGAGCGTCGCGAGATAGGCCTCGACCGAGCTGCCCTCGCCGACCTCCGGGGTCTCGACGGTGGAGAGATAGTCGCCGACCACGAGCACGCGCGCCCATGCAATCCAGACCGCCATCCCGTCCACCGTATGACCGTCGGCGAGGTATAGCTCGAGCTCGTGGGCATCGGGGCGCGCGGAGCGAAGCGCCGGGTCGGCGGTGGCGCCCCCGATCCCGCAGCGCCCGGGAACCGGCAGCGCCTGGACCTGGCCGAGCATCAGGGGGCGAGGGCGCTCTATGTAGAAGCGGCCGTCGAACGCGCGCAGCTCGCGCTGGGCGGCCCCGGGTGAGGCGGACAGACGCTCCGAGGTGCTCTCCGCGCAGCCCAGGGCGATGCCCGGGAAGGCGAGCCGGCCAAGCAGGTGATCCCAATCTCCGTGCGTGGCGATCAGCCCGCTCGGAGCCGGAAATCCCGCCTGCTCGACCAGGGCTCCCAGCGCGTCGAGCTCGTCGGGCAAGATCGGCGAGTCGATCACGAACGTCTCTCCCGCCTGAGCACCGCCGGCTCCGGCCGGCCCCCCGGGCGCCGCGCAACCCACATCGCCACCGGCCCCTTCCGGGTTGGTCTCCCCCGCGTCCGCGGGCGCGCCACGGACGACGACGCAGTTCGTCTGCCAGATCGCGCTGGTCGCGACGAGCACGTCTGGATGGAGGGAGACGACTCGCACCGCGCGCCGCGCCGCCGCCGCGCCTAGGAGACGCCCAACAGCTTGGCGGCCTCTTTGAGGTTCGGGACCTCGGCGGTGGGCTTGCGCTGGGAGGAGTCGAGCGTCTCCTTGTTGCGGTTGACCCAGATCACGGGTACTCGCGCTTTGACGCACGGCGCCACGTCGTGGTAGTGGCTGGCGGCGACGTGCACCCATCCGCGCTTGCCGCCCATGCGCCGCGCGCACTCCGTGAAGTGGGCGGGGTCGGGCTTGTAGGAGCGGACCTGCTGGGCGGTGACGACCAGGTCGAAGTCGGTCGGGATGTGACGGCGGGTCTGGCCGAGGAGCTTGTCGTCAATGTTGGACAGCAGGCCGAGCTTGTATTTCTTGGCAAGCTTGGCCAGCTGGATGTTGGTCTCCTTGAACGGCTTCCAGCGCTGCACGGAATCGGGGAGGAACCCCGAGCGCGAGGGCTCCAGGGCCCAGTCCAGGCGTTTGGCCACCTCGATCGCGGTGCGGCGCAGAACCTCCGCGTAGAGCTCGTAGGAGCCGCCCTCGATCTCACGGGTGATCTCGCGGACGAGCGCGAGCAGCTCGGCGCGGTCGAGCTCGACGCCGTCGCGGGCGGCCTCGGCGGCGAAGGCCTCGTAGATCCCGGTGTCACGGTCGATCAGCGTTCCGTAGACATCGAAGGTGACGAATGTTACGTTCTTGGGAATGGGCATCGCGCGGGCATTATGCCCTGCGGGCGGATACGGACGCGGCGCGGTGTCTGCCGCGAAGCAGCTCGAGAGGAACAACTCGTGCCTCGGCGGGCCCGCCGCACGAGCCTGTGCGAGATGGCGGCCCGCGAGCAGACCCTTTCGGCTAGAGTCTCGCGCCGCGATGGACCTGCTCGAGTATCAAGGCAAGCAGCTGTTCGCCCGCCACGGGCTGAAGGTCTCCGACGGCAGGGCGGTCACGACGGTCGAGGATGCGGTGACCGCGGCCAACGAGGTCGGCTATCCGGTGGTCGTCAAGGCACAGGTGCTGATCGGCGGACGGGGCAAGGCCGGCGGTGTGAAGCTCGCCGACGACGAGGCCCAGGCGCGCGAGCACGCCGAGAACATCCTCGGGATGGACATTCGCGGGCACATCGTGCGCACGCTGTGGATCGAGCACGCGAGCGACATCGCGACCGAGTACTACGCCTCGGTGCTGCTCGATCGCTCGGAGAAGCAGCCGCTGGTGATCTTCAGCGTGGAGGGCGGCGTGGAGATCGAGCAGGTCGCGGAGACCCACCCCGAGAAGCTGATCCGCCGCCACGTGGACGCGCTGAAGGGCCTGTCCCGCCAGCAGGCGGTGGAGATCGCCACCGAAGGCGGCGCGGACGAGGACGTGATCGAGGGAGTCGCCGACGCGCTGAGCGCGCTGTATGAGGTGTGGAGCGCCGAGGACGCGCTGCTGGCGGAGATCAACCCACTGATCGTCACACCGGAGCGCGAGGTCCGAGCGCTCGACGCGAAGGTCACCCTCGACGGCAACGCGCTCTACCGTCATCCCGAGAACCAAGGGCTGTCCGACAGCGAGAACGAAGATCCGATCGAGCGCCGGGCCCGGGAGCAGGGCGTGCAGTACGTCGCGCTGGACGGCGACATCGGCATCCTCGGCAACGGCGCCGGCCTGGTGATGTCCACGCTCGACGTGGTCGCCCAGGCGGGCGGGCGGCCGGCGAACTTCCTGGATGCCGGCGGCGGCTCGGACGCCGGCAAGGTCAAGCAGGCCGTGGAGCTGATCCTCTCAAACGACGCGGTCAGGGCCGTGCTGTTCAACATCTTTGGAGGCATCACCCGCTGCGACGAGGTCGCGCGGGGCCTGATCGCCGCGTTTGAGGAGATCAAGCCGACGGTGCCGTTCGTCGTCAGGCTGGACGGAACCAACGACGTGCAGGGACGCGAGCTGCTGCAACAGGCGGCGCTGCCGAACGTGTATGCGGCAAAGACGATGAACGAGGCAGCCGAGAAGATCGTGGCGCTTGCGGCCGGTCAGCCCGTGGGAGCAGGCGCCTGATGTCGGTCCTGGTTGACAACGACACCCGCCTGGCGGTCGCCGGGATCACGGGCAAAGAGGGCGCGTTTCACACGCTGAACAACAGGCGGTACGGAACGAACGTCGTCGGGGGAGTCACGCCGGGCAAGGGCGGGCAGGATGTGGAGGGCATCCCCGTGTTCGACTCGTGGGCGCAGGCCGCCGAGAGCGTCCAGCCGAACACGGCGATGATCTTCGTCCCGCCGCGGTTCGCTGCGGACTCGATCCTCGAGGCGGCCGCGGCGGGGGTCGAGCTGGTGATCGCGATCACCGAGGGCATCCCGGCGCATGACGAGCTGCGCGTCTACAACACGCTGCGTCGCGATCATCCGGGCACGCGGCTGATCGGCCCGAACTGCCCGGGGATCCTCTCGCCTGGCAAGGCGAACGTCGGCATCATCCCGGCCTCGTTCTTCACGGCGGGCAACGTCGGCGTGGTCTCGCGCTCGGGCACCTTGACCTACCAGATCGGCAACGAGATCGCCCAGGCCGGGTTCGGGTGCAGCTCGATCGTGGGCATCGGCGGCGACCCTGTGCCCGGGAGCTCGTTCGTGGACGTGATCGAGCTGTTCGAGGCCGACCCCGAGACCGAGCTGATCGTGCTCTCGGGTGAGATCGGCGGCTCGGCCGAGGAGGAGGCGGCGCAGTTCATCGCCGCGAACGTGACCAAGCCGGTGATCGCCTACATCGCCGGGTTCACCGCCCCGGCGGGCAAGCAGATGGGTCACGCCGGAGCGATCGTGTCCGGCTCGGCGGGCACGGCCCGGGCGAAGGCGGACGCGCTGGAAGCACGCGGCGTGCGCGTCGGGCGCACGCCCACCGAAGTCGCCGAGCTGGCTGTGGATGTATTGCGCAGCGAGACATCCAGCCCCGCTTCCTGAGTTGGCGTCGCCCGTCACCGGCGGCTTCGCCGCCTGCCGGCGCCTCCAGCCCACCGCCTGACGCTCAGCCACGTCGCCGGGCCGCTACGCTTGGAAAGTCGTGGATCCCGAGATGGCACAGACGCTGGGTGAGCTGGAGCGCAAGCTGGCCGAGCTCGAGCGCGAGCTGGCTGCGGTCGGCGCAGGCGCCAACGGCAGGCTCGTCGATGAGGCGGTCGAGCCGCCGCCGGTGTCCCCGGCGCCAGCTTTCCCGCCAGCTTCCCCGCCAGCTTCCCCGCCGCCGGTGTCCCCGCCCCCGGTAGCCCCGCCGCCGCTCGCCCGGTCCCCAAGACCCGTGTCCCCCTCTCCTGAGATCGCGCCCCCGCAGGCACACGTTCCGCCTGGCGGGCCCCTGTCGAGGCCCTCTCCACCGGCGCCCTCCCCTGCTCGCGCGCCGCGACCGGCGCCGACGAGCGCTCCGCCGAGCACCGATGAGCTGCTGCGCTTCAGGGAGCGGCTGGAGCAGACCGCCACCGCGCTGACCCGGGACTACGACGAGCTGCTTGGGCACCTAAGCTACGCGGCCGTGCCAGCCCCCACCGGTCCAACCATCTCGTTCGCACGCGGTGCGCCGTCCCTGGACATCGTCGACGTGGACGGCCTGCGCGAGGCCGCAGGCCGGGCGCTTGCAAGCGACCCGGGTGGAGCGACCGCTTACGGAACGTCGGTCGGCTATCTGAAGCTGAGGGCGTGGATCGCCGAGAAGCACGGGGTGGAGCCGGAGAACGTGATCGTCACGAACGGCTCGATGCAGGCGGACGCGTTCCTGTTCGAGCAGCTCATCGGCGCGGGCGACGAGGTGATCGTAGAGCGCCCGACATACGACCGCACGTTGCTGTCGCTGCGCAAGCGTGGCGCGCGTGTACACGCGGTCGAGCTCCAGCCAGACGGCATCGACACCGACGCGCTCGGGCGCCTGCTGGAGGGGCCAACCGGAGCCAAGCCCAAGCTCGCTCACATCATCCCCAACTTCCAGAACCCCGCCGGCTACACGCTGTCGGCCGCCAAGCGCCGGGCGCTCGTATGGCTGGCCGCCGAGCACGGGTTCGTCGTGTTCGAGGACGACCCTTACGTGGAGCTGCGGTTCGAGGGCGAGCCGCTGCAGACGATGCTGTCGATGGACCCCGAGCGGGTGGTGTACGCGTCGTCGTTCTCGAAGACCGTCTGCCCCGGTATCAGGGTCGGATACCTGGTCGGCCCGAAGGACCTGATCGCGAGCGTGGCCGAGCTGGCGACGAACACCTACATCTCGCCGAGCATGGTCGCCCAGGCGATCGTGTACGAGTTCTGCGCCTCCGGCGCGATCGAGCGCTCGATCGCGACGGTCACCGCCGCGCTGTCACAGCGTGCCGGCGCGCTGGCCCAGGCGCTGCGCCGGGAGCTGCCGGAGGCCGAGTTCGTGGCGCCCCAGGGCGGGTACTTCATGTGGTTGACGCTCCCGCCACGCGCGACGGACCCGAGCGCCCTGCACCGAGCCGCGGCCGAGCGTGGGGTGGCGTTCGTCAAGGGCACGGACTTCATGCTCGAGGGCGGCGACAACGCGCTGCGCCTCGCTTACTCCGGCGTGAGCCCAGAGCAGATCGATGAGGGCGTCGCACGCCTCGCGGCCGCCTACCGCTCGCTCTAGCGTCCGTAGCGCTGGCCCAAGACCAACTGCTCCGGCAGCGCCGTACGCGGCGGCGGAGACGGGTCGGCGATCACGGACACCGTCTCGGCCACCGACGGGGTCACCACACAGCGACCGCCGTCCGCCGTCTCGAGTACGACCTCGGAGTCGTCGCTGGAGGCGAGGGTGCCCTTCAGACCCGGCTCCAAGCCGGAGGACTTCAGATAGTGGAGCAAATCCTCCGCCTCGTTCTCGAAGCGCAGCACGCGCACTGAGGCGCCCACGTCCACGTCGGCCAGAGGCACCCCCGACAGGCGCTCGCCGGCGACGAGCGGGTGGCCGTGAGGGCACGTCGTGGCGTCGCCGATCGCCGCGAGCATGCGCTGCTCCAGCACCGGCGACATGGCGTGCTCCAAGCGCTCCGCCTCCTCGTGAACCTCATCCCATGGGACCCCGAGAACGTCGGTCAGGAAGCGCTCGATCAGGCGGTGGCGGCGGACGATGCCCTCGGCGTGGGCGGAGCCCTCGCCGGTGAACGCGATCACGCGGTCCTGGCCCCTGGTGACGTAGCCGTCGCGTTCCAGCCGCCCGATCATCTCGTGGACGGTGGGCGCGGACAGCTGCATCGCGCGGGCCACGTTCGCGCCGGTCATCGGCAGGCGGGCCTCCTGCAGCCAGAACAAGATCTGCAGATACTCCTCCTCGGCCACGGTCGCGGTGTCGGTGCTCATTGGTTCAACTGATCATAGGTGCACTCACGCGGGGGCTTGTCCTCGCGCCAGCGGCGCAGCTTGGCGCCGTGGCGGATGCGCCCGGCGGAGACGTGATCGAAGTCGATCTCCACGACCAGCTCTGGGCGCAGGGCAACCCACTCCAGCTCGCGCCCGGAGCTCCAGCGGCTGGGGTCGGCCGAGCCGCGCTCGCCCGTCTGGAAAGAGGCCAGGAACGGCACGAGACGGCGCTTCTCCGAGGCGCTCAGGCCCGAGCAGTGCCCGACGACGCGCAGCTGCGGCCCGTCGTAGAGCGCGAGGATCAGCGCACCGACGGTGTCGGGCTCCTTGCCGGGACGCCAGCCGGTCACGACCGCATCGATCGTGCGCACGCGCTTGACCTTGAACATGCCCGTGCGCTTACCGGGCACATACGGCGCCGAGCGCCGCTTGGCGATCGCGCCCTCGGCGTCGGAGAGCCAGACGCGGGCGGCGTCCGGGTCGGTCGTGGAGGGCATCAGCTCGACGGGCGCGCTCGCGAACCCCGGGTCGGCGAGCAGGCGCTCGAGCCGGGCGCGGCGCTCGGCGAACGGCTCCCCCAGGAGCGTGTCATCGCCGTAGGCGAGCAGGTCGAACGCGACGTATGTCGCCGGAATCTCAGCCGACAGCAGCTTGATGCGGGACTCGGCCGGGTGGATGCGCTGCTGCAGCGAGTCGAACTGCTCGTGACCGGTGCAGTCGCGGATGACGATCTCGCCGTCGAGCACGTACCTGCCCGCGGGGAACGCGAGCTCGGGGAAGTAGCGCTGCAGGGGCTTGGACCCGCGCGACTGCAAATACAGCTCGTCGCCGTCGACGAACGCGATGGCGCGAAACCCGTCGAGCTTGATCTCGTAGGAGTAGTCCTCGCCGGTGGGCAGCTCTCTGCGCGAGAGCGCCAGCGCGGGCGTCACGGGTGGGGACAGGGGCAGCGTCATTGCTTGCGCGCGCGGCTGGGCTGGACGCGAGTGGGCTCGGAGCGCTGCTTGCGAAAGTGTGGCGGCCAGGGCGCATCGCCTAGCCCCTCGCGCTCGTCGCGCGCGGCCAGCTCCAGCAGCGAATCCAGCTTGCAGGATGCGTCATCGATCGTCGCGGACGGGTCGCCGCGCTCGCGCAGACGGCCGGGGACGGTCTCGATGCGCAGGTCCGCGGGCTCCACGTCGGGGACCTCCTCCCACTGAAGCGGACAGGAGACACGCGCGTCCGGGACAGCGCGCACCGAGTAGGCGGAGGCGACGGTCCGGTCACGGGCGTTCTGGTTGTAGTCGATGAACACGCCTTTGCGCTCCTCCTTCCACCAGCGGCTGCTCGCACGTCCCGGCATGCGCCGCTCGACCTCGCGGGCGAGCGCGAGCGCGGCGCGGCGGACCTCTGAGAAGTCCTGGTCTGCGACGATCCGCACGTACACGTGCATCCCGCGCGAGCCCGACGTCTTCGGGTAGCCGCGCAGCGCGTGCTCCTCCAGCACCTCACGCACGCCCAGCGCGACCTCGCGGACCTCGCCGAACGGGACCCCTGGTCCGGGGTCGAGGTCGATGCGCAGCTCGTCGGGATGGTCGAGGTCTGAACGGCGAACCGGCCACGGGTTCCAGTCGATCACGCCGAGGTTGACGCCCCACGCGAGATGGGCGCCGTCGGCCACGACCAGCTCGCGCGCGTGCCGGCCGCTGGGAAACGTGACGGTCGCGGTCTGCAGCCAGTCGGGTGCGCCGTCGGGGACGCGCTTCTGGAAGAACGGCTTGCCGGCGAGGCCGTCCACCCAGCGCTTGAGCACGCTCGGGCGCTCGCTCAGATGGCGGACGACCGCCTCTTCGCAGGCGAGGTAGTAGCGGACGAGGTCGAGCTTTGTGAACCCGCGCTCGGGAAAGAACACCTTGCCGGGGTTGGAGATCTGAAGCTCGCGGCCGCACGTCTCGATCACGACACGGTCCTGAGCCTGCTTGGCGGCCATGCCTGAAAGGATGCCAGGCATGCCGGTGCCCGACACGCTCCTGCTCGCGGTGTGCGCGTTCGGCCGGGACCTGCCGGCGGAGCGCGTGGCCCGGGCGCTCGCGCGGGGCGTGCGCGCGGGCGGGATGCCCGAGCCCGATGAGTGCCCGATCGAAGACTCGCCGCCGGCCAGCTTCGACGTGCGGATGCGGCGCGCGCGGGCGGTCATCGTCGGGGCGGGCCGGCTGGATCGCCAGACGCTGGCTGGGAGCCCGGTGTTCGAGATCGCCACGCGCGCGCGCCAGGCCGGTGTGCCTGCTTATGCGGTGACGAGCGAGAACGGGCTGGATGGCTTCGATGCGCGCATGCTCGACCTGCAGGTCATCCTGGAGGTCAGCGGCCCACGCGGGCTGAGCGCCGCGGGGAAGAAGCTCGCGCGATTGGCCCGATCAGGCCGAACCGCCGGCGAGAGCCCGCGCGACCTCGTACACCAGCCGCGTGGCCCGAGCGACGGTCCCGTAGTCGAGGTTGGCCGGGATGTCCGTCGGTAGGTGGTAGTTGGCCGGTGCGAGCCAGTCGGTCATGGACACGAGCGTGGCAGTGGGATAGCCGGCGCGACTGGGGATGATGCTGTCTGTGGAGGCGCGGGCACGATAGCCCCGGTGCACGGGGATGCCGAGGTCGGCGGCGCGCGCGGCGAACAGGTCGCGCAGCCAGGGGCCCGCGTACTCCTCCATGCGCACGGGCCCCTCTGCCTCAAGCAGCACGAGATGGGGTGAGCCGACCGTGTCGAAGTTGACGAACCGCGTGCTCGCGGGATCGAGCTCGTGACGGTGACGGGCCATGAACGCGCGGATGCCGTCCTGAAGCGTCTCCTCGGCGCCACAGGAGACGAGCAGGACGCGCAGGCCCGAGATCGGACGGTCGCGCATGAGCTCGGCCAGCACGACCAGCGAAGCGACGCCCGACAGATTGTCGTTGGCCCCCGGAACGGTCTCGCTGCGCCACACGTCCGCCACGAGCGCGCTGCCGAGCAGGCCGAGGACGAGTCCCATGCGCGCGCCCAAGCGCTTGGGACGGCTCGTTCGTGGCGCCCGGGACGCCCCGCGCCCACGACCACCGGTGCCACGACCGCCAGGGCCACGACCGCCGGGTCCGCGCAGCGCGTTCAGCAGCGTGGCGAGAGGACCGGCGAGCCCGAACCACCATTGCGGCAGGGGCGTGTGGACGCGTTCGAGAAGGTGGGGAGCGCGCTCATGCAGGGCGCGTTGGAGGGTCTGGTCGAACAGCTTCCCCGTCTGCGGAGCGTCGTGGTGGGCGATCGCCACGAGCGTGCTCGGCGCGTCGGGCTCGCCCGAGCGGGCGACCAGGTTGACCGTGGTGCGGCGACGGCGCAGGAGACGGCGCAGGACGCGGGGCCCGTTATGGGCCTCATCGACTATCCCGGCGAACGTCGCAGCGGCGAGCAGCCCGCCGAGCAGGCGCCGGCCACGAAGGGTGAGCATGGCGGCGAGCACCCCCGCGAGGCCAAGGCCGGTGGCGGTCGGCGGGAACGTGCCCCAGGAGGGCTCATCCTCCAGCTCGCTCTGCACTCCGTCGACCGCGGCCAGACGCGCGTGCAGCCACTCGGCCGCGGCACGCTCACCCGGGGAGCAGGGCGTGCGATCGAATGGAGCGAGCGTCTCGACGACCTCGCGCAGGGTGGCTTCGACGTCCGCTTCGGGACGGCAGCGCTGATCGCCCGCCCAGTTGCGCCACGTCGCGGCTGGATGGGTGTCGCTAGGCTCGCTCATCTGATGACCGAGCCCGAGCCTACTCCCAGCCTTGGCTCACGTGCCGATCGACCGATCGCAGATCCAACGGGATCTCCGATCGTCCAGCCCCGATCCCGGGCACACAGCCTGGACGGCTGGGTCGGGGCCACACAGCCCGGAGGGCTGGCTCGCGCACGGGCGCTGCCGACGCCGGGAGCGCGGCGCGCGACCGTGATCGGGGCGGGCTCGTTCGGCACGGCGCTGGCGGTGCTGCTGGCGCGGGGCGGGCTACGCACGACGCTGCAGGCGCGCACGGCCGAGCAGGCGGCGCAGCTGGAGGCTGAGCGCGAGAACCGCGAGTACCTGCCTGGGGTGCAGTTGCCCGCGGCGCTGCGCATCGAGCCCGCCTCGGCCGGCGTTGCGCGGGCGGACTATGTCTTTCTGGCCGTGCCCTCGCGCGGGCTGGGCGAGGTGATCGAGGCGCTGGCGCGCACCGGGCTGGGCCCGCGCGCCGCGATCGTGTCGGTCGCCAAGGGGCTGGTGCCGCCGGAGGGGGCGCCGCCGACGAGCGTGCTGAGCGCGCGGTTCGGCGCGCACCGCGTGGCGTGCCTCGGCGGTCCCGCGCATGCGCAGGAGATGGTGCACGCGGGCGCGGCGCTGGTCGCGGCGTGCGTGGAGGAGGAGCTGGCGCGCGCGCTCGCGCAGATGTTCACGCGGGCGGGGGTCGTGTGCGAGCAGTCCAACGATCCGATCGGCGTGGAGCTGGCGGGCGCGGCGAAGAACGCGGCGGCGCTCGCGGCGGGGGCGACGGAGGCGCAGGGGTTGAACGCTGCGGGCGCTGCCGCGGGGCACATCTTCGCCGAGGTGTGGCGCTACGCGGAGGGGTTGGGGGCGCGGCCGGAGTCGATGATCGGACTGGCTGGGGCGGGGGACCTGGTGGCCACGGCGCTGGCGCCGGAGAGCCGCAACCGGCGGGCGGGCGAGCTGCTGGCTGCGGGCGTACCGGCGGCGGAGATCCCGGCGCAGGTCGGCCAGGCGGTCGAGGCGCTGGAGTCGGTTCCGCTGCTCGGACGCACGCTGGAGCGCGCGGGCGTGCAAGCGCCCGTGACGGTCGCGCTGGGCCGGCTGATCTCCGGCGAGCTGCCCCTGACCGAGTGGGTGGCGCTGGTTCGAGCGACAGTGCCTCCGCCGGCGCTGTGGCGACGGCGCCCCCAGCCGGGGTTCTGGCGGCGGGTGTGGCGGCGGCTCAACCCGTCATGAGCGTGCTCACGACCGCTTCGTAGACGCCCGCCCCGTGACCGGACTCGGTGACCAGCACGTTCTCATACGCGGCCATCGCCTCGCGGATCGACGGGTCGCGCTGCACGGCGTTGGCGACCAGCCAGAACGCGCCGACGTGCCGCGCGCAGGCGAGGTCCTCGCGCGAGTCGCCGATCGCGAAGGTCTGCTCGCTCGCGTACCCCCGCGCGCGCTGGTGCAGCGCGACAGCCGCGGCCTTGGAGGCAGCCGCCGGCACGAGGTGATAGCCGCGCACGTGCTCGAGCTCGGCCAGCGCGGGCGAGCGGCGGCTGACGACGCCGTTGTTGACGAGCCGCAGGTTCTCATGACCGTGCTCCGCCAGCAGCAGGTTGACCTCATCGGCGTCCACCAGCCCCCGGAACAGGTGCGAGACTTCGCGCGCCACGTGCCACGGCTCGTGGTACTCCAGCCGCCCCTCGTACCGATCGAGCAGCAGCTCCGGCGCGCCCGAGCGCTCGATCTGCTCGGCGATGCTCAGCTCGCCCGGGACGAGCTCGCCCGTCAGCCAGTGCTCCTCGCCGCCGAACTGGGCGCCACCGCCCAGCACCACGCACGCGCCCGCCTCGAAGATGAACGAGTCCTGGCCCAGCAGCCGCGCGTCCTCATGCACCTGCGCCCGCCGGCGGCCCGACATCAGCACGACCTCCACGCCGGCGCGCAGACACGCCTGCAGCGCGCGCACCCCGTCGATCGACACCCGGCCCTCGCCGTCGTGCAGCAGTGACGCCCCACGGCCGAGCAGCGTTCCGTCCAGGTCCACATACAAACAGCGCACGCTCATCGCCCGGCAAGCACCCCCGCCAGCGGTGGGCGTTCGAGGACCGGCTGCGCGCTCTGCACGCCGGTCAGCCGCCCTTCCTCCTGCACCCGGCGCGCGATCGTCGCGAGCACGGTCTGAGCCATCGACTCCAGGGCGATGAGCGGCTGGTGGCGGTTGCGGCGCTCCTCCAGGTCCACCTGCGCGATCCCGTCCAGCCCGACCTCGCGCCAGGCGTCGATCAGCATCCCGATCTCCACCCCGTAGCCGGTCGCGAACGGCACGCGCTCCAGCAGCTCACGGCGCGCCGCGACCTCGCCCGCGAGCGGCTGTGAGACAGCGGCCAGCTCGGGGTAGAACAGCTCCAGCGCCGGTCGGGCCAGCAGGCGATTGACGCGCCCGCCCTCGTCCGGCAGCGACACCCCACCGTGCTCGAACGGACGCCGGTAGAACGCCTTCACGAACGCGATCTCCTCCCCACCGGGCGCCTCGCACACGAGCGGGCCGATCAATCCGGTGGCGTAGTGCGCGGAGAACCCAGACGTGTCGGCGTCCAGGAAGCACACGATCTCGCCGCGCAGGACGGTGAGCGCGCGATACATAGCATCTCCCTTGCCGAGCACGCGTCCGAGCTCGGGCATCAGCTCGGCCTCCTGATACACCGTCGCCCCGGCGCGCTCGGCCACCTCGGCGGTGCCGTCGGCGGAGCGGGCGTCGATCACGGCGATCTCGTCGATGGCGCGCTGCGCGCGCAGATCCACCAGCGCCGTCACTATCTCCCCCACCGTCTGGGCGCACTCGCGCGCGGGCAGGCACACCGACACGCTCAGCCCGCGCTGCGCCTTGGCCGCCGCGATCCGGGCGGGCGAGTACGGCGAATGGTGGAACGTGCGGGTTTGCGCCCAGCGCTCGGCGGCGGAGACGGTCATCGCATCTACTATCGCAACCTGTGGCCCGCAAATCCTCCGTCGCACCCGAGCGACCGCGCGCGGCGGGCAAAGAACGCACGATCGAGCCCTGGAGCGAGCTCCTGGACGAGGGCCGCGCGGACGAGCGGCTCGTGCGCGAGGCGCGCGAAGGAGCGGGCGAGGCGCGGCTGGTGGACATCCCCTCCGAGCTGCACCCGGACGTGCTGGCGGCGCTGGGGCGGACCGGGATCGAGCAGCTGTACTCCCACCAGGCGCAGGCTCTGCACAGTGCCTGGGCGGGCCCGACGATCGTCACGACCGGGACGGCCTCGGGCAAGTCGCTGTGCTTTCAGCTGCCCACGCTCGACGTGCTCTGCCGGGACTCGGGGGCGCGCGCGCTGTATCTGTACCCGACCAAGGCGCTCGCCCAGGATCAGGCGCGAGCGCTGAACGCGTTCGGACTGACCAAGCGGGTGCGCCCGGCGATCTATGACGGCGACACCCCGCGCGAGGCGCGCTCAGACATTCGGCGCAGGGCGAACGTGGTGCTCACCAACCCGGACATGCTCCATGTCGGCATCCTCCCCAACCACGCCGCCTGGGCGGAGCTGTTCGCAAACCTGGCGGTCCTCGTCATCGACGAGGCGCACGTCTACCGTGGCGTGTTCGGCTCGCACGTCGCCGGGGTGCTGCGCCGGCTGCGGCGGATCGCGGCGGCGTACGGCACGCAGCCGCGGTTTCTGCTCACCTCCGCGACGATCGCCAACCCCGTCGAACTGGCCGAGCGCCTCACGGGCCTGGAGGATGTCGCGCTCGTCGACGCCGACGGCTCGCCCGCGCCGGGACGGCGGATCGCGATGTGGAACCCGCCGCTGAGCGACGAGGCGCTGGGCACGCGCCGCTCCGCGCTGGGTGAGGCGGCCGAGCTGCTGGCGCGCCTCGTAGGCGGGGGCGCGCGAGCGATCTGCTTCATGAAGTCGCGCAAGGGCGTGGAGCTGCTGAGCCGCCTGGTCAAGCAGGAGCTCGACGCGGGCGGGCATCCGGAGCTGGCCGAGCTCGTAGAGCCCTATCGCGCCGGCTACACCCCCCAGCAGCGCCGCGAGCTGGAGGGCAGGCTGACGCGCGGGGAGCTGCGCGCGGTGATCACGACCGACGCCCTGGAGCTGGGCATCGACATCGGCGAGCTCGACGCCGCCGTCGTCGTCACGTTCCCCGGCACCGTCGCCTCGCTGCGCCAGATGTGGGGCCGCGCCGGGCGGCGCGGCCGGGGCCTGGCGGTATATGTCGCGGGCGAGGACGCGCTCGACCAGTTCTTCTGCCGCCACCCCGACGAGTTCCTGGACCGCCCCGTCGAGGCGGCGATCCTCGACCACGAGAGCCCACTCATATTCGCCGCGCACCTGCTCTGCGCCGCGCACGAGGGCCCGCTGGACCGGGACGACGGCGAGTTCTTCGGGCCACGCATGCAGGCTCACGCCGAGCTGCTCGTCGGCGCCGGGCGGCTGCGTGTCCGCCTTGCGCGGAGGGCTCACGGGGTTGGCGATGACGGCGAGGAGGGGAGCGGCGCTGAGAACGGCGAAGGCGCGTACGAGACCTACGTGCCGCGCCATCCGGGTGGATATCCGGCGGGGGAGGTGTCGCTGCGCTCGGCTTCGCCGGAGCACTTCGCGATCGTCGAGGTCTCCTCGGGCGAGCTGCTCGGCCAGACCGAGGCGGCGCGCGCGCACTCGACCGTGCACGAGGGCGCGATCTATCTGCATCAGGGACGCTCATATGAGGTGCGCGCCCTGGACCTGCAGCACCGGCGCGCGCTGGTCGCGCCGTTCGACGGCGACTGGTACACCCAGCCCAAGCGCGAGACCATGACGGCGATCGAGCGGCTGCTCGATCGCCGCGACACGCTCGGCGTCACGCTCAGCTTCGGCGAGGTGAGCGTCACCGAGACCGTGCTCGCCTACCAGCGCCGGCGGCTGGCGGACCACGCGCAGATCGACCTCGTCGCGCTCGAGCTGCCCGAAACGAGCTTCTCCACGCAGGCGCTGTGGTTCGAGCTTGACTCGGCCGGGCTGACGGGCGAGCCGGCGGCGGGCCCGGCGGCGGGCGGTTCTCCGGTGGCCAACGGCGGTCCGGGCGCAGCGGCCATCCCGCTGGAGTCCCTGCTCGGCGCGCTGCACGCCACCGAGCACGCCCAGATCGCGGTGCTGCCGCTGATCGCGATGTGCGACCGCTGGGACATCGGCGGGCTGTCCACGAACCTGCACCCGCAGACGGGCGGTCCGACGATCTTCATCTACGACGGCCACCCCGGCGGCATCGGCATCGCGCGCACCGCGTACCATCGCTTCGAGGAGCTGTGCGAGGACGCGCACCGTCTGATCGCGGGCTGTGGCTGCGCGGAGGGGTGCCCGTCCTGCGTACAGTCTCCGAAGTGCGGCAACCTCAACGAACCGCTGTCCAAGGCCGGCGCCAAGCTGCTGCTGGAGCGGATGGGCGCCGGTGGCGCCGCTCTGAACGCCGTGCGCGACTGTTGAAGCCATGACAATGCTCGACTTTCCCAAGAAGACGGCGTTCGCCGGCATCGGAACGTGCGTCGCGCTCGCGGCGGTGCTGTTGCTGGGCCTGCTCTCCCCCGGCTCGGCTCGGCCCCAGACGACGAGCGTCGAAGCGCTGCCGAGCCACTCCTCGATCGCCGAAGGCCCGGGCGGTCGCACCGCGCTCACGCGCTGGACGCTGCGCAAGGACCCGGCCAATCAGGGCCTGAGGCGCGGCTGGCAGCGGGGCGGGTTCGCCGGGGCGAGCGTGAGCGTGCCGAACGTCGTAGCGCCCTACCCCTACAGCGGCCCGGCGGCGCAGGCCAACTACGAAGGCTCGATCGCGTGGTACCGCACCACGCTCGACGCCCCGACCGCGAGCGTATACGCGCTGACGTTCGAGTCGGCCAACTTCCAGGCGAACGTGTGGATCGACGGGCACGCGCTCGGCTCGCACACGGGCTCCTATCTGCCATTCGAACTGCGCGACCGACTGGCCGCGGGCACCCACACGCTGGTCGTGCGCGTCGATTGGCGAAACCCGGGCGCGCAGGCGAAGCTGGGCTTTCACCGCACCTGGTTCAACTGGGGCGGGCTCGACGGCGAGGTTAACGTGCGCGCGATCGGCGCAAGCGAACTGTCCGACCCGACGATCCAGACGACCCTCTCGCCGGCGAGCCCGAGCTCGGGCGCAGGCAGCGGCACGACATCGACCGCCGCCACCGTCAACCCGGGCGGCCCCGACATCCCCGCCACCCAGACTGCGACCGTGAAGATCAGCGTGCAGGTGCGCAACAACGGCGCCTCCGGGCGCGCGATCGTACCCGAAGGCTCGCTCGTGCACGGCACGCAGACGATCCAGCTGAGCTTCCCCGAACAGCACCTCGCTCACGGCCAGAGCGCGACGCTCAGCACGAGCGTGACGGTGAACGAACCGGCGCTGTGGTCGCCCGCCAGCCCGAGCCTGTACCAGCTGACGCTCGCGGTCGCCCACGAGTCCAGCTACTCCGCCCGCGTGGGCCTGCGCCAGATCACCTGGCACGACGGGCGCGTGTACCTGAACGGTCAGCGCCTGCTCCTGCACGGCGCGACGGTCCAGGAGGACGCGCTCGGTCACGGCGACGCGCTGACGCCGGGCGACGAGAACGAGATCGTGGCCGAGCTGAAGGCGATCGGGGCGAACGCCATGCGCACCCAGCACCCGCTGTACCCGTCGCTGCTGGAACGGCTCGACGCGGCCGGGATCCTCGTATGGCAGGGGATCGGCCCGGTCGAAGGGGCGGCGATGTGGTACTCGAACACGCCGCAATTGCTCGCCGACGCCGAAGAGCAAGCGCGCACCGCGGCGATCGCCGCACAGCTGCATCCGTCGATATTCGCCTGGAACCTCGTCGATGAGATCGCCGGCAACGGCCGCGACAGCGATGAGGTCCAGTATGTGCAGTCGATGACGCGCTGGCTGCACGGCCACGACCCGACGCGGATGGTCGCCGTCGACGTGTGGGGCGACCATCCGCCGACGCAGCCTGGCGCGCTGTACCGCGAAGTCGACGCGGTCGCCGAGACCGACTACTCGGGCTGGTATGACCACCCGAGCGACTCCCCCGCCGCGGTCGGCGCCGAAATCTCCAGACGCTTGAGCGCGATGCAGCGGACGTTCGCCGGCAAGGTGCTCGTGACCAGCGAGTTCGGCGCCGAATCCAACGGTCTGAACCCCGCCGGCAGCCCCGGCAGCTACTCGTTCCAGTCGCAGCTGCTCGCGCGCCATATCGACCTCTACGCGGCCGACCCGCAGCTCAGCGGCATGTTCGTCTACCTGCTGCGCGATTACCCGCTCAACCCCACTTTCGAGGGCGGTTCGATCCACAGCGTGCTGCCGAACGTCCACCTGATCGAGGGCCTCGACCAGAAGGGCCTGTTCACCTACGCCGGTCAGCCCAAGCCGGCCGCAGGCGCCGTCGCGCAGCTGTACAAAGCGCTGCCCGCGGAATAGCTTTAGCGCTCGATTGCCACGAGCGATCTTGCGCAGGTCGATCGTCTGGTCATAGAGCTTGGCGTCGACGCCCTCCTCGAGCGCGACCTCGCGCAGCGGCCGGCCGGAGGCGGTGGCCTTCTTGACGATGACGGTCGCCTTGTCGTAGCCGATGGCGCTGTTGAGCGCGGTGGCGACGGCGAGCGTGGCTCCGGCGGAGGCGGCGGCGCCGGCCCTGTTGACCTGGATGCCGTCGACGCACTTCTCGGCGAACGCGCGCGTGGCGGAGGTGAGCAGGTGCAGGGACTGCAGCAGGTTGCGCGCGATCAACGGGATGCGCACGTTGAGCTCGAACTGGCCCTGCATACCGCCGACGGTGATCGCGGTGTCGTTGCCGATCACCTGCGCGGAGACCTGCAGCACGACCTCGGGGAGCACGGGGTTGACCTTGCCGGGCATGATCGAGGAGCCCTTCTGCAGCTCGGGCAGGAAGATCTCGCCGATCCCGGTGCGCGGACCGGAGCCCATCAGCGCGAGGTCGCCGGCGATCTTCGTCAGCGAGACCGCGACGACCTTCAGCGCGCCGGAGAGCTCGACGAGCGCGTCGCGGTTGGCCTGCGCCTCGAACGGGTCGAGGGGGGCGGCGATCTGCTTGAGGCCCGACTCCTTCTTCAGGCGCGCGCGGACCTTCTCGGCGAAGCGCGCGTGGGTGTTCAGGCCGGTGCCGGTGGCGGTGCCGCCGAGCGGGATCTGCCCGACGTGCACGAGCGCGGCCTGCACGCGCTCCTGGCCGAGGGCCATCTGCGCGGCGTAGCCGGCGAACTCCTGGCCGAGCGTGACGGGCACGGCGTCCATCAGGTGCGTGCGCCCGGCCTTGACGACGTTCTCGAAGCTCCTGGCCTTCCTCGCGAACGAGCGCTCGAGCTGCTTGAGCGCCGGCAGCAGCTCGTTCTGGGCGACGTCGAGGGCGGCGAGGTGCACGGCTGAGGGGAATACGTCGTTGGAGGACTGCCCCATGTTGACGTGATCGTTGGGGTGCACGCCGTCGCCGGCCAGCTTGGCGATGACCTCGTTGGCGTTCATGTTCGTGGAGGTGCCCGAGCCGGTCTGGAAGACGTCGATCGGGAACTGCGCGTCGTGCTTGCCGGCGGCGATCTCGGCGGCGGCCTTCTCGATGCGCGATGCGCTGCGCTTGGAGAGCAGCCCGAGCTCGCCGTTGACGGAGGCGGCGGCGCCCTTTACGCGCGCGAGCCAATGGATCACCGACACGGGCACGGTCTCGCCCGAGATCGGGAAGTTCTCGACGGCCTTGGCGGTCTCCCCGCCCCACAGCTGCTTCTCCGGCATACGTGTCTCCTTGTAGAGGTCCCGGTCCCGCCAGGATACGGACGGGAGGTTGAGGGGGTCGGGCCGCGATCAGCCGCAGAACGCCACGAGCTCTCGGGCCAGGCCCACGGGATCGTCGTAGGCCATCAAGAAGCCCGTGCTGGGCAGCACCCGCAGTTGAGCGTTGGGCAGCGCTCGCAGCGCCTCTTCGGCGGGCGCGAGCGGGTACAGCCGGTCCTGGTCGGCCCACAGCAGCAGCACGGGCAGGTCCAGACGCGGATAGAGCTGCATCAGGTCCTTGCGCGCGCCCGCGGGCCACGCCCGCGCGCACTTCGCCCACGAGCGCGCCAGGGCGGCGTTGCCGGGCACGTCGGCGAACGCGTGCCTGAGCAGGTCGCGCGCGGCAGGGTTGCCGCGCGCGGAGAGATTCGTTGCACGCTCGGGGCTGAACGCGATGCGCGCGCCATATCCGGCGAGACGATCGAGGCCGGGGATCGCGCCCGCCATCGCCGCCGCGCGCCACATCTCGCGCGCCCACGCGCGCTGTGGCGGGGCGTGCAGCCTGTTGGACATCAGCACCAGCCGGCTCGGTCGCACGCGTCCGGTGGCGATGGCATGCAGCACGACCTCCGCGCCCGCGCCGTGTCCACCGATTCTCGGGCTCGGTCCGAGCACGTCCGCGGCGAAGCCGCCGAGGACCTCGGCGAACCAGTCCAGGGTGTAGGGGTGCGTCGGGCTCTCCTCGGAGTCGCCGTGCAGCGGCAGGTCGGGCAGGACCACGCGGAAGTGGGCCGAGAGCTGCTCGACCGAGGGCTCATACTCCTTGTGCGAGAGCATCGCCGAGTGGATCAGCGCCAGCGGAGGTCCCGCGCCGGTCTCGCGATAGGCGACGCGGGTGCCGTCCGGATGGTGATAGAGCCGCAGTCGCATGTCCAGATGATCGTAGGCGTCGCGACGACGCCGGCCCTCGCGCACTGGCGACTATTCCCAGACCGCCTGCCTGTATCCGCCCCCTTCGCCCCGGCCCGCCCCCTTCGCCCCGGCCCGTCGTCGCGCCCGACGCGGTTCCTGCGCCCGCAACGCGCCTGGCGGGATGCATCCCCCGTTGCGGGAGTTGTGATGAAGGTGCGCAAAGCCGAACATAGCTACGCATGAGTGCAATTCGCACAAACGCCGCCGCCGAGATGCTGGGCGTCAGCCCCAACACGCTGCGCAGCTGGGAGCGGCGCTTCGGCTACCCGATGCCCCAGCGCACCGAGGGCGGCCACCGCCAGTTCGAGCTGACCGAGATCGAGGCCCTGCGCCAGGCGTTCGCCGAGACCCACGACATCGCGTCGGCCGTGTCGATCGTGCGCGAGCGCGGCGAGGGACCCTCCTCCCCCGCGCGCCTTCAGACCGCGCTTGCAGCGTTTCGCGAGGATGCCGCCGACCGCCTGCTGGAGGAGAGCCTCGCGGTGCGCTCGGTCGAGCGCACCGTCGACTCCGTTCTGCTTGCAGCCGTCGAGCTGCTCGAGGATGGCTCGTCCGAGCGCGCGTTCGCATGCCGGTACGCGACCGGCTGGCTCGCGGCGGCAACGCGCGTCGCTCCGCCGGCATCGCGCGACGAGGGCGTGCTGATCTTCGACGCCTCGCGCCCGGCCGATCTCGACTACCTGCACGTCCAGGCGCTCGAGCTGTGCCTGCGCCGGGGCGGTCTGCGCGTGCTGACCCTGCCGGTCGAACTGGACGGCGGGCGTGTCGGCGCCGCGCTGCGCGCGCTGCGGCCGGGCGCGATCGTGCTCGCGGGCTCGGGGGCGACGCCCGACGCGCTGGCACGGCTCGTCTACGCCTCCCGACAGGCCGAGCCGGGCGTCGACGTGTTCGACTATCGCTCCGCTCTGCCCGAGACCGGCGCCTCGACCGTCAAGCGCATCGGCCCCGGCCCGACCGCGGCCGCGGAGCAGTTGCGCGAGCGGCTCACGGGCGTGGTGCTGACGCACGCCGCCGTGTCCGCTTCCTGAGCCGGACCTAGAATGGTCGGCCCGATGACGGCCGAGCCCAGAAACCCGCTGATCCCCGCACGCGAGGTCGATCCCAAGCAGGAGTTGCCAGCGATGGAGATGCAGGTGCTGGAGCGCTGGCGCGAGCGCGACGTGTTCGCCCAGTCGCTGCGTCTGCGCGAGGACGCACCGCGCTGGGTCTTCTACGAGGGCCCCCCCACCGCGAACGGCCCGCCCGGATCCCATCACGTGCTCTCGCGCGTGTTCAAGGACATCTACCCGCGCTATCAGACTATGCGCGGGCGACTGGTGCAGCGCAAGGGGGGCTGGGACTGCCACGGGCTGCCGGTGGAGATCGCGGTCGAACAGAAGCTGGGGATCGAACACAAGTCGGAGATCGAGCAGTACGGGATCGCCGAGTTCAACGCCCAGTGCCGCGAGTCGGTGTTCGCGTTCCTGCAGGAGTGGAACCGCCTGACCGAGCGGATCGGGTTCTGGATCGACCTCGACGACGCCTACCGGACGCTGGACGAGACATACATCGAGTCGGTGTGGTGGGCCCTGTCGGAGATCGACCGCCGGGGGCTTTTGTATGAGGGGCACCGAGTCGTGCCGTACTGCCCGCGCTGTGAGACGACGCTGTCCTCGCACGAGGTCGCGCTCGGTTATCAGGACGTGGTTGACCCCAGCGTCTTTCTCAAGCTGCCCGTGTTAGGCAGCGAGGACCAGTTGCTGGTGTGGACGACAACGCCGTGGACCCTGCCTGGAAACGTCGCAGTGGCGGTCTCACCAACGGCCACCTACGCGCGGGTGAGGGTCGGAGATGAGACGTTCGTGCTCGCCGAGGATCGGGTCGAGTCGGTGTTGGGTGCAGAGAGGAAGCTGGAGGAGCGATTCTCGGGCACAGAGTTGGTCCACAGATACAGGTCCTATGCGGGTCCGATCTTCCATACTGGGCAACCCGGTGGATTTCCGGTCGTTGCCGATTCGTTTGTGACGACCGAGGACGGCACGGGCATTGTGCATATCGCGCCGGCGTTTGGCGAGGACGACTACCGTGTCGCCGCCGCCGAGGGCAAGTTTCAGCCCGATCGACCGGGCACGCTGTACAACCCCGTCCTGCCAGACGGCACCTATGATCAGCGCGTTACCGGCTACGCGGGCCGCTTCGTCAAGGACCCGGAGCTGACGGACGAGCTGATCGAGGACCTGCGCGCGCGGAATCTGCTGCTGCGGGTAGAGGACTACGAGCACTCCTACCCGCACTGCTGGCGGTGCGGAACGCCGCTGATCTACTACGCGAAGGCCTCCTGGTACATCCGCACGACGGCCGTACGCGAGCAGATGCTCGCGGCGAACGAGACGGTCAACTGGTACCCCCCACGCGTCAAGCACGGGCGCTTCGGGGACTGGCTGTCCAACAACGTTGACTGGGCGATCTCGCGCGAGCGCTACTGGGGCACGCCGCTGCCTGTGTGGCGATGTTCGAATGGTCACGTGCACGTCGTCGGCTCATTCAAGGAGCTCGAGTCCCTATCCCAAAAAAAATCTCTCGCCGATCACCACCGTCCATACGTCGACGAGGTCGTATTCCCGTGCCCCGAGTGCAAGCAGCCAATGACGCGCGTACCCGAGGTGATCGACGTGTGGTTCGACTCGGGCGCGATGCCGTTCGCCCAGCACCACAGTCCATTCGAGCACGAGGCGGAGTTCACCCGAAGCTACCCGGCGGACTTCATCTGCGAGGCCCAGGATCAGACGCGCGGCTGGTTCTACTCGCTGCTGGCGGTCGCGACGCTGCTGGACCAGCAGACGCCCTTCGCGGAGCAGGCGCCCTACCGAAACGTGGTCTGCCTCGGGCTGATCCTCGACGCGGACGGCCAGAAGATGTCCAAGTCGAAGGGCAACACGGTGGAGCCGTGGCAGGTGCTCGACTCCTACGGCGCGGATGCGTTCAGGTGGTACTTCTTCACGTCCAAGCAGCCGTGGGACGGGTATCGCTTCTCGGAGGAGGCGATCGCCGAGGGAGTGCGGCTGTTCATCAAGCAGCTGTGGAGCACGTACTACTTCTACGTGCTCTACGCGCGCGCGGGCGCGGACGCGTTGAGAGCTGCCGCAAACGAAGGCGACGCCACCGCGCCCGGCGCCGGCGACGCGGGCCCCGACGGAGACCTGGACCGCTGGGCGCGCTCGCGGACGGCCGCCACCGCCGAGCTGGTGGTCGAGCGCTTGGACGCATACGACGTGACGAGCGCCGGGCGGGCGATCGGAGAGCTCGTGGACGATCTGTCCAACTGGTACGTGCGCCGCTCGCGGCGCAGGTTCTGGGACGGCGAGCCGGCCGCATTCGCCACGCTGCGCGAGTGCCTGCTGACGATCGCCAAGCTGCTTGCGCCGCTGTGCCCGTTCGTGGCGGATGAGATCTATGACAACCTCGACGGAGCGCTTGCCAGCGTGCACCTTTGCGACTTCCCCTCGGGCGTTGCGCTGCCCGCCCGCGATCCCGAGTTGGAGGAGGCGATGGGGCTGGCCCGCGAGACGGTCAGGCTGGGGCTGGGCGCGCGGGGCAAGGCGAAGCTGAAGGTGCGCCAGCCGCTGCACGAGGCGGTCGTGGTGGCGGACGGGCGCGAGCGCGCGGCGATCGAACGGCTGGCGGAGGTCGTGCGCGAGGAGCTGAACGTCGGGCAGGTCAGGTTCGTGGCGGCGGCCGAGGAGCTGAGCGAGTACGAGGTCAAGGCCAACTACCGCACGCTGGGACCGCTGTTCGGCAAGGACATGCCGCGGGCGGCGGAGGCGATCGCGGCGATCGACCCGGCCAGGGTGGCTGCGGCGGTCCGTGATGGGGCAGGCAACGGAAGCAACGGGGAAGGCGACGGCGGGCCCCGCGAGGGCGGGATCGGGATCGGGATCGCGGTCGCCGGGCGCGAGCACACCCTCTCAGCGGAGGATGTGATCCTGACCATGCGCGCACCCGAGGGATACTCGGTCGAGCGCGAAGGCGCGCACGCCGTCGCGCTCGACCTGACCCTCGACGAGGATCTGCGCCGCGAGGGTCGCGCCCGCGAGATCGTGCACGCGGTCCAGAACGCGCGCAAGACCGCGGGGCTGGCGGTGGAGGACCGGATCGAGCTGTGGCTGGCGGGCGCCCCGGCCCTGATCGAGGCCGCCGAAGCCCACCGCGACTACCTCACTGGTGAGACGCTGGCGGTCGCGCTGAGCCTGGACGGGGAGTGCCCGAACGACTGCTACTCAGAGCAGACCGACATCGACGGGCTGGATCTGTCGATCGCGCTGCGCAAGACGAACAGCGGCCCTTGAGACGGCCGGCCGGGGGCCAAGTGGAGCAGGATGCGGGAAGCGGGCGACCGAGGACGCGCTCGTGCGCGTCTCAGGCGGCCAGCGCGGGCTCCAGCTCCTGCTCCAGCTTCTTCTTCGGATACGCGCCGACGATCGTCTTGGCCGGGGAGCCGCCCTTGAACAGAATCATGGTCGGAATCGAGAGAACCTGATAGCGCGCGGCGGTCTGCTGGTTGTCATCGACGTTGAGCTTGACGATGCGCAGGTCCGGGCGCTCTGAGGCGATCTCCTCGAGCACGGGGGCGACGACCCGGCAGGGGCCGCACCAGGGCGCCCAGAAGTTGACGAGCACAGGGGTCTCGGACTCGATTACCTCGGCGTCGAAGTTGTTGTCGGTGACTTCGCTGAGGGTGCCTGCCATGGTGGTCTCCTTGGATCGCGGTGTGAAGTCTCTCGGCGGCAGTCGGGCCCACCACCGGCTCGTCCATCACTATACAAAGTAAAGGAAGGGCCACCGGCGGTAGTGTCTCAGTTTGGATTCTGGGCATCGTTCCTCCGCTGGTAGCCTTGGGCTGTGCCCGACCGCTCACGCAGACCCCGTGACCCGAACCAGCTCGCGAAGCTGATCGTGGACATTGCCACCGGCGAGGTCGAGGACATGCCCGAGGACACCGGGAAGAATGCCGCCGCGGTCGAGCTGGGCCGCAAAGGCGGCTTGAAGGGCGGAAAGGCGCGTGCATCGAAGCTAACTGCCTCACAGCGCAGCGCAGCCGCGAAACGCGCCGCACAGGCGCGGTGGAGCAGGGGCTAGGATGGCCCGGACACCGCTGGTCTACGACCGTGTCCTTGAGGAGGTCGGGCAAGGTCACTCGACCCGAAAAGAGCTGTTCGACACGCTCGCAGCACACCTGGAGCGCCCGGTGGTCTCGTTCTTTACGAGCTTCCGCTATCCCGTGATGATTCAGGACGACGACGCCGACATGCTTGAGGGTGTCCTCCAAAGCTTGGATCTATCGAACGGCCTAGCGCTCGTCATCAGTTCGCCCGGCGGAGATGGTCTTGCAGCCGAGCGCATCGTGAACATGTGTCGCGCCTACAGCGAAACTGGCGAGTTTTGGGCCATTGTGCCGGGAAAGGCTAAGTCGGCGGCGACGATCGTCTGCTTTGGAGCTAGCAAGATCACGATGGGTCCTACCTCTGAGCTAGGGCCAGTCGATCCTCAGCTGAACGAGGGCCAGAGCGTCTTCTCTGTCTACAACCTCGTGGCGAGCTATGAAGACCTATTCCAAAGGGCTGTGGAGGACACCGCCGGAAACATGCAACCATATCTTCAGCAGCTGGAGCACTACGACGAGCGAGAGATAGCCGAGATGCGGAGCGCCATCGAGCTGTCGAAGGACATTGCTGCTCGTCTGCTCGGGTCCGGGATGATGAGCAGCAAGTCAGGAAAAGTGATCACCAACAAGATCAAGATGTTCTTGACGCCCGAGCAGACGAAGGCCCACGGTCGCCCGATCTACCGAGACGAGGCGTCTAAATGCGGATTGAACATCGAGCGTGCCGAGCCGGATTCGGACTTCTGGTCGGCGGTTTACGCGCTTTACATTCGGTCAAATAACCTGGTACAAACGGCTGCATCAAAGTGCATCGAGAGTGCAGAGCACTCCTATACAGCAGGAGCACCGTGATGGGCAAAAAGAAGACAGATGGCGAGAAGCGCCTAGATCGCGCTCGCGACGATCTCAAGCGCATGCAGGAAGAAATCGCGCCCTTTGTCAGGGTGCGTGATCGCCAAAAACACTCCACCGCCGGACGGTGGCGTGACACCCGGACGACCGCAGCGCAGCGCTCCGCCCAGGCGAGGGGGTAGCCTAAGCGCACGAAAGTGATCGTTCTGTCCGAGCGGTCATGCATAATGCTCAGTATGAACCGCCTGAGCACAGAAAAGCGCGCCGCCATCCTCGGGATGCTGGTCGAGGGCAACAGCCTCCGCGCGACGACCCGCATGGCGGGCTGCTCGATCAACACCGTCTCCAAGCTCCTGCTGGACATCGGCGAGGCGTGCGCCGCCTACCAAGACGAGCACCTGCGCGACCTGTCCTGCAAGGCGATCGAGGCAGACGAGATTTGGTCGTTCGTCTACAGCAAGCAGAAGAACGTGCCCGACGATCTCAAGGGCATGTTCGGGGTCGGCGACGTCTGGACCTGGACCGCGCTCGACGCCGACTCCAAGCTGATCGTCTGCTGGTACGTCGGCGGTCGTCAGGTTGACGACGCCGAGGCGTTCATGCTCGACCTGAGCGAGCGGCTACGTGACCGCATCCAGCTCACGACAGACGGCCTCAGCGCCTACCCGAACGCGGTCGGGCTGGCGTTCCGCCGCGACATCGACTTTGCGCAGCTCGTCAAGCACTACGCCGCTGGCGACCGGAGCGGCCAGGCGCGCTACAGCCCGCCCGTCTGCACCGGCGCGCGCGTGCGGGTAGACCGGGGCAACCCCGACCCCGCGAAGATCAGCACGAGCTACGTGGAGCGTCAGAACCTCACGATGCGAATGGGGATGCGCCGCTTCACGCGCCTAACCAACGGGTTCTCAAAGAAGCTCGACAACCACATGGCCGCCATCGCCCTGCACTTTATGCACTACAACTTCGCTCGGCCGCACAAGACGCTCACCAGCCCATACCCGCGCACACCAGCGATGGCCACCGGGATCGCCGATCATGTCTGGACGATGCAGGAGATCGCCGCCCTTCTGGACTAGCGACCTACAAAGATGCTTTGATCAAGACGCCTTCGCCACGCATGGGAGGATCATACATCCTTTCGGCCCTCATGCGCATAAGCTTGAGCATATGCCAGCAGTGCTGTCAATGGGAGGCTGGGCTGATATAGCGCAGTAAGTCATCGCCATCTCGGCGGTTGTTGCACTGGGCGGAGCGGCGGCCCAGCTACGCATCAGCCACCACCAAGCACGCCGTGAGCGCGTGTTCGCCTACGCCGACCTGCTGAACACGCTCGACAATTTGAGAGCCACGGCAGACCACCAGACAAGCTGGTCGCAATGGACCGCAGTGGACATCAACGCCCTCACAGAGCGCGAGCAGGCGGAGCAGATGAGGCTTCCTAATATGGTCGAGGAGATTGCCTGCCTATACAGCCGGAACGTCCTTGACCGGGACTTGGCAGCCGAGCTGCTGGGGGTCTACGTGGAGAAGCTCTGGAAGGCCAGCGAGCGGCTGATTGGAGAACTACGGGACGCCGAACAGCGGCCGCGAATCTTTATCGAGTGGGAGGCGATGCAGAAGGACACCTGGAAGCGACGAGGCGCTCCAGGGCCGGGAGGCGTGCCGACATCATGACTGGACGCCCAAACTGATACACCACCCCACCGGCGATACACCGCCCCACGGGCGACACCACCCCACCGGCCGACAGCGATCAGCTGAAGCGCAGCAGCGGCACAAGCCACACCGCCTCGGCGGCGATGCGCCAGGACATCTTGCTCTGGCCGCGCTCGCGGTCGCGAAAGACGATCGGGACCTCGACCACGCGATACCCGGCCTGGACGGTGCGGTAGGTGAGCTCCACCTGGAAGGCGTATCCCTGGGAGCGGACCGAGTCGAAGTGGATCGCTTCGAGGACCTCGCGGCGGAAGCACTTGAACCCGCCCGTGAGGTCGCGCACGCGCAGGCCGAGCACCAGGCGCGCGTAGGTGGAGCCGCCCTCGGAGATGAGCCGGCGCAACAGGCCCCAGTCGCTGACGCCGCCGCCGGGGACGTAGCGCGAGCCGAGCGCGACGTCGGCGCCGGAGCGGACGGCATCCAGCAGGCGGGCGAGGTCGGCGGGGTCGTGGGAGAAGTCGGAATCCATCTCGAACACATACGCGGCGCCGTGGTCGAGCGCGTATCGAAAGCCGGCGAGATAGGCCGGGCCGATGCCGCTCTTCTCGGTGCGATGCAGCACCCGCACCCACTCGTGCTCGGTGGCCAGGCGATCGGCGATCTCGCCGGTGCCGTCGGGCGAGCCGTCGTCGACGACGAGGATGCGATACCCCTCCGAAGACGCCTCGGCGAGGACCGCGCCGGCGGCGAGAACGATCCGCTCGATGTTGTCGATCTCGTTGTACGTGGGCAGGATCAGCCAGGGAAGGCCGGGCGTGTCGTACGGGGAGGCGGAGGTGGGCGCGTCGTTGGAAGTCGTGTCGTGCGTGGAGGCAGACATGCGTCGGCGTACCCTAGAGCAGTGAACCTGCCGAACGGCGCGATAGCGGACGCACTGGAAGAGCTGGGGGACCTGTACGAGCTCGACGGGGCGATCGTGCACCGGGTGCTGGCCTACCGAACCGCCGCCAGGACGGTGCGCGAATCGCCGGTGTCGGTGGGGGCGCTGGCGCGGGAAGGGCGCGCGGTGCAGCTGGTGGGGATCGGCAACACGCTGCAGGAGAAGATCCAAGCGCTGGAGCAGACGGGGACGATTCCGGCGGCGGAGAAGCTGCGGGCGAAGTTCCCGCCGGGGCTGGTCCAGATCACGCGACTGCCCGGTATCGGCGCGAAGCGGGCGCGGCTGCTGCACTCAGAGCTTGGGATCGATTCGCCGCAGGCGCTGCGCGAGGCGGCGGTGGCGCAGCGCGTGCGCGAGGTGCGCGGCCTGGGGCCGAAGTTCGAGGAACACGTGCTGAGCGCGCTCGAGCAGGCCGCCGCCGACACGGATGGGGGCAGTGCGCGGGCGAGGCTGCTGCTGCCCCAGGCGCTGCAGCTGGGCGAGGCGCTGGCACGCGGCCTGGCGGAGAGTCGCGCAGGCGAGAAAGCGACGGTGAAGGTGGCGGGATCGGCGCGCCGGATGGCCGACAGCGTGAAGGACATCGACCTGATCGCGGTCACGAGCAGGCCGGCGGCGCTGGCGCGTAGCCTGGCGAAGCTGGCAGAGGTCGAGAGCGTGTCCTCGGCGAGCACCGCCGGGGCGCGGGGACGGACGCATTCCGGTGTGGGAGTCGATCTGCGGATCGGCAAGCCGGCGCAGCTGGGGAATCTGTTGCAGCACTTCACCGGCTCGGGCCGCCACAACGCCGCGCTGCGCGAGATGGCTGTGCGCCTTGGGCTGCACGTCTCAGAGCACGGCGTGCTCGACGATCGGGACGGGCGCACACGGACGTGCGAGACCGAGCGGGAGGTGTATGAGCTGCTCGGTCTCGCCTACATCGAGCCGGAGCTACGCGAGGACCGGGGCGAGCTGCAGGCGGCCGCGCTCGAATCGGAGATTGTCGGATCGGGGCCCGCCCACCCCCACCTGCCGAAGCTGATCGAGCAGACGGACATCAGGGGAGACCTGCACTGCCACACGATCGCCTCGGACGGGAGGAACACGATCGAGGAGATGGCGATCGCAGCGCGGGAGCTGGGGTACGAGTACGTGGCGATCACCGACCACTCAGCGACGCACGGGTTCGGCGACGACGTCTCGCCCGACGAGCTGAGACGGCAGATCGAGCGGGTGCGCGAGGTGGACGGGCGGCTGGAGGGAATCCGGGTGCTGGCCGGGAGCGAGGTGAACGTGCTGCCGGACGGAGAGCTCGACTACGAGGACGGGCTGCTGGGCGAGCTGGACTGGGTGGTGGCGAGCGTGCATACGGCTTTTGGCATGGGCGAAGCCGCGATGACCGAGCGGATTGTGAAGGCGATCGAGCACCCGCTGGTGGACGCGATCGGACACCCGACGGGCAGGCTGATCGAGCGGCGCGAGCCGTACGCGATCGACCTGGCAGCGGTCGGCGAGGCGGCGGCGAGGACGGGAACGCTGCTCGAGATCAACGCCAACCCCGACCGGCGCGACCTCTCCGACGTGCACGCGCGCAATGCCGTGCGCGCTGGAGTGACGATCGTGATCGACTCAGACGCGCACCGGACGCAGACGTTGCAGAACATGTGCTGGGGCATCGCGACCGCCAGGCGGGCGTGGCTCACGAAGGGGGACGTCGCCAACACGCGACCGTGGGAGGAGCTGAATGGAAAGCGAAAACGAAGCCGGTCAGGCTGAGGAGAGCAGGCGCGGGAGCAGCTCATCCCGCACGGTGCGATCGATCGCGGCGCGGGTCAGCGGTGCGAGCGCGGACGCGGCTCGGGCGCCGTAGTCCGGCGGCGGATCGTCGAGCGCGATGCGCAGCGCGGCGCCGAGATCCTCACCGATCAAGCGCGCGTCCAGCGTGCGGGCGAGGGGCAGCGCGGCGTACGGGCCGGGAGCGGGCGTCGTGACGAGCAGACAGCCATCGGCGAGGGCCTCGAGCTGGGCGAGGCCGTAGTCCTCGCGACGGGGGGCGCAGACGAACACGCGCGCGCGACGCAGCAGCGCGCGGTAGTCGGCCGGCGGCAACGGCCCGGTGACGCGAACACCATCGGCCGGGAGGCGAACGCCGGCACGGGCGAGCTCCTCCGCGGCGACGCCCGCAACGACGAGCTGCTCGTCGGTCCGGCGCACGCGGGTCCAGGCGGACAGCACGCGGTCAAGTCCCTTCTTCGCCGGGTTGGCGCCGTAGGCGATCGCCGCGACGTCGCGGACCGGCGTGGGCGGACCGGAGGGCTCGACCGGGACTCCCAGCACGAGCGCGCGGTCGCCGTCGCGCGCTGGCGCGGGCGCCTCGGCAAGGCCGCCTGTGCTCCAGGGCAGCAACAGCGGAGCTTGGGCCAGGCGCCGACGCTCGGCGGGCCGCTGCCATAGGCCGTGGCGCCCGGGACGGTTGCCGGCGGAGGGAGCGTCGAAGCGGATCGCGCCGGGACGGGGCCAGAGCAGGGAGGCGGTGGTGGTGGAGTAGAGGACCGCGCGCGGGCTGCGCTCTGCCAGCCCGGCCACGGCGGCGCGGCGCGCGGCGCGCGCCCAGGCAAGGTCGGTCAGGGCGAGCGTGCGCAGAGGGCGCGGCGGGACGGCGTCGGCGATGGCGACGGACGCGCCGGCGCGTCGCAGGGAGTCCGCCAGCTCGGCGTCGGCGGCGCGCAGCCCGGCGGTCGAGCCGAGCGAGACGATCAGGACGTCCATCCTCAGGTGACGGCGCCGTTGGTGGGCTCGGGGTGGATGGCTTTGAAGCCGGGCGTGCGCTGCAGCGCGATCGGCTGGATCGGAGAGGTGGGACGTACGTAGAAGCAGACGCCATCGCGCTCCTCGATGGCCGTGACCGCGGCGTGCTGACGGCGCCAGGCGAGCGCCCAGATGACCGCGAAGCCGACGGCGATGCCGGGGATCTGAGGCGCTAGGAACGCGAGGCCGCCGGCGATCAGCGTGAACAGGAGCAGCGGCCACAGGCGGTTGAGCAGGATCGCGCCGGGGCGATACTCGGGCAGCGCGGTGCTGGCCCGCGCACCGGCGAGCAGGCGGGCGATCGGCGGGGTGGTCTCGGCGTGGCGGCCGAGGCGCAGACCGATCAGGGCGGCGAGAATCCACCAGCCGGCGACTATTCCCACGAGCAGCTCTTGAGCTGACGCACTCGTCTGCGAGTCGGCGACGGCGAGCATCGTGACCGCCGCGAGCGCTGTGGCGGCGCCCGCGCTGAGCAGGACGGTGGTCTTGAGGAAATCGACGAAGCGCACGTCGCTACAGCAGCGCCTCGAGCAGGCCCCGCACGCCGGCGGCGCCGTCGATCAGCAGATCGGCCTCGGTCGCCAGCTCGGGAGGCGTTTCGTCGGAGCCGACGGCCACGCACAGAGCGCACTGCAGGCCAGACGCCTGCGCGAACGCACGCAGGCCGCGAAAGGCGTCGAGGTCGGTCGTGTCGTCGCCGACATACACCGCGGCCGAGACGGGCTGGCCACGCAGGAGCGCGGCGATGCCAAGGCCCTTGTGCAGCTCCACCGGCGGGCGCACCTCCAGGACCTTGCGTCCCCAGTGGACCGCAAAGCCCTGCTCGGCGGCTTCGCGGGCGATGTCCGCGGCTGCCGCGGCGGCGGCCTCCTCGTCGGGGACGCCACGCCAGTGGAAGGCGGCGATCGTGTCCTTGTCCTCGCAGCGAATGCGCACGCGCTGGCGCTCGGAGGTGTATGCGGCGACGGCGAACGTGCGCACGCGCGGAGCCCAGGCGAGAAGATCGGGGGCGATCTCGGGACGCGTGGCGCCGGGCCGCAGCAGCTCGCCTCCGTGGTTGCCGATGTAGGCGATCGTTCCGATCGCGACGATCTGGCGGGCGATGCTCGCACGGCGGCCGCTGATGCAACCGACGATGCGATAGCGCTTGGCGATATCGATCAGCAGCGAGCGGGTGGCCTCGGGAACGTGCGCGTCGTCCGCATGGCGCACGATCGGCGCGAGAGTGCCATCGATGTCGAGCAGCACAGCAGCATGAGATGGATCGCGGCGAAGCGGCTCGAGCGCCTCAACTAGCGTCGCGGCGGGTGACACGGACACTAGTATGGCGGGCGCCGTGGCCGAATCGCACCGAACCCTGAAGCTCGTGGCGATCGGCACCGCCGCGGGCCTGTTCAGCGGGCTGTTCGGGGTCGGCGGCGGGACCGTGATCGTGCCGCTGCTCGTGCTCTGGCTGGGCTACGGCGAGCGCGAGGCGACGGGCACCTCGCTCGCGGCGATCGTGTTCATCGCCGGGTTCGCGGCCGCGGTGCAGGGGGCCTACGGCAACGTGCACGTGCTCGACGGCCTGCTCATCGGCGTGCCCGCCGTGGGTGGGGTGCTGCTCGGCACATGGCTGCAGCAGCGCATGCACGTGCGCGCGATATCGCTGCTGTTCGCGGCGGTGCTGGTGGCCTCGGCGATCGAGCTGCTGCTGCAATGACCCGCGCCGTCCCGACCGGCGAAAAATCGAGACGCTGAGGCGCGCGGCGAGCTGGCCCGATGATCTGGCTCGTGTTGATCGGCCTGGCCGCCGGCGCGCTCGGTGGACTGCTGGGCGTCGGCGGAGGTGTGCTGTTCGTGCCGGGCCTGGTGATCGTCGTCGGGTTGACCCAGCACGAGGCGGAGGGGACCTCGCTGCTGGCGATCGTGCCCGTGGCGCTGGTGGGGACGCTGAGCCAGGAGCGTTACGGCAACGTGCGTCGCTCGGACGCGCTGCTGATGGGCGTGCTGTCGATCGCAGGCGTAGCCGGCGGGGTCGCGCTGGCGAACGCGCTCTCGGGCGCGGTCCTGCGCACGGCGTTCGCCGTGCTGATCCTGCTGATCGCGGCGCAGCTGGTGCGCAACGCGCTGCGGGACGATGGCGCCCCGCACGGCGACCGCCCTCGGCGCGCCTCCGACCCACCTCGCGCGGGGGAGAAGCCCGAATCGGGGTGATCCGCGAGGGCGGGGAGAGCCGATAATCGAAGTTATTGAGGACGAGCCCTGACAATGGTCTAGACTGAAAGCAGCTATGGGGCTCGACAATCCACTGCACATCGCGTTCCTGGTAGTGATCCTGCTGCTCGTGTTCGGAGCCAGACGCCTCCCGGAGATAGGCCGCTCGCTCGGCAGCGGAATGCGCGAGTTCAAGACCTCGATCACCGGCGAGATGCAGCACCCGCCGCAGTCGACGCTCGCCGCCGGCGCCCCGCAGCAGCCACAGCCGCGCGACCCAGGTCCCCGCGCAGCCCCTGCCGCTCAAGTCGCCGGTCATCGCAGCCGCCTGCCGCGCCAGTCTGCCACCGGTCGCCGCCCGGTCCAGACACCTGGTCGCCGAGCCCGTCCGGCGCCGGCGGAGCGCCGTCCAGCCCCCTGACCGTCGGTCGCCTCCTGCGCCGGTCAGTTGAACGGAGTGAACCGATGCGTCCGGCAGCACCGCCGGACGCGACTCAGCAGCAGCTGGGCGCCGCAGTGCCAGCAGTAGGCGGCCCCGCGACTGTGGACCGCGCCACAGGCTCGGCACTGACCGTGAACGCCCGCCTCGGCGCCGGCGAGCTGGCGCTGTATCTCGTCGAGCTCGGCATCGGCCTCCTGCAGCTCGGCGGCTCGCCGAGCGAGCACGTCGAGACGGTAGTGGTCGCGGATCGCCATTTCGTAGGTGAGCCCGCCCAGATCCCACGTCAGCATCGCCACGCGCTGGGCCAGCTCGTGGCGGCGGCGGTGCAGGTCGTCGGAGGACAGCAGTGCGAGCGCTCCCATCAGCCACCCGTTTCGATCGGCTGGGCGCCGAGCTTGTTGACTTCTTCCTCGTGCTTCTTGCCGGCGTGTTGCCGAGTTTCTGAAGTTTGGTCGGGCTCACCTTGACCGCTTTTGGAGGTCGGCGCTTTTTCGATCGCCTTGGCTTCCTTGGCTTCGTGCGCTTCGGTCTTGGCGGTTTCCTTGCTCGACGCCGCGGGCGTGGGGGTGCTCGTCGCCGGGGTCGTGCTCGCGCTCGTGACGCCCGAGGTCGCCGCGAGCGGCGTGGTGGAGGCGCTGGGAAGGCCCTCGACCTTCAGCACCTGCTGGCTGGGGGCTTTGCTCTGGGTGACCCAGTGGCCGACGAGCAGGCCGGCGAGGATCGCCAGCAGCAGCACCGACAGCAGACCGAACAGGCCCGAGTAGCGACGCAGCCACGCGTATGGACCGGACGCCGGCTCGATCACGGATGCGTATCCGGGCGGGAGCGCCCCCACCGGTCCCTGTACGCCCGCATACGGCTGGGCGGCGTCAGCCTGGAGCACGTCCAGGAACGCGAGCCGCACCGGAGAGACCGGCTGCCCGCAGGCCAGGCAGTAGCGCTGGCCGGGCGCGAGCGGCGCCGAGCAGTTCGCGCAGCTCGGGGCGGACCCGGGCTGCTCCGAGGGAACGGGCGCGAGGCTCACGAGCGCGGTCCTCCCCTCCGGCGAACCGCGCCGGCCGTCCTGGCCGGACGATCCGGCGTGCTCATCCGAACGCGCCTCGAACGTAGTCGCGCGTGCGTGCGGCGCGCGGTGTGGAGAACACCTCGTCGGCCGTTCCGTACTCGACGAGATCGCCGAGATACATGAACGCGACCTTGTCGGCGACCCGGCGCGCCTGGGCGAGGTTGTGGGTGACGATCACGACCGCCAGCTCGCGCCGCAGCTCGCCGATCAACTCCTCGATCACGCCCGTGGAGATCGGGTCCAGGGCGCTGCACGGCTCGTCCATCAGCAGCACCTCCGGGCGCAGCGCGATCGCGCGCGCGATGCACAGCCGCTGCTGCTGGCCGCCGGACAGGCGCAGCGCGGGGTGGTCCAGGTCGTCGCGGACCTCGTCGTAGAGCCCGGCGCGGCGCAGCGCATCGATGACCAACGGCTCGATCTCGCGCCTGCGGGGGCGCTTGCGCGACTGCTCGCGCAGCGCGAACGCGACGTTGTCGAAGATCGACATCGGGAAGGGATTGGGCTGCTGGAAGACCATCGCCACACGCGCGCGCAGCGTCGTGTCGACGAGATCGTGGATGTCCTGCCCGTCGAGCAGGATCCGCCCGCCGCGACGGGCGCCCGAGGTCAGCTCGGTGAGCCGGTTTAGGGTGCGCAGCAGCGTCGTCTTGCCGCAGCCGGAGGGCCCGATCAGTGCCAGCACCTCGCCCTGATGGATCGAGAGGGAGACCGAGCGCACGGCATTGGCGCCACGCTGGCCCATGGTGCTGGCGCCGCCATAGGAGACGCTGACGTCCTTTAGGCGCAGCCGCTCGGGCCCGGCCGTGGATGGCGTGGGCTCGCGCAGCGGGTTGCGCTCGCGCACGGGCGGGGCGACGGGGACGGGCGGGCGATCGAGCACGATCGTGCGCACCGGCGGCACCTCCGCCTCGTTGAATGCAGTTTCTCTATCGGTCTTGTCGGCCACAAAGTGCATCAGACCGATGAGGATAGCGTAACCTTTCCGATCTTGTCAACGAGCAGGTTCAGGCCGAGCACGAACACCAGCAGCACGAACGCCGCCGCGTACGCCTTCTGCGGCGCGGCGCCTTCGCCGGCGGGCGAGTTGTCGTACACGTAGCTGGTCAGCGTCGAGCCCGTCCCGCGCAGCAGGTTGATCACGGGCACGGACCCCTGTGTTTCGATGTGCAGCGTCTCACCCAGCAGCAGCAGCACGATCGCCGTGTCCCCGATGATGCGGCTGACGCCGAGCGTCACGCCCGTGGCGATGCTCGAGCGCACGCTCGGCAAGAGCACCCGGCGAATCGTCGCGATCCGGGTCTTGCCGAGCGCGAAGGCGGCCTCGCGCATGTGCGCGGGAACCGCTCTCAGCCCGTCCCGGGTGGCGACGAACAGAGGCGGCAGCGCGATCAGCGACATCATCGCCCCGGCGGCGATGAACGAACGGCCGTACACCCCGCCGCCTTCGGCGCGAAACGACAGCGGCGCGAACAGGCCGAGCTGGAAGATCGCCAGGCCGAACAGCGCGAGCACGATGTCGGGGGTGCCCGCGACGATCTCGATGCTCGACTCGACCACGCGCGCCAGGGATTGACGTCCCCGCCCACCCTGGCCGTACTCGGCGATCCAGATCGCGCTGCACACGGCCAGCGGAAACGCGAGCGCGATGCCGATCGCCGTCAGCAGCAGGGTGCCGATCAGGGGATCGAGAATCCCCCCTGTCTGGCTTTGCGAGGTGCTGATCGCGGGCCGCGTGAACAGCAGCCCGGGGCGCAGGTACTGAATCCCGCGATAGCCCATGTAGAGCACGATCGCCGCGGCGATCAGGCACAGCCCGATACCGGCAGCCCACGCGCACGCCAGCACCAGCCGGTCGCCCCAGCGCCAGCTCCACGGTGAGGAGCGCCGCCCGCCTTTGGCGCTCGGCGGCGGGCTCGCCTGGAGGTCGGGGGCGTACACACTCATGCCCGCACCTGATACTTCCTGAGCGGCAACTTGATCAGATAACCCGCGATCGACAGCACGAACGCGGACAACAAGAGCAGCGCCGCGAACGCATACAGCGTCGCGCTCAGAGCCGGGGCGCTGATGCCTTCGTGGAAGTCGACGATCGTCGATGCCAGCGTGCGCAGCGGCTCATAGAAGAAGGTCGGCAGGCCGTGGGAGAGGTTCGGAGTGAAGAAGCTCCCGCCCGAGACCATCTGGATCATCACGGCCTCACCCAGCGCGCGCGCGGTGGCCAGCACGGCCGCGGCGACGATCGCCGGGCGGATCGCTCGCAGCGTCACCGCGAGCACCGCCCGCAGCGGGTTCAGCCCGAGCGCGACAGCGCCCTCGCGCCAGGACCTGGGCGTGGCGATCAGCGCCTCGCAGATCAGCGCGATCATGATCGGCGTGATCATCACGGTCAGGATCACGGCCGTGACCCCCAGACCGGCGCCGGTGAGCTCGACCGAGTTCTGCACGGAGGTCTTCTGCGAGGCGGTGATCAGGTGGTTGCCGACGAATGGCACGAGCACGAGGATGCCGATCAGGCCGTAGATGACCGACGGCACCGACGCCAGCAGCCGGATCACGGGGATCGCGAGGAGACGCAGCCGCGCGGGCGCCAGCTCGACGATGAAGATCGACGACAGCACCGCGATCGTAACGCCGAGCAGGACCGCGATGGCGGTGGTCAACAGCGTCCCGTAGACCAGCGGCCAGGCGCGCAGGTGAAACGCCGACGCGGGCGGGCTCACCCCTGCGGCCTGCATGTTCGAGAACTCCGTCTTGAGTTCCCCGCCCGGCCCCAACCAGCTGAATCCGTTGTGGGCGAAGATCGGCCACGCACGGACGCCCACGAACACGAGCATCGCAATCACGCACACGCCCACGAGCAACGACACCGCGCCGAGCGTACGCTCGGCGCGGTGATCAGGCCACGGCTGTCTCAGCCACTTCATAGACCGGGGTTGCCTCGGTTGCCTCAGCTAGCTCAGCCGGTGATCGGCACCCACTGGCTTTCGATGATCTTGCGTGCGGCCGCCGATTTCGTGATCCAGTTGATGAACGACGCGTTGAAGCTCGTCGCCGCGCCGCGCGTCACCTCGTAGAATCGCGCGATGCCGGCGTAGGTAGCCGGTGGCCACGGTCGACTTGTTGCAGGCCACGCCGTTGTAGCTGACCGAGTTGAGCGAGCCGAGGGCGGCCTGCGTAGTTGGACAGGAAGCCGATCCCGTTCGGGTCGCTTTCGACCGCCTGGCGCAGCAGGCCCTCAGAGGCCTGTTCGGAGGCGAGTTTCGAGACCGTCTTGCCTTCGAGCAGCAACGTCTGGAAGCTGGTCAGCACGCCCGCGACCGAGGTGCGGCTGATCAGGTCGATCGTGCCGCTGGCGGTCGCGCCGGGCACCTGGCTCCAGCTGCGGGTCTTGCCGGTGAAGATCGACACCACCTGCGCGGGACTCAGATTGCTGAGCGTGTTGGCCTTGTTGGTGACCACACAGATCCCGTACCTGGCGATCGGGTAGAACACGAGGCCCTTCGGGTCGGTCGGCAGCGGATCGCGCGAGACGTCGGCGATCGACACGCGACTGGCCGCCACGTCGTTGATCCCGACCGTCGTCCCGCCCTGAGCGATCTTGAATCTTGACCGTGCCCGGTTTGAGCTTGACGTACTTCTGGGCGAGCAACGACACGAGCGGATAGGACGCGGTCGCGCCGCTGATCGAGATCGTCGGCGCAGCCAGTGCGCTCGCGGGCACCGTGGCGAGGCCGAGCGCACCCACCGCCACCAGGGCGAGCGAACAGGCGTCTTAGTCGTCTTGGGCGGCGATTTCGGTTCATGGACAGGGACTCCGTTTCAGATGGTTGACAGTGCGTCGGCAAAGAACGTACCATATTCCTCATTAGTTTGATCGAGTTAAGCTAGTTTATGAAGATGGCATGACCGGGTGCGCCGGTTCCCCGTCCAACCCAAGCCAAGCCAAGCCAAGCAAAGCCGCCACCATGGACAACCCATCCGACACCCCCACACCTCCCGCGGGCGGCGACCCTGCGGGTGGCGCGCCCCACCTGCAGGCCGTCGCCGGATCGGCGCCCGCGCCCCCCACACCTCTGCCCAGGAGTGCGCCGCGCCTGCCCTCGCTGCGCGTCACCGCGGCGCTGGCGGCGGGGATGCTCGCCATCGGCGTGGCCGTCGGCGCGGCGATCGGCCCTGCGCCCAACGCCTCGTTCGCCGGCGAGCCCGTCCCGCTGCTGCTGCCGTCGATCGCCGCTCTCGCCGGGGCGGGCGCAGGCGCGCATACGAGCGCCGTCGAGCCGCCGGTCCTCACGCCCAGCGCCACACCCGCCGCCGCGTCCCCGAGCGCCGGCGGACGCGAGCGAGACGACGACGAAGACGGCTGCGTCGAAGACACCGTCGAGCGCCGCCTCCTCTCCGACCACGACTCCGAACGCCGCCAAGACGCCCACCACGACCGGCGGCGAAGGCGCCAAGCAGACGCCGCTCCCGCCGGTCACGCACGTGTGGCTGATCACGCTCACCGGCGCCACGTTCACGCAGGCGCTGGCCCAGCCGGCGGCCGCCCCCTACATCGACTCCCAGCTCGTGCCCGCGGGCGCGCTGCTCAGCGAATGGTCATCCCTCGCCGGCAGCTCGTTCGCCAGCGAGGCCGGACTGCTCTCCGGCGAACCGCCGCAGACCATGGACTCGATCGTCCAGCCTCCGTGCCCCGAAGGCGCCGCGGGCGCGACGTGCAAGCCCGAAACCGCGGGCGCGCTGAGCGCGGCCGACGAATTCCTGAAAGCCACCGTGCCCACGATCACCTCGACCGCGGCCTATCGCGAACACGGCCTGATCGTGATCACGTTCGGCGCCGTCGGCAACGCCACCGCGTCGAGCCTGCCGGCGGGCGCATCGACCGCGACGCTGAGCAGCGAGCCCCCCGTGGGCGTTCTGCTGATCTCGCCATTCGTGCACGCCGGCTCGAAGCCGAGCATGAAGTACGACCCGACTTCCCCCAAGCAGAGCCTGTCCGGGCTGCTGCGTTGACGCGATGACACCCGCAGCACATATCAATCAACCAAGGAGACCCACGTTGCACGCACTACATCCCGCCCACCGCAAAGCCACGTGGTGGCTAGTCGCGCTCGTGGGCTGCTCTCTGGCCCTGCTGCTCGCCACTCCGGCGGTCAGCCGTGCCGAAGAAGCCAACCCCAACAACTACTCCTGCTTCGGCAGCATCGCCGCCGGAAAGCCGGAACCGGGCAGCGAAGAACAGCAGGTGGCGTACTCGTTTCACTGCAACGGCCCGATCACCGGCTACCAGCTGCAGTCGCAGATTCCCGTGACGGGCGTGGAGGCCTCGCCGCTGGTGAGCGAACATCCCGTCGGGCACTCCGGTTACGGACACGTTCTCCTGCTCCGGCGAAGTTCCGGGCTACGCCGCCAACTGTGTCGGCTCGACCAGGGCGTGGTATGAGACGATCGCCGGACAGTTCGCGATCGGGACGAAGATCTGCGCCGAACCGCGCGTGGACCCGCTGCTGACGGTCACGTACGCGTATCTCGAAAAAGGAGTCGTCACGCAGGCGATCTCCGGGCCGTTCGACCTGGGCCGCCCGACGGGCTGCCCGCCCACCGCCAATTCGGGCTTTGACCGCCTGAACCCCAAGCCGGTCGTGGTCGCAAAGCAAAGGCAAGAAGGGCAAGAAGGGCAGCAAGAAGACCAGCGGCAAAAAGAAGACGACCGCCGGCAAGAAAGCGAAGTAAGAGACGGTCATAGACTGGGGGCAGTGACCCCCCCTAGGACCGTCATCTCAGGCAGGAGCCGGCGACTTGGCCGGCTCCTGCCGGTGCTCGTGATCGTCGGTTCGCTCGCCAGCTGCGGCTCGGCGACGACCACGAACAGCAGCGCGGCGAGCAGCGCACCCGCGAGCTCGCCAGCGAGCCCAGCGGCGGTCACGACAACACCGGCGTCCGCGAGCTGCGCCACCACGGTCACCGCCACGCTCGGAACGGTCGCCGCACGCATCTACCACGAGGCCGCCACAGGCGGAGATGTCGCCCAGGCGGTGCACCGCATGCAGACCTCGGCCGCCCTCGACGCGGCGGTCAGCACCGGCGACGTCGCCGCCGCCCGGAGCGCATTGCAGAAACTGCTGTTGGGTCAGATCGTCCGCGTCGAGGTGCTGCGCGATGGACGCGTGTTCGCGCAGGCTGGCTCAGGCGCCGCGATCGCCCCCGTGCGCGGCGCTATCCCGAGCACGTCCGCGACGTTCGTGCTCTCGACCCAGTCCGATCGCAGCTACCTGCAGGTCGTCCACCAGGTGACCGGCGCGCAGGTGCTGCTTACCACGGGCTCTGCCGCCGGCGGCGCCCGCCGGCTCGCCGGCACGATCGCCGGCCCGCCGCCCGCAAGCCTGCCCGCCGCGGGAACAGTCACATACGCGGGCCAGAGCTATCAAACGGTCACGCTCACCGGCGCGATGTTCCCCTCCGGTGGACTGCAAATCGTGCTGCTCGTCCCATCGACGACGATCGCCTGTCCCAGCTCGACTGCTCAGGCGCAAGTGGAAACGTTGGGTCACGTCGGCGAACGGATCTATCAGGAGGAGCTCCACAGCCCGGACGTGTCCGCAACGGTGCGTCACATCGAGAGCTCATCGACCTTCCAGCAGGCCGTCGCCGCCAAGAACGCGGCCGGTACGCGCGCGGCGATCGTCGAATTCTTCGAACAGCACATCCACGTCGTCCGCGTCCGTGTCAGCACGAGCGCGGGCCTGCTCGTGGACGTCGGCGGGCCGTACGTGCTCGCCCCCGTCCACGGCGCCGTCCGCAGCGGCGGCAAGGTGGTCGGCCAGTTCGAGATGGCGATCCAGGACGACGCGGGATATCTCAAGCTGGCGCACCTGTTCACCGGCGCGGAGGTGCTGATGCGCACAGGGACGCGCCAGGTGATGGGAACGCTTTCGCCCGGCCCCGCCACCGTGCCCGGCCGGGGGCCGGTCTCATACGAAGGACATACCTACCAGGGGTACTCGTTCACAGGCGAAGCGTTCCCGTCCGGGCCGCTGCGCATCTCGCTGCTGCTGGCGTCCTGACTCGGCCGACAACGTCCTTGCGAGCTTGACCGTGGGAAAAAACGAAGGTCTTGACCGCCGCTCCACTTTCACCGATCAGCGGCTGCCCACGGACGGCGGTCGCCGCCGGCGGTCAGCCGGCGGGAAGATCGCGCATCCACTCTGCGCTCCGGCGCGCCCGAGATCCTCATCCCAGGTGACAAGCGTGGTCTCGACGTCAAGCGCGAGTGGCTGGGCAATTTATGTGGCGGTCTCGGCGAGCGTGGCTGGGGTGTGTTCTGGCGCGGTGTGTCTTTCGTGCTGGGCCCGCGTGATCGAAACCACGCCGTTTTCGTTCATGGGTTCGCCGACCTCAGACCTGGGTGTTGGCCGGTCGTGCTGGCCGTCACCCTCGCACGCAACGACGCACAGGCTGGCGGTCAGCGAGAGGGCGAGAATCCAGGCGGCGCTTAGAAGCAGTAGGACCATAGGGCTGCCCCTCGGTGTTGAGAGTGCCGCGCCGCGCTAGGCGCGGATTCGGCGCGGGCCTCGGGAGCGTGCCTCGGTGCTCTGCCCTCGCGGCGGTCGGCTGGGTCGCGCGAGATGACCGCTGTGTGCGGGGTCGAAGTTCTCTGCGTCGCTGATCGCCCAGGCCAGTCGCTCGACGAACTGTGCGGCTGCGTGGTCGGTGCTCAGGTGCACTGAGCAGACGTGCTCGTCGAGCCAGACGGACGCGTTGGCCGGGGCGGGAGATGTGTCGGTAGTGACGATGACTCTCGGCATGCTTGGCTCCTTTTCGGCGCTTGGCGGTGATGTTGGGGTGATGCATCCGCTGCTTTGGCGGGTGCGGGTGCTCCTGGGAGGGGTGTCCGGGGAGGGCGAGGGGACACCCTCCCCGGACGCGAGGAGGAGAGACGTCAGGGACGACAGCAACGTTCGAGCTCGCTGTCCCGCGCCGACGCGACGCCGGCCACGGTCAACTTCGTGGCGTCTGTGTCGTCGGAGTGGGTGAACGCGAGAACCAACATTGTGCACTAACTCTATCAACAATCTCTCCTTTGTCAAGGTGTTGTTTCCGAGGGGGTTCGAGCGCGTCGGTCGAAGCCGCTCACGCCGCTGCTCCGGACCAGACGCGGTCGTCCACGCCACTCCCGAATTCGCGCCCGCTCACACGAAGATCGAGCGTGTCCGGCACACCCGATAGATGCGGGCGCGAACTCGCGAGCCAACCACTGGCTAAGACAGCAGGCTGCTGGTCATCCGCTCGATCTCCGCGATCGAGGTCAGGCCGGCGCGGACCTTGGCCAGGCCGTCCTCGCGCAAGCGCGCCATCCCCGACTCGGTAGCGGCGGCGGCGATCTCGTCGACGGAGCCATGCTCGAGCACGAGCGTCCTGATGCGCTCGTCCACCGACATCACCTCGTACAGCCCGATCCGCCCGCGATAGCCGCTGCCCCCGCAGCGCGAGCAGCCGACGGCCTCCATCGGCTGGGCGCCGGTCAAGCCCTGCTCTGCGAGCACCGCCTCGGAGAGCTGCTGGGGCCGGCGGCAGTGGGTGCACAGCTTGCGCACGAGCCGCTGGGCGACCACGCAGTCGATCGCCGAGGAGATGAGGAACGGCTCGATGCCCATATCCATCAGCCGGCCGAGCGCGGACGGCGCGTCGCGCGTGTGCAGCGTCGAGAGCACGAGGTGGCCGGTCAGCGCCGCCTCGACCGCGATGTGGGCGGTCTGACGGTCGCGGATCTCCCCGACCATGATCACGTCGGGGTCCGCGCGCAGCATCGAGCGCAGGCCGATGTCGAAGGTGACCCCCGCCTTGGGGGCGACCTGCATCTGCTTGACCCCGGCCATCCGCTGCTCGACGGGGTCCTCGATCGTGAGGATGGAGCGCTCGCCGTCGTTGAGCACGTTCAGCGCCCCGTACAGCGTCGTTGACTTGCCAGAGCCGGTCGGTCCCGTCACGAGCACGGCGCCGTTGGGCTTTTGAATGGCCCGTTCGAACCGGCTCAGCTCGTCGGGCTCCATGCCGAGCGACTGCAGACTTTCGACCGTGGCTCCCTTGTCGAGGATCCTCAGCACCACGCTCTCGCCGTTCACCAGCGGCAGCGTCACGACCCTGATGTCCACGCGCCGGCCCTCGACGGTCAGCGCGAACCGGCCGTCCTGGGGCACTCGCCGCTCGGCGATGTCGAGATCGCCCATGATCTTGATCCGCGACACCACCCCGGCAACCATCCGCCGCTTGACCGTGGCCGCGGGCGCGAGCACGCCGTCGACGCGGAAGAGAACTCGCGCGTCTCCCTCCTCGGTGCTGATGTGGATGTCCGAGGCGCCCAGCTGGATGGCCTGAGCGATGATCGAGTGCACGAGCTTGATGATCGGCGCGTCGCGGTCGGCCTCCTCGGCGAGGGCGCCCGGCTCGGGCTCGGTCTGCGCCTCGTCCTGGTCGTCGACGATGTCTTCGATCGAATCCTCCATCCCCGCCAGCCGGGTCAGCAGCAGGTCGAGATCCTCGACCGAGGCGACCGCCACGCGCACTCGCCGGCCGGTGATCATCGCGATGTCGTCGATCGTCAGCACGTTCGTCGGGTCGGCCATCGCCAGCAGCAGCGCGCCGTCGTCGATGAACCCGACAGGCACGGCCCTGTAGCGCTTGGCGGCGTCGGCGCCGATCAGCTGCACGGCGCCCATGTCCAGGTCGTAGACCGACAGGTTGACGTAGTCCAAGCCGAACCGCTCGGCCACGACTCGCGCCAGCTGGTCGGCGCGCAGCACGCCCTGCGCCACCAGCACTTCCCCCGTGGGCTTGCCCTGCTCGCGGGCGATCCTCACCGCCTCTTCGACGGTGTCGCTGTCGGCGAACCCGAGATCGACGACCACTTCGCCGATCATCCTGCTCGAGCGCCCGGACTTGCGCGCGGGATAGACGCCCTTTCCGGCGCGCTCGCCCTCGCGCCGCTCTTGCAGGGGCAGCGGACGCTCCTGCTCGGGCAACTCCAGGCTCTCCTGAGCCGAGCTGGGGAGCTCGGCGGCGACTGGCATGGCGATATTTCCCATCAACGACCTATCGGCATCCTGGGAACCGCTCTTGATCATGAGCTACGGTGATGAGACCATGCCGCCGCTCATCTGGGACCGTCGCCCCGACGAACTCAGGGCCCCCGCCATGATCTGCGCGTTCCAGGGATGGAACGACGCCGGCGACGCCGCCTCCAGCGCGGTCGCGTTCCTCGCCTCGGCCCTGAAGGCCAGCCGGTTCGCACGGATGGACTCCCAGGAGTTCTACGACTTTCAGACCAACCGCCCGAGCGTGCGGCTGCACGACGGCAGCGCCGAGGAGATCAGGTGGCCGAGCGTCGAGATCTACGAGGCGTTCGCCCCGCGCGCGATGCGCGACCTCGTGCTCGTCCAGGGCGTCGAGCCGTCGCTGCGCTGGCGCGCGTTCAGCGCGCACCTGCTCGACCTCGCCGAAGCGCTCGGCGTGCAGGTGATCGTCTCGCTCGGCGCGCTCCTCGGCGACGTCGCCCACTCCCGCCCCGTGGCGATGACGGGGTACGCCTCCGATCCCTCGATGGTGCGGCGGCTGGGCATCACCCCCTCCAACTACGAGGGGCCGACCGGAATCATCAGCGTCCTGCACGCCACCTGCGTGCAGGCGGGCCTGCCCTCGGCGACGATGTGGGCAGGCGTACCCCACTATGTCGCCGCGGCCGCCAACCCGAAGGCCGCGCTCGCGCTCGTGCGCCGGATCGAAGCCGTCGTCGGGGTCTCGGTCGACGCCTCCGAGCTCGAGGCGGCCTCCGAAGAGTACGAGCGCCTCCTCGCCATCGCCGTGCAGAGCGACCCCGAGATCCAGGCGTTCGTTGAACGTCTGGAGCGAGAGGCCGACGCCGAGGAGGAGCGCTCGCCCACGGAGATCCCCGACGGAGACACCCTCGCGCGCGAGTTCCAGCGATTTCTGAAGCAGCGCGGGATCCGGCCCTGACGGGCCCTGGCGGCGCAGGCGCCGCCGGCAGGGACGCGCATGTGCGTCCCTGATACATGCCGCATGCGGCATGTATCCGAACGGCGCATGCGCCGTTCGGCGAGGGCGCGCATGCGCGCCCTCGGGCAGGGCCTCATGAGGCCCTGCCGGCCGCCCCGCATGCGGGGCGGCCATCCCCCTACCGCTCAGCTGCAGGGCAGACGATGCGAAAGTCGCAGATCGAGCACGCGGCGCGCGAAGGGGTCGGCTCGAACCGCTGGCCCATGATGCCCTCGCCGACCTGCAGCACGGTCGCGGTCACCCGCTCCTCGTCGGTGTCGCCGGGCAGCCGCACGATGAGATCGTCGAGCACGTAGTAGTAGGCCCTGCTCGCCGCCTCCAGCTGCCAGGACTCGCGCGCGGCCAGCGCATAGAGCGACAGCTGGACGTCGTCTCGCAGCTGCTCGGAGGTGCGCGGGCGCGAGGTCTTGTAGTCGATCAGCTCATACCGTTCGCCCGCGCTCGTCTCGCCCCCGTCCGCGCTTGCGCCGCGCCCGCCAGGCAGGCGATCGACGCGATCGACGCGCCCGCGCAGATGGTGCGGGCCGATCTGCAGCGAGAACTGACGCTCGAACCACACGGGCTCGGAGTCCTGGCCGTGCAGGCGCGCGTGGTAGCGCTCGAGCGCCGCGCGCGCCTTGGCGCGCAGCTCACGCTCGGATTCGCCGTCGCGAAACCCGCCCCGTCGCCAGCACGTGTCGAAGAGGTCCAGCAGCTGTGTCAGCGTCTCCCCGCCGGCGACGTGGTATCGCTCGAGCACCTGGTGCACGACGATCCCGAACCGCTGGCCGAGCGTCGGCTCGGTCGGGATGCGCAGGACCCGCGCGAACTTGTAACGCAGCGGACAGCTGCGATAGGTCTCGATGTCCGACGCCGACAGCGCCAAGCCCCCGCCCTTGCGCGGCAGGAACGGCACCAGCGAGGGCTCCCCCCGCGGAGAGACGGCCTGTACGCGCGCGGCCTGCTCGTCATAGCCTCCCTGCCGCGCCTGGCCGCCGGCGCCCTCCGCGGGCACGGTCTCCGCGGCGCCGTCGCCGCCGAAGGCGCTCATCAGCGTGCCGTCCAGCGGCGAGCTCTGCAGGATCTCCCGCTGCATCGCGGTCACGGCCGCGAGCAGGCGCGCGTTCACGCTCGCCAGCGCGTCGCTCATGCTCTGCTCGGCCGGGCGCTGGGCCAGCGCGGAGAGCTTGAGCAGCTCCAGGTAGCGCGCCACCCCGTGGGAGATGTCCAGGTCGGTGTCCAGCCGCAGCTCGCTCAGGCGCCCGCCGATCCGTACCACGTCAACCAGGACCTCCTCGCGGACGATCCGCTGCATGTCGCGCAGCGCCTCCTCGGGCCCGTCCTGAAACGGCGGGGACGCTCCGCCGCGCGGCGCCTCGCGCTCGGCCCCCAGCGCCGCGCGGGCCAGCAGGTCCGGGCGGGCCGCGTCCAGCGCCGCCGTCGCGGCGCGGTGCAGCTCCAAAAAGCGCTGAATCCGAGCGCGGGCCTCGGGGGGCACCTGCGGGGACTCGATCGCCGCCGCCAGCGCCGCCACCATGTCCAGACGGCGGCGCCTGGCGATCTGGATCACGCGCGCGAGATCGACCTGACGCAGCTCGATCGGGGGCCTCGCCAGCGCGCGCACCACCGCCGATGCGTCGCTCGGATCGGCGAGCAGGCGTGTCCATGCGACCACGTCGCGAACCTCCGCCCGCTCCACGTCCGCCCGCGCGTCGGGCGGGACGTGTGCGCTCATCCCGGGCGAGGCGCCGGCCGGCACATCCCGCGGGCCGTTGGAGGGCATCTCCGCCGGCGCGTCCCGTAGCGCATCCGGCGGCGGGGACAAATCCTTATCTGACGGAGCCGGCACGCTCCTAGGATATGTACATGAGTCCTAACCCGACGCGCACGATCGACTGGGACACGGCGCAGCGGGTCGGCGAGCTGATCGCGGGCTCGCCTCCGTATGGCGGCCCCCCTGGCCGCTCGGTGCAGCCACTCGCGCACGAGTTCGCGCGGCGCGTCGGCGACTACACCGGCCTCGATCTCCCCGCCAAGCTCCCGCCCCTGGAGATGGTCGACCGGCCGGGCTGGATCGCCGCGAACCTGCTCACGATGCGCCCGCTGCTCGATCCGCTCATCGATCGCCTCGGCCCGGGCGGCGACGGGCTGCTGTCGGGCTCGCTGAGCGCGGCCTCCGGTCATCTGCTCGGCGCCCAGATGGGCGCCGTCACGGGCATGCTCTCCCAGCGGGTGCTCGGTCAGTACGACCTCTCGCTGCTCGACCCCTCGGTGACGCCCCGCCTGCTGCTGCTCGCGCCGAACCTCGCTTCGGCGGCGCGCAATCTCGAGGTCGACCGTGACGATCTGCTCGCCTGGGTGGCGATCCACGAGATCACCCACGCCGTCCAGTTCTCCGGCGCGCCGTGGCTGGCTGGGCATCTCGGCGGCATCCTCCGCGAGCTGCTCGACGGGCTGCAGATCGGGCCCGCCGGACGCCCTTCGAACGCAGGCTCCTCCGGTCAGGACGGCCCATCCTGGCTGCCCGACCCGCGCGAGCTGCTGAATCGCGCGCGCGATGGCGAGCTGCGGGTGCTGATCGAGCGCGCCCGCCACGGCGAGCTGCTGCGGATCGGGCTCGGCGACGAGCGCTGGCGACTGGTCGAGCGGATGCAGGCGACGATGTCGCTGATCGAGGGCCACGCCGAGCACACGATGGACGCGGTCGGCGCCGAGTTCCTGCCTTCGCTGCCCCGTCTGCGCGCGGCGCTGACCCGCAGGCGAGAGTCCCGCGGGCTGCCGTGGCGCGTGCTCGAGCGGCTGCTGGGCCTGGAGCTGAAGATGCGCCAGTACGAGGTGGGGCGGCGCTTCTGCGACGCGGTCGTCGAGGCGGACGGACCCGAGAGGCTCGCGATCGCCTGGCGCTCGCCCGAGGAGCTGCCCAGCACGGCGGAGCTGGCCGAGCCCGCGCTGTGGCTGCAGCGCGTCCGCGTCCCCGCCTGAGCCCCGAGCCCTCCGGTGCGCCCGGCGGCTGCGCTCGACCGAACGCATGTTCCTAACGTTACAAGCGCGAGGAGGCAGACGGCCGCTTGTGCAAATGGATTTCACCAGATTGCGGAATCTGCGTGTAACAATGTTCTCAGGTCGGGTTACAAACAGACGTTCGGTGCTAACCTCGTCTGGCGAGCCCGGACGAGAGCCCCCGAATACGAGTCCGAACCCGAACGTAACCGTGTTCCCAGATGGGGAGCACACGACAAGGAGACCTCCTTCACATGGCATCAGCCAACACCACTTCCCCCCGCGCCGCCAAACCGCGCAAAACCGCCGCGACCGCGAAGCGCGCCACCGCCGGGCGCGCCACCGCCGGGCGCAGCACGTCCACCGCCACGAGCTCATACGCCGAGCGTGCGGTCCTGATCCCCGTCGGCGCGGCTTTGATCGCCCGCGACAAGCTCGTCTCGGGCGTGAGCGACACGATCACGAGCTACTCGAGCACCTCCAGCGCACAGGCCCAGCTGCGCAAGTTCGAGCATCGCGGCATCACCGCCCGCAAGCGCGTGGAGCGTGAGGTTCGCAAAGCGCGCACGAGCGTCGAGCGCGAGCTGCGCAGGCGCCGTCAGGACGGCTCCGAGCTTGCGGACCGCCTCCAGGGACGCATCCAGAGCCTCGTCTGATCCGATCTTCCCCCGCCCGGTCAGGAGAGCCGGGTAGGGACAGTCTGCCGGCCTCATATACCGCCGGTGGAAAGTAGGACCCTCTCCTCCCCGACCCGCGGGCGGCCCCCACCGCCCGCGGGTCTTTTCATAGGCGGCAACAGGCGGCGCGGCCTGCGTTTGCCACAATGAGACCCGTGACCGACGAACAGCAGATCCGTAAGGCCCTCGAGGCGGTGATCGACCCCGAGCTGCGGCGCTCGATCGTCGAGCTCGACATGGTGCGTTCGATCGAGTGCTCCGCCAACGGCGTCGTCGACGTGACCGTCTCGCTGACCACGCCCGGCTGCCCGATCAAGGGCCATTTTCAGACCGCGGTCGCACAGGCCGTCTCGGCGCTGGACGGGGTCACGCATGTGAACGTGTATTTCGACGTGCTCACCGACACCCAGAAAGCCGCCCTGCAGCAGAAGCTCGGGCGCGGCAGCCTCCCCGACGGCACGCTCGCACAGGTGGCCAACGTGCTGTGCGTCGGCTCGGGCAAGGGGGGCGTCGGCAAGTCCACGCTGACCGCCAATCTCGCCGCCGCGCTGGCCTCCGAAGGCAAGCGCGTGGGCGTGCTCGACGCGGACGTGTGGGGGTACTCGATCCCGCGCATGTACGGCCTCGGCTCCACTCGCCCGCCGGTGTCGGACGAGCGCAAGATCGTCCCGCTGCAGGCGCACGGCGTGAAGGTGATGTCGATCGGGTTCTTCGTGGCCGAGGACGCCGCCGTGGTGTGGCGCGGGCCGATGCTGCACAAGGCGTTGACCCAGTTCCTGCAGGATGTCGACTGGGGCGCGCTGGACCATCTGCTGATCGACCTGCCGCCCGGGACCGGCGACGTCTCGATGACGCTCGCCCAGCTGCTGCCCCAAGCGCGGTTCGCGATCGTCACCACCCCCCAGCCGACGGCCCAGCGGGTCGCACGGCGCGCCGCCGAGATGGCGCACAAGGTGAACCTCGAGATCTGCGGGATCATCGAGAACATGTCCGGCTTCACCACTCCCTCGGGCGAGCGCTACCAGATCTTCGGCGAGGGCGGGGGCCAGGAGCTCGCCGACGAGCTGGACGTGCCCCTGCTCGGCAAGATCCCGCTGACGATGCCCCTGCGCGAGCACGCCGACAGCGGTGTTCCGCTCGTGGTCGAGGATCCCGACGATCCCGCCGCCCAGGCGATCCGCCACGCGGCCCGCGGTCTGCTCGCGATGGCCGCGCCGCCGCCGCTGCCGGTCCTGCCGACGCTGCCGATCGTCCAGGTGACGCCCGCCTCCCAGGAGGAGAGCCGGAAACCCGTTGGCATGTCGCTACCGATGGCCTAGCCACCGGTCGCCGGAGTCAACATGTCGATTCAGGATCAGCAGCAGGAGGGCAGCCCGAGCGTCGAGATCGACGAACGCCGCGCGAAGATGGAGCGCCTGCGCGCGGAAGGGATCGACCCCTACCCGCCTGTCAGCCTGTGGAACACGCGCACGCGCATCGCCGACGTGCTCGCGGCGCACGACCCGGCGCAGCTGGACGCGGGCGAGCACCCGGAGCTGGCCTACCAGATCGCCGGCCGCCTGATCTCCCGCCGGGGACACGGCAAGACGGCGTTCCTGGACGTGCGCGACCTGTCGGGCACCATCCAGGTCGTCGTGCGGGTGGACGCGCTCGGCCAGGAGACCTACGACCGCATCCTGAACCTCGACATCGGAGACATCGTCGAGATCGACGGCTGCGTCTACGTGACCCAGCGCGGTCAGCTCGCGCTCGCCGTGCAGCAGTGCACGCTGCTGACCAAGACGCTGCGCCCGCCGCCGGACAGGCACCACGGCCTGGCGGACACGGGCACGCGCTACCGCTACCGCGAGCTGGACCTGATCGCGAACGAGGAGACGCGCGACCTGTTCGTGAAACGCCACACGATCGTGTTCGAGATCCGTAAGTGGCTGAACGCGCGCAACTTCATCGAGGTGGAAACGCCGGCGCTGCAGTCGCTGGCGGGCGGAGCGGGCTCGCGCCCGTTCGTGACCCACCACAACGCGCTGGACCGCGAGCTGTACCTGCGCATCTCGGTCGAGCTGTTCCTGAACCGCTGCATCGTGGGCGGCATGGAGAACGTCTACGACATGGGCAAGGTCTTCCGCAACGAGGGCATCTCGCCGAAGCACTCGCCGGAGTTCACGATCATCGAGTTCATGTGCGCATACTCCGACTACAACGACGTGGCGACCGTCACCGAAGAGATGTTCCGCGACATCGCCCAGGCCGCGCTCGGGCGCACGACGATCAAGCGAAACGGCGAGGACATCGACCTGGCCAAGCCCTGGCGGCGGATCACGATGCGCGAGCTGATCCTGGAGCGCTTCGGCGTGGACTTCATGGAGTCCACGCGCGAGCAGCTGGCGGAGCTGCTGGACGGCCCGGTCGACCCGGCGGCGACGTGGGCGGACGTGGTGGCGGACATCTACTCGGAGAAGATCGAGAGCACGATCGTGCAGCCGACGCACGTGTTCGACTTCCCGCTGGAGCCGTTCCCGATCACCAAGCGCCACGCCGGTGCACCCAGAGCTGGCGGAGCACTTCGATGCGGTGATCGGCGGCATCGAGCTCGTCAGCGGCGACACGGAGCTGAACGACCCGGTGGATGAGTGGCAGCGTTTTGTCGACCAGCGCAAGCGCCGCGCGGTGGACGACGGCGACGTGCCGCATCCCAACGACGAGGAATATACGCGCGCGCTCGAGTACGGCTACTCGCCCACCGCCGGCGGCGGTATGGGAGTGGACCGCCTGGTGATGATCCTCACCGAACGCGAGACGTTGCGCGAGGTGATCCCGTTTCCGATCGTCAGGGACCTGTCGTGACCGCCTCCAAGCTCGATCTCGACCCGGGCGTGATCGCCTCCTGCCGGGAGGCTGCGGCCCAGATCGCCGGGCAGGTCGCTGCGGAGATCGAGGGCAAGACGACCGTCTCGGTCGAGCGCACGGTCGCGCGCCTTTTGGGCGTGGACGGCTCGGGCGAGCTCGAGGCGCCGTTGCCGAACGTGCTCGTGGACCACGTGCGCGACCGCGGCGAGCTCGGCCGGGGCATCGCCTACTGGGTGGGCAACGCGCTCCTGCATGACGAGTCGCCCGGCACGGCCCAGCGGATCGCCGAGGCGGTGGACGCCGGCGAGCTGGAGCTGTGCTCCCTGCCCCGCGCCGAGGACGAGGCGATCCGCGAGCGGATGACCCGCGAGTGCGAGCAGGGCCTGAGCGAGATCGCGGCACGCATGGCCGAGCGCCGCGCCTTGCGCGAGCGCCTGGGCGAGAGCCCGCCGCCCCTGCGCTACGTGCTGACCGCGACCGGGAACGTGTACGAGGACGTCGTGCACTCCCTCGCGGTGGCGCAGGCCGGCGGGGACATCGTCGCGGTGATCCGCTCGACCGCGCAGAGCCTGCTCGACTACGTTCCGTACGGCCCGACGACAGAGGGCTACGGCGGCACGTTCGCCACGCAGGCCAACTTCAAGATCATGCGCGCCGCGCTGGACGAGTGGTCGCAGGCAAATGGGCGCTACGTGCGGCTGTCGAGCTTCTGCTCGGGGTTGTGCATGCCCGAGATCGCCGCGATGGGCGCGATCGAGGGGTTCGACAACATGGTCAACGATGCGCTGTATGGGATCCTGTACCGCGACATCAACCCCGTCCGCGGCCTGATCGACCAGCGCATATCGCGCATGGTCAACGGCTGGTTCGGCGTCGTGATCAACACCGGCGAGGACAACTACCTGCGCACCGCCGACGCGATGGGAGCGGCGCCGTCGGTGACCGCCTCGCAGTTCATCAACCGCCAGCTCGCCCTGGACTCGGGCGTGCCCGACTCCCAGATCGCGCTCGGCGACGCGTTCGAGATCGATACGCCCGTGGTCAACGGCCTGCTGTACGAGTGGGCGCAGGCCCAGCTGACGCGCGAGCTGTTCGGAGAATGCCCGGTCAAGTACATGCCCCCGACCAGGCACATGGACGGCAACCTCTATCGCACGCACGCCGCCGACTCGCTGTTCAACCTCGTCACGATCGCCACCGGCCAGGGGATCCAGACGATCGGGGTGCCGACCGAGGGGATATTCACGCCGCATATCCACGACCGCGTGATCGGTATGGAAAACTCGAACTACGTGTTCGACGCGGCGCGCGACCTCGGCGATGAGATCGAGTTCCGCCACGGCGGCATCATCCAGACCCGAGCTCAGGAGGTGCTCGCCGGAGCACACGAGCTGCTGCGGCGGATCGCCGAGATCGGCCTGTTCGCGGCGCTTTCAGAGGGCGTGTTCGGCGACGTCCATCGCCAGATCGACGACGGTCGCGGGATCGAGGGAATCGTGCAGACCGACCCCGGCTACCTCAACCCGGTGACCGAGCTGATGCGAGGAGCGCCGAGCCGTGTCTAGCGCACCGAGCCGCGAGGTCGACCTCGCGCGGGTCAAGCCCTACGCCGATCATCTCGGCGACGGGATCGTCCAGTTGAGCTTCACCCTGCCCGTGCCCTACGGCCTGGCAGCGCGCAAGGCCGCGCAGGAGCTGGCTCGGAAGTTGGGCTTCGAGCACCCCGAGGTCGTCCATTACCAGGGTCTGACCGAGGGGTACACGTACTTCGTGATGTTCGGCGAGTGCACCGCGACGGTCGACTACGCCTCGCTCAGCGAGGAGGGGTTCGACATCGAGTACATGAGCGAGGATCAGATCGAAGCGTTCGCGCGCGAGCACATCGGCCGTCCGATCGTGGTCGTCGGCGCGGCCACCGGCACCGACACGCACAGCGTGGGCATCGACGCGATGCTCAACCTCAAGGGATTTCACGGCCACCACGGCCTGGAGGGCTACAAGGCCTTTCAGACCCACAATCTCGGCAGCCAGATCCCCAACAGCGTGCTCGTCTCCAGGGCGATCGAGCTGAACGCCGATGCGATCCTCGTCTCCCAGACCGTCACCCAGCAGAACCTGCACATCTCAAACCTGACCGAGCTCGTCGAGATGGTCGAAGCGGAGGGTGCTCGCAAGCAGCTGATCCTCACCTGCGGCGGCCCGCGCGTCTCAGGCGAGCTCGCCAAGGAGCTCGGCTACGACGCGGGGTTCTCCAAGGGCACATACCCGAACCACGTGGCGAGCTTCATCGTGCGCGAGCTGGCCGCGCGCATAGCGGAGAAGTAGTGCTCGCGGAATTGGTCGCTCCGGCTCGGCGATTGGCGCTGGTGGGTCTGGCCAAGAACACCGGCAAGACCGAGACGCTGGCCGCAATGCTGCGGGAGCTCGCACAGCAGGACCGTCGTGTCGGCGTGACCTCGGTGGGACGCGACGGCGAGGAGCACGACGTGATCGACACGCGCATCGACAAGCCGCGCATCCTCCTGCAGGCCGGCAGCCTCGTGGCGAGCACGGGCGCGCTGCTGCGTGCGAGCGGCCTCGCGCATGAGCGGCTCGCGCAGACTGGCGTGAGGACTCCGCTCGGTGAAGTCATCATCGCCCGGCTCTCAGAAGCCGGCGTCGTCGAAGTAGCGGGACCGAGTGCAGCCGATGACGTGCGTGAGGTCAGCGAGGCGATGCTCTCCTTCGGTGCCGAGCAGGTGCTGATCGACGGCGCGATCGATCGCCGCGCGGCCTCATCGCCCACGATCTCCGACGGGCTCGTGATGGCCACGGGGGCGGTCCTCGGCCAGGACATCGAGCAGGTCGTCGCGGCCACCGTCGGCGCGGTGGAGCTCGTCAGGCTGCCCCGATCAGAAGGCGCCGGGGTCTCACTGCCGCGACGGCTCGTCCTGAGTGGCGAGCCGGAGGAGATCGCGGCGCTGCTGCGCGAGCACCCCGAGGCAAGCACGCTCACCGTCGAGGGCGCTCTGGGCGAGCGGTTCCTGGAGGGACTGCTCGCAGCCCGGCGCGAGCGGGCTGGACGCGAGCTTCGGATCGTCGCGGACGACCCCACGAAGGTGTTCCTCTCCCGCCGGTCGCCGAGCTGGTACGCGCGTCAGGGCATCGCGATCGCGGTGCGACACACGATCGAGCTGAAGGCGATCACGGTCAACCCGGTCGCGCCGCAGTCACATCGCTTCGACTCCGAGCAGCTGCGCGGCCTGATCGAAGCGGCCGTACCGGACGTGTCCGTGCTGGACGTACTCGACCCGAGCTACCTGGCGTTGGCGAAGTAGTCGGCGTTGATCTGCGAGTACTTCTGCCACTCGTCCGGGAGCTGATCCTCGGCGAAGCACGCGTCCACCGGGCAGGCCTCGACGCAGGCGTCGCAGTCGATGCACTCCTCCGGGTCGATGTAAAGCATCTCGGCCGCGTCGTATCCGGGCTCCTCGGGAGTCGGATGGATGCAGTCGACTGGGCACACCTCGACGCAGGAGTTGTCCTTGGTGCCGATGCACGGCTCGGCGATCACGTAGGCCATTCGCTTCCTTCTGTGGGTTGGTTTGCGGGATCTGGTCTAGGGAGACGCATATTGTACGAAGCATGCTGCTGCTTACGGGTGCGACCGGTCAGGTGGGCTCGGCGCTGCTGCGCCGGCTGGTGGACGACGGGACCGACGTGCGCTGCCTGGTGCGCGACCCCCGCCGGCTTGGAAGCATGCGCGTGCGCGTGCAGATCGCGCTCGGCGACCTGGCCGACCCGCCCTCCTATCGCAACGCGCTGCGGGGCGTGGACACGGTCGTGCATCTGGCCGCGACGATCCGCGACCAGCCGGGCGGCTCGATCGAGGAGCTGAACGGGATCGCCACCTGGCGCATCGTCCGGGCGGCCCAGCGCGCCGGGGTGGGGCGGCTCGTGTTCTTCTCGACGCTCGATGCCTGCGCCCATCACCGCACGCGCTTTCATCGCGCCAAGGCCGCCGCTGAGCAGGCCGTGTGCGAGTCGGACCTGGACTGGACGGTGTTCGCCCCCTCGATCATCTACTCCCCCGGCGACGCCTGGCTGACGCTGCTGGGGCGCCTGGCGCTGGCGCCCGTGATGCCGATGTCGGGCTTGGGGCGGGCGCGCTACCAGCCGATCTGGGCCGAGGACGCCGCCGCGTGCGTGATGGCGGCGCTCGGCGCCCCCGCAACCGTTCGGCGACGATACGAGCTCGGGGGCCCGGACACGCTCACGCATACCGAGATCGTCCGGCTTGTGCTCGACTCGCTGCACCGGCCACGTCCGCTGCTGAAGATCCCCACCCCGATCGTCTCCCGGGCGCTGCGCCTGCTGGAGGCGACGCTGGGCGAGCGCGCGTTCGCGACCTGGGACGAGGCCGAGCTGATGGAGTGCTCGATGGTTGCGCGCTCGGGCGCTCACGACGCGGAAGCGCTCGGGGTCAGGCCACAGCGGATGGCAGCGGTGCTCGGGAGCGGTTAGCCCGCCGCGCCCTGCGGTTAGCCCGCTGCGCCCTGCGGTTAGCCCGCTGCGCCCTGCGCCATCGCCGGTCCTCGCCCGGCCCACGGCAGCGCCTCTTCAACCTGCGCCGCGAGCGCCAGCAGCGCGGCCTCGCCCGCCGGGCGCCCGACGATCTGCACCCCGAGCGGCAGGCCGTCCTCGCCCTGATACAGCGGCAGCGAGATACCGGGTTGACCGGCGGCGTTGAACACCGGCGTGAACGGGGTGAACAGGCCTGAGCGGGTGAACGTGGACATGGGGTCGGGCGCGGCGGTGTCGAGCGTGCCCAGCGGCAGCGGGCGCTCGGCCAGAGCGGGTGTGAGCAGCATGTCGTAGGGCTCCAGGAAGGCGGTCAACCGGCGTGCGAACGCCTGCAGCTGGACGGTCACGCCCAGCCCCTGAGTCGCGTTCAGCTGCCGAACCATCGAGTAGATCGCCCAGCTCATCGGCTCCACATCCTGCTCGGTCGGCTCGTGCCCGGCGATCATTCCCGAGGCGGCGATCGCGAGGGAGATGTAGATGCAGAACACCGCCCCGAACATCTCCGCGAGGCCCTCGACCTGCCAGGGCGGTTCGACCTCGACCACCTCGTGCCCGAGGGAGCGCAGCAGCTCGGCGGCCCGATCGACCGCGCGCGCACAGAGCGGATCGACGACGGCGTCGGCGATCGGCGGCAGCTTCGTCATGGCGATCAGCAGCGAGCCCGGTCTCGCGCCGGAACCGTTGTCGCCGAGGACGGCCGTGGGCGCGCGCCGGGCCGCCGCCGCGAACGGCTCCGACGGCGGCGGCGCCCAGGTCGCGTCGCCGGGCTCATAGCCCGCGAGCACATCGAGGATCGCGGCCGTGTCGGCCACTGTGCGCGTCAGCATCCCGTCGATCTCGATCGGCGAGTCCCCGAGCACCGGAGCGAGCGAGATGCGCCCCCGCGCCGGCTTGAGCCCCACCAGCCCGCAGCACGCCGCGGGGATGCGGATCGAGCCGCCGCCGTCGTTGCCGTGCGCGACCGGCACCATCCCAGCTGCGACCGCCGCGGCCGCCCCGCCCGAGGACCCGCCGGGGGTGCGCCCGAGATCCCAGGGGTTGCGCGTGGGGCCGAAGATACGGGCCTCGCTCACCGGCAGGATCCCGTACTCGGGCAGCGTCGTGGACCCCACGATCACAAACCCCGCCTCGCGCAGGCGTCGCGTGACGTTGTGGTCGTGGTCGGCCACATAGCCCTGCATCAGCGCGCAGCCGTTGGTCAGGCGCAGGCCGGCGACCGCGCGGTTGTTCTTGACGGCGGTCGGCACTCCCGCGAACGGGCGCTCGTCTCCCGGGCCAATCTCATCCGCCGCGGCCAGCGCGCGCTCGGCGTCGACCTGCACGAAGGCGTTGCACTCGGGGTTGAGCTCCTCGATCCGCGCGAGCGAGATCTCTGTCAGCTCGCGGGCGGAGACCTCGCCCGAGCGGACCAACGCGGCCAGCTCGGTCGCGGGACGGAACATCAGCTCGGCGTCGGCCACCGCTGCAGCCTACTCGCGGGGAGATTCCTGCGACGATATGCGCCTGCCCAGAAGGCAGCGGGGCGGACCTGCCCACACCAGGCGGCGATCCGTCAAGCATCGAACGAGAAAGCGAGTGCAATGAGCGCGGTAGACACAGCAGAGCCGGAGGTCCAGTCGGGCCTGGAAGGCGTCGTCGCCTTCGCCACCGAGATCGCAGAGCCGGACAAAGAGGGCGGCGCGCTGCGCTACCGCGGCGTCAACATCGAAGACCTGGTCGGCGCGGTCCCCTACGAGCAGGTGTGGGGCCTCTTGGTGGATGGACGCCTGAGGCCCGGCCTGCCGCCGGCCGAACCGCACGCGCTCACGGTGCGTTCGGGCGATCACCGCGTTGACGTGCAGGCGGCGCTGGCGATGCTCGCCCCCGAGTGGGGGTTCGGACAGCTGATCGACATCACCGACGAGGAGGCCCGCGACAACCTCGCCCGCGCCTCGGTGATGGCCCTCTCCTTCGTGGCCCAGTCCGCGCGCGAAGCCGGCCAGCCCCCGGTGCCCCAGGAGGAGATCGACCGGGGTGCGACGATTCCCGAGCGCTTCTTGATTCGCTGGCGCGGGGAGGCCAACCCCGATCACGTCAAGGCGATCGACGCCTACTGGATCTCCGCCGCCGAGCATGGGATGAACGCTTCGACGTTCACCGCCCGTGTGGTCGCCTCCACGGGGGCCGACGTCGCCGCGGCCCTGTCCGCGGCCGTGGGCGCCCTGTCGGGTCCACTGCATGGCGGCGCGCCCTCGCGCGTGCTGAAGATGCTCGACGAAGTCGAACAGACCGGCGATGCCGAGCGGTGGGTCTCGGACGCACTGGACCGCGGCGACCGCCTGATGGGCTTCGGCCATCGCATCTACCGCGCCGAAGATCCCCGCGCGGGGGTGCTGCGGCGGACCTGTTCGGAGCTGGGCTCGCCCCGCTTCCAGGCCGCGGAGGCGCTGGAGCAGGCGGCGCTTGCGGAGCTGCACGCGCGCAGGCCCGACCGCGTGCTCGCCACCAACGTCGAGTTCTGGTCGGCCGTGATCCTCGACCTGGCGGAAGTCCCGCCGGATCTGTTCACGCCGATGTTCACGTGCGCGCGCGTGGCCGGCTGGTCGGCGCACATCCTCGAGCAGAAGCGCGAGGCGAAGCTGATCCGCCCGACGGCCAAGTACGTGGGCGAGGGGCCACGGCCGCTCAGCGCGGTTTCATAACCGGTCTCCCAGCCGCGCGAGCACAGGCGAGAGACGACTCGGGCGAGAGGGCTCGCCCGAGTCAGGCAAGAGGAGCGGGCAGAGGAAAGGCAAGAGGGCTCGGCATCCGTGCCGAACCCTC
>CAVYDM010000026.1:0-8216 GCA_963767255.1 uncultured Solirubrobacterales bacterium | reverse complement strand
TGCTGACGCGCTCCTCGTGCGTGTCGCGTGATGTTGGGTCGAGGGTCATCGTTGCTCCTCTCTCATCTCTCTATCTGTACCCCGCCATCTTGGCCGCAATTTGCGGGCTTTTGTGACCAGCCGGGAACGATCGTGTGAACGATTTGTGAGCGCAGGGGTTGAGGATCGGATGTGAGGGAGCGAGGATCGACGATGAGAATCCGCTCATCGCACGCGCCCCCGTCGGCCGGCGCCCGTAAGCTGTCGCCGCGATGCTTCCGCTAGCGACCTCGGCGATCACCTACTTCCAGGCAATCGTGCTCGGCGTCCTGCAGGGAGCGACCGAGCTGTTCCCGATCTCGAGCCTCGGCCATACGGTGCTGTTCCCGACGCTGTTCGGCTGGAACCACCTGGTCGACGCGCAGTCTGAGCCGGAGTCGTTCTGGCTGGCGTTCATCGTGATGCTCCACGTCGGCAGCGCCCTCGGCCTGCTGTTCTACTACCGTCGCGACTGGGTCCAGATCGTGCGCGCGTTCTTCCATACGCTCTCCACACGCCGCGCACAGACTCCCACCGAGCGTCTGGCCTGGCTGATCATCGTGGCGAGCATCCCCGCCGGGCTACTCGGGATCGTGTTCGAGCACGAGCTGCGCACGCTGACCGCCAAGCCCGAGATCGCCGCGATCTTCCTGATGGTCAACGGCTGCGTGCTGTTCGCCGCGGAGTGGTTTCGCCGCCGCGCTCAGGTGCGCGAACTGGCCGTCAGAGAGGGCGCCAAGCCCGACGGGGGGCGCGAGCTGGACACGCTGGAGTATCGGGAGGCGCTCGTCGTCGGCGTCGCCCAGTCCACGGCGCTTGTCGCCGGGATCAGCCGCGAGGGCGTGACGATGGGGACAGGCCTCGCGCGCGGCCTGGATCACAGCGACTCGGCGCGATTCGCGTTCCTGCTCGCCACCCCGATCATCCTCGCCGCGGGCCTGTTCAAGCTCCCCGACCTGCTCGGCCACCTCGGCGACGGCGTGCGCGGCCAGGCGCTCGTGGCGTGCGTCGCGGCGGCGATCACGGCGGTCTTCACGGTCACGTTCCTGGTCAAATACTTCAAGACCCGCACGCTCATACCGTTCGCCGTCTACTGCCTGGCGTTCGGCGCGTTCATGGTCGTCTACACCCAGGTCTCCTGACTCTGGCCTCTACGCTGGGCGAGATGCCCGTCCCGAAGACCCCCCAGAAGATCATCGAGACGGGTCGCAGCAGCTGGGCTTGGCGCGGGCCGGTCGGGTTCCTGTTCCGCTTGGCAATGGCGGCGCTGGTGCTGTTCGTGGTGTTGGACGTGGCCGGCATCGAAGCGCGCGCGCTGCTGCTGGGGGGTGCGTTCACCGCGGTGATCCTCGGTCTGGCGGCGCAGCAGACGCTTGGCAACGTGATCGCCGGGACGGTGCTGCTCACCGCGCGACCGTTCAAAGTCGGCGATCGGGTGCGCCTGCAGGGGGGGCCGCTGGCGGGTCAGATCGAGGGCGCGGTGAGCGCGCACGGCCTGCTGTATACGACGTTCGTCACCGGCGAGGGTCCTGTGCTGGTGCCCAACAGCGTGGTGCTCAATGTCTCGATCCTGGCTCAGGAGACGCTCGTGGACGGCGACGGAGCCGAGGGTCCAAGCACGCGGTAGCGCAGGAACAGGCGCGAGTCGTGCTCCAGCGCGGAGTGCAGCTTCAGGGTGATCGGGGGCGTGAAGTCGATCCCGGCGAGGATATGCAGCGGCGGCTCCTTCTCGGCGCCCGGGCCCGTTTCCGTGGAGCCTGCGTCCACCGAGCCCTCGTCCGCCGGAGCGCGTCCGGGCCGAGCGCCGCCGGCGAGCAGGGGGGAGATGGACAGGAAGAGCTCGTCGACGAGCCCGGCGGACAGGAGCTCGCCGTTCAGATGGGGCCCGCCCTCGCACAGCAGGGTGCGGACGTGCAAGCGATCGTGCAGCTCGCACAGGGCGGCGGAGAGGTCGAGCGACTCGTCCTTGCGGCGGGCGCGTACGTACTCGACACGGGCGGCTGTCTCCGGCAGGCTCTGCCGCGAGGCGGTCACGATCACGACCGTGGAGTCCGGATCGGCCAGCAGCGCCAGCTCCGGCGCCAGGGCGAGGCTCGCGGTGACCACGCACGCGAGCGGCTGCTCCCGCAGCCCGCGCTCAGCACGCCGGCGGCGACGATCCGGATCGGGGACGATCGGGCCGTAACGCTCCGCGCGCACCGTGCCGGCGCCCGCCATGACGGCGTCCACGACCGAGCGCAGCCCGTGGAAGAGGGCGCGGTCGGCTGGGTCTGAGATCGGGCCCGAACGTCCGTGCAGCGTAGCGTGGCCGTCGAGGGTGGCGACCATGTTGAGCACCACGTATGGGCGTTCTCGCCCTCCTGAGATCGGCACGCCGTGGGAGCGCTCGTGCAGGCCCAATCCCGCGACGATCTCCTGCGCTTCGGCCGGATCGCCGGGGGGGAGCAGGCGTCTGAACGCGATCGGCGCGGATGAGTTGGCGGTCGTCTCGGAAGGGATGGCGGTCGAGATATAGCAACTTATAAACACCTGAATGGGCCGACCTGCTACGGTCGAGGCGTATGGCCGGCACAGAAGACCGGCAAAAAGCAGTAGTGCAAGCGCTCGCAGGTCGAAGCTCTAGCAGCATCCTCCGCGCAGCAGCACGCACCAAAGCAAATACCGTGGAGGAGTTCCATATATGCCTACCGGCACAGTAAAGTGGTTCAGCGACGACAAGGGGTTCGGCTTCATCACCCCCGATGACGGCGAGAAGGACCTGTTCGTCCATCACACCGGCATCAACGGCGAGGGTTATCGCTCGCTGCAGGAGGGCTCGAAGGTGTCTTACGACGCCGAGCAGGGCGACAAGGGCCCCAAGGCCGTCAACGTCCAGTCGATCTGAAGTCGCTCCCGCGGGGCCCGAGCTCCGTGGGTCAGAGCTTGACCTGAGGGCCCGCTTCGGCGGGCTCTCGGCCGAAGTACGCCACAACCGGATCGCTGTGAGCGCGCTGGCCGTGCTCGTGGCGTGCAGTCTGGCGTTCGTCGTCATCGCGGCCAACCGCCCCAGTCTGTTCGCACCGACCACCCACGCCGGATACTTCCCCGGGTGGATGGCCGGCCCGCTGGGTGGGCTGTGGCCGGGGTTCACGCGCGACGGGACGGCGCTCAGATGGATGTTCACCGCTGGCATGGCGGCGATGTACGTGTGCTACGTGCTCGCGATCTCCTACGTGCCGCGCATGCGCCTCAGCGCGCGCTGGACGATCGGCACGGTGGTGGCGGTGTACGCGATCTTCCTCCTGGCGCCGCCGATGGCGCTGACCGACGTCTTCAACTACATCAACTACGGGCGCATGGAGGTGGTGCACCATCTCAACCCGTACACCACCTATCCGATCCTCGAGCCCCACAGCGACCCCAGCTATGTGCTCTCGAACTGGCACGAGCTGCTGAGCCCGTACGGACCGCTGTTCACGCTGCTCACGTTCGCGCTCGTGCCGCTGGGCGTGGCCGGGTCGTTCTGGGCGATCAAGACGATTCTCGTGGCCACGAGCCTGGGAATGATCCTGCTCGTGTGGAAGTGCGCGCGGATGCTGAACCTCGACCCGGTCCGGGCGGTCGTGTTCGTCGGGTTGAACCCGATCGTGATCGTGTGGGGCCTCGGTGGCGACCACAACGACTTCCTGACGGTCTTCTCGATCGTGCTCGGCTTCTATCTGCTGCTGCGCGCGCGCGAGAGCCAGCGCTCGGGTGCCCTCACGGTAGGTGCGGGCGCGGCGTTCGTGGCTGCGACGGCGCTGAAGGCGTCGGCTGGGATTCTGATCCCGATCGTGCTCGTGAGTCTGCTGCGGGCGCCGAGACGGTTGACGCAGGTCCTGCTGGGGATGGTCCTCGCGGGCTTGGTCGTGGGGGTGGCGAGCCTGATCGCGTTCGGCCTGCACATCCCCGACCTCAGCACCCAGAGCGAGGTGGTCACGAGCGAGAGCATCCCCAACCTGATCGGCCTCGCGCTCGGCGCCGGCGGCGAGACCGAAACGCTGCACGTTCTGCTGAGCGGTGTGCTGGTGCTGGTGGTGCTCGGCTGCTGCGCGATGGCATGGCGCCGGCGGGACGCGATCACGGCGTCCGGCTGGGCGACGGTCGCGCTGCTGGCCACGCTCGGCTGGGTGCTGCCGTGGTACATCCTGTGGCTGCTGCCGCTGGCGGCGCTGTCGCGCTCGCGCAGGCTGCAAACGGCCGCTCTGGTGCTCGGCGCCTACCTGATCATCGCCTGGGCGCCCGCCGCCGGGCTGCTGTGGCACGCGATCGGGTTTCATCCGGAGAAGACGCCGCTCGGGCGCCTGCACGCGCGCTATGTCAAGGAGCTGCTCAACTGAGCTGGGAGCCGCCGGAGAGGTCGTGGATCGCTTTGACCCGCTGCTCCTCGCCCTCGGGCACGCGCCCGTCGCGCCCGACGTAGCCGCCCTTGCCGCCGACGCATATGTAGATCGCGTCGCCGTCGCCGACGTTGCGCAGCTTGCGCACGGTCGCGGCGTCCACGCGCGCGAATGCGCCCTCGGCCAGCGGGTGCACCGAGCCGTCGCCGAACTCGATCTCCATGCTGCCGCGATACACGAAGTACAGCTCCTCCTGCTCGTCGTGGTAGTGAAACCCGCTTTCGATGCCCGCCGGCATCACGATCGCGTTAACGCCGAACGCGGTCACGCCGAGGCCCTTGCGGACCTTGCGAAACCCGGGTCCCTCGCCCAGCGCGTCCAGGTCGCCGACGGCGTAGCCCTCGCCGACGGTCACGTTCGGGTACTCCGCCGATGCCTCCATCGCGCTGCTCCTCTCAGTTCGACCTAATGCTTGGCAACATATCCCTCCCGGGGCTCCAGCGCCCGGCCCTCCTGCGCCCAGCGGACCAGACCGCCGCGCATCGAGTACGCCTGAAAGCCCGCGGCCCTGAACGCCTGCGCGGCCATGTCCGAGCGTGAGCCCACGCGGCAGTAGAACACAACCGGACGCTCGCGCGCCACCGTGGCCGCTTGGGCGGTGAGCTCGGTCAGGGATATGTGGCGCGAGTCGGCGATGTGGCCGGCCTCGCGCTCATATGGCTCGCGCACGTCGATCACCTGCAGGTCCTGCTCTCGCGCCAGCCACTCGGCCAGTTGGTCGGGGTCGATGTCGATCTGGGATGGGTCCACGGCCGTGCTCATTGGTGTTGAGCGTAGCGCGGCCCATACACCCGATCGCTCCGTGACGACACCCACAACGGCTCCTGTAGTTCGGACGGCGCATGCGCCGTCCGCGACCCCGCGCATGCGCGGGGTCGGACCATGCCGCATGCGGCATGGTCTTCAATAGGATCAACGGTTATGCAGGCACTCGACGACACCTACACGATTCCCCAGGAGCACCTCGACTTCTGTGCCACGATCGGCCAGATCGCGCGCGAGCGGATCGCCCCGCGCTCGGCGGAGATCGACGAGCGGGCCGAATACCCCTGGGACATTCGCAAGGTGCTGGCCGAGCAGGACATCCTCGGGCTGCCGTTTCCGGTCGAGTACGGCGGCACCGGCACGGGCACGTTGATGCTGAACATGGCGGTCGAGGAGATCGCCAAGGTCAACGCGGCCTGCGCGCTGATCCTGATGGTGCAGGAGCTCGGCACGCTGCCCATCCAGCTGTACGGCAGCGATGAGCTGAAGGAGCGGTTCCTGCCGAAGTGCGCCTCCGGCGAGTTCTCCCCGGCGTTCGCCCTCTCCGAGCCCGAGGCCGGCTCGGACCCGGCGGGGATGAAGACGACCGCTGTCCAGGACGGCGAGGAATGGGTGATCAACGGCACCAAGAACTGGATCTCCAATCTCGGGATCGCCGACTTCTACATCACCTTCGCGGTCACCGACCGCGAGAGCAGGCGCATCACCGCGTTCGTGGTCGAGGCCGACCGGCCCGGGTTCAGCGTGGGCAAGCTCGAGCACAAGCTCGGCATCCGCGCCTCGCCGACGGGCCAGCCGATCTTCGAGGACGTGCGCGTGCCCCAGTCCAACGTGATCGGCGAGGTCGGCCGCGGGCTGTCCGTCGCGCTGGGCACGCTGGAGCGCACCCGCCTGGGCGCGGCCGCGCAGGCCGTCGGGATCGCCCAGGGGGCTACCGACTACGCCGTCTCCTACGCTCGCGAGCGCGTGCAGTTCGGCAAGCCGATCATCGAGCTGCAGGCGATCCAGTTCAAGCTCGCCGACATGGAAATCCAGACGGCCGCCGCGCGCGAGCTCCTGTACAAGGCCTGCGCTCTGGCCGATCGCCGCGATCCGCAGGGCGGGAAGTACTCCTCGATGGCCAAGGTCTTCTGCTCGGACACCGCCATGGCGGTGACCGTCGAGGCGGTGCAGGTGCTGGGCGGCTACGGTTATGTCAAGGAGTATCCGGTGGAGCGCATGATGCGAGACGCGAAGATCACCCAGATCTACGAGGGCACGAACGAGATCCAGCGGCTCGTGATCGCCCGCACGCTCAAATAGGACGGGCCGGATGCGCGGGTCGTTCTCATCACGACAGCGCGCCTCCGGTCAGCTGCGCCGCGCGGGGTTCGCCGCGCTGATCGCGCTCTCGCTCGGCCTGATCGTGGTCGTGGTGGGGCAGGGCTTCAGCACGATCGGCGTCGTCGGGGCGCTCGAGCACGTCGCGTTCGGGGTGATCGTCGTGGCGGTCGTGATCGGCGGCGCGGCGTTCGTGGCCGTGCGCCTGGCCGACTGGCGCGAACCCGAGTCCGAGGGCGAGTTCGAAGAGCTCGTGCGCCACTCCGAGGAGCTCGCCCGCGAAGGGCTCGCGGTGGACCCCGACGAAAACGAGTTCCTCGAGCTCGACCCGCTCAACGACGAGGACTTCGAGGAGCTCGTGCGCGACGCGCTCGACGATCTGCCCGACCTCTTGCGCAACGCGCTCGCCCACGTCGCGGTGGTGATCTCCGACGGCGGTCGCCGGCGCGGCGCCTACGGCCTGTACGAAGGAGGACAGAGCCGCCGCGACGACACCCACGATCGGATCGTGATCTTTCGCGACACGCTGCGCCGCGACTTCGGGCACAGCCCCGAGCTGCTGCGCGACCAGGTGGTGCGCACGGTTCGCCACGAGCTCGCCCACCACGTTGGCTTCGACGAGCTGGGCGTGAGCACACTGGACTTGTAGCACCTGCGCCTGGCACGCAATCCTGTGCGCATTGCCACACACTCGGCCGGGGCCCGTCCCATAGGATGCGCCTCTCCCATCCCAATCCCGACCCAGGAGAGCACCACATGCCAGAGGCAGTGATCGTCAACGCCGTACGCACGCCCATCGGACGCGCCGTGAAGGGCTCGCTGAAGACCGTCCGCGCCGATGACCTCGCCGCGATCCCACTGCGGGCGCTGATCGAGCGCAACCCCGAGGTCGACTTCTCGACGGTCGGCGACGTGATGATGGGCTGCGGCTACGGGGAGGGCGAGTCGGGCTACAACATCGGTCGCATCGCCTCGCTGCTGGCCGGGATCGACCACCGCGTGCCCGCGTGCACGGTCAACCGCTTCTGCTCCTCCTCGCTGCAGACGGCGCGGATGGCGTTCCACGCGATCAAGGCCGGCGAGGGCGACACCTACATCGCCGCTGGGGTCGAGGCCGTCAGCCGCGTAGGACGGGGCAGCCAATTCGAGTTCAACCACGCCGTCAACGGCTCGCCCGGCTCGCTCTACAACGTGTACATCCCGATGGGCATGACCGCCGAGAACGTCGCCGAGCAGCGCGGCGTCAGCCGCGAGGCCCAGGACGAGTGGGCGCTCGTCTCCCAGACGCGCGCGGTGGCCGCCGTGGAGTCCGGGCACTTCGACGCAGAGATCGTCCCCGTGACGGTGGGGGCGCACAAGGCCCTCGACAAGGAGGGCAACGAGATCGACGTGCCCGAGACGGTCGTCCACAAGGACGACGGCCCGCGTCCGGGGACGACGATGGAGGGGCTCGGGGCGCTGAAGCCGGTGTTCAAGGAGGGCGGCTCGGTGACGGCCGGCAACTCCTGCCCGCTCAACGACGGCGCCGCAGCGCTCTTGATCATGAGCGAGGAGAAGGCGTCCGAGCTGGGCTGTGAGCCGAAAGCGCGCATCCTCGCCTCCACGGTCGCCGCGATCCGCCCCGAGGTCATGGGCCTCGGCCCGATCCCCGCGGTCCAGAAACTGCTCGCCAACACCGGCATGAAGATCGAGGAC
>CAVYDM010000025.1:0-25465 GCA_963767255.1 uncultured Solirubrobacterales bacterium | reverse complement strand
GCCTCTTAAGGCCCAAGGTTGTAGGTTCGATTCCTACGCGGCCCATTTTCGGAACGCCACGTGAACGTGCGCTCAGTCCGGCGAGCTCCCGTTGCGCGCCACGAGCGTCGCCTGCCCGGCCTCGGTCCAGATCGTCTGCTGCGCCCCGGGCCTACGCCCACCAGCGTGACCGGCGCCCGACGTGCTCGGCGATGAACCGCAGGTAGTCCTGCGCCGCGGTCGGCAGGTCGGAGAAGGGCGCGGCACTCGCCCAGATCCTCTGACCATCCGGGCAGCTCTGTCGGCTCGGGCGTGGTGTGGTGCAAGACCGACTGGTGGTAGGGGAAGTCCTCGAACTCCGCCCCCTCGGCGCCGCGATAGCTCGTGCACACTCCGATCCGATCGAATCCCGACAGCACGTCGAGCTTGGTCACGGCCAGCGCCGTCATCGTGTTCAACCGTGCGGCGTAGCGCAGCGCGACGAGATCCAGCCAGCCGGTGCGTCGCGGCCGACCGGTCGTCGTGCCGAACTCGCCGCCGCGCGCTCTTGATCAGCTCCCCGGTCTCGTCGTGCAGCTCACTGGGGAACGGCCCCGCCCCGACGCGCGTCGTGTACGCCTTGGAGATGCCCCAGATCTCGTCGATGTTCTTAGGTCCCACGCCCGTCCCCACGCACGCCGCCCCAGACAGCGGGTTTGACGAGGTCACGAACGGGTAGGTGCCGTGGTCGATGTCGAGCATCGCCCCTTGGGCTCCCTCGAAGATCACCTTCTGCCCCTCATCGAGCAGGTCCCACATCAGTTTCGCTGTGTCCGCTATGTGCTGCTCCAAGCGATGTCCGTACGTCAGGTACTGCTCGGTCATCGCATGCAGGTCGAGCGCCGGATCGCGCTCGAACGGCCGCAGTGACAGTCGCTTGGGCTCCATCGCCGCGACGATCTTCTTCTTGAGGATCTTCTCGTCGAGCAGATCCTGCACGCGGATGCCCAGCCGCGCAGCCTTGTCGGCGTAGCAGGGGCCGATGCCCCGGCGCGTCGTGCCGATCTGCAGGCTGCCGAGCTTGGCCTCGCCGGCCGAGTCCAGCAGCAGGTGGTAGGGCATGATCAGGTGCGCGTTCGCCGAGATGCGCAGCCCGCTCACGTCCACCCTGCGCGCGCGCAGCGCGTCCAGCTCCTCGATCAGCACCTTCGGGTCGATCACCACGCCGTTGCCGATCACGCAGCGCTTGCCCGGGTACAGGATTCCCGAGGGGATCAGGTGCAGCTTCCACTCCACTCCCTCGCGCACGATCGTGTGCCCGGCGTTGTTGCCGCCCTGAAAGCGCACGACCGCGTCCGCCTGCTCGGCGAGCAGGTCGGTGATCTTTCCCTTTCCCTCATCGCCCCACTGGGCGCCGACTATCACGATTCCGGGCATGGCCGTATGAGTGTAGGGGCGGGGTCGGTCCAGGCGGGGGGTGGCGGTCGGGTGCTGGACGGAGGCGGCGCTCAGGCGGATCGGGTCGGGATCGGATCAGGCCGCCGGGGTCAGGCTGTGCCGGCTCGTGGGGATCAGGCCGAGGGCGCCGGGACGCGGAACTCCCGCCGCTTGTCCGCTCCGTACAGGGGAATCAAATCGCCGCAGATCTCGACCAGACGCGAGACCGTGCGCGCGCCGAGCCGGTCCGAGAGTTCGTCCGGCATGAGGTTGGTGCTCGCCACGATCGCCCGCTCGGCCTCGTAGCGGGCGTTGACGATCGAGTAGAGCTGCTCGAGCACCCAGTCGGTCTGGTTCTCGGCCCCGAGATCGTCGAGGTGCAGCAGGTCCACCGCCGTGAGCCGGTCCATGAAGTCGAGCATCCCCGTATCGGAATCCATCGATTCGCGCAGCAGGTTGAGCAGGCGCGGCAGCGAGTAGATCGCCACCGAGCGCCCCGTGTCCAGGGCCGCTTTCGAAACCAGCATCGCCAGCGTGGTCTTGCCCGTTCCGACGTCGCCCTGGAGCCACAACCCTCGCCCGGAGTCGAGGTTCGCCTCGATGTCGCGCACGTAGCGGCGGACGGACTGGATCTGATCCGGCGCGACTCTCGCGATGTCGCTCACCGGTGGGCGATCGAACGAGACGCCCTGGTATCTGCGCGGTATGCGCGCGGCGAGGCTGCTGGTGCGCGCCGTGGCGATACGCCCGGCCCGGCAGGCGCAGTCGGAGGCCGTGTTCGTGGTCTCGTCGATCACGAACCCGCTGCCGTCACAGGCGTCGAATGGGCAGCTGGTGGCTCTCATTGTGAATAGCGCTCCCCGGCGTAGCTCAGGAACTTCGGGTACTCCTTCTGGAACGTCAGCGTCACCTTGCCGACCGCCCCGTTGCGGTGCTTGGAGATGATCAGGTCCGCCTCGCCCGGACGCTCGGAGTCCTCGTCGTAGTACTCGTCGCGGTAGATGAACATCACGAGGTCCGAGTCCTGCTCGAGGTTTCCGCTCTCGCGCAGGTCCGAGAGCTGGGGCACCTTCGGCGAGCGCGTCTCCACCGCGCGGGACAGCTGCGACAGCGCGATCACCGGCACCCCCAGCTCGCGCGCGAGGATCTTCAGGCCGCGACTGAGCTCACCGACGGCGGTCACGCGCGAGTCGTAGCGGCTGTCGGTGCGCATCAGCTGCAGGTAGTCGATGATGATCAGTCCCAGCCCGCCCTCGCACTGCGAGTGCAGGCGCCGCGCCTTGGCCCTGATCTCCAGCAGCCCGACGTCGCTGGAGTCGTCCACCCACAGCGGCGCGGCCGCCAGGCGCTGGGAGGCCTTGAGGATCTTCGGCCAGCGCTGCTCGGCCACCCGGCCCTTGCGCAGCTCCTCGCCCTTGATCCGGGCCTGGGAGGCGACGAACCGCTGGGCCAGCTCGGCCTCGGCCATCTCCAGGCTGAACAGCGCCACCGGCTTACCGTGCTCGACCGCCGCGTTCTCGGCGATGTTGCACACCAGCGCGCTCTTGCCCATCGCCGGGCGGGCGGCGATGATGATCAGGTTGCCCGGCTGAAACCCGCCGGTGATCTCGTCCAGGTCCTTGAACCCCGAGGGCGTGCCCGTCAGCGAGGTGCCTTCGATCGAAAGCCGGTGCAGCTTGTCGAGCTCCTCGTGCAGCACCTCCTCGATCGCCCGGAAGTCCTGCTGGCGGTCGTCGCGGGCGACCTTGAGCATCGCCTTCTCGGCCTGCTCGACCAGCTCGCGCGGCGCGGCCGAGTGGCCGAGCACGCTCTCCTGGATCTCGAACGATGCGCTCAAAAGGCGCCTGAGCAGCGCGTTCTCGCGCACGATCTGCGCGTACCGGCGGGCGTGCCCGGCGGCGGGGACGACGCCCGTCAGCTCGTCGATCGCCGCCGGTCCGCCGATCTCCTGCAGCTTGCCGAGCTGTCGCAGCCGGTCGGTGACGGTCAGCACGTCGACCGGCTCGGATTCGTTGTACAGGGCCAGCATCGCCCCGTAGATCGCGCCGTGGCGCTCGCGATAGAAGTCCTCCGGGCGCAGCCCCTCTTCGATCACCAGCGCATACAGCGCCCTGTCGGACAGCAGGATCGCGCCGAGCACGGACTGCTCGGCGTCGAGGTTGTGCGGCGGCGCGATCGCGGCCCCGTCACCGCCCTGGCGGCGTGCGGCTCCGTTTCCCGCGCCGTTGGTCGTGGCGAGGACGCTCATGATGTGAACTCGCGCGAGTCTAGATCGGGACCCGTCGCAGCCCGGAGCGACTCCCCGCTATCTCGGACTATTTTGCGCTGAGCACTCCCCACGAACAAATGTTCGCAGGGGTGGTGGACGACTGTCTACTTCTTCGCCACGACCATGGTCTTGATCGTGGCGGTCACGCCCTCGACCACGTCGACGACGACCATGTAGGTGCCGACGTTCTTGATCGGCTCGGGCATGTGGACGCCGCGTTTGTCGATTTTCAATCCCCGCGCTTCGCGGATCGCCGTGGCGATGTCCTGTGCCGTCACCGACCCGAACAGCCGCCCGTCCGCGCCCGCCTGCTGCGGGATCGTCAGCACGGTCCGGTTCAGCAGGTTGACGTTCTCCTGGGCGCGCTCGATCGCGCTGCGCTCGGCCCGTTCGGCGGCCTCGCGGCGCTGGGTGATCGCTTCGATCGCGCCTTTCGTGGCCGGCTGGGCGAGCTTGCGGGGCACCAGATAGTTGCGCAGGTACCCCTTGGAGACGTCGATCACCGCGCCCTGCCCACCGAGCTGCTCGACGTCTTGCAACAGAATCGCTTCGGGCATGGTCGCTCGGCCCCCGACCTAGCGTTCCCGGTCGCGGTCGCCGCGCTCGCGGCGGGGGCTGTCGTCGCGTCCGCCCTCGTTCACGTAGGGCAGCAGCGCCAGCTCTCGCGCGCGCTTGACGGCCGTGGCGATCTGGTTCTGATGGCGGCGGCACGCCCCCGTGATCCTCCGCGAGCGGATCTTGCCCTTCTCGGAGATGAACTTGCGCAGCGTGCCCACATCCTTGTAGTCGACCTGCTCGATCTTGTCGCGGCAGTGCTGGCATGGCTTGCGCCTGCCGCCGGGACCGCCCTTCTTATCTCGCCGGCGCACCGGCTTGCCGCGACCACGCTTTGCCACTTGAACTCTGCCTCGCTATGTGTTGGAACTGTGTCTGATCAGAACGGAATGTCGTCGTCGCCGGAGGATCCGGCGACAGGCGCGGGCTGGAAGTCCCCTTCGTGAACGGGGACGTCGCTGCCCTGTGAGGCTCCGTTGCCCGCTGGACGATTTTCAATCGGTCCACCGCCACCGGCGGCGTCGTCGCGCGAGCCCAGGAACTGCACCGAGTCGGCAATGATATCGGTTGCCTGTCGCTTCGTCCCGTCCTGGGCCTCCCACTCGCGCCACTCCAGGCGCCCGTCGATCGCGACGGGGCGTCCCTTGGACAGGTAGCGCGCGGCGTTCTCGCCCTGCGCGCCCCAGACGGTCACGTTGAAGTAGTTGGGCTTGTCCTCCCATTCGCCGGTGCTTCCGTTCTTGCGGCGCGTGTTGCACGCGATGCGCAGGCTGCACACGGACGTGCCGCTCGGCAGCGAGCGCAGCTCGGGGTCGGCGGTCAGGTTTCCGGTCATCACGACCCTGTTGATGTTGGTGGCGGCCACGACGGTGTCCTTTCGTATCTATCTGTATTGCTCTGGGCTATCTGCTTGCTCGGTCGGTCGATGCGTCCGAGGCCACCGGCGAGTGTAGAGCGGCCCGCGGCCGTCTTTTCGGCCGGGCTCGCAGAAAGCCGCGCGGAAGCCGCTTATTGCGAGGAACGGCCCGCGCGCGAGGATGTCTTGAACACGTCGTCCCAGTACGGCGCGCTGATCCCGAACCCCTTCGTGTCGTCCTGGAAGTGATGGCGCATGTGCCGCTCGCGCAGCATCCGGCCCAGGCGCCCGCGTGGGCTGAAGTGGTGGACGTAGTAGTGGATCATGTCGTACGCCAGGTACCCGGCGAAGAACCCCGCTCCCAGCCCGGGCGCGTAGGAGCTGCCGAACGCGAGGTACAGCAGCCCGAACACGGCCGCGCCCAGGGGCACGCTCACCGCGGGCGGCATCACCAGGCGCAGCGGATCGTTTGGGTGCTCGTGGTGGACGCCGTGGATGATCCAGTGCATCCGCGCCCCGAACCCGTCCGCGGGCTCGAAGTGGAACACGATCCGGTGCAGCCAGTACTCGAACAGCGTCCACAGCCCGTACCCGCCGATCGCCAGCGCGATCGTGATCGGGACGCTCTCACTCGACAGGCTCCACGCGCTCAGCACCGCGATCGCCGGGCCGAAGATGAGGACCGGCACGATCGGGTGCACCCTCGAGCAGGCATCCAGCAGCCGCGACTCGAACATCGGCGGCGAGGCCTTCAGCACGTCCGCCCTGCTTGTCTCGGTCCGCTCGCCCGTGTCCTGCGCCCAAGCCATGTGTCGAGTGTATTACCCGTCGGTCGCCGTGGCTGCGCCTTGCTCGGCCACGGGGGCCTCGACCGGAGCGGGCGGGGAGTCCGCGAGCGGCGAGTCCGCGGCCGGCGTCTGCGCCGGGGGCGCCGCAGGTGGCTCCGCATGCCTGGGCGCCGCGGGCGCCGCGGCTGCGCTCGCGCGCATGTCCGGCGCCTCGGGCGTGCCGGGCTTGAGCTTGACGATCCGGAATCGCATGAGCCCGTCGGTGATCCGCAGCGTCCGGTCCAGCTCGCTCAGCAGCTCGGGCGTGCCCGCGTGGAACTGCAGCAGGTGGTACTCGGCGTCGGTCTTGCGCTCGATCGGGTACGCCAGCGCCCGGTCGCCCCAGTCGTCCTCGCCCACCAGCTCGCCCTTCGCCGCGATCGCCGTGCGCGTGTCGGCGAGGATCTTCGCACGGGCCTGCTCCTCGGCCTGCGGGTCGAGCAGCAGCACGAGATCGTATGTGGGGGCGGGCAGCGTCATGTCCGGCGGACAGAGTAGCGGTTCTACTGCGACGCGCCCTTTGCGCGGATGTCCGCCAGCTGCTCGTCGATCCAGTCGCCGGGGTCGCGCGAGGTCACGATCTCCGCCAGTCCCAGTGCGCGCCGGCGGCGCTCGGCCGGGTCCATCGTCAGCGCCGCGTAGATCGAGTCGGCCAGCTCCTGGATGTCGAACGGGTTCACCGACAGCGCGTACTCGCCGAGCTCCTCGTGGGCGCCGGTGTTCTCCGAGAGGATCGACACCCCCTCGCGCTCGTTGACGATCGGGCCCTCCTTGGCGACCAGGTTCATGCCGTCGAACATCGCGTTCACGAGCAGCACGTCGTAGTGCTTGTACGCGGCCATCGCCTCGTCGAGGTCGTCGCGCAGCTTCAGCTGGATCGGCATCCAGTCCGGCGTTCCGTGGCGGTGGTTGACGACCGCCACGAGCGCCTCGATCCGCTCCAGGTACTCGGCGTACTGGGGCACGTCGGTGCGCGAGGGCATCATCTGCGCCATGAACGTCACCCGCTCGGAGAACTCGGGATGCTGCTCCAGGAACAGGTCGAACGCGGAGAACCCGCGCAGCACGTTCTTGCTGAGGTCGGCGCGGTCCACGCGCAGGATCAGATGGTCGCGGCGCCGGCGCATCAGCTCGGCCTCGAACTCCGACACGCGTGGACCTTGAGCGAGCTTGCGCGTCGCCCGATGGTCGATCGGCAGCGGATACGCGCGCACCCACACCTCGCGCTCGCCGTAGCGCACGACCCCGCGCTCGAAGTCGACCTCCAGGTCCATCAGATCGCGGCAGCACTGCAGGAAGTTGCGCCGGTAGGAGCGAGTGTGAAACCCGACGATGTCGTTCGCCAGCAGCCCCGCGTAGATCTCCTGTCTGATCCGCGCCGGCAGCACCCGCCAGGCGTCGGACTGCGTCCAGGGGATGTGCACGAAGTGGTGTAAAAACGCGTCCGGGCGCGCCCGGCGCACGAGGTAGGGCAGCGTATAGAGGTGGTAGTCGTGCACCATCACGACCGGCTCGGCCACGCCCTCCAGCTCCTCCACCACGGCGCGGGCGAGGTCCTCGTTGACGGCGTTGTAGCCGAACTCGAACGCCTCGATCTCCTCGCGGCGGATGTCCGGCGCGTTGGAGAGGTCCCACAGGTAGTGCTGGATGAACCACAGCATCGGGTTGGCGAATACGTTGTAAAACCGGTCATACGCCTGCTCGTCGGAGACGACCAGTCGCACCTTGAACTCGCCCCCCTCCGGCGAGACCACCGGAAACGCCCGCCCGTCCGCGGCGCGCGAGGCCTGTGCGTCGTGCTCGGACATCGCCGAGGCGATCCAGATCGCGTCGCGGTGCGAGGCCAGCCCCGTCAGCGCCGTCACCAGCCCGCCCGACCCGCGCTGAACCTCGCCGCCCGCGTGGAACGTAACGGGGCCGCGGTTTGAGACCAGCACCAGCGGGCTCCGCTGCGCCGGCACCTCGCTCATGACTGGGCGAGCTCCGTGAATATCTTCAGATAGTCGCGCAGGTAGCGCGGTGTCAGGAAGTGGGTGCGCACGTGCTCCTTGCCGCGCCTGCCGAGGAACTTGCCCAACGCGGGGTCTTTGAGCACCTCCAGGGCGCGCTCGGCGCACTGCTCGGGGCTGGAGACGAGGAAGCCCGTGACGCCGTCCTCGACCTGCAGCGGAATGCCGCCGACGGCGCCGCCGATGAACGGCTTCGCCTTCCAGATCGCCTCGGACACCGTCAGGCCGAAGCCCTCGCGGGTGGACTTCTGCACGACCACGTCGGCATGGGACTGGAACGCGTTGACCTCGATCGCGCCGACGTTGTTGAAGTTGTTGAGGATGTGTATGTCGGGGTCGCCGTCGGCGTGGGCGATGGTCGCGTTGAAGAAGTCCCACCCCTCGGGGTCGTCCGAGGCCATCGAGCCGACGAGCGCGAGCTGCGCCTCGGGCATCGTCTGCTTGACGGTGCGGTAGGCGTCGATCACCCCCAGCGGGTCCTTCCAGGGATCGAATCGCGAGACCTGGCAGATCAGCGGCCGGTCGACGTCGATCCCGAACTGGTCGCACACGAACGAGGCGTCCTCGTGCGAGAGCGCCATGTTCTTCGGCGTCAAGGGGTCGATCGCGGGCGCCACGACGTTGACCGTGCCGCGCATCCCGTCGGGCACGTACTCGCGCATGTGAAAGAGCGTCTGCGGATAGGCGGAGATGTAGGGGAGCAGCTGGGCGAGCGTCTGCGGGTTGGGCGTCGACAGGTCGATGTGGCAGCGCCAGATCCAGCTGGCTGCCTTCTCCGGGACCAGGCTGTGCAGGGCCGCGGGCTGGGGGTCGTGGATGAGGCACACGTCCCAGCCGCTGGAGAGCTCGCGCGCGTTCATTTCGTTGTAGCGCCTCCAGGTGTCCCACTGCTCGGGATCGAGGTCCTGCGGCGCGCCCTGCAGGGCGTTGTGCATCAGCTTGGTCGCGTTGAAGAACTCCTCGCGCCCGTAGATCACCTGCCACTCGCAGTCCAAGCCCACGTCGCGCATCAGCGGCACGAGCGTGTACAGGATCTCCGACACCCCTCCGCCGAACGCCGTCGCTGAGATGTGCACGACCCGCTGGCCCTTCAGCGGCTCGGCGAGCTCGCGAATCTCCTCGATCAGCTCGCGCCCGCAGATATGCGTGTAATCGGCGAGCGTCTTATGTCCTACGGCCACGGGCTGAAGCACGCGCGGACGATACCGGACGGCCGGCGATGACCTTTTTGTGCCGAGCCCCCGCGCGCCGCGCATCGAGGCGAAGCGACCGCGGCCGCGCGCGTGTTTGCCACCGAGCGCTTGCGATACGGGGCGCGTACGTCGGGGTAGGAGCGCCGGTCACGGCACCTGTTCGCCTCGTCCACCCGACGGCCCACGTGGGGCTAGTGTGTCGCGAGCAATGCTCAACGGACGCATATACCGTGCGGCGTTCGCCCCGTTCGCGCTCGCGCTGGCGATCGCCGCGTTCTCGTTGACGGCGCGCCCGGCGCCGCTCACCTCCACGCTCGCGCCGGACGCCTTCGACGGTCAGCAGGCGCTGAGCGAAACGCGCCAGCTCGCCGCCGAATTCCCGCAGCGCCGCCCGGGCAGCCCCGGCGACGAACAGTTGGCGCAGCGGGTCGCGCACACGATCGAAGGGCTCGGGGGAACCGCCGGGGGCGGGTTCTCGGTGCGGGTGCGGCGGGTGCGCGCGCAGACGATCGACGGCGAGCAGACGCTGCAGACGGTGATCGCGCAGCGCCCCGGCTCAACGGGCGAGAGCCCGATCGTGATCCTCGCCCATCGCGACTCCGCGACGAACGGATCGGCGGCGCAGCTCTCTGGGACCGCCGCGCTGATCGAGCTCGCGCGGGTGTTCGCGGCCCGGGAGACCAAGCGCGCGATCGTGCTCGTGTCGAGCAGCGGCGGCTCGGGGGGCGACGCGGGGGCCGCGGAGTTCGCCGCCGCGCAGGCGGCGTCCGGTCCCGTCAACGCGGCGATCGTGCTCGGCGATGTCGCCTCCACACGCATGAGCCCGCCGGTGGTGCTGCCGTATTCCGACGGTTACGGCAGCGCGCCGGACGAGCTGCAGCGTACGGTCGCCGCCGCGATCGAACACGAAGCCGCCATCGCTCCGGGCGCGCCGAGCGTGATCGGCCAGCTCGCGCACCTCGCGTTCGGACTGGTCCCCGGCGAAGAGGGGGCGCTCGCGGCGCGGGGACTGCCGGCCGTGCTCGTGCAGGTCTCGGGCGTTCGCGGTCCCGGCGCCCACGCGGCGGTGAGCGCGGAGCGCATGGAAGGCGTCGGCAGGGCGGTGCTCGGCGCCGTTGACGCCCTCGATGTCGCGCCCGACATCGAATCCACTCCGCAGACGGGCCTCGTGCTCTCGCGCCAGATCGTGCCCGCATGGGCGCTGAGGCTGCTGATCGCCACGCTGCTGGTGCCCCCGTTGGCGGTCCTGCTCGACGGCCTCGCCCGCGCGCGCCGGCGCGGGGAGCCGATCGTGCGCTGGACGCTGTGGTCGCTCGCGTGCGCGCTGCCGTTCATGGTGGGCGCGCTGTTCGCGATCCTGGTGGGCGCGCTCGGCACGATCGTGGCCGCTCCGAGCCCGCCGGTGCCGGCAGGCGCGCTGCCGCTGAGCGGTTCGGCGGCGACGGCCGTGCTGTCGTGCGCGGCCGTGCTCGGACTCGCCTGGTTGGGGTGGCCCCTGCTGATGCGGCGTCTCGGTCTGGCGGTGCGCCCCTCGCCCGGGACGCCCGGCGCCGGCGCCGCCGGGATCGTGACGCTGCTCGTGCTGGCGCTCCTCGCGTGCGGCGCGTGGGTCCTCGATCCGTATGCGGCGCTGCTGGCCGTGCCGGGGCTGCACCTGCTGCTTCCAGTCGCCTCACCCGAGCGTCGCCCGCGCCCGCTTGCGGGGCTGGGACTGCTGGTGCTCGCGCTCCTCCCGCTGGGGCTGCTGATCGCGTTCTACGCTCATCAGCTCGGCTACGGGCCGGGCGGGGTCGCTCAGACCGCCGTGCTGCTGCTCGCCGGCGGGCGCGTCGGGGTGGGCGCGGCGGCGGTCTGGAGCATCGCGTTCGGCTGCGCGGTCGCGATCGGGCTGGTCGCGCTCACGCCCGGAGCGGACCCGCTCGGTCTCGGGCCCGACGAGCGTTCGGAGGTCTCGATCCGTGGCCCGCTCACATACGCCGGCCCGGGATCGCTCGGAGGGACCGAGTCGGCGCTGCGCCGGTAGCCGGGGCGCCGCCCGCGGCCGCCGGCCCGATCGACTGTCCATGCAGTGGGCTGAGTTGGGCGGGGAGGCTCGCTACCAGCTGTGCTCGTATCCCCGCAGCTGCACCTCGTCGCCTCGCTCGTCCCGCAGCGATACGCCGGGCCGGTTCGGTCCATCCGCTGCGCTTGCGGGCACCACCGAGCCGATCCAGGTGAGCCCGGCATCGGAGACCTCGCCGATGGCGTCCTGCGCGCGAGTGCGCAGCTCGGGCGCGAGGCACACACACAGCTCGTAGTCTTCCCCGGTGCTCGCCGCCTGCTCGGCGTTCGGCACGCCCTCGTCCAGCGGCAGATCGGCGAGCTCGATCCGCAGGCGCACGCCGCTGCTCTCGCCGATGTGCCGCGCGTCGGTGGCCAGCCCGTCGGAGAGGTCGATCATCGCGTGCGCGCCGGCCCCTGCGAGCGCACGACCCTCGGCCAGGCGCGGAACAGGGTGGCGTGGCCTGCCGCCGAGGCGGCCCGTCACCCCGACGAGGTCCCCGACACGCGCCCCGTCGCGCCCCACCAGCTCGCTCTCGTGCTCGGCCCAGCCGACGACCGTCACGCTCACCGTCAACATCGGCGCGCCGACCACGTCGCCGCCCGCGATGACGGTCTCGGTGCGGGATGCCAGCTCGAGCGCGCCACGGATCAGCTCGAGCGCCTGCTGCTCGCCGACCGCTGAGGAGACGCCGAGCGCGATGTACGCCTCGCCCGTCCGGGCGCCCATCGCGGCGAGATCCGACAGCGCCCCGGCCAAAGCCCGCCAGCCGACGTCGGCCGGGCTGGACGAGCCGTCGTCCAGGCGAAAGTGAACGCCCTCGACCATCGCGTCGACCGAGGTCACGCACAGCGCTCCGCCCGAGCGCACGACGGCGGCGTCGTCGCCCACCCCGCGCACGATCCGCGACGCCGGCTGTGAGGCCAGCTCGGCCGCGATCGACTCGATCAGGGAGAGCTCCATGTTCGCGACAGGGCTCTCCGCCGGCCCGCCTCGCGCTTACCGGTGGCGGTAGACGATTCGGGCGCGGTCCAAGTCATAGGGGGAGAGCTCGCAGCGGACGCGATCGCCGGGCAGGATCCTGATCCGGAAGCGACGCATCTTGCCGGCGACGTGCCCGAGCACGACGTGGTCGTTGTCGAGCTTCACCCTGAACATCGCGTTCGGCAGCGCCTCGATGACCTCGCCCTCGAATTCGACCTTGTCTTCCTTGGCCACGTATCTAACCTACCAGCGCGGCGCATTCGGGGGCGCTCACGCGTGAGGTTCGGCGCCGCCCGTCGGCGCGGATTCGGGCGTCGGCGCACGCGCCGGCGGGGGGGTGTGTTTTTCGAGGGGCGCCGGCGCTGCCGGTTCGCTCGGCGTGTGGGTCTGGGGAGCGGTGGGTTCGGGAGTCGCTTTGGCGCCCGCTTCGGGGGTGGGTGACGCACCCGTCTTGGGAGTCGCGCGATGTTGGGTGTTCGGCTGGGTGCTCTGACCCGGGCCAAGCGGTTCGGCGCCGATCTGTTCGCCTGCGCCGGAGGTGCGTCCGGTCGTCGCGAAGTGCCCGAAGAACGGCTGGTATGAGATCGATTCCTTCGGTTCTGGAAACGGCACGCACGGCTGGCCTTCGGTGACGCTCGCCATGTAGTCGTGCCAGATTTCCGCGGGCAGGTATCCGCCCTGCTGGGGCTCGCCGTGGACGTCTGTCATCGAGACGCGCCTGTTCGGATACCCCATCCACACGACCGTCGCATAGTCGGGCGTGTACCCGTCCAGCCAGGCGTCGACCAGTTCTGAGGTGGTGCCCGTCTTGGCGGCCGTGGGACAGTCGATCGCCGAGCGCGTGGCGGTCCCGCTGAGGACGTTCTCGTGCAGGATCGTGGTCTCCTCGGCGGTGACGCCTTCGGAGAGCACCTTCACGCGGTGGGGCGTGCCCCAGCTCGAGTCGACGTGGCCGTCGGGAAAGACGACCTTGGTGATCGCGATCGGCTTGTTGCGCCAGCCGCCGTCGGCGAGGGTCGCGTAGACGACGGCCATTTCCAGCGGCGTCACCCCGAGCGTGAGCCCGCCGAGCGCTTCCGCCGGGTAGCTCGACAGGTGGGTTTTGACGCCCATCTTGTACGCCATTTCCGTGATCGTCTGCTCGCCGAGGTCGGCCGCGAGCTGGGCGTAGACGGTGTTGTCGGAGGCGAGTGTCGCATCGACGAGGCTGATCGACTTGTCCAGCGAGGTGCCCTCGAACGTCTTGACTTCATAGGACGGATACCCCTGCAGCCAGCCGGGCGCCAGCGTATGGGAGAAGTAGTAGGTGCTGTTCGGGTCGATCCCGCGCGAGAGCGCGTCGGCGAGGTCGATCGCCTTGAACGTCGAGCCGGGCTGGCGGTGGCCGTCGGCGGCGAGGTTGTACTGGGACTGCTCGTATGACTCGGACTCGGCCATTGCTTCGATGTCGCCGTTGTGCGGGTCGATCGTGACGATCGCCGAGGCGGGGTCTTCGGGCTCGTTGAGCACTTCGGCGATCGCTTTGCGCGCGAGCCGCTGCTTGTTCAGGTCGATCGTCGTATAGACCTTCAGCCCGCCCTGTTCGACGGTACGCCTGCCGTAGCGGTGTTCGAGCGCTTCGCGGACGTATTCGAAGAAGAACGGTTCGCTGCGCTGGGAGTAGAACGTGCCGAGATGGACCTCCAGGGGCGCGCGCTCGGTCGCGGACGCCCGCGCGGCTGAGATGTAGTGCAGTTCGGCCATCTTCGCCAGCACCTCGTTGCGGCGCTTGCGGGCCGCGGCCGGATAGAGGAACGGGTTGTATTCCGAGGGCGCCTGCGGCAGTCCGGCGAGCAGCGCGGACTGCTCGAGGTCCAGCTGGGATGCGGGCCTGTCGAAGAAGATGCGAGCCGCGGCCTGCACTCCCGTCGCGGTCTGCCCGCCGACCGTGCCGTAGGGGACGCTGTTGAGGTAGCTGGTGAGGATCGAGTGCTTGGAGTGGTGTTCGGTGTAGTCGATCGCGAGCTTGGCCTCGATGATCTTCTGGCGCAGCGTGTGCTGATCGCCGCCGAGGTAGAGGTTGCGCATGAGCTGCATCGTGATCGTCGAGCCGCCCTGCAGGGGGGCGCCGTGGGCGATGTCCTTGACGGCCGAGCGAAAGATGGCTGTCAGGTCGACGCCGTTGTTCTGGTAGAACCGCTGGTCCTCGATCGCGACCGTCGCGTTCTTCAACTCGGCGGGGATTTCGTTCCAGCCGACCGGGCTGCGCACGTCGTCGGACTGGATGAACCCCAGCCGCGTGCCGTCGGCGGCGAACACCTGCGAGGAGCCGTCGGACAGGATCGGGTGAAGCGTCGCGAGCGAGGGCGCTGTCCCGGCGACGTGCAGGACGTAGCCGACCGCCGCGATCGCGCCCAGCAGGAGCGTCGTCGCGAGCACGCCGCCGCCGACGAGCACGATGCGTGTTGGCCCGGCGCGGTTGTGCCTGCGCCGGCGCTGTCTGGCTTGCCTGGACATCGCTCCTTGGGGCCGAGGGTACCGCGCTTTGGGTGCTTGCAGTCGCACTGCAACCGTGCGCTCCCAGCGCGCCGAGGCGCCACTCCCATGGCACCGGCCGTCTAGGCTCCTCGGTGATGAGCCCGGACACGGCAGAGATGACCATCGTCGACGCCCCTCCCGAGAAGTCGGGCTCGCTCGGCGTTTCCTCGATCGCACCCGGGCGTGCGCCTGCTCTGCCTCCTGCCGGCGCGTTGGGCCTCGCCGTGCCGGGATCGTGGTCCAGACTGAGAGCGGATCCGGCGCGGATGGCGGCCGTGCGCGACACGTGGCGCGCGCTGTGGGTATCGCGACTGCTCGTGTTGCTCGCCGGCGCCGGCACGGTGGCGGCGCTCGGGTTCGGGCCGGTCCGGGGCGCGTTCGACCCGCCCGGGGTGACGCGTGGGTTCGGCTGGCTGGGCAATCTGCTGGCGGCGCCCGCGGCGCGCTGGGACTCGGCGTGGTATCTGGTGATCGCCCACTACGGCTACCGCCCGGAGCTGGGCTCCTATACCTCCGCGCGCGACGCGTTCTTCCCGCTGTACCCGCTCGGCCTGCGCGTCCTGTCGGATATCGGCCTGCAGCCGGTGCTCGCGGGCGTGCTGTTCTCGCTGGCGGCGTTTGCGCTCGCGCTGTACGGCATCCATCGCCTGACCGCGCTCGAGCTGGCCGGCTCGGGGCGGGGTGGGCGGGCTGTCGATAATGGCGACGTCGCGAGGCTGGCGGTGCTGGTGACCGCGTTCGCGCCGATGGCGTTCTTCTTCTCGGCCGTCTACTCCGAGTCGCTGTACCTGGCCCTGTCAGTCGGCCTGTTCTGGTGCGCGCGCCAGGGCCGCTGGGCGTGGGTTGGCATACTCGGCGCGCTGGCTGCGGCTACGCGCAGCACGGGCGTTGTGCTGCTGCTGCCGGCCCTGATGCTCTACCTGTATGGCCCGCGCGAGGACCGGGCGCCGGACTTCGAGCTTGAGGAGTGGCCTCGCGCAGCCGCCGGCGAGGATCGGTCGGGCCTGACCCGGTGGTTCGTAGGAGAGCCCTGGGCGGTAGTGCGTCGTCTGCGCCCTCGATACAGGCTGCGTGTCAACGTCCTGTGGCTGGCCTTGCTGCCGGCCGGCCTTGGTCTGTACATGGCCTACCTGGGGCTGGCCGGCGGCGATCCGCTGGCGCCGTTTCATGCCCAAGACGTCTGGGGCAGGCACTTTGCCGGGCCGTATCTCGGCGTGTGGGATGGGGTGAAGGCTGCATTCGAGGGCGTGCGCCAGCTGCTGTCGGGGCAGAGCGCGCACGTGTACTTCCCGGCCGCTGGGGGCAGCCCGGGGATCGCCGCCGGCCACAACCTGATGCTGCTCGCGTTCCTGCTCGCGGCCGCGGCGCTGCTCGTGATCGCGCTGCGCGTGCTGCCGCTCGCCTACGGCGTCTATGCGATCGCCGCGCTCGCGCTGCCGCTGTCCTATCCGGTGGCGGCGCAGCCGCTGATGTCGCTGCCGCGGTTTCTGGTCGTGCTGTTCCCGCTGAGCATGGCGCTGGCCGCATGGCTGGCCGCACGCCCGCGCCTACGCATGCCGGCGATCGCGACCTCCGCGCTGCTGATGGCGTTCTTCGTCGCCCAGTTCGCCACCTGGCATTGGGTGGCGTAGGCGATGGACCCGATGCGCTCGCCGGACATGGGCTGGCCGGCGTGGACGGCGCTGCTGGCGCTGGTCGGCGGAATCGTGCTGGCGGCTGTGGGCGCCCTGGTCGTGGAGCTGCCGGCGACGCTCATATTCGGGGTGAAGATCTCGAGCTCGCACACGCCTCCCGGGGTCGAGATCGCCGACACGGTCGTGCAGGACGTCGGGTTCGTGCTGGCGGCGGTGTACTGCGCGCACATCGGCGGGCGCATCGTGCGCGCATGGCAGTTCGGGCTGCGCCCGCCGGGCGCCGGCTGGCGGAGGGCCGGCGGCCTGGTCGTGCTGCTGTTGCTCGCTTTCATCGTGTTGAGCGCGATCTGGTCGGCGGCGGTGAATCCGGAAAAGGAGAAGCTGCTCGAAACGCTCGGGACGAACGAAGACGCGGCGCTGCTGGCGCTCAGCGCGGGGCTGACGTGCGTGGTGGCGCCGATCTGCGAGGAGTTTTTGTTCAGGGGCTACATGTTCACCGCCCTGCGCAGCTGGCGTGGGACGTGGCCGGCCGCGGTGGTCACGGGGCTCCTGTTCGGCGGGGTGCACGCCGGCTCGGCGCCCGCCCTGGATCTCGTGCCGCTGGCGGGGCTGGGGTTCGGGCTGTGCCTGCTGTACAGGTACACGGGCTCGCTGTATCCGTGCATGGCGGCGCACTCGCTGAACAACTCGATCGCGTTCGCCGCGCTGGAGGGCTGGGGCTGGCAGGCGCCGGTGCTGATCGTCGGCTCGTTCGCGGCGATCGGAGCGCTCGTGCTGGCGGGCAAGCGCATCGGCCTGATCGCGCCCGAGGCGCTTGCCGTCACCCCTGGAGCGTAGGATCGATCGTCCATGCTCGCCCCGGCGCCCGCACCGGCTCCTGTGCCCGTCGCGGGCCAGATCGAGCTGGTGTGGCAGCGCGTCGGCGGCAGCCCGCCGTTCGCGTTGCTCGGTCAGCGGATCGTGGTGCGCGCCCTCGTCACTCCGTACGTGGGCGGGCAGACGGTGACGGTCGGCTTCTACCGCGACGGGCGCCAGGTGCGGACGCAGACGGTCGGCGTGCAGGCCGTGGGCAACGGGACGGGGCAGCTGCGCGCGAGCTACGCGAGCGGCTACGGCGGGCTGGTGGAAGCCCGGGCCACGCATGAAGCGACCGCGCAGCAGGGGGCGTTCAGCGGTCGTTCGCCGGGCGTGCGGTACGTGTCGGCTGACATCGGCCCCGGCGCGCGGGACCGGTCGGTGCGATTGCTGCAGTCGGAGCTGGAGGGGTTGCACTACGCGGTGCCGTTGAGCGGCTACTTCGACGAAGGGACGTCTCGTGCGCTGGTCGCCTATCGCAAGATGACCGGCCTGGAACGCGTTCCGTACGCGGGTCGCAGGGTCTTCGAGCTGCTCGAGCGCCGCGCGGGCGCCTTCCATGTGCGCTACCCGCGCGACGGCAGGCACGTCGAGGCCAATCTGACCAAGCAGGTGCTCGCCGAGATCGAACCGGGCGGGCGCGTGCGGGCGATCTATGAGATGAGCTCGGGCAAGCCCTCGACGCCGACCGTGACCGGGCGCTATCAGGTGTATGAGAAGACCCCTGGGTTCAACTCCGAGGGCATGTTCGAATCCAACTACTTCATCCGCGGGTACGCGATCCACGGGTATGCGGAAGTGCCGGCCTACGCCGCCAGCCACGGCTGCCTGCGCGTGCCGATCCCCGACGCACCGGCGATCTATGAGTGGATCCGGATCGGCACGCCGGTGGATGTGTATGGCGAATAGGGCGGTTACACCCGTACGCGGATGAAGCGAACCAGAAAGGCGACGCCGAATCCGTAGACCAGCAGGGCGAGGACCGTCCTGACGATGTGGACCACCCATTCGCTGCTCGACCCCGACACGACGCTCGCAAACGGCGAGGTGAGCGTGTTGGAGGCTTCGTCGAGCGTGCGGTGCACCGTGCTCTCGTGCGCCGTGCTCGACGGGACGGGTTCGCTCGTTGTCGCCGACCCGCTCAGCTCGTTCTGCTGGTGGGTCGAGGCGGAGTGCGTCTGATCGACGACGAACACTACAAACGAGGCGATCACGATCAGGCAGACGATGCGGCTCGCCAGCAACAGCAGGCCGGCGAGCGAGGAAGACGGTCCCGAGGTCATGGGGCTAGATTAGACCCGCACATGGACACCCTGGCCGAACGTACGAGCGATCCGCCGCGCGCGCGCGAGCGCCTAGTGGAGCTGCTGCGCGAGCATGCGCTGGTGATCGGCGAGGTGACGCTGACGAGCGGGCGCACCGCGCCGTACTACGTGGACGCCAAGCGCGCGATCCTGCTGCCCGAGGCGTTCCTGGCGCTCGGCGTGCTGGTGGCCGAGCGGGCCCGCGCGTGTGGTGCGAGCGCGGTCGGCGGCGTGCCCGTGAGCGCGATTCCCGTCGCCTGCGCCGCGCTCGCCGCGCCGCGCCCGCCGGCGCGAGGGTTCATCGTGCGCAAAGAGCGCAAGCAGCACGGTCTGCAGCGCTGGGTCGAGGGACCGGCGCTTGCAGCGGGCGAGCGGTGCCTGATCGTCGAGGACGTGGTCACGACCGGAGGCTCGACGATCGAGGCGGTTCGGCGCGTGCGCGAGGAGGGACTGACGGTAGCGGGCGTCGTGAGCGTGCTCGACCGGCTGGCGGGCGGGGGCGAGGCGATCCAGGCCGAGCTCGGCGACGACGCGCCATACGTGGCGCTGAGCACGATCGACGAGATCTACCCCGATCGCCCCGATCGCGACGGGGATCGCCGGTAGCCTTGCGGATGGCCGCCGCCGCAGCGCGGCGGGCGCGCCCTCGTAGTCCAATGGATAAGACGACCGCCTCCTAAGCGGTAGATCCAGGTTCGACTCCCGGCGGGGGCATATCCAGAAAGAGCCTGGTAATGGGCATGTTTTTGGTCGCTCTAGCACCTGGAGAAAGTCTGTCCGCCAGCCCAATTTTAGGTCTTTGTGCCCATTTGTGCCCAATCAAACCGCCGATGAGGGTTCCACAGGCGCTCGTTGGCGGCCCGTCGCAGTGGGTGGTTTTGGAGGGGAACGAGGTGGGAGGGTCGCCGCTGCGATGAGGGGTGCGAGCTGACCTCTATGGCGCTGGCCTGCGGGCCGGTACAATGCTGGCTATGACAGCGCCACCTTGGCCTGAGTTGAACGAGCAGGATCAGTGGCTCATCGGGGCGATGGATCAGCAGATACGCGAGAGCAAACGGAGTCCTGAGGAGCTAAGGGCGAAGGCTCGGAAGCTCCGTGTCGAGGCCGAGCAGACGGATATCAAAGGCATCCGCGATGCCTGCCTGGCGCTTGCCGCGCATTACGAGCACGCTGCGGCAGAGCGTCTGGTGGCTTGAGGACAGTCAGCTGCGGCGAGCCCTTCCGCGGAGTTCTGCCAGCTCGGCGACGATCGCATCCTGCCGGGCACGTAGCGCAGCGAGCTTCGGTGCCACGTCGGCCCAGCGGTCTCTGAGGAATTGGGCGGTGCGCTCTGCCTCAGCGGGGTCCAGCAGCTCCTGTTCTTCCCATTCGCGCTCCAGGCTGCGCAGCTCACGGGCCAGTCGCGGCATCTCTCGGAGAATCAAGTTCGCTGAATCGCTGAGCAGCTTCCGCGTGTGGGCATCGTCGGCGTGCAGTTCGGCCAGCTCGTAGTGCAGGTCGGCGGCGTATTCATGGGCGATCCTCGCCGCGAGGAAATGGAGGTCGAGTTGCGCGAGTGGTTCGGGGCGGTCAGCCATTGCGGCTCGGTAGTCTCGCAGCCAGGCCGTTGTGGCCGAAGTGAGGAGCTCGACGCAAGCGCGTTCTAGCGGGCGGAGTCGAGGCTTGGTCAGTCCTCGCCCGCTCCTTCGGCGGCGCAGACCGATGGCGTCCATCTCGCGCTGCAGAAGGCGATCAAGGGGAAGAAGGGCAAGGGATAGCGCTGACGAGTTGGCGATCGGAGATCGGCCAGCGGGGTGGAGGGTGCTGATGAGGGCGGTCGGTGGCCCCTCCGTCTCTGCCGGCCCAGCCCACAAACCGGGCCGACCGTCGGGACCCTGCGCATGTGCAGTTAGGGCAGTTATGTGCTATGGTGGTCGGGCTATGCCGAAGACTCTTCATTTCGATTCCACCACGCAGCAGGACGACATTCTTGACGGGGTCAGGCGTGCGCTTGAGGAGATGGATCTCGATGATGGTTCCGTGTCGGTGTCGATCGTGGGGGATTCGGAGGGGATGTCGCCTCAGCAGGCCGCGGACTTTCTGGGCATTTCGCGTCAGCACATGACGCGGCTGCTCGACGCGGGCATGTTGCCGTTTACGCGTAAGCCGGGTTCGTCCCACAGGGTGATTCCCTCGCGCGCTGTCGTTGAGCTTGCCGGTAGCCGCAAGGCGGCAAAGCGGCGGGTGGGTGAATTCGCGGCGACGATGAACGACGCCGGCGTCTTTGAGTAGTAGTGTCGCCGAAGGCCGTCCTCGACACGAACGTCGTCTTTTCTCGCGTGTTGCACGAGCTGTTCGGCCGTGCCGCCACGACGGGTGACCTCCTGGAGTTCCTTTGGAGCGATGAGCTCGTGCAGGAGACGATCCGGGTGTTGATGGAGGAGAAGGATCTGGACCGCGAGAATGCGGAGCGGTGGGTTGGGCTGATGACCGATGCGTTTCCCGCGGGCCGCGTCGATATCTCCAAGATCCCGTCTGATCTGGACCTGTCGGCGTTGACGAGCGACGAGGATGACCAGCACATCTGCGCATTGGCGGTCGCGGGCGGGGCGGGTTACATCTTGACTTTCGACAAGAGCTTCGACGTGGCGGCGTTGCGCGCGCTCGGTATCGACGTGGTCGAGCCGGACGTGTTCCTGTGCAAAGCGATCAACGAAGAACCGGAGCTGTTTCGTGAGATCCTCGTCGAACAGGCGCAAGCGTGGGGAGGACGGACGATCGATGAACTGATCGACGCGATCGTGCGGGCCGGCACCCCGGTGTTTGCCGAGAGGGCGAGAAAGCTCGCCTGGCACGACTGCGCTGGATGATCGAGTTGGACTACCGACAGCGCAAGGGTGAGCTCGTGCACTGCTGTCCGACGCCAGCATCAAGTGCTGGGGGAACAACTCCTTCGGCGAGCTTCCAGTTCAATGTTCCCCTGCAAGCGTCGCAGGCGACCGCGGCAGATTTCTCAGCTGTGTGTGGCACGCGGGCGCTCCCGGCCGTGCGGGAGGAGCGCACTGAGGACAGGCATGGCGGTCGCTGAGCCGGCTGTGCCGGCGCCAGCCTTAACGGGTATAGTCGCCTCTTGTACAGTCGCCTCTTGATGACAGCAAACCAGATCATGCGACGCAGTGGACTCGTGGTCTTGGCGGCGGTGGCGCTGCTCGCGCCAGCGATTGCGGCGAGCTCGGCCAGTGGAGCCACGTCATGCTCTGAGATTCCGACTGTTTACGGGATTCCCCCATGGGGCTTTCATACGGGCCCGTACACGGGGGCGAGCAGCTTCGCCAAGGGCCATGGCGAAATCAACCTCGAAGCCAACACCGTCTCGGGGGTCATCTGCCAGCAGGATCGGGCCGGCACGATCATCATGTCGGTTCGGCACTACCTCGTGTATCACTCGCACTACGCGATGATGTGGGGTTACCCGGGGAACATCATGAAGATCAAGGTCCGGGTCACGCGCAGCAGCGACCCGAACTGCGAAGTCGGAACCGTCGGACGCGCGACCCTCTATGCCAGCTACAACGGCGTGCGCAGCGACAGCGTCCAGTTCTTCTTCCCGGCCGCCTGCAGGGATCAGGACCACCTGTACCACGAAACACAGCTCAGATCAGTCTGATCTGTCCGAAAGCCGATCACCTGCAGGGCAGGAAACCTGCTGTGGTGCGCGCCGTGTACGCTCCGCACCTCCAGTGATGGCCACACGCGACCGGCATAGATCGCATGGGTACTGAAACGCGGCCGGTAGACCGACGGCACGGTTGGCGTGTCGTGGTGGCGTACAGCCTGGTTTGTGCAGCCACCCAGGTGCTCTGGCTGACTTACGCGACGATCACGACGGCGTCTTCGCACTACTACGGCGTCTCAGTCGGCACGATCGGCTGGCTCGCCGAGATCTTCCCGCTGCTCTACGTCGTGCTCGCGATCCCGGCCGGAATCCTGCTCGACCGCTGGTTCAGACCATCGCTAGCAACAGGCGGCGCCTTGGTCGCCGCCGGGGGCATCGTGCGGCTCGGCGGGCAGACGTTCGCGTGGGCGATGGCCGGGCAGGCGATCGTCGCTGTCGCGCAGCCAGTCGTCCTTAGTGCCGTGAGCAAGCTCGCCGGTGAGTATCTCCCGGTCCGCGCGCGCGCAAACGGAATCGCGATCGGCTCTGCCGGCAGCTTTGCCGGCATGCTCATCGCGCTGCTCCTTGGCCCCACGCTCGGTGCCCACGGACACATTCACCGGCTCCTCGAGGCTGAGGCGGTGCTCGCGATCCTCCCGGCCGTCGCGCTCGCATTCGCATTGCGCAAGGCAGGACAGGAGACCGAGGAGCACGCGGCGATCGAGGGCAGCGCGGCGCGCGCGCTTTGGCGGCTTGCTCCGATGCGCACGCTGGGCGGCCTGGTGTTTATTGGCTTCGGGATCTTCGTGGCGCTCGCGACCTGGCTTCAGCAGCTGCTTCAGCCGTCAGGCGTGACCGAAAAGCAGGCGGGAGTGTTGCTCGTAGTGATGATCATCGCCGGCCTTATCGGATGCGCCGTGCTGCCCGAGAGGGTGTCCCGGCGCCATGCCGAGCGGGTGTTTATGCAGGTCACGGTCATCGTCGCCTGTGCAAGCTGCGTCTTGCTCGGCGTGGCTCCCTGGATCGGGATTCGAGGTCTCGCGCTTATCGCGATGGGAGCGGTCCTGCTTCCCGCCCTGCCGGTCATTCTCACGGACGCCGAGCGCATCGCGGGCGCCGCAGCAGGAACGGCTGGAGCGCTCGTCTGGATGGCAGGCAATCTTGGCGGCCTGGTCGTCGCGCTAATCGTGCAGATCCTCGTCCACCACCCGCTCCCCGCATTCCTCGCGATGGCCGCCGTCTCCCTGATCGGCCTGCCACTCGCCGCGCGTCTCGCCTCACCCGGCACCCGGATCGCCAGTTCAGAACCAGCGCGAGTCAAGGTTTGACACTCGCCGAAAAGGGCGAACCATCGCCGAGCAGCTGTGCGAACACGTCAGCAGCTTTGCGGTTGAACTTCAACCGTTGACGGTTCGTGCCGATATTGGTTGGGTGGCTTCGGTGGTTCGAGCGGTCGCCAACGATCGTCAGGCACTCGGTCGTAGATCAACACGCATCTGGTCCCGCACGAGTGTTCTGAGAGCCGGCGCGGGCGGGGTGATCGTAGGCCGGCGCTTTTTCTCCATGGGATGCGCGTCGGAGGAAACTGGCGAGTTGTCTGAGCGCTCCCCCGTGGCAACCCGGTGGCGCGCGGCGAGCTGGGGCGTTCTCGTCGTCGTTCTGGCGATCACTGTCGCAGTCCCGTCGGCCGCCAGCGCAAGGACAAGGATGCGTCGTGCTCTATGGCACGCCGGCGCTCACATAGCGGTGGTCGGCGGGCAGACCGCGAAACCCGGCACGTTCCCGTGGCTAGCTTACGTCCTCGACGTTCGTGGCAATGATGCAGGGCAGTGCTCCGGGACGGTAGTGGCGCCGAACCTGATTTTGACGGCAGGGCATTGCGCCGAGGACATGCAGACGGGGGTCCTCAACGAAGCCTCGGGCTACCAGGTCGTGACCGGCAACGTGGACTGGGACGCACCGAAAACGGAAAGGAGGGTGTCGGGCGTCACCAGGGTGATTGTCTGTTCCTGCTTTGATCGTCGCACCGATGTTGGCGATGTCGCGCTGCTGCAGCTATCGACCCCAACCAGTGCGCCGGTGGTCACGCTCGCATCGAGCCCGCGTGGCGGCACGAAGGCGCTCCTGGCCGGATGGGGTCGGACGTATTACAACCAGGAGGCCCTGGGCGAAGGCTTGCAGTGGGCGCCGACGGTCGTGCAGCACCCGGAACGCTGCGAACACGAAGCGCCCCCGTTCAGTCCGGCGAGTCAGATCTGCGTGATGGATACACCCAGCCGTCAAACGGGCGCGTGCGAGGGGGACAGCGGTGGCCCGTTGCTCCTACCGGAACCGTCGGCGGTTGGGGGCATGGTTCAGATCGGTGTCGCCGATCATGTGTATGGCGAATGCGCCACAACCAGCCCGTCAGTATTTACGCGCGTCAACGCGATCTCCGCGTGGGTGAGAGACTGGGCGCAGGCGCTCGCAAGCGCCCCGCCCGTCTCGATATTCCTGCCGGCCGACACCGTCGCCGCGCCCACGCTGCCCGGCGTCGCCAGCAGCCGGTCGCTCACCCTGGCAAGAAATGGTATCTCACTCGTGCTCAGCTGCGACGACGAAGGGGGAGTCTGCACGGGCGGCGTGGACGCGACGATCAGGGTGCGAGAAAAGCTGGTCGTGCGACGCGGCGACACACGGAGCGTGTTGTACGACCGCACCCGCACAGTGCGGCTCACCTCCGTCGGCTTCGCGATCGCACCTGGCTATAGCACCGACGTCCGCGCGACCCTCTCCCCACAGAACCGGGCGCTGCTGTCGCGCCTCGGCAACGTACCGCTCGATGTGACGCTTACGGGCCGAGGCTTCAGTTCCCGTGTCGTGACGCTGGAGCCCGCCCGACGGTCCACATAAGCGCGCCCCAAACCAGTATGACCTGAGCGCACACGAGGGCTCGTTCCGAGAGCGGCACAACAGTCCTGCTTTGCGCGCTGCGCGGCAGCCCAAATGCCAAATTCCGCCCCAAGACAGCGATCGGCATCTGGCATGCCGGGCGAAGTTAGGCTCGGGGCTTTGATCTCCGGGCATAGACGTAGATCGGCATTCTGATGGGCGCGGTCGAGGGTGGCAAGCGGGGCGATCGGGATGCATGATCGCTGGCGTGGGTGGCGATTGCTGGGTCTCGCCGTGGCCTCTGGACCGTTTGGGCACGAGCCCATTTTTGTGCCCAAACCCCCCTGAATCGGGTGAGATCGAGGGGCAAACGTGGCGGGGCTTGGATGGCAAAAGTCCACTAAACACGGGCGATTCGGGACGTTTTGGGAGCCGCGCCGCCGGGCCTCCTAAGCGGTAGATCCAGGTTCGACTCCCGGCGGGGGCACTACCAGAAAAGCCCTGGTAATCAACAGGTTTTG
>CAVYDM010000024.1:0-21344 GCA_963767255.1 uncultured Solirubrobacterales bacterium | reverse complement strand
AACGTTTCCGCTGGCACTGGCGCCAGAGCCCCCGTCGACGTCGACGTTGGTGTTGGTGTTGCCTGCGCGGATGCGGACGTCAAGACCCACATGCTCAGAGCGCATACGACCGCGCCGGACACTGCGACCACGATCGCGGCGCGGACACCGAGCATGTCGATCGGTCTGTCGCTCATGTGATTTCCAGTATGTCGCGCTCGGGGTGGGATGCGCGGCGTTCCGGGGCTGCCTGGTATGTGCCACGCCTGACATTTTGCGTTACCGACAGTAACGTGAAGTCGGCGCGGCGTCAACCCCAAGGGATTCTGAGGGGGCCATGCCGCATGCGGCATGGCGGCAGGGCCGCATGCGGCCCTGCTCCGGGGCGGCGCATGCGCCGCCCCGCCGTTGGCGCATGCGCCAACGGTTGACGTGCCTCATGAGGCACGTCACGACCCCGCGCATGCGCGGGGTCGCCAGACCGATCAAAGATCGGCCGGCATGCGCCGTCTGGAACGTTCGAGGCTCCGATCGGGGGTAAGGTGAGCGTATGGAGCACCGTCCCCTCGGTCGGACCGGAGTGCAGGTCAGCCCGCTGTGTCTCGGCGCGATGATGTTCGGCGCGTGGGGCAACCCCGATCACGCGGACTCGATCCGGATCATCCATGCGGCGCTGGACGCGGGGATCAACTTCATCGACACCGCCGACGTGTATTCGGCGGGCGAGTCGGAGGAGATCGTCGGCGCCGCGCTGGCCGGGCGGCGCGAGGACGTGGTGCTCGCGACCAAGTTCCACGGAGCGATGGGCGAGGACATCAACCGGCGTGGCAACTCCCGGCGCTGGATCGTCCAGGAGGTCGAGAATTCGCTCCGGCGGCTGAAAACCGACTGGATCGATCTGTATCAGGTGCACCGTCCGGAGCAGGACACCGACATCGAGGAGACGCTCGGAGCGCTGTCGGACCTCGTCCATCAGGGCAAGATTCGTTACCTCGGCTCATCGACGTTCCCGGCCTCGCGCGTCGTCGAGGCGCAGTGGGCCGCGCGCGAGCGGGGGCTGGAGCGGTTCGTGTGCGAGCAGCCCCCGTACTCGCTGCTGGTGCGCGGCGTGGAGTCAGATCTGCTGCCGACCGCCCAGCGCCACGGCATGGGCGTGATCCCGTGGAGTCCGCTCGCGGGCGGCTGGCTGTCGGGCGGCTGGCGCGTCGGTCAGGACCCGCCTCAGTCCACGCGCGCGCAGCGGTTGCCCGCCCGCTATGACCTGTCGCTGCCGGGCAATCAGCGCAAGCTCGAGGCGGCCGACGCGCTGGGTCGACTCGCCGAGCAGGCCGGCATCTCGCTGATCCATCTGGCGATCGCGTTCGTGATCCGTCACCCGGCGGTGACCGCGGCGATCATCGGCCCGCGCACGATCGAGCAGCTGGAGTCCCAGCTCGGGTCCAGCGAGGTCGAGCTGTCCGCGGACGTGCTCGACCGGATCGATGAGATCGTCATGCCCGGCACGAACATGAACCCGGCCGACGGGGGCTGGCAGAACCCGGCGCTGGAGCCCGGTGCGCGCCGGCGGTGAGGGGTTGGCAATAGGTGGCCGTTTGATCTGGGCCATCAGAAGTCAGTAAGTTTAGTAGCATGTTCTGTGCTACAGTTCTCCCGTATGAGTCGTTCGCTGCATGTGCGCTTGGACGACAGCTCGGCGGCTGCCCTCAGCATCGTCCGCAACGGGGGGCTGAGCGATTCCGAGGCGGTTCGCACGGCTCTACGTGAGGCCGCCGCGAGACGCCGGGCGCGCTCCTCGATCGTCGCCGAGGTGCAGCGGCTGGCGGCCGACAGCGCCGATCGGGCGGAGATGCGGGCGATACGCGAACAGATGGCGGAGTTGGCGCCGGGATCCATCCACTGACGTGGTGCGCGGCGAGGTCTTTCGCCTGCCGTCTCCACGGAGCGCACGCGGCCGGGAGCAACGTGGCGCCCGCTATGCGGTGGTCGTCCAGGCCGACGAGCTCCTTGGGTTGAGCACGGTCCTCGTCTCACCGACTTCGACCGGTGCTCGACCGGCGAGCTTTCGACCGGAGATCACCCTGGATGGCGCCACTACTCGGGTTCTGGTCGAGCAGACCACGGTTGTAGATCCCCAGCGCCTGGGACGCTCGGCGGGACGCCTCGACGCGGGCGAGCTCCAGGGGGTCGATGATGCTCTTGCCCTCGTCTTGGGCCTCTGAACCTCTGCTGTTCGCTCGCCGCCAAGGAATGGAGCTAGAGGGGCTCGAACCCTCGACCTCCTGCATGCCATGCAGGCGCTCTCCCAGCTGAGCTATAGCCCCAAGCTCAGAACATCGTATAACGCATCGGTTCGCATCGGGGATTGCAGGACTCACCCCCGGGGAATGAACTCCGGAACGTCGAGATCCTCCTCGCCCGGCTCGTCCCCCCGGCGGCGGCGCGTTCCGGGCGTGGGCCCGGCCCCCGGCCCGACCGACCCCGGCCCGGCAGACCCTGGCCCGGCCTGATCCAGGCGCGCGGTCATGCTGCCGTGGGCGAGGCGCACGTCGCGGAGCAGGCGCTCGGCGTTGTTGCGCAGCGAGGAGGACAGCTCGCGCAGGTTGCGCGAGACCTCGGTTCCCTCCCGGACCACCTCGCGCGCGACGGCGTGGGCCTCGCTGACGATCTCCCGCGCCTCGGCTCTGGCGGCCGCGCGGATCTCCTGGGCGCGCTGGTGGGCATCGGCCTGGCGCCCGGACAGCTCCTCGCCGGCCGTGGCGCTCAGCCGCTCGGCCTCAGAGCGCGCCCCGTCCAGGATGCGCTCGGACTCGGAGCGCGCCTCGTCGAGGATGCCGTCGGCCTGACCGTGCAACGCGGCGAGCGCTCGCTCGGACTCGGTCTGGGCGTCGGCGAGTAGCCGGGCTGCCTGCTCCTCGGCTGCGGCAATCGCCTGGGCCGCTTCGTCGCGCGCCCGGGCCACGACATCCGCGGCTTGCGCGTGGCTGTCGGTCAGCGTCTGCTCGGCCTCTCCGTGGATCGCCCCGACCGACGCCAGCGCCTCGTTGCGCGCGGCCTCCGCTTGGGCGCGCGCGGCCTGCAGTATCTCCCGGGCCTCGTCCTCCGCCGCAAGCACGCGGTGCTCGGCGGCGCGGTCGGCCTCGGCGATGCGCTCACGGACGCGCGCCTCCGCCTGCTCGCGCAGCTCGGTGGCCGTGCGTTCGGCTGCCTCGATGATCCCGGCTACGTGTCCTGACGCGGCGCCGAGGGCATCGGAGGGGTCCATGAAGGCATCGTAGACCCGAGTGCGGGTCGCGGTTCGGCGGGGTGGGGCATGGGGAAGGCATTCGTTGTCCGCCATGACACGGGCATGGCATGAATCGTTGGAAATATGTCCTTGCGGACAGACGAGGAGTGGGCCATGATCGGGTCATGACAAAACATGCGAGCAGCCCCAGAGATGTAGTCATCGTCGTATTCCCGCAAGCGCAGAGCCTGGACTTCGTCGGCCCGCTGGAGGTGTTCGCGGCGGCCCAGCAGCTGATCGAGCGCACGGGCCGCGCCGAGCCCGGCTATCGCATCACCGTCGCCAGCCTCGACGGCGCGCCGATCACAACGTCGAGCGGCCTGGAGATCGTCCCTGAGACGAGCCTCGCCAATGCGCCCAGGCGGATGGACACGCTGCTCGTCCCCGGGGGCGCCGGTTCGGCCGGTGTGAGCGCCGACGAGGCGATGCTCGACTGGATCAGGGCGGTGGCGCTGACGACGCGCCGGGTAACGTCGGTGTGCACCGGGGCGTTCGTGCTGGCCGCCGCCGGTCTGCTGGACGGACGCCGCGCGACCACGCACTGGGCGGCCGCCGCGAGGCTTGCCGAGCGCTATCCCGCCGTGGAGGTCGATCCCGACCCTATCTACGTGCACGACGGTCCCGTGTGGACGTCGGCCGGCGTGACCGCCGGCATGGACCTGGCGCTGGCGCTGGTCGAGGAGGACCTCGACCGCGAGGCTGCGCTGACGATCGCGCGTCATCTCGTGCTCTTCCTGCGCAGGCCCGGCAACCAGTCGCAGTTCAGCGCGACTCTCGCGGCCCAAGAGCCCGAGCGCGAGCCGCTGCGCGAGGTGCAGCGGCATGTCGTCGAGCACCCCGCCGAGGACCTGTCGGTGCAGGCGCTGGCGGAGCTGGCGCACATGAGCCCGCGCCACTTCGCCCGCGCGTTCGTCGCCGAGACGGGCATAACACCGGGCCGCTACGTCGAGCGCGTGCGCCTGGAGGCGGCGCGACGCGAGCTGGAGGACACCTCGCAGCCGATCGCGGCCGTCGCATCGACATGCGGGTTCGGCACTGCGGAGACGATGCGCCGCGCGTTTCTGCGCGCGCTGGGCGTGGCCCCCGCCGAGTACCGCCGCCGCTACCACCCGGCCGGCGTGGAGGCCAAGATCGTGGCGGCGTAGCTCGAACACCGACAGTTGCTCGTGCGCGCGTGCGCGCGCACTGGCCCCGCTCGCCTGCCCCGATCGACCGTGTGCCGGGCAGGCGCCCGAGAGTTCCGTCCTAACCCGGCCGCTAACCTCCGCATGCGATGTCCGAGAACCGATATGACCCCCGGGAGATCGAGCCCCGCTGGCAGGCGGTGTGGGCTGACGAGCGCACCTGGGAGGTCGCAAACGCAGGCGCCACCGCGGAGCTAACCGCCCCGGGAGCGTCCGGCGGGGGCGATGAGGGGACGGCGAGCTCCTACGTGCTCGAGATGCTGCCGTATCCGAGCGGCGAGCCGCATATCGGCCATCTGAAGGTGTACTCGGTCGGCGACGCGATCGCCCACTACCACCGCCGCCTGGGCCGGCGCGTGCTGCACCCGATGGGCTATGACTCGTTCGGGCTGCCGGCGGAGAACCACGCGATCAAGACGGGGGTGCACCCGCGCGTCTCCACGGATGCCTCGATCGCGTCGTTCCAGCGCCAGTTCCGCAGCTGGGGCATATCGATCGACTGGTCGCGCGAGCTGGCCACGCACGAACCGAGCTACTACCGCTGGACGCAGTGGATCTTTCTGCAGCTGTTCGAGGCGGGTCTCGCCTACCGCAAGGAGGCGGCGGTGAAGTGGTGTCCGAAAGACCAGACGGTGCTCGCCAACGAGCAGGTCGACGCCGACGGGCGCTGCGAGCGCTGCGGCGCGGTCGTCGAAGTGCGCCAGCTGGAGCAGTGGTTCCTGCGCATCACCGATTACGCCGAGCGGCTGTTGAACGACCTCGACGGCATCGACTGGCCCGAGCACGTCAAGACGATGCAGCGCAACTGGATCGGGCGCAGCGAGGGGGCGGAGGTGACGTTCCGCTGCGAGGAGCTTCAGATCGACTATCCCGTGTTCACGACCCGCCCGGACACGCTGTTCGGGGCGACGTTCTTCGTGATGGCGCCCGAGCACCCGGACGTGCTGCGGCTCGTGCAGGGCACCGAGCTCCAGGACGAGGTGCAGAAGTACGTCAGCCACGCGATCACCGAGTCCGGGGAGGAGCGCGGCAACGCCGAGAAGCCGAAGACGGGCGTGCCGCTGGGACGGACCGTCACCAATCCGGTCAACGGCGAGCAGATCCCGATGTATGTGGCCGATTACGTGCTGATGGAGTACGGGACGGGCGCGATCATGGCGGTGCCGGGACACGACGAGCGCGACTACGCGTTCGCGCGCGCGTTCGCGCTGCCGATCAGACGGGTGATTGAAGGCCCACCCACCCCACCTCCGGAGGGAGAGGGCGGCGACGAGCAGGGGCTGCCATATACGGGTGACGGTGAGCTGACGAACTGCAACCCGCAGTTCGACGGGATGGGACAACCGCAAGGCTCTGAGCGCGATCGTGGCGTGGCTGGACGGCGAGGGCAAGGGCCATGCGTCGGTCAACTACCGGCTGCGCGACTGGCTGGTGTCACGCCAGCGCTACTGGGGCACGCCGATCCCGATCGTCTACTGCGAGCGCTGCGGGGCGGTGGCGGTGCCCGAGGATCAGCTGCCGGTGGAGCTGCCCGAGATCGAGGACTACGCGCCGCGGGGGCGCTCGCCGCTTCAGAGCGCCGAGGAGTGGGTGCGCACCAGCTGTCCCGAGTGCGGCTCAGAGGCGCGCCGGGAGACGGACACGATGGACACGTTCGTCGACTCCTCGTGGTACTTCCTGCGCTACTGCGACGCCGCCAACGATCGCCGGGCATGGGATCCGGCCGTACTGCGGGAGTGGATGCCCGTGGATCAGTACATCGGCGGGGTCGAGCACGCGATCTTGCACCTGATGTACGCGCGGTTCTTCACCAAGGCGCTCGCCGACCTCGGCTGCCTGGACGTGCAGGAGCCGTTCCAGGCGCTGTTCACCCAGGGGATGGTCACCAAGGACGGCGCCAAGATGAGCAAGTCCCGCGGCAACGTCGTCTCGCCGGCGTCGATCGTGGAGCGCTACGGAGCGGATACCGCCCGCTGCTACATCCTGTTCATCGGCCCGCCCGACCAGGACGCGGACTGGTCGGACGAGGGCATGGAGGGCGTGCACCGGTTCCTGAGCCGACTGTGGCGGTTGGCGGTCGAGGTATCTGAAAGGGGGGGAGGAGGCGCATGCGCCTCCTCCGGCAGGGCCGCATGCGGCCCTGCCCCGGACGGCACATGTGCAGTCCGGCGGGGTGGCGCATGCGCCACCCCGAACAGACATGGAAGATCAACTCCTGCGCAAGACCCACTGGGCGATCGACAAGGTGAGCGGGGATCTGCGCAGGTTCGCGTTCAACACGGCGATCGCGGCGGTGATGGAGCTGCTGAACGAATGCTCGCGGCTGCGTGAGCAGACGAATGTGGCAAGCCAGGAGTTCGCGCTCGCGACGGCCGCCTCGCTGCTGTTTCCGTTCGCTCCGCACGTGTGCGCGGACGTGTATGAGCGGCTGACCGGCGAGCGCGTGTGGGAGCAGCCGTGGCCGCAGGCCGACAGGGCGCTGCTCGAGCGGGACTCCTACGAGCTGGTGTGCCAGGTCAACGGCAAGCTGCGCGACCGGGTGCAGGCGGCGTCGGACGCGAGCCCGGAGGAGCTCAAGGAGCTGTGCAGGGCTGCGCCGAACGTAAAAGCGCATGTGGACGGGAAAGAGGTCGTCAAGGAGATAGTCGTGCCGGGCAAGCTGGTCAACCTGGTCGTCCGGTAGCGGTCTGGCGGCACGCCTAGACTGGGCATCCGATGGCGGATCTCAAGCCCGCGTATTTGATCCACGGCGACGATCACGGCGCGATCGCCGAGCGCCGGGCGGGCCTGCGCGGACTGGCCGAGCGCGAGGGGGGCGCCGAGAGCGTGGAGTCGCTGGAGGGGGAGTCGGCCACGCCGGAGGGGGTGGCGAGCGCGCTCGCGGCGATGACGCTCGCGATCGGGTGGCGGGTGATCCTCGTCGATGGGGTCGAGCGCTGGAAGCAGGCCGAGGTCGAGCAACATCTGACGCCGGCGATGGCGGCGATGTCCCCGGAGACGACCCTCGCGCTGTTCGCGCGCGAGGAGGGCCGGACCAAGGCGCCGGCCGCGGTGCATGAGGCGGTCAAGCGGACGGGAGGACAGATCGTCGAGCAGGGGACCGTCAAGCCGTGGGATCTGCCGAAGTGGGTTCGGGCTCAGGCGACGCGCATGGGCATCGAGCTGGACATGGCCGCGGCCACTGCGCTGGTCGGCCAGGTGGGCGAGCGTCAGCAGAGACTGATGCGCGAGCTGGAGAAGCTCGCGCTTGAGCAGGACTCGCACGGGAGGGTGAGCGTGCAGGACATCGAGGCGCGCGCGGCACACTCGGCCGAGTACCGCGCGTACACGCTCGCCGACGCGCTCGTCGGGGCGAATGCGCGAGAGGCGACCCGTTCGTACCTGCGCCTGCGCGAACAGGGCGAGCGGCTGGCCGGGCTGACATATCTGATGGCCTCGCGCCTGCGCGAAGCGCTTGCGATCGCTCTGCGCCTGCAGGCCGGCGAGTCCGCCGCGGAGGTCAAGCGTGGCCTGCGCATGCCCCCGCGCGCGGCGGAGCGGTTCGTCAAGGATGTCGCTCAGACTGACCCCGAGCGGCTGCGGGCCGCGCTCGGAGCACTCGCCGACCTGGAGCTGAATACACGCGGAGGCTCGCCGCTGCCCGCCGAGCGCTCGCGGATGTCATCGCTGGACGAAGACACCCAGGCGCTGCGCGCGATCGAGTCAATCGCAAGCTGATCGGCGACGGGCGAGCGGCGACCGAGCTACGACGATGATGGCGCGCCCGCACGTACGCGCGCTGCCCGTGACTTCTTGCGCGCACCGGTGTTCTTGTGCATCGCCCCGCGCTTGACGGCCTTGTCGATCGTGCTCTGAAGCTCGCGGTGCTCGGCATCGGCGGTGGCGGTGTCGCCACTCTGCATCGTCGCCTCCAGGCGCCTGAAGTAGGTCTTGATCGCCGAGGTGTACTGGCGATTCTCGATCCGCTCGCGCTCGGAGCGCAGGATGCGCTTCTTCTGGGAATGAATGTTGGCCATCGCGTGAGCGCCGTACTATAGCGGCCTTGTCTGCCCCAACAGAAACCTCCGGCGAGGGCCCGGTCGATCCGCGCCAGGAGGTCATCGGCATACCGGACGCGAGCTTCGGCGAGGAATACGGCGGACTGGGTCGGCCGGAGCCGGATCAGGGTGGTGGCAGTGATGACGGCAGCGGGACCGGCGGCCGGGAACGGGTCGCCCGTAACACCGCCATATTCTCGATCGCGACCGGCGTCTCGCGCGTGGTGGGGCTCGCGCGAGAAGTCGTCGCCGCGAGCTTCTTCGGGACGAAGGGGCCGATCTCGGCGTTCACGATCGCGTTTCAGATCCCCAACCTGGTCAGCAACCTGTTCGCCAACGCCGCGCTCTCGGCGGCATTCGTGCCGGTGTTCACGGATCTGCTCCAGCAGGGCCGCAAGCGCGAGGCGTTTCGGCTCGCCTCGACCATCTTCTGGATCATCCTCATCGTCCTCGGCGCGGTCACTGCGTTCTTCGTGCTCGCGGCCGGCCTGATCATGCCGCTGTTCACGGGACCGACGTTCGACGCTCCGCTCGACGCGTTCACGGTCGCGTTCTCGCAGATCCTGTTCCCGGTTGTGCTGCTGATCGGCCTGACCGGGTTGTTCGTCGGGATCCTGCAGTCCTACGAACACTTCACGATCCCCGCGATCGCGCCCGCGGTCTGGAATCTCGTGATCATCGTGTTGCTCGTCGTGCTGCGAGGGCACTTCCACGGCGGCTACGAAGACGGCAATCAGGTGTATGCGTACGCAATCGCGATCCTGGTGGCGACGTTCGTGCAGACGCTGATGGTGTTCGGCGCCCTGCGACGGATCGACTTCCGCCTGCAAGTGTCGATCGACTGGCACGACCCGCGCATCAAGCAGGTGTTCACGCTGATGCTTCCGGTGACGATCGGGTTGGGAATAGTCAACCTCGATCAGCTGATCAACTCGGTGTTCGGGACGCTCGTCAACAAGGAAGCGCCGCGCGCGATCGACAACGCGTTTCGCATCTACATGCTGCCCCAGGGGCTGTTCAGCGTGGCGGTGGCGACCGTGCTGTTCCCGACCCTCAGCCGCATGGCCGCCAGGCACGACGCAGCGAACATGCGCCGGACGATCGGGATAGGCATGCGCCAGATCAACCTGCTGCTGATCCCCTCGGCGGTGTTCATGCTCGTGCTGAGCACCCCGATCGTGCGACTGGTGTTCGAACGCGGCCAGTTCAACGCGCAGTCAACGCATCTCGTGTCCGAGGCCCTGTTCTGGTTCGCGATCAGCCTGCCGTTCGGCGGGCTGAACCTGCTGCTGACGCGCGTGTTCTTCTCCGTGCAGCGTCCCTGGATCCCGACACGTCTGGCGGCGCTGAACATCATCGTCGACATCATCGTTTCGATCGGTCTGTACAAGCCGCTGGGGATCGCCGGGCTGATCATCGGCACGGTCGCGGCCAACGCGGTGATGACCGCGCTGCAGTACCACCGCCTGCGGATCGGCTTCAACGGCCGGTTGGAGGGCGCGCAGACGATCATGATCACCGTGCGCATCCTGCTCGCCTCCGCGCTGCTGGGGGGTGTCTCCTGGGTCGTGTGGACGCTCCTGCATCGCCTGCTGGGCTCATCGCTCCCCGCCCAGATCGTCAGCGTCGGCGGGGCGGGTATGGCCGGAGTGCTCATGTACTCGCGCGCGGTCTTGGCGATGCGCATCCCCGAGGCCCACCAGGTCAGCCGCCTGATCCGCACCCAGCTCGGGCGGACCTGACCACAAGCGGACCTGACCACAAGCGGACCTGACCACAAGCGGACCCGATCGCGGCGCGAAGTCGATCATGATGCCGGGAGATCGTCGTGGAGCGAATTGGGGCCGAATGAACTCTCGCTCACCCGACCGATCGGAGATCCATAGGGATCCCCGATCGGCCAGCCCCGAACATAGATCGCCGCTTACTACTTACGTCCCAGGACTATGTGTCTTGCCTGGGCGGCGTGACACTCCCGACACCTGGACAGGCCGCCGGTCCGAGGACCGGCGCGTAGCCGCGGTTGAGCCTCGAAGGGCTCGTAGTCGAGTTGGCGATCCGCCGGACCCTTAACGCTAGCGCGTCTACGCTGTAGCCCGCCATGGACCAGAGTCACATCAGGAACTTCTGCATCGTCGCCCACATCGATCACGGCAAGTCGACGCTCGCGGATCGCATCCTCGAGCTCACGCACACGGTCGATCCGCGGGCGATGCGCGCGCAGCTGCTGGACTCGATGGAGCTCGAGCGCGAGCGCGGGATCACGATCAAGGCGCAGGCGGTGCGCGTGTTCTACACGGCCGCGGACGGAGAGACCTACCAGCTGCACCTGATCGACACGCCCGGGCACGTGGACTTCACGTACGAGGTCTCGCGCTCGCTGGCCGCGTGCGAGGGGGCGCTGCTCGTCGTCGACGCCGCCCAGGGCGTGGAGGCCCAGACCGTGGCCAACACATACCTCGCGGTCGAGGCGGGGCTGGAGCTGATCCCGTGCCTGAACAAGCTCGATCTGCCCGGCGCCGAGCCCGAGCGGGTGGCGGGCGAAGTCGCAGAGCTGATCGGCGAGCCCCCGGAGGGGATCCTGCGCATCAGCGGCAAGACGGGGGAGGGGGTGCCCGCGGTGCTCGAGGAGCTGATCCGGCGCGTTCCCCCGCCCTCGGGCGACCCTGACGGTCCTCCACGCGCGCTGATATTCGACTCCGAGTTCGACCAGTACCGCGGGGTGATCGCCTACATCCGGGTCGTCGACGGGGTGTTCGCCAAGGGCGAGGCGATCCGCGCGATGGCGACCGGAACCGAGGCGGACATCGACGACATCGGCGTGTTCGGTCCGCAGATGATGCCCACAGACAAGCTGGCTGCCGGCGAGGTCGGGTATCTGATCACCGGCCTGAAGGACGTGACGCTGCTGCGCGTGGGAGACACGCTCACGACCCGCGCGAGGATCGGACGCGCACCCGCCGCGCCGGGGCGGCAGGGATCGAAAGCCCACTCGCCCGAAGCCACGGAGGCGCTGCCGGGGTATCGCGAGGTCAAGCCGATGGTGTTCTGCGGGCTGTTCCCGATCGACTCCGATCGATATCCGGACCTGCGCGACGCGCTGGAGAAGCTGACGCTCAACGACGCCGCGCTGTCGTGGGAGCCGGAGACCTCTGACGCGCTCGGGTTCGGGTTCAGGTGCGGGTTTCTGGGGCTGCTGCACATGGACATCGTCAGGGAGCGGCTCGAGCGCGAGTACGACCTGGAGCTGCTGGCGACGATGCCCTCGGTGGGGTTCGAAGTGACGCTCACCAGCGGGGAGGAGTTGGAGGTGCACAACCCCTCGGATATGCCCGACCCGGGCACGATCGAGGAGATCCGCGAGCCGTTCATCACCGCGCAGGTGATCTCCCCGCGCGAGCATATCGGCGCGGTCATGGAGCTCTGCCAGGAACGCCGGGGCGAGCACTCCGGGATGCACTATCTCTCACCCGAGCGGGTCCAGATGACCTATCAGCTGCCGCTGGCGGAAATCGTGCTCGACTTCTTCGACCAGCTGAAGTCGCGCACGAAAGGGTACGCCTCGCTGGACTACGAGCTCAGCGGTTCCAGGCCCTCGGATCTCGTCAAGCTCGACGTGCTGCTCGCCGGCGATCCGGTGGACGCGCTGTCGATGGTCGTCCACCGCGAGAAGGCTTATGAGATGGGGCGGACGCTGACCGAGAAGCTGCGCAAGCGGATTCCCCGACAGCAGTACGACGTGCCGATCCAGGCGGCGATCGGCTCGCACGTGATCGCTCGGGAGACGGTCAAAGCGTTTCGCAAGGACGTGATCGCGGGATGCTACGGCGGGGACATCACGCGCAAGAAAAAGCTGCTCGCCAAACAGAAGGAAGGCAAGAAGCGGATGAAGCAGGTCGGCCGGATCGAGGTTCCCCAAGAGGCGTTTCTCGCGGTACTCGAGCTGGGCGACGAGTAGCGGTGTCCCGTTTGGGGGGCGCGGTCGGATAAGGAGATGTGCACCCCGACACCGTCAGCGAGCGCCGTCGCCTGTACCTGCTGGGGCGAGTCCTCGTTGCGCGCTACTATCGCCGCCCGCTGACCCTCGCCGCGGTCGCCCGCTCGCTGTCGACCTCGCCGAGACAGCTGCAGCGCGCGTATGCGCAGTTTGACGACTCCTTCCACGAGGACCTGTTTGCGCGCCGCATGTCAGTCGCGGCTCAGCTGCTGATCGAGCAGCGCGCGGTTGCGGTCAGCGATGTCGGGCGCCTTGTCGGCTATCGCAGCCAGTCGCACTTCGCGCGCGCGTTTCGTGGTCGCTACGGTCTCTCGCCTGCCCTGTTTCGCGCCCGCGCGCTGCGACACGCCGCCGCTAGGCGGGGACACGCGGGCTCACGCCCGCGCTCGCCGGCGTCGCCTCATCCGCGACGTCCCGATCCAGCAGCTCGGCCCCCGGCAGTGTGATGCGCATGAGAGCGCCGCCGCCGGGGGCGCGCTCGGCGGCGACCGTGCCGCCGTGCTGGCTGACCACCTGTCTGACGATCGCCAGTCCCAGTCCCGAGCCGGGACGCCCGCGCGCCTCGGCGCCGCGGTAGAAGCGGTCGAACACGTGGGGCATATCCTCCGCGGAGATCCCCTGGCCGTGGTCGCGGACGGTCAGCACGCCTCCCGAAAGCTCGATCTCGACGGGCTCGCCCTCCGGGCTGTACTTGACGGCGTTGTCGATCAGGTTGACGATGGCCCGCTGCAGCCGGGTCGCGACGCCGCTGATGAGCACCGGCTCGAGGCGCGTCCGCAGCGGCGTGGTCGGCGAGTTACGCCGGGTGCGCTCGACCGCTTCGGTGACGACCACGTCCAGGCGCACGTCCTCGGCCTCGGCGATCTGCTCCTCGCCGCGGGCGAGGTCGATCAGGTCATTCATCAGCAAAGTCAGCTCCTCGATCTGCTCGACCACGTCGCCCAGCAGCAGCTCGCGGTCCTGCACATTCATGTCGCCGGCCTGCTGCAGGATCTCGATGTTCGTACGCAGGCTGGTGACCGGCGTGCGCAGCTCGTGCGAGGCGTCGGCGACGAGCTGGCGCTGGGCGTGCACCGAGGCGTCCAGTGCGCCCATCGAGACCTCGAGCGCGTCGAGCATCGCGTTGAAGCTGACCGCGAGCCGCCCGATCTCGTCTTCGCCGGCAGGGGCGATGCGCTGGGAGAGGTCCTGTGTCTCGGCGACATGCTCGGCCGCCCGTGTCAGCCGCCTGACGGGCAGCACCGCGGCGCGCGCGACCAGCTGCCCGAGCAGCGCCGCCAGCAGGATTCCACCGAGGCCGATCAGCACGAGGATCAGGCGCAGGTGGGAGAGCAGCTCGTTGACTTCGGTCAGCGGCTGGGCGAACTGGACTACGCGGTCGGGCGCGATGCGCTCGGCGAGGATCCGCAGCTGCACTCCGTTGACGGTGGCGTCACGAAAGAAGCTGTCGCCTTTGCCCGCCGCCAGCGCGCGCGTGCGCCCATCGACCGGCAGCGTCACGTTCTTGGCGCCGGAGCGGAACAGCACCGTGCCGCTCGAGTTGACGAGCTGCTGATAGCCGCGCACCTGATTGGGTCGCGGTGAGACGTTGCCCAGCGCGTCGCCCTCCAGCGCGCGGAGCAGGCGGTTCTCGTGATGGTGCACCGGGCGATGCTCGATCAGCCGCAGATTGTCCGAACGGCTGCCCAATTGCGCGTCCACCTGGCCGCGCACCTCGCCCGCGGTGAGCAGATAGACCAGCACCGAGGCGAGCAGCACGGCGACCGCTACCGCGGCCGCCGAGGCGAGCGTGATGCGCCGTCGAAAGCTCATGGCGCGCGCAGCACGTAACCTACGCCGCGCACCGTGTGCAGCAGCCGGGGCTCGCCCCCGGCCTCGGTCTTGCGGCGCAGATAGCCCATGTAAACGCCCAGCGAGTTGGACGTGGCGCCGAAGTCATATCCCCAGACGTGCTCGAATATCGCCGATCGCGTCAGCACCTGGCGGGGATGGCGCAGGAACATCTCAAGCAGCAGGAACTCGGTCCGGGTCAGCGCCAGCACCCGCTCGCCGCGCCAGGCTTCGTGGGCGAGCCGATCCAGGCGAAGATCCTCGAATGAGAGCGTGCGCTCCTGCTCGCCGTCATCGTCCTCCTCGCCGGACCGGCGCAGCAGCGCACGCACGCGCGCGAGCAGCTCGCGCAGCGCGAACGGCTTGACCAGGTAGTCGTCGGCCCCGGCGTCCAGTCCTGCGACGCGGTCATCGATCTCTTCGCGCGCGGTCAGCATCAGCACGGGCGTGCGGTCGCCGCCCTCGCGCAATCGCCGGCACATCTCCAGGCCGTCTATGCGCGGCATCGCGACGTCGAGGATCACCGCGTCATACGGATCTGAGGCCAGGCGCTCGAGCGCTTGCCGACCATCGACGGCCTGGGCGACCGCGTAGTGCTCTAGCGTAAGCGCTCGGGAGAGCGCGTTCTGCACCGCGGGCTCGTCGTCGACGACAAGGATGCGAGCGACCTGCTCAGCCATGATCGGATTAAAGCGAAGGAAATGCCCGACACCGTCGGCGAGAGCCAAATAGAAGAGGAAGCTTCGACAGACGTCTCGGCCGACGCTGCCGCGGCGATAGCCCAGCAGTCGCGCACCCTGCGCAACAGCATCGTCGTGCTGGCCGTCTTCTTTGCGCTCGTCGCCGGCCTGCTGCTGGCCGTCCCGGGACTGCGCGCGGCGGCCGAGCGCATCAGTGACGCGCATGTCGGCTGGGTGGCCGCGGGTGTGGGGCTGGAGGTGCTGTCGTGCGCCGGGTATGTCGTGCTGTTCGGGCTGGTGTTCGGGATGCTCAGTCGCAGGCTGATCTCGCGTCTGTCGCTGTCCGAGCTGGCGGTCAACTCGGTCGTCTCGGTCAGCGGTCTCGCGGGCATCGCGCTCGGCGCCTGGGTCCTGCGCGTAAGGGGCGTGTCGGTGGAGCGCATCGCCAAGCGCTCGGTGCTCATATTCGTGCTCACGAGCGCGGTCAACGTCGGCGCGACGGCGCTCATCGGCATACCGATGTGGCTCGGCCTGCTGCCCGGCTCGCGCAACCCGCTGCTGACGCTGCTGCCGGCCGCGGCGGCCGTGGCGGTGATCGCGGGCACGATCGCGCTGGCGGCGTGGGCGCGGCGTGGGGCCGCGCGGCGCATCCGCTCGCGCGGACGCATGTATGTCGCGCTGACAGCGCTCAGCGGTGGCGTGTTCGACGCGCTGGGGCTGATCCGTCAAAGTCGCGACTGGCGCCTGCTGGGCGCGGTGGCCTACTGCCTGTTCGACATCGCCACGCTGTACGTGTGCCTGCTCGCCTACGGCCCCGCGCCGTCGTTCTGGGTGGTGGCGATGGCCTACCTGGTGGGCATGCTCGCCAACTCGCTGCCGATTCCCGCGGGCCTGATCGCGGTCGAAGGGGGGCTGTTCGGGATGCTGCTGTTGTTCGGCGTGCGCCCCGGCTCGCTGGTGCTCGCGGCCGTCGTCACCTACCGGGCGGTCTCGCTGTGGGTGCCGGCGCTGATCGGCTCGGCCGCGTTCTTGAGCATTCGTGGCGAGCTCAGCCGTCCGGTCGTGCCCGCGACGCCGACGCAGACAGGCGCAGGCTGTTTGTGAACGCGATCTGCGCGGCGGCCTGCTGGCAGGCATGGCCCGGCAGATGGGTCATCACCCGTTCGAGCGCGCGTTCCTGGGGCCCGGACAGGCCGGGGCAGTAGACGGGCGCCGGCAGAGGACCCGTCGCCGAGCCGGATGCGTTCAGCGGGCGCAGCCGTAGCGCCGCCGCGTACCCGCGGGCGAAGGTGTCGGAGAAGATGTCGATCGAGAGCCGGCCGCTGTAGAGCTCGATCGAGCGGCCTTCGTCGTAGACGGTCGCGGGGACTCCCCGGATCAGCATGTTGCGCTGGGGTCCGAGCGGCGCGTTGGAGTGCACGCGGTAGATCACGGTCGTGACCTGCAGGGGGAGCGTGCACGAGCCGCCGCCGCCGAAGACGCCACGGCCGGTGACACAGTCGCCGTAGTAGACGCTGTCGCCGATCTCGCTGTCATAGCCCTTGAGCCCGTCCGCGGCGACGAGCGGGAGTCCCTCAAAGCGTGAGCCCGCCCAGTAGATCCGGTAGTAGGGGAACGTCTGCGCTTCGGCCAGTTCGCCGGCGGCGATCGGTCGCGGATGTTCGGTCGTTGAGCCGCACCCGGCGGCCAGCGCTGCGAGGGCGCACACCATCGCCAGGCCGGCGCCCGCTCGCATGCCCGCTCGCGTTGTCCGTGTGAACGTCATGATCTGCGCGTGTCGATTATCGACGCTACTTCAAGGTCGCCCGCCGGTTCTATCAGGCATGGGCCGGGGCTCGGTGGGGTAGCACCCCGGGCTTCGGTCTGTGCGAGCGCTTCGCCGATCCCGGTGGCGGCGCTGCTGGCGGCGGGACTGCTGCTCGCGTGGCTGCTCATCGACCCACGGACGCCCGATCTGGCGGCCCAGGCGTACCGGCTCGGGCTGTACGAACGGGTGGGGTTCGGGGTGTTCGACGAGCACTGGTACGCCGGTCATGCGCTGCCCGGCTACAGCCTGCTGTTCGCGCCCCTGGCCTCGCTGATCGGGATGCGCGCGCTGGCGGTCTGCTTGGTGCTCGCCTCGGCGGTGCTGTTCGAACGGATCGTGCTCGGCGTGTACGGAGATGGGATGGGCGTGAGACTGGGGGCGTGCCTGTTCGCTGTCGCGGCAGTCGGGGACGTGTGGAGCGGACGGCTGACGTTCGCGCTCGGCGTCACGTTCGCGCTGGCGTGCGCGTATGCGCTCTTGCGCGAACGGCTGTTGCTGGCGGCGCTGCTCGCGGGTGTGTGCGCGGCGGCGAGTCCCGTCGCGGGCGTGCTGCTGGCGCTGGCCGGGCTGACGTACGCGCTGGCGCAGCGAGCTCCGTGGGTGCTGCTCGCGCTCGCAGGGCCGGTCGCGCTGGTGCTCGTGCCGGTGCGCGTGCTGTTTGCGGAAGGCGGGTTCGAGCCCTACCCGGTCACGTCGTTCGCGGCAACCGTTCTGGTGGTGGGGGCGTTCCTGTGCGCGCTCCCGCGCGGTGAGGACGCTCGGGTGCTACGGGTAGGCGCCGTCGTCTACCTGGTCGCATGTCTGCTGTGTCTGGTCGTGCATACGCCGATGGGCAGCAACATCGAGCGCTACGGGGTGCTGCTGGCGGGGCCGCTGCTGCTGTGCGCGCTGGCGGGGAGCGGTGGGCGGTTGCGCGGGCGCCGGCCTCGGCGGCGATCCTCGGCGCCAGCGGCAGGCCTGTCCCCGTTCATGCCCGCATCGAGATCCGCGCGCAAGTCCGCGTCTGGGTCCATGTCGGCATCCCGCGCGGTGGTCGGGGTGGCGTTGTGCGCGATCGTCGTGTGGATCTTGTGGGGTCCTGTGCGCGAGACGGCGGCCGTGGCCGGATCGCAAGCGACGCAGGTCTCCTACTATGCGCCGGTCGAGCGCTATCTGCTCAGTCACGGCGCGAGCATCCAGCGGGTGGAGGTGCCGCTGACGCGCTCGCACTGGGAGGCGGCGCTGCTGGCGCCGAATGTGTCGCTCGCGCGGGGCTGGGAGAAGCAGCTGGAGGAGCGCTATGACTCGGTTCTGCTCAAAGCTGGGCTGACGGCGAGCGCGTATAGGGCGTGGCTGGATGAACAGGCGGTTTCATACGTCGCGCTGCCGGACGTGCCGCTGGATCCCTCCAGCGCCCAGGAGGGAAGGCTGATCCGTCGCGGGCTGCCGTACCTGCGGCTGGTGTTCGCCAGCAGGCACTGGCGGGTGTACGCGGTCCGTGCCCCGACGCCGCTGCTGAGCGGCCCGGGGAAGCTGACGGCGCTTGGGAGCGAATCCTTCGCGCTGCACGCCCGCGCCGCGGGAACGCTACTGGCACGGATCCACTACACCCGCTACTTCACGGTCGTGTCGGGCGATGGCTGCGTGGCGAGCGCTCCGGGGGGTTGGACGTATGTGCGCGCCCGCGCCCCGGGTGAGATCGTGGTCGCGGCGCGATTCTCGCTGTCTCGGGCTCTGGGTCTGGGCGGCTCCTGCCCGGGTAGGTGAGGACCGGGCTCTGGTTTTTTTGGGGGCGGACGAGCGAGGGTTCTTCGTTTCGATCTGAGTGACGCTCCAGTCAGTCGCCGTGGGGCTATCGAGCGACTCTATCCCTCCGGTGCGAGCCCGTACAAGCCCGTGTAGCCGGTCAAATAGATGTTGACGCCGTCGCTGATCACAGGGTCGAACGAGCCCGTGTCCATCTGGAACACGACCCGCCCGGTGGAGATGCCCAGGCCGTAGGTGCGGTGGCTGGCGAGGTCGGCGAAGTAGACGACGCGCCCGACGATCGTCGCGGAGCCGGAGATGCGCCCGCCGGGGTGGAATTGCCAATCGATCGCTCCGGTGCGGGCGTTGAGCGCGTAGAAGGTGCCGTCGTAGGAGCCTACGTAGATGGTAGGGCCGAGGCCGGGGGCGTTGGTGACGGCGGGCGAGCCGTACACGTAGGCGCCCGTCTGCACCGCCCAGTCGAGACGGCCCGTATACGCGTCGTAGGCGTACACGCGCCCGTCGGTGTTGCCCAGGAACACGCGCCCGTACATGACGGCCGCGGTCGAGTAGAACGTGCCGCTGCCCAGCAGCGCGCCTTCGGAGCCGCTGTCCCAGATGCGCCGTCCGGCGCTCTCGCTGACGGCCTGGACGTGGCCGGAGTAGTCGCCGAAGTAGAGGATGCCATCGGAGAGCGTCGGGCTGGCCTTGACCGAGCCCGACGCGTGGTAGACCCATATGACGTCGCCGTCGTGGGCGTTCAGCGCATAGACGGTCCCGTTCTGGGAGCCGAAGAACACGCGCCCGCCGTCCACCAGCGGCGAGGACTCGCTCGGGCTGGGCAGCGCGCGCGACCACAGGATTTTTCCGGTCGCGTACGCAAGCGCAAGGACTTCGCCCTTTGTGACGCCATCCGCGCGCGCGAGCACGGTCGCGTAGACGACATTGCCCACCGCCGCGGGCGTGGACGCCGCCAGCGAGCCGATGCGCCGCCGCCAGAGCGTGTGTCCGGTGTGCTTGTCGATCGCGCTGAGCACGCCGTCGTCGGCGAGCTGGAATATGTGGTCGCCGTACATCGACGGCGGGAACTCGAGCAGGGAGTCGCCGGTGTGCACCCACAGGTGCTTGAACGGCGGGAACACGCGCGGGGAGGCGGGGAAGAAGCGGGTGTGGCTCTTGGAGTAGCCGTAGAACGGCCACGAGAACCGTTCCGGGCCGCGCTTCGGCAGCGTGGGGGCGGGCTGGGCGATGAAGCGGGCGTGGGGGTGGTAGATGGAGCCGGTGCGATGGCGCTCGTACAGGTATCCCCCGAGGATGGCGGCGAGGAGCAGCGCGACGAGCCCCGCCGCGATCCAGCGCGCACGTTTACGGCCCCCGCCAGAATATCTGCCGGGATTGACGCGGCCGCTCCGCGGCGTCATACGCCACCCACGATGCTCGACGTGCCACCAGCACGTCTGCGCTCGTGTGCGGCGTCTGCCATCCACGGCCCGACCACCTCAACCCACCATCTCTTCTGGTGGGAGCCTCTGCTCACCGAGGGACCGGTCACGCTCGTATGATCGCGGGTATGGCAGACACCGCGCGCTCATTGGTGTTCGCGCCAGGACTGCTCTCTGGCCGCGTGGCCCTTGTGACCGGTGGCGGCACGGGCCTGGGACGGGCCACCGCGATCGAGCTCGCGCGGTGCGGGGCGAGGGTGGCGATCGCCGGACGGCGCGCGGAGGTGCTGGAATCGGCGGTGGCACAGATCGACGCCGCGGTCGGCGCGGGGCCCGACGGAGCGGGCTCCAACGGGGCGGGCCACGCCGCTGCAGCCGCCGCCACCGGTGTGGAGGTGGCCGAGGGGGAGGTGGCCGAGGGGGAGGGCCGGGCGGACTGGGTCGCGGGGGATGTGCGCGAGCGGGACGATGCGCGACGGTTGGTTCAGACCGCGATTGAGCGGTGGGGCAGGCTGGATGTGCTCGTGAACAACGCGGGCGGCCAGTACTTCACGCCCGCGGAGTCCATCGTCGCCAAGGGCTGGCGCGCGGTGTGGCGGCTGAACGTGGAGGGCATGCTGAACATGTCTTCAGCCGCGGTCGAGCACGGCATGGGGGCTGAGCGCGCCGGGGAGGGCACGAGCGGGGGTGCGATCGTCAACGTGACGCTCTCGCCCCACCACGGGATGCCGGGGATGGCTCATTCCGGGGCGGCCCGCGCGACGGTCGAGGCGCTCACGCGCGAACTGGCCGAGCGCTGGGCCGAGCGCGGGATCGCGGTCACGGCGGTCGCGGCCGGCCATTTCGACACGGAGGCGATGGGCAAGTACCCGGATACGGTCCGCGCCGGCATGGCCCGCTCGGTCCCTCTCCAGCGCTTGGGCCGCCCGGAGGAGCACGCGTGGCTCGTCGCCCTGCTGTGCTCGCCGCTCGGAAGAGCCCTGAACGGGTCGACGATCACGCTCGACGGCGCCCGCGACAACTGGTTCGGCCCCTGGCCGCCCCCTGGGCTGACGGGGGAGGCGGGCGAGGTGCCGACGGAGGAGCGCAAAGGGGCGCGGCCTGGGTAAGCGGGGGACGAGGATTGAACTCGCATCATCGCCTTGGAAGGGCGAGGCTCTACCATTGAGCTACCCCCGCGCACGCGCGAATCCAGCTCGAAGAGCGGTTCGCCGACGATGATAGTTTGCACAAACCACGTCGCAGGTGGCGATCTCGTCGAAAGCTCCGCCAATGACCGGACGGCGGCACACGACCGGCATGTCCGTAGAATCGAGGTCGTCACGGGGAGTGGCGCAGTCTGGTAGCGCACCCGGCTGGGGGCCGGGCGGTCGCAGGTTC
>CAVYDM010000023.1:0-148954 GCA_963767255.1 uncultured Solirubrobacterales bacterium | reverse complement strand
CCCGAGAGGGTCTCCTGCTCGAGCAGGACCGCGGCGGTCTCCTCGACGGTGCTCCAGTTGCGATCGAGGATCGCGGCGGCCCGCGCCTCGGCGTCGCCGACCAGGCGCTCGACCTCGTTGTCGATCACGTTCAGCGTCTCGGGCCCGACCGAGCCGAGGTCCTGCAGGGAGGCGCCGAGAAAGACCTCGCCGCTCTTCTCGCCGATCGTCACCAGGCCGAGCGCTTCGGACATGCCGAAGGAGGTGACCATGCTGCGCGCGAGCGCGGTCGCCGCATGCAGGTCGTCGTTGACGCTCGTCGAGGTGTGCCCAAAGGCGATCCGCTCGCCCGCCAGGCCCGCCGTGATCACGATCAGCTGGCTCTGCAGGTCGGGCTTGGTCATGATCACCTGGTCGCGGTCGGAGAGCATGTGCGCGGCGGTGCCCAGCTGGCGCCCGCGCGCGACGATCGAGAGCTTGCGCGTGGAGGCCGTGTGCCCCAGCGCGTCGGTCACGACCGCGTGGGAGGACTCGTGGATCGCGATCATCCAGCGCTCCTGCTCGGTCAGAATGTGGTGCTTGGCCGGCCCGGCGACGACCCTGTCGATCGCCTCGTCGAGCGTCGCCTGGTCGATCTCCGCGCGCCCGTCGCGCACGCTCAGCAGTGCTGCCTCGTTGATCACGTTGGCCAGCTCGGCGCCGCTGAAGCCGGGCGTCTGGCGCGCCACCTCCTCCAGCGAGGCGTCCGGGCCCAGCGGGCGCTTGCCGCCGTGCAGGCGCAGGATCTCGATGCGCCCGTGCACGTCCGGCACGTCGATCACCACCTGGCGATCGAAGCGTCCCGGGCGCAGCAGCGCGGGGTCGAGGATGTCGGGCCGGTTGGTGGCGCCCATCACCACGAGGCCGCCGTCCCCGGCGAAGCCGTCCATCTCGACGAGGATCTGGTTGAGCGTCTGCTCGCGCTCGTCGTTGCCCTGACCGATGCCCGCGCCGCGCTTGCGCCCGGCGGCGTCGAGCTCGTCGATGAAGATGATCGCCGGCGACACTTTGCGGGCCTTGCGGAAGAGGTCGCGCACGCGAGCCGCTCCCACCCCCACGAGCGACTCGACGAAGTCCGAGCCCGACACGGTGAAGAAGGCCGCGTCCGCTTCGCCGGCCACGGCCTTGGCCAGCAGCGTCTTGCCCGTGCCCGGCGGGCCCACCAGGAGCACGCCCTTGGGAGCGGCGGCGCCCACGGCCAGGTACTTGCTGGGATCGGCGAGGTAGTCGCGGATCTCGCGCAGCTCCGCGAGCGCTTCGCCGGCGCCGGCGACGTCGGCGAAGGTGACCTTGTCGCTCGTTCCCTTGCCCTTCTTGCGCCCCTTGCCCGTGAACTGCGAGAAGCCGGCGATGCCGCCGGCCGCGCCTTCGGTGCCCAGGCGCATGAACAGCGAGAACAGGCACACCAGCAGCAGGATCGGGATCAGGAACTGGACGATGATCGTCTTGGTGCCCTTGCCCGACTGCTGGTCGACCGCGACGTTCGCGCCGCTTTCGTCGAGTTCGCGCAGCAGCTGCTGGGTCAGCGCGCCCGAGGCGGGATAGGAGGCCCACAGCAGCCGCGGGACCGCGATCGTGGTGGCGGACCCGGAGGTGGAGGCGACTGCCGGGATCGAAATCGTGGCGCCGGCCCTGGCCGTGACCTCGACGCGGTTGTCGTGGTCGAGCAGGAGCGCGTTGGCGATCTCGTGGCGCTTGGCCAGCTTCTGCACGGTGCTGAGCGGCGCCTGCGTGCCCGCGCTGCTCGGCTTGATGTCGCCGAGCAGGGTGGCGAACGCGATCGCCAGGCCGATCGAGGCGAGCAGGAGAAACAGCGCGACGGGGTCGCGAAAGGCCACCCGGCGCGCCCCCTGAGCGAAATCGCCGAGGGTCGCAAGCACTGGATTGCGCCGGTGGGCCAGGCCCGAGCGCACGACCGGCGGCTTGCCGGGCGAGGAGCCGTTGGCGGATGGGGGCGGCAAGGGCGGCGGCGAGTCGTACTCGTCGTCCGGGGAGCCGCCGTGGTCGTCTGGAGGGCTGTGTTCGTCGGTCATCGTGGTTGCTGGTCGGTGGTCGCTGGTCGGTGGTCGCAGGTCGCAGGCACGCCAGACCGGCCACCGATGCGGGTGGCTTGCGATCGAGCCGCGTCAGCCTCACACGGAGCGAGCGGAAAAGCAATGGCGTTCACAAAACCGAAACATCAACCAAACCTGTGAGCAACATCCTTCCCGCGGGTGACGTCATGGTGAACACCGCATCGATCGATATCACGATTTGTTCCGCCCCCTGAGCGTCGACGACGCCTGAGCCGTACCCAACTTCCGAGAGCAAAGGAGCAACACCTGTGCGTGCACACCGAACCCTGATCGTCTCCCTGATCCTCGCGCTGGTCCTGGCCGTGCCGGCCGGCGCGGCGGCCAGGCGCCTGATCATCGGCGGCTCGACCTCCGTGCTGCCCCTCATGCAGAAACTGGCCGCCGCCTATCACAAGGCCTACCCGAAGATCCCCGCGCCGCAGGTCAGCGGCGGGCAGTCGGACATCGGCATCTCGGGCGCCGCCAACGGCAGCCTCGACATCGGCGACTCCTCGCGCGACCCGATCGTCGGCGTGGACCCCGAAGGGCTTCAGTTCACCAAGCTCGCCCGCGACGGCGTGTGCATCATCACCAACGCCCACAACCCCGTCTCCAACCTCTCCCAGCAGGAGGTCGAAGGCATCTTCACGGGCAAGGTCCACGACTGGAGCGAAGTTCCGGGCGCGTCGGTGTCGGGCCCGATCGACCTCTTCCAGCGCACCAGCGCGTCCGGCACCGAGGACGCCTTCCAGCACATCTTCCTCGGCGAATACCTGAAGATCTCCCCGAGCGCCGTGGCCGAGGCGTCCAACGGCCTGGAGCAGCTGCACGTCGAAAAGGACGAACACGGGATCGGGTTCGTGTCCTTCGCCTACACCGCCGGCGTCCACCCGGTCGCCTACCAGGGCGTGGCCTGCAACCTGGCGAACGCCCGCTCCGGCCAGTACCAGGGCGTGCGTAACTTCTGGATGGTCACCAAAGGCGCGCCCAAGGGCGAAGCCGCGAAGTTCATCAAGTGGGTCACGAGCGGCAACAAGACCACCAAAAAGATCATCAACTCGAGCTGGATCGCGGTCTACTAGGACCGCTGGGACCGGTGCCCGCCGGGGCTGCACAACAGACACTGCGTGCACGCCTCGGCGGGGGCGCCGGCGCCGATCGGCGCACCGAGCGCTTCCTGCGCGCGCTCGCGGTGCTGACGCTCGCGCTGATCGCCGCGATGGTGGTCACGGTCTTCATCAAGGCCTGGCCGTCGTTTGAAGCCAACGGCCTGAGCTGGTTCGGCTCGGGCGGCAACGTCGACCTGCAGCTGCGGGCGATGTACGAAAACGTCCCGCTGTCCGGACATTCGGTCCTCTACTTCCGCGCCTGGCCGCTGATCTGGGGCACGATCATCACCACCGTCCCGGCCGTGCTGATCGCGCTGATCGGCTCGACGCTGGCGGCGATCTGCCTGACTGAGTTCGCTCCCGTCCCCGTGCGCCGAACGCTCGAGCCGATCATCCGGCTGCTCGCCGGCGTGCCCTCGGTCGTCTACGGCCTGGTCGCGATCCTCGCGCTCGCGCCCTGGATCGAACACAACTTCATCAGCAATGCCCGCAAGCAGTCGGTCATCTACGTCGTCCAGCTCAGCGGCGAGAACCTGACGCTGGCGATCCTCGTGCTGGCGGTGATGGTCACGCCGATCATGGTCGCGCTGATCGCGGGCGCCCTGGCCTCGGTGCCGCCCTCCTGGAAGGAGGGCTCGGCGGCGCTCGGTGTCAACCGCTGGCGCACGATCGTGCGCGTGTCGCTGCGCACCGCCCGCCCCGCGATCGCCGCCGCGACCGTGCTCGCCACCGCGCGTGCGCTGGGCGAGGCGATCATGCTGGCGATGGTCGCCGGCGCGCGCGGCTTCGCCGCCAACCCACTCGACGGGTTGACGTTCTTCTTCGAGCCCGTCCGGCCGCTGGCCGCGACGATCTTCCAGGAAGCGGGCGGCCTGACGATCGGACCGCTGAGCCACACGCTCTATGCGATCGGGGCGGTCCTGCTCATCTCCGCGACGCTCCTGTCGCTCGCGGGCTGGGCTGTCAAGCAGCCGATGAAGCGCTACGGGATCAGAGCATGAGCACGCTCATCCCATCCGGCCACACAGCGCCCTCGCCGCCGCTGAGCTCGCCCCCGCCGGGACTGCACGTGGCGCGCCCGCCGCGCCACGGCACCGGCTCCTGGCCGCTGATCGATCGCATCGGCTACGGGCTGTGCTGGGCCTCGGGGATCGGGCTGTGCGCGATCGCGCTCGGGATTGTCGTGTACATGCTGATCGAGGGGATCTCCTACCTGCACCTGAGCCTGTTCACCCAACATCCCGCGGCGGAAATCCATCAGAACACCTCGGGAGGCTTCCTCGACCCGCTCGAGGGCACCTTCATCATCACGGCTGTAGGCACTGTGATCGCCGCTCCGATCGGGGTGGCGCTGGCGGTGTGGCTGAGCGAGTACGGCCACGACCGCCCGCTGGCGAGAGCGGTGGAGTCCGCGATCGAGATGATCGCCGGGGCGCCGAGCGTCGTGCTCGCGATCTTCGGGCTGTTCGTGTTCAGCCAGAGCTTCCTCGGCTTCCTCTCCGAAAGCACCGCCGGTGGGTCGGTCACCGGGAAATCGTTCTTGACCGCCGGCGCGATCATGGCGTTGCTGGCGCTGCCCCTCATCGTCGCCGCCACCCGTGAGGGCCTGGCTCAGCTGCCGGACCGCATGCGCGAGGCCTCCTTTGGCCTGGGCAAGACACGTGCCACGACGATCCGCCACGTGCTGCTGCCGTCAATCAGATCGAACATCGCCGAAGGGGTCGTGCTCGGCATGGGCCGGATCATCGGCGACACCGCGATCGTGCTGATCCTGCTCGGGTCGACGCTGCGGACCGAACCGGCGAGCGGCATCCCGGGCCTCGGGCTCCTGCGCGGCACCGGCTCGACGCTGACCTACTACATCTACGAAAACTCCCCCGCCGGCGAGGGCAACTCCCACCAGAAGGCCTACGCGGCGGCGTTCGTCCTGTTGATCATCGTCTTGGCGCTCAACTTCGCCGTCACGCGCATCACGGCCAAGCGGGGCCATGAAGACCGCATCGGGGGCAGCTGGTGGCGGATCGCGGCAGCGCAGGGGCTCATCCGCAGACTGCGACCGGCGCGGGAGCCGGGGTCCTGATGGCGCCGAGCACCCCACCCCCCGTGCGACGGATCGCCGTGGGGCGCGAGCCGAAAGTGGCCGCGCCCACGACGAGTCCCAACGGCGCGGACACGGCAGCGGCGCCACGACCCTCGGCCTCGGCGCGCCTGCGTGCAGCGCGTCCCCCGGTCGGCGCCGTGCGCGAGCGGATGCGCGTGGAATCGGTGTGGCTGGCCTACGGCGATAACTGGGTCGTGCGCGACGTCAGCCTGCCCGCGCGCCAGGGCGAGGTGCTCGCCCTGATCGGAGCGTCGGGCTCGGGCAAGACCACGCTGCTGCGCTCGCTCAACCGCCTCACCGAGATCACCGCCGGGGCGGCGCGCGCGGGTCAGATCACGCTCGACGGGCAGGAGATCCACGAGCTGGAGGTCAACGCCCTGCGCCGGCGCGTGTCGATGGTGTTTCAGCAGCCGAACCCGTTCCCGATGAGCATCTACGACAACGTCGCCTACTCGCTGGCCGAGCAGTCCCCACCACGAGGACGACGGCGGCGACGGCGCGGCTCTGAGATCGAGCACGCCGTCACCGACGCGCTGCGCCGAGCCGGGCTGTACGAGGAGGTCGCCGGCGACCTCGAGCGCTCGGCGCTGGCGCTCTCGGGCGGCCAGCAGCAGCGGCTGTGTATCGCGCGCGCGCTCGCCGCCCAGCCCGAGGTGCTGCTGCTGGACGAGCCGTGCTCGGCGCTGGATCCGATCTCCACGGCGACGATCGAGGAGCTGATCGTTCACCTGCGCGAGAGCGTGGCGATCGTGATCGTCACCCACAACCTCCAGCAGGCGTTTCGCGTGGCCGACCACGTCGCGTTCATGCACCTCGGCGAGCTCGTCGAGTACGGGCCCGCCGAGCAGGTGTTCGACCATCCAGCCCAGCAGCGCACGCGGGAGTACATCGGCGGGGCGTTCGGGTGAGCCGGTGGGCCCCGGCGGCGCTCGTGCTGGCGGCGCTGGCGTTGAGCGGATGCGAGAGCACCCAGGAAGAGAGCGCGAAGCTCGAAAAGACCGCCAAGCACTTCACGCTGGCGCATAAAGGACTGACGATCGCGCACGCGAGCACCCGGGTGCAGGTGCTGGGGGCGACCGTCGTGCACAACTCCGAAAGCGCGGCGGCGGCGGTTACCGTTCGCAACTCCAGCTCGCACACGCTGAGCTCGGTGCCGATCGCGATCACGGTCCGAAACGCGCACGGGCAGACCGTCTACCAGAACAACGTCCCCGGCCTGGAAGCGGGACTCACGCAGATCTCCTCACTGCCCGCCCACGGCTCGGTCACGTGGGTGGACGATCAGGTCCCCGTCTCGGAGGCGCCCGCGAGCGTGACCGCCATTGCCGGTGAAGCACCCGTCGCGAGCGGGCCGGAACCGCGGATCGAAGTCGCGGGCACCCATCTGGCCGAAGCCTCCACGGGCGAAGCGTCGGGCACCGTGCGCAACCGCTCGAGCGTCACCCAGCAGCACCTCATCGTCTACGTGATCGCGCGCCGCGGGACCACGATCGTCGCCGCCGGCAGGGCCGTCCTGGCCGAAGTGGCGCCCGGCGCGTCCGTCCCGTTCCAGGCGTTCCTGGTGGGGACGGCGGCGGGGGCGCACCTGGAAGCCAGCGCTCCGGCGAGCACGTTCGGGTGAGGCTGTGAGGATGTCGGGTCTTCGGCGAGCCGGCCACGAGGTCGGCTGAAGGCGAGGATCGCGTTACGACACGTCCAGGACGAACGTCGCCGTCGCCGTCGCCGTCTTGTGGCCTTTCCTGGGGGAGTCGGTGACCGTAACCTTGAAGGGGAACGAGCCGTTTGGCGTCCCCCGCTTTTTGACCTTCACCGTCCCGTACAGCCTCCCGGTTTTGGGATTCAGCCTGATGCCCTTGGGCAGGCTGCCTTCGGTCACCTTCCATTTGTAGGGAGCGACGCCACCGACCACTATGAGCGGCTGACTGTAGGCGGCGCCGGGCGTGACCTCCATCAGCGACGTGGTCGTGATCTCGACTCCCACCACCGTCAGCGTGAAGTGCTGGATGACAGGCGAGCCGACCCCGTTTTCGGCTTCGAAGGCGATCGGGAATTCGCCTTCCTGCGTCGGAGTGCCCGACAGCGCGCCGTTCTTGAATTCCACGCCGTCGGGCAGCGAGCCGGACTCCGTGATGCTCGGCGCTGGGAAGCCGCTCGCGGTCACCGGGAAGTTGCCCGCGATCCCCTTGACGAACGTCGTGCCGCTCGCCGATGTGAACGCCGAAGCGGCGTTCACCGTCAACGTGAATTCCTGGACGGCGTTCACGCCAACACCGTTGACGGCGGTGAACGCGATCGGGAATTCGCCTGTCTGCGTCGGGATGCCCGACAGCACGCCGGTGCTTTCGTCGAACGTCACGCCTTCGGGCAGCGTGCCTACCACCTCGGCGATCGCCGGCGCCGGGGTGCCGCTCGCCGCCACCGTGAAGCTGCCTTCGGTTCCCTCGGTGAATGTCGTGTTTTCGGCCGAGATAAACGCCGGCGCTTCGTCAACGGTCTCGCTGGTCGTTCCCGAGGAGCCCGCGTAGTTAGAGTCGCCCGCGTATGTCGCGGTCACTTCGTCGCCGCCGGCCGGCGACTCGTGCGTGGTCGTGCACGTGGCGGTGTCGGGCGAGCCTTCGTTCAGTTTGACTTCCGAGCAGCCGGCGATCGGCCCGTGGCTGTCGGAGAAGGCGACCTTGCCTGTCGGCGTGCCCGTGCCCGGCGCCTGGGGGGCGACTGTCGCGGTGTAGGTCACCGGCGCGCCGACGACACCCGTTCCTCCGTCGGAGGCGCTCACCGTCGTTTCGGTCGCCACGCCCGGCGAGGTCGATGAGGTGAGCTGCATCGTGAGGATGTTGCGATAGATGGCGGGGTCTTTGGCGCCGATCTTGTATTTGGATGAGCCGGTGCCCAATTCGGCGCCGGCCGCCGTGACGGGTTTGGGCAGGCGATAGCCGCTGAAGACCATCGTCAGCGAGCCGTTCGGGTTCTGCACGACGGCCGGGCCGTACGCGCGGCCGGAGTAGTAGGCGCTGATGCCGAGGCGGCTCGCTGGCGCTTCGTCCTGTTCGCGCGAGGCGTTGAATTCGTATTCGGTGCTGAGCACGACCTTCGGAACCGACCACGTCTGGCCGCCGTCGGTCGAGGACGCGTAGAAGATCTGGTTGAACGCGTCTGAGTCGCCGTCGCTCGGCCACGATCCGGACAGGAACATGCCGAGGCTGCCGTCTGGGTTGGTGACGATCGTGCCGCGCGAGCCGATATAGCGCAGCTCGACCGTGTCTTCGCTGCCGGTTAACAGGTCCGTCGGAGCGGTCGGCGAGGTGGTCCCGACGGTCGGGTTCGCGCTGTTCTCGGGGCTGTTCTGCTGCAGCGAGTTGGCGAGATCCGTGTATGAGCCGTTCGTGCTGCCATTGCCCGAGCTGGTGCCGCTGACCGGGCCGAGGTCGTGGAATTCGACGCCGTTCTGCGTGTAGGCGGCGCGCAGCACCGTGTAGTCCTCGTTGTCGCCGAGCAGCCTGAACGCGCTCTTGGAGCCGTTCTTGCCCTCGCCGATCTGGTTGAGCACGGAGTACGGGACCGTCGCCGCGTTCGGGCCGGCGATCCAGTCGCCCTGGCCGCCGCCGATCGCGCTGTTCGTGCTTTCGGTGCCGATCAGTTTGCCCGTGCCGCTGCTCGTGCAGCCGGTCACGTTGACGCTGTTCGGAGGCGCGTTCGATGCAGGCGTCGTGTTCCAGCCGGTGCAGGTGATCGTCGCGAACGAGTTCGCCGAGCCGATGGTCTGAACGGTGTAGATGTTGAAGGACCCGCTCGCCGGCAGCGGCTCGGAGGTCCCGGGGTAGGGCTGGTAGTTGAGGCCGAAGGTGGTCGAACTGCCGGGGAGCGTGAAGTTGCCCTTCGTGTACGTCGTGCCGGCCGAGTTCAGGGAGCCGTTGAGCTCGCCCTCGAGGAAGTAGTTCACGATCTTCTCCGTGTAGAGCATGATCGTGGCGTTGCTCGGGACAGGTTGCCCGTTGTAGGTGGACCTGTAGGGCACGGTGCCGACGATGCCGTCAGGAGAGACGAGGCCGGTCGTCATCTGCGCAGTCGGCGGCGTGATCGGGTCGCCGGTGATCGCGTCGCCCTGGTTGACCGTGAACGGGCCCGTCGGAGAGGTGCAGAACTGGAGGTTGGTCGTGATCGGGTTCGTGTTGGTCGTAAAGCAGTAGACGGTGTGGCCGTCGATGTAGACCCGGTTCGGGGCGTTGTTGTTCATCAGCCAGGCGAGCGCGCCCGAGTTGCTCGTGGCGTCCGCGTACCCGTAGGCGTTGACCGTCCACTTCAGTTTGGCAAGTGCGGAGGTGCTTTCGCCGTTGGGGGTGTTCGGCCCGGCGGGGACGGTGTAGGTTTTTCCGGTGCCCGGGTTGGCCTGCTCCATCACCTGCACGAGATCATCGTGCGGTTCGACGATGAACGTGCCGCTCGGGACCGTGCAGCCGGTCAGTTCGTCGCCGGGGCTGGTGGTCGTGCCGGCGCAGGTTATGACCGTCGGCGCCGAGCCGCCCGTCGGCGAGTTTTTCGTGTAGTTGACGTACGACCCGGGAACGATCGTGTTCGGCCCCTGGGGGCTGCCGAGCGTCGTGACCGGAATTTCGGTCGCGGTCGTGCTGAGTTTGGTCTGGGCGGTCGCGAACGTGTTCGGGTCGATGCCAGAGGTCTCGTCGGCGGGCAGCCCGGAGAGCGGGTTGGAGGAGTCGTTGGCGCCGATCGAGTGGACGAGCAGCCCGACACCTGGGTAGTCGCCGGCGCTGCGCTCCAGCGTGTACAGCGTGTTTGTGCCGTTCACGTTCGTGACGAACGGGTGTCCCTGCCCGTCGTCGTTGGTGTCCGCCGTCGGGCAGTAGCCGGGGTTCTGCTCGAGCGCTTTGCCCTCGCTGACCCATGTTTCGCCGCCGTTCGTCGACTTCGCCACGGTGATCGCCTCGTCGGCGTCCTTGGGCCGGTAGTCGAAGTAGCCGGTCAGCGAGCCGTCGGCGTTGCGCACGATGTCGGGGAAGTAGTAGGGCGAGAACGGGAGCTTGGCGCCCGTGGGCTGGGAGACGGGCGTGGCGGTCTCGTTTTCGCTCTCTTGCTTGTTGCAGTAGCCGGAGAGCGGACCGGGCGTGCCCGCCACGCCGCTTGGGTAGGGCACCCCGGTCGGTTCTTTTTCACCCGGATACACGGCGACATTGGGCTCGCTCACGCCGCCGAGCGTCGTTTCGGGACCGCCGAAGGCGAACGTGGGCAGGAGATCGGAGTTCGGGTATTCGCCGGTTGAGGGGTTGCCCTGCGAGGTGTTCCACGGTCCGCCTTCGATCGTGTTGACGACCGGAGCTTCCGGCGTATAGGCGGTACCGCTAGCCGACGCCGCGGGCGCCACGGACAGGAGCACGCCGGTCACGCTTGTTCCAATGAGCACAACGATGGCAAAAAACAGAGCACTGACGCGGCGCACGAGATCTCCGATCGTCGATCGACGGGGGTGGACTCGCGCTTTCTAGCACCGCAACTCCGAATCCCAGCAGGGGTCACCGGATTTTTACCGATGTAAAAGTCGGCGGCTCAAAATCGGCGTCTCAACCTCGCCATCTGCGGTGGTGAAATCGCCAGATCGACCTCGCGCTGTGGGGAGGCGTTCAGCCCGAGGTGGCAGCAGAAGACGAGCGTGCGTCCTGGATCGTGACCACCAGCACCACGTCCTCGAGCTCTTCGTAAACGTAGACGACGAGCATCCACCGCCACGGACCCAGGATGAATCGGAAAGGACTCCAACTGCCTTCGAGCTCTCGCCCAAGCAGGGGAAAGCGCGAGAGCGGCTCCAGCGAGCGAGCCACGCGGGCCCTGGTGTCCGCCGGAAGGCTGTGCGTGAGGATCGTGCGCTCGAGCTTCTCGACCGCGGCCGCGCTCAGCCTGACCTCGGCCACCGCCTACAACTCGTCCAATGCAATTGTCTTACCTTCACGAGCCTGCTCGAGACCCAGACGCGCGTCCTCATACGCTCCAGGAATCCCATCCAGTAGAGCAGTGACGCTACGCGCATCGGGATCGGCATCTTCGATCGCAGTCGAGAGCAGGGAACGGGCGAGTGTCCCCTCCTGCACATGCATGCGCTGCGCCAACCGCGCCAGCCGAGCGGCGTGCTCTGGGTCGAGCGTGACGTTCAGACGATGAGTTGCTGTCGCCATAGCTGGATTGGATTATACTACACGCACTGACACGTATCGTGTAGCCTGCTCCACTCTTGGCTGGGTTCGAACCGCGCGAACCGCCGGGAGCAGACCCGACCGCAGACCACATGGTCGAGCGTCGGCCCGATCGCGGAACCCGCGGTGCCGCGCCCCTCAGCGCCGGCCGCGCTTGAGCGCGATCCCCTCGAGCACGTGCGCAACCGTCTCGCACGCGTCCACGGCGGCCTCCAGCGACTCGAAGATGTCCTTCCAGCGGATCACCACCATCGGATCGATGCCCCCCGCGAACAGCGAGGTCACAGCATCGCGCTGCAGGCGATCGCCGTCGTTCTCCAGCCGATGGATCTCGACCAGATGCGAGCTCAGATCGCCGCCACCGCCGTGCAGGCAGCGCAGCGCTCCGAGGATCTCCCCGCCGGCGGCGACGAGCACCTCGGCAAACTCTCCCGCCTGCTCCATCGGCGCTTCGACCCCGTACAGGTCGAGCTGCGCGGCGGCCTGCTCGGTGTAGTCGACGACGTCATCGAGCGCGGTCGCCAGCGCGTAGCCGTCGCCGGCGTCGAACGGCGCGCGCACCCGCCGCACACCGCCCATGCGGTAGATGATGTCGTGGGTGATGCGATCGCCCTCCCGCTCGCACGCGGCGAGATCCTGCGCGAACCTCGCGTGCTCGGGGAACGCGGCCAAGAGCTCGCGCAGCAGCAGCGCCGAACGCTCGACGTTGCGGCCCGCGTCCTCGAGCAGCGCGGCCAGGGTCGTGTTGACGGGACGCTTGAACAGGCTCATCCGCGACCCCCCGCTCGACAGCGACAGATCGTCTCGACGGGGCCGGGGCGTAAGCGCATCGCCGGAGATTATGGACATCCGCCGAGCGGACGTGATCCGGACGCGATCTCTTCACGACTTCTTCACGACTCGATCACGACTTTACAACCCTCAGGGGCACCGTCGCGGCGAGGCTATACGCCCGTGGCGGCCCCAGCCGACAACGCGAGCACCCTCTATGCCGGCGAACTCGAGATCCGGCTCGGCGAGGGTCTCGTGCTGGCCACGGGACAGGCGCTGACGCTGTCGGTGCGCGAGTTCGAGCTGCTCGCCGCGATGGCCAGGCGGGCGGGCGCGATCGTCACGCGTGACGATCTCTACGCCGAGGTCTGGGGCGGCGAGCTGCGCCCCGGCGACCGCTCCGTGGACGTGTACGTGAGCAAGCTGCGGGGCAAGCTCGAGGCGGCGATGCCCGACCGGCGCTTCATCCACACCCATCCCGGCTTCGGCTATCGTTTCCAGCCGCAGCCCTCGCGCGAGCACGGCGCCACCGTGAGCTCCGCGAACGCCATCGATGGCGCGAACGCCCTCGATGGCGCCGATGGGGGCGGCGGCGAGCCGGAGGGGCTTTTACGAAATGTTCACATCGGGGCGGTTGGGGGTTCATAAGACTGAACCCAGCCAACATCGACCGGCAGGGGATCCCGCGTCCGCGCGAGCGCCCGTGGGCCGGTGGCAAGCACATAAACCCAGCCCCAGCAGAGGAGACGTAGTGATCCATAACAAGATTGGCGCGCTCGCGGGCGTCGTGGCGCTCGCGCTCGGTCTCGCCGCGTGCGGCTCAAGTTCCTCCAGCACCACTTCGAGCTCGAGCAGCTCGTCCACCACGATCTCCGGCGCCGGCTCGACGTTCGCCGCCCCGGTCTACGAACAGTGGGCCTCGGCGCAGTCCGGCCTTACGGTCAACTACCAATCCGTCGGCTCGGGCGCCGGCATCACCGCCGTCGAGAGCAAGACCGTTGACTTCGGAGCCAGCGACCCTCCGCTGAAGCCCGCCGACGAAGAAGCGATCGCCAAGAACGGCAGCCCGGCGGTGCAGATCCCGATGTTCCTGGGCGCCATCACCGTCTCCTACAACCTCCCCGGCGTGGCCACGGGCCTCAAGCTCGAAGGCAAGACGATCGCCAACATCTTCCTCGGCAAGATCAAGACTTGGAACGACGCCGAAATCAAGGCGCTGAACCCGGGGGTCAGCCTGCCGAGCACAGCGATCACGGTCGTCCACCGCTCGGACTCCTCGGGCACGACCTCCGGCTTCACGAGCTTCCTGTCCGAGGTCGATCCCGAATGGAAGAGCAAGGTCGGCGAAGGCAAGACCGTGCAGTGGCCGACGGGCACGGGCGGGAAGGGCAACGCCGGTGTGGCCGGTGGGGTCCAGCAGACGGTCGGGGCGGTCGGCTACGTGGAGCAGGCATACGCGCTCACGCACAACTTCACCTACGCGTCGGTGAAGAACAAATCCGGGAACTTCGTCGCGCCGTCGCTGGCCTCGACGAGCGCCTCCGGCGAAGGGGTGACCGTGCCGGCGAACCTCGGCATCAAAGTCATCAACTCCCCGGCGCCCAACGCTTACCCGATCACCTCGCAGACGTTCATCGTCGTCAACAAGGACCTCTGCAAGGCCGGCATCCCGGGCGGCGAAGCGGCCGCCAAGGGCGTGGTCAAGTTCCTCGACTACGGGCTCGGCGAAGGCCAGACGGTCCTCTCCAAGGCCGACTACGCCGCGCTGCCCTCAGCGATCCTGGCCAAGTCCAAGGAAGCGGCCGCGGGCCTTCAGTGCAACGGCGCCTCGCTCGGGAGCTGAGCGTGACGCCGCGGCCACGGATCCGCTAGACAGGGGAACCGTGGGGGCTGTCTCGATTCCCAGTGGTGAGCGCTCGATTCTCGAGCGCTCACCACTGGCTCGCCTACCGGATCGAGCGCTCAAGTACGGGCTGACCGCGCTGGCCGCGCTGATCCTGGCGCTGATCGCCTACTTCTTCGTCCGCCTGTTCGGCGAAGCCCGCCCCGCATTCGCCAAGGAAGGCGTGCTCGGCTTCGTGTTCGGCAACGACTGGAACGTCTCAGCCGAACACTTCGGCGCGCTGCCGCTGCTGGTGGGGACGCTCCTCACCTCCACGCTGGCGCTGATGATCGGCGTGCCGGTGGCCGTCGCCGCCGCCGTCTACGCGACCGAGCTGTGCCCGCTGCGCCTGCGCGCCCCGCTGACCGTCCTGGTCGAGCTGCTGGCCGCCGTGCCCTCGGTCGTCTACGGCCTGTGGGGCATCTTCTTCCTCGCTCCCAAGCTGCAGCCGGCCGAGCAGTTCCTGGCGGATCGCCTGTCGTTCATCCCGTTCGTCGGCGGGGGCCTCGTGACGATCCCCAACATCTTCATCGCGGGACTCGTCCTGGCGATCATGATCCTGCCGATCGTCAGCGCGATCAGCCGCGAGGTGATGACCACGGTGCCCGCCGACCAGAAGGAGGCGGCGCTGGGTTTGGGGGCCACGCGCTGGGAGATGATCCGCATCGCCGTGCTGCCCTACTGCCGCTCGGGCATCGTCGGGGGGGCGATGCTCGGCCTCGGCCGCGCGATCGGCGAGACCATCGCGGTCACGATCCTGATCGGCGACGCTCCCAAGATGCCAAGCCACCTGCTCGAGCAGGGCTACAGCCTCGCCGCGGTGATCGCCAACGAGTTCGGAGAGGCCCAGGGCCTGCACCGCTCGGCCCTGTTCGCCGCCGGCCTGGTGCTGTTCGTGCTGACGCTGCTCGTCAACGCGGTCGCGCGCCTGCTGGTCATCAGAGCCTCCCGCGCGGGGAAGTCCGAGGCGCCGCCGGTTGAGCAGGGAGGCGCGGGCGGCATGCTGGCCGACGCCGCGGCCGGCGCATGAGCACAAACGCGACATCAGCCGATCGGCTCGCCCGCTTCGCGGTCAGCCCGGCGCGCAGGCGCCGGGACACGATCGCACGTCGAGCGATCCTGGCGGCAACGCTGGTCGCACTCCTACCGCTCGCCTTGATCGTCTACTACCTGCTGGCGAAGGGCCTGAGCTCCTGGAGCGTGAGCTTCTTCACGACCAACCCGACCGGCAACACGTTCTTCAAAAGCTCGAGCATCGGCGGCATCCAGAGCGCGATCCTGGGGACGATCGAGATGGTGGCGCTCGCCTCGGCGATCTCGATCCCGATCGGGATCGGTGTGGCGATCTGGCTCGTCGAGTACGGCCGCGCCAGCTGGTTCGCGCAGGTCGTGCGGTTCTTCGTCGACGTGCTCACCGGCGTCCCGTCGATCATCTTCGGTCTGTTCGTCTACATCGTGCTGATCGTCGGCACCGGCAGCACCTACGCCGGCTACAAGGGCTCGATCGCGCTGTCACTGCTGATGCTTCCGATCGTCATCCGCTCGGCGGAGGTGATCCTGCTGCTCGTCCCCTCTGCCCTGCGCGAGTCCGCGCTCGCGCTCGGCGCGCCGCGCTATAGGGTGATCTTCAGCATCATCCTGCCCACCGCGCTGCCCGGGATGCTCACGGGAATGCTCCTCGCGGTTGCGCGCGCCGCCGGGGAGACCGCACCCCTGCTGTTCACCGCGGCCTACACGCACAACACCAACTTCAACCTGGGCCAGTTCATGAACTCGCTGCCTGTGCAAATCTACAACGACGTCACATCGCCGACCACCGCTGTCGTCGAACGAGCGTGGGGAGCGGCGCTCACCCTGGTCACCATGATCCTGATCCTCAACCTCATCGCCCGGCTGATCTCGCGAAGGAGTCGCCTTGCATGAGAACGCTCCCCCCGGACACGGAGCTCTCGACCCCGAGCACCAGCGACGTGTCAACGCCGGGGGCCGCCGGCGCCTCGGACCCGGGGGCCCCAAGGACCGCCGGCGCCTGCTCTCCAGGGACCGTCGCCGGCGTCTCGGACCCGGGGGCCCCTGAGATGGATCCCGACGAGATCGCCCAGCCCAGCCAGGCCCGCGCCCCCACACCCTCGCGCCCGCCCGCCACCGCCGCGAGCGAGCCTCCCGCCCTGGTCAAGCCCGGGCTCGGCGTGCGGCTGGAGGGCCTGCGCGCCTTCTATGGGGACGTCGAACAGGTCAAGGGGGTCGATCTCGAGTTCAGGGCCAACGAGGTGACCGCGATCATCGGGCCATCGGGGTGCGGCAAGTCGACGATGGTCCGCTGCATCAACCGCATGCACGAGGAGATCCCCGGCGCCCGCGCCGAGGGGAGGGTGATGCTCTCGGATCTCGACGTGTACGACCCGTCGGTCGACGTGGTCGCGGTGCGCCGGGCAGTGGGCATGGTCTTCCAGAAGCCCAACCCCTTCCCCACGATGTCCATCTTCGACAACGTCGCGGCCGGGCTGCGGCTGAGCGCGCGCCGGGGCCGTGACCTGCGCGGCAAGGTCGAGACGGCGCTGCGCAGCGCGGGGCTGTGGAGCGAGGTCGCCGACCGCCTGGACGAGCCGGGGGCCGGGCTGTCGGGGGGCCAGCAGCAGCGACTGTGCATCGCGCGCTCGCTCGCGGTCGACCCGGAGGTGATCCTCATGGACGAGCCCTGCTCGGCGCTCGACCCGATCGCGACGCTGAAGATCGAGGAGCTGATCGAGGAGCTCAAGCGGAGGGTGACGATCGTGATCGTCACCCACAACATGCAGCAGGCCGCGCGCGTGGCCGACCGCACGGCGTTCATGCTCGGCGGAGGACTCGTCGAGGTCGGCCCGACCGACGAGATCTTCACGAACCCATCCGACCCCAGGACCGAGGAATATGTCACCGGAAAGTTCGGCTGACGAGGGCCGCCCGCCGGCGGCCCTCCCCGCCGACACGGCGACCGAGCGGCCGGGAGACCTCGCGGCGACCGAGAACGCACACGCACAGGGGCGGGCGCACTTCCAGGCCCAGCTGCGCGAGCTCGAGACCAACGCGCTGGGCGGCCTCGACCTGATCGTCGAGCAGCTCGACCGCGTGCTGGAGGCGCTCCGCCACCAGGACGTCGAGCTCGCGCAGATGGTGATCGCCGACGACGACCGCGTTGACGGCCGCTACCTGGAGGTCCACCAGGGCATCCTCTCGCTGCTTGCGCTGCAGGCGCCGGTGGCAGGCGACCTGCGGCTGGTGGCGGCCCTGCTGCACATGATCAAGCACATCGAGCGGATGGGCGACCAGTGCGTGAACATCGCAAAGCTGATCCCCCTATCCGGGTACGAGCCTCCGGTCCGCCAGGAGATGCTCGACGCGCTGCTGAAGATGGGCGCCTACGCGCGCTCGGAGGTGACCCAGTCCAAGGCCGCGTTCGCCGCCCGCGATGTCGAACTGGCCGAGGACCTCGTGCGCCAGGACCGTGCGATCAACCGCCTGAACCGCGACATCTTCCGCATGGCGATCGAGATCGGCGATGACCCCGACACGCGCGAGTGGGCGATGCACATGATCCTCGTAGCCCGCGCGCTGGAGCGCATCGGCGATAACGCCGTGGATGTCGGCGAGCAGGTCGCGTTCGTCGTCACCGGCCTGTTCCGGGAGTTCTCGGACTCCTCGCACGCCGAGGGCGCGCGGCTGGACGCCGCCCCGGACTCCAGTCCCGAGACGTTCTGAGCTCGTCCGGGCTCCGATCCCGGCCACACCCGCAACCGCAGCCGTCCGAGACATTCGGAGCCCGTCCGCAAATAGCGTGTTTCTCCTGTGAACATCCTGTGATCATTTGTGCGGCGTCGCACACCGGTCCGCCCGGTCCCCTAGACTGACGCCCGATGACGGAATCAATCCGCGCCACGGAGGAGGCGGCGCCGTCAAGCACCCCGGGCGGCACATCGCCGCGCATCGCGGTGCTCGACCGCGACAGCGGGTTCATCCAAGTTCTGAGCAAGCGCTTGGATCGCCTCGGCTGGGAGCATCGCGTGCTCGGCAGCCCTGTGGCAGCGGACACGGTCGCCTCGATGCGGCTGAGCGCGGTCGTCGTCGACCTCGCCGTGCTCGGACCGCAGGCGTGGGAATGGCTCGAGCGACTGTGCAGCGCGCTGCCAGAGCTCGGCGTCATCGTCTGCACGGGTCCATCCACCGTCGCTCAGCGCGTACGTGGGCTGCGGCTGGGAGCGGACGACTGGATCACCAAGCCGTGTCACCCGGAGGAGGTGATCGCGCGCCTGCAGGGCGTCGTTCGCTGTCGCCGCCGCACCACGAGCAGGAGCGAGATCAAGCCCATCATCGCCGGCGAGGTCGAGATCCGCTCCGACCGGTTCCAGGCGTTCGTGAGCGAGCACAGCATCGATCTGACCAGGCGCGAGTTCGAGCTGATCGAGCTGCTCGCGGCCGCCGAGGGCAGGGTGCTCGAGCGCGAGGAGATCTACTCGCGTCTATGGGGCTACACGATGGTGCGCGGCGACCGCTCGGTCGACGTGTTCGTGCGCAAGCTGCGCCAGAAGCTCGAGAAAGCCTCGCCCCGCTGGCGCTACATCCACACGCACTTCGGCATCGGCTACCGCTTCGCCGCCGAGTCGTTGGACGCGATCGCCGCCGCGGCGAGCCCCGGCGTGGACATCGAGGTGGACGTGCCGCCGTCAATCCCGGTGGATTGGGACCCCGCCCACCCCGGCCTCGCCCACCCCGGCTCAGACCAACCCGCCGGCGATCAGAGCGAGCTCGCGGGGGCGCAGCAGGACCGCGAGCTCGCCGACCGCGCCGTCGTCGTCTAGACGAGGCGCCCCGCCCTCCAGCCTGAGCACCGCCAGGCCGCCCTTTTTCAGGTCTATCCGCCCACCGGTCAGCCCCGCGACGACGAGCGACAGGTCGGGCTCGTGTCCGACCAGCAGCAGACGCCCGTCCTGTGCCGGAACCCCGGCGAGCGCGTCGAGCGTCTGGGAGACGTCAAACCCGCCCGCCAGCGCAGGGTGCTCGCGCAAGAGCGCGCGCTGGGGCTCGCTCCAACCCTCGGCCGCCAGCGCGGCGGTCGCGCGGGCGCGCACCTTGGGGCTGAACAGCACCCGATCGAACGCGACCGCCAGGCGCTCGATCGCGACGCCCGCCGTGCGCGCCTGCTGCTCACCGCGCGGGGTCAGCCGCCTGTCCGCGTCGGGCCGCGTTCCGTGCGGCTCCGCCTCGGCGTGACGTAGTAGCCAGAGTTGGCGCGCCATCCCCGCCCCCAGACTACAGTGATCTGCGCCCACCGGGCGCCTCGCACACTGTTGCGACAGGTTGTTCGCGCCGACGGTGTAGCGTGACTCGCGACATGTTCGACGATCACCCGCCGCAGCTCGAGGACCCGGCGCTGTATATCAACCGCGAGCTGTCCTGGCTGGACTTCAACGACCGCGTGCTGCAGCTCGCCGAGGACGAGTCCGCGCCGCTGCTGGAGCGGGTCAAGTTCTGCGCGATCTACACGACGAACCTCGATGAGTACTACATGGTGCGGGTCGCCGGCCTGCACGACCAGATCGACGCGGGCGTGGAGAACCCCGGTCAGGACGGGCGCACGCCCTCGCAGACGATCGCTCTGATCCGCGAACGGGCGCAGGGGCTGGGCCGGCGGCTGAGCGACTGCTTCGAAGGCCGGCTGCGTCCCGCCCTGGCCGAGCACGGGATCGCCCTGGTCGATGTCGAGGAGCTCGACGAGAACCAGCGGGCGGAGCTCTCCAGGCACTTCCAGCGCGTGATCTTCCCGGCGCTCACCCCGCTGGCGGTCGCGCCGGGGCGGCCGTTTCCCTACATCTCCAACCTCTCCCTCAGCCTGGCCGTGCTCGTGCGCGACCCGGCGACGGATGAGACGGTGTTCGCGCGCGTGAAGGTCCCGACCGAGATCCTGCCCCGCTTCGTCGCGCTGGAGTCCTCCGGCTCGGCTCAGGGCTCCGGCCTCCTCACGCTGGTGGCGCTGGAGGACGTGATCGCCCACCACCTCGACGCGCTGTTCGCGGGCATGGAGATCGTCGACTGCGACGTGTTCCGCGTCACCCGCGACGCCGACCTGGAGGTCTCCGACGACGCCGCCGACCTGCTGCAGGCCGTCGAGGACGAGCTGCGCCGCCGCCGGTTCGGCGAGATCGTGCGCGTGGAGATCGGCACGCGCTGCTCTGAGCGCCTGCGCGAAGAACTGATCGAGCTTCTGGGCGTGGAGGAGAACGAGGTCTACCCTGTCGACGGGCTGCTCGACATGGGCGCGCTGTGGCAGATCGTCAAACTGCCCGGCCACGGCGAGCTGCGCGAGGAGCCCCTGCTCGGCACCACCCACCCGCGCCTGCTGCGCCACGAGGGCGAGCGCCCCGACGTGCTGGGCGCGATGCGCGAAGGCGATCTGCTCGTGCACCACCCCTATGACTCGTTCGCGACCTCCGTGGAGCGCTTCGTCCAGCAGGCCGTGGCCGACCCGAACGTGCTCGCGATCAAGCAGACCGTGTATCGCACAAGCGACGACTCGCCGCTCGTCCCCGCCCTGATCGACGCGACCGAGCGGGGCAAGCAGGCGGTCGCGCTGGTGGAGCTCAAGGCGCGGTTCGACGAGCGCATGAACATCCACTGGGCCAAGGCGCTGGAGGAGGCCGGCGTGCACGTCGTCTACGGCCAGCCCGCGCTGAAGACCCATGCCAAGTGCGTGCTGGTCGTGCGCCGCGAGGGCGACGGAGTGCGCAACTACGTGCACATCGGCACCGGCAACTACCACTCCGCGACCGCGCGCCTGTACACGGACTTCGGCCTGTTCACGATCGACGAGCAGATCGGCGCCGACGTGGCCGACATGTTCAACTACCTCACCGGCTTCGGCCGTCCGCTGCACTACCGCAAGGTGCTGATCGCCCCCAACCAGCTGCGCGACGGCATCCTCTCCCAGATCGAGCAAACGATCGCCTCGCATTCTCCCCAGACGCCCGGCAGGATCATGATGAAGATGAACGCGCTCGTTGACGGGCGCTGCATCAGGGCGCTGTACGAAGCCTCCCAGGCGGGCGTCCGGATCGACCTGAACGTGCGCGGCATCTGCTGCCTGCGCCCCGGCGTGCCGGGCATCTCGGAGAACATCCGGGTCGTCTCGATCGTCGGGCGGCTGCTGGAGCACTCGCGCGTGTTCTGCTTCGAGCGCGACGGCGAGCACACGATCTACATCGGCTCGGCCGACCTGATGCCGCGCAACCTCGACCACCGCGTCGAGCTGGCCACGCCGATCGAGTCTCCCGCGCTGCGCGCCGAGCTGCTGGACACGCTGAATCGCGCGTTCGCCGACAACCAGAACTCGTGGGAGCTCGATGCCGAGGGCGGCTGGAGCAGGCGCTCACCGGCTCCGGGCGAGCGCCCGCGCAGCCTGCAGCTGGAGCTCGCGGAGCTGCACTCCCGGCGCGCCGTCGAGGAGCGCTCGGCGGACGCCAGCGAGCCGGCGACGATCAGCTGAGCGCGTCGAGTCGCGCCTCCAGGTCGTCGACCGACTGGTAGTCGAGCCCGAGCATGTGATCGTGACGGTAGCGCACGACGCATTCCCGGCGCGGCAGCGGCGTAAATATCGGAGCGAACCATCGATTCCGAGTTAGCAGCCTGTAAACTCCGAGTTAGCAGCACGCTTTCTCCGAGTCGGCAAGGGAGGCATCGTGGAGTTCGTAGAGCGGAATGTCGCCGGCACCGTCGTCTACGCGATGGGCTATGCCCGCGTGGTGGCGCTGCTCGGCCCACGTCAGGCTGGGAAGAGCACGCTGGCGCGCAAGCTTGCCACGGAGCAGCTGTCGGCGGACTATCTCTCGCTCGACGATGAGCCGGTGCGCTCGCTCGCGGCCGGGGATCCCGCCGGATTCATCGCGGCGCGCGGGCGGTGTACGGTGATCGACGAGGTTCAGCGCGCGCCCGAGCTGCTGCTGGCGATCAAGTCGCGGGTGGACAGAGACACTGTCCCGGGCCAGTTCCTGATAACCGGGTCGGCGAACCTCCGGCGCATACCCACCGTGAGCGACGCGCTGCCAGGGCGGGTGGACTACCTCACGTTGTGGCCGCTCACCCAGGGTGAGCTCGCGGGGCGCCGTGAGCGGTTCCTGACGCGGCTCTTCGCCGGCGAGCCGGCCGTCATCGATGATGCCCCAGTAGGCAGGCACGAGTATGCGGAGATGATGCTCACAGGGGGCTTTCCGGAGGCGCGTGAGCGTCCGCTCCCATCGCGCTCGATGTTCTTCTCCAGCTACGTGGACTCGATCGTCGAACGGGATGTGGGGGATGTCTCGCGGGTGCGCGACCCATCGTCGGTTGGGAGGCTGTTGCGTTTGGTGGCGGCTCGCTCCGGTGGGCTGGCACGCTACGACGCGCTCTCTCGCGATCTGGGAATCGACGGGAAGACCGTGAAGAGTCACCTGGACGTGCTCGAGCGTCTCTTTCTTATCCGGGTGCGCCAGCCGTGGCACGTGAACCTGGGAAGCAGGCAGGTGAAGGCCCCGAAGCTGTATCTGTCCGACACCGGGCTGCTCGGCGCCCTCGTGGGAGCGGACGTTTCTCGCGTGCACGAGGACGACGGCTTCGCGGGCGCCCTGTTCGAGACGTTCGTCGCGACGGAGCTCGAGCGCCAGGCGTCGTGGTTCGAGCAACCGCTGACGTTCTGGCACTACCGCGAAGCCGGTCGCGAGGTTGACGTGATCGTCGAACGCCCCTCGGGGGAGATCGTAGGCTTGGAGATCAAGGCGAGCGCCACCGTGCGTTCGGGGGACTTCGCGGGATTGCGCCACCTGCGCGAGCGAGTGGGCGAGCGCATGGTCGGCGGCGCGATCCTCTACGCGGGGGCCCACACATTGCCGTTCGGCAAGCGCACCTGGGCGATCCCGGTGCAGGCGCTCTGGGCGAGCACCTGAAACGCCAAAGCTATCGGACTTGTCTCTGGTTATCCGGCAATATCCAACGAAGACTGATTCGTTCCCACTCCTGAGTAGTCGAGAAGTCGCTCAGGTAGGCGAACATCTCATCGGGCGGTCGCCGCGTGTTGACGCTTGCCTTGTAGTGGGCCATTGGTTCTCCTTATCGGTTGGGGTCGGGGTTGGCCGGGATCGGTGTCTCGTGCCAGCCGCTGAGGCGCTCGCACTCGGCCCATAGCCGCTCATGGTCCTCGCGCGTCTGCTTGGTCTGAGGCACGCGGTGGGTCGGGCGCTCTCGGCGGTCATGCCAGAAGCCGCCGGAGCTGCGCGCCGGCTCGGAGGCGGCGCCGAGCCAGACGATCGTGTCGGCGCCTTGGAGGGGCGTGCGCAGCAGTCGCTTTGTCAGACCGTAGAAGCGCGGCAGCGAGGACTTTAGGCCCGGGGTGTCCGCCCAGCCTGGGTGCATCGCGTGGACAACGACTCCGGTACTCCGCAACCTCTCCGCCCACAGTTCGGTCAGGATGACCTGGGCGCGCTTGGTGCGCGCGTACGCCGCCGGACCGTCAAAGTCCTCATGAGCCATCTGCAGGTCGTCGAGGTGGATTCGCTGCGTGTACATGCCGCCCGAGGACACATTGATGATGCGGGCGGGCTTGCTCTGCTCGAGCAGCGGGATGAGGAGGTTGGTCAACAGGAACGGGCCAAGGACGTTGGTCGCGAAGGTCAGCTCGATGCCGTTGACCGAGAGCGTCCGCTCGCTCGCCAGCGTGCCGGCGTTGTTGACAAGCACATCCAGGCGCCCGGTCTCACCGCCGAGCAGCTCCGCGAACTGCCGCACGGAGTTCAGGTCGCTGAGGTCGCAGCGCTCGACCCGGACGTCACTGCCGGGAGCCCGTGCCACGATCTGCGCGCGGGCACGCTCGCCGCGTTGCTCGCTGCGGGCCGGCAACCAGATCATTGCGCCGAGACGCGCGAAGCCCTCGGCGGCGGCGAGGCCGAGCCCCGAGGTCCCACCGGTGAGGAGCACTACCTTCCCGCCCATCGGCTGCTCCTCGGCAGTGCTCCACATGCCTCTGCGCATGCGATAACCGACGCGGGTATAGCCCGCGATGACGGTGCGGTCGAGGATCGTGTCGAGCAGTGGTCGCAGAATAGTGCTATGTAGATTCAGTTGGAAACGTTCTATGACCTAGAATACGCATGAGGATCGCGATCGTCGGTGCGGGAGTTTCCGGGCTCGCATGCGCACACATGCTGCACCGTGAGCACGAGCTGGTCATATTCGAGGCGACCGACCGGGCGGGAGGGCACGCCAACACGGTGCACATCGAGACAGACACCGGAGCCTATGATCTCGATACGGGCTTCATCGTCTTCAACGACCGCAACTACCCGCAGTTCGAACGCCTGCTGGGCGAGCTTGGAGTGCCGACTCAGCCGTCGCAGATGAGTTTCGGGGTGAGCGACGGTGTGGACTTCGAGTACAACGGGTCCTCGCCGAATGGCCTGTTCGCGAGTCGCGGCAATATGCTCGCGCCGTCCTTCCACCGGATGATCGTCGACCTGGCCCGCTTCAACCGGGACGCCCGCCGGCTGCTCGCCTCCGAGGAGAATCCCTCGCTACGCGAGTGGCTTGCGGCGCGGCGCTATTCACGCGTCTTCGTCGAGCGGCTGATCGTTCCGCAGGCGTCGGCGGTGTGGTCCGCGGACCCGGCGCAGATGTGGTCTTTCCCGGCGCGCTTCCTGGTCGAGTTCTTCGGGAATCATGGGATGCTCGGATTCCGCGACCGTCCGCGCTGGCGGACGATCGCCGGAGGCTCGCGCACCTACGTCGAGGCGCTCACGCGGCCATGGCGCGAGCGTCTGCGGCTCTGCACACCGGTGACGGAGGTGGCTCGTCACCCCGACCATGTCACGGTATCGGCGCGCGGCTGTGAGCCGGAGCGCTTCGACGCGGTCGTGTTCGCGACACATTCAGATCAGGCCCTCGCGCTGCTCTCGGACCCCAGCGAGCGCGAGCGCGAGCTGCTTGGAGCGATCCCGTATCAGAGCAACGAGGCGGTGCTCCACACCGACCGCTCGCTGCTTCCTCGCCGCCGCCGTGCCTGGGCGAGCTGGAACTACCATCTCGACACGGGCGTGACGGGACGCTGCACGGTGACCTATCACATGAACCGCCTGCAGTCGCTGCGTGCCGACCGCGAGTTCTGCGTCACGCTCAACCGCACGGCCGCCATCGACTCGGAGCGGATCATCCGCGTGATGCGCTATGGCCACCCCGTCTACACGCCCGCGGGCGTCGCCGCGCAGTCACGCCACCGCGAGATCAGCGGTCGCAACCGCACGCACTACTGCGGCGCCTACTGGGGATGGGGCTTTCACGAGGACGGTGTGCAGAGCGCGCTGCGGGTGGCGCGCGAGATCGGATCTCCGCGCACGGCGCCGGTGAGCGCATGACGGTCAGCGCGATCTACGAGGGCACCATCCGCCATCGGCGCTACGCGGTGCGCTCGCACGAGTTCAGCCACCGCCTGGCGCTCGCCTACCTCGACCTCGACGAGCTGGATGGCCTGCTCGGCGGTCGCCTGACCGCAAGCCGGCCGGGCCTCGTGCGCTTCCGCCGGGCCGACTACCTCGGCGACCCCCTCACTCCGCTTGCCGAGGCTGTGCGCGAGGAGGTCGAGCGGGCGACGGGCGAACTGCCCGCCGGGCCCATCCGCCTGCTGACCCAGCTGCGCACGTTCGGCCACTGCTTCAACCCGGTCAGCTTCTACTACTGCTTCACGCCCTCCGATCAACTCGAGGCGGTCGTGGCGGAGGTGACCAGCACCCCATGGGGTGAGCGCCACGCCTACGTCCTCCGGCGGACGGCGCCAGCACCGATGCTCGCCAGCACGACACCCGCCGGCAGCCCTACCCCCGCCGGCAGCCCTACCCCCGTCGGCACGACACCCGCCTGCGCAACACCCGCCGCCAGGACGCTCGCCGGCAGTTTCCAGAAGGAGCTGCACGTGTCGCCGTTCATGGGGATGGAGCAGCGCTACCTCTGGCGGGTCGCCGCGCCCGGGGCGACGCTCGCGGTTCACGTCGAGAGTTACGAGCGCGAGCGGCGCGCTTTCGACGCGACGCTCGCGTTGCGTCGTTCACCGCTGACCTGTGGCGGTCTGGCCCGCGTCACGGCGCGCTACCCGGCGGCGACGCTGCGCGTGCTGGCGCTGATCTATGGCCATGCGCTGGCGCTGAAGCTCAAGGGCGTGCCGCTGCACTCCCGTCCGCAGGTGCCGGCGTGACCGTGGCGCAGCGTGTTGCGCGAGGGATCGTGCTTGGCCTGCTGGCGCGTCTTCGCTCGGGCCAGCTGACTGTCGTGGAGGGCGAGCGCCGGCTGATGCTGGGTCACGGCGCCCCGCAGGCGACGGTACAGGTTCGCTCGCCACGGCTGTGGCCGAGTTTGCTGCACGGCAGTCGCGGGATGGCCGAGGCCTATGTGGACGGCCTGTGGGAGTCGCCCGATCTGACCGCGGTGGTGCGGGTGGCCGCACGCAACGTCGAGGGGCTCGACCAGTGGCGCCGCCGGCTCGCGCCGGTGCGGGTCCCTTTCCAGACCGTGCGCGGCATTCGCGCACGCAACACACGAGCGCGCAGCCGCCACGCCATCGCTGCCCATTATGACCTCGGCAACGAGTTCTTCGAGTTGATGCTCGACGAGACGATGATGTACTCCTCCGCGTACTTTCCGCGCCGAGGGATGACGCTCGCACAGGCCTCGACCGCCAAGCTCGAGCTGGTGTGTCGCAAGCTCGACCTCCGCGCTGGCGACCACGTGCTGGAGATCGGCACGGGATGGGGCGGCTTCGCCATCCACGCCGCGCGAACGCGGGGCTGCCGGGTCACGACAACCACGATCTCGCGCGCGCAGTACAACTACGCCCAAGCGCAGGTGCGCGCGGCCGGGGTCGCCGACCGAGTCACGGCGCTGTGCGAGGACTATCGCGATCTGCGCGGGAGCTACGACAAGCTCGTCTGCATCGAGATGATCGAGGCGGTCGGATGGCGTGACTTCGACACGTTCTTCGCACGCTGTTCGAACCTGCTCGCCGACGATGGCAGAATGTTGCTGCAGGCGATCGTCATCGATAACCGGGCCTACGCGGTCGAGAAGGCCTCTCAGAGCTTCATCCGCACGCACATCTTCCCCGACGGCTGCCTGCCCTCGCTCGATGTCATCGCGCGGTGCGTCGCTCGGCACACAGACATGCGAACTGTCGGTCTGAGCGATCTGACGCCCCACTACGCCGAGACGCTGAGGCGCTGGCGTGCCAACTTCGAGGCGGCCGGCGCGCGTCTGGAAGACCTCGGCTACGGCGAGCGCTTTCGGCGGCTGTGGCGGATGTACCTCGCCTACTGCGAGGCCGGCTTCGCCGAGCGGCGCATCGGCGTCGTGCAGATGATGCTGGGCAAGCCGGGATGGCGCCAATACGCTGGCCTCGCGAGCGCACACGAGGCGCCCGGAGCGTTGGCCCTCTAGGCATGGACCGCGCGCTCGTCACCGGCGCCTCCGGCTATGTGGGCGGCCGGCTGGTGCGCGAGCTTCACGCGCGAGGCGTTCCCGTCGGGTGCATCGCGCGCGACCCCAGCCGGGTCGGCTTCGATCCAGCCGTCACGGTGCACCGTGCCGACATGCTCGACGCGAGCTCGCTCAGCGCGATCGGCGAGGGCTACACGACTGCCTACTATCTCGTCCACTCGATGGGTCGCGGCGGCGACTCCGACTATGAGCAACGCGACGCCGTCGCCGCCTCCAACTTCGCCCGCTTCGCGATCGCCACCGGCATCGAACAGGTCGTGTACCTCGGCGGCCTCGGCGATCGCCCCACATCCCAGCACCTGCGCTCGCGACTGCGCGTCGGAGAGATCCTGCGCGATCAGGGACCACCGCTGAGCTGGTTCCGTGCCGGCATGGTGGTGGGAGCCGGATCGGAGAGCTACCGAACGCTGCGCTCACTGGTCGAACGCCTGCCGGTGATGCTCGCTCCCTCATGGCTCGCCACACCCACCCAGGCGATCGCAATCGGTGACGTGCTGCGCTACCTCGCCGAGGCTCCCGGTATACCCGGGACACGCTCCCACGAGATCCAGATCGGGTCGGCCGAGATACTCACCTACGGGGAGATGCTCGACCAGATGGCCGACGCGCTGGGACTGCACCGCCGCCCACGCATCCCCGTGCCGCTGCTGACGCCATGGCTCTCCTCACACTGGATCGGGCTCATCACACCTGTCGACGCGGGCGTCGCAAGACCGCTGATCGAGGGGCTCTCCACTGACACAACCATCACCGACCCCTCCGGCATGGAGCTGTTCGACATCCAACCCAGACCCTTCGAACAGGCGCTACGCGAGGCCATCACCGAGGAGACCGAGTCCCACCGGCTAACGACCTCGCCGTAGCTGCGCCAATCTGATCGTCCGCGCACTGGCTGGGGACGATGCGATTTCAGGCAGCCGGACCGGGGAGCGCGTCGAGCGCCGCCTTCAGATCGTCCACCGATTGGTAATCGAGCCCCAGCAGGTGGTCGTGGCGGTGGCGGACAATCCCGTCCTCGTCGATCACGATCGCCGCGCGCTTGGTGCCCAGGCGGGAGGAGAATGCGCTATACGCGCGCGCCACCTCCTTCTCCACGTCCGCCAGAAGCGGGACATCGAGGCCATGCTTGGCGGCGAACTCCTCGTGGGACGCCAGATCCTGCGAGGAGATACCCACGACCGTGGCATTCAGCGCGGCGAAGTCATCGGCGCGGTCGCGGTAGGAGCAGAACTGTTTGGTGCACACCATCGTGTTGTCGCCGGGGTAAAACAGCAGCACCACCCGCTCGCCGCGATGATCTGAGAGCCGGAATGGCCCGCCAGTGCCGGGCAGCTCGAAATCGGGAGCCTGCTCACCGACCTGGGGCGTCTTGGCCATCGGTTGAGCATAACGGGCACACGCCCGCCCGGGCAAACGAGCGCCGGGCCGAGCGCCGGCTATCGGCAAATGCGTTAGAACAGCACGCATGCGCGCCCGCCACCTCATGCGCCTGGCGTCCGCGGCCTGCGCCTGCGCACTGATCACGGCCTGCGGCAGCAGCTCGGGAACCGTCGCGGACGGCTCCACTCCGACGGTGAGCGCCGGCGCGATCCCCAGCCCCGCCGGTCCGACCGCGCTCGCGGCCGCGACGGCGCTGAGCGCATGGCCCGAGTTCGGATTGAACCCGCAGCGCAGTGACTCGAGCGAACGCGCGACCGGGATCACGAGCGCGAACGTCGCGCACCTGCGCCGGCTGCGCATTACGCTCCCCGGCACGGTGGATTCCTCCCCGATCTACCTGCACGCGGCGCTCGTCAACGGCGCGCTGCACGAGACGATCGTGGTCACGACCACATACGGCATCACACTGGCGATCGATGCCCGCAGCGGTCAGATCCTGTGGAAGTTCACGCCACCCGGGTACGCCGGCTGGGCCGGCAGCGCGCAGATCACGACCGCCAGCCCACTCCTGGACCCCGATGGGAAGTACGTGTATGCGACCTCGCCAAACGGCTTGATCCACAAGCTGGCGCTCACCGACGGCAGCGAGGACCGCGAAGGCGCCTGGCCGGTGAGCGTCACGCGCGACCCCACCCACGAGAAGCTCGGCGCGGCGCTCAACATCGACGGTCCCGACCTCCTCGTCGCCACCAGCGGCTACCTCGGCGACATCCCTCCCTACCAGGGCCATGTCGTGCTGATCGAACGCTCGAGCGGGCGACTGCTGAGCGTGTTCAACACGCTGTGCGCGAACCGCCGCGAGCTGCAGGTCCCGAGCACTTGTCCTGCCAGCGACTCGGCGATCCTCTCGCGCTCCGGACCAGTGGTCGAGCCCGGCGATAAGCGCATCCTGATCGACACCGGCAACGGCCCGTGGAACGGGAGCACCGACTTCGGAGACAGCGTCCTGGAGCTGACGCTCCCGGCGCTCACGCTGCGCCAGTCGTTCACACCGACAGACCAGGAGCACCTCAATACCAACGACCTCGACCTCGGCTCATCCGCCCCGGCGCTGCTCGGCGAGGACCGCGTCGTGCTCGCGGGCAAGGACGGGATCATGCGTGTGCTCGAGCTCTCCCGTCTGGACGGCCGCTCGGTTTCCTCGCACACGCTGCTCGGGGGAGAACTGCAACAACTGCCGATCCCGGGTGGCGGTCAGCTGTTCACCGCCCCTGCCGTCTGGCGCCACGATGGGCGCACGACGATGTTCGTGGGCGACGAACACGCGACCGCCGCCTACGTGCTGCGCCGGGGACGGCTGTATGAGGCGTGGCAGAACTCGACACCCGGCACGAGTCCCGTGATGGCGGGCGGTCTGCTGTACGTGTACGACCCGTCGGCAGGCGGGATCTATGTGTACCGGCCCGGATCGCCTCATCCGATCGCCAAGCTCCCCGGCTCCTCGGGCCATTGGAACAGCCCGATCGTCGTGGACGGCCACGTGGTCGAGCCCGAGGGCGACGCCAACGCCCATGAAACCTCGGGGACGCTGGAGATCTTCTCGGCGCCCTGAGAACTCGAGACCCAGCCCGTCAGCTTCGAGCAGGTTCAGCCACAGCTCGACTGGCTACTCTGTCAGAAGCTCCCTCAGCTCCTCGCACCCACCTGGCCTCGCGGCCGTCAGCTCTCGGAGAACTCGCAATGCTCAGGCTCGCCCGCTGGACCACAACCCATCGCAGGTACGTGCTCATCGGCTGGGTCGCGCTGCTGCTGGTCGTGAACGCGTTCGCGCAGTCGGCGGGGACGAGCTACTCCAACAACTTCACGCTGCCCAACTCCGACGCCCAGCGCGCCGCGGACCTGCTCGAACGCAGCTTCCCGGCGCAGGCGGGCGACCGCGACACGATCGTCTATGAGGTCTCCTCCGGCACGGTCCTCGCTCCGGCGGTGCGCGCGCGGATGAGCGCGATGTTCGCGCAGGTAGCAAAGCTCCCGCACGTCACGGCCGTGATCGGCCCCTACGCGGGCACATCGGCCGGCAAGGCGATCTCCGCCAACGGCCGGATCGCGTTCGCGACGGTGGTCTTCGACCAGAAAGCCAACCTGCTGCCCAAGAGCGCCCCCGAACGGGTCGTGCAAGTCGCCCGCGCCGCCGAACGGCCGGGGCTGGAGGTGCAGCTCGGCGGCCAGGCGATCGAGGCGACCGAGCAGGCGGGCTTCGGCCTGTCGACCGCGGTGGGACTTCTGGCGGCGATCGTGGTGCTGCTGCTGACGTTCGGCTCGCTGACCGCGATGGGACTGCCGATCGTCACCGCGCTGCTCGGCCTGGGCACCGGCCTCGGGGCGATCGCGCTGTTCACGCACGTGGTCGACACGCCGAACTTCTCCTCCGAGTTGGCCGCGATGATCGGGCTGGGCGTGGGGATCGACTACGCCCTGTTCATCCTGACGCGCTTTCGCGAGGCCTACCGCACCCCCGGGCCGACGTTCGGCGACGCGCGCGAGTCGGTCGTGCAGGCGATGGACACCGCCGGGCGCGCGGTCCTGTTCGCGGGCGCGACGGTCGTGATCGCGCTGCTCGGCATGATGCTGCTGGGCGTGGATTTCCTCTACGGAGTGGCGATATCGGCCTCGATCGGGGTGCTGCTGGTGATGCTCGCCTCGCTGACGCTGCTGCCGGCGCTGTTGACGATGACGGGCACCCGGGTGGCGAGGCCGAGTCGCCGTGCGCGCGCTCGGGAAGCCCGCGCTGTGCAGACCCCTCACGCGGGCGCCGCGTGGCTGCGCTGGAGCGCGCTGGTGCAACGGCGCCCGTGGACGATCGCCGTCACCGCCACGCTGGTGATGCTGCTGATCGCCGCTCCGGCGATGGCGCTGCGGCTCGGATCCAGCGACGCCTCCAACGACCCGGCGAGCCAGACGACCCACCGCGCCTATGAGCTGCTGGCGCAGGGCTTCGGCGAAGGGTTCAACGGCCCGCTGCTCGTCGTGGCGAAGGTGCCCAACCCGGCCAGAGAAGCCGCCAAAGAGGGTGTGCTGGCGATCCCGGCCCCGGGCGGCGGCAAGGCATCGGTCGAAAAGCTGCGCGCGGCGATCGCCGCCACGCCCGGTGTCGTGTCGGTCGCGCCGGCGAGAGTGAACCCCTCGGGCGCGGTCGCCACGATCACCGTCTATCCACGCTCCTCCCCGCAGGCCTACGCGACCACACAGCTCGTCTCGCGCCTGCGCAAGCACGTTATCCCGCCGGTGCAGGCCCGCACCGGCATGACCGTCTACGTCGGGGGGGTGACCGCGGGCGCGGTGGACTTCGCCGCCGTGCTCGGCCACAAGCTGCCGCTGTTCATCGGCGTCGTCGTGCTGCTGAGCGCGCTGCTGCTGATGATCGTGTTCCGCTCGCTGGTGATCCCGCTGCAGGCGGCGGTCATGAACCTGCTCAGCATCAGCGCCGCGCTCGGGGTGATCGTCGCGATCTTCCAGTGGGGCTGGCTGGGCGCGCTGTTCGGCGTCCAGCAGGGGCCGATCGAGTCGTTCATCCCGGTGATGCTGTTCGCGATCGTGTTCGGCCTGTCGATGGACTACGAGGTGTTCCTCGTCTCGCGCATGCACGAGCGCTGGACTCACACCCGCGAACACTCGCGCGCGGTCGCCGAAGGTCTCGCGCTGACCGGGCGGGTCGTGACCGCGGCCGCGGCGATCATGGTGTGCGTGTTCCTGTCGTTCATGCTCGGCGAAAACCGCATCATCAAGGAGTTCGGGCTGAGCCTCGCCAGCGCCGTCTTCCTCGACGCGCTCGTCGTTCGCTGCCTGCTGCTGCCCGCCGTGCTGCACCTGGTCGGCAGGCGCACCTGGTCGATCCCGGCCTGGCTCGACAGGGCGCTGCCGCGGCTGAACGTCGAGGGCACGGTGCTGCCAGCCGGCGCCGCGGATCAGGGCTCGCGCACCGGCTCCGACTCGGCAACGCCCCCCGGCTCGGCTCCGCACCCCAGCCCCGGTGTGGCGATGAAGGGGGCCGAGGGCTGAGCCCACGGCTGTGGAGGGGGGCGGCGTCGAGAACAGTCGGCGCAGGGACCTCCTCTCACTGCGCCGCGATCCTCCTCGCCGGTGCGCTCCTCGCCGGTGCGATCTCGCTCGCGGGCGCGTTGCCCTCGAACGCCGCGGCGGCCGGCCCAGCTGCGCAGCGCTCGGTCGTCCTCGCCTTCATGCCGACCGGCGAGCCCGAGCTTCAGAGCGTCCCGGGCTCCTCCGTCGGGATCATGTCGGCGACCCAGGGCCCATATTCCGCCGAGCAGCTGCTGCTCGACATCACCCAGGGGGCCCGCATCGCATCCTCGGCCTACTCCACCTCCCACCCGCCGGCCATGGCGCTGCGGACATCCGGCGCCGAAGGCGCGATCGTGGGCTGGCAGGCGGCGCTCGGGCGTGCGGAAAACGCCCCCCAGCTGCTGCGCCCCGGCCTGCTCGCCGCGCAGATCCCGGGCGGCGGCGCCTACGCCGGGATCGCGGGCGCCGATGACACCGACGCGATCGCGGCCGCCGACCGCAGCGGACGGGTCGCGGCCGTCTCGCTGGGAACCGGACCGTCGCTGCTCGCACGGATCGCGGCGCTTCTCCGCGCACACCCTCTCGTCGTCGCCGACCTGCCGGCCGGCCGAGCCGGGCGCGAGGATCTGGGCGCGCTGGCCGCCGGTCGCGCGCCGGGAGAGCTGCTGCTCGTCGTGCAGCGCACACGCTACGCGCCAGGTCACGAACTGCTGTGGGTGGCCGCCGCGGGGCTTACAGACGACACAGGCAACACCGAGCTCACCTCGCAGACGACCGAGGAGCGCGGCCTGATCGCCTCGATCGATCTCGCCCCCACGATCCTGCGCCACCTGGGCCTACCCATCCCGGCCGACATGCGCGGCGATCCGATTCATACCGACGGCCCTCTGCACTCCGCGAGCCTGCGCGCGCTGATGGCCCGCCTGCACGTGATCGCCCCCCGCCGCCTGCCCGCGCTCGGCTGGCTGCTGAGTGCATGGTTGCTGCTGCTGCTCGCCTGCGCCCACTGGCCCCGAGCCCGCGCGTGGGCGATGCGCACGGGAGCCCTCGGCGTGCTGTGGGCGCCGGTCGCCGTGCTGATCGGAGCGGCGATCGAGCCGAGCGCGGCGGTCGAGTATCTGACGATCGCGCTCGCGTGCCTCGCGTTCGGCGCTCTCACCGACCTGCTGGCGCCGTGGCCCCGCGCTCTGCTCGCCCCGGCGATCGTCGCCGTGATCGCGCTCGCCGTTGACGCGCTCGCGGGCACGCAGCTGCTGATGCGCTCGCTGCTCGGCCCCGACCCGACCCTCGGCGCGCGCTTCTACGGCATCGGCAACGAGCTCAAGTCCGGCCTCGCCGTGCTCGTGCTCTGCGCGGTCGCCGCCGCGCTGTACCCGGCCTCGCGCGGTCGCCGTCCCGCCGCGGCGATGGCCGGCGCGGGCATCCTGCTGGCGATCGTCGAGGGCTCGGCGCGGATCGGCGCCGGGGTCGGCGGCGTGATCCTCGTAAGCGCCGGCACGGCCGTCGCGACCGTGATGCTGCTGGCCGATCCCGGACGATCGGCAGGCGCATTGACTCGCCGGCGCGCCCTGATCGTGCTGATCGCCCCTGTCGCCGGACTGGTCCTGCTAGCCGCGCTGGACCTCGCCACCACCCACGGCGCCGGCCACTTCACCGGCAGCATCCTCCACGCCCGCTCGGCCGGGGACGTTCGCGACGTGATCGTCCGCCGCTACTCCGCCGCGCTCAAAGAGCTGTACAACCAAGCGATGCCGGTCGCGACCGCCCTCGCCCTGCTGGCCGTCGCATTCGGCCTGCGCCGGCGCGAGCGCCTGCTGGCCCCGGTCGCGAACGACCCCGCCTGGCTGGCCGCCCTCTCGGGAGGCCTCGCCGCGGGCGTCGTAGGCGCGCTCGTGGAGGACTCCGGCCCTGTCCTGCTCGTCGTCGCGGTGTTCGCTCTGGGCTGCGTGCTCACCTACCTGTGGGGGCAGCCCGACGTCAAGGATCGTCACAACTCCCCAGTTGTCCCACCATCAACTCCCCAATTGCCTAGGTCAGCTTGCCCAGAGCGCCTGCAGCGGGATCGCCCAGGTGTGCTCGCCGACGTCAGGTAGTCCACCCGCCCTGGCAGCGCGTCGCTCACAGTGGGAATCCGTCGGAGATTCGCCGACCCGGTGATCAGGAACTGGCCCGGGACGGTGTCCCTGTCCACCCGCGACTTGATCGCCAGCAGCAGCTCGGGAGCACGCTGAACCTCGTCGATGACCGTACACCGCCCGCGCGCCGCGATGAACCCGGCGGGATCCCCGGCCGCGAGCGAGCGCACCGGCTCGTCGTCCAGCGAGAGATAGTCGGCCGACAGCTGCTCCTCGGCGAGCTTACGCACCAGCGTGCTCTTCCCCGCCTGACGGGGACCGAGCAGCGCAACCACGCGGGCAAAGCCCATAGCGTAGACAACGGTCTCAGCGACATTTCGATCGACGAACTCCACAATGCCTCCTGCTGACTCGGAGAAAGCGTTCTGCTAACTCGGAGTTTACAGGCTGCCAACTCGGAACCGACGAGCCCCATGGCGTGCCGATCGCGCCGTTCGCGGATGGCTGAGGTTCCGAGACCAGGCGGGCGGGGATCAGACGCGCAGTGACCGCGGCCACGCGCGTTCGTGGGGCCGGAGCGTTTGCACGATCGATCTCATCCCCGCCATCCGTGGAGCTGCCAGGGACTGCGGGGCGTGGCACTCGAGGGCGAAGGGACCACGCCCCACCGCGGCCATCCCCGGGCCGGCGAACGCCGGCCCGGGGAACTCTTCAGCTAAGCGTTCGCATCACGCTACGCTTTGATCTCCAGTTCTTCGCTCAGTTCCACTGTGGCCGTGGCTTCCAGCGCCGCTGGCGATTCGCCGTTGCCGATCGGGTTGCACTGGCCATTGCACTGTTCCCAGATGGGAGTGTCTTTGCCCGCGCCCTCGAGTTCTTCGAACAGCTGGGTCGTTCCCAGCCGCTGCCATTCGAGTGTGGCTTTTTTGGTGAACGTGTTGACCGGCCAGAAACTCCCGACGATCGAACCCTTTATCACTACATGAGTAGGTAGGGCCCCGCATTTGAATTCGGCCATGTATTCGGAGGACTGCCCTTTCAGGTCGAGCCCGACTGCTTTGGACCCCGATTCGCGATACCCCAGTTCGCCATCGAGCACTTTGGTCCTGATTTCGCCCACTTTGGCTTCTGCGCTGCTGCAGCCTCCGTAGCTGAGATCTTCGCAGTTCCTGAAGGTGATTACGAGATTCCCGACCGTTTTGGGACCCGTCAGTTCACCTGCCGCTGTGGAGCCCGACGGGCACACTAGGAAGCCACTCGGTGCGTCGATTTCGACGTGCCCAAACGTGATCTTCGTGAACGCTTTGGGGTATTTCGTCCATTCCTGAAGTTCATATTTGCCTTCAGGCCCCGGGTGTTCGCCTTTGATGCGATATTTGTCTTCTTCGTCAAGCGTTTTGCATTTCGCTTCTTTGTACTTGCCGGTGTAGACTTCCTTTTCCTTTTTCTTCATCACGCCTTTGACTTCTTCTTCCCATTTGACGACTTCCTCGGGCGCTTTCGCGCATTCCCACAGCGCCGGTTCGGTCGCCGCCGACGCGCTCGCGCTCGCCACCGCGCTCAGCGCGAACGCCGCCGCGAGGACCACGAGCACGCCCCCTGAACATGAGTCTCATAAGCAACTCCTCTGTATCGGTCTGACCGAGCGCCAGCCAGCCCCGTCCTCTCACAGAGGGACGCCCGGACGCCGATCTGTGATTGGCGGCGCGACCCTATTCGGGTGAGTCAAAGCCGTCAAGATGGCCAGTTTGACTCCCGATGTTTTCAGATGTGTGAGTACTTGTTTTGTTTAACTGAATTGACCCAATTGAGCCGGCGTTTTTATTCCGACTGCCCGGCATTCAGCGTTTTGTTCCGGCTGTTCGTAATTGCGCCGACCGCCCGCCGATCCCCGCTGGCGAGGGCCAGCGCCACCCCCTCCCCAGCCGGGGTCGCCGACCACGCGTTGGGGTGTCCCGGAGCGCCGGCGCGCTTGACGAGCAGACCCAGCGCCGCCGGAATCGCCACGCCCGCGCTCACCGCACGCGTCGCCCAGGGCGCCTGGATCGACGAGCGCCCGGCCCGGATCTCCCGCGCGAGCGCCTCTCCCCGCTCGACTTCCCGCTTGACATCCTCCTTGTCCAGATAAAGCGAAGTGACGAAGCCCATCGAGGGGCCAAGCAGCTCGATCAGCGGCTCGGGCCGCTCGGTCACCAGTTGCGTCTGGATCAGCCCGAGAACCGATGCCATCACACCCGTGGCGGCCACCGGATCGGGCGCCTGCTCGCCCCGCGTGGCCCAGTGCTCGATCATCCCCGCGCGCAGCTGCGCGACGATCTCTTCACGTCGCGCAAGCGCCCACGAGCCCGCCGCCATCGCCTCCACGAACCACACCCGCGCCAGCACCGGCTCGGAGTCAAAAAACGAAAGCAGCGACGCCAGCGCGCCCAGCACCCCATCCTGCCAACGCTCCTCCCGCGCGAACGCTTGCGCGATCAGCCCACCCGCACGCTCCAACGCCAGATCGAGCACCGCCAAAAAGCAATCCCGCAAATCCTCGAACTCCTCATAGAAGGTGCGCGTGGACACCCCCGCCCGCGCCGTCAGGAGCCTCACCGAGACATGCTCGAATCCACGCTCGCCGGCCACCTCCACCATCGCCCGCAAGATCCGCTCCCGCCGCGCCGCCACCGCGCGCCCCACCACCACGGCCCGGGCGTCACCAACCGCATCCGCTTCCACATCAACTCTCATCGCTGCAGGTGTCCCGTTCCGGGGATCTGGTCGGTAGAGAGGAGGAGATGCCACGGCCAACCACGGACAACGACGCTCAGGGCCTGGGCAAAGCGTTCGCGAACAACGCCCGTCGGCGGAGAGACCCATGAGCGAGCGTCCCAGCGCCGAGGACCCCGGCATGCCCCCGCCGCCCACCGTCGGTGAGCTGCTGCCGCGCGGGACGGAGGCGTTCGAGGTGCACGACAAGCTGGCCGGGTACTCGCTGGACGCCGCCCACGCCGACGGCGGTCCCAAGGCCAGAGGCTTTGAACGCATCCTCGGCATCACGATCAAGGACATCGACTACCTCGAAGGCGCTATCTTGACCGGCATCCTCCTCATACCGGTCAGCGAAGTGCGGGACAACCCACCCTGGGGACCGAAGTACGTGGTCGACCTGCCGATGCGAGGACGCGGGGAGAAGAGTGGGTGCGTCGTCAACGTCAGAACGGTCTGGGAGATCGCCGGCAGCGGTGTCCCGCCGCGCCTTGCCAACGCCTACTGCAAGCCCTAGACTGGAGAAACCATGGCCACCATCACCAAGCACGCAATCGGCGAACACGACTACGTCGCCCTCACAGAGGCGATCGACAAGGACGAAAGCACCGGCACCTGGCCCGCCGGGACGCGGGGAACCGTCATCAGCGACTACGGCGACCACAAGATGATCGACATCTCCAACGAGCTGGGCGAAACCCTCGACATGCCCACCGTCCCCGTCGAGAAGCTCAAGCTCATCAGCAAGCACAGCTGACGCGCAGCGGGTCCTCCGGCCGGACCGAAAACGTTCGTGCATGCACGGCGCCACGGTCATCGCACATCCCACCTTCCTGTCGTTCTTTCCACCACCCCGCCTCCCCTCGCCAATAACCAAACAGGGCGTGGCCCCTTGAGGGTGCAGGGACCACGCCCCGTACTGCGGGTCAGCCCCGGCTCAAACGGAGAGGGAGTCCGCGCCGGGGCATCCCCGAACGCCGCCATCCTCCAGACGGCGACGCCCGAGCCTTGAAAAAGTTGTGTGTGTCGTTGTTTGTTGTTGTTTCTTGTTGTTTTTGCTTTTTCCCATCCCCGGGCCGGCATCAGCCGGCCCGGGGAACCTTGCCGTTCAGCTATGGCCGTGACGAGATGGCCTTTTATGTGCAAGTTTTTTGACGGCGTAGCGCTTCCTCGCCGCCTTTTCGCACTTCGCCCGCTTGGAGCGCGAGCGCTTGTCCTTCTTGCGGCAGGCCTTTAACGCCGCCGCGAGCTTCTGTGCGCGGGTGAGCTTCTTGACTTTGAGACCCTTGACGGCGCCGCAGCCTTCGATCGCGATCTTCGTGTCCTGTTCGATCGTCGCGCCGTTCTGGCCGGTGATCGTCGTCGGCATCGACAGGGCTTCCCCACACAGGTCGTAGTTCTTCTTTTCGGAGACGTTCGCGGTCAGCGCGGAGTGCGGACCTGTCGGGAAGAGCGTTTCGAAACTCGTGAACGGCGCGTCGGGGACCGCTTCGAAGCTCGCCGTCGTGACACCGTTCTTGATGTCGGTCTTGCCGTCGAGGACGATCTTCACGCCTTCGCCTTGGAGCACGAACTCGATGTCGGGGAACGCCGCGCCACCATGAGAGACCAGATACGCGGGACCGGACAGTGGGTTCTTGAAGATCGGAGTATGGATAGTCGCGCTGCCCACGACCGAGCCTTCGTCGCAGGACGCGGGATTCGCTTCGAACACGCTGGCCACACACGCTTTCTGGATCGTCGTCAAACGCGACGGCAATGCCTTCGGCAGCGTGACGATCGTTTTCGCGATGTTCGCCTGCCCCAACCCCTGAGAGGTGACCTTGCTTCCTCCATTCTCCTCAGGCCCCGGAAGCCCGCATCGTCCGTGTTGCGTTCGCATCTCCGATGCCCCGGCTCCAGGCTTAATGAATGCAACCTAACAAAGGCGTCATCATGTGTGTGATCGTCCGGTAATTCGTGTCATAGGCATTTTCCGTGCATTCATAGTGTGGACCTATATCGATGCACGGAAAACTACGGATAGACGCTCCGCCCCCTGATCCCCCGCAGACCGGCACTCCCATCGCACACGCAGGCGCCGCCGCGGGCCGCAGGTTCCGCACGCCGGATCGCACCGTTGCGCGGTGGGCGTATGATCGCCGGGCATGGCCTCCCACGAGCAACCGTCTGACCGGCCCTCCGCGGGCGAGGGCGGGCCCCGGGAGGGCGGGCCCCGGGAGGGCGGGCCCCGGGAGGGCGGGCCCCAATTGACGCGCGAGCAGATCGAGCGCTTGGAGAAACGCTACGGCAACCGCTACCTGCTCGAGCCCGCGCCCGACGGGGCGCTGCCGAAGGTCGGGATGACCGCCGAGGAAGCCGCCGGGCTGATCGAAAAGGAGATGGTCCTCGACGGCATCCCGATGCGCAATCTCGCGACCTTCGTGACGACCTGGATGGAGCCCGAGGCCGTGCGGGTCATCACCGAAAACCTGCACACGAACTTCATCGACCACGCCGAGTACCCGCGCACGGCCGAGATCGAGCAGCGCTGCATTCGCATGCTCGCCGACCTCTTCCACGCCCCCGGCGAGACGACCGGCGCGCGCACGCAGGGCTCCTCGGAGGCGATCATGCTCGGCGCGCTCTCGCTGAAGTGGAAGTGGCGCGCCCGCCGCGAAGCCGCGAACAAGTCCACGGACCGCCCCAACCTCGTGTTCGGCGGGGACGTGCACGTCGTGTGGGAGAAGTTCTGCCGCTACTTCGACGTCGAACCGCGGATCGTCCCGCTGGCGCCGGAGAAGTACACGATCGGCCCCGAGGACGTGGAGCCGCACGTCGACGAGAACACGATCGGCGTGGCCGCCGTGCTCGGCACGACGTTCACCGGGCACTCCGACGACATCCGCGGGATCAACGACCTGCTGGTGGGGCTGAAGAACGAGCGGGGCCTGGACGTGCCGCTGCACGTGGACGCGGCCTCGGGCGGCTTTGTGTGGCCGTTCCTCTACCCCCACTCCGAGTGGGACTTCCGCCTGGAGCAGGTGCGCTCGATCAACGTCTCCGGCCACAAGTTCGGTCTCGTCTACCCCGGCATCGGCTGGCTGGTGTTCCGTGAGTCCTCAGACCTCGCGAAGGATCTCGTGTTCTACGAGAACTACCTCGGCAAGACCGACGCCACGTTCACGCTGAACTTCTCCACGGGCTCCTCGATGGTCCTCGCCCAGTACTACAACTTCGTGCGCCTCGGCCACTCCGGCTACCGCTACGTGATGGAGACGATGAAGTACAACGCCCGCACGCTCGCCTCCGAGATCGCCAAGACGGGACACTTCGAGATCGTCGGCTCAGAGGATGAGGAGCAGCTGCCGCTGGTCGCCTTCAAACTGCTCGACGGCCATGCCTACGACGAGTTCGACGTCGCCGCCCAGCTCGCCGCCGAGCGCGGCTGGATGGTGCCCGCCTACACCCTGCCGCCCAACGCCGAACACGTCAAGATCCTGCGCGCGCTCGTCAAGGAGACCCTCAGCTACTCGCTCACGGTCACGCTCGGCCAGGACATCGCCCAGGCCTGTGCCACGCTGGACGCCAAGGGCGGCCTGCACCCGGCCGACCGCAAGAGGGTCAAGACGAATACCGGATTCTGATCAGCTCGGCGAGTCGCCCGGGGCCGGCGTCTCGCCCGCGCTGGTGCCCCCACCGGCGCCGGCCTCTTCGTTGAGCTTGCGCCTACGATCCACGAGCAACACACTCGCGACGACGACGATCACGACGATCAGGATCCCGGCCGCGATGTAGCGCAACGTGTGGTGCGTGGCGGCCGGTTTCGCCTTGACCGTGGCGAGCGCATAGCGCGCGCCGTCCGCGGTCCCCAGCGCGATCAGCTGCGCCTGTTCGCCGGCGCTGTATACGACCGTGAAGTGCCGGCCGTCGTTCATCGAGACGTGAACGTGCCCCGGCGCCGGCGTCGGATGGAACGTCAGCGCGTGCACTTCGTGCCTGCCCAGCTGCGCCTTCAGCGCCGGCAGGCTCTCCGCCTGAAAGTGGATCACGGTCGCGGCGGACGCGCCGCTTGCCACGGCGAGGGCCAGACTCAGGATCGCGCCCAGCAGGGCGATGCGCACGGCCCTCGTCGATCTCATCGGCGGCACCTTATACGAGAGTACCGTCACAGGCGCTGCATATGGTTTTTGACGGCATTCCGGTGTGGTGTAACGGCAGCATTCACGACCGTCTCTCGTGAGGTGTCGGTTCGAATCCGACCGCCGGAGCCATGTATTGAGGGCAGCGGCAAGGCCTGGTAGCCTTTGGCGTACGAGAGACGGTCGTGCGGCGCAGTTTTGGCGCCAGTAGTCTTGCCGAGGCCCGCTGCCAGCGGGCCTCGGTCTTGTAACTCGCTACTTGCGCGCCATCCGCATCGCCTTCAGCCGCTCCACCTTTCCCAGCACGACCTTGCGCATGCGCACCACCGAGGGCGTCGCCTCCACGGCCTCGTCCTCGCGCACGAACTCGAGCGCCTCGTCGAGAGTCAGCTTGCGGTGGGCGTCCAACCGCACGAGCACATCGGAGGTGGAGGAGCGCATGTTCGTGAGGTGCTTCTCCTTGACCGGGTTCACGTCGAGGTCCTCCGCGCGGGAGTTCTCGCCGATGATCATGCCCTCGTAGACCTCCTCGCCGGGGCCGACGAACAGCGAGCCGCGCTCCTGGAGGGTGAACAGCGAGAAGGTCACCGTCTCGCCGCGGCGATCGGCCACGAGCACGCCGCTCGTGCGCGTCAGGATCTCGCCGGCCCACGGCTCCCAGCGGTCGAACACGTGGTGCATGATCCCCGTGCCGCGCGTCTCGGTCAGGAACTCCGTGCGAAACCCGATCAGCCCGCGCGCCGGCACGAGGTAGTCCATGCGCACCCAGCCGGTGCCGTGGTTGATCATGTGCTCCATCCGGCCCTTGCGCGCGGCCAAGAGCTGGGTGACGGTGCCGACGTGCTCCTCGGGCACGTCCACCGACAACCGCTCGACCGGCTCGTGGCGGACACCGTCTATCTCCCGCTCGAGCACGTGCGGCTGCCCGACGGTCAGCTCGAAGCCCTCGCGGCGCATCATCTCGACGAGCACCGCCAGCTGCAGCTCCCCGCGGCCCTGGACCTCGTAGGTGTCCGGTCGCTCGGTCTCGCGCACGCGCAGCGACACGTTACCGACGAGCTCCTGGTCCAGGCGCGCCTTGATCTGGCGGGCGGTCAGCTTGCTCCCGTCTTTGCCCGCCAGCGGCGAGGTGTTGACGCCGAGCGTGATCGACATCGCCGGCTCGTCCACGGTGATCACGGGCAGCGGACGCGGATCGTCGGGATCGGCCAGCGTCTCCCCGATCGTGACCTCGGCGATCCCCGCGACGGCGATGATCTCCCCCGGCCCGGCCTCGGGCGCGTCGACGCGATCGAGCGCGTCGGTGACGTACAGCTCGGCGACCTGCGCTCTCTGGATGCTGCCGTCCGCCCGGCACCAGGCGATCTGCTGGCCCTTTTTTATGTGTCCGTTGCGCACACGGCAGATCGCCAGCCGGCCGACGTAGGGGGAGGCATCGAGGTTCGTCACGAGCGCCTGCAGGGGGTGCTCGGGGTCGTACACCGGCGCGGGGATGCGCTCCAGCAGCAGGTCCAGCAGCGGCGCGAGGCTGTCGCCCTGCAGCGGCTGGCCATCGTGGAAGCTCAGCGAGGCGATGCCGGCCTTGGCGTTGCAGTAGACGATCGGGAACTCGATCTGGTGCTCGTCGGCGTCGAGATCGAGGAACAGCTCGTACACCTCGTCCACGACCTCGGCCACGCGCGCGTCGGGGCGGTCGACCTTGTTGACGACGAGGATCACGGGCAGCTTGGCCTCCAGCGCCTTGCGCAGCACGAACCGCGTCTGCGGCAGCGGCCCCTCGGAGGCGTCCACCAGCAGCAGCACCCCGTCGACCATCGTCAGCCCGCGCTCGACCTCACCCCCGAAGTCGGCGTGCCCGGGGGTGTCGACGATGTTCAGCTTGACGTCGCGATAGCGCAGCGAGGTGTTCTTGGCGAGGATCGTGATCCCCTTCTCGCGCTCGAGATCCATCGAGTCCAGCACGCGCGTGGCCACGTCCTGGCCGACCCGGAACGCGCCGGACTGCCACAGCATCGCGTCGACGAGCGTCGTCTTGCCGTGGTCGACGTGCGCGACGATCGCCACGTTGCGGATGTCATCTCTGGGAACCAGGGGCACGGCGGACTAGGGTACTCGGCGGGTGCGGGGTTCCCGGAATGGGGTCCGAAGTAGGGGTCTCAACCGCGCGCGCGCAACGCCCGGGGGGCCATGCCCATGCCGAACTTGACCAGCGCCGAGGGATAGCGCTCGGCGGCAGCGACCGTCTGCTCCAGGGCGGCCGCGAACCGGCGGATGTCCTCCTCCTCGATCACGAGTGGGGGCAACGCCTTGATGACGTTCATGCGGTGGCCCGCGACCTGGCAGAAGATGCGGTGCTCGTGGAACAGAGGGACGGTGACGAGCTGGGAGAACAATCCGGGCTGGCGGCGCTCGACCCGGTTCCACAGCGCACGGGCGCCGGCGCCGGAGGGCGGGCCGAACTCGATCGCCCACATCAGGCCGAGGCCGCGCACGTCGGCGACGACCTCGTAGCGCTCGACCAGCGGCTCGGTCAGCCCAAGCAGCAGCTCCCCCAGGCGCTCGGCGCGCTCGATCAGGCGCTCCTCGTCCAGTACCCGCAACGTCGCCAGGGCGGCGGCGGCGGCGAGGTCGTTGCCGCCGAACGTGGAGCCGTGACGGACGGCGCGCTCCATGCCGTCGAACACGCGCTCGAACGCGGCGCGCGAGACGAGCACCGCGCCGATCGGGACGAACCCGCCGGAGAGCGCCTTGGAGAGGCAGATCAGGTCGGGCTCGAGCCCCCAATGCTCCAGCGCGAACAAGCGCCCGGTGCGCCCGAGGCCGGTCTGGACCTCGTCGCAGACCAGCAGCGCGCCGGCGTCGTGACACAGCCGCTGGGCGCCCGCGAGGTAGCCGTCTGCGGGCAGGTTGACGCCCTTGCCCTGCACGGGCTCGACGACGAAGGCGGCGACGTCCCCGCGCGCGAGCGCCGCCTCCAGCGCGTCGAGATCGCCCCAGGGCACGGGATCGCAGCCTCCCAGCAGCGGGCCGAAGCCCTCGCGGAAGATGGGATCGCCGTTGAGCGAGAGCGAGCCGAGCGTCAGCCCGTGAAAGGCGTGCTCGGCGTAGAGGATGCGCGTCCGTCCGGTTGCGGCACGGGCGATCTTGATCGCCGCCTCGACGGCCTCGGTGCCGGTGTTCGCGGGCACCATCGCCCCGACCGAGTCCGGCGCGCGAGCGAGCAGCTGCTCGGCCAGGACGCCGCTCAGCAGCGTGACGCCGAGCTGGGGCAGGTTGGCGGTGCGCGCCGCCATGACCTCCTCGATCGCGGCGATCGCGGCGGGATGGGAGCGCCCGATCGCGAACACGCCGTAGCCGCCGAACAGGTCGAGATAGCGATCGCCGCCCGAGTCGATCAGATGGGCCCCCTCCCCACCCGTCCAGGAGCGATCGAAGCCGAGCGTGCGCAGTATCCGGCCCATCTGCGGGTTCAGATAGCGGTCGTTCAGAGCCATCTCCTCGCCGGTGCGCGTCTGGATCAGCTCGCGTATGCTGGGAATCGACTCTGGCATCGATCCAGAGCCTAGACCGAGGAGGGAGTCGAACATGGCCGTGACAGCCGAGCAGGGCGTGCGCAAGCCCGAACATCAGGCCGTGCGCAAACACATCATCTTCACCGACGAGCACGAAGCGCTGCGCGAGTCGATCCGCAACTTCGCGATCAAAGAGCTGGCGCCGCACGCGGAGGAATGGGAGGAGACGACGTTCCCGGACTCGGTCTTCAGGCGCATGGGCGAGCTGGGGTTTCTGGGCTTGGACAAGCCCGAGGAGTACGGCGGGCAGGGCGGGGACTACTACACCGCGCTCGTGCTGGCCGAGGAGATCTCAAACGCGCAGTCCGGCGGCCTGGCGATGGGCGTGGCCGTGCAGACGGACATGGCGATGCCGCCGATCCTCGCGTTCGGGACCGAGGAGCAGAAGCGCCAGTGGGCCGAACCGGCGATCAAGGGCGAGAAGATCCTCTGCCTGGGCATCACCGAGCCGGACGCGGGCTCGGATGTGTCGGGGATCAAGACGCGCGCGGTCAAGGACGGCGACGAATACGTGATCAACGGCTCGAAGACCTACATCACGAACGGCCACCGCGCGGATGTGATCGTGCTCGTGACCAAGACCGATCCGGACGCGGGATATGACGGGTTCACGCTGTTCCTCGTGGGAATGGACGCCCCCGGAGTGATCCGCGAGAAGAAGCTGCAGAAGCTCGGCATGCACGCCTCCGACACCGCGCTGCTGGCCTTTCAGGACGTGCGCGTGCCGGCGTCCGCGATGCTGGGCCAGGAGGGCAAGGGCTTCTACCACATCATGTGGGAGCTGCAGGGCGAGCGGCTGATCGGCGCCGCCGGGTGCGTGTCGGGGGCGCAGAAGTGCTTCGAGCGCACGCTCCAGTACGCGCACGAGCGCAAAGCGTTCGGCCGGGAAATCGGCAAGTTCCAGGTGATCCGCCACAAGTTCGCCGAGATGGCGACGAAGATCGAGTCCGCGCGCCAGATGGTCTACGTGACCGCGTGGCGCTTCAACAACGGCGAGTACCCCGTGCGCGAGATCTCGATGGCCAAGCTGCACGCCGCGCGCATCGCCTGCGAAGTCGCCGACGAGTGCATCCAGATCCACGGTGGCGCCGGGTACATGCGCGAGTACGGGGTGGAGCGCGTGTGGCGCGACATGCGGCTGAACCGGATCGGGGCGGGCACCGATGAGATCATGCTCGACGTGATCGGGCGCTCGTACGGGCTTTGATTATGGCCTGGACCGCATGCGGTCCAGGCTGAAACCGCACATGTGCGGTTTCACCGGACGGTACATGTACCGTCCGGCCGATAGGCGCATGCGCCTATCGGAACCACACCCTCACCCCTCCCATGTCTAACCCGAATCCCCCGTTCACCGACGAGCACGAGGAGCTGCGGTCCTCCATCCGCGGGTTCATCGACCGCGAGCTGGCGCCGCACGCGCAGGCGTGGGAGGACGAGCAGTGGTTTCCCGATGAGGTCTTTGGAAAGCTCGCCGGGCAGGGGCTGCTCGGGCTGAAGTACCCCACCGAGCTGGGCGGTCAGGGCGGGGACTACCTGCACGAGGCGGTCATGTGCGAGGAGATGGCGCGGATCGGCTCGGGCGGCACGGCGGCCGGGATCGGGGCGCACGTCAACATCGCCACGCCGCCGATCTGGAAGTTCGGGACCGAGGAGCAGAAGCAGGCCTATCTGGTCCCGGCGATCCGGGGTGAGCTGATCGGCGCGCTCGGGATCACCGAGCCCGGCGCGGGCTCGGACGTCGCCGCCATCGCCACGCACGCCGAGCGCGTGGACGGCGGGTGGGTGGTGAACGGCGAGAAGACCTACATCACCAACGGCGTGCGCGCGCACTTCATCGTGACCGCCGTCAGGACCACGCCCGAGGGCGGGCACGGTGGCATCTCGTTTCTGATCGTCGACCGCGGCGAGGGGGTCACCTCCGCCAAGCTGGAGAAGCTCGGCTGGCACGCCTCTGACACCGCCACGATCAGCTTCCAGGACGTGTTCGTGCCCGAGGTCAATCTCCTGGGCGAGCACAACGGCGGATTCAAGCTGATCATGGCCAACTTCCAGTGGGAGCGCCTGGCGATGGCGCTGGGCGCGGTCGGCGCGATGCGCTTGGCGTGGGAGCGCACCGCGCAGTTCGCCCGCGAGCGGACCGCGTTCGGGCGACCGCTGTCGGGCCATCAGGCGATCCGCCACCGGCTCGCGGACCTCGCCGCGAGCGCCTACTCCGCGCGCTGCGTCACCTACGACGCGCTGCGCCGATTCGTCGCGGGCGAGGAGCCGCTGCGCGAGGTCACGATGGCCAAGCTGCTGACCCAGCGCGCGTGCTACGAGCTGATGGACGCCTGCCTGCAGATACACGGCGGCGCGGGGTACATGCGCGAGGTCTGGGTGCAGCGCGCCGTCCGCGATGCACGGCTGGGTCCGATCGGCGGGGGCAGCGATGAGATCATGCGGGAGATCCTCGGGCGCGTGCTCGGACTGTAGAACACCCGTCCAAAGCTTCTTGCAGGGCTCATGCGCGCGCCCTGACGGTCCGATGCGCCCGACGTGGTCCGTCTACGTGCCATCTGCCCAGCCCTTGCCATGGCGGCCTGCGCGGTCGTGTTCGCGTGCGTCGGCGGCGCCCCCGCGTATGCCGCGCGCGGCCACGGCTCCACGCGCCATCACGCCTGCCTGCACACGGGGCTGAGGCCCACCCGACAGAACATCGGCCTCGTTCGGGCCGCGACCCTATGCCTGATCAACCGCGAACGGACCCGCCACGGCGAGCGTCCCCTGCGGCCCAACCGGCGCCTGCGACGGGCCGCCCAGGCTCACACCGTGAGCATGGCCGACGGCGACTACTTCGAACACGTCGGCCCGCAGGGTCAGACGCCGCTCGCCAGGATGCGCTCGGTCGGCTACATCTCCAGCTCCCGGGTCGGCTATGAAGTGGGTGAGAACATCGCCTGGGGCACGCTGTGGTTGGCGAGCCCGCGCGCGATCGTCGCCGCCTGGATGGCCTCGCCCAGACACCGCGCGAACATCCTCGACCCCCGCTACCGGGAAACGGGCATCGGCGTCTCGGCGCATCCGCCGAGCTCGCTCGCGCACGGCCAGGCGGGCGCGATCTACACGCAGGACTTCGGCGTGATCATCGCCGGCTGACGCGCAGCTATAACCTCCCGTCTCCCCAGGGGCCCAAAACACGACAAGGAGACAAAGAGCTATGGGAGTACTCGACGGCAAGGCGGCGATCGTCACCGGTTCGGCGCGCGGGATCGGGCGCGCGACGGCCGAGCTGCTCGTGGCGCAGGGCGCGCAGGTGCTGATCAACGACCTCGACGGCGACGTCGCCGAGCAGGCCTCGAGCGAGATCGACGGCGAGACGGCGGTGTTCGCGGGCGACCTGACCAAGCCCGGCGTGCCCGACCAGCTCGTGCAGAAGGCGATCGACTCGTTCGGCAAGCTCGACATCATCGTCAACAACGCCGGCTACACGATCGACGCGCCGGTGCACAAGATGACCGACGAGCACTTTCAGGCGATGCTCGACATCCACACGGTCGTCCCGTTCCGGATCATCCGTGCCGCGGCCCCGCACCTGCGCGAGCCCGCCAAGAAGGAGCGCGAGGAAGGCCGTGAGGTGTTCCGCAAGATCGTCAACGTCTCCTCGACCTCGGGCACGTTCGGGAACGCCGGCCAGGCCAACTACTCCTCCGGCAAGGCGGGCGTCGTGGGGTTGACCAAAACGATCGCCAAGGAGTGGGGCCAGTTCAAAGTCAATGTCAACGCGGTCGCGTTCGGCTTCATCGACACGCGCCTGACGCAGGCCAAGGTCGACGAGAACACGATGGAGGTTGGCGGCGAGAAGATCCAGCTCGGCATCCCCGAGCAGATGCGCCAGATGGCCTCGATGCTGATCCCTCTCGGCCGCCCCGCCACGCCGGAGGAGGCCGCTGGAGGCGTGTTCTTCCTGTGCACCCCCTGGTCGAACTACGTGCACGGCCAGACCCTGCACATCACCGGCGGGCTGTTCGGGGGGATGACTGGCTGAGGGCGTAAACGCCGCCCAGGTCCAGCAGGCAGCCCGAGAAGTAGGCTCCGGCGGGCGAGGCGAGGTAGGCCGTGAGCGCGGCCACCTCGCCCGTGGCCGTGGCGTCCCCCGGGGCGATCGTGACGAGCGTGATCTCGTGGCGCGCCCACTCGACCGAGAGCGTGCGGGCCAGGTTCTCGAGACCGGCGCGCGCGGCGCGCGCCTGCTCGCCCGCGCCGGGAGTGGGCGCGATGTAGACGATCCGGCGGGTGGGGGACGGAGCCGGCTCGGCCCCCAGGAACGCGAGGTTGACGACCGCCCGGGTCGCGTCCCAGGCGCCGTCCAGGCACTCCCGCAGGCCACCCGACGCGAACAGCGCGGCGCCGTCCACGACCAGCGTGTCGAGGCCACGCGGTACGCCCAGGCCCTTCGGCGTGTCGAGGCCGCCGGGCTCGGAGGCGGAAGGCGCGACGGCGGCGTCCATCGCCGCTTCGCCGGCGGCGGGGTCGCGGGCATGGGGGCGCACGCGTGCGCCGAGCCGTTCACAGGCCTCGCACACCGCCTGCCCAAAGGACTCGAGGACAGGCTCGCCGGGCGGATGCGCCGCCGCGACCACCAGCAGCGAGGCCCCCTCCAGCAGACCGGGGCGCAGCAGACCGGGGCGCAGCAGCTCGGATGCGCACACGGCTACTGCACGGCGACGCGGCCCGCGTGACGCTCCGAGCGGCGCTCGGCGCGTGCGCGCTGCAGGGCGCCACGACGCCCGTGCTCCTCGAGGCCCGCGTAGAGGGCACGGATCTCGCCGAGGATCGCATCGGCGACCGCCTGCTGCTGGGCGCGGGTTGGGTTGGCGACACGCTCCCAGCAGATCGCGTCGCCGTACTGGACGGTGACCTGGGGGAAGCGCAGCCGCTTCCAGTTGCGGATGCGCGAGGAGCCGTGGATCGCGATCGGCACCACCGGCGCGCCCGTCTCCAGCGCGAGGCGGCCGATGCCGGGCTTGGCCTGCTCGGCCATCTGGCCGGTGCGCGAGCGCCCGCCCTCGCAGTACATCGCGACCGCCCCGCCGCGGGCGATGATCGTCTCCGCGGTGATGAACGTCTCCTCGTCGCGGGCGCCGCGGCGCACGGGGAAGACGCCGCCGGGGCTGTAGATGAAGCGCATCGGGAACGAGAACAGCTGCGACTTGGCCATGAACCGGATCTTGCGACGGATGCAGCAGCCCATCAGGAAGTGGTCCATGAACGAGAAGTGGTTCGGCGCGAGGATCACCGCACCGGCGCCGGGGACCTTCTCGGAGGAGATCGAGCGCGCGCGCAGCAGCGTGTAGGCGTAGAGCGAGGTGAGTAGACGGGTGAGCTCGTAGACCCAGTTGGGTTCGCGCGTGCGGGCGCGTACGTGGAAGCGGTCGAAGTACTCGGCCGGCCGGGGGTCGGCGTAGACCTGCTCGCGCATCGGTGCGAGATCACTCATCTGAGCGCTCTACAGCGCAGAGCCGCCAAAGTTACGCGCGCACGCCAGCGCGCGGTCCCAGCCGGTGAGCAGCTCCGCGCGCTCGGCGGTCGACATGCGCGGCTCATAGCGCCGACGCTCACGCCACGAGGAGGCGACGTCGGAGATCGTGAACAGCCCGGCGCCGATGCCCGCCAGACAGGCCGCGCCGAGAGCCGTCGTCTCAGTGCTGGCGCCGATCACGACCGGGATGTCGAGGACGTCGGCCTGGAACTGCATCAGCCAGGCGTTGGCGCTCGCGCCACCGTTGACCCGGAGCTCGGCGAATGCCTGCCCACAGGAGGACTCCATCGCACGGACGGCGTCGTGGGTCTGGTAGGCGATCGCCTCGAGGGTCGCGCGCGCGAGGTGCGCTCGTGTCGAGCCGCGCGTGAGGCCGACGATCGTGCCGCGCGCGTGGGGATCCCAGTGGGGGGAGCCCAGGCCGGTGAGGGCGGGAACGAAGTAGACGCCGTCGTTGGACTCAAGCGTCGCGGCCAGCGCCTCTGTGTCGGACGCGCGCTCGATGATCGCAAGGCCGTCGCGCAGCCACTGCACGGCGGCGCCGGTGGCGAAGATCGAGGCCTCGAGAGCGTATGTGGTGGAGGCGCCGATCCTCCAGGCTATGGTCGCCAGCAGGCCGGGCGTGGGCTCGGTGGCGGAGAAGCCGGTGTTGAGCAACACGAACGAGCCGGTGCCGTACGTGTTCTTGCCGAGGCCGGGATCGATGCAGGCCTGGCCGAACAGCGCCGCCTGCTGATCGCCGGCCACGCCCGCGAGCGGGACGGCGTGACCGTGCAGCGCGTCGGGACGCGTCTGCCCCATCGTCCCGGCGCTGGGCAGCACGCGCGGCAGCGCCTGCACCGGCACCCCGAACAGGTCCAGCAGCTCAGGGTCCCAGCGCCCGTCGGAGATGTCGAACAGCAGCGTGCGCGAGGCGTTGGACGGATCGGTGACGTGCTCGCCGGTGAGCTTGTAGATCAGCCACGCGTTGACCGTCCCGAACACGGCCCTGCCGTCGTGCGCACGCTCGCGCAGTCCCTCGACGTCGTCCAGCAGCCACTCGATCTTGGTGGCCGAGAAGTAGGGGTCGAGCACCAGGCCGGTACGCGCGCGCACGAGCGGTTCGCGTCCCGCGGCGCGCAGCTTCTCGCAGCGCGCGGCCGTGCGCCGGTCCTGCCAGACGATCGCGCGGTGCAGCGGCTCGCCGCTCGCCGGATCCCACACGCAGACGGTCTCGCGCTGGTTGGTGATCCCAACGGCCTGAAGCTCGCCGGGGCGAACGCCGGCGTCCGCGAGCGCCTCGCCGGCCACCGCGTGGGTCACGCTCCACAGTTCGCCGAGGTCGTGCTCGACCCAGCCGGGCTGGGGGAAGTGCTGGCGGAGCTCCCGATACGCGCGCCCGATCGGCTCAAAGTCGGAGTCGGGGTCATAGACGAGGCACGTCGTGCCGGTCGTGCCCTGGTCGATCGCGAGGATCATCGCGAGTGCGAGCCTATCGCCGGGTCAGCGCTTGTGTTTACGGCGCAGGCGTCGGCGAGCGATCTCCAGCGATTCGATGTCCACCAAGTCCAGCGGACGACCCGCGGCGCGCTTCATCGCGATCAGATCCTCAATCGAGGCCACGCGGACCACGATTCCATCGATGTCCATCTCGCTCGCTTTACGCCGCAAAGCGGCATAGCCGGGAGAGCCGTCCGGATCGGCGAGCAGGTCGATCCCTCCATCGGCAGTAATCAACGTCAGGATCTGCGTATGCCGCAGCGTGCGTCCATCCGGCATGAATGGCAGATCCTCCTCGATCGTGCGCAGCTTGGCCCCCAGTTCGACCAAAACCGCGCCGAGCCTGTCCAGGTTCTCCTGGTCAGTGGCGTAGCAGATGTCGAGATCCTTGGTGAATCGAGGACTCGCCTGAAGAATCACCGCGACACCCCCGATGACCACGAAGTCAACCCCCCCGTCGGTCAGCTGCTGAAGCATCACTCGCAGCCTGAGCTCGGGGTTGTCCCACAGAAGCTCAGACGTGTTCACCGCGACTCCGGGCACCTGCCAACGACAACATTCGGCCCTGGACATACATCGTTTCGATGCCGAGCAGCCGCTCGGCTGGCGACAGTTCCAAGTGCTGGCGAATCAGGCTCTCATCTACGCCCGGGCGCCGCGCGGGAGCGTCCAGCACGAGGCGATGTCCCGTTGCCCAGAGAGCATCATCAAGCGCTCCCACAGTCGAGTTTGCCCCCGACCGCTCCAGCTTGGCCACAGCCGCCTGGCTGACCCCCAGCCGCCGGGCGAGCTGCACCTGGGTGAGACCGGCACGGCGACGCGCTGCTTTGAGCAGTGACGACGACTCAGACATAAGTAGATTATAACCTACAGGTTATCGACGCGAGCACGATAGACATGCACGCAGTCGACCAGCTGCCGGCCACGATGCGCAAATCCGGCGGGAGTCCGGCCGGTGGGGCGGTGAGAGAGCTCGAGGGGAACCTCCACGACGCGATGTCCGGCCCGGACGGCGTCGATCGTCATGCCGATCTCCATGCCGTATCCGGCCGCGAACGGCAGCACGTCGCGCAGCACACCCGCGCGCGTGGCGCGCTGCCCGGAGAGCGGCGCGCGGGTGGACAACCCGCAGCGGCGGCGAATCGCCCAGCGGGCGAACGCGAGCACCAGCCCGAACCCACCGGTCGCGCGCGTGGAGAACGCTGCCACGACCATGTCGGTTTCGCCTCGGCGGACTGCGTCGACCAGCGGCGCGAGCTCGCTCGCGGACTCGCCGAGGTCGCCGTCGCACAGCAGCACCACCGGATCCTCACCGGCCGTCACACTCGCAAGCGCCGAGCGAGCCGCGTCGGTGACCGCGCCGCCCTTTCCGACCCCGCCATCCCGGACCCAGCCGTCCCGGACCCAGCCGTCCCGGCTGTGTGCCCGTGCCCGTGCCCCGTGCTCGCTGCGCACCACCGTCGCCCCCGCACTCCGAGCGATCGCCGCCGTGCCATCGCTCGAGCCGTCGTCGGCGACCCACAAGCTCGCGCCGGGAAACGCGCGGCCGAGCGCGGCGAGCGTGTCCGCGATGCGCTCGGCCTCGTTGTGGGCGGCGACGATCGCGAGCACACCGGTATTGTCCCGCTCCGTTATCGGCAAGGGCGTCCCCGGAGGTATTGCGCGTGGCTGAGGTAGAGGCTCACATCACCGGCACCGTATGGAAGATCGAGTGCGAGGTGGGCGACGAGATCGAGGAGGGCGACACGGTGGCGATCCTCGAGTCGATGAAGATGGAGATGCCGGTCGAGGCCGAAGACGCGGGCACGGTCGCCGAGATCCGCTGCGAGGAGGGCCAGGCCGTCAACGAGGGCGACACGCTGGTCGTGCTCGAGTAGGCGCCATGTCACCGCCGCACAGCGACACCCGGGAGCTGGCCGAGGGCAAGCTGCTGGTCGACGAGCCGGCCGACGGCGTGCTCCGGCTGACGATCTCCAACCCGGAGAAGCTGGGTGCGCTCGACCATCCGATCCTCGACGCGATCACGGCGACGCTGGGCGAGTACGCCGGGGGTGGGGTCGGTGGAGCTCAACCCAAGGTGCGCTGCGTGGTGGTGACCGGCGCGCACGGGATGTTCTCGGCCGGGTATGACATCGGCGAGATCCCCGAGGAGGAGTTCGAGGAGCGCGCCGAGCGGCTGGTGGCCCATCCGTTCACCGAAGCGATCGACGCCCTGGAGGAGTTCCCGTGGCCGACGGTGGCGGCGCTGCCGGGACACACGATCGGCGGCGGGCTGGAGCTCGCGCTGGCGTGCGATCTCCGGGTGGCACGAGACGGGATCAAGCTGGGGATGCCGCCGGCGAAGCTGGGGCTCGTGTATTCGCACACCGGACTGCGGCGGTTCATCGACGCGATCGGAGCACCGCGCACGCGCGAGCTGTTCCTGCTCGGCCGCTACATCGACGCGCAGACGGCCCTGAGCTGGGGTCTGGTCAACCGCGTCGCGGACGAGGCCAGCCTGGAGAGCGAGACGCTGGAGCTGGCGGGCGAGCTTCAGGGCAACGCGCCGCTGGCCCAGCTCGGCAACAAGCGCGTGATCGCGGCGCTGCTGCACGCGGAGGGTGAGCTCGAGGAGGATGTCGAGCGCCAGCTCATCGAGCTGCGCGCGCAATCGTTCGCGTCGGCCGACATGCGCGAGGGGATGAGAGCGTTCGCCGAGAAGCGACCGCCACGATGGAGCAACGCGTAGCCGTCCGCTGTGAGACGTAACGTGAGAGCATGCCGCCGCTGATAGCTCCTGACGAGGCCAGGCGTCTGGGCGAGATCGAGGACCACGCCCAGATCGAAGCGTTGGTGGAGCGCGCCTGGGCCGCGCGGGTGGAGCGGTTCGAGGACTCGACCGACATGTGCTCGCTGGTCAACGCCAAGTCGGGCGGGTGCGCGGAGGACTGCGGGTTCTGCGCGCAGTCGCGGTTCGCCGAGGCGCAGACGCCGATGCACGCGATGATGAGCCCGGAGCAGATCCTCGAGCACGCGCGAGCGGCCGAGGCGGCGGGCGCGCACAGGTTCTGCATGGTCACGCAGGGGCAGGGACTCTCCAAGCGCGACTTCGAGCGGATCCTCGAGGGTGCGCGCCTGGTCGCCGAGCAGACCAACCTCAAGCGCTGCGCCTCGATCGGGCACATGTCCCCGGCGCGCGCTCAGGCGCTGAAGGAGGCGGGCATCCAGCGCGTGCATCACAACGTGGAGACGGCCGAGAGCTACTACGACGAGGTCTCGAGCACCGTCCGTTACGAGGGGCGGATCAGGACGATCCAGGCGGTGCGAGAAGCGGGGCTGGAGACATGCGTGGGGGGCATCCTCAACCTCGGCGAGTCCCGCGAGCAGCGCGTGGAGATGGCGTTCGAGCTGGCGGCCCTGGAGCCGACGAGCGTGCCGATCAACCTGCTGAACCCCCGGCCGGGCACGAAGTTCGGCGACCGTGAGCCGATCGATCCGTGGGAGGCGGTCAAGTGGATCGCGATATTCCGGCTGATCCTGCCCGGGGCGCTGTTCAGGCTCTGCGGAGGGCGCGTGGAGAACCTCGGCGAGCTGCAGCCGCTCGCGGTGAAGGCCGGGCTGAACGGCGTGATGATGGGCAACTTCCTGACCACGCTCGGCTCCGAGCCCGAGCAGGACAGGGCGATGTTCGAAGCGCTGGGGTTGAACGTGGCGCGCCAGCCAGACAACGGCTCAAACCCACGGCCGGATAACCGCTCGGGCTGGCTGGAGGGCGAGACGCCCGACGTCGTGGAGGAGCTGCTCAGCGACCGCGCGTCCACCGGCGCCGGCGAGGACAGAGCGGGCGGCGAGGATCCCGGTGCAGGCGACGCCCACCTGGGCCTGAAGGTGCGCCTGTGGGATCCCTCGACCCAGCTGCGGTTCAAGGCCAAGCAGTCAGTTCCGCCCCGTCCCGATGGCGCACCGAACAGAGTGCCGGTCGTTTGAGGGCAAGATGAACGAGATCGAACAGCGTCTGGCGGAACTGGAGCAGCTCGGATTGAGCAGGCGCCTGCGGATGGTGAGCGGACCGCAGGGACCGCGAGTCGTGCTCGACGGCAAGCCGGTGCTGCTGCTGTGCTCGAACAACTATCTCGGCCTGGCCGACCACCCACGCGTGCGCGAGGCTGCGGCAGAGGCGGCGATGCGCTGGGGAGTGGGCGCAGGCGCGTCGCGGCTGGTGTCGGGCACGATGACGATCCACCGCCGCCTGGAGCAGCGCCTGGCCGCGCTGCAGCGCAGCGAGGAGTGCGTGTTGTTCGGCTCCGGCTACCTCGCCAACGCGGGAGCGATCGGCGCACTGGCGGGACGCGGTGACACGATCTGCTCCGACGAGCTCAACCACGCCTCGATCATCGACGGCTGCAGGCTGTCGCGAGCGCAGGTGCTCGTGTACAGGCACCGCGACACCGACCATCTCGACTGGCTGATGCGCCGTCACGGCGGCAGCGGCCGGCGGCTGATCGTCACCGACTCGGTGTTCTCGATGGACGGCGACGTGGCCCCGCTGGCCGAGATCGTCGAGCTGGCGCGAGAGCACGGCGCCCGCACGATCGTCAACGAGGCGCACGCCATCGGCGTGCTCGGCCCGGACGGGCGAGGAGCGATCGCGCAGGCAGAGCTGGAGGGCGAGATCGACATCGTCGTCGGCACGCTCGGCAAGGCGCTCGGCTCATACGGCGCGTATGCGTGCGCGCGCGAACAGACGATCCGCTACCTGATCAACACGGCACGTCCGCTGATCTTCTCGACGGCTCCCCCACCGCCGGCGATCGCGGGCGCACTGGCGGCGCTCGAGCTGCTCGGAGAGCGCCCGCACCGCGTGCAGCGGCTGCGCTGCAACGCACGCGTGCTGCGCCGCGCACTGGCCGACGAGGGCGTGCCGGCGACCGACGTGGAGATGCACATCGTCCCGGTGGTGGTCGGCGACGAGCGCGCGGCGATGAGCCTGTGCGAGGCGGCGCTGCGCCGGGGCGTGTTCGCCCAGGCGATCCGCCCACCCACGGTCGCCCCGGGCACGTCAAGGCTGCGCCTGGCGGTGATGGCGAGCCATACCGCCGATGAGCTGCGCGACGCGGCGCGAGTGATCGGCAGGGCCGCGCGCGAGCTGAATATCGACCTGGCAGCGGCGGGAGCGGGCTCCGCGGAGCCGGGCCCCGCGGGGTTCTCGCGACATGCGGGCGTGCTCGGCGATCTGGAGCGGCAGGTGTCGACGTTGGCGACGGCCGGCGCCTCGGCGAGCATCCCGCTGGGGCAGGCCCCACCGCTGAAGGTTCCGTTCGACGGCGAGCGCGACATCGTCGTCCACCGCGCGGCCTAGCCGCCCGGAACACGAGCGCGGACATGCGCGGACTGTTCGTCACGGGCACCGGCACGGGAGTCGGCAAGACGGCTCTGAGCGCGGCGCTGTTGGCCGCGATGGGGGCCGCCGGTGAGCGGGTTCGCGCACACAAGCCCGTCGTGACCGGCCTCGATGACCGCTCGGAGATCCGCTGGGCAGGCGGGCCGGGCGGGTGGCCGCCCGATCACGAGCTGCTGGCGAGCGTGGCCGGCATGAGTCCCGAGGAGGTTGCGCCGCTGCGATTCGGACCTGCCGTGTCACCTCATCTCGCGGCCCGTCTCGCAGGCGAGGAGATCGACCCGGCTGAGCTGATCGTCCGCGCACGCGCGGCGGCAGCCGGGGAGAGCCCTCTGATCGTCGAGGGAGTCGGCGGACTGCTGGTCCCGCTGACCGAGGGCTTCACCGTGAGGGATCTAGCCGTCGCGCTCGGCCTGCCCGTGCTGATCGCCGCCAGTCCAGGGCTGGGCACGATCAACCACACGCTGCTGACCCTCGAGGCAGCGCGCGCCGTCGGACTGGAGGTGCGCGCTGTCGTACTCACGCCATGGCCCGAGACACCCGCGGAGCTGGAACGCTCCAACCGCGACACGATCGCGCGGTTGGGCGAGGTCGAAGTGATGGGCCTGAGTTACGTCCCGAGCGCGACGACGGCCGACCTGGCGCGGGCCGGCGATGCGCTTCCGTGGCGGCGGTGGTGCCCGCCCGAGAGTTTCATCACCGGCGAACCGTAGAGTCGGCGGGGTGGTTGACCGTCGAGTCGTCGTGGTGGTCCTCCTCTCCGGGTCGTTCCGGGGTCGTACCCCCGGAGAAAGGAGGCCCTATGAACGCGACAATGGACGTTCTAACCACCGCCCTGCTCGTCGCGCTGTTGATCATCGATCGACTGACGCGATAGCAGAACGCCCTGGCGGTCGCAGCCAAGACGGCCCCGGCGATCGTCAGGGACATTCTTTGCAAAAGAGGGGCCCGAGTACTCGGGCCCCTCCGAAGGCACTGAAAGCAACAACAGACGCTCTAACCACGACAGAGCTTAGCTCACAGCCGGGCAGAATCAACCATGTATCTCACGTTTTCGCCGCGTTCACAATGGCTACAGTCACATGCGCCAGATCGTCCTCGCCGATCACATACGGCGGCATCGTGTAGATAAGATCGCGAAACGGCCGCAGCCATACGCCCCGATCGATCGCGGCAGCGGTCGCGGCAGGCACGTCCACCTCACGATCGAGCTGGACCACCCCGATCGCCCCCCGCACGCGCACGTCAGCGACGCCCGGCAGCTCGCGCGCCGGCTCCAGCCCCGCGCGGAGTCCTCGTTCGATCGCAGCCACGCGCTCGCGCCAGCCGCCATCGGCGAGCAACTCCAGCGAGGCCAGCGCGACCGAACACGCGAGCGGGTTGGCCATGAAGGTCGGTCCGTGCATCAGCCCTCCGCCCTCGCCGCCGGACACCGCCTCGGCGACCGCACGTGTGCACAGGGTCGCGGCGAGCGTCATGTAGCCGCCGGTGAGCGCCTTGCCGACGCACATCACATCCGGCGCGACCCGCGCGTGCTCGCACGCGAACATCGCCCCCGTGCGCCCGAACCCCGTGGCGATCTCATCCAGCACGAGCAGCAGGCCGTGCTCGTCGCAGAGCCCGCGCAGCAGCGTGACGCACTCAGGCGCGTACATCCACATCCCCCCCGCCCCCTGCACTACAGGCTCCACGATCACCGCCGCCAGCTCGTGCGCGTGCGCCGCGATCAGCTCGCTGACGTGCGCGGCCCAGCGCTCGTCCAGTCCGGCGTCGAACCCACCCGGCGGGCGCTCGGCGAAGACGTGCTCGGCCAGGACGCCCCTGAACAGGCTGTGCATTCCCCCGACCGGATCGCACACGGCCATCGCGCCGAACGTGTCGCCGTGATAGCCGCCCTTTACGGCCAGCAGCCGTGTGCGCTCTGAGTGCCCGAGCGCACGCTGGTACTGGAGCGCCAGCTTGATCGCGACCTCGACCGACACCGAGCCCGAGTCGGCGAGGAACACCCGCTCCAGACCCTCAGGCGCGAGCTGCGTCAGACGCTCGGCCAGGCGTATCGCCGGCTCGTGCGTGAGCCCGCCGAACATCACGTGCGCCATCCGCTCCAACTGCTCGCGCACGGCCTCATCCAGCACGGGATGGCGATAGCCGTGGATCGCGCACCACCACGACGCCATCCCGTCGATCAGCTCACGCCCGCCGGCAAGCCGCAGGCGCACGCCCTGTGCGGAGACGACCGGCAGCGACTGCGGCGGCGCGGCCGGAAGGCCGCCGTATGGATGCCACACGCGCTCGCGGTCGAGCGCCAGCAGGGCCTGCCAATCCGACAGGTCCGGATCCTAGTCCTCGTAGATCACGAAATCGCGCTTACGCGCGCCGCACACGGGACAGAACCACGTGTCGGGAATGTCCTCGAACGAGGTCCCCGCGGGGATCCCTCCGTCCGGGTCGCCCTCGTCGGGGTCGTAGATGTATCCGCAGGACTCGCAGATCCAGCGTTGCAGGGTCTTGGTGGTGGTGCTCATGCGTAGAAGATTACCGGCCGGTAGGGTCAGCCGAATGAGCACGCGCGGCGAGAGTGAGCGTCCGGGATCCGGCGAGGAGTACAACCCCGGGGCTCCCACCCCTCCGCGCCAAGCCGCGACCGTGATCCTGCTGCGCGGCGGCGCCGACGCACTGGAGGTCCTGCTCGTGCGGCGCACGCCCCAGGCGAGGTTCATGGGCGGCGTCTGGGTGTTTCCCGGCGGGGCGGTCGACGCGGGCGACGCGCACGACGGCGAACACGCCGGCGACGGGGCTCACCGGGCCGCGGCGATCCGAGAGCTGCGTGAGGAGGCCGCCATCGTCCTGGAGGACCCGAGCGCGCTGGTCGCGTTCTCGCGCTGGATCACCCCGGCCGAGGTGAGGGTCCGGTTCGACACCCACTTCTTCCTGGCCCCCATCCCTGCCGGCCAGGAGCCGAAGATCGACGGCGAGGAGTGCGTGGAGCACGGCTGGTTCTCACCCCAGGCCGCGCTCGACGCCCACGCCGCCGGCGAGATCGTGCTCGTCTTCCCGACGATCAAGCACCTGGAGGCACTCCTGCCGTTCCCTTCGACCGACGCCCTGCTCGCGCACGCACGCGATCTCGTGGTCGAACCGGTGCTTCCGAGGGTGATCGTGGAGGGCGATTCGGCGCGCGTGCTGCTGCCCGGCGAGCCCGGTTACTGACCCTGCTGCGCCTCGATCACGTGCGTGACGGCGTTGATCAGCGCCAGGTGAGTGAACGCCTGCGGGTAGTTGCCGAGATGGCGCCCGCTCGAAGCCTCCAGCTCCTCCCCGTACAGGCCCAGCGGCGAGGAGTATGCCAGCAGCCGCTCGCACAACCGCTCCGCCTCGCGGTGCTCGCCGATCTCCGACAGCGCCGAAACCAGCCAGAACGAGCAGATCAGGAACGTGCCCTCCTCCCCGCTCTGCCCGTCGTCGGTCTCGTCGGTGCGGTAGCGCAGCACGAGCCCGTTCTCGGTCAGCTCCTCGGAGATCGCGCTCACGGTCGCGCGCACGCGCTCGTCGTCGGGCGGCAGAAAGCGCACGAGCACAACCAGCAGGTTGGAGGCGTCGAGCGCATCCGTGTCGTAGTGCTGGCGGAACACCCCCCGCTTGTCGACCCCCTTGTCGAGGATCTCCTCGCGGATCTCATCCGCCAGCGCCTGCCAGCGCTCAGCGTGCTCGGGCTCGCCGCGCCGTTCGGCCAGGCGCGCGCCGCGGTCCATCGCCACCCAGCACATCAGCTTCGAGCTTACGTAGTGCCGCGGCTCGCCCCTCGCCTCCCAGATCCCCTGGTCGGGTTCCGTCCACACCCTCGCGGCGCAGTGCACCTGATCGGTCAACACCGGCCACAGCCGCTCGGGGATGTGATCGCGCTGCTTGGAGTGCAGGTACACCGAGTCGAGCACCGCCCCGTACACGTCGTTCTGGCGCTGGTCGTACGCGCCGTTGCCGATCCGCACCGGACGCGCCCCTTCGTAGCCCTTCAGGTGCTCCAGCGTCGACTCCTTCAGGTCCTTGCGGCCGTCGATCCCGTACATGATCTGCAACCCACCGTCCTCGCCCCGCTGCATGTCGGCGACGTACTGCACGAAGTCGTCCGCCTCCCAGTCCAGCCCGAGCGCGTGCAGCGCCCATAGCGTGAACGACGCGTCGCGCATCCAGCAGTAGCGGTAGTCCCAGTTGCGTTCGCCCTTTGGCGTCTCCGGCAGCGAGGTCGTCGGCGCGGCCACGAGCGCACCGGTCGGCATGAACGTCAGCCCCTTCAGCGTCAGCGCCGAGCGCTGCAGGTGCAGACGCCATGGATGGTCCGGATAGGTGCCGTCGGCCAGCCATGTGCGCCAGAAGTGAGCCGTGGCATCGAGGCGGTCCTTCGCCCCCTCGGCCGTGCGCGGGCCGCCGCGAGCCTCCGTCCAGGAGATCGCGCAGAACCGCTGCTCGCCTTCGACCATCGTGTGGCGGGCGTGAACGCGGTTGCCCTCGATCCCCATGCGCATGTCGCTGTAGAGCCTGAACGCGCTCGTCTCGCCGTCCCCGGCGTCCAGCGCATACCCACCCTCCTCGCCGGTGTCCACAACGTCCCACCGCGCGGGCGCTGAGCCGTAGTCGAGCATCGGCTCGCACACGACCTCCAGCTGCACCTGTCCCTGCACGCATTCGACCCACCGCACGAGCAGGTGGTCGGCGTCGAAGTCCGTCGGGGCGCGCGTGTGGCTAGAGCCGTGCTTGTTGTCGTGCCACTGCCCGATCGTCATCCCGTCGATCACCCGCAACCACCCCTGCGGGGTCATCCAGGTCGTCTCGATCAGGTTCGTGCCCGGGATGTAGCGCCGGCCGATCGGCACGTAGACGCCGTAGGGACCGAACCTGAAGCTGCCCGCGCCACGATCGAGCATCGCCCCGAACACGGACGGGCAGTCGAAGTGGGGCAGGCACATCCACTCGATCGACCCGTCCGAGGCGAGCAGCGCGCCGGTGTGGCAGTCCGACAGGTACCCGTAGTCGGCGATCGGGGGAAACGGCGAATCGGACGCGGCGGTGCCCGCGGCCGTCTGTGAGACGCCCACGCCCGGCCGCGCGGCGTCGGTCGGCGGCTGTCCGGCGACCGGGCCGATGTCGGCGTTCGCGTCAGGCGGGCTCACCGGTCGATGCCCTCCAGCCTGGGCCGCTGCACCCCGGCCGGCAGGCGTCCTTCGTCCGCGAGCTTGTCCAGGTGCGCAGCCAGCGTGACGCTCGCCAGCGGGCGCATCTGCGCCGGCACCTCCGGCCAGGCCGCGTCGAGCAGCTCTCCTTCTGTGCGCAGGCCCCGCTCGAGGGCGTCCATCAGCTTGCGCTCGCGCTCTGAGCGGTGCCTCACGTACTCCTCGAGCTTGCCACGGGCATCCCGCACGATCGGGCCATGGCCGGGACAGAGCACGCTGAAGTCCTCGCGCTCGCACAGGCGCGCCAGTGCGTGCATGTAGTCGGACATCGCGCCACGGTGCGGAGCGATGAAGACGCTGCCCTCGCCGAGCACGGCATCGCCGGTGAAGCACGCATCGTCGGCGATCAGCGCAAAATGATCGATCGAGTGCCCCGAGGTGGCGACGGGGTCAAACGGACCGACGCGCACGCCCTCCCGCAGCTTCACGTCGACGTCCCCGCGCGCGCCGGCCAGTGGCGCCGGATGGCGGGCCAGCAGCTCAGGCACGGCTTCGGCGTGGTCGGGATGGTCGTGGGTCAGCACCACGCCGCCGAGCCCGCCACGGTCCTCGATCGCCGCACACACGCGCTCCACGTGCTCCTGGATCAGCGGGCCCGGATCGATGACCCACGCCGGCTCGCGACCCACGAGGAATGTGTTCGTGCCCGTCAACGTCAACGGCCCGGGGTTGGGCGCGCGCACGCACAGGATGTCATGGCCGCCCGGCAGGTCCCGGTCCTACACGGTCACGCAGCGCTTGCTCGCACGGCGCTCCTCGGGCACCGTGACGACATCCCAGCACAGTCCCAGACCGGCCATCGTGCGGATCGCCAGCGCAGAGATGTCGGGCTGGCGCCAGCTCAAACCGTGGCTGGCGGAGGTCGGAAACGCGTGGTGGTTGTTGTGCCACGCCTCCCCCAACGTCGGCAGCGACAGCCACAGCAGGTTGCGCGACTGGTCCCCCGTCGCGTAGTCGCGGCGCCCGAAGAAGTGGCAGAGCGAGTTGATCGAGTAGGTCATGTGGTGCAGCACGAGCATCCGCACGGCGCCGCCCCACAAAAGGCCCGTGAGCCCGGCGCGCAGCGAGCCGCCGATCGCGTAGCCGAGCCCGAACGAGGCGGCCAGACCGGCCAGCGTCCACACGAAGAACGTGCGGTCCACGAACGACACGACCGGGTCGGCGATCAGGTCGGGTGCGTAACGCTCGCGCGAGCCGCGCTGGGTGTGGATGAACAGCCAGCCCACGTGCGCGTGCGCGAGCCCGCGCAGCGCCCCCCGCCAGCCGACCCCGTGATCGACGTGGGGGCTGTGCGGATCTCCCTCGCGGTCGGAGAACGCGTGATGCTTGCGATGGTCGGCAACCCAGGAGATGACCGGTCCCTCGATCGCGGCCGACCCCAGCGCGGCGAGGACCCCGCGCATCGCGCGCGAGGTCTTGAAGCTGCGGTGCGTGAACAGCCGGTGGAAGCCGACGGTGATGCCCAGGCCGGTGAGCACGTACATGATCGCGAACACGACCAGGTCCGAGGGGTGCAGCAGCCCGTCCCACAGCTGCCAGCCGACGAAGAACAGCGCGACGATCGGCCCGACGGTGATGAGCCCTGTGAGCACACGGTCGAGCGTCTCGTTCGACGCGGGTTGGATGTCGTCTGGCCCGGGCCGGTTGCGTTCCGGACCGCCGCCGGGAATATGTTTGTCGTCCATGGTGCCTATACGCAAGTTATCAGCGAGACCCTTAGGCTGCGTACCCACAATGCTGCCTGACGATTCGGACAACTGCGACCCCCGCCCGAACGGTGCTCGCCCGGCCTGAGCCGCTGCGCCGTGAGCTCGCGCGGGCGCTGCCGGTGCGCCCGTTCGCGCTGCGCTTCTGGGACGGCTCGGAGCTGGCTCCCACGGTCGCCGGCGGTCCGGTGTTCACGATGCGCTCGCCGGCCGCGGTCGCGCACATGCTGCGCGCGCCCGGGCAGCTGGGGCTCGGACGAGCCTATGCGGCCGGCGAGATCGAAGCCGACGATCTCGATCGGGTGATCGGCCTGCTCGACACGTTCAGTGCGCCCCGGATCGACCGTGCGACGCGCGCGCGCCTGACGCTGGCCGCCGTGCGCGCGTGCGGACTGACACCGCCGCCGCGGATCCCCGCGAGCGAGCTGCGTCCGCGCGGGCGCCGCCACAGCAAGGAGCGCGACGAGCGCGCGGTGCGCCACCACTACGACGTCTCCAACGAGTTCTTCGCGCTGTTCCTCGACGAGTCGATGACCTACAGCTGCGCCCTGTTCTCGCGCGGCGCCCCCACGCTCGAGCATGCGCAGGCGGCCAAGCGCGAGCTGGTCTGCTCCAAGTTGAGGCTGCAGGAGGGCGAGCGCCTCCTCGACGTCGGCTGCGGCTGGGGCAGCTTCGTGATCCACGCCGCCCGCGAGCACGGCGTGCACGCGGTCGGAGTGACGCTCTCCCCGGCCCAGGCCGAGCTCGCGCGCCGGCGCGTCGCGCAGGAGGGCCTGCAGGAGCGGGTGGAGATCCGCATCTGCGACTATCGCGACCTTCCGGGCGCCGGCGGCGAGCGATTCGACGCGATCGCCTCGATCGGCATGGTCGAGCACGTCGGCTCCAACCAGATCGAGGAGTACGCGCGCGTGCTCGCGCGCCTGCTGGAGCCGGGCGGGCGGCTGCTCAACCACGGCATCGCCCGCCTGCGCCACGGCGACGCCGAGGCGGGGCCGTTCTCCGAGCGTTACGTGTTCCCCGACGCCGCTCCCCTGCACCTCTCCCGCATCCAGCTCGCGCTCGAACGCGCGGGGTTCGTCACCGACCACGTCGAGGGCCTCGCCCAGGATTACGTTGACACGCTGTCGGCCTGGATCGACCGCCTGGACTCAAACCGCGAGGCGGCCGAGCGCCTCGCGGGCGGCGAGCGCCTGCGGGTCTGGCGGCTGTATCTGCGCGCGGCCCGCAACGGGTTTCAGACCGGGTTTACCTCGATCTACCAGGTGCTCTGCCACCGCGCCTAGATCCACGCCGGGAGGGGTTCCGGCGCGCAGGCGCACTCCTCGGGCGAGTGGCGTCGCTCGGCAGTCCACCGAGCTCCAGCTCGCGGTGCAGCCCGAGGTCGCTGACCATGCCCGACAGCTCGCGAGCCTGATCGTGGGTGACGAGCGTGACGCCAACGCCGCTGGCGCCCGCGCGGGCGGTGCGGCCGATGCGGTGGACATAGTCCTCGCGGGTACCGGGCATGTCGTAGTTGATCACGTGGGTGATCCCGGCGACGTCGATTCCGCGCGCGGCGACGTCTGTGGCGACGAGCGTGTCCACTGACCCGGACTCGAAGCTCGCGAGCGCCCGTTCGCGCTGACCCTGGGACTTGTCGCCGTGCATCGCCACCGCGCGGACGCTGTTGGACGCCAGCCGTTTGACGAGCCGGTCGGCGCCGCGCTTGGTGCGCACGAACACGAGCGTGCGCCCGCGCTCTGCCTCGTTCAGCTCGGCAACGAGCCGTGAGACCTTGCCCTCGTGGGGGACCGTGACGAAGCGATGTTCGACGTCTCCCTTGCGCTCCTCGGAGTGCGCGTGCTCGTGACGGCGCGGCTCGGTGGTGTAGGCCTTGGCGATCTTCCCCACCTCGCCCTGGAGCGTGGCGCTGAACAAGAGCGTCTGGCGCTCGCGCGCGCACATACGGACGATCCGGTCGACAACGGGCTTGAATCCCATGTCGAGCATGCGATCGGCCTCGTCGAGCACGAGCAGCCGGACGCGCTCGAGCGATACGTCGCGCCGGTCGATCAGGTCGAGCAGCCGTCCCGGTGTGGCGACGAGGATGTGGGCGCGCGCGGCGATCCGAGCCTGCTTGACGATGCCCGCGCCGCCGTACACGGCCGCGATCGACAGCGCGCGCGAGTGCGCGATCTCGCGCAGATCGTCGACGATCTGCGAGGCCAGCTCGCGCGTGGGCGCCAGCACCAGCGCCGACTGGCGCACGTTTGTGCCGTGCAGCCGTTCGACCATCGGGATGCCGAACGCGAGCGTCTTGCCCGATCCGGTCGGGGACTGCGCCAGCACGTCGTGTCCGGCGAGCACATCGGGGATGACCATCGCCTGGACGGCGAACGGCTCGGCGATCCCCCGCTTGGCAAGCTCGCCTGTGACGATCTCGGACACGCCGAGATCGGCGAATGACTGTTGCTTCATGTGTTGATGCTCCTTCTGGCGACCCTCTGGCCGCCGCTGCAGATGGAGATTCGACTGACCCCATCCGCGCACCTAGAGCGCCAACAAAGACAAAGAACCTCGCGCACGACTTCGCCGCACGCACGACCACCGTAGCAGGCGATCCTTCCGGCCGCACCTACTGCAGGCTCGCCATCACGTGCTTGACGACCGTGTAGTCCTCCAGCGAGTACACGCTCAGGTCCTTGCCGTACCCCGACTCCTTGAATCCCCCGTGGGGCATCTCCGAGACGAGCGGGATGTGGTCGTTGATCCACACGCACCCGAACCGCAGCGCCTTCGACACGCGCAGCGCACGGCCGACATCGCGCGTCCACACCGACGAGGCCAGGCCATACCGGGTGGCGTTCGCCCACGCGATCGCCTGCTCCTCCTCTGAGAACCGCTGCACGGTGATCACGGGTCCGAAGATCTCGCGCTGGATCATCTCGTCCTCCTGCTCCAGCCCGGCGACGACGGTCGGCTCCAGGTAGAACCCGGGCCGCTCCGGCGCGCCGCCGCCGGTCACGATCTCCGCCCGCGAGGGCCTGCGCTCCAGGAACCCGGCCACGCGCTCGCGCTGACGGGCCGAGTTGACCGGCCCGAGCGTCGTCTCGGGCGCGAGCGTGTCGCCGATCACAAGGCCCCGAGCCTGCTCGGCCAGGCCGGCGACGACGTCGTCATAGACACGCGCGCCGGCCAGCACCCGTGTGGCGGCGGTGCAGTCCTGGCCGGCGTTGTAGTAGCCGGTGCCGGCGATCGTCTCCAGGGCGCCCTCGAGCGAGACGTCGTCGAACACGATCACCGGCGCCTTGCCTCCGAGCTCGAGATGCACGCGCTTGAGCGTGTCCGCGGCCGTACGGGCGAGGTGCTTGCCCGTGTCCACAGAGCCGGTCAGCCCGAGCATGTCGACGTCCGGATGATTGATCAACGCCTCGCCCGTCGGCTCGCCCGGTCCGGCCACGACGTTGAGCACGCCCGCAGGCAGGACCTCGCGGGAGAGCTCGGCGAACCGCAGGGTGCTCATCGGCGTCGTCTCCGCCGGCTTGAGCACGACCGTGTTGCCCGCCGCCAGGGCGGGGGCGAGTTTCCAGATCGCCATCATCAGCGGGTAGTTCCACGGCGTCAGGTGCCCGATCACACCGACCGGCTCGCGGCGCGTGAACGAGGTGTAGCCCTCCATGTACTCGCCCGCGGCCCTGCCCTCCAGACAGCGGGCGGCGCCGGCGAAGAAGCGCAGGTTGTCGGCCATCACCGGCAGCTCGTCTGCAGTGACCGCCTCGATCGGCTTGCCCGCGTTCAGCGCCTCCATGCGGGCGATCTCCGGGGCGTGCTCCTCGACCAGGTCCGCCAGCGCCAGCAGGGCCTGCGCGCGCTGGGCGGGCGTCGTCAGCGACCATGTCGCAAAGGCACGGCGCGCGGCTGCGACCGCACGATCGACGTCCTCGGCCCTCGAGCGAGACGCCCGCGCCAGCTCCTCGCCGGTGGCCGGGTTGAGAATGGGTTCGGTCTCGCCCTCGGAGCCGACGGGCTCGCCGTCGATGAAGTTCTCGAGCGTCTCTGTCGTGGCAGCCATCGTCCCGTCCTCCCGTTCAGGCCCTCGTTTGTCCGCTCTGCGCCGCCGTGCCCGGCCCCGCGCCGTCGCGCGAGCCCGCGGCCTCGAGCTCGATCGCAGCGAGCGCCGCGATCACGGCCGGGTGGATGATCTCACCGTCCCGCACGTTGCACCCCAGACGCAGACCCTCATCCGCGGCCATCGCGGCCTCCGGTCCCGAGTCGGCGAGCGCGAGCACATACGGCAGCGTCGCGTTGGTGAGCGCGTAGGTCGAGGTGATCGGCACCGCGCCAGGCATGTTCGTGACGCAGTAGTGGGTGATCCCGTCGACCTCGTACGTCGGGTCCGAGTGGGTGGTCGGGCGCGAGGTCTCAAAGCAGCCGCCCTGATCGATCGAGACGTCCACGAGCACCGCGCCCGGCTTCATCAGCTTCAACTGCTCGCGGCTGACGACGTGCGGCGCGCGCGCGCCGTGGACGAGCACGGCGCCGATCACCAGGTCGGCGAGTCCCAGCATCTCCTCGATCGCGAGCGTGGAGGAGTACACGGTCGAGGCGCGCCCGCCGAACGCGATGTCCAGCTCGCGCAACCGGTCGATCGAGCGGTCGAACACGAACACGTCGGCCTGCATCCCGATCGCGATCAGCGCCGCGTTCGTGCCGACCACGCCGCCGCCGATCACGAGCACGGTCGCCGCCGCCACGCCCGGAACCCCGCCGAGCAGGATGCCCCTCCCCCCGAGCGGCCTCTCCAGCATGAACGCGCCCGCCTGCGTGGCGATCTTGCCCGCCACCTCGCTCATCGGCGCAAGCAGCGGCAGCCGTCCGGCGGCGTCCTCGACCGTCTCATACGCGATGCACGTGGCGCCCGACTCCCGCAGTCCCCGCGCCAGCTCGGGCTCGGCCGCCAGGTGCAGATAGGTGAACAGCGTCTGACCCTCCCTCAGCATCGCGACCTCGACCGGCTGGGGCTCCTTGACCTTCAGCACCAGCTCGGCCTGCTCGAATAGCGCTCGGGCGTCGGGCACGATCCGAGCGCCCTGGGCGACGAACTGCTCGTCGGACATCGCGCTGCCCGCGCCCGCGCCCGCCTGGATCAAGACCTCGTGCCCGCGCGCGCTGCACTCGCGCACACCCGCCGGGGTGATCGCGACGCGGTACTCGTCGAGCTTGATCTCTGCCGGAACCCCGACGATCATCGCGCCAGCTCCCTGCCTCGCAACGCCAGCCAGAACTCGATGCGATCGCGCGCGCTGGAGAGGTCGCGGCCGGTCAGCTGCTCGACGCGCCTGATCCGGTAGCGCAAGGTGTGACGATGGCAGTAGAGCGCGCTCGCCGCCTTCTCCCAGTGGCCGTTGTTCTCGATGAACACGTCCAGCGAGCGCAGCAGCTCATCGCCGTACTCGCCCTCGCCCTGTTCCACGGGACCGAGCACGCCGCGGCAGTAGGACATCAGCGCGTCGTCGTCCTGCAGCGACAGCAGCAGCTGAAACGCGCCGAGATCCTTGTAGGAGGCGATCGCCTCGCAGGCGTCTCCGTTCTCGGCTCCCCGCAGCCGCGCGGCCTCCAGGGCGCAGCGCGCCTCGTGGAAGCTCAACCGCAGCGAATGCGTCGCCGCAGGGCGGCTGGCGGCGGCCCGCACCTCCCCCAGGCGCGCCTGGAGCTCGGCGCGCAGGCGCCCAGCGAGCTCGAGCGGGTCGGGCTCGACGCCGTCGATGTCGATCACCGCGCACAGCAGCCCCGCGCGGATCGCGACGAGGCTGGGCGCCTGCGCGCGCGCGAGCGCCCGTTCCAAAAGCGGCGCTCCGGTCGCGGGATCGGGCACCGAGAACGCGAGCACGGCCGCCTGCTCGCCGATCCCGAACGGACGCAGCTTCCCGGCGAGCTCTTCCGGATAGAGGTTGCCCGTGAGGGCTTCGGCCAGCACGTCGCCCGCCAGGCTGCGCTGGAGCATCTCGTAGCGCTCGTTGACCAGCTGCGCGAACACGCGCTCGGTGATCGCGATGAACGGCAGCTCGTACGGAACCTCGAACACGGGGAACTCATGCTTGCGCGCGGCGTTCACCAGCGCCGGCGGCAGCCGCTTGTGGGCAAAGCCCGTGCCGAAGCCCAGACCAGCGATGTCGTGCTCGACCAGGCGATCGACCAGCTCGTGCTGCTTCTTGGGGCCGTCGAGCTGGATGCCGGTGGTCAGCAGCAGCTCACCACCCTTCAGCCACGGCGTGGGGTCGATCAGCTCAGTGCTGTGCACCCAGCGCACGTGCGAGTGGGCATGGTCATGCCCACTCGCGAGCTCGAGGCCCAGCTCCGCGATCAGGCTCTCGACCGTGAGCTCCATCTCGCCACCCATTCCGAGGCCTCGCTCAGGACGGGGCGCAAGATGGACTCGATCTCGGCGAACTGCTCCTCGCCGGCTATCAGCGGCGGGGAGAGCTGGACGATCGGATCGCCGCGGTCGTCGGTCCGGCAGATCAGCCCGCGGCGGTAGAGCTCGCCGGAGAGGAACCCGCGCAGCAGCTGCTCGGCCTCCTCGTGACTGAATGTCTGCTTGGTCTCCTTGTCCTTGACGAGCTCGATCGCCTGGAAGTAGCCGGCGCCGCGCACGTCCCCGACGATCGGCAGATCGCGCAGCCCCTCCAGCATCTCGCGCAGCAGGCCTTCGTTGGCGCGCACGTGCCCGCACAGCTCCTCGCGCTGCAGCACGTCGATGTTGGCCAGCGCGGTCGCGCAGGCGACCGGGTGCCCGCCGAACGTGAACCCGTGGTTGAAGATCGCTGAGCCGTGCAGGAACGGCTCGGCTATCCGGTCCGATGCGATCACGGCGCCCAGCGGGGCGTAGGCGGAGGTGATGCCCTTGGCGGTGGTGATCATGTCCGGCGCGTAGCCGAACCGTTCGCAGCCGAACATGTACCCGAGCCGCCCCCACGAGCAGATGACCTCGTCGGAGATCAGCAGCACGCCGTGGCGGTCGCAGATCTCGCGCACGCGCTCGAAGTACCCCTCCTGGGGCACGAAGCAGCCGCCCCCGTTCTGGACCGGCTCGAGGATCACCGCGGCGACCGTCGCCGGGCCCTCGAACAGGATCGCCTCCTCGATCGCGTCCGCCGCCCACAGCTCCTCGCGATCCTCGGTCCAGCGGTAGGAGTTCGTGTTGGGCGCGTGCCGCCCGCCCGGCGTGAGCGGCTCGAACGGTTCGCGCAGAGCCGGCAGGCCGGTGGCGGTGAGCGCGCCCATCGAGGTGCCGTGGTAGGCGAGGTAGCGCGAGACGATCTTGTGCCGGCGGGGCTCGCCGCGCGCCTGGTGGTAGGCCTTGGCGAGCTTCCACGCGGACTCGACCGCCTCCGAGCCGCCGGAGGTGAAGAACACGCGGTTGAGGTCTCCCGGCGCCAGCTGCGCGATGCGCGCCGCCAGCTCGATCGAGCGCGGGTGGGCGTAGCTCCAGTTGGTGTAGAACCCGAGCTCGGCCGCCTGGCGCGCCGCCGCCTCCCCCAACTCGGCGCGCCCGTGGCCGATGTTCACGCAGTACAGCGCCGAGAGCCCGTCGAGATAGCGCTTGCCGTGCTCGTCGTAGACGTAGCAGCCCTCGCCGCGCACGATCACAGGCACTTCGGCGCCATCCTCGTAGGGACCCATGCGGGTGAAGTGCATCCACAGGTGGCGCTTGGCCAGCTGCTGCAGCTCGCTTTCCGGGCGCTCCCCGCCCACGCCCGTCCCGGCGCTCGCCTGAGCCCGCTCGCCGCCGCCGGACTGCTCGCCGCCGCCGGACTGCTCGCCGCCGCCGGACTGCTCGCTCAAACCTGTGCTCGCCGGTGTGATCGCCATCGCGCACTCTCCTCTATGGATGCGTCGCTGTCAGCTGGACACTCCGGACAACCGTACTCCGCCAACATGTCCAGCTCAAGGAGCTGCCCGTTCAATAAGCTCCTGCTTGATTGTACGAGATGTACAACTATAGCCGTACGTTTTGGGGATCGCGCCCCTTGTGCTCCCGCCGGTCAAGGACGTAACTTCTGTCACGACCAGCTGAACGGACCAACGGAACCGATAGAGAGACCCGAAGAGGAAGAAGGCACGGGATGGCCACTGTCAGCGCAGCCGCACCGGGAGCGCCCGAACAGCCCGGGGTGATGGACAAGGGTCTGAAAAAAGGCGCGATCGGCTATCTCTCGAACATCGTCATCGGCGTCGCCTCGACCGCGCCCGCCTACTCGCTGGCGGCGACGCTGGGGTTCATCGTCGTGGTAAAGGGCATCGGCGTGCACGCCCCGGCGGTGCTGCTCGTGGCGTTCATCCCGATGCTGCTGGTCGCCTCGGCCTACAAATACTTCAATCGCGCCGACCCCGACGCGGGCACGACGTTCGCGTGGACGACACGCACGTTCGGTCCGGCGACCGGCTGGCTGAACGGCTGGGCGATCTTCCTGGCGGACGTGATCGTGATGGCTTCGCTGGCGGACATCGCGGCGATCTACACCTTCCAGCTCTTCGGTTTCACCGAACTCGGCGAATCCAAAGTGGCGATCATCGTCGCGGCCGTCCTATGGATCGCGATCATGACCTGGATCTGCTACCGCGGCATCGAGCTCTCGGCGCGCATTCAGCAGGTGCTGCTCGGCGCCGAGGTGTTCATCCTCGGACTGTTTGCGGTGGTCGCCTTCGTCAAGGTCTACGGCAGCCACCCGCCGAGTGGCTCGATCAAGCCGTCGCTCTCCTGGATCAACCCGTTCGCCATGAACTTCGGCGACCTGGTCGTCGCACTGCTGCTCGCGGTATTCATCTACTGGGGCTGGGATTCCGGCGTGTCGGTCAACGAGGAGTCGGAAAATCCGGCCGAGGGCCCGGGCAAGGCCGCGGTCGTCTCGACGATCCTGCTCGTGCTGATCTACGTCGTCGTCTCCGCCGCCGCCCAGTCCTTCCACGGGGTCGGCTTCCTCGCGAACGAAGCAAACCAGGAAGACATACTCAAGGCGCTCGGAACGGGCGTGCTCGGCGAACCCCTGAACAAGCTGCTGATCATCGCCGTGCTCACCTCGGCGTCGGCTTCGACGCAGACGACGATCCTGCCGACCGCCCGCACGACGCTGTCGATGGCGCACTGGAAAGCCGTCACCAGCCTGCTCTCGCGCGTGCACAAGCGCTACCTCACGCCGACCGTCTCGACGCTGGGCTTCGGCGCACTCTCGATCGCGATCACGATCGCCCTGCTGCTGCTCTCGGAAAGCGTGCTCGCGGACTCGCTCACGGCGATCGGCTTCCCGATCTGCTTCTACTACGGCTTCACGGGGGTCGCCTGCGGGTTCTACTACCGCCACGACCTGACCGAAAGCGTGCGCAACTTCCTGCTGTTGGGCCTCGGTCCGATGGTCGGCGGCTTGATGCTATTCGGCATCGGCATCAAGGCGGCCTTCTATTACGGAGAAACGGCCCACGTTGAATCCAAGCCAATCCTCGGCATCACGCTGCCATTGTGGATGGGCATCGGCGGCATGATCCTCGGCGCCGTCGTCATGATCGTCTCACGGCCGTTCTTCAAAGACTTCTTCGCCCGCAAGACCGAAACGGCGCCCCCGGGCCTGCTCGAGCAACCGCCGCCGACGGAGCCGACACCGGCCCGCGTCGAGTTCTGATCAGCCCACCTCCATCATCCCGTGCGGTGAGCCCAACTCCGCCAGCCGCTCCAAGAACGGTCCGGGCGGGAACGCCTCGGGGCCGAGCACGCCCGTACCCTGCCACGTCCCGTCGCCCAGCAGCTCCAGCGCGACCACGGGGTTGACCGCCGTCTGCCAGACCACGGCCTGGGAGCCGTACTCGCGCATGGTCGTCTCGTTGTCGACCACGTGATACAGGTAGGTCGAGCGCGCCGCGCCATCCGCGCCGGTACCGGCCACCCAGGTGCCGGCGCACGTGCGCCCGGTCATGCGCTCGCCGAGCGTCGCCGGATCGGGCAGCGCAGCCGCCACCACGTCGCGCGGGGCCACCTGCTGCCCGCGCACGCTCACCGGCTCGGTGGAGTCGAGCCCAAGTGTGTGCAGCGTGCGCAGCACATCGATGAACTCCCGGCCGAGGCCGTACTTGAATGTCACCCGCTCGCAGGAGACCCAACGCGGGATCAGCACGACCTCCTCGTGCTCGACGTTCACGCACTCGACCTCGCCGATGCCCTCGGGGAACGTGAAGGTCTCGGGCTCGGAGAACGGCGCGGTCGTATAGAACCCGCGCTCGCGCTCCCAGATCAGCGGCGGGTTCAGGCACTCCTCGATCGTCGTCCAGATCGAGAATGTCGGCGCGAACTCGTACCCCTCGACGAGGAGGTCTGCGCCGTCGCGCACGCCCACCTCCCGTACGCTCGAGAACAGCTCGTCAGCTGCATAGCGGGCGAAGACGTCCGACAGACCGGGCTCGACGCCGATCCCGACCAGCGCGAGCAGCCCGGCCTGCTCCCACTGCTCGTGGCGCGCGAGCTGGTGCTCGCCGAGCATCGTTCCCGGCAGCTCGTACGGGCGCTGTGGATGCGGCGCCGACAGCGTCATCGCCATGTCGAGATAGGTCACCCGGGCGTCGTAACAGGCGCCGAAGATCGGCTCGTTCAAGCGCGGATCGCAGGCGTTCAGCACCGCGTCGGGCTTGACTCGCCCGATCAGCGCGACGAGCTCCGAGCGATCGGAGGCGTCCACGCGCTCGGCCACGAACCGATCGGGTTCGCCCAGTCGCGCGACCGCCTCGCGTGCGCGCTGCGGCGAGACGTCGGCCATCGTCACCCGCTCGAATGCATCCCGGCGCTGGGCGATCGCCGCGAACGCCGCCCCCACGCCGCCTGCCCCCACAACCAAGAGCCGCATGAGCCAAGTGTGACGCAGATCGACGTCTGGCACAGTCAAACGAGACATCGGCCGTGCGCCGCTCGGGACAATGCCCCGGCTGCGCGTGGCAGCAGACGGCTCACGTATGCTGCCCCGACCGATGGCGAGCACGCTCATGGACAGGCCCTCGACCCCTTCGGTCGAGCGGCGCGAGACTCGCTGGCCCGACTCTCCCTCGCTCACGCGCGGCGAGGTGCTGTGGATCGCGGTTGTGGGGGTTCTCCTTGCCGTCCTCGCAAGCTGGCCGCTGATCCTGCACATGTCCAGTCACATCGCCCCGGATCTCGGCGATCCCGTGCGCACCGCCTGGGAGATCGCGTGGGTCGGGCACGCGATGCTGCACGACCCGACCCACCTGTTCGACTCAAACGCCTTCTACCCCCACCCGCTCAGCCTCGCGTTCTCCGACTCTCTGCTGGGCTATGGCCCCGCGGGGTTCTTCGGCTCGGGCACGGTCGCGGCGCTCCTCCGCTACAACCTGCTGTTCCTGTGGGCATGGTCGCTGTGCTTCGCCGGCGCCTACCTGCTGGCTCGCGAGCTGGGGTTGCGCTGGTACGCCGCGGGCGCCGCGGGCGTGGCGTTCGCCTACGCCCCCTACCGGGTCACGGAGGCCGGGCACCTGCACGTGATCTCCTCCGGCGGCATCCCGCTGGCGCTGTTCCTGCTGCTGCGCGGCTACCGGCGTGGCTCCCGCGGGCTCGTGCTCGCCGGCTGGCTCGTGTCGGCCTGGCAGATCAGCCTCGGGTTCACGCTCGGTCTGCAGTACGCGTATCTGCTGATCGTGCTCGCATTGCTGGTGCTCTGGTACTGGTGGCGAGGCCGTCTGACCCCCGGCCCGGCCTGGGAAAGCGCCGAGCGGCCGGCTGGCGCGCGCGGGCCGCTGATCCCCCGCCGCCTGCTGGCGGTGACCCTGATCGGCGTCGCCGTGATGGGCGCCGTCACCGTCTACCAGGCCAGGCCGTACCTGAAGGTCGCCGAAGAGTACCCGACGGCCAAACGCGCGCTCAGGGAAGTCGAGACCTACTCCTCCGGCCCGGCGGCGCTGCTGGCGTCCTCCTCGGAGAACCGCGTATGGGGCAGCGTGACCTCGGGGATGCGCGCGAAGGTGAACTCCAAGAACGAGAGCGTGTTCTTCCCCGGCGGTCTGATCCTCGTGCTCGCGCTGATCGGCCTGGGCGCCGGGCTGTATACGCGCCGACTGCGCCTGGCGCTGCTGACGGGGATAGTGGTGTGCTCTGTCCTCGCCATGGGCTTCGGGCTGACCGGGGCGGGCTATCCGTACCGGCTGCTGTACGACTACGCCCCCGGCTGGGACGGCGTGCGTGTGCCCGGCAGGGTGTTCACGCTGGCGACGCTGTTCTACGCGCTGCTCGCGGGCGCCGGCGCGCAGTGGCTCGTGCAGCGCGTGCGCGCGTCCCGCGGGCTCACAGCCCTGCCCGCGGTGGTGGGCGTCGTCTTGGTCATCGCCATCGTCGGCGAAGGCGCGGGACACCTTGGCCATCCCCTCGTGCCCCAGCCGCAGAAGGCGGAGATCGGCCTGCCAGGGCCGCTGCTGGACCTGCCCACCGACGGGGCGCTGGACCGCATCTGGCAGTACTTCTCGACCGACGGCTTCTATGAGATCCCGATCGGCAACAGCACGTTCGACATGCCCGCGGTGGACGACCTGCGCGGAGGCATGAACGGCTTCCCGGACAAGGCGAGCGTCGAGAAGCTGCGCTACTACGGCATCAAGACCGTCGTGCTGCACACGGTGCTGCCGAAGGGTCTGCCGCCCGAACATGGGCCTGTGATCGCCGAGCCCCCCGACCCGGCCGCCGCCGCGGCCAAGCCGATCGCGGGCCTGGGCATCACGCGCCGGCAGGTCGGTTCGCTCGTGATCTACGAGATCGGCCCGGGACCCGCAGCCCTCCACGGCACGGGCTGAAGAAGCCAGCAAATGAGCCGAACGATGATCACCCGCAAACGACTCGCGCTGGCCGCGATCCTGCTCGTCGGGCTGTCCTACGCAACCGTCATCCAATCGTTCTCCTGGAATCAGACCTCCCACTACGACCTGATCAGGTCCCTGAACCAGGGCAAGGCCACGATCGACGCCTACCAGGAAAACACGGGCGACAAGGCCTACTACAAGGGCCATTACTACTCCGCGCGCGCGCCCGGGTTGGCGCTGTTCTCGCTGCCGTTCTACGACGCGCTGAACCTGGTTGGCGCCGAATCGTGGACCGATGCGCATGTGGCGCCGCCGAACAGGCCGGGCGACGAGATGATCTACCTGATCGGCCTGTGGGCGAACGTGCTGCCGGGTCTGCTGCTGCTCGTGCTCGTGTGGCGCGTGGCCGAGCGCTTTCAGCCCGGGTACGGCGCTGCGGCGGCGATCGCGCTGGGGCTCGGCACGATGGTGCTGGGGCTGTCGACGCTGCTGTTCAGCCACGTGTTCACGACGTTCCTGGCGTTCGCCGCGTTTTGGATCATGCTGCGCGAGCGCGAGGGACCGCCCAGCCCGATGCTGCTGGGACTCGCGGGCCTGGCGATGGGGTACGCGTTCAGCTCGGAGTACCCGACGTTCTTCGCCGCGGTCGTGCTCGGGGGGTATCTGCTCTCCCGGCGAGACGCGTTCACGCCGGGCGGCGTGGTGCGTCGTGGCGGCGCGTATGTCCTGGGCGGGCTGATCGGGATCGTGCCGCTGCTGCTGTACAACCACTACGCCTTCCACTCCTGGACGCACCTCGCCTACTCGAGCATTCCGCGCCAGAAACAGGGGTTCTTCGGGATCGACCTGCCCAGCCTGAAGGTGCTCGCGACGCTGCTGCTGGACTCGCGCGGACTGCTGACGATCTCCCCCGTGCTGATCCTCGGGGGATTGGGGACGGTGCTGCTGTACAGGCGGGGCAAGCGCGCGGAGGCGCTGACGATCACCGGCATCTGCGTGTGCTATCTCGGCTACAACTCGGGCTACTACCTGCCGTTCGGGGGAGGGTTTGAGGGACCCAGGTTCCTGATCACGGCGCTGCCGTTCCTCGCATTCCCGATCGCCCCGGCGCTGAAGCGTTGGCCGGGCCCGACGGTCGCGCTGGCGGGAGCCTCGATCACGACGACGGTCGTCGCGACGATCACTCATCCGCTCGTCGGGTACGAGACCGAGACGGTCGTGTGGGCGCGGTATCTGCGTCAGGCGCTGTTCCAGCCGACGATCGCCTCCGCCTACGGGCTCGGCCGGGGCTGGGCCGGCATCTGGCCGTTCCTGCTCGCGGCCAGCGCCGGCGTCGTGCTGGCCGCGTGGGCGACCCCGCGCCTGCGCCTGTCGAACGCCTCGCTCGGATACGGCGTGCTCGTGCTTGCGGGATGGTGCCTGTTCGCGGCGCTCGCGCCGACGCTGCTCGGGATCGACCACGCGGGGCTGGAGTCGATCGTCAAAGCCGGCGATCACACCGCGCTGAGCACGGTGGACCACCCGACGTTCAGCACATACCCACTGAAGGTGCTCGCCCCGATCGCCGCCGGCATGGGTCTGCTGGGGCTGTGCGCGATGCGGCTGTTGCGCAATGAAACCGAGTCAGTTCCTGACCGTGCGAACGTTGCAGTGAGCCGCGTGTAGCTGCTTGCACACGACCACATACCCGGGGCGAGGCTGGCCGTGGGCGTTCATCAGGCCGGCGTCAAAGCGCGTGTGGGAGTTGCCGCCGGTCCAGTCGTAGATGTACAGGCGCCTGATCCGCGGATTCGAGCCGGCGACGGCGAACATGTACTTGAGCACCTTGGCCGACCGCGTCAGGCCCGAGCCGTGCTTGTTGGGGAAGGCGCCGCCGAACTGCACGAGCCCGCCGGTCTCGGTCAGCCACACGTCGCCGCCGAGGGCGCGGACCAGTTCGCGGGTGCGCCACGATTCCAGGCGGTTGATGTCCGAGTAGTTGTGCAGGCCCCAGATCTTCGGCATGACCGTCTTGAGTTTGCCGATCTCGTGCTTGAATTCGTAGATGTACTGCAGGGTCGGGCCGATGTACTGCGCGTCGAGGACGTCCAGGCCGATCACGGTGCAGCCCTTGCACACGCGGATCAGCGCTTGGTAGTACTTGGCGGCGAGAACCGCCGAGGGGCTGGAGAACGCTCCAGGTTCATTGCCCCGGTTGGCCTCGTCGTAGGACTGGTACTGGCGGACGTGGGGAAACAGCTTGACGAACTTCGCCACGTCGCGCTGGTAGGTGGCGACGCTCGGCAGCTTCGTGGGCGTGTACTCGGAGTGGTAGAACGCGACTAGGACCTGCTGGTGGTGGGCTTCGGCTTCGTGAATCCAGACCTTGGCCTTGTCGAGCGAGTAGGGGTGCACGACCGCGTCATACGGGGCGATGTAGCGGGCGATCTTCGTGTGCAGCTGCTGCCACAGCGGGTTGCCGAACATCTCGCCCTGCTCGTCGCCGATGCCCACGAGGTAGGGGGCGGAGGCCGCATGCGCACGGGGCGCCCGGGCGTCGCTGACAGCATTGAGCGAAAGCGCCGCAATCAGCGACACCAGAACGGCGATCGTGAGCAAGTGGCGAAGATGTCTCATGTCGATAGTGGAACAGCGACCGAAGCGCAGGGTTGCGCAGTGCCTGTAGCTTTACGCCGCGCTTACTCGGAAACCTGCTCGGCGACAGACATAGTCACAGCGTCCGAGGCCCCCCCGCGCAGGGTCGGATCGGCGACGATGCGGACGTCCACACCGGGCAGGCCCCGCAGCAGGCGCGTCAGCAGCGAGTCGTTCAGGCGGCGCAGGCCGCGCGTCGGCGCGGGCACCCCCATCAGCACGTAGGTGCTCCCGAGCGAGCGCGCAACGGAGATCGCGACGGCGGCGACGTCTTCGCCCTCCTCCACGCGCAGGCGCGCCCCCAGCATCGACACCAGCCGCCGCAGCGCCTCCAGGCGCTCGCGGTCCTCAGCGCTGGGCTCGCGTCCGGGCGGGCGCACGAGGAGCACGTCCAGCTCGGCGTCCAGGCGCTGGGCCGAGCGCCATGCGCGCCGCACCACGCGCTCGGAGTGCGGCGCGAGCGTCGCCAGCGCCAGCAGCCGCTCGGCGATCGCCTGCGGTCCGTCCTGCGCCGGCGCCGGCAGCCCCTCCTCGTCGCGGCGCACCGCCCGGGCGGGCTCGCGCACGAGGCGCTTGACCTCGACGTCCTCGGCGACCTCGCGCAGCGCGGTCTCGCGCAGCGCGGACAGGTTCTCGATCTTGAAGAAGTTGTTCAGCGCCGCGGGCACACGCTCGGCGGGGTAGACTTTGCCCGCCCGCAGACGTCCGATCAGAGCCTCGGGGGTGAGGTCGATCAGGACCACCTCGTCGGCCATCGAGAGCACTTCGTCGGGGATCGTCTCGCGCACGCGCGCGCCCGTCAGCTGCGTGATCTGATCGTTGAGGCTCTCCAGGTGCTGGACGTTGACGGTCGAGACCACGTCGATCCCCGCTTCGAGCACATCGCGCACGTCCTCGTAGCGCTTCTCGTGCTCGACCCCCGGCGCGTTGGTGTGCGCGAGCTCGTCGATCAGGCACAGCTCCGGCTTGCGCGCGAGCACCGCCGGCAGGTCCATCTCCTGAAGCGGCGTGCCGCGGTACACCACCGGCCGGCGGGGAATGATCTCCAGCCCCTCCGCCTGGGCAACGGTCTCGGCGCGGCCGTGCGGCTCCAGGTAGCCGATCGCGACGTCGCGCCCGCTGTCGGCTTCGGCCGCCCCCTCCTGGAGCATCCGGTAGGTCTTGCCGACCCCGGGGGCCATGCCGATGAAGACCTTCAGATGTCCGCGTTCAGACGCCACCCGGGCATTGTCGCCCACACGGCAGCAGTCCGCGTGCGGATCAACCGCCGAGCAGGTTGTGCACGATCAGGTCGATCAGCTTGATGCCGATGAACGGCGCGATGATCCCGCCGAGGCCGTAGATCCACAGGTTGCGCCGCAAGAGCGCTGAGGCGCCGATCGGGCGGTAGCGCACGCCGCGCAGCGACAGCGGGATCAGCAACGGGATCACGATCGCGTTGAAGATGATCGCCGAGACGATCGCCGACTGCGGCGTGCCCAGGTTCATGATGTTCAGCACGTGCAGCGGGCCCTTGCCACCGGCGCTGGTCGCGTAGGTGGTGACGAAGATCGCGGGCAGGATCGCGAAGTACTTGGCGACGTCGTTGGCGATCGAGAACGTCGTGAGCGCGCCGCGGGTGATCAACAGCTGCTTGCCGACCTCGACGATCTCGATCAGCTTCGTCGGGTTGGAGTCCAGGTTGACCATGTTCCCCGCCTCGCGCGCGGCCTGCGTGCCCGTGTTCATCGCCACGCCTACGTCGGCCTGGGCCAGGGCGGGGGCGTCGTTGGTGCCGTCGCCGGTCATCGCCACCAGCCGTCCGTCGGCCTGCTGCTCGCGGATCAGCGCGAGCTTGCGCTCGGGCGTGGCTTCGGCGAGGAAGTCGTCAACGCCGGACTCCTCAGCGATCTTGGCGGCTGTCAGACGGTTGTCGCCGGTGACCATCACCGTTTTGATGCCCATCGCCCGCAGCTGCTCGAAGCGAGCCGCCATGCCCTCCTTGATCGTGTCCTTGAGATAGACGACGCCGAGCACCTGGTTATCGCGCGCGACCGCCAGCGGCGTGCCGCCCTCGTTGCCGATGCGGTCGAGCTGCACCTGCAGCTCGGGCGGCGGGGAGCCGCCTTCGCCGCGCACGAGCTCGACGATCGCGTCGCCGGCGCCCTTGCGCAGCCGCCGGCCGTCGATGTCCACGCCACTCATGCGAGTCTGCGCGGTGAACGGCACGAACTCGGCGTTCAGCGTCGCCATGTCGTGCTCGCGGATGCCGTACTGCTTGGCCAGCACCACGATCGAGCGGCCCTCGGGCGTCTCGTCGGCGAGCGAGGCCAGCTGCGCGACCTCGGCCAGCTCGGACTCGGGCACGCCCGGCATCGGCACGAACTCCGACGCGAGGCGGTTGCCGATCGTGATCGTGCCGGTCTTGTCCAGCAGCAGCACGTCCACGTCGCCGGAGGCCTCCACCGCGCGGCCGGAGAGGGCGAGCACGTTACGGCGCACGAGCCGGTCCATGCCGGCGATCCCGATCGCGCTCAGCAGCGCGCCGATCGTGGTCGGGATCAGCGCTACCAGCAGCGCGATCAGCGTCGTCTCGGAGATCGCCGTCCCGGAGAACAGGCCGAACGGACGCAGCGTCGCCACCACGATCATGAAGATCAGCGTGAGCGCCGCGAGCAGGATGTTCAGCGCGATCTCGTTCGGCGTCTTGCGCCGCTCCGCCCCCTCGACCAGCGCGATCATACGGTCCAGGAACGACTGTCCGGGCTCCTGGGTGATTTCCACGACGATCTCATCGGAGGTCACGCGCGTGCCGCCGGTCACCGCGCTGCGATCGCCGCCGGACTCGCGAATCACGGGGGCGGACTCGCCCGTGATCGCCGACTCGTCGACCGTGGCGATGCCCTCGATCACGGTGCCGTCTCCGGGGATCAGCTCCCCCGCCGTGACGACCACGATGTCGCCACGCGTGAGCTCCGACGCCGCCCTGGTGGAGCCGTCGCGCATCAGCGCGACCGTCTCCTTGCGCATATTGCGCAGCGTGTCGGCCTGCGCGCGGCCGCGACCCTCGGCGAACGCCTCGGCCATGTTCGCGAACACGACCGTCAGCCACAGCCAGATGGAGATCGTGAACGTGTACCACGCGGGCTCGCTCCCGCCGAGAGATTGGCCCCCGCCGAGCTGGATGAACCACGTCACGGTCGTGATCAGCGCGCCGATCTCCACGACGAACATGACCGGGTTGCGGACCTGCACCCGGGGATCGAGCTTCTTCAGGCTGTCGATCAGCGCACGGACGACGATGTCGCGCTGGAACAGCGAGATCGCCTGGCGCTCATGCGTGGCGGGGACGGTGGACATCAGCTTGTGGCTCCTGTGAGACGGTCGAGTGCGAGGTTGAGCTCGAGCACGTTCACGCCCGGTTCGCCGGAGAACCCGAGCCCACGCGAGTCGGTGTACTTTGCGATCAGACCGTTAACGGTCGCGAGCGACAGGTGGCGCACGGCCGCGATGCGGTGAGCCTGGATCCAGGCGTTGGCCTGCGAGATTTCGGGGTCGAGGTTCGAGGCCGAGGTGTTGACGGCGTCGACGGGAATCTTCGCCACGGTCAGCCCTGGGTCATATTCCTTCTTGGTGGTTGGATTCGTGTTCAGTCCGAGATAGGCCTTGATGTTTTCTTCGTCGGCTTCCTTGGTCTTGACGGAGTTGGGCCCGCGGTTGGAGAACGTGCTCGCGGCAGCGTTGTACGCGCCCCCTTCCGTCGCGGACGGACGCGACTGGAAGTAGCGCGGGTCGGGTTCCGTGACGAGTTCTTCTTCCTTTTCCTCGGGCTTGCCGTTCTTGCCGATCACCGGCGAGGCGAAGCTCTGGCCGATGATCTTCGAGCCCACGAGCTTGCCGTTCGCATACACCTTCTGACCGTTGGCGTCGCCGGGGAACGCGACCTGGCTGATGCCGGTGATCGCGAGCGGGTAGACGAGCCCGAGCAGAATCGTGAAGGCGACGATGCCGATGATCGAGGTGACGATGTCGCGTTTCATGGCGTCAGTACAGGTGTCCGGTCAGGCCCTGGACGATCGGTCCGAGCAGCAGGGCGGGGAAGAAGGTCAGCGCGCCGACGAGCACGATCACGCCGAGCAAGAGCACAGCGAACGTGGGGTTGTCGGTGCGCATCGTGCCGAGGCCCGCGGGCGTGACGCGCTTGCCCGCCAGCGCGCCGGCGACGGCGAGCGCGAACAGGATCGGCGCGTAGCGCGCGAACATCATGTCGAAGCCGCCGAGGATGTCGGCGAACGTGACGCCGTGGGCGCCGAGGTTACCGGCGTTGGGCTGGATATAGCCGGTGTAGCCGGCGAAAGCGGAGCCGTTGTTGTTGGCCTGGGAGAGGTAGGCGTAGAAGGTCTCGGAGAACCCCTGCGGAGTGTTTCCGCCGGCTTTGGACAGCGCCGCTTCGGAGATCGACTTTCGCCCGCCGGTGGTTGCGGTGGCCATCGCCGTGCAGAACAAGGCCGCCAGCGGCGTGATCAGGATGCCGAGGCCGGCGAGCTTGATCTCGCGCGCCTCGAGCTTCTTGCCCAGCCACTCCGGCGTGCGCCCGACCATCAGACCGCCAATGAACACGGCCAAGAGGACGTAGAGCAGGATCGAGTACAGACCCGTGCCGACCCCGCCGAAGATGACCTCGCTGGCGGAGAGGTTGGCCATCGGCACGGCGCCGCCGATGCCTGTGAAGGACTCCAGCGCGCTGTTGACCGCGCCGCAGGAGGTGACGGTGGTGACGACATCGAACAGCGCCGAGCCGGCGACCCCGAAGCGCTGCTCCTTGCCTTCCATGTTGCCGCCTGCCGAGCCGGAGATGACTCCTGTGTGCAGGCCGGCCGCGTGCTGGGCGGGCGAGCCGTGGGCCTCGGCGATGTAGGCGACGGAGACGGCGCCGAGGAACATGAACATCATCACCCCGTAGATCGCGTACCCCTGCCGGCGGTTGCCGCTCATACGTCCGTACATGAACACGAGCGCCGCCGGGATGATCAGCACGAGCAGCATCTCGACGAGGTTGGTGAACCCGGTCGGGTTCTCGAACGGGTGGGCGGAGTTGACGTTGAAGAAGCCACCGCCGTTGGTGCCGAGCTCCTTGATCACCTCCTGGGAGGCGACCGGGCCCATCGCGATCTTCTGTTCGAGGCCGGTGAGCGTGTGGGCCGTGAGATAGGTCGAGAGGTTGGCGATCACTCCCTGAGAGGCCAGGATCAGCGCGCCCACGATCGAGATCGGCAGCAGGATGTAGAGGACCACTCGCACGATGTCCTGCCAGAAGTTGCCGATGGACTTGCCCGTGCGGCCGATGATCCCGCGGACCAGCGCCGCGGCGACGACGATGCCGACGCCGGCCGAGAGGAAGTTCTGGACAGTCAGCCCGGCCATCTGGCTGAGGTAGCTCATCGTCGTCTCGCCGCCGTAGTACTGCCAGTTGGTGTTCGTGAGGAACGATGAGGTCGTATTGAACGTCACGTTCCACGTGCCCGAGTGGTAGGCGAGCGGATTGAGCACGTGAGGAACCCACGGAGCGTTCTGGGTGCGCAGGATGATGTACAGCAGCAGCCAGCCCGCGAGCGAGAAGACGATCAGGCTTTTCGCATACTGCTTCCAGTCCTGCTCGCGCTCGTGGTCTACCCGCATCAGGCCGTAGAGGAACCGCTCGGGACCGGCGAGCAGTGGCGAGAGGAAGACCCGCTTGCCGGTGAAGACCTTCGCCATGTAGCCGCCGAGCGGCAGCGCCAGCGCGGTCAGGATCACCGCGAACAGGACGATCAAAAGCCAGCCGGCGAAGGTCATCGCTCAGTTGAGACGGTCGTGGATCGAGCGATGCAAGGACGCAGGGAGCGTGGCGTGCTACGCACGCGAGCGACCGAGGACGCAGCAGCGCGAAGTGTCCACGACCGTCTCAAGCTTCTCCCCGCGGATCAGGGCGTAGAACAGGTAGGCGATGACGAGCACCGAAACGACCAAGCCGAATACGTCAGCCCCGCTCATGTGCGCGATGAATGCGCCCAGCGGCAACGAAACGCTCATATCCTGTCGACTCCCTCGATGATGGCAAGCAGGATCAGGAACATCGCGATCCCGAGCACTACGGCGACTGCGTCCATGCCTGCACTATTGGCGAGCGACCGTCACGGCGGTGTGACGATTACCCAGACGCGTATAACGATTTCGTGACGGCCCGACTACGCCGCGAACCGGTATCCCACACCGGGATCGGTGACGATGTAACGCGGCACCGGCGACCCCTCCGGCTCGATCTTCGCCCGCAGCCGCGCGATGTGCGTGCGCAGCGCCTGCACGTCATCCGCGTACCCTGGGCCCCACACCTCGACCAGCAGCGCGCGGTGTGTCATCAACCGGCCGCGATTGCGCGCGAGCACGCGCAGCAGGTCGAACTCGATCGGGGTCAGGTGCACAGGCTCGCCGTTGCGGCGCACGACCCGCGCGGCCAGATCTATCTCCAGCCCCTCCACGACGATCGCCGGCTCGCCCCCGACGGGGACGGTACGGCGCAACGCCGCCTGCAGGCGCGCCATCAGCTCGCGCGCGCCGAACGGCTTAGTCACGTAATCGTCGGCGCCCGCCTCCAGCGCGCGGACCTTCTGCTCCTCCTCGCCGACGGCCGACAGCACGAGGATCGGCATCTCGCTCCATTCGCGCAGCCTGCGCGTCACCTCGATCCCGTCGCCGTCGGGCAGCACCAGATCGACGATCGCCGCCTGCGGAGGTCGCACGGCCGCGCGATCGAGCGCCTCGGATGCGGTCTGCGCGGCGACCACCTCGAACCCCGCGTCGCGCAGCACCACGCGCAGCGCGCGCAGGATCTGCAGCTCGTCGTCGACGACCAGCACGCGCGGCTGCGGCGCGTCAGCCGCCATCGTGCCTGCCCGGGGTCGCGACCCCACGAGGCGTTCCGTTGCCCCCATCCCCGCTGTGCATGTCCGGCTGGGCGAGGTCCCCGTCCACGCTCGGCTCCTCAGGCGTCGGCACGACCGGGTCCAGCGGGAGCTCGAACACGAATGTGGCGCCCTGGCCCGGCAGCGACTCGACATACAGCTTGCCCCCGTTGGCCTGGACGAACCCGCGCGCGATCGCCAGACCCAGGCCCGAGCCGCGGTGTCCGCCGCTGGCCGTGCCGGCGCGGTAGAAGGGCTCGAACACCCGCTCCAGCTGCAGCGGCGGTATCCCGGGGCCCCGGTTGACGATGCGTACGATCACGCGATCATTCTCCCCGGCGTGCGTGCGCACCGCACGGGCTCGCACCGACACCGGATGCCCGCCCGAATGCCTCCGGGCGTTCTCGAGCACGTTTACGAACGCCCGCTCCAGCTGCGCGGAGTCCGCGCGCACGAGCGGCAGCTCGCGGTCGATCGACAGCGTGAACTGGTCGGCCTTCGCGCTGAGCTCCTCCAGGGCCGCGCCGAGCACCTCCTCCACGGAGGTCCACTCGCGGTGGGGCTCGGCCACGCCCGCCTCCAGGCGCGACTGGTCGAGCAGGTTCTCCACCAGGCGCGAGAGCCGGCGCGTCTCCTGCTCGATGACCGACGCCAGCTCCTCGCGCTCCTGCTCGGACAGACCCGGCAGGGCGACCGCCTCGCCCGCCGCCGAGATCGCAGTCAACGGGGAGCGCAGGTCGTGGGAGACCGCGCGCAGCACCGCTGTCTTGACCACGTCGGCGCGACGCAGCGACGCCGTCTCGACCACCTCGCCGAGCAGCGCCTCGCGCTCCAATGCCGCGCTCAGCAGCGCCTCCAGCGCCGGCACCACACGCTCCTGCAGCCGGCGCAGGCTCGCCTCGGGCGTGTCGGACCCGACCAGCAGCGTCCCCAGCCGCCGCGTGCCTTCGCGCAGCGGGAACGCCACCCGGCGCTCGTCGCCTTCCACGGCCTCCATCTCGATCGCCGCCGAGTGCAGCCCCAGCACCTGCGACAGCCTCGCCGCGGCCGTCGGCAGGGACAGTGCGAGGCTCTCGCCGCGCAGCAGCAATCGCGCCATCTCCGCGGCCAGATCCGCCTCGCGCCGGCGCTCGTCGGCCTCGCGCGCACGCGCGCGCGTGACCTCCGCGACCGAGCTGGCCAGGGCGGCGGCGACGAGGAACGTGATCAGGGCGACCCAGTTGTCCGAGTTGCGGATCGTGAACTGGCCGACCGGAGGCAGGTGAAAGAAGTTGAAGGCGGCCGCGCTCAGCACGGCCGTCAGCACGCCCAGCCAGGCGCCCCAGACAGCGGAGACGACGAGCACCGCCAGCAGATACACGACGCCGAGCGAGACGACGGGCGCGATCTGCTTGAGCGGATAGAGCAGCAGCGTGCACACCGCCACGGCCGCGATCGCGGCGAGCACGCCCACCCGCTTGGGCGGCGGCTCGGCGGCCAGCATGAATCCGAACAGGCGCATATCGCTTCCCAGCGTAATGGGGAACGGGGCGGGAGTTCGGTCCCGCCCCGTTCGGTGCGCCCTGCATGGCTTCGCCCAGGGTCAGCCGAGCTTCGCCGTTGCGCGCACCGGCAACCGTGACCGCGGCGCGCACCTTAGCTGACTTGGCCACGATCTTGCCGCTCGCGCGAGGCGAGCGCGTGAAGGAGGCGTGACCTGCGTGTGACGGTTCCGTGACCGGTGGCTGCGGATCGTTCGTCTGAGGGGCCTACCCTTTGCTCAAGCCGTTTACGAGGAGCGTCGATCCTGTATGTGCTGGTGCCCGATTCCTGTCCAGAGCCATCGATCGCCGGCCGCCGAGCGATGAACCCGATCACACACCGAGCCATAGCCCGCGTCGCGCCGATCGCGGCGGCCCTGCTCGCGAGCGCGAGCGTCCTGCTCTTCCTGCTCGCGCTGCCCTGTGCCTCGGCCGGAGCACAGGGCGCGGTCTCACCGCCGCCCCCTTCCGAATATGAGGCGCTCCCTGTATGTCATGCGCCGGAATCCGGCTATGCCGGCTGCCTGGCCATGGCGCTGGCGCCACGAACCACTGCCGCACGGGCACGCACGCGATCGCTGGACACGGTTCGCCATGCCGCGATCGGGATGGCGGCGAGCGCCGCGGAATGCGCCCATGTCTTCCCCGCGTGCCTCACGCCCACCGATCTGAACGTCGCCTACTTCCCGGGCGAACCGCCTACTGCTCCCGCGTCCGAACCACAGACGATCGCGCTCGTGGATGCCTACAACGACCCTGAGGCCCTGTCGGATCTGGAAGCCTATGAAAAGGCCTTCGGGCTGAACCAGTGCCCCGCCGCGCAAGCTTCCTGTTTTGAGAAGGTCAACCAGAGAGGCGAAACCACAAACCTGCCGTTCCCGGCGAGCGAAGCGGCTAGAGAAGCGGAACTGGCGATCTGCGAAAACCCAAACAAGAGCACCAAAACGAGGGAAAAAGCCTGCGCTGACGTCGAGGAAGCCGAGAGCTGGGCGGTCGAGATCTCGACAGACATCGAGGTTGCCCGCGCGGTCTGCCAGAACTGCAAGGTGCTGCTGGTGGAGGCCAGCACGTCCTCCTATGCGAACCTCGAAGCCGCCGAGGAAACGGCTGTGGCGCTCAAACCCACCGAGATCTCCAACTCGTGGGGCGGCGCCGAACCGACGACCGACAGCCTGGCTTTCAACCATCCCGGCATCCCGATCACCGCCGCCGCCGGCGACGGCGGCTATCTCAACTGGATCGAAAACGCGCAAGCGGCAGAAGCCGGTGAAGAACCCGATGTGGGACCCGGCTACCCCGCCTCGTCGCCTCACGTGATCGCCGTCGGCGGCACCAGTCTCGCGCTCAGCAACGGCTCCTGGCAGAGCGAGACCGTATGGAACGACGCGGCAGAAGGCCTCGGCGCCGGCGGCAGCGGCTGCAGCGCGCGATTCGAGGCCCAGGCGTGGCAGCGCGAAGTTCCCGATTGGTCGCAGGTGGGCTGTGAAGGCCGGCGCGCCGTGGCCGACGTCTCGGCCGACGGCGATCCAGACAGCGGAGTGGCGGTGTACGACTCCGTTCCCGACGTTCACGAAGAAGACGGAGAAGCGGTCAACACTCCGCTCTACTGGTGGCCGATCGGCGGGACCAGCGTCGCCTCCCCGATCATCGCCTCGATGTTCGCGCTCGCCGGCGGGGCGCATGGCATCGAATACCCGGCCAAGACCCTCTACTCGCATCTGGGAACGGACCTGCTGCACCCCGTCACCGCCGGCGGCAACGGCGAATGCGACGATCTCTACACCTCCGGCTGCTCCGGCTCGATGAACCCACTGTCCTCGCGATTCGCGCTCGACTGCGGGGAAGGCGTTTTGATCTGTAACGCAGCCCCGGGATACAACGGCCCCAGCGGCGTGGGCACCCCGAACGGGGTCGCCGCCTTCACGCTCGAAAGCGCAGCGGAACATGCGAAGAAGGTCGAAGAAGAGAAGCAAGCCAAAGAAGAACGCACGCTCGCTGAAGAAAAGAACAAGAAAGCCGCTGAAAAAAAGGCTGAAGAACAAAAGACGATCAGCGAAGAAACGACAAGCGGTCCCGTCAACGTTCCGGGCCCAACGCCGCCGATCTCGATCGGCGCAGCCTCGCCCACCAGCTCGCTCACGTCACCGAGCAAGACCACGCTCCTCCCGGTCGTGTCGGGCCTGACGCTGACGCAGACCGCGACCACGGCGCTGAGCCACGCCATCCGGCCGAAGACCTCACAGATCGCGTTCGCGTTCATGCTGAACGTGGCCGCCCGCGTGCGGATCTCGCTCGCCAAGCTCACCGTCAAGCACGGGCGCAAGCGCTGGCAGACGCTGCCCTACTCGCTGACGATCGCGGGCGCGCGGGGACGCAACAGCGCACACCTGAGCGGAGCGCCGCGCCAGGATGGCGTGGTCGGACGGCTCGCGCCGGGGCGCTACCGGCTGACGCTCGCGCCCGCGGGCGGGACCGCATGCACGCGGACGTTCGAGATCGGCTGACGGCGCTGCCTCATCCGTCGCACTACCTCGCCCGTCGGCGACCAATGCAAGCGACGGCGAAGCCCGTCACTGGGGCGCCGTGACGACCGCACCGGCGCGCTCCGCGGCACGCTCGACGGCGGGCGGGGCCTCGGCCCGGCGCGCGACCCGTTCGCCACGGCGGCGGGGGCGCCAGACGCGCACGTACTGTGCAGCGACGTAGGAGCCGAGCACGACCAGCAGGGCAAACACCTGGGCGGCGATCGTCTCGACGTTTCCGAACACCGAGAACCACGTGCCGGCCCAGCCGGGGATGTTCAGACCGGAGATCGGCGTCGTGCCGATCCAGCCGGCGAGCTGCATCTCGTTGACCTCCTCGCCAACCATCACCCACAGCACGACCACGAGCATCGCGCCGGTGATGATCAGCAGTTTCTTGTACGGCAGGCGCTGGTGCAGGCTGAAGGTGAGCACCCCGACCGCGGCGGTGAACAGCAGGCCGAGGACGACGCCCTCGAGCACGACACTCGCGCCGAAGCGCTCGCGCAATCCCTGCAGGAAGATCACGACCTCGAAGCCCTCGCGGTAGACGGAGGTGAATCCGAGCAGGCCGAAGCCGAGCAGCGTGGCGCGCGTGAGCGTCTCGTCGCTCGAGCCGAGCAGCCCGCGCCGGCGCTTGTGATGATGGGAGATCCAGCCGGTCCAGTAGAGCTTGTGGAAGAACCAGTTCATGACGAGCAGCAGCACGATGATCGCGGGAATGCCGGTGGCTGCCTGCACGGCCAGGCCGTCGCCGCCGAACATGCCGATGAACCACACCGCCAAGAACCAGGTCCCGACCGCGGCCAGCAGCGCGAGCCCACCGCCGACGGCGACGGGCTTGCGGTAGGCGCGGTTGGCGCCGAGGAAGCTCGCTGTGATCGCAGCCAGCACGAGGATCGTCTCCAGGCCCTCGCGGAACACGAGCACGCCGCTGTCGATCACCGCACTCGTCGGACTCATGCGGTCGCCGGCTTCAGCCGGGTTGGGAGTGCCGCCGTGGGCGTGCCAGCCGAGGATCACCGCCGCGACGCAGACCGCGAGCACGACGGCCGTCCAGACGTACAGGCTCGTCTGCTGCCCGAGTCGCGTTGCCCGAGTCATCGCGGGTGCTTGGGGGAGCGCTCCAGCGGGGTCGGGTGTTCGCGCGGGCGCTGCCGCTGGGTCCGGCGATGATGCTGGCTGCTGCGCGGAGGACACTTCGGCTCCTTCTGGACTCCGGCTGAAATCCCGACCTAGACGCTTGGATATCCAAGCCGGAAGGTATCACAGCCGTGCTTAGGGTGCCCTAAGTAGCCGATTCTCAGCAGTAGGCGGGCTCGGCCGCGCCGGCGGCTCTCAGCTGTGTCCGTCGGACGCGCCCGACGCGGCCCTCGGTCCAAGTTCGACCGGTCCGGTCCTGAGCCCTGTCCGTCGGCGTGCGCCCACGTGCCCCTCGCCCCCGAGCTCGATACGTTCGCCGAGCTCGGTCAGGCGCCACGCGTTGGGGACGCCACGCGAGGGGCTCTCGCTCAGGTTGGCGATCATCCCGCCATGCTCCAGGCGCGCCAACAGCTTGGAGATCTGGCCCTGGTCGACGATGCCGGCGCGCTCGGCGACCTCGCGGTTGCTCGCGCCCGGGTAGTCGGCGATCGCCGCGAGAACACGTCCGGTGCGGTAGGTGAGCCGCACGTCGTGTCCGTCGAACCGGGGGCTCCTCGCCGCGGGACTCTCGCCCGCGCCGAGCGATGCGGGCGCGGGCACGGGCGCGGGACGGTTCAGCTCGCGCCGGGCGGCGCCGGCGCCCAGGTAGGGGAGCACGAGCAGGCTCATCAGCGAGCCGAACAGCTCGATCGCCGGGCGCTCGTCGGGCGGCTGTGCGTCCTGGGCCAGCAGACGTGTCTGGATCACGGTCAGCACCGCGCCGACCACGCCCTCCGCCACGACCGCCGGCGGTCCGGTCCTGCTCGCTACGCCTTCAGCGCGACCGCGGTCGACGACCGCCCACAGCCCTGCCAGCACCTCGGCGCGGCGGCGCAGCAGGGCTGGACCGCCACTGAGCGAATGCACGACGCACAGCCGCGCCAACGCCGGTTCGTCGTCGAGGAAGCGCAGCAGTTCGGCCAACGCCGGCCTGATCCCGTCGCGCCAGCGCAACTGAGCGTCATAGGCGGGTGCAACCCGCTCGGTGGCGCGCTCCACGCCGAGCTCGAACGCCGCCAGCACGGCCGCGTCGAGATCGTCGAACAGCCCACAGAAGACCCGGCGCGTGACACCCGCCCGCGCCATCGTGTCCGCCAGCGTCAGACCGCCGAGTCCCCGCTCGGCCACGATCGCGGCGAGCGCCTCCAGTACCTCTATGCGCTGAGTGTCCTCCACGCAGCTCCTTCTTGTGCCCACGCGAGAACGATCCGAACCTCTCCGGCTGCCCCGCCACCGTTGACCTCTCCTGCCAGCTTGAGACTACCAATAGAAGTTATTTGCCTAATGTCCACTGAGCCGCACGGGCGCACCGTAGGGCACGAGCACTTCGGGGAGCTCGACGCTGGCGTCGGCCTGCTGACCGTTCTCGAGCAGCGCGACGAGCGTCCGACCGACCGCCACGGCAGTGCCGTTGAGCGTATGCAGCGTCTGCACACGGGTGGGTGGGCTCTCATTCATGCGCACCCGGATGTTCAGACGGCGCGCCTGGTAATCGGTCGTATCCGAGCAGGAGGTCAGCTCGCGATAGCGCGACTGGCTGGGCAGGTACGCCTCGCAGTCGTACTTCTTGGCGGCCGAGGCGCCAAGGTCCGAGACGGCGATGTTGACGACGCGATAGGGCAGCTCCAGCGCTTGGAGGATCTCCTCCTCGATCGCGAGGATGCGCTCGTGCTCGGCGGGCGAGTCGGCAGGCGAGACGAAGCTGAACATCTCCACCTTGTCGAACTGGTGCACGCGAAATATTCCGCGCGTGTCCTTGCCGGCCGCGCCGGCCTCGCGGCGGAAGCAGGGCGAAAAGCCGGCGTAGCGCAGCGGCAGGCTATCCCCATCCAGGATCTCCTCGGCGTGCAGCGACGCGAGCGCGACCTCGGAGGTGCCGACGAGGAACAGCTCGTCCTCTGCGAGGGAGTAGATCTGCTGCTCGGTGTCGGGCAGGAAGCCGGTCCCATACAGCGCCTGCTCACGGACGAGCACAGGCGGGATCACGGGCTCGAATCCGTGGGAGCGCAGCTTCTGGAGCGTCCAGCGAACGAGCGCCAGCTCGACCATCACGAGATCGCCGATCAGGTACGCGAAGCGCGCGCCCGACAGCCGCGCGGCGCGCTCCATGTCGATGCCCGAACCCGCGAGCTCCAGGTGATCGCGCGGTTGGAAGTCGAACACGCGCGGCTCACCCACGGTACGCACCAGCTCATCCTCGGGTCCGGGCGCGGCGCTGGGAGCGGGCAGGTTCGGGAGAGGGACCAGGGCAGCCTGCAGCTCATCCTCGACCGCGGCGAGCTCGCGCTCCAGCCGCTTGGCGCGCGCGGCGACGTCGCGCATCGCCTCGATCTCACGCTGGCGCTCGTCAGGCTCGCCCGCCGCCTGGATGCGCGCGTTGGCCGCGTTCTGCTCGGCGCGCAGCCCCTCCAGCTCTGGCAGCAGCTCGCGGCGACGCGCGTCCAGCTCGATCACGCGGTCCAGGCCCGCCGCCGCCTCAGGGCCGCGGCGCATCAGCGCGGCGCGCACCGCGCCGGGCTCTTGGCGGATCAGCTTTAGGTCAAGCACGCTCGGGAGCCTACCTCCCGGCCCATCGCTATTTCGTAGAGAGGGGAATGTTCGTGGTCGGCACTTTTTCCGCCTGCGAGCCCGCGTAGTGGGCGAGGAATTCGGCGACGTCCTTGGCGTCGTCGCCGAGGACGACGTTCTCGGGCATGATCGCGCCGGAGAAGCCGCCGTTGCGGATCGCGTAGAGGACCTGCTCGACGTCCTCCTTGCGGTAGTTGAAGTTGGGCCCGTTCGTCTTCAGGCGGTCCTTGATGTTCGTGGCCGAGCCCTCGGCGCCGACGACGGACAGCGTGTGGCAGCCGGAGCAGTGGTCGAGGAACAGGACCGCGCCGCGGTAGTAGGGGCTCGTCTTTGGCACCTGGATTTCCTGGGAGCCGCAGGCGCCGAGGACGACGCTCGTGGCGATGAGCATGGCAATGGCGGCGAGCAACCTCATAACGCGGTCGGGAATATATAGCTCCCCGGCCCAGAACCCATGCACCGCGCCGGCGCTCAGCTCCTCAGAACCCGTGGGCCGTGCCCGCCGCGCGCAGCGCGAGGAACACGACGACCAGGGCGGACAGCGCCATGATGCCCATCTCGCGCGCGACGATCGCGGCGACGAGGACGTGCTGCTCGGACTCTCCCAGCGCGCCGACGGACTGCGCGTCGGGGAGCTCGCGCTGGTCGAGGATCGTCTGGGCCGAGGCCACCCGCAGCTGCTCGGCGACGAACGCGATCGCGAGCGGGAGCAGCGCGTAGAGATAGAACAGCCGATCGGTGGAGTAGTCGCCGGCGAGCGCCAGCGAGCCGGTCACGATCGCCAGCACGAGCGCCGAGCCCTGGCCGATGCGCAGCAGGACCCAGAACGCCCGGCTGGCCTGCCCGCGATACCAGCACCAACCCCCGAGCAGGGCGGGGACGGCATTCAGAAGCGCGACCGCGAGGGCGCAGGCGACGACCGCCTTGGTCATGCCCGGGTCATGATTTCGAGCCGATCCTCGCTATGTTCGAGCCGATCCTCGCTATGTTCGAGCCAATCCTCGCTATGTTCGAGCCAATCCTCACTATGTGACACACTGACACAAGCGGTGATATAACAGCGCGCAGTGCTGCGCAGCTATCTCCCCGCGATCGTATTCGTCCTGCTCGGCGGGGGCGTGGGCGTCGCATTCGCGCTGCTGAACTCGGCGATCGGACCGAGACGAGTGGCCGCGCACAAGCACGATCCGTACGAGTGTGGGCTGCCGTCGGAGGTCAAGCGCGAGATGCGATTCGGGATCAGCTTCTACCTGGTCGCGATGCTGTTCATCCTGTTCGACATCGAGGTCGTGTTCCTGTACCCGATCGCGATCGAGCTGCGCGCGTACGGGGGATATGCACTGGCGGAGACGGTGACGTTCATCGTGCTGCTGTTCGTCGCGTTCGCATATGTGTGGCGGCGGGGAGCACTCGAGTGGAGGTGAAGCGCGATCGGCTGCGCGTACAGGGCCTGAACGCGGAGCAGATGCTGCGCGGCAACGCGCTCGCGGGCCCGAACCAGTCGGCGCACCTGGAGGGCGCGGAGCTGGAACGGTACGTGCACGAACGCGTGTTGACGACGACGCTCGACAAAACGGTCGCCTGGGCGCGCTCGAACTCGTTCTTTCCGCTCGGCTTCGGGCTGGCCTGTTGCGCGATGGAGCAGTTCCACGCCGCCGGCCCGCGTATGGACATCGCCCGGTTCGGGTTCGAGGCGTTCCGCGCCTCCCCGCGCCAGGCCGACCTGATCATCCTCGCGGGGCGGGTGTCGATCAAGATGGCGCCGATCATTCGCCGGCTGTATGACCAGATGCTCGAGCCCAAGTGGGCGATCTCGATGGGCGCGTGCTGCAGCTCGATGGGCGTGTTCAACAACTATGCGCTGGTCCCGGCGGACAAGTTCATGCCGGTCGACGTGCACGTCCCCGGCTGCCCGCCCCGTCCGGAGGCGCTGATGCACGGCATCCTCAAGCTGCGCAAGCTGGTCCAGGACGACCCGGACATGGGCTGGCGCGAGCGCTACGGTGCCGTGGGCACCGAGGAGAGCCCACTAGATGCCTGACGCCACGGGCTTGGAGCTGCTCGCTCAGGAGCTGGGCGACGCGACGATCGAGACCGTGTACTACCGCAACCGTGCGACGGTCGTGGTCGATCCGGCGCAGATCCGCTCGGTGCTTGCGGCGCTGCGCGCGCAGGGGTACGCGTTCCTGGCAAGCGTGCATGGCGTTGACCACTACCCCGAGGAGCCCCGCCTGGGCGTCGTGTACGAGCTGCTGGACATGAGCCGAGTCGACCGGATCGCCGTCAAGCTGCGGGTTCCGGTCGATGCGCCCCACGTCGAGTCGGTGACAGCCGACTGGCCGACGGCCAACCATCAGGAGCGCGAGGTCTATGACATGTTTGGGGTCGTGTTCGACGGCCACCCGGACCTGCGGCGAATCCTGATGCCCGAGGACTACGAGGGCCACCCCCAGCGGCGCGACTTCCCGATCGGGGGCGAACCGGTCATCTTCACGCGCGACGAGGCCAAATGGCTGGAGTCGCGCGAGTGAGCCAGGTCGAGTCCCCGCAGATGACGCTCCCAGACGCGACCGCCGGCTGGAGATCCCAGCGATGAGCCCGGCCGAGAACCCGACTCTGTCGGAGTACCGCCGGCGCGAGCAGTCCATCACGCTCTCCCCCGTCGAGGAGCAGCTGGGTGGGGCCGGCGGCGACGGCACCGCCGACCCCAGCGAAGAGCTGCTGACGCTCAACTTCGGCCCCCACCACCCCGCCACACATGGGGTCCTGCGGCTGCTCGTGACGCTTCAGGGCGAGGTCGTGCGCGACCTCAAACCGGTCATCGGCTACGTCCATACGGGAATCGAGAAGACGGCCGAGGACAAGGCCTACTGGAAGGTGATACCGGTCATCGAGCGGATGGACTACCTCGCGTACTACTTCAACTCGATGGCCTACATCGGCGCCGTGGAGGCGCTGCTGGAGGTCGAGGTCCCCACCCGCGGCCAGTACCTGCGCGTGATCCATCTCGAGCTGAACCGCATCGCCTCGCACCTGATCTGGCTGGGCACGAGCGCGCTGGATCTCGGGGCCGTCTCGATATTCCTCTACTGCCTGCGCGAGCGCGAGCTGATCCTCGACCTGTTCGAGTTCTCCTCGGGCGCGCGCATGCACACGCGCTACTTCCAGATCGGCGGCGTAATCGAGGACATCCCGCCCGGGTTCGCGCGCAAGCTGCGCGAGTTCCTGAAGATCATGCCCGAGCGCGCAGACGAGTACGGCGCGATCCTGAACTCCAACGAGATCGTGCTCCAGCGCCTGCGCGGGACGTGCCCGCTGGATGCGCAGACGCTGCTGGGGCTGGGTGTGACGGGGCCGCTGCTGCGCGCGGCGGGCAACCCCTGGGACCTGCGCAAGGCGGCGCCGTACAGCTCCTACGACGAGTTCGAGTTCAAGATCCCGGTGGGCACGGTCGGCGACAACTACGACCGGTTCGCCGTGCGCCTGGCCGAGATCTACGAGTCGGTCAAGATCGTCGAGCAGGCGCTGGACGGCCTGCCCGAGGGGCCGCACATCACCGGCGATCGCAAGGTCGCCCTCCCCCCCAGACACGAGCTGGCGACCTCGATGGAGGCGCTGATCCACCACTTCAAGCTCGTCACCGAGGGGTTCAGGGTGCCGGCCGGGGAGATGTACTACCCGATCGAGTCCCCGCGCGGCGAGCTCGGGTGCTACGTGCGCTCCGACGGCTCCTCCAAGCCCGCGCGGGTGCACATGCGCGACCCGAGCTTCGTCAACCTGCAGGCGCTCGCGCCGATGACCCGGGGCAACTACATCGCGGACATGATCGCCACGACCGCGATGCTCGATCCGATACTCGGGGGGATTGATAGATGAGCCAGACCGGAGAGAGAGCGCAAGCAAGCGCACCGCCCGGCTGGGACACGCCGGCCGATCTGGACAAGAACCCGGCGACTATCCCCGACCCCGCGACGACGCCGGTACCAGGGGCGCTGCGCCGGGAGATCGAAGCGCACATGGCCCTCTATCCGGACCGCCGCTCGGCCGCGCTGCCGGCGCTGGAGGCCGCGCAACGCGTGCATGGGTGGTGCTCGCCGCAGGCGATCGACCAGGTGGCATGCGTGATGCAGGTCACACCGGCCGAGCTCGACGCGGTGGCGACGTTCTACGACATGCTCGAGAACGAGCCCGTTGGCGAGCACAGCGTGTACGTGTGCACGAACATCTCCTGCTCGCTGTGCGGCGCGGACGAGCTGTACGCGGCGATCCGCGACGCGGCGGGCGACGATCAGGCCTTCAACGTGCGCGCGTTCGAGTGCCTGGGCGCGTGCGACATCGCGCCGATGGCCTCCGTCGACGGCGTCTATGTCGGTCCGCTTACGATCGAGGACGTACCCCGGTTGCTGGACGACGTCCGCGCCGGACGGGACGTGCTCCCGGACAAGCAACTTGTAAAGCGGGCGTGCGCGGATCAGGGGGCGGGCGCATGACCGACAAGCTCCTGTTCGACCGCATCGACGAGCCCGGCCTGAACACGCTGTCGGTGTACGAAGCCCGCGGAGGATACGAGTCTCTGCGCAAGGCACTGCAGATGTCCCCCGAGGAGGTGCTGCACGAACTGGAAGCCTCCAACCTGCGCGGGCGCGGCGGGGCCGGATTCCAAATGGGCAAGAAGGTCTCCTTCCTCCCCCACGGCTCGATCGAGCACTACCTCGTCTGCAACGCCGACGAGTCCGAGCCGGGCACGTTCAAGGACCGCGAGCTGATGCAGAAGACCCCGCACATGCTGATCGAGGGGATCGTGATCGCCTCCTACGCGGCCGCCGCCAGCCGCTCGTTCATCTACATCCGGGGAGAGTATGTCCTCCAAGCCGACATCCTCGACGCGGCCCTCGCCGAAGCGCGCGAGGCGGGCTATGTCGGCGAGCGCATCCTCGGCTCCGCGCACTCGCTCTCGCTCATCGTCCACCGCGGCGCGGGCGCCTACATCTGCGGCGAGGAGACAGGCCTCTTGGACTCGCTGGAAGGCAAGCGCGGCAACCCCCGACTGAAGCCGCCGTTCCCCGCCAACCAGGGGCTGTATCAGGGGCCGACGCTGATCAACAACGTCGAGACGCTCTCCACGGTCCCCGCGATCATCCGCATGAGCGGCGCCGAGTACGCCCACATCGGCACCGAGACCTCGACCGGCACGAAGCTCGTGTCGGTCTCCGGCCACGTCCAGCGCCCCGGCAACTACGAGATCGAGCTCGGCATCCCCTCGCGCGAGATCATCTACGACCTCGCCGGCGGCCCACCGCAGGGACGCACCGTGAAGTGCTGGTTCCCGGGCGGCTCCTCCGCGCCGGTGCTGACCGGCGATGACCTCGATATCCCGTATGACTTCGACTCGCTCGCCAAAGCCGGCTCGATGCTCGGCTCGGGCGCGATCATCGTCGTCGACGACTCCACCCCGATCCTCGACGTCGCGCTGAAGGTGGCGAGGTTCTACCGGCACGAGTCCTGCGGCAAGTGCACCCCCTGCCGCGAGGGCACCAACTGGACGGTGCACATGCTCGAGCGCATCGACCGCGGCGAGGCCACCCCGATGGATCTGGAGATCATGGCGAGCGTCCAGGACCACATCATCGGCCACTGCCTGTGCGTGCTCGGCGACGCGATGGCGATGCCGATCGGCTCGATGATCGTGAAGTTCCGCGACGAGCTCGAATCCCACATCGAGTCGCGGCGCCTGGGCGCCCCTGTGCCCGAGACCGCGGGAGCGACAGCCTGATGCCACGGCCCGAGCAGAAGATCATCAGCTTTACCATCGATGGTAAAGAGGTGCAAGCGCCGGAGAACGCGATGCTCGTCGATGCCGCCAAGCACGGCGACATCGAGATCCCGGTGTTCTGCTACGAGCCCAAACTCGGCCAACCAGTGGGCGCGTGCCGCATGTGCCTGGTCGAGATCGAGGGCATCCCGAAGCTGCAGACCGGATGCTCGACCCCGGTCAAGGACGGCATGGTCGTGCACACCCAGACCGATCGGGTCAAGGACGCCCAGCGCTCGGTCGTCGAGTTCCTGCTGATCAACCATCCGCTGGACTGCCCCGTGTGCGACAAGGGCGGGGAGTGCCCGCTGCAGGACATCACGTTTGGCTGGGGCCCCGGCCTGTCGCGATTCGTCGAGCCCAAGCGCCACTTCGTCAAGCCCCTGGAGCTCTCCCCCACGATCGCGATCGATCGCGAGCGCTGCATCCTGTGCTATCGCTGCGTGCGCTTCAGCCAGGAGATCTCCGAAGACCACCAGCTCGTGCTGCTGGAGCGCGGAGCGCACTCCTACGTCTCGACGTTCGACGGCCACCCGTACGTGGCGCCGTTCAGCGGCAACATCGTCGAACTGTGCCCCGTCGGCGCGCTCACCTCGCGGCTCTACCGGTTCCGTGCGCGCCCGTGGGACATCGAGGACGCCGGCTCGGTCTGCACGCTGTGCCCCTCCCAGTGCAACGTCACGCTGACCGTCCGCGACGAGCGCGTGCTGCGCGTGCAGGCGCGCGAGAACCGGGAGGTGGACGACGGCTGGCTGTGCGACAGAGGCCGCTTTGCCTACCCGGAGTCGGCCGAGGTCCGGGTCACCGAGCCGCTGCTGCGCGACGGCGGTGAGCTGCGCCCGGTCTCGTGGGAGCGGGCGCTGGAGGAGGCCGCGACGCTCCTCGCTCGCGCAGGGGCGCGCACGGGGGCGCTCGCCGGAGGCGGCGCGACCAACGAGGAGGGGCTGACGCTGACTCGCCTGATGCGCGAGGCGCTCGGTTCGCCGCACCTGGACTCGCGCCCCGCGGGCAGGCTGGCGCTGGAGTCACACCGTGCCCTCGCCGAGCCGTCCCTGCAAGCGCAGGTTCCCGACCTGGAGTTCGCACATGCCGTGCTGGTGCTCGACTGCGACCCGATCGCCGACGCGCCGATCCTCGACCTGCGGCTGCGCAAGGGCGTGCGCCGTCATGGGATGAAGCTCGTGCGCGCAACCCGCGAGCAGCTGCTCGACGAGGTGGGGCGCAGCGACCTGCTCGACACACTGCGCGTCGCCGGCGAGGAGGTGGTCGTGCTCTGGCACGAGCGCCTGGCCGCGGGCCCCGACGGCGAACGGGCCGTGCGCGCCCTGCTGGACCTCGTCGCGACGCTGGGCCTCGCCGAGATAGACGGCGCCGGGCTGCTCGAAGTCCCCGCCCACGCCAACGGCCGCGGCCTGCGCGAGGCGGGGGTGCTCCCCAATGCCGGCCCAGAGCTCGGCGAGACCGACGAAGAGGGGCTCGACGCGCCGGGAATCGCCGAGGCGTTCGCGCGAGGCGAGCTGAGCTGCGTCTACCTGCTCGGCGTCGATCCCCCCGCCGAAGGGTCGGGGGCGATCATCGCCCACGCGGCCTTCCTGACCGACGCACTTCGTGAGCGGGCCGACGTCGTGCTCCCGGCGGAGGCGTATCCGGAAAAGGAAGGCACCGTCACGCACCCGGACGGGCGCATCCAGCGCGTACGCCGCGCCGCGCGCCACATCGGCGACACGCGTGACGAGCGCCAGGTGCTCGACGAACTGACGAGCCGCATCCGTGTGGCGGTGCCCTCATGACCCTCGCCACGGTCGGCTTCTACGAAGAATGGTGGATCCAGGTCCTGAAGGCGATCGTCATCTTCGCCGTCGGCCTGCAGCTCGTGCCGGTCGTGCTGCTCGCAGAGCGCAAGATCCTCGGCCGCTTCCAGTCGCGCTACGGCCCCAATCGCGTCGGGCCGTACGGCGCGCTGCAGCCACTCGCGGACATCCTCAAGCTGCTGACCAAGGAGCAGTTCCGACCGAGCACCTCGATCGGGTTCCTGTTCGCGTTCGCGCCGCTCGTCTCGATCGTCACGGCGGTCGCGGCCTTCGCGATCATCCCGTTCGGCAACGTCCAGCACATATTCGGAACCCCCGTCGGCCTGTACGGGATCGATGTCTCGATCGGGCCGCTGTACCTGTTCGCGTTCGGCGCGATCGCGTTCTACGGGATCATGCTCGGCGGCTGGTCCTCGGGCTCGAAGTACTCGTTCCTCGGCGCGATGCGCGGCGCGGCGCAGCTGATCTCCTACGAGGTCTCCCAAGGCCTGGCGCTGCTCGGCGTGATCATGACCGCACAGACGCTCTCGCTGACCGGGATCGTCTACGCCCAGGCGAGCATGTGGTTCATCGTGCCGCAGTTCTTCGGGTTCTTGATCTTCCTGACCGCGAGCTTCGCCGAGACCAACCGCGCGCCGTTCGACCTGACCGAGGCCGACGCCGAGCTCGTCGGCGGTTACAACACCGAGTTCGGCGGCGGGCGGTTCGCGTCCTACTACTTCGCCGAGTACCTGAACGTGCTCGTCGTCTCGGGCATCGTCACGACCGTGTTCCTCGGGGGCTGGCTCTTGCCGTTCGGCATCCACCCGCCCGGCTTCCTCGACCCGTTCGTGGTGCTGTTCAAGATGGGACTGATCACGTTCCTGTTCATCTGGGTCCGGGCGACCCTGCCGCGGCTGCGCTACGACCAGCTGATGAGCTTCGGCTGGAAGGTCCTGCTCCCGCTGGCGACCCTCAACGCCCTGGTCACGGCCGTGCTCGTGGTGGTGAGCCACTGATGTCCGAGACTCCTTCCCGGCTGCCCGCCACGCTGCCCCCGGGCTCCCCCCAGCTGCCCCCCGCGCCCGCCGGCGCCGGCGGCGTGACCGTCACGGCCTGGAGCCCCGGCGAGGACGTCATCCAGGTCCAGCGCACACCCGCGCCGGGACCCGCGCGCGGAACGTGGCGCACTTTCGGAGAGACGCTGCGCGGGCTGAAGACGACGTTCGGGCGCTTGATCGAAAAGCCCGTCACGGTCCAGTACCCGGAGGAGAAGACGCCCGTGTATCCGCGCTTTCGCGGCCGGCACAAGCTGCACCGCTTCGAAAATTCGGACCCCACCCACCCCGGCCTGGAGAAGTGCGTCGGCTGCTCGCTGTGCGCGGCCGCCTGCCCGGCCGACTGCATCCGGGTCGTCGCGGCCGAGAACACCCCCGAGCACCGCGTGTCCGCCGGCGAGCGGTATGCGGCGGTGTATGAGATCAACCTGTCGCGCTGCATCTTCTGCGGCTACTGCGAGGTCGCGTGCCCGTTCGACGCGATCACGATGGGCCACGACTACGAGCTCTCCGACTACGACCGCACGGACCTGATCTTCACCAAGGAGATGCTCCTGGCCGAGCCGCTGGAGCGCACGCCGCTGAGGAACGAGGGCGAGTGAGCGCGGCCCTGTTCTTCATCGCCGGGTTCGGCGCGATCGCGGGCGCGGTCGGCGTCGTGATGCTGCGCGACCCGTTCTACGCGGTGCTCGCGCTCGTCGGGCACCTGCTGTCGCTGGCCGTGCTGTTCCTGCTGCTGCGCGCGGAATTCGTCGCAGCTGTGCAGGTCGTGGTGTACGCGGGTGCGGTGATGGTCCTGTACGTGTTCGTCGTAGCGTACGTCGGGGGGCGCGAGGAGCCACTGGGCGAGCTGTTACGCGGACGCGGTCCGGCGGGCGCGCAGCTGCGCCTGGGCGCGGCGATCCTCAGCGGCGCGCTGCTCGTGGAGCTGCTGATCGCGCTGCTCGGCACGGGCCTGAAGGCCGTCGGCGGTTATGGGGCTCCGTACGCATCCGGTCCGCGGACGTTCGGCACCCCCGCGTACATCGGCCAGCTGCTGCTGACCCGGTTTCTGCTCGTGTTCGAGGCGGCGTCGTTCCTGCTGACGATCGCCGCCGTCGGCGCGGTCGTGCTCGCGCGGCGCCGTGGCGGCATCACCGAGGACGTCGACGGCCGCAAGCTCACCCCGCTCGATCTGATCCGCCCACGTGGCACGGGCACGATGGCCGAGGGAGTTGGGCCGCGGAAATGACGATCGGCTGGTATCTCGCGATCTCCGCGATCGTGTTCGCGCTCGGCGCCGCCGGCGTGATGGTGCGGCGCAACCCGCTCGTCGTGCTGCTGTGCCTGGAGCTGATGCTCAACGGCGCCAACCTCGCGCTGGTCGCGTTCTCGCGCATGTGGGGCAACGGCGACGGGCAGATACTCGCGCTGATCGTGATGACGGTCGCGGCGTGCGAGGTGTGCATCGGCTTGGGCATGATCGTCGCGATCCACCGGCGCCGGCTGCCGATCGACGTAGACGAGCTGAGAGAGCTCCAGGGATGAGCCCAGCCCACCCGAGATCGCGCCAGGAGGCGTGCGCATGAGCACGACCACCTACGGCTGGCTGGTGCTGCTGTTTCCCCTGCTCGGGACGCTGATCCTCGCGTTCGGCTACCGCGTCCTGCCGGGCAACTGGGCCGGTGTGATCGGCACGGGCGCGATCGGCCTGGCGTTCCTGGCTGCGCTCGGCGCGCTGATCTCGCTGCAGGGCCACTCGTCCGACCACCGCGAGCTGACCTCATCGCTGTGGAGCTACGCCAACACGGTCGGCGTGAACGCGGAAGTGTCGATTCTGGTGGACCCGCTGTCGGTGTTCATGATCCTGATCGTCAGCGGGATCTCCTCGATGATCCACCTGTACTCGATCTCCTACCTCGAAGAAGACCGCGGGTTCGCGCGCTACTTCGCGTACCTCAACTTCTTCGTGTTCTCGATGCTGCTGCTCGTGCTCGCGGGGAACTTCCTGCTGCTGATCGTCGGCTGGGCGTTCGTCGGCGCGGCGTCGTACCTGCTGATCTCGTTCTGGTACCGGCGCACGACCGCGACGGCGGCGGGGATCAAGGCGTTCGTGATCAACGTCCTCGGCGACGCGGCCCTCGTGCTGGGGACGTACTTCATCTTCAAGCACACCCACACGCTCGACTTCCTCGGCGCGTTCGCCGCCGCCCCGCACGTGTTTCACACCGGCGAAGCCGACATCGTCGCGGGCTGCCTGCTGCTGCTCGTCGGGGCGATCGCGAAGTCCGCGCAGATCCCGCTGCACACATGGCTGCCCGACGCGATGGAGGGCCCAACGCCCGTCAGCGCGCTGATCCACGCCGCGACGATGGTGACGGCGGGCGTGTACCTGATCGCGCGCATGCACGTGCTGTTCGAACTCGCCCCGGCCGCGCAGGACACCGGCGCCGTGATCGGCGCGGTGACGCTGCTGGTCGCGGGCACGATCGCGCTCGTGCAGACCGACATCAAGCGCGTGATCGCCTACTCGACGATGTCCCAGATCGGCTACATGATCATGGGCGTGTCCGTCGGCGCCTACGCGGCGGGGATGTTTCACCTGATGACGCACGCGTTCTTCAAGGCGCTGCTGTTCATGGGCGCCGGCTCGATCATCGGCGCGATGGGCGGAGAGCAGTCGCTTCAGAAGATGGGCGGGTTTCGCAAGGCGCTGCCGTTCACGTTCGCGTGCTTCGTCATCGGCGGCCTGGCGCTGTCGGGGATACCGCCGTTCTCGGGGTTCTTCTCCAAGGACGAGATCCTGCTCGTCACGGCCGAGCGCGGGGGCTGGCACTGGATCCTCTACGTGATGGGCTATCTCGGCGCGTTCCTGACCGCGGTCTACACGTTCCGGATGATCTTCCGCGCCTTCTTCGGCGATCCCGTCGCCGAGGCGCAGGAGATTGATTTGGATGCCCGCCCGGGCGGGCGGGGACCTCATCTCCACCACGCGGAGGTCCCGACAAACCCGGCAAACGGCGAGGTCGAGGACACCGACGTCGGGTTCCCCGGCCCGCACCACACGGTGGCTGAGCGCGCCTTGCCGATGAAGGTGGCGATGACGGTGCTGGCGATCGGCGCGGCCGGCGCGGGGCTCGTGCAGGTGCCGGGGGTCGATGACGTCGTCACCAACTTCCTGCGCCCCTCCTTCGCGGGCTCGCCCCTGTATGAACCGCACACTCGTGACGGGCTGCTCATATTCGGGCTGTGCCTCGGCACGGTGCTGGGGCTGAGCGGGATCGCGATCGCCTACCGCATCTGGGTCAAGAACCCCGCGTTCGCGGTACGCGCGCGCGAGCGGTTCGGGCCCGTATACGAGCTGCTGTGGCACAAGTGGTACTTCGACGAGCTGATCGACGCGCTCGTCGTGCGTCCAGCCGCCGCGGCGGGCCGGTTCGCGCAGGACACGTTCGAGCGCGTGTTCGTCCAGGACACGATGATCGGCGGCTCCACCGGGATCGTGCGCGCGGGCTCGGCCGCGGTACGGGCCGTGCAGAGCGGCTTCTTGCGCTACTACGCGGCGCTGCTCGTGCTCGGCGTGACGGGCGTCGCCTTCTACTTCCTGTTGCAGACCTGATGCCAGCACTTTCGATCCTCATCTGGTTGCCCGCCGCCCTCGGTCTGTTGGGTGCGCTGTTCGCCGGGCGTAACCACCGCGTCCCCGGCGTGCTCGCCCTGATCGGCTCGATCGCCGCGCTCGGACTGGCGATCGGGTACATCGCCGAATACTCGCCGGGCACACATGGTCTGACGAACGTCACCGACGTGGTGTGGATCAGCGAACTGGGCATCCACTACAAGCTCGGGATCAGCGGACTGAACGTCTTCCTGATCGGCCTGACGACACTGCTGTTCGCCGCCGCGACGATCGCCGCGAACCTGAGGACGTGGCAACGGCCGAAGCTGTTCTGGTTCTTCTTCATGCTCGCCGAGTCGGCTGTCCTCGGCGCGTTCCTGGCCCAGGACCTGGCGCTGTTCGTCGCGTTCTTCGATCTGATGCTGATCCCGTTCTACTTCCTGACGGGAATGTGGGGCCGGGGCACCCGCGAGGAGCGCGTCAAAGCCACGATCAAGCTCGTCATCTACACGCTCGTGGGCTCGTTGTTGATGCTCGCCGCGGCGGTCGCCACGGGAGTGCTGGCGGCCCAGCAGGGCGGCGGGCACATCACGTTCGTGCTCTCGGCGCTGCAGGCGGTGCCCCTGAGCAGGGGATCGCAGGAGTGGATATTCCTGTTCTTCGCCGCGGCGTTCCTGGTGAAGATGCCCGCGTTCCCGCTGCACGGCTGGATGCCCGACGGATACAGGGCGATGCCGATCGAGGTGCTGATGGTGTTCAGCGGCGTGCTCTCGAAGGTCGGCGCATACGGGTTCTTGGCGATCGTGCTGCCGCTGTTCCCCCAGGGCGCCGCCCACTTCCAGACGCTGATGCTGATCGTCGCGCTCGTCTCGATCATCTACGGGTCGGCGGTCGCGTTCACTCAGACCGACGCGCGGCTGATCGCCGGATACTCCTCGGTCGCGCAGCTCGGGTTCATCACGCTCGGGATCTTCGCGCTGAACCCCCAGGGCGCGCAGGGCGCGCTCTTGCAGATGGTCAACCACGGCCTGGTCGTCGCGCCGCTCCTGTTCATCGTCGCGATCCTCTCGCGCCGCGCGGGGGGTTCGGAGGACGTGCGCGACATGGGCGGGATCGCGTTCCGCGCGCCGGTGCTCGCTTCGATCTTCCTGATCGTCTCGCTGGCGACGCTGGCGATGCCCGGCTCGGCGAACTTCGTGGGTGAGTTTTTGATCCTGCTCGGCGTGTTCAAGGCCAAGCTCGCGATCGCGATCATCGCGTTCAGCGGCGTGGTGATGGCGAGCGTGTACGCGCTGCGCCTGTTCATCCGCGCGATGCACAACCGCGTCGGGCCGAAAGTCGATTCTCGCGACATCACTCTGCGCGACGGCGCGGTGCTCGTGCCGCTGGTCGTCGTGATCGTGTTCATGGCGATCTACCCGCAGCTGGCGCTGCGTCGCAGCGAAGCGTCGACCACAGCCGCTGTGGCCAGCGCCCACGCCGCGCTCAACCCCACCTTTCCAACGTCAGCAAGCACCATCCCATGATCCCCCTCGCCACAGCCACGCTCAAAGGCCCGCACGTTGACTTCGCGGCCCTGTCCCCCCTGATCGCGCTGCTGGGCGGCGCGATGATCGTGCTGCTCGTCGGTCTCCTGGGATCGCGCTGGGCCCGCGCGCAGCTCGTGCCCGCGCTCAGCCTCGTGGCGCTGGGCGTGGCCGCGGGACTGACGATCTGGCAGTGGAGCGATGAAAAGTCGATCGTCTCGGGCGCGCTGCGCATCGACGCGCTGTCGCTGACGCTGAACCTGATCCTGGTCGCGGGCGGCGCCTGCACGGTGCTGCTGGCGTGGCGCTCCCTGGCGGCCAGGGAAGCCGCGCACGGCGAGTGGCACGCGCTGCTGCTGACCTCGATCGGCGGGATGTCGATCCTGGCGGCGGCCCAGAACACGGTCGTGCTGTTCCTCGGCCTGGAGCTGCTCTCGATCCCGCTGTACGTGCTGTGCGCGACCGAGCTCAAACGCGAGCACTCGCTCGAGTCGGGACTGAAGTACCTGATCATCGGCTCGGTGGGGTCGGCAACGCTGCTGTACGGCCTGGCGCTGATCTACGGCGCGACCGGTCAGACCGAGTTCACCGGGATCGCTGCCGCCCTGTCGAGCGGCAGCCTTGCGACCGACCCGCTGACGCTGACGGGGATCGCGCTGTGCGTGGCGGGGTTGTGCTTCAAGGCCTCGGTCGCCCCGTTCCACCAGTGGACGCCGGACGTGTACGAGGGCGCGCCGACGCCCGTGACGGCGTTCATGGCGGTCGCGACGAAGGTGGCGGCGCTGGGGGTGTTCCTGCGACTGTTCGACGTGGCCCTGATCGAAGCCCATGCGAGCTGGGGCCCGGCGGTGGCGACGCTCGCGGCGATCACGATCGTCGTCGGCAACGTCGGCGCGCTGAGCCAGTCCTCGCTGAAGCGCATGCTCGCCTACTCCTCGGTCGCCCAGGCCGGGTACATGCTCGCCGGCGTCGTCGTCGCCTCCAAGCTGGGCGCGCAGGCGACCGTGTTCTACCTGGCGGTGTACCTGTTCATGAACATGGCCGCGTTCGCCGTGATCCTCGCGCGCGAACGCGAGACCGATCTGGGCGACACCGTCGCGGCGATGAGGGGCATCGGCCGCGAGCGCCCCCACCTCGCCTGGCCGATGACGCTGTCGATGCTGGGCCTCGCGGGGATCCCCGCGACGGCGGGGTTCATGGGCAAGTTCTACCTCATCGACGCATCCGTCACGGGCGGGTACACGTGGCTGGCGGTCGTGATCGTGATCGGCTCGATGATCTCCCTCGGCTACTACCTGCCGGTGATCGCGGCGATGTGGATGAGCGAGTCTCCCGAGGATACGTCGAGTCCGGCGCCCGCCACCTCGGCGCCCGGTCCCGGGGTCCCCTCCGAGGGCGCCCTGCCCGCGCTGGCCGGCGGCTCACAGGAGCTGGACGGGTCTCCCGCCGGCCCAGCGACCCGCCCGGATGGCGAGAGAGCCCCCACAGCCGCCATCCAGCCCGAGGTGGCCTTCGTAGCGATCGTGGCCGGCGCCGCGACCCTGTTCTTCGGCATCCTCCCCGAGCCACTGTTCAACCTCGTCCACGGGGTCGGCAGCGCGCTGGGGTTGCTGTAGCGCCAGCTCCCTACGTCCCGAGCGCGGCCTCGGCCGCAGCCTCGGCTTGCAGCAGCTGTCGCTCGACGAGATCCAGGCCCGACTCCCAGAAGCCCGGGTCGGCGAGATCCACGTCGACGATCTTGCCCAGCTCCTCGGGGCTTTTCGATCCCCCGGCGGCGAGCAGCTCCAGGTATTGGGGCACGAACTCGGCTCCGCGCTGCTCGTAGCGCTCATACACCGACAGCGCGAGCAGCTGGCCGTAGGCGTAGGCGTAGACGTAGCCCGGCGAGCCGATGAAGTGCGGAACGTAGGACCACCACGAGCGGTAGCCGTCGGTGATCTCCACGGAGTCGCCCAGCAGCTCGGCCTGGCTCTCGGTCCACAGCTCGCCGAAGCGCTCCACCGACAGCTCGCCCTCGGCGCGGCGGGCTGTGTGGACGAGATCCTCGAAGCGGTTCATCGCGACCTGGCGGAACACGGTCGCGATCTGACCCTCGATGTTCTCCGCCAGCAGCGCCAAGCGCGAGGCCGGCGTCGAGTCCTCCGCGAGCAGCCGCCCGAACACGATCGTCTCGGCGAAGACCGAGGCGGTCTCGGCGAGCGTCAGCGGCGTGCCCTGGTGGAAGATCCCCTGACGGGCGGCCAGCGCGAAGTGCACGCCGTGGCCGAGCTCATGCGCGAGCGTGAGCACGTCGCGGCGGCGCGAGGTGTAGTTGAGCAGCACATACGGGTGCACCGAGGGCACGGCCGACGCGCAGAACGCCCCGCCGCGCTTGCCCGGGCGCAGGGGGGCGTCGATGTAGCGCTCGTCGAAGAACCCCTTTGCCAGATCCCCCAGCTCTCCGGAGAACGAGGCGTAGCAGTCGAGCACGATCTCGCGCGCCTGCGCGAACGTGTAAGTGACCTCGTCGCTGGTGACGACCGCCATGCGGTCGTAGTCGGCGATCTGCTCCACCCCGAGCAGCTTCGCCTTCAGCCGGTACCAGCGCCGCGCGATCTCATACCGCCCGCGGACCGCCTCGACCAGCGCCCGCACGGACTCGTCGCTGGCTTCGTTGGCGAGGTTGCGCGCCGCCAGCCAGCTCTCATAGCGGCGCAGCCGATCGTCGGTCGTTTTGTCGGCGAGCAGCGTGTTGAACAGGAACGCGCGCGTGCGCAGACCCGGCTCCAGCGCCGCGCTCACAGCCTCGGCCGTGGTGCGCCGCAGCTCACGGTCTCCCAGAGCGAGACGGCTGAGCGCGAGGTCGAGCGCGACGCGCTCGCCGCCGGTGTCCCCATCGCCGCCGCCGGGCAGCTCGACTTCGATCGCCGAGGCCAGCTCCTCGAACAGGCGCGACCAGGCGCCGGCGCCGGTGAGCGACTTCTCGGCGAGGATCTTCTCCTCGGGCTCACTGAGCAGATGATCGCGGTAGCGGCGTGCGCTCCGCAGATGATGGCGGCAGAAGTCGAGGACATCGTCGCCTCGGCCGTCATCCTCGCGGGCCTCGTCCCCAAGCAGCTCCCGAACCTGCTCGTCGGACAGGGCGGCCCACTCCAGCTCGAAGAACAGCAGCGTCGTCTCGATCTCTGTGCCGCGCTCCTGCGTACGCTGCAACAGCGCCCCGCGCGCGGGATCGGCCGTGTTCGTGGAGAAGTCGAGCGCCGCGTAGGAGCCCGCGCGCCCGACGAGATCGTGGATGCCGGCCAGCTCCCCCATCGCCCGCGCGAGACCGGCGCTGTCCAGCTCACCGAGCCTGCCGGCGTAGCGCTCGGCGAACGTCTTTGCCTGCGCAACCGCCTCGTCGAGTCTGCGCTCGACACCGGCCGGCCCCTCACCGTCGACGAGCAGCTCCAGATCCCAGGCTGTCTGCTGAAGCTGGGGATCGGCGGGGATTGAGGGGGCGCCGGCAGCCATCGATCAGGGCAGACTATCCGGGCGGTGCATGCACCGCCCGGCGGGCCGCACATGTGCGGCCCGCGACACGCCGCATGCGGCGTGTCCACCGTCGGCGCATGCGCCGACGGTCGGGTCGTGCATGCACGACCCGGACAGGGCCGCATGCGGCCCTGTCTCCCATCGACGTTGATATGTTCAAGCAATGCGGCGCGGGCGACGCACGCCGATCCCACGGGCATTGGCGCTCGCACTTGGACTGTCGCTCATCGGCGCCGGCGCGGCCGCGGGCGCAGCCCTGGCCACACAGCCCCAGCCCCCTTCCGGCAACGCGCCTGCCCACACGAAGACGCCCCCGGTGGAAATCAGGCTGCCGCCGAGACTCGCCGGCGCGGGCGTACCGGTCACGATGGCGCCCGTTGGCCTGTCGCTGGAGTACCCGACGATGGCCCAGGACCTCGGCGCGGGCGCCTGTCCCCCGCCCGCGCTCGCGAGCGAGCTGCAGGCGCTCGGATCCCCACCGCTGTCCCTCGCCGGAGACAGCCAGGATCTGACGGCGCCGAGCGGAGCCCTCTCCGGCGCGCCTTCCTCGTGGGAAACGGCCACGCTCTACGCCCTGCCCGCCGCCTTCTGGAGCCAGCTGCACTGCCTGCTGAGCGCGACGAAAGATCCGCTCACGGTCGGCCTGAACGCCAAGACCGGAAACCTCGCGTGGGCGACGCAGATGGTCGCCGGCGCCCAGAGCGCGGCCACCAACGGCCTGAGCTTCTCGCTCGGCAACGAGCCGGACCTCTACTACCTGCCCAACTACGCCTCGCTGAGCAGGCGGGTGCCCGGCGAAGAAGCCGCGGCCGCCAGCACATACCTGCAGGTTGCCGAACAGCTCCAGCCGGCGCTCGCCGGCGCCCCGGTGATCGGACCGGAACTGGCCAGGCCCGCGCACTGGCGAGCCCAGCTCCCGCGAGTCATCGCCGCCCTGCACGAGCAGACCGTCGGCGTGCACCTCTATCCGCTCACCGCCTGCTCCACCCCGAAGGCCGTCACGACCGGGGGGCTGCTCTCGGCGCAGGCGGCGGACCTGCCCCGCAGCCTGGCATGGGTCGTCGCGGACGCGGCCGCCGCGCACGTGGGGGCGATCATCTCCGAGGCCAACTCCGCCTCCTGCGGCGGCGTGGCCGGGGTCTCGGACAGTCCCGCGACCGCCGTCTGGGCGGTGCGCTTCGTGCTCGCCGCCCTGAAGACCGGCTTCCAGGAGGTGCGCTTTCACTTCAGCGGCGCCCCCTACGATCCGTTCGTGCTCCGCGGCGAAGAAGTGCTCACACGGCCACTTCAGAGCGCCCTGGTCGCGCTCAACCAGTGGCTGCCCGTCGGCGCCGCGCTGCGGACGATCCCGGGCGTACGCGGACTCGTGGCGAGCAGCGTGGTCGAGCCGGCGGGCGGGACCATGCTCATCCTCGACAACGAGCACGCCCAGGCGCGACCCGTCCTCCTGCGCGGCGCCCGCAGCGTGAGCATCGAGACGCTGACCGCGACGCGCGCGGGCGCCCGGACGGCGCGGCCCAGCTCGCCTCGCGGCCGCATCGAGCTCACCGTCGCGCCCAACAGCGTGCTGGCCATCTCGCCCTCGCCCTGACAGGGCGCCCACGGGCCGGGGCGATCTCAGGGGAGTCGCCGGCGCCTGGTCAGAGCGTCCGGGGCACCGCCTAGCATCCTCCGCCCGATGCACGAGACCACCCCGACCGTCTACCTGATCGCCCGGCCCTCGATCGATGTCGAGGGCATGCGCGCATACCTGCGCGACGTGGGCGGCGAGTCGTGGCTGCAGGGCCGCATCGAGGAGGCCGAGAGCGAGTCCCGGGAGCTGGGCTCCGGAGAACTGCTGCTGGAGTTCGGCGGACGCGCGTGCTACCGCAGCTGGGAGCCGGGATTGAACCCCAACGTGACGAAGATCAGGACCGACCGGCGCGAGTACTTCGCCAACATCCTGCGCTCCGGTCACGGCAGCGTCCTGGAGCATGCGAACTACTCGTTCGTGTTCCGCAACGTCAGTCGCGTATTCACCCACGAGCTCGTGCGCCATCGCGCCGGTTCGGCGTTCAGCCAGGAGAGCCTGCGCTATGTGCGCCTGGCGGACATCGGCTTTCGCGTGCCGCCAGCCCTTGAGCCCGTGCGCGAGCGGGTGCTGAGCATCGTCGAGCAGCTGGAGGAGTTTCAGCTCAGCGCCGCGCGCGAGCTGGGCATCGACGCGGAGGGCGTGCCGTTTCACGTCAAGAAGGAGGTCACCTCCGCCCTGCGCCGCCTGGCCCCGATCGGCCTCTCCACCGACATCGTCTGGACGGCCAACGCGCGCACGCTGCGTCACGTGATCGAGATGCGCACGGCCGAGGGCGCCGAGGAGGAGCTGCGCTTGGTGTTCGACACGGTCGCCCGGATCATGCAGGCCGAGGCGCCCAACCTGTTCCAGGACTTCGCGCGCCAGGACGACGGATCGTGGGTGCCCGAGCACCGCAAGGTTTGAGTCTGGGGCGTCACACGTCGCGTCAACGCAGGAGCGCTGCCGCGATCGCCAACGACAGAGCGGCGTAGGCGCAGAACACCGCGAAGCCGGCCCACGGGGCGAGCGTTCCAGACGCGGGGTTGATCGTCCAGAGGGCACCCCCCGCGCTCAGTGGGAGATAGCCGCTGATCGTGTCATACCAGCTCGTCGGCAGCGCGAGCTCGAGGATCGGCGGGATCACGAAGACGATCGCCACGAGCGCGGAGATCCCCCCGGCGGTACTGCGGATGATCGCACCCAGGCCGAGGCCGAGCAGGCCCATCACGGCGAGGAACAGCGCGGCGCCGATGAGCGCGCGCAGCACGCCCGGTTGCGAGATCGACACCTGGATGTGCTTCTGCGAGAGGATCGACTGGCCGACCAGGAACGCGATGAAGATCGACGGCAGGCTGATGACGAATGTCACGATGGCGAAGACAGCCGCCTTGGCCCACAGCACGGGCAGTCGCTTGGGGACGGCGCAGAACGATGAGCGGATCATGCCCGTCGAATACTCGGCGGTGATCGTGAGCACGCCCAGCACGCCGACCGCGAACTGAGCGAGGTTCACGCCGCGGAGGCTCGAGTCGAGCGGGTGGAAGGCGTGGTGGAGTTCGGGGTAGCGCGACTCGCTGATGAGGCAGACGAGGATCCCGATCGCGATCACGAACAACGCCGTGAGGAACAGGCACCAGCGGCTCGAGCGCACGGAGCGCAGCTTGGTCCACTCCGAGCGCGTGACGCCCGCGAAGGTGACCCCGTGTGCCTGGGCGACGCCGGTGGCGCTCACGCCCGCGTCCCCTCGACCTCGGCGCCCGCTCCATCCACCGCGGCGCCCGCCCCCCGGGCCTCGGCGCTGTGGAACTGGAGGGCGTCCTGGGTGACCTCCATGAAGGCCTCCTCCAGCGACGCCTGGACGGGCGTGAGCTCGTGCAGGGCGATGCCGCGAGCCGCCGCGGCGTCGCCGATCTGCTCGGCCGTGAGCCCGGCCACCTCCGCCGCCGAGGGCTCGAGCGCGGTGACCGTGACGTCCGCTCCGGCGAGCGCTTCCGTCAGGCTCGCGAGCTCGGGGGAGCGCACGCGGACAACGTTCTTCGACGCGCCGGCGACGAACTGCTCGACGCTTGTGTCGGCGATCATCCGGCCCCGCCCGATGACGATCAGGTGCTCGGCGGTCTGGGACATCTCGCTCATCAGGTGGGAGGAGACGAACACCGTGCGGCCCTCCGCGGCCAGGCCTTGCAGGAGGTGGCGAACCCATTGGATGCCCTCGGGGTCGAGGCCGTTGACCGGCTCGTCGAGCATCACCGTCTTTGGGTCTCCGAGCAGCGCCTGCGCGATGCCGAGCCGCTGGCCCATGCCGAGCGAGAACCCGCCCACGCGTCCACTCGCGACGTCGTGCAGGCCGACCATGTCGATCAGCTCGTCGACCCGCGATCGCGGGATGCCGTGCGTCTGCGCGAGCGCCAGCAGGTGGTCGCGCGCCGAGCGCCCGGTGTGCACCGAGCGCGCCTCCAGCAGCGCCCCGACCTCGCGCAGCGGCGCCGCGTGCTCGCGGTAGGGCTTCCCGTTGACGATGGCCCTGCCCGAATCGGGGGAGTCGAGGTTGAGGATCAGGCGCATGGTCGTCGACTTCCCGGCGCCGTTCGGCCCGAGGAAGCCGGTCACCACTCCAGGGCGGACCGTGAAGCTGAGGTCGTCCACGGCCACGGTGTGCCCGTAGCGCTTAGTGATGCTGGTCACCTCGATCATGCGGGGACCACTCTGTCAAAACTACATAAAGACTCCGTCAGTATGAGAGCGCTCTCACGATTCCTGCGCCTGCAGCTCCCGCACGCGCTCCTGCAGCTCGGACATGACCGCGGGATCGCGCAACGTCGTCACGTCGCCCAGAGCGCGGCCCTCGGCGATGTCGCGCAGCAGCCGGCGCATGATCTTGCCCGAGCGCGTCTTCGGCAGATCGTCGGTCCAGATGATGCGCTTCGGGCGCGCGAACTTGCCGATCCGCTCGGCCACGGTTTCGCGAATGCCTTCGACGGTCGCCTCATCTCCCTCCAGGCCGCCCTGGAGCGTGACGAACGCGACGATCGCCTGGCCGGAGTCCTCGTCGTGCTGGCCGATCACCGCCGCCTCGGCGACGTCCGGATGAGCCACGATCGCCGACTCGACCTCGGCGGTCGACAGCCGGTGCCCTGAGACGTTGACCACGTCGTCGATGCGCCCGATCACCCAGAAGCAACCGTCGCGATCGCGCCGGGCGGCGTCTCCGACGAGATACGTCTCGCGGCCGAAGCGCTCAAAGTAGGCCGCGATGAACCGCTCGTCCTCCTTGTACAGCGTGCGCAGCATCGACGGCCATGGCCGTGTGAGCACGAGCAGCCCCTGGCCTTCCTCGATCGGCTCGCCCGTGGACTCATCGCGCACCTCGGCCGCAACCCCCGGGAACGGCTGGGTGGCCGATCCGGGCTTGGTGGCGGTGATCCCCGGCAGCGGCGTGATCATGATCGCGCCTGTCTCCGTCTGCCACCACGTGTCCACGATCGGGCAGCGTTCGCCCCCGATCACCTTGTGGTACCACAGCCACGCCTTCGGGTTGATCGGCTCGCCGACGGAGCCGAGCAGGCGCAGGCTGCTCAGGTCGTGCTCGTTCGGCCACTGCGCGCCCCACTTGATGCATGCGCGGATCGCGGTCGGCGCGCAGTAGAGGATGCTCACGCGGTAGCGCTCGACGAGCTCCCACCAGATCCCCTTGTGGGGATAGTCGGGCGCTCCCTCCCACATCACCGAGGTGGCGCCGTTGCACAGCGGCCCGTAGACGATGTAGGAGTGCCCCGTGACCCAGCCGACGTCGGCCGCGCACCAGTAGACGTCAGGATTGGGATCCTCACCCGCCCGCAGATCGAACACGTAGCGATGCGTCGCCGACACCCCCGTGAGGTAGCCGCCGGTGGTGTGCAGGATGCCCTTCGGCTTGGCGGTCGAGCCCGACGTGTAGAGGATGTACAGGGGGTGCTCCGCGTCCAGCGGCTCGGCGGGGCACTCGGCGTCCGCGCCGGCGAGCAGCTCGTCGTAGAAGAGGTCACGCCCCTCCCGCATCGCGCAGGGAGTCCCCTTGCTCCTGACGACGACGATCTGCTCGAGGCTTGCGAGGTCGTGCATGTGCTCGTCCACGCGATCCTTGACCGGCGCGATCCTGCCCTTGCGCGCGGCGCCGTCGACGGTGATCAGCACCTTCGCCTCGGAGAACTCCATGCGCTCGCGCACGGCCTCCGCGGAGAAGCCGCCGAAGACGACATTGTGCGGGGCGCCGATGCGTGCGCACGCGAGCATCGCCACGACGACCTCGGGGATCATCGGCAGGTAGATCCCGACCACGTCGCCCTTGCCCACCCCCAGGTTCTTCAGCGCGTTCGCGAACCGCTGCACCTCCGCGAGCAGCTCCGCGTAGGTGACGTCGCGCTCGGAGCCGTCCTCGCCGCGCCAGTGAAAGGCGACGCGCTCACCCCGACCCGCGATCACGTGGCGATCGAGGCAGTTGTAGGAGGCGTTGAGCGTGGCGCCGGTGAACCACTTGTAGAACGGGGGATCGTCGTCGTCGAGCACCCGCGTCCAGGGTCCGAACCAGTCCAGCTCCGCCGCTTGCGCGGCCCACCATGCCTGCGGGTCGGCGGCAGCCCGCTCGTAGACGCCCGCGTCGCTCAGCAGCGCGCGCTCGCGAAACTCGGAGGGAGGATCGAACTTCTCGACATCCAGCAGCGACGCCAGCTCCCTGTCGAGCTGGCCACCCGTGGACATATCCTCGCCCGCCATGATGCGCTGACCCTATCGACTCCAGCGCCGCACGATGAGCCGGCGCCGGCGCTCGGCGCGTCAGCGCTTGCGACGCCGCTTGCGCGAGGATCCGCCCGAAGACGATCCCGGCAGCTCCGGCGGGGGCGTGACGTCGGGCCCGGACGCGAGCGCCGGCTTGCCCTTCTTGGCTGCGCCCCCGCCCGAGGACTGATCTTCGCGTTCGGCGCGACGCTCGGCCTGCGTAGGCCACGGGCGCGCCTCCCCCGACGGCCACGCGGGCGGGTCCCCGCCCGGCCAGCGTCCCATGAAGAGGACGCCCATGCCCGCCATCCAGAACGCGGGCACGATTTCCAAGGTCGCCCCGCCGATCGGCAGGAAGATGAGAACGCCCGAGAAGATCCCGATCACGCCCATCCAGCGGGTGAGCAGGCCGACGCGGATCGCGTTGATCGACACCACGATGATGCCCGCCGTCAGGGCCAGCGCCGCGAGCAGGTCCAGATACTGGCTGCCCACGTTGAACGCTCCCTTCGTCAGCGCCTGTTCGACAGCAAGGCTTGAGAAGTCGTGGCCGACCGCGAAGTTGTGCGCCTGGATCGAGCCGACCACCTGGTGGGCGAGGTTGACGACCGCCAGCGCGATCCCGCCGACGAGCGCCAGCGGGCGCGCCGCCGGCCAGGTCTCGGGCCGGCGAAAGCGCGTCGCGTCGAGCAGCAGGAGCACCAGCAGCGTCAGCACCACGAGCGCGAGCGACTTGACCGCGCTGCCGGCGATCAGAGCGAGGGAGTGATGGCTGATGTATTTGACCTCGGCGGCGCGCGGGCTGATCGCCGGGTTGGCCTCGCCTCTCAGCGCCGGAGTCAGACCCTGCAGCAGGCCGACGGTCGGCGCGGAGCTGAGCGTCGCGGTGACGATGATCGCGCTCAGGAAGTACAGGAACCCGCCAGCGAACGCGGGCACGCCCATGCGCGCCCGGCGCTCGGACTCGCGCTCCAGCTGCTCTGAGATCTCACTCGTGCTCGGCATGAACGGCGCAGTCTATGATGAGAGCATGGAGAGTGGTGGCTTCGGCGATCTGTTCGGCGATCCGGAGGAGCTTCAGCGCCGCCTGGCGGAGTTCGCCGAACAGATGCAGGGTCAGCAGCGTCTGGCGTGGGCGGACAACGCGATCAAGCTCGCCGTCGACATGACCGTCGCGGCCGTGGAGCGCATCAACCTGCAGGGCGACGCAGAGGCCCAGGCCGAGCAGATCAGGACCGTGATGGCCAGGATCTTCCCCGAGGCGGTCGCCCTCGTGCGCGAGGCGCGCGAGGGGCTTCAGTAGCGCGCGCCGAGCCCGCGCGGTGCAGGCGCAGCCGGTGGCGGGGGATCGTCCTCGCGTCGATAGTCCTCTGCAGGCGCCATCCCGGCACGCTCGGCCTCGCGCGAGGCGCGGCCGGCGTGGAGCACTTCGCCGAAGGAGCGAAACCGGAATATGAACACCACGGCGCCAAGCCCCACCGCCGCCGTGAACGCGGCGATCGCAATCTGCTGGCCCACCGAGTAGGCCGCCACGGCCGCCGTGCCGGCGGCGCTCGTTGCGAAGACCTTGACCAAGAGCGCCTGCTGCACGCCCGCCCCACCCGGAGTGAGCGGGACCGCGCCCGCGACCTGGTTGACGGCGAACACGAGCAGCACGTTTCCCACCGAGCCGCCGACCCTGAACGCATCCAGCAAGAACCAGAACGCGACAAAGCGGCAGACCCACCCCGCCGCCTGCCAGGAGACGACTTCGCGCAGGTAGCGACGACGGTCGGAGAGGATCGTCACGCCCTGGCGCACCCGCGCCCAGAACGCCCGCACGCGCACCGACAGCAGCGCAAACGCGACCAGGCCGAGGATCGCCAGAGTCGTGATCAAGAACAGCGTGAACCGAAAGTGCCCCGCCAGGTATGAGATGTCGAACGAGCTGAGCTTGGAGAAGTCGGGAGGCTTGGGAAACACGCCCTGACTGAACGCGAAGATCAGGATGAGCACACCCACGCACACGTCGAAGATCGACTCCACGAAGAACGCGGCGGCGACGGTCGGATAGCTCGACCCGGGGATCGAGGAGCGCGTGAGGAAGAGCTTGATGACTTCCCCCCCGCGCACGGGCACGACATTGTTGAAGCCGACCGCCGCGAAGTAGGCGCCCCAGATCCGCCGCCACTGGAAGCGGACAGCCGGGTAGGCGGCGCGCAGGGTGTTGAAGTACGCCCGCGAGCGCAGTGTCAGGTTGAGCCCAAAGAAGGCCAACCCGAGCGCCAGCGCACCCCAGTGCACGGCCGCGAGGTCGGAGAAGAACTTCGCGGCGGCGTCGAGGAACGTCGTGAGGCTTTCGCCGATCGAGGTCGATGCGAGCAGCGCTGGCACAGCCTCAAGCGTACGGGGACTCGCGCCCCTTCTCAGATCTCCTCCTCGTCGTCGTCGTCCTCGTCGATATCGTCGAACTCGTCGAGCTCGAGCTCGTCGTCATCGGCGCCGAACTCCTCGTCGTCGTCCCAGTCCTCGTCATCGAGCTCGGGCTCCGGCGCCTCGAGGTATACGCCCAGCGGCATCTCTGACCTCCTTTCTTGCGATCGACCGGTGAGCGCGGCCGATAATAGAACCTGCCGGGGGTATATGGTTGAGAAGATGGCCAAGGTGGTGTGCGTGCTGTACGACGATCCGGTCAACGGGTATCCGCCGTCCTACGCGCGCGACGGGATACCGCGGATCGAGCGTTACCCCGACGGGCAGAGCGCGCCCTCGCCACAGGCGATCGACTTCACCCCCGGCGAGCTGCTGGGGAGCGTCTCGGGCGAGCTGGGGTTGCGGCGGTTTCTGCAGGAGCGCGGTCACGAGCTGATCGTCACCTCCGACAAGGACGGCCCGGACTCAGTGTTCGAGCGTGCGCTTCCAGAGGCCGAGATCGTGATCTCCCAACCGTTCTGGCCGGCATACCTGACGGCCGAGCGGATCGCCAAGGCGCCGCGGCTGAAGCTGGCGCTGACTGCGGGGATCGGATCTGACCACGTTGACCTACAGGCCGCGATCGAGCACGGGATCACAGTCGCCGAGGTGACCTACTGCAACAGCATCAGCGTCGCCGAGCACGTCGTGATGATGATCCTCGGGCTCGTGCGCAACTACATCCCCTCCTATCAGTGGGTGCTGGAGGGAGGCTGGAACATCGCCGACTGCGCCGCGCGCGAGTACGACCTCGAGGGGATGCAGGTCGGCACGGTCGCCGCGGGACGGATCGGCTCGGCTGTGCTGCGGCGGTTGAAGCCGTTCGACGTCGGGCTGCACTACACCGATCGCCATCGCCTGCCGGCAGAGGTCGAGCAGGAGCTCGGCGTGACGTTCCATCCGAGTGTCGAGTCGCTGGTGGAAGCCTGCGACGTGGTGACGATCAACGCGCCGCTGCATCCGGAGACGGAGAGCATGTTCGATGCCGAGCTGATCGCCAAGTTCAAGCGCGGCGCGTATCTGATCAACACCGCGCGCGGGAAGATCTGCGACCGCGACGCTGTCGCACAGGCGTGCGCGAGCGGGCATCTCGCCGGGTATGCCGGGGACGTGTGGTTTCCTCAACCCCCGCCCAAAGACCATCCATGGCGCACGATGCCCAACCACGGCATGACTCCACACACCTCCGGCACCAGCCTCTCCGCCCAGGCCCGCTACGCCGCCGGCGTACGCGAGATCCTGGAGTGCTGGTTCGATGAGCGCCCGATCCGCGAGGAATACCTGATCGTTGACGGCGGCCGCCTCGCGGGCGCCGGCGCGCACTCCTACAGCCCCGGCGACGCGACGGGTGGGTCGGGCGAGGCGGCTCGGTTTACGGCCGGCTGAGAGTGACGGTGGCGGCGCATGGCTCAGTCAGCAGGGCCATCTGCCCTGCCGCCAAACCTGAGTCAGTCGAGCATTTCTGGAATGAGCCCAAGTCCTTCAGCGCCAGCAGCAGTGTGCAGGCGACGGTCCCAGGTGGCAAAGAGCAGACCGTCCCCGGGGAGTACGAGCGCAGCGGCGAGATGCAGGGCGTCCAGACTGCGTAGCTCGCGGTCGATTGCGAGCTTGGCAGCGTCCTCGACCAAGCGCTGGTCTATCTCGATCACGCCGAACGCAGGCCACTCCTCGTGCACGCTCGTGACGGCCGCATGGCCCGCACTCAGGCCGACGGCACGGACGGTCTCGACGAAGCCGACACGACACATGAACCACCCGTCAGCGCGGTCCATTGCGTCACGGACGGTCTCGCTGCCCGGCTCAGCGACATAGCGCTTGACCAGCGCACTCGCATCGAGGTAGAGATTCAGCGCTCGGCTTCCCGCTCAGCCAACACCAGCGAAGACGCGCTGCGAGCGCTCTTCACGAGCCGGGGCGCCCGCGCCGGCCGCACACGTGCAGGCGCCGCCAACCGCCCTTGGGCCACCAGTTCACGCAGACGATCACCCTCGGCCGAGGTTCCGGCGGGGACGATGTCAGCCAGCGGCCGGCCGCGGAGGGTCACGCGTACCTCTTGCCCACGAGCGACCGCTCGCAACGTCTGGCTCAGCGTCGTCTTCAACTCACGGACACCAATCTCACGCATGTGACCACCTTACCAGCTATGAGGCCACAAGACGCGAGACATCCCTCGACTTCCTGCTCGCCTCGATCAGAGGCTCGCCTGCGCGAGCGCGCTCAGCACCAGGTCATCGTGCTCGGCAGGCTTGACCTTGCGCAGCACCTCGGCGACCTTCCCGGCAGGGTCGATGATGAATGTAGTCCTCTCGTTCCCTTTATAGACTTTCCCGTACATCGACTTCTCCGCCCACACGCCGTAAGCGTCCGCGACCGCGTGGCCCTCGTCGGCGAGCAGTGCGAAGTCGAGGTCGTACTTGTCGTGGAATTTCTTGATCTTCGCCACCGAGTCGGGCGAGATGCCGAGCACGACCGAGCCGACCTTCGCATAGTCGGCGCGATGATCGCGCACGCCGCACGCCTGGGCGGTGCAGCCGGGGGTGTCGGCCTTTGGGTAAAAGTAGACAACTGTCTGCTGTCCACGAAAGTCCGAGAGCCTCACCGCACGCCCGTCCTGGTCTGGCAACTCGAAGTCTGGTGCCTTGTCTCCTGGTTCAATCATGAGCGCAACAGTAGCTCAGCTTAAGGATGCCCGGCTGCGGAGCGGGGAGCCTGAGCGAGGGCTCCTCGCCCACGTTTTCTACCTACTGCTGCTGTGCCGAGTGCACGTGGAACGGGAGGCGCCAGTTCTCGCGTGTCTCGCCGTTGACCATCAGCCGCCATTCGTAGTCGGCGGGCGCGATCGGCATCGGCCCGTGTTTGAACACGAATGGGCTCACGAAGGACGCCGTGGACGGCGCGTCCTCGGGGGCCTTGACCTCCATGTCGATCTCCTGGTGCACCGGCACCATGCCGTTCGGGGTCGGCATCAGCGCCGGCTGGCCGTGGGCGTCGATCAGGTCCAGTTCGAACTTGTGGTTCGTCCCGGTCTTCTCGAAGGGGATTTCGATCACCAGCGCCAGCGCGAACGGCGCGGCTCCGGTCATGTCCGTCCAGCCGCCCCCGGCAACGAACAGCTTGCCCTCGGCCACCTGTGCGTGGTCTGCCAGCACCATCGTGACATTGATGGGCCGGTCTGCATCGAGACTCTTCGAATCGGTAGTCATTCGTTCAACACCTCTTGCTCGGCTTTTCCAGAAACCGCCGGTGCGCTTTGCGGACCCACTCCGCGCCACGTATCGACTTGACCGACAGAAGATCAGACGTACCGGTCGGAACCAAAGCGCACCAGGGAGGCAGTGGTGTGGGTGGCCTCCCTGGCGGCTCCGGAAGTACGGCGGTTTCGGGAACGAACGACCGGCGTACTCATAACTGATGTGGTGGACGGACACAAGTCGGCCTTCGGCCTACGATTGCGGCCGTCAACGAATCTGGCTCCCTGACTCGTGCGCGCCTCGCGCTGATCAGCGTTTGCCACTATTGCGCATCTTCGCCAGCTCGTCGGGATTCAACGCGTCCTCTCGGAGCACGACAAACTGCGCCGTTCGCGCGAACTTTCTCCGACGGCTCTGACTCTTCTTGCCGCAGACCTCTCCGTGCGATGCATCGTCCGATATCGGCGTACGCCGGACCGTCTGGTCCTCGCCTTTGACGAAGCCAGCCGTCAATGAAACGAGCGAATGTGTCGGTCTGCCGTCCAGCACAGAGGCGGGCTCTCGCTTCTCATCCTCCAGCACATCGCCCAGGTAGACGGACATCTCAGGATCCTTGAAAACGCCGCTGCCAGGCCTCAGGCACCCGTCGTTGTCATTCCACACGATCTCTGTCGGGTGTACCCGACGGTAGAGGCTCGTGTCGTCAGGGACCTCGGCGTCGTCGGCAATCACGAGTCCTGAAGGCGCGGCCAGTAGCCGGTGATCGCTGACACGGCCTCCGCCAGCTGCAACTCGACCTCGCCGCCCTCGCGGTCCACGATGTAGACGCCAGGCTCGTCATCGGTAAACGCTACCTCGATGTCCAGTCCCCCACGATGCCACTCGACTTGGAGTCCGCCCTCCGCGAGCGGCGTGATCGATGGTGCGGCGATTCCGGGGAATGCCACCTTCGCCAAGAACTTGGCGGCATCGATCGCCATGTCGGCTTTGACTTCGCGTGCGTCGTGGCCGTTCCAGCCGACGGCGAGGGCAGTGAGGCCGCTGATCCGGTCCAGCGCTTCGCCGTACCAGGGCGAAGCGTCCGGGGCCTCTACTTTGTAGACGGCAGGTCCTTCGGCACGATCCCCGATCACAGGCCGCTGCTGTATGGGCGCTTCGATCCGAACTGACCGCACAGGCTGCGCTTCAGGCGGCGGCACGAGAGGGACGAGCGGGCTCACCGCAGGCCCCATTCTGCATGGCGCTCAAGCGTCGTGATGTCGCGGAACGTGGTCACGATTAGCTCTCTCCCTTCATCGAAAAATGCCAATACACCGTCGAGATCTGAGGTCGCGGGTCGGCCGCGCATCGTAAGAGTGATCGTGTGACCAAGGCGGCGGGGTCGCCCCACCGTGGACTGGACGTTGATGAAGAAGCGCGCGTAGGGCGCGCCGTCGCGGTCTAGCTGAAAGCGTTCCTCGAGTCCCGTGTTAAACGGCTGTGGCAGGCCCGGCAGCTCCTGCGGCACCACACGCCTCACAAGGGTGGACAGGTCCGGGCGCATCTCACCTTCGGGCTGCATGATCGGGTTGACGTAGGAGATCTCGCACCAGGTTGCTTGCACGTCGCCCTCGGCAATGTTGAGATAGGACCTGTAGTTGACCTCGAAGCGATCCCTGATCGGCCCGTAGTGCGGGTAGTCCGCATCTGTCTCCTCCTTGGTCCAGGCGTACATCAGGCGATCGGGTTGCACCTGAAGTGTCTCCAGATCGTCGTCGCTCACAAACGCCCAACGCTGGGACTCCGGACCGCCGAACAACTGGAACGCAATCGTAGCCTGCGTCGGGATCTCAAAGCTCTCCTCGATCGGCGGGGCTGGCGGCTGGGGCACGATCTTCGGGTAGCGCTCCTGAACCGTTGGGTAGAACGCGCTGATCGCCCGAGAGGTGTCGAGCGTCGCGCCCTGCAGTTGGACGGCGAGACGCACCTCAGCGACGGGTGGGTTCTCGAAGTCAGCTATGAGGTCGTGCGGCGATGCCATCAGCGTGAGATCCGTTCTATCGAACAAGCCTGGGCTCGATTTCTAGTAGATGACCCTGAAGGCCCGATCAAGACGTCTCCTAACCCGTTATATGCGCGACTTCGTCTGCTCGATGTCAGTAGGCGCCTCGCGCTGCGCTGCACAGGGCAGAGCATACGTTGCGTGCTCCTGGAACGCGCTCATCGGCGTACCGCGCGCGAACGCCCGTGCGGCGAATTGGACGTTGCCCGACACTCGCGATCGCCCGCCTCGGCGTAGTCGGCCTGATGGTCGCGCACGCCGCACGCCTGGACGATACAGACTGGGGTTGCTGCCTTTGGGTAGAAATACACGACAACCGGCTAGCCACGAAGGTCTGAGAGCTTCACGATGCGGCCGTCCTGGTCGGGGAGCTCGAAGTCAATGGCGTCGCCTCCTGGCTCAAATCATGCGGCCGCCCAAGTCTTATTGTCTATTTGACAGGGCGTATCGGCCTTTGGATAAAAGTAGACGACGACCGGCCGGCCGCGGAAGCCGGAGAGCTTGACGGGGTTGCCATCCTGGTCCGGCAGCTCGAAGTCGGGGGCCTCATCGCCTTGGTCGATCACGCCGCGGATCGTAGCCGCTCGCACGCCTCGCGCATCTCCGGCCGGGAGGACGTCCGGGTCCTGCGAGGCGTGGCCCCTCGAGGGTAAAGGGACCACGCCCCGTGCTGCGGGTGCTCATCGGCGCAAACGGGAGGGGGCCCGTGCCGAGGCGCACCCCCGAACGCCACCATCCTCAAACGACGACGCTCGAGCTTTCAGATGACGCATCCCTCAGCGCTACCCGCGTCCGAGCTTGCTGAGTTCGATCGCGTTCGCCGGCGCGCTCAGCGTGATCGGCTGGTTCCAGCCGCTGAAGGTCGTTTGGCCGGTTTCTTGGCCGTGCTTTACGATCAGGATCGGGTATGGCTTGCCGGCGGTGGCGATGTAGATCGAGCCTGTGTAGGGCGTGCCGGTCTCTTTGAGTTCGATGGCCTGCTGCCCGCCGATGGTCGTGGTGGCGCCCTTGGTGAGCGGTCCAGCGCCTCTTAGCAACAGACTCAGCGCCCTGCTCATGTCGGTCTCGATCGGTTCGCTTGCGCGTTGCTTCAGCCACGTGTCCTGGGGTACGTGCAGGCCGCGACGGGCCAGGCCCTTGTAGAAGGAGGGGCTGCGTCACCCCGACACCGCTCACTGCTGCGACAGCACGCCCTGACAGAGACCGCCGGCCCCCGCACAAACACGCGCTCGTCACCGGCACGCACCCCACACGACGCGCCGCCGGGAAACGCCTCTGAATAAGTCCTCGCCACCCCACTCATGCCGTCCGCCGTCCACTCGGAACGTCGCCAGGGCGCCGTGGAAAGCGCGGTGAGCCCGCACGGGGCACACCACCGGTCAGCTGAAGCACGCGCTCACCTTCCGCGGTCAGCCGCCAAGCGTTCGGCTCGCCCCACTCCGCGCCGTGGGCGAGGTTCTCGATCACACCGCGCTCGGCGAGGCGGTTGAGCAGCTTCGAAGCCTGCCCCTCGTCAAGGAGGTCGGCCGCCGCCATCACCTGGCGATTGCTCAAACACGGCGCCGCCTCGATCGCGCGCAACACCAGCATCGTGCGATGCGTCGCGCGCATCGGCAACCGCTCACCCCGCAGCTCGACCGCGTCCGGAAACATCTCGCCCGCGGGCGCGGACATGCCCGCGAGCTGCGCCTGGGCAGCGGCCTGCCCGAGGTAGGGCAGCGCGATGAACGCCGTCAGCGCGGGCGCGAGCTCCACCAGCGCGCCGCCCTCGCCTTCGAGAATCCGCTTTCCGCACCGCGACCACGCCGCCCACCACGGGCTCCGCGGTCAACTGCGGCTCCTGCGAGAGCTCCGCCAGCGCCTGCGGGCAACCATCGTCAAGCAGACCGCTCAGCACACCCGCCACACGCAGCTGCCGGCGCAACGCGAGCGCCTCATCGCTCACACGCGCATCGCACAACAACACTCGCGCACACCACGGCTCGTCCTCGCAAAACCCCAGGAACGCCACCAAGCCCGCGCGCACCCGCGCAAGCCATGCACACTCCCGCCGCACGGCCTCATCGACCGTGCGCGACAGACGCGAGAGCGCCCGCTCGAAAGCCGCCGGATCGCGCTCCTGCTCGCCGCGCCCGGCGCTCCGCTCGGGACCATGAAGGCCCTCGCCGCAAGCGCTCGTAAACGTGCTGTCGGGGGCGCCGGGACCCACATGAGCGCCGATAACCGTCGAACTAACTAGACAGGAAACACGCCTCAGAGCCCGTAAACACGGGCTCTTTCTTCCCACTTCCCACAGCGTCCCCTCACGCTTTTGCAGTTTTAGGGTCACGAGGGGTCAAAAGGCGCCCAGGCGGCCGCGTGCGCGGTTCTTCGGAGGTTCTTCGCAAGAGGACGGGAGCGGTGAGCGCGTGACGCGGCTTTCGCCGGCTCCTCGCTCGATCCGGCGCTCGGCGGCCCCGGCCGTGCCCGTACACCCGCGAGGCGCCGCGTGCGCGGTACTCTTATCCCTATGCCCACACTGGTGATGGACCCTGCTCCGGCCGAGATCGACGCGCTGATCGAGTACCGGCGTCGTCTCGACCTCGACCACTACGACGAGGTGTGGGATGGTGTGCTGCACATGAACCCACCCCCCGCGGCCGAGCACCAGTACATCCTTCAGCAACTCGCCGTCTTGCTCGACCCCGTGGCGCGTCGTGCTGGTTTCGTGCCGATCATCAACGAGTTCGGGCTCGGGGACGGCAAAGACAACTACCGCGTGCCCGACGGCGGCCTGCACCGGACGCTGCCTCGGGGCGTTTATCAGACGACCGCTGCGCTCGTGATCGAGGTGGTCTCGCCGGCGGACAAGTCGTGGGAGAAGTTCGAGTTCTACGCCGCCCATGACGTTGACGAGGTGTTGATCATCGATCGAAAAGAGCATCGGGTGCACTGGTTTGCGCTCCGGGACGGCGAGTACAAGCCGATCGAGCGCAGCGGCCTGATCGACCTGAGCGCAAACGAGCTGGCCGGAAAGATCGACTGGCCATAGGCGGGAAGCGACGCCGCGGATCCTCGGGACCGGCAATATCGATGTCCGTCTCCTACTTCAAAAGCCGCGACAGCCGCCGGTCCTTGAGCACGCGGCCTTCCGTCTGACAGGCGGGGCAGTAGGCGATCACGTAGTCCTCGAAGTGGACCGCCTGCAGCGTCGCCCCGCAGCGCGGGCAGGGCTCGCCCTCGTGGCGGTGGACCTGCAAGGGCATCGGCAGCTTGTCGGGGATCGGCAACTGAATCGCCTGCTCGTAGTGGGCGATCGCATCGCCGAGCGTCGTCACGATCGCCTCGCGCAACCGCTCGCACTCGTCCCGGTCGAGGTCTGCGCCGCGCTTGTACGGGGACAGGCGGGCGTGCCACAGGATCTCATCGACCCAGGAGCGCCCGATGCCGGCGATCACGCGCTGGTCGCGCAGCAGGGGGTGCAGCGGGCGGGGCGCGTCGAGCAGGCCCGCCAGCGACGGTGGGTCCAGCGGGTCCGGCCACGCCTCGGGGCCGAGCTTGGCCAGCGCCTCGTCGCCCTCCAGCTCGTCCGCCCGCAGCAGCTTGACCCAGGCCGCCTGCTTGGAGCCGAACTCGCGCAGGCGCAGCTCGCTCTCCTCGCCACCCTGCGTGCGTACCCGCACGAGCAGCCTGGACGTGCGATCGCGCGGGCCCGCGCGTTTGTCATACAGCTGCAACCGCCCGGCCGACATCAGGTGGATCAGCAGCGCCAGCTCACCGGGGGGCGACTCGGGCGAGCCTGGACCGGCGGCGATCTCGACGATCAGGTTCTTGCCCCGCCGGCGCACGCCGGCGATCGTCTCGCCTGCAAGCGCGGACAGCGGCGGGTCGAACGTCTTCAGCGCGTTGATGCCCGGCGCGAGCGCGGACTCGATCGTGGCGCCGCGCAGCGCGCCATCGAGCAGTCGGGCTGTGATCTCGACCTCGGGCAGCTCGGGCATCGTCCTCTCATCCTAGGAGCACAATGCCGGGCTTATTTTGGCAACGCGCCTGAGGCGGCCGTGGGCCAAGCGGAGCACGGACGCAGGGAGCGTGGCGTGCTACGCACGCGAGCGACCGAGGACAAAGCTCCGCGCCGCGTCCACGGTCGCCTCAGTACGCCGCTATCGGCGTGCCTTCGTACTTGACGCCGCTCGGGCTGACCCAGCGCACGCGCCAAGCCGTGCCCCGGGTGGAGGAGTGCAAGCTCCAGTACCCGAGCGAGTTGGTCGTGACTGTCTTCAGCGTCGTGTACTTCCTGGCGCCCTTGCGCCGCACGAGCACCGTCAGCTTGGTCGAGCCGCTCGCCGGGCGCACAAGGCCCCACAGCGAATAGCCGCGGCCGGACTTGGTGACGGTCAGCGGCACCGGCCAGCTGGAGTAGAGCGGCTTGCGGGCCCCGCCCACGGTCTCGAGGCCCGTCTGGAAGCCGACGACGCCCCCGTTGACGCTCGATCCGGCGCGCCCGCCGAGCGGGTCGTCTTTGAGCAGGTACTGCGAGAACGCCGCCACGCGCGGGTTGCTCCAGGCGATGTGTTCGTCGATCGCGTCGAACTGGGCCTGCTTGGCGAACGACACGCCGAGTTCCCTGTTCGGGAAGGTCTGGACCCCGAACTCGGTCAGGTAGACCGGCAGGCCCGCCGGGATCGCGTGGGCGGCGGCGGCTTTGTCGAGCGCGTTCGTCAGCCGCGAGAGCACGCCGATCACGACGTCGTCGCGTTCGTCCGGCTTGGGCGGCTTGTAGTACGGGCCTGCCGGCAACGTGTAGGCGTGGTGGGCGTAGCCGACCGCCTGCAGCTCACCGCACGAGCCCGATTTCCTGTAGTTGGCGTTCAGGCACAGCATCCCGCGCAGAAACGCCAAGGGGGCCACGTCGTGCAGGACACCCAGCTTGCGCACGTTGACGCTGTCATAGCCGAACGGAGCTGTTTCGCCCATCAGCACCTGCGGATGCGCAAGCCCGCCGGCCTGCAGGCCCGCGTAGGCGGCCTGGTACAGGCCGCGATAGACGCGCGGCGAGGCCGGTTGTCCCCTGGAGGTGAACTGCGGGCGCAGGAACGCGGGGTGGTTGGGCTCGTTCCAGATCGCGTACAGAACGCTCGAGCCGTAGTGGCGGGCGACGGCGGTCATGAACTGTTCGAAGTCTTCGTCATCGGGGCTCGTGACGTAGGGCGCCTGCTTGTTGGAGGTGGCCCAGCGCGGCACGGGCGAGGTGATGGTCAGCAGCACTTTCCAGCCCAGATGCTGCACTTCTCCGATCAGCGCGTCGTATTCGCCCCAGCTGTAGCTGGCCGGGTTGGTGGCTTCGAAGCTCGGCTTGGTGGCGGACTTCTGGCCGGGCGCGACGTCATACCAGGAGAGCTCGACGCGCAGGGCTTTGACGCCGAGCGTCTGCAGCTGGGCGATCGCGTGCGGACGGGTGGCGGCGTGGAGCAGGTCGGTGGAACCCTCGAAGTACACCGCCTCGTTGTGCGAAGCCAGGGCCGTCGCGGGGACGCTCGCCAGCGCGCCGAGGGTCAGGGCGGCCAGCAGGGCCGTGAAGATCGAGCGGGAGGGAAGCTTGAATGGGAGCATGGTCGCTTAAGACACCTTCGCGGTTGGGAGGTTGCGGTCGCGATGGGATTTTCGTGGGCGAGGACCGCGCTCCTGCTTGGCGAGCCGGCTCCCCGCCAGGCATCCCAAGCATCCCAAGCGTCGGGTAGCGTGCAGCATATGCCCATCGCGACCGCACCGGACGACATCGTCGCAACGTACGCCGACGCCTGTGCCAACGACCGCCCGCCGCTGCTGGTGATCGAGCCGCTGCGGCGGTTTCTGGACGAGCACGGTATCGGCGAGGGCAAGATCGAGGCGAGCCCGATCGGCGAGGGGCACTCGAACGTGACCTATCTGATCGAGAGGGAGTCGGGCCCCACCCACCGCGAGGTCGTGCTGCGCCGCCCGCCGCGTCCGCCGCTGCCACCGAGCGCGCATGATGTCCTGCGCGAGGCCCGGCTGCTGCGCGCGCTGGCCGGCACCCCTGCGCGCGTGCCGGAGGTGCTGGCGGTGTGCGAGGACGAGCGGACGATCGGCGCTCCGTTCTATGTGATGGAGCGGATCGCGGGCGAGGTGATCGTCTCGAGCGTGCCCGACGCGCTGGACAGCCCCGCACAGCGGCGTCAGATCGGCGAGGAGCTGATCGAGGCGCTCGCCGAGATCCATGCCGTGGACTGGCAGGCGGCGGGCCTGGAGGGGTTCGGCAAGCCGACCGGATACCTGGAGCGCCAGGTGCGCCGGTTCGGCGGGTTGTGGGAGATCAACAAGACGCGCGAGATCCCCGCGGTCGAGCGCGTCGGGACGTGGCTGAGCGAGCACATGCCACAGTCCGGCCCGGCGACGATCGTGCACGGGGACTACCGCCTGGGCAACACGATCTTCGCCGCCCAGCCCCCCGCGCGCCTTCAGGCGGTGCTGGACTGGGAGATGGCCACGATCGGCGACCCGCTCGCCGACCTCGGATACCTGTGCATGATGTGGACCGAGGGCGGGGACCCGCGCGGGGGGATGCGCGAGTACCTCGGCGGAGTGACACGCAGCGAGGGGTTCCCCACACGCGGGGAGCTGATCGATATGTATGAGCGGCGCACGGGGCGCTCGATGGCCGACCTGCGCTGGTATACGACGCTCGCGCTGTGGAAGTCGGTCGTGTTCATGGAGGGCAACTACAAGCGCGCGGTCGCGGGCGCGACCGACGACCCGTACCTGAAGCAGTTCGGGGAGGGCGTCGTCGAGCTGGCGACGCAGGCCGAGGGGGTGGCGCTCGGCGATGGCTGAGAACCGCAACGCACTGTTGATCGACTGGGGCGGGGTGCTGACGAGCAACCTGTTCGCCTCGTTCTACGCGTACTGCGTGCAGGCAGAGATCGATCCGCAGACGCTCGGCGAACGATTCAAAGCCGACCCGCAGTTCAGGGCGCTGCTGATCGCGCTGGAGACCGGCGAGCTTCAGGAGCCGGCGTTCGAGCTGCGGTTCGCCGAGCTGCTGGAGGTCGAGCCCGAAGGGCTGATCGACGGGCTGTTCGCCGGTGTGGGGCCCGACACGGCGATGATCGATGTGGTCAGACGCGCGCGCGAGGCGGGGGTCAGGACGGCGCTGGTGTCGAACTCGTGGGGCGTGCACCGCTACCCGCACGAGCTGTTCGACGAGCTGTTCGACGGCGTCGTGATCTCAGCGCGAGAGGGGATCAGAAAGCCCGCGCGGCGGATGTACGAATTGGGAGCGCAGCGCGCGGGCGTACCGGCCGAGGCGTGCGTGTACGTGGACGACCTCCCGTTCAACCTCACCCCCGCGCAGGAGCTGGGGATGGCGACCGTGCATCACACCGACGCCGAGACGACCATCCCCGAGCTGGAGCGCCTGCTTGGTGTCAGTCTCGGCGACCCCGTCCGTACAACAGCTTGAACAGCCCCCCCAGCATCCGCGTGGTGCGGCGGCGGTAGGGGTACATGAACGGTTCCTTCTTCATCGCCAGCCTCCCCGAGACGACGATCGCCTGCTGGGTGCAGTACTTGCGGATGCCGCCCGCGCCATGGCGCGAGCCCAAGCCCGAGGCCTTGGCGCCGCCCATCGGCAGCTCCAGCACCGTGTAGTTGATCATCGCGTCGTTGACGTTCGCCGCGCCGACCTCCAGGCGCCGCGCGATCGCCTCCCCGCGGGCGGTGTCGCGCGAGAACACCGACGCGCCCAGGCCGTAGGGCGAGTCGTTGGCAAGCCGAATGGCCTCCTCGGCGTCGGCCACGCGCATGATCGGCAGGGTCGGGCCGAAGGTCTCCTCGGTCATGCAGGTCATCGTGTGGTCGACGTCCACGAGCACCGTGGGCTCGTAGAAGCGCCCGCCTGCGCCGGACTGCACGGCGTGACCGCCGACGAGCACGCGCGCGCCCTTGTCCACGGCGTCGGCCACGTGGGACTCGATCTTCTGAAGCTGCGGCGGAAACGTGATCGCGCCGACCTCGACCGAGCCCGGCCCCTGCGACTCGCCCACGCGCAGGGCGCGGACTTTCTCGGACACTTTCGCCACGAACTCGTCGTACACGGGCGCCTCGACGTAGGCGCGCTCGATCGAGATGCACGTCTGGCCGGCATTCTGCATCGAGTAGTAGGTGGCGAAGTTGGCCGCACGCTCGAGATCGGCGTCGGCGAGCACGATCATCGGGTCCTTGCCGCCGAGCTCCAGCGAGGCCGGGATCAGGCGCCGCGCGGCGGCTTGCGCGACCTTGCGCCCGGTGGCGGTGGAGCCCGTGAACATGACCATGTCCACGTGCTCGATCAGCGCCGCGCCGGTATCGCCGCGGCCGGTGGCGATCTGGAAGACCTCCTCGGGCAGGCCGCACTCGCGCAGACCCTCGGCCATCAGCAGCGAGGTCAGCGGAGTCACCTCCGAGGGCTTGAGGATCACGGAGTTGCCGGCGGCCAGCGCGGGGATGCAATCGCCGACGGAGTTCGTCAAGGGGTAATTCCACGGGCCGATCACGCCGATCAGCCCAAGCGGGCGATAGCGGAGCAGGATTTTCTTGCCCTTGACCAGCACCTGGCTGGTCTTGACGCGCTCGTCGGCCAGGTACTCGGGCGCGTGCTTGGCCCAGAACCCGAACGCGTTCGCCGCATAGGAGATCTCCGCCAGGGAGGCATCCTCGTAGGTCTTGCCCGTCTCGGAGACGATCGTCGCGATCAGCTGCTCGGCGTTGTCGATCACCCACTTCTGCGCGCGCGCCAGCACCCGCGCGCGCCCGTCGAACCCGTACGCCTCCCACGCGGGCTGGGCGATGCGACCGCGCCGGGCCATCTCCGCGACCGCGTCGGCGCCGAGGTCTGGAACCGTGCCGGCGATCTCGCCGGTCCCCGGGTTCTCGACCGAAATCTCCTCGCCGGCGTGCGCGACGCCGTTGTGGGTCTGGGGCAGCTGCTCGACGGTGGCCATCTCATCCTCCTCGTTCGCTCGTAACGAAGAGGCTACTCCGAGAACTCGATCGTGGCGATGCCGATCGGCTCGGTCGGGCGATCGCCGCCATCCGTCGGGACGCCCTCCAGCTTGTCCACCACGTCCATCCCCTCGGTCACCTGCCCGAACACGGTGTGCTTGCCGTCCAGCCACGAGCACTCCTCGGCGGTGACGATGAAGAACTGCGACCCGTTCGTGTTCGGCCCGGCGTTGGCCATCGCCAGCGCGCCGCGGACGATCTTGTGGGGGTTGATCTCATCCTCGAACGTATACCCCGGCCCACCCGTTCCCGTCCCCTGTGGGCAGCCGCCCTGGATCATGAAGTCCGGGATCACGCGATGGAACGTCAGCCCGTCGTAGAACCCGTCGGCGGCGAGCTTGCGGAAGTTATCGACCGTCTTGGGCGCATCCTCGTCGAACAGCTCGAACGCGACCGCGCCTTCTGTGGTGTGCATCGTGGCGGTTGACATCGCATCCTCCTAAGCTCGGTTTGAGCGAGCCACGATAGCGCGCGCCCCTCCTCGCGAGGAGGCTAACCCGCCACCCGCTCCAGGGTCAATGCCCGGCCGCGAACCTCACGGCCGTCCAGCGCGCCGATCACGCGATCGGCCTCGGCCTCGGGAACCGACAGGAAGGAGAAGCGGTCGAGCACCATCACGTCGCGGACCGCCTCGCCGTCCAGGCCGGCTGAGGAGGTGACGGCGCCGACGATGTCCGCCACGCGCAGCCCCGCCTTGCGGCCGCCGCCGAGCACGAGCTTGACGTAGCGCTCGTCATCGCTGCGCCTTGATACGCGCGGCTTGGAGTGCCGGCGCGGGCGCTCGGAGACGGGCGTCGGCGCGCCCACCGCGCCCCGCTGCCACGGCTCGATCGACATGCCGATGTGGCGCTCGATCGCCTCCATCTCGCGCTTCTGGCGATCCTCCACGAACGTGATCGCCCGGCCCGATCGACCCACGCGCCCGGTGCGCCCGATACGGTGCACGTAGGTGTCGGGCGAGGTGGGCACGTCGTAGTTGACGACGTGCGTGACCGTCGAGATGTCCAGCCCGCGCGCCGCCACGTCGGTCGCCACCAGGATCGGCACGCGCCCGCCCTTGAACGCGAGCATCACACCGTCGCGCGCGCCCTGGGTCATGTCTCCGTGCAGAGCTCTCACGTTCATGCCGCGGTCGCGCAGGATCTTGAACAGCTGCTCGCAGCGGACCTTCGTGCGCACGAACACGATCGCCTGGTCCGGCCGCTCCGAGCGCAGCACCTCCACGAGCTTGTCGGGCTTGCCCTTCGTCTCCACGGGGAGCTGGAACTGGGCGACGGTGTCGATCGTCAGCGTCGTCGCCTGCACCTCGATCATCACCGGGTCATACATGTACTTGTCCGCGAGCTTTCTGATCGGCGGGGGCATCGTCGCTGAGAACAGCGCCGTCTGGCGGCCGGAGGGGGTCAGCGAGAGGATCTTCTCGACATCCTCCAGGAACCCGAGATCGAGCATCTCATCGGCCTCGTCGAGCACCACGAACCGGCAGTCGTGCAGCACCAGCGAGTGCCTGGAGATCAGGTCGAGCACGCGCCCGACCGTCCCCACGACGACATGCCCGCCGGCACGCAGCTGCGCCTGCTGGGTGCGGATCGGCGCGCCGCCGAACACGGCGACGACATCAAGGCCGGCGTGTGCCCCGTAGGTGCGCAGCGCCTGGGTGACCTGGATGCACAGCTCGCGCGTGGGCGTCAGCACGAGCGCCTGCACCTCGCGCACCTCCGGGTCGACGTACTCGGCGATCGGCAGCCCGAACGCGGCCGTCTTGCCGGTGCCGGTCTGCGCCTGGCCGATCACGTCGCGACCTTCCAGCACGGACGGGATCGCCTGTTCCTGAATCGGGCTGGGCGACTCGTAGCCGACGTCGCGCAACGCTTGCAGGGTCTTCTCGGAGAGGCCGAGCTCGGCGAATGTGGTGGCCATCGTTGAGCAGCAGCCTATCCGGCCGGGGGCCATGCCCGTTACGTGCTCGCGCGGGGACGGCTCGCGTGTATGCGATTCCAAAAAGTCGCCTCCGCGCGCGTGCGCGCGTACGCGCGAGGGCGGGCGGGGGCGGGCGGGCCTCCTTTTAAAACAACATCCTCACACCGACGGATCCAGCAGCAGCTTGCCGGTCGTGCGTCGCTCGCGCAGGTCGATGTGCGCCTTGGCGGCCTCGCTGAGCGGATAGGTGCCCCCCACGATCGCCCGCAGCTCTCCCTGCCCCGCCCACTCGAACAGCTGGCGCAGCGCCTGCTCGAACATCCCCGGTCGCTGCAGACAGTGGAACAGGTAGAAGCCCACCACCGCCCGCGAGTGCCGCAGGAGTGAACCCGTCGAGACCTCGTTCGGCTGCTGGGATGCGATCCCGCACACCACGATCCGCCCGAACGGCGCGAGCGCCTCATATGAGGCCGCGAACACCTCCCCGCCGGACATATCGAAGATCACGTCGATCCCCCCGCCCCCGTTGGCCTCTGTCAGCCGCTCGGCGAGGCCCTCCGCCGCCGGATCGATCGCCGCCTGGGCGCCCAGCGAGAGCGCCAGCTGCCGCTTTTCCGGGCTCGAGGCCGTCGCTATCACCGGGCGGGCACCGAATCGTGCGCCCAGCTGGACCGCCAGCGAGCCCACACCGCCCGCCGCAGAGTGCACCACCACGCTCTCCCCCACCGCCACCTTCCCGGCCGTCTGGTAGAGATGGAAGGCCGTCGTCCCCTGCACCAGCAGCGCGAGCGCCGTCCCATCCTCCACGTCCTCGGGGATCGCGAACACCCGCTCGGCGGACGCGGTCGCGTACTGGGCGTATCCCCCCTCTCCCACCAACGCCACCACTCGCTCGCCAGTGTCGAGGCGCCTGCCCGCCACCTCCGCGCCGGGCACCAGCGGCAACGTCGCCTTGCGCACGTAGGAGTTGACACGCGTGTGGGTGTCGCCGAAGTTCACCCCCGCGCGGCTAACCTCGATCAGCACCTCTCCCTCCCCCGCCTCGGGCACGGGCAACTCCGCGAGGGCAAGCACCTCCGGGCCGCCGAACTCGGTCATCTGGATCGCGCGCATCGTCGTCTGAGGCTATAGGGTGGCGCGCCATGTCGATCACCGTGGTGGGCTCAATCGCATACGACGCGGTCAAGACGCCGTTCGGCGAGCGCGAGCGCATGCTCGGCGGCACGGCGGTGCACTTCTCGCTGGCGTCGTCGTTCTTCGCCGACGTGCACATGGTCGGCCCGGTCGGCGATGACTGGGGCGAGACCGAGATGGCCGCGGTTCAGCGTCCAGGCGTGCACACCGAGGACATCGAGCGGGTGCCGGGCGGGGAGACGTTCTTCTGGCGCGGGCACTACGACTACGACCTGAACACAGCCCACACCGACGAGACGCGGCTGGGGGTGTTCGCCGAGTTCGAGCCCAAGCTCTCGGAGGACTCGCGCGCGTGCGAGGTGCTGTTCCTGGCGAACATCCAGCCCGAGCTGCAGCTGCGCGTGCGCGAACAGTGCGACCGCGCCCGGTTCGTGGCGCTGGACTCGATGAACCTGTGGATCGACACCGCGCGCGACGCCCTGCTGAGAGTGATCGAGACCGTCGACTGCGTGCTGCTCAACGACGCCGAGCTGCGCATGCTCACGGGCGAGCCGAACCTCGTCAGGGCCGCGCGCACGGTGATCGGCTGGGGACCGGAAGCGGTCGTGGCCAAGCAGGGCGAGTACGGCGCGACGCTGATCACACAGGGCGGCTTCTTCTCGCTGCCGGCCTATCCGCTGGAGAGCGTGCTCGACCCGACCGGCGCCGGCGACACGTTCGCCGGAGGCTTCATCGGGACGATCGCCGCCCACGACTCCCTCGACGAGGAGGTGCTGCGCAGCGCGATGGCGCACGGCACCACGCTCGCGTCGTTCAACGTCGAAGAGTTCGGCACCGAGCGCGTCTCGCGCCTGCGGCACTCCGAGATCGAAGAGCGCGTGCACGAGCTGGGCGAGATGACCCGCTTCAGCGGCCGCCCGCTGCCCGCACGGGGATAGGCGCACCGCACGGCACACGTGCGAGAATCGCGCGCATGAGCGACGCTCCCGCTTCCCCCGTCTCGGTCCTGTCCGACGGCACGATCGTCAAGCTCGTGCAGGAGGGCCGCATTCGGATCGACCCTTGGGACGAGGGCATGGTGCAGCCCGCCAGCGTGGACCTGCGACTGGGGGATACGTTCCGGGTGTTCCACAACCACAAGATCACGGCGATCGACCTGCGCGATCCGCCGCGCGGGCTGACCGAGCAGGTGGAGCCCCCGGAGGGCGAGCCGTTCGTGATCCACCCGGGCGAGTTCTGCCTCGGGCGCACGCTCGAGCACGTGGAGCTGCCCGACGACATCGTGGCGCGCATCGAGGGCAAGTCGAGCTTGGGCCGGCTGGGGCTGATCGTGCACGCCACGGCCGGGTTCTGCGATCCGGGCTGGCGGGGAACGCTGACACTGGAGCTCAACAACCTGACGCGGGTCCCGATCAAGCTCTACCCGGGCCTGGCGATCGCGCAGCTGTCGTTCATGACGCTCGACGCCCCCGCGCTGAAGCCCTACGGGCACGAGCAGCTCGGCAGCCACTACCAGGGGCAGGTGGAGGCGACCGAGAGCAGGTATGGCAGGATGAGCGCATGAGCCCCAAGGACACGCTCAGCGTGACGGACAATCGCACGGGCCAGACCTACGAGCTGCCGGTCACCGACGGAACCGTGCGGGCGATGGATCTGCGCCAGATCAAGACCGGCGAGGACGACTTCGGGCTGATGGCGTACGACCCCGCGTATACGAACACCGCGGCGTGTCGCAGCTCGATCACCTACATCGACGGCGAGGCCGGCATCCTGCAGCACCGGGGGTATCCGATCGAGCAGCTGTGCGAGCACTCCTCCTATCTCGAGGTCGCCTACCTGCTGATCAACGGCACGCTGCCGACTCAGGCGCAGCTGGCAGGGTGGATCGACGAGATCACGATTCACACGTTCGTGCACGAGAACGTCAAGGACTTCATGCAGGGCTTCCGCTACGACGCGAACCCGATGGGCATGCTCGTCGCCTCGGTCGGGGCGCTGTCGACGTTCTATCCGGACGCCAACAAGATTCGCGAGGAGCGCGTGCGCGCGATGCAGATAATCAGGCTGCTCGCGAAGATGCCGACGCTGGCGGCGTTCGCGTTCCGCCACAACATGGGCCAGCCCTACGTCTACCCCGACAACGAGCTCAGCTACGCCGGGAACTTCCTCGGGATGATGTACAAAATGACCGAGCTGAAGTACCGGCCCGATCCGCGGCTGGAGCGCGCGCTGGACGTGCTGTTCATCCTGCACGCCGACCACGAACAGAACGCCTCCACCAGCGCCGTGCGCTCGGTCGGCTCCACGCAGGTGGACCCGTATTCGGCCGTGGCGGCGGGCGTGGCGGCGCTGTACGGGCCGCTGCACGGGGGCGCCAACGAGGCGGCGCTGCGCATGCTCGCGCGCATCGAGACGGTCGAGAACATCCCCGACTTCCTGGAGGGCGTGAAGGCCGGTAACGAGCGCCTGATGGGCTTCGGCCACCGTGTCTACAAGAACTACGATCCGCGCGCGCGGATCATCCACAAACACCTCGACGACGTGTTCGAGGTGCGCGGCAAGAGCCCCCTGCTGGATGTCGCGACCGAGCTCGAGAAGCGGGCGCTGGACGACGAGTACTTCACTCAGCGCAAGCTCTATCCGAACGTGGACTTCTATTCGGGCCTGATCTACGAGGCGCTGGGCCTGCCGGTGGCGATGTTCCCGGTGATGTTCGCGATCGGCCGCACGAGCGGCTGGATCGCGCAGTGGAAGGAGATGGTCGAGGACTCCGAGCAGAAGATCGCCCGTCCGCGCCAGATCTACACGGGCGAGCGCGACCGCGACTACGTGCCGATCGAGCAGCGCTAGAGCACGAGCGTCGCGCCGTAATGGCGCAGCCAGTCGCGGTCCTCGCGGTAGCGCGGCCAGCGGCGCGCCACCAATGCCCAGAAGCGGCGCGAGTGGTCGAGGATCTCCAGGTGGCAGACCTCGTGCCAGACGACATAGTCGAGCACCGACTCCGGCGCCAGCAGCAGGCGCCAGTTGAAGCTCATGTGCCCGGTCGAGGAGCAGGACGCCCAGCGGGTGCGCTGGGCGCGAATCGACAGGTCGCGGTAGCTCACACCCGCCTGGGCAGTGGCGCGATCGAGGCGCGCGGCGATCTCGGCGCGGGCGGCGCGGCGGTAGAAGCGCTCGATCGCCGCACGCGGGTCCTCGGCCGGTACGAACAGCCGCTCGCCGCGACGATGCGCACGAGTACGGCCCGGCTGGGGCACCAGGCGCAGGGACCCATCGAGGTAGGGCAGCTCGTGCGTGTCGCGAGCCGGCGGGGAGATCGTCAGGGCAGCGGAGGACACCGGCCGCAAGGGTAGTCGCCCGTCCGGTTCGATCAGGCGTGCGCGCCGGCGCCGGCAGCAGGCTCCCACGGCCGCGAGAGCTTCAGCGCGGACAGGATCGCGCGCGTGGCGGGGGAGCGGTTGAGCGTGATGAAGTGGATGCCGGGCACGCCGGCCCTCAACAGCTCTGCGCACTGCAGCGTGGCGTAGGCCACACCGAAGTCCAGCACCGCCTCGGAGTCCTCCGCTCGGGCGTGCAGCTCCCTGTGCAGGCCGTCGGGAATCGACGCCTTGCAGAGCTTGGCCATGCGCTCGACCTGCCCGACCTGGGTGATGGGCATGATGCCGGGGATGATCGGCACATCCACACCGGCAGCACGAGCGCGATCGACGAAGTCGAAGTACAGGGCGTTGTCGAAGAACAGCTGCGTGATCAGGAAGTTGACGCCGGCGGCGACCTTCTCGGCCAGGTGTTCCAGGTCCTCCTCCGGACTGGCCGCGTGGATGTGCGTCTCCGGGAAGCACGCCCCGCCGATCGCGAACGGATAGTCGGCGGAGATCAGTTCCACGAGTTCGCGCGAGTACTCGAGGCCTCCTTCGGTCTTGCGCCAATCCTCCTGCCCGGCCGGCGGGTCGCCGCGCAGCGCGAGCACGTTTTCGATTCCAGCGCTCTGCATCTCATCGAGCGTGGCGCGCAGTTGGGGGACGGTGGCGCCCACGCACGTGAAGTGGGCCATCGCCTCCAAGCCGTACTCGTCCTTGATGCGCTTGACGATCTCGATCGTTTTGCCTCTGGTCGTGCCGCCGGCGCCATAGGTGACTGACACGAACGACGGCTCCAGCTGACGTAGCTCTCCGAGCGCGTCGCGCAGGTTCTGCTCCCCCACCTCCGTCTTGGGCGGAAAGAACTCGAACGAGAACACCGGCTCCCGACCGGAGGCAATTATCTGATCGATGCGCATACCTCAGAACGCTATCCGGAGACGGTCCACTGCTCGGGCTCGCCGGCGATGCGCACAGCCTCGCCGGTGACCTGCAGGTGCAGGAGCATCGCCAAGGTCTCGGTCCAGAGCCACTGGGCGGTCATCGCAGAGAGCTCGGGGCCGTAGACGCGCGGCATGATCTCAAACGCCGTCAGGGGCTCGCCGCCGGCGAGGATGGCGAGGATGGCCGACAGACGTTCGGCGACGAGCGCGCGGTTGGCCTCGATGTGGGCGTGGACGTCGGTGAACGTGCGGCCGTGACCGGGCAGGCACAGACGCGCGTCCAGGGCCTCCACAACGTCGAGCGAGTGAACGAATTCGCCGACGGGGTCGGGCGAGTAGCCGTAGTCGAAGAACGGGAACACGCGCCCGAGCAGATGATCGCCGGAGATCAGCAGGCGGTGCTCGGCCTGGAACAGGCACACGTGCGAGGGTGCGTGGCCGGGGGTCTCGTGGACGGTCCAGGGACCGAGATCGGTCTCGACGATCACGCCTGCAAGCAGGGGACGGTCGGGCTCGACGATCGCGGCGATGCCGGATTCCTGCTCACCGCGCTCGGCGGCGTAGCGGCGCAGGGGCTCCTCGGGAACGCCGGACTGACGCGCGATCTCCAGGCGCCGCATGATCGTCGCATCTGGGTCCTCGGCCCAGCGGCGAGCGTGCTCGTAGTTTGGGTGCATCCACAGCTCAGCGCCCGAGCGCTCGATGATCGTGGCGGCCTGACCGTAGTGATCGGAGTGGGCGTGGGTGCACACGAGCAGGCGCACATCCTCGAGCGCCAGACCGCACATCCCCAGGGCGCGTTCGAGGTGGACGAGCGAGCCGGGCGCGTGGATGCCGGTGTCGAACAGGACGATGCCATCGCCGGATGCCACCGCCCATGCGTTGCCGTGGGGCACGCCGGGCCAGGGCAGGGGCAGGCGCAGACGAAATACGCCGGGCAACACCCGCTCGCCCCGTCCCAGCTCCGAGCGTTTGCGGATTCCATCGGCCACGGGCGAGGAGACTAGCCGTACGGCCAGTCACGCGGCTCGCGGTGGCTTGGCGGCTTGCCATGTGCGGGATCGCGGAGGGCTAGACTGAATGGCTTCAGAGCAGCGGGTCCGAAACCGGGTCAAAAGGAGGCGGCATGACCGACCAGCAGCAGAGCGAGAGCCACAGCGCGAGCGCGGCGACGCGAGTGCAGGAGGCGGCCGCAAACGTCCAGCAGGCCTCAGCGGCGAAACGGCGCGGGCGGATCACCGGCCGCAAGGGCAGGTCCGAGTCCGAGGCCGAGACCGTGGCCCGTAGATACTTCGAAGCGATCGGCGCCCACGACGTGCAGGGCGCGGCGGCGATGTGGGCGGATGACGGCCGGGAGGACGTACGCGGACAGGGCCTGTTCATCGGCCCAGAGGGGCTGCGCGAGTTCATCGGCAGCCTCGTGGAAGCGATCCCGGATCTGCACGTGGAGATCGTCTCGACGACCGCCGAGGACGAGCGCTGCGCACTGCACTGGCGCTTCAGCGGCACGTTCGCGGGACCGGGCTCCTTCAACGGGATCGCGCCCACCGGCCATCGGCTGCAGCTTGAAGGCGTTGACGTTCTGACGGTGCGCGACGGGCTGATCCAGTCAAACGACGCATTCACCGACACGATGGCTGTGCCACGCCAGCTCGGGATGATGCCGCCGCTTCACTCGAGCGCCGAGCAGCGAATGATGGGCGCGTTCAACGTCAAGACGCGCGTGACCGACGGACTGGCCGGCGGCGAGTCCAAGATGGTGGCCGAGGGCGTGTGGGTCGTGCAGGGCCAGCCCGGGCGGTGCAACGTGTACTTCATCGAGAACGGCGGCTCCGAGGGCGGGGTGACGATGTTCGACGCCGGCGCCCGCACGATGACCCGCGCCGTGGCGCGGGCGGGGGCGAGGCTCGGCGGGATCACCCAGATCGTGCTCGGGCACGGGCACACAGACCATCGCGGGACGGCGCCGGCACTGGGCGTACCGGTGCTGTGCCACCCCGAGGAGGTCCAGGATGCCGAAGGCAGCGGCGGGTGGCGCTACTGGCCAGCCGACCTGGCGGGCCTGCCGCCGGTGGCAAAGCAGATCCAGAGGGTCTGCCACCGGTACGCCTGGGACGGCGGGCCGGTACAGATTTCCGGAACCATCGAGGAGGGCGACGAGGCGGCAGGATTCCAGGTGATCGAGCTGCCGGGACATGCGCCGGGCCTGATCGGGCTGTGGCGTGAGTCAGACCGGCTGGCGCTCGTCAGCGACTGCTTCTACACCCTGGACATGTGGGGCCGCAGCTGCGCGCCGAGCGTACCGGCGCAGACATACAACTACGACACGAGCCAGGCCCGGGAGAGCATGCGCAAGCTCGCGGAGATGGAGCCCGCGGCAGCCTGGGCGGGACATGCCGACCCGGCGACTGGCGATGTGCGGGGACAGCTGCTGAAGGCTGCGGGCGCAATCTGAGCGGTGGGCAAGCGCAACCGAGGGACGCAGAGGCTAAAGGCCCCGACGAGCGAATACACCGCCGAGGAGGGTAATACGCTGACACTGCGCGGCGCGCTGACGGTGTCGACGCGGCGCAAGTACGCAGACGCGCTGGAGGGGACGAGCGGGCGGGCGTCCGACAATCAGGAGGATGCGTGGCAGCGCGCGACAGAGCTGCTGTTCGAGCGGCTGGCGGTCAGCTGGACGATCGCGGGCGCGCCGATCACACGTCAGCGCGAGCTGCTGGCGCGCTACCGGGCAGCGAGTCAGACCGAGCGGGCGTGGATCAGGGATGTGTTGCGCGAGCACTGCGCGGAGAACTTTCCCGACATCACGGCGCCATAGCTCAATCGTCGAGCAGCTCCAGACGCGGCCCGTGTGAGGTGCCGCCCGCTATGAAGCGGGCGGTGGCGGGGCTGAGGACGAACTCGAGCGTCTCGCCGGTCTCCCCGCGCACGCGCAGGCGCCGGCCCTCCTCGGAGACCGCGACGACCGTACCTCGCTCGAACGAGCCTCCGAAATGAGCAATACGCGCACGGGCGCCCACGCGCGGGAGGGGTCGCGAAGGGCCGAGCATCGCTTGATGGTAGGCCCGGCGGGGGCGCCTATGCGAGGCGGGTGGCAGTCGGCCGCCGCAGCCGAGGGAAATCACCGCTACGGTGCGAGCATCATGCGCCGCACGAAGATCGTCGCCACCATCGGGCCCGCTTCACGCGAGCCGGCAACGCTGCTGGCGATGGTGCAGGCCGGCATGGACGTAGCGCGACTGAACTACTCGCACGGGACGCTCGACGAGCACGCCGAGACGGTCAGGCGCGTGCGCGACGCGGCGGGGCGGGCGGGACGGCCGGTCGCGATCCTGCAGGACCTGCCCGGGCCGAAGCTGCGGATCGGAGCGCTGCGCGAGGACATCGTCGAGCTGACCGTTGGCGAGCGGCTGACGATCACCGGCGGCGAGACCGGCGAACTCGGGGACGCGAAGCACATGAGCATCACCTGGGAGGGGCTGGCCGACTCGATGGCAGTCGGAGACGTGCTCTATCTAGCCGACGGGTCGGTCCGGCTGAGCGTCGTGGAGGTGCGCCCAGCCAGGCACGAGATCGAAACGGAGATCGAGGTCGGCGGAGCGGTCGCCTCGCGCCAGGGGCTGAACATCCCCGGTCCGACCGAGTCGTTGCCGTCGGTGCCCGAGCACGACCTCGAGCTGCTGCGCCACGGCGAGTCGATCGGGGTGGACATGGTCGCGCTGTCGTTCGTGCAGCGTCCCGAGGACGTCGAGACCGTGCGCAACCACACGCGCCTGCCGCTGATCGCCAAGATGGAGAAGCCCCAGGCGGTGGAACGGGCCGACGAGATCCTGCACGCGGCCGACTGCGTGATGGTGGCCAGAGGCGACCTCGGCATCGAGCTGGCGATCGAGCGCGTGCCGATCGTGCAGAAGCAGCTGCTGCGCCTTGCAGGCCACCTGGCGCGCCCGTCGATCACCGCGACGCAGATGCTCGACTCGATGGTCACCTCCTCGCGCCCTACCCGCGCCGAGGTCGCCGACGTCGCGAACGCGATCCTGGACGGAACCGACGCGGTGATGCTCTCTCAGGAGACGGCGATCGGGTCCTATCCGGTGGAGGCGGTCGCGATGATGGCCTCCGTGGCCGAGCAGGCCGAGGCGATCGCGCCGTACGAGGACTGGAACGCCTCGCGTGTGCGCCGGGTGGACTCCGATCCCGCCTACACGATCGCCCACAACCTCTGCGTGGCCGCGCGCGAGCTGCGTCTGGACGCGCTCGTGATCCCGACCCTGTCGGGGCGCTCGGCGCGGCTGGTGTCCGCGCATCGCCCGACCGCGCCGATCTACGCGCTCTCGCCCGGCAAAGAGACGGTCCGCCGCTGCGGGCTGATGTGGGGCGTGCAGGCCGCCTCGATGCGCCGGCACGAGACGACCGAGGCGCTGATCGCCGACGCCGCCAGGCGCGTGGTCGAGCTCGGCTGGTGCAGGTCCGGTCAGCGTGTGGGCATCACCGCGGGCCTGCCGTCCGGGCGGCCGGGCACGACGAGCCTCATGCAGATCCAGACGGTGTGAGCGCTCCCGCTCGGGCGCGCAACGCCCCCGCTTTTGGGAGCTCGGGCAATGGGGCGGTCTCGACGACGGGACCCTGAGACGAGGCGGATCCGTACGCAAGGAGGCCCGTAGTAAATGCGGATGCCGCCGGAGCAAGTGGCAATATGCTCTAACTCGCACTGGGCTCTGACCCCCCTGCCGCCCCAACCGGCGCGGACACAAGGTGGAGCGTGACCTCGATCGACAGGACGACTGGCCGGCCCCCGCTTTTCGGTCCACCACGAGTGAGAGGGTGATGGATAGAAGTGACGGGAGGATAGCTGGGGGTGCGGTCGGGTCGTGTGGAGCGGAGGCCGTAGGCCGCAGCGGAGCACGGCCCGACCGGCGCGGCCGTTCGGCGGGGCTCATGCCGCGTTGCGATTGATGGCGTCGGCGGCGCACTCTGCGGCGAAGGCGGCCGGGGCCTTCATCCCGAGCGCGGAGTGCGGCCGCCGGCGGTTGTAGTCCTGCTGCCAGTCGCCGATCACGACGCGTGCCTCGGCCAGGCAGGAGAACTCCTCGACATCCAAGAGCTCGTCGCGCACGCGGGAGTGGAAGCTCTCCACGAACGGGTTCTGCCACGGCGAGCCCGGCTCGATGAACACGGTCCCTGTCTTCGCCATCACGCACCAGTCGCGGAGCGCGTGCGCGGTCATCTCCGGGCCGTTGTCGCACCTGAGCAGCTCTGGGGCACCGCGCTCGGCGAGGAGCCGCTCCAGCGTCGCGACGACCGTGTCAGCGTCGATCGAGCGCTCGGTGAGCATCACCAGCGACTCCCGCGTGAACTCGTCGACGATGTTGAGCAGCTTCAGCGCCCGCCCGTCGGCGGTCTGGTCGAACTGGAAGTCGAATGCCCACACGTGGTTGGGCCGCTCCGCGCGTAGCCGCTGCGCCGGGACCGTCGACTCCCCAAGGCGCCGTCGCTTGCGCTTGCGCACGGGAACCCGCAGCCCCTCCTCGCGCCACAGGCGCTGCACACGCTTGCGGTTGACATCCCAGCCCAGCTCCCGCAGGTGATGGTGCGCGCGACGGTACCCCCACCGCGGGCGCTCCACCGAGAACGCCCGCAGCTCGGCGCGCAACGCCTGATCATCCGCGGCCGTCTTGGGCTCGTGACGCTGCGTGGAGCGGTGCTGACCGACTACCCGGCATGCCCAGCGCTCGCTGACGCCGAGACGGTCGCGAAGCATCGCGACCGCCTGGCGCCGGCGGACCGGGCCTACCAATTTCCCCGGGCGATCTCCTTCAACGCCCGCACCTTGAGCGCCTGATCGGCGACGATCGCCTTGAGGCTCGAATTCTCGCGCTCCAGCGTCTTCAGCCGCTTGACATCATCGGCCTTCATCCCGCCGTACTGGTTGCGCCAACGGTGATAGGTCTGCTCGCTGATCTCCAGGGCCTTGGCGGCCTCCGGGATCGTCTTGCCCTCGCCGAGCAGCCGCTCGGCCTCCCGCAGCTTACGGATGATCTGCTCCGGCGTATGCCTGCGTCGCTTCATCGTGGAGTTCCTTCCTCGCCCATGATCCTGGACGCAAGAAACTCTCACAAGGGTCGGACCGATCCACAGGGGT
>CAVYDM010000022.1:0-55809 GCA_963767255.1 uncultured Solirubrobacterales bacterium | reverse complement strand
CAACGAGGACATGCGGAGCGCGCGTCTTATCGACGACACCGGCGACCGTCCTCGCCTTCTGGATATGGGGCGCGATGATGAGCAGCGGCCGAAGAAGTCCGAACAAGTCGCGCGCAAGGCGACGGAGGCCGGCACAACCTGTTTCGTGATGCAGCCATTCGCTGAGCCGCTAGGCGGGTATTTCGAGCTGATCTTCAAACCGGCCATCGAGCAGGCTGGCCTGAAGGCCGTTCGAGCGGATGCCGACATCTTCTACACCGGGAAGATCATGGATCAGGTCTGGCGAGGGATCCGCTCGGCCGATGTGCTCGTGGCCGAGCTGACGACGAAGAACCCGAACGTGTTCTATGAGCTCGGGCTTGCACATGCACTCGAGAAGCCGGTTGTGCTGGTCTCCTCCAATCAAGAGGACGTGCCTTTCGACCTTCGTCATATTCGGGTCATCCTTTACGACCAGACCGATCCCTTCTGGGGGCAGAAGCTGGTGAACAAGCTCGCGGACAACATTCAGTCGGCACTCACCGATCCTGAGGAGGCCATCTTTCGGGTAGATGAAACAGTGAGCTGATATCGGCGTGGTTGTGGCTCGCCGGTGGGACGGGATCCCGCGATGAGCGAGGCTATCGCTGTCGTCCCTGGTCAGCGCAGGACGACTGTCACTCGGGGCGAATACGTCTCGTATGGCGAATCGGCTGACAGACCCTGCGGAGTGGGAACCAGACATCGACCGGAGCGTCGCTGAGTACGACGAGTGGTATCTAGCCGAGTCGCCGAGGATGTTCGCGGAGGCGAGGGGGCGTGCCGTCGTCGAGGTCGAGGAGGCCATGCTGGCGACCGACGACTTCCGTGCGTTCGACGCGGATGCGCTGATCGCTCGGCCGAGCGCGCTCTTTGTCGCGCGCATGTGCGTCTCGCCTCCGATGGCCAGGGATCGCTTCGTCGGCTTCTCCGGGGCGAACAAGAGCCTCGTCACGGCGATGGAGCGGGATGGAGTGATCCCTGCCAGGACCCGCCGGCTCGGAATGCAGCTCCAGGTGATGTGCGATTTCTTCCGACCGCTGCTCGATCCAGGGCTCTTCTGCTGGCTTGAGGATGACCGTGCGCCGACCGCCGAGGAGCGAGACAAGGCGCTTCTGGTAATCGGCGAGCGGCTGGCGAGCGCCTTCTACCTGCCGGTGCTTCGTAATACGCAGGAGGCGAGGCAGAAGGAGTTGCTGCGGGCCTACCTCGAAGGCGAAGGGTTCGAGGAGTCTCTCGACCCTCCGTTTGAGATGCCGCCCGGCACGTTCGGCTTCGGCCGGAACGTGCGGGTGGTCCGCGAGGATGGCGAGCCGCAGAACCTCCCGGTGGACTGCGTGGTGTCTGCGCTCGATGCGCAGCTGCCGCTGGCCTGCGTCGAGCTGAAGTCGGCGGGTGACTTCACGAACGTCAACAAGCGGCGCAAGGAGGAGTCCGACAAGCATGACGCGCTCAAGCGAGCACATGGCGACAGTACCGTGTTCCTGCTCCAGCTCTTCGGCTCCTTCAACCGCCCCTACCTCGGCTTCGAGGCTGCGGCCGGGATCGACTGGGCGTGGGATCACCGGCTCGGCGATCTCGCGCCGTACTTCGGGATCGAGTAGGAGCCGTCAGAGCAGCCGTCTCTGCCCGTGCGGCTCGACGCCGACCGGTGGACGGATCGGCAGCGCCACCAGGTCGCCGGGCTCGATCTTGGCCAGGCCGCCGCCATAGGTCCGGCCGAACTCGCGCAGGAGCTGCGCATTGGTTGGGTCTTCGAGCGACGGTCGCAGGGCTTCGGGGTCAACGCCGGGTTGCGCCCACACGTTGAGCAGGGAGGTCATGCAGCGCGCGCCGATCAGGTTGCGCACGATGCGCGCACGGTTGCGCGACATGTAGGTCGTGAAGAAGTCGGCCGGCGCGACCGGCTCGACTCCGTACCACGGGTTGCGGGTACGACAGTTGAAGCGCTCGTACAGGCCGAGCTCGAGCCCGTGTTCGATGTAGCGCAGCGCATTCGTCCCACGCAGCGCCTCAATCGGTTCGTGGCAGAAGAAGAGCAGGCCGCGTGCCCCCTCTGCGATGCGCGAAACGTGGAAGTTCGCGTCCAGCGGCCCCTCGTGGGGGAGGTCCTTTGACCCGAGGACGACCGGGACGAGGAATCGCTCCTCGATGTTCCATTGCTCGACCTCGGCGCGTGTCATGGCGAAGAACGAGTTGTCGCCGGTCGCGATCCCGCGGCGCACCCGGCAGTAGTCACCAAGCTTCGCCGTGCGCCCCTGAAGAAGGGGAGCGATGCGCTCAGCGCGAGACGGCAGCAGCCGCGTCCACGGCAGCACAGCCGGTGTGCTCTCGGCGGCCAGCTCGACCTTTCGTCCCTTCTCGATCGAGCCGTTGAGCTTGCCCTCCACGAGCCGGAAACGCCGGGACGGAGCCTCGCGCTTCGTCGCGACCGTGATGGCCGAAGTCGTCAACACGCCCTCGAACGCGAGCTCGTCCATCTCCAGCACGAGGATCTCGTCTATCTCGCAGTGACCCAGCAGTGCTTCCTTGACGGCTTGCCCGTAGCGCACGTCGAGGAACTCCGTCGGCGTGACGAACACCAGCCGGCCACCGTCGTTCAGCCGCAGAAGCGCCTCGAGGAAGAAGTAGACGTAGCTGCCCGACAGGCTCGACACCTTCAGACCGAACCGACCCGAGTAGTGGCGAGCCAGCAGCTTGTGCTCCGCTGAGAGATTGTGATGGCGGACGTAGGGCGGATTCGCGATCACCGCATCAAAGCTCGCCTCGCTGAGCGGCCAGCGTTCGGCGTCGAGGAAGTCGCCCACAGCGATCTCGTGCTCGCCCGGCATAGACTCGGCCGAGAGCTCCACGGCCGCTGTGTCGATGTCGAGACCGAAGAGTCGCGGACCCTCCCCGACCGCTCGCAAGAGAACGCCGCCCCCGATCCCCGGATCGAGAACCGTCGCGGGCTCGATCTCGCGGACCGCCTCGGCCATCAGTGCGGCTATCGGATCTGGCGTGAAGAACTGCCCGATCTCATAGCGTCGCTCGCGCGGATTAAGCCGCTCTAGCTCAGCCTCGGGAGTCGTGGTTGGCAGGAACATATGTTCGATCCTACGGCGTGCCTCGGACGAAACGCAACATCGGATGTTTTGCTCGGAGCCCCGAGGAACCAGGATGCCAGGCACGGCGGCGAAACGACATCCGTACCCGATCGCTCTTGATCTCCTCGTCCATCACGAGACATCGAGCGATGGCGCGTCGATGAGCGCGGGGTTTGCGCAACGTACGGTCCTCTCCACTGACAACTGTCTGAGAGTGTGCGCTCGCAACTGATCGGGTGGGCCGATCGGTGACGAACGAAGCGGAGCCAGGCTCGAAGTCGCCGTGCAAGACGAGAGGACCGAGGTCTGCTCCGTTCCGGGCGAGCCTCTCGCTTTGCATCAGTTATACCGGCTTATATCATGATCGCTTATAACCCGCTATAACTCGGTAGAGCGATGGACCCAATCGGGAACCCGTACACACCGAACGCTGGCTCGCGTCCGCCCGAGCTCGCGGGCCGCGCCGGTGAGCTGGAGCAGTTCAGGGTGCTTGTGGGGCGCCTTAAGCGCGGCGCCACCGAGCAGAGCATGATCATCCGCGGCCTGCGCGGCGTCGGCAAGACAGTGCTGCTGAACGCCTTTGAGGATCGCGCCGAGTCCGAGGGCTTTCTGACGTACTACCACGAGCTGACGCCAGACAGCAGCTTGGTGGGGGAGATCGCACGGGACGCGCAGAGCGCCCTCGCTCGTCTTAAGCTCAGCGCCCGAGCCATCAAAGGCGTGCGCGCTGCGCTTGAGCATCTCGGCACGATCACGTTGACCGGACCGGAAGGGATCGGCTTGGCCGTCGATCTCCGCAAGGCCGACGAGGGGACGATCGCCGGCGACCTGTCCGAGCTGTTCTTGGCCCTCGGCGCGGCTGCGGCTAGCAAGGACTCGGGTGTTGCGTTTCTGCTCGATGAGGTGCAGTTCGTCAAGGAGATCGAATATCGCTCGCTAATCAGTGCGCTGCACCGGGCGACGCAAAAGAACATGCCAATCACTGCGGCCGCCGCCGGGCTGCCCCAGATTCCGCGCCTGACCGGCGAGGCGCGCTCATACGCAGAGCGCCTCTTCACGTTCCCTGTCATCGCCGGCCTCTCAGAGCCCGATGCTCGCGCTGCGCTCGTTGAGCCCGCACGCCATCAGCAAGTCGATTTTGAGTCCGAGGCCGTCGAGCTGGCCCTGACCTGGACGCGGGGCTACCCGTTCTACATACAGCAGCTCGGCAAGCACGCCTGGAACTTCGCCAAGGCCTCCCCGATCACGACCGGAGATGTGCAGGCCGCTATCCCGGTTGCGCAGCAGGCCTTGGACACGAGCATCTATGAGGTGCGAATCCAGCGAGCGACCCGCGAGGAGCGTCGCTACATGCGCGCGATGGCCGAGCTCGGCGAGGGGCCCTACCGCTCTGGCGATGTGGCGGCCAAACTCGGACGCAGAACGCCCGAAGTCTCGATGACCCGCCAGCACCTGATCGACAAGGGGCTCGCCTACGCCACCGAGGACTACGGACACGTAGACTTCACGGTGCCCCGTTTCGATGAGTTCATGCGTTAACACATGGCCTATCGGGCACCCAGCTCTGCGCAGCGCATGCACAAGCCCTGAGTGCGCCCTCGGCATTCGTTTCGGTACTGCCCTTGCAGCGGGAGCGCCGCCGAATAGCTCAGCTCAGCCAGAGCGAGACCTCGATCTGACCGGGCTACGCCAGGCTCAACGACTCCGCCCGCACGATCACGGGGTTTGCGCAAAGTACGGCCCTCTCCATCAAACGCACGAAGGTCGAACCACCGACCCCTTGGCTCGACCGTTGCCCGCCCCCGTCCACTTCTGCAGTCGAAGCGGGAACGCCGGCAGGATGCCGCGCGGGCCTACTCGTTGAGCCCAACCACTTCGAGCAGGGCGATCCAATCCGCCTGGCCCCTCATGAATTCAAGTTCTTCGAACCTGGTGGCGAGGCGTTCGACTTTTTCGCGCAGGCTTTTGTCTGCCGGCTGCACGTACGGGGCGAGCAGGCCTTGGGGGATTTCATGGACATCGATCGCTTCGACATGTTGGTCGTAGGGCTCGACATCCGACGGCATCGCCCCGAAGCCGTCCGCGTGCCACGCGCGGATATCCGCACAGATGTCCGGCACCTGCAGGGAGGTCATTTCCTGCAGGCCCCTCGCGAGCCGGCGAGCGTCACGCGTGATCCGCGGGTTGCTCCAGGTCAGACGGTTGAGGGTGTGGACGTACGTTCGGACGATCGCCGCGTCGGTGTGGTAGCCGGTGGCCCACAGCGCAGCGGCCGCCTCGTAGCTGAGCTTCTGCTCTTCTTCGTTCTGCGGCGAGCCCGCCCCCGCGTCCGGGCATTCGGCGTGCAACCGAAGGTCGAGGCTGTGGATGCCGGCTTCGACCGACGACCACGTGCTCACCGTGACGTGCAGCACTCGGTAGCTGGCCACAAGATAGGTGTGGGTCGAGGCGACGTCCTGAGATGTGGCATCCGCCGTGGCGGGCGCGACCGCTAAAGCAAGTATCGCAGTGAGGATCGCTGCACGTCTCATCTCCCTGCAAATATATCCGGCTCGACGCTGTATCCTGAGGCAGTTGGCAGGCGCGCGCTGGCGGTTGGGCCGATCGGGAGAGTCATGGAGGACGTTCAGGTAAAGGACAGGGGGAAGCGATGATCACGCGCACCGGGCGCATATCCATCCTCGGGCCGATCGCGGTCGTCTTCGCACTGGCCCTGCTGTGGGCGTGGGCCCAAGCCGCGTTCGCGAGCAGCGTCTCGCCCCTGCCCCGCTCGGCCTATGGCATCCGCGCGGTGTGTTCCAAGCCCGCTCGCAAGCGTGCCGGCTGCCTGGCGTTGCAGCTCGTGCCCAAGACGGCGGAAGCCCGGGCTCACACCCACCCGCTCGGGGTCAGGCGCGCCGTCCTCGCCACCCCGTCCTCGCCACCCTCGCCCGCGGCCGGCGACTTCGGCCTCAGGCCCCAGGACCTGCACAGCGCCTATCAGCTGCCCACCTCCGCTTCCTCCGCGCAGACGGTCGCGCTGGTCGATGCCTACAACGATCTGACCGCCGAAGAAGACCTCGCGACATACGACAACGAATTCGGCCTGCCCGAATGCACCGCCGCAGACGGCTGCTTCGAGAAGGTCAACCAGAAGGGCGAAACCGGGAAACTGCCGTTCCCCACGAGCGCAAGCGAACTGGAAGCGGCTGAAAAAGGCTCCAGAGCGGCGCGCGCAGAAGCCGCGGAAGCGATCGGCTGGGCGCTCGAGATCTCGCTCGACATCGAGACTGCCCACGCGACGTGCCAGAGCTGCCACATCCTGCTCGTGGAGTCGAACTCCCCGAGCTACGAAGACCTCGAAAGCGCCGAGCAAAGCGCGGCCACCCTCGGCGCCGGTGAGATCTCAAACTCCTGGGCAGGCCCCGAGGAGGGCGAGACCCCCAAACTGGAGAGCGCCAGCCCGTTCAACCATCCCGGCATCGTCATAACGGCGGCCGCCGGCGACGACGGCTATCTGAACTGGGATGCGTCAAGCTCTGAAAGGGGCTACGCCAACTTCCCCGCGTCCTCTCCGCATGTGGTCGGGGTTGGCGGGACTCGCCTCAGCCTCGGAGAAGGCGGCGCGTGGGCCGGCGAGGCCGTATGGAACGGCTACGGCGCCGGCGGCGGTGGCTGCAGCGTGGTGTTCGCCGCCCCGCCCTGGCAGCAGTCCGTCTCGGACTGGTCGACTCTCGGATGCGCCAGCAAACGCGCCGTCGCCGACGTCGCCGCCGACGCAGATCCCTATACGGGGGTCGCCGTCTACGACTCGAGCCCCGAATGCGAGTACGAATACAAAGAAGGCAAAGCCAAACGGGTGGGCCACTGGTGCACGATCGGCGGCACCAGCCTCGCCTCTCCACTGATCGCATCCGTGTTCGCGCTCGCCGGAGGGGCCAACGGCGTCGAATACCCCGCCAAGACGCTCTATGAAAACGAGGTGCGCGCGCCCGAATCGCTCCACGACATCACGCTCGGGTCAAACGGAGAATGCACCAAGCCCTTCACCGAAGCGGGACTCTCGGGCTGCACCCCCGCCGAAGAGGCCGCAACGAGCTGTGACTCCAAGGCCATCTGCCTGGCCGGGACCGGCTACGACGGACCCAGCGGGGTCGGCACGCCCGACGGGATCGGCGCGTTCGAGGCGCGCCCCAACTCCTCCTCGCCGAGCCCCCCGGAATTCGGGAGATGCGTCAAGGTCGGTGAAGGCGCCGGCAAATATGCGAGCTCCAGTTGCACCAGCTTGGGCGGAACCGGTGGCTATGAATGGGATCCTGGGGTTCTTCAAGCCGCGTCCACGATCAGAGTCACCTCTGGGCCTGTCATTCTCCAGACGGGCAAAGGCTCGAGGGTGACGTGCGCGGGCCAGACGAGCACGGGCGAATACACGGGGCCCAAAACGGTTGGCAGCGTGGTGCTCACGTTCACGGGCTGCGAACTGGCAGGCGAACGGTGCTCGAGCGCCGTCGCGCCGGGGGAGGTCGTGTCGAGCCCGCTCGAAGGCGTGCTCGGCATCGAAAAGCTCGGCGCGAGCGCCGGCGCTGACAAGGCCGGTCTCGACCTGTTCCCGGCTGGGAAAACGGGCCCTGTCATGGAATTCAGCTGTGGCGCCACCACCGTGTCGGTGCAGGGCTCGGTGATCGTGCCCGTCAAGGCGAACAAGATGGCGCTGACACAGGCGCTCAAGTTCAAGGCGAAGAAGGGCAAGCAAAAGCCCGAGAGCTTCGCGGCAGAACCCAAGGACGTGCTCGAAGCGTCGTTCGACCACGCGCCGCTCGAACAGATCGGACTGACGACGACGGCGACCCTGTTCGCCGAGGAAGCGGTCGAGGTCAACACGGCCGTCTAGCCCGCATCTCTGGCTCACGACGCTGGCGCCTCACGACGCTGGCACGACCGGTGAGGGGCGTTCGCCGAGGAGCCCGACGCACATCTCCGCTACCCGCGCGTGACCTCGATCCAGTCGTAGCGGCGTCCGCACAGCGACTGCCACTGAGCTGGCGGGACGACGTGCAGCGTGTCGGTGTCCGGGGCGTCGGCGGGCGTCAGGTATATCTCGTGCAGGATCGCCCAGCCGCCGTCGCCCGGGCTCAGGTTCAAGGCGCCCCGCGCGATCCTCAGGCGATGGCGCCCGGCGCTCATCCTCACGCGCAGTGGAGTCGTCGTGTCGGGGTTGTGTGGATTGCCGTCGAGCTGCCCCGCGATCGAGGCGACCGTGCGTCCATCCACGCTCACGCTGAACGCCGGCATGAACTGGCCCTTCAGCCATATGTCCCACGCACCGGCATACGGCAGCGTGAACGTCGTGGTCATCCGACCCGCGCGCGTCATCTCCAGGCCTGGATGGGTGTATGTCCAGGTAGACGTGTGCCGGGCGCCGGCCACGCCTGCCATCACGGTCACGGGTGGAACCGCCGCGACCAGCTGCGCGCCGTGGGATTCGGCGAGCAGAGCCAGGCTCCGGACGCTCGAGCACTGGACCGGCCGCGCGCTCGACAGGCCGAGGTGAGCGATCCCCGCTGGGGCTCCCGGCGTGCGCGCCCACACCTGGTAGTAGGTCCCCTGCCACACCAGCCGATAGGCCGACGGCGGCTCGCTGACGGCCGGATCGCGGCGGGTGACGATCAGCGGGTATGCGAGCAGCGTCGCCGGCGAGACGTGGTCCAGATCGACCGGGTAGCCGTGACCTTTCATCGTCCGCAGTCCGACCGGCGGGTACATGAAGTCCAGACCGCCCACATCCATGTCGCGCAGCTCATACAGCGCGTATTCGTCGAAGTCGGTCACGAGCGCCGGCCCGCGTCCGGCGAACCGCCTGTTGATCGATTCCAGTTCGTCGTAGCGCGCGGTCGGCGCCAGATTGGAGGCGTGGTACTGCATCGCGTCCGACACTCCTATCCCACCCGCGAGCACGAGCGCCGGCAGCAGGACCGCCGCCGGGAGCGCCCAGCGGTGACGCGATCGGCGCGCCGAGGCGCGCAGCCCGGCGATCCCTCCCCATGCCAGCAGGACGAGCACCGGTGAGCTGAGCATGAACGTCTTGGCGTTCACCCACGCCGTCGTGGATGCGGTCAGCGCGATCCCGCCCACGACGATCAGCGCGATCCAGCCGGCCAGCGCGTGCTCGCCCATGTATACGACCCTCACGGCGCCCAGTGCGGCTGCGGCCAGCGTGAATGCGGCGATCGCATAGGACAGCCCCAGCAGCCAGCCGCTCGGCGCCTGCTCATAGCCGCCGACGAGCCACGTCCCGAGCGCCTGCACAGGGTGCAACGCCCCCTGCAGGTTGCCCGGATTGGTCGTCGCGGCGATGTTCGTGGCCACATGCAGCGAGCCCGCCAGGTCTGCCCACGTGCTCAGCGCGCAGGCGATTGTCGTGAGCGCCGCGACCGCGGCCACCGTCAGCAGCTCACGCAGGCTGTGCCGGCCGGCCGCAACGTCGCGTACCGCGATCGCCCCCAGGACCGCGACCGCCGCCAGTCCCCACGCGCCGAACCCGATCCCGAGCGCGGATATTCCGGCGGCGAGCACGATCGCCGCCGGCAGGACGCCCAGCGGGACGATGCCCGACCCAGCGTCCCCCGACCCGCCGTTCCCCGCCGGTACGCGCCACAACCAGCGCGGATGCAGTGCCACGAGCGCGCCCAGCGCGAGGATCATCGACAGCCCGACGATCTCCTTGACCGAGGCGACCAGCTCATACCCGTACACGAGAGCCGGCACAGTCGCGGTCAGCGCCGCCACAGCCGCCCATCCTCCGGCGAGCCCGATACGCCGCGCCAGCACCCAGGCCGGGCCGGCAGCGAGCGTGAGCATGACGGCGTTGAACGGCTGGAATGCCCAGATCAGTGGTAGGCCCAGGATGAACGCGCTGCCGCCGAACAGCGTATCCGCGCCCGAGGGATAGCTCGTGCCGTAGTAGTCGTGGATGTACTGGCCGTAGGAGTTGCGCAGGTCCAGGTGCGCATAGTCCTGGCCGTGGCGCATCAGGAAGTCGGCGCCCAGCATGTGCACCGCCGAATCGGTCAGAGTCTGGTAGGAGGAGAAGCTCGGCCGGCCGGCGAAGAGGATCGGCGCCAGGGCGATCACGTAGGCGAGCACACCCACGGCGATCTGCCACCCGTACCGGCGCCATCCCCGCGCGAACCCGCTCAACCGCCGCCATCCCAGCGCGACCCCGGCCACCGCGACGGCGGCCAGCGCATACGGCGTAGCCGGCGCGGCGAACGTCACATAGGTCGTCAGCTGGGACACTGCGATCAGCGTTGCCCCACCCACGACCGCCAGCAGCATTCCCGGCAGCCAGCTCCCGCTCGCGCGGTCGACCAGCAGCCCGGCGCCGATGCACAGCAGCGCCAGCACGCACGGATACACCAACGCCGTTACGACGAACATGACGCGGGCAGGCTATAGCCCCCGCCCGGGACGGTCTCGCCAAGTCCTCGCGTGGGGCTCAGGCGGCCCCGCGCGGCAGTGGCTCAGGCGGCCTCGCGCGGGAGTGGCTCAGGCAGCCTCGCGCGGGAGTGGCTCAGGCAGCCTCGCGCGGGAGATACGGCGCCAGCTCGCGGCGGGCGATCGAGAGCTTGTGGACCTCGTCGGGCCCGTCGGCCAGGCGCAGGGTCCTCAGGTGGGCGTATGCCCAGGCGAGCGTGTAGTCGTCGCTCACGCCCCCGCCGCCATGCACCTGGATCGCCCGGTCGACGACCTTCAGCGCCACGTTGGGCGCCGCCACCTTGATCGCCGCGATCTCGGTGCGGGCGTGGCGGTTGCCGACCGTGTCCATCAGCCAGGCGGCCTTCAGCGTGAGCAGGCGGGCCATCTCGATCTCGATCCGCGACTCGGCGATCCAATCCTGGATGTTCGCGCGCGCGGCCAGCGGCTGGCCGAACGTGGTGCGCGATACGGCGCGTGCGCACATCGCCTCCAGCGCCCGCTCGGCGGCGCCGAGCGCGCGCATGCAGTGATGGATGCGACCCGGACCCAGGCGCGCCTGCGCGATCATGAAACCGTCGCCCTCCCCGGCGATCAGATTCGACGCCGGCACGCGCACGTCGGTGAAGTCGACTTCGGCGTGGCCCTCGTGGTCGTAGTAGCCGAACACCGGCAGTCCCCGCAGGATCGTGACGCCGGGGGTGTCGAGCGGCACGAGGATCTGGCTCTGCTGACGGTGGCGTGGAGCCTCCGGTCCGGTGACGCCCATCACGATCAGGATCCGGCAGTGCGGGTGCAGGGCGTTGGAGGTCCACCACTTGCGACCGTTGAGCACGTACTCATCGCCGTCGCGCTCGATCGCAAGCGCGATGTTCGTCGCGTCGGAGCTGGCGACGTCGGGCTCGGTCATCGCGAACGCCGAGCGGATCTCGCCGTCGAGCAGCGGTGTCAGCCAGCGGTCGCGCTGCTCGGGCGTGCCGAACTGGCTCAGCACCTCCATGTTGCCCGTGTCCGGCGCCGAGCAGTTGCAGGCCTCCGAGGCGATGTGGCTGCGCCCCAGGATCTCCGCCAGTGGCGCGTAGTCGGCGTTCGACAGTCCCGCGCCGTACTCGGGGTCGGGATGGAACATGTTCCACAGCCCCGCCTCGCGCGCGCGCGCCTTCAGCTCCTCCATGACCTGGGGTTGGATAGTGATCCCGTCCCCGCCCGCCCCGCCCGCCTCGCGCAGCTGGCGCTCGTACACCTCCTCAGCTGGATACACATGCTCGTCCATGAACGCGCTCAGGCGCTCCTTGAATTCGGCACAGCGCTGACTCGGCTCGAAGTCCATCGGTCCTCCTCGGTGACGGCAATGGGCTTAGGATCATCGCCGATGACGCACGAAGGAGCCAGCTACCGCGATGCGGGCGTCGATTACGAGACCCTCGACGAGGGCAAGCGCCAGGCGATGGCCCTTGCGCTCTCCACCTCGTCTCTGCTGACTGGCCACGGCGCGCGCGCGATCGACGCATCGCGGGGCGAGCCGGCGTTCGCGTTCGAGCTGGACGGTCGCACGCTGGCGTTCGTGGTGGAGGGGCTGGGGACGAAGTCGATCATCGCCAGGCAGGTCTTGGAGGAGCAGGGGATCGACCGGTTCGCCGACGTGGCCTACGACGCGGTCGCGGCGATCGTCAACGACCTGTGCTGCGCGGGCGCGCTGCCGCTGGTCGTCAATGCATACTTCGCGACGGGCTCATCCGAGTGGTACCGCGAGGGCGCGCGCGTGTCCTCGCTGCTACAGGGCTGGCGGCGGGCATGCGCGGATGCGGGCTGCGCGTGGGGAGGCGGGGAGTCGCCGTCGCTGCCCGGCCTCCTGAACGAGCGCGAGATCGAGCTGGCGGGGGCCGCCGTCGGCGCGGTGCCGCACGGGCGCGCGCCGATCCTGGGTGAGGAGCTGGGGCCGGGCGATGAGATCGTGCTGGTGGCCTCCACCGGCCTGCACGCCAACGGGGCGTCGCTGGCGCGGTTGGTCGCGAGCAGGCTGGCCGGCGGATACGCGACCGTCCTTGCGAGCGGAGTCACGCTGGGCGAGGCGCTGCTTCAGCCCTCGGCGATGTACGCCGGCTTGGTGGCGTCGCTGCTGCGCCGCGAGCTGCCGCTGACGTACATCAGCCACATCACGGGACACGGTTTGCTCAAGCTGATGCGCCGGCCGGCCGCGCTGAGATATCGCATCCGGGAGTTGCCGCCGGCGCCGGAGGTGTTGGAGTTCCTGGTCGCGCAGGCGGGGTTGGAGGCAAAGGCGGCGTACTCGACGTTCAACATGGGCGCGGGCTACGCGCTGTACTGCAAGGCGGGCGCGGGTGCGGACATCGTCGACGTCGCCGCGGAATCGGGGCTGCGGGCGTGGGTGGCGGGCGCCGTGGAGGAGGGACCGCGGGAAGTGGTGCTGGAGCCGGTGAAGGTCTCCTTCGACGGGGGCGAGCTGGAGCTTGCGACGTGATCCTTCTCACGAGAGCCTAAGTGTCAGGTATAGCTTTAGGTTTTGTATAAGTAGAATCTACGTGGTTCCACGGACTGCAAGCCGGCAACCGCAAGGCGCCACAAAGCGCTCGATCTTGAAGGCATCGCCCGCGACAGCTAAGGTTCCGGGTGGAAATCGCCACTGTTCTCCGGCGCGGTCGCCGGAGATCTCGATATCGCCGGACCGGCATGGCTCCGGAGCTACCCGGATCGAGGCGGACCTGTCCATCAAATAGAGGAGAGAAAACTGATGCGCAGAGCATCCACCTGTCTGGTCGTGCTCGGCCTCGCCGTTCTCGGCCTGTCGGCCACCGCTTCGGCTGCGCCGACGATCACGCTCAAAGGGGAAGCCATTCCGATCCCGGGCTACCCGCACACCGGCAACATCCTTGGCGCGGGCACCGCGCTGAAGTCCGTATTCACGATTTCGGGAACCGAATACGGCGGCTTCCCGGCGCCGCTGGTCGGCGTCAAATTCTATGGTCCGGCCGGCTCTAAAGTGAACTCGCAGGGGTTCGCGACGTGTCCTCCGGCCACGATCGAACAAAGCGGTCCCAGCAAATGCTCGAAGGCGTCTCAGGCCGGTCCGAAGGGCTCTGCCAACGGTGTCGTGAGCTTCGGCACCGAACGCGTCAGCGAGGCGTTGACGGTGCAGCCGTTCTTCGCTCCCGGCGGCGGTCTGGAGTTCTTTGCGGACGGCACCTCGCCGGTTTCGATCGAACTGCTCTCCAAGGGCAGCATCGTCAGCTCCTCACCGCCGTTCGGCCCGACGGTCCTCGCCACGGTCCCGCTGGTCGAAACGGTGCCCGGGGCACTCGACGGGTCGGCTAAAGAAATCAGTGTGGTGGTCGGTGCGGCTTACAAGAAGGGCGGGAAGACGCACTACTACCTGACGGTGCCGAGCAAGTGCCCGAAGGGCGGGTTCCCGCTGAAGGCCGTGATGGAATTCGGCAACGTCAGCAATCCCAAAGAACCTGGCGAAAAGGCGGAAGCCACCTACAAGGCGCCCTGCCCGAAGAAGTAGGCGCAGACGACAGCGGCTGGCTCACGCGCTTGCAGAACGCGTGAACCCAGCCGGAGCACGAGGCGAGACGGGCGGCCCCGATTTCAGGGGGTCGCCCGCCGCGCTGTTGAGAACAGTGGGAAGGATCTCGGGTTGAGCCAGGCCAGCGGGCGAAGGAGAGGGAAGGTCGTGATCGTCGGTGTGCAGTGCGCCATCGCGCTGATCGCGGCCACGCTGCTCCTCGGCGGGTGCGGCGGCTCGGGCGGCGGCTACACCGTGCGCGCGATCTTCGACGACGCCGCCAACATCATTCCGGGCGAGAACGTGAAGATCGACGGCGTCAAGGTCGGGGTCGTCGGCGCGGTCACGGCCACGCCCCAGCAGAAGGCCGCGGTCGAGCTGAATATCACCGCCGCCGGATTCCAGGACTTCCGCGCCGACGCGAGCTGCAGGATCGAACCGGAGGCGCTGATCGGCGAGAAGTTCGTCAACTGCCTGCCCACCCAGCCGCGCGCCGAAGGCACGCCGCTGCCGCCCCCGCTGCACAAGATCGGAAGCGGTCAGGAAGGCGAAGGGCAGTACCTGCTGCCGGTCACGAACACCTCCAGCCCGGTCGACGTCGACCTGCTCGGCGACATCAGCCGCCTGCCCGTGCGCGAGCGGTTCACGATCATCCTCAACGAACTCGGCGCCGGCCTGGCCGGGCGCGGGAGCGACCTGAACACGGTCATCCGCCGCGCCGACCCGGCGCTGCGCGAACTCGACAAGGTGGTGGGCATCCTCGCCAGCCAGAACAAGCTGCTCGCGAAACTGGCCGTGGACTCCAACCAGGCGCTGGCGCCGATCCCGGGAGTCAAAGAACAGATCTCGGGCTTCATCGCCGGACAGGACACCGTCGCGCGGGCGACGGCCAACCAGCGCGGCGCCCTGGCGCGGAACCTCGCGGACTTCCCGGCGTTCTTGAAACAGCTGGGTCCGGCGATGGAACGGTACGGGCGTCTGGCCGAACAGACCACGCCGGCATTCACCGACCTCAAAGCAGCCGCGCCGGGTATCAACCAGACGTTCACGCAGCTCCCGGCGTTTCAGCGCAGCTCGACCGCGTTCTTTACGAGTCTCGGCAAGACCGCCAAGCTCTCCGGGCCGGCGCTCGCGGCGCTGCAGCCATTCCTGGCCCGCGTGAAGACCCTGGGGAGCGCCGCCAAGCCGTTCAGCTCGAGCCTCGCGGAACTGTTCACGAGCCTGCGCAACACCGGCGGGCTGGAGCGCCTGATGGACTTCATCTTCCTCGGCGCCGGCTCGACGAACGGCTACGACGCGCTCGGGCACTTCCTGCGCGCCGAACTGGTCGCCAACGCCTGCCTCACCTATGCGATCGCCCCGGCGCCGGGATGCAGCGCCAAACTGTTCAGCACGACGGGCTCCAGCTCGGCGGAAGGCAGTAGCGGCGAAAGCGGAGCCGGCACGAGCAAGGCGAGCGCGGCCGGCACGACCGGCCTGGTGATGAAGCGCACGCTGGCGGTGCTCAAAGGCGCGACGCCGGCGCAGGCGATCGCGAAATACCCGGGCTCGGTCTCAACCGCCGAAGCGCTGGCCGGCGCCGGCGCCGGCGCGGGCGCAACGGGGGAAGGGGCCACAAGCGCCCAACCCGTGGGCGGGTCGAGCTCCGGTACGACGTACTACACGCCCTCGCCCGAAAGCTCCGGGGCGAGCGGGATGCTGCTCAACTACCTGCTCGGCAACTGAGATGACCGTGAAACCGCCCTCGCACAGAATCCTGCTTGCGCTCGTACTGCTCACGCTGGCGCTGCCGGCCCGGGCTGGGGCTGACGAACCGAGCACGACCACGACGACCACGACGAGCGCACCTGCGGCACAACCGGCGCCGAGCGAAACGACCACGCCGGGCGCCACGACCACGACCACCGTTCCCGCGCCCGCGACGCCGGCGCCGGGATCGAGCGAGGCGGGAACCGAAGCGGGCCCCGAAGCAGGTGGGCCGCAGGTGCAGGCCAGGCACGTGCAGAGCGCGACTCCCGGCAAGTCCTCCGGCGGGGGCGGCGCCCACGCCAAGGCCGAAGGCGAAGGCGCCGGCTCTGGCGGCGGCGCCCAGCCCCAGACAATCACAGGCGTGCCCGAAGCGGGCGTGCGCGCGAACCACCGGGCGCCGGCTCCCTCGACCCTGACTCCGAAGCTGCCGCTCTCGCTCGGCGGATCGCTCTCCGGCGTGTCCGGCTTTTTCGTCGAAAGCTTCCAGATCCCGCCGTTTCTGCTGCCCATCTACCAGGCGGCGGGCACGGCGTACGGGATCCCCTGGCAGGTGCTCGCGGCGATCAACGAGATCGAGACCGACTATGGACGGGATCTGAGCGTATCCAGCGCCGGCGCGGAGGGGTGGATGCAGTTCCTGCCCTCGACCTGGGCGCGGTACGGGGTCGACGCCAACGGCGCCGGGTATGAGGACCCCTACAACCCCGCCGACGCGATCTTCGCCGCCGCCCGCTACCTGCGCGCGGCCGGAGGCGATACGAACATCAGGGCGGCCGTGTACTCCTACAACCACTCGCAGGCGTACGTGGACTCGGTGATGCTGCGCGCACAGCTGCTCGGGGGCACGCCTCCGGAACTGCTCGGGGCGATCACCGGTCTGACCGAGTCGCAGTTCCCCGTGCACGCGCCCTCGCACTTCAGCGACGGCTTTCAGACGGTCTCCGCGCAGGGCTCCAGCCCGGCGAAGACGCTCGCCGGCACGACGATCTACTCGCAGGCCGGGGCGCCGGTGGTCGCGGTGCAGGATGGAGAAGTCGCGCAGATCGGCGAATCCCCCTCGCTCGGGCGGTACGTGTCGTTGCGCGACGCCTACGGCAACACGTACGTGTACGCGCAGCTTGGCAGCGTGGCCTCCGTCTACCCGGTGCTCGAGCCCCACGAGCACACCGCCGTCAGCGCGCGCATCGCCCGGGCGGGAGGCGGGATCGGCTCCAAGGTCGAACCCGTCCCAAGCGGGCCCGCCACCGCGGGTGCGCAGCCACGCTCACCGCTCTCGGCGGGCGCAACCGTCTCAGGGCTCGCGCTGGGAGCCGCCGCGGGCCTGGAACCGGCCCCGAGCACCCCTGCGCCGGCCCCAGAGGCAGCGCCCACGACTTCGACCGCGCCAAAGAAGCCGGCCGCGAACGTGCGCGAGTTCCCCTCCGGCCCGGACGATGTCTACCTGCACACGCTGAGCCCGGGCGTGCAGGTGCTCGCGGGGACCGTGCTGGGTCACGTCGGCGCGGAAGCCGCCGGCGCCGGCGAACCGCACATGTTCTTCCAGATCAAACCGGCCGGTGTGGGCGCCCCGCTGATCGATCCGAAGCCGATCCTCGACGGCTGGGTGGCGCTGCAGGACACCTCGATCTTCGCCGCCAAGGGCGAGAACCCGTTCCTTGCCACCTCGCCGACCGTCGGGCAGGTGCTGCTGGAGTCCAAGCAGCAGCTGCAGCAGCTTTTGGCGCGCGATACCAGCATCCACATGCGCCCGTGCGAGCGCCAGTACATCCAGACCGGCAAGGTGCAGCGGCCCGTGCTGGCAGCGCTCGAGTACCTGTCGGTGTCGGGCCTGAAGCCGACCGTGTCGGGGCTGCGTTGCGCAGGCGCGGCGCCGGCGAACGAACGCAACACGTCCGCGAGCGCGGGCGATACGGTCAAGATCACCGCCGTCAATGGCGTGCCGATGGCGGGGCACCAGGGCCCGGGCTCGATCGCAGACACCACGATCCGCAAGCTGCTGATGCTCGAGGGCCTGAACCGCCCGCGGCGAATCGTCAGCCTGACGAGCGTCCCCGGAACGACGAACACGTTCGTGAGGCCAAGCGCCGGCGACTACATCGAGATCGTCCTCGGCGCGCACGGCATCGGCGCCGCGGGCGCCCACACCGCGGGTGCGCTCGGCTCGGCGCTGACGCCGAGCGAGTGGGTCAAGCTGATCGCGCGGCTGGGGGAGATCCCCGACCCGACCGTCTCCAGCGGGCCCTCCGCGGCGGCGATCCCCGACAATCCGAGCACGTCCTCCCCCGACGGCGCAGCCGGCGGCGAGTCGCAGGCAGGCGGCGAAAAGGAACCCGGTGGCAACGGCTAGCCCCCCCAAACCCCCCGCCTCCTCGCCTCCACCGCGCGATGCCTCCACGTCCACGCCGCCTGTGCGTAGACGCGGTCTCTCGCCGGGTGTCGGACGCGCGCTCGCCGTGGGCGCGCTCGGAGTCGTGGTGCTGATCGTCGCCTACCTCGTGTTCGCCGGCGGAGGTGGAACCAACTACTACCTGGAAATGAACGAAGCCGGCCAGCTGGTCAGGGGCGATCAGGTGCAGGTCGGCGGCGTGCCGGTGGGCAGCGTCACCGACATCGCGCTCACGTCCGACTTCAAAGCCCGCATCACGATCCACGTCAACTCCTCGCTGACGCCGCTGCACGAAGGCACGATCTCCGAAATCAGGGTGCCCTCGCTGACGGGGGTGGCCAACCGCTACGTGGCGCTGACGCCCGGTCCCAACAACCGTCCGGCGCTGCCCGCCGGAGCGACGCTGCCGGCCAGCGACACACGCGAAGTGGTAGACCTCGACCAGCTGTTCAACACGCTGAACGCGCCGACGCGCAAGGGATTGCAGCAGTTCATCCAGGGCTCGGCCGAACAGTACGCCGGGGCTGGTAAGGCCCTGGGCAAGGCCACCGAATACTTCGCGCCGTCGTTCGCGGCGACCGACCACTTCTTCTCCGAGCTCGTGCGCGACCAGTCGACGCTCACCAGCTTCCTCGTCGAATCGGCGAAGGCGCTGACGACGATCGCGGCGCGCAAGGAATCGCTGACCGATCTGGTCGAACACGCCGATCAGACATTCCAGGCGATCGGCTCGCAGCAGTCAAGCCTTGCGCGTGGGCTGCGAGAACTTCCAGGGGCGCTGAACCAGGGCAACAAGGCGCTCGCCGAAGTCCCGCAGACGCTGACGTCGCTCACCCAGCTGATCGACGCGCAGCGGCCCAACACGAAGGCGCTCACCACCCTGTTCGCAAAGCTGCAGCCGCTCGTGACCACTGCCACGCCGGTGCTCACCAACTTCAGCCAGGCGATCTCGCGGCCAGGCGCGAACAACGACCTGACCGAAGCGTTTGCGGCGCTGCCGGCGCTCGCGCAGGAGCTGACGACGGCCTCGCCCGCCAATGTCAAGGCGCTGCAGGAATCGGTGCCGATCACCGCCTTCTTCGGTCCCTACTCACCCGAGCTGGTGGGGACGTTCCGCACGTTCGGCCAGGCGAGCGCCTACTACGACGCCAACGGACACTACGCGCGCCTCAGCCCGGTCGCGCCCTCGTTCAAGCTGGGCGCGAACGAAAACCTCACGCCGGCGAGCGCCCAGCAGGCCCTGGAAGGGCTGCAGACCGGCCAGCTGCGCCGCTGCCCGGGCGCGGCCACCCAGCCCTCGGCCGACGGCTCGGCGCCGTTCACCGATGGCGGCCAGCTCAGCTGCGACCCGACGGAGACACCCAAGTGAACCCCCGTCGCCGAGGATCCCTGGCAGGCAGCCCGCTGCTGATCGGCGCGCTCACGGCGCTGATCGTGGTGGTGGCCGTGTTCCTGTCCTACAACGCCAACAACGGGCTGCCGTTCGTGCCGACGTATGACATCAAGGTCGAACTGCCCGAAACCTCAGGCTTGCAGAAGGCCAACCAGGTGCGGATCGCGGGGACGCGGGTGGGGATCGTCAGTGAACTGATCCCGCGCCAGAACCCTGCGACCGGGCGCTTCACCGCGATCGCGGAACTGAAGCTCGAAAAGAGCGTGCAGCCGCTGCCGGTCGACACGAAAGCGATCGTGCAGTCGGTGTCGGCGATCGGGCTGAAGTACCTCGAACTGGAAAAGGGCACATCGCTCCAGACGATCAAGCCGGGCCAGACGATCCCAGCCTCGCAGGTGCGCGAACCGGTGGACATCATCGGGTTGTTCAACATGTTCGATCAGAAGACGAGAACCGCGATTCAGAACAACACGATCAACTTTGGCGACGGCCTCGCGGCCCGGGGGATCGGGCTGAACGAAACGATCGCGACGCTGCGCCCGCTGGTGACCAACGCGATCCCGGTGCTGGCAAACCTCGCCTCACCGCAGACGAACTTTCGCAACCTGTTCCCGGCGCTCGACCGGGTTGCTGAACAGACCGCGCCCGTGGCCGGCACAAACGCCGCGCTGTTCAGCGAGCTCGACACCTTCTTCTCAGCCTGGGCCGGCGTTGCGTCCTCGCTGGAACAGACGATCGCGGGCGGCCCGGCGGCGCTGCGTCAGGCGACCTACTCGTTCGCGTACCAGGCTCCGCTCATCGAAAAGACCACCGAATTCATGCATCTGCTGCGCCCGAGCGCGAGCGCACTGCGAACCGTCGCCCCGCAACTCGGCCACGCGTTCGCCGTGGGCGCGGTCAACCTGCGCGCGGCCACGGCGCTGAATACGGGCGTGGCGGAATCCTCGCAGGCGTTTCAGGCGTTCGCCCAGAACCCCATCGTGACGCTGGGCCTGGAAGACCTCACGCAGACGGCCGAAATCGGCGAGCCGCTGCTGGCCGGGGTCGCCCCCGCGCAGGCGTACTGCAACTACGTGACGCTGACGTTCCGCAACGTCGCGAACCTGCAGTCGGAGAACATCGGCATCGGCACGCTCGCGCGGGCGGGGGTTGTGCTCTCACCGACCGGACCCAACGCCGAGGGCTTCCCATCGACCGCGCCGGCGAGCGGACCCTCGGTCGAACACGTCGCCCCCAACAGCCCAGCGATCGTCAACAACAACTTCGTGCATGCCAATCCCTACCCGAACGTCGCCGGCCCGGGCCAGCCGCGGGTCTGCGAAGCGGGCAACGAGACCTACGTGCCGGGCAGGACCCAGATCGGCAACCTGCCAGGGGGCAGTGTGACGAACAACCGCGAACTGACATCGCGCGAACAGAACCTGTTCGGCGAAAAGTATCCGAGCTCGACGCTCAAGGCGCTCGGACTGGCCAAGGCCGCCGCTCCGAAAGCTCCCGCCGGCAAGAAGGGCAAGCAGGGCAAGGCTGCCAAGGGGAAGAAATCATGAGCCGCCTGCGCTTCTGGCGCCGTCACGACGAAATCCCGGTCGTCGAGTTGCGCCGCCTGAACCCGATGCGCACAGGCATCGTGTTTCTCGTGATCCTGGTGATCGCGGTGTATTTCGGCTTCACCAAGCGCCTGCCGTTCAAACACGGCTTTCGCATGCAGGCCGTGTTCGCCACCGCCGTCAACATCACACCATCCTCGCCCGTGCGCATAGCCGGCGTGGACGTGGGCAAGGTCACCTCGATCCGGCGCGAGGGCGGCGCCGGGTTGGTGAACATGGAAATCGAACCGAAAGGCCTGCCGATCCACACCGACGCGACGCTGAAGATCCGCCCGCGGCTGTTCTTGGAAGGCAACTGGTTCGTCGAACTGCAGCCGGGCACCCCCACCGCGCCGACGATCTCCTCGGGCTACACGATCCCGATCACCCAGACGGCAGATCCGGTTCAACTCGACCAGGTGCTGGACGCGCTCAACACCGACACGCGCGCCAACCTGCAGAACTTCCTGCAGGGCTACGGCGACGGGCTGACGCGCAAGCCGGACGCCGCCGAAAACGCCGAACAGGATCCTGAAGTGAGCGGCCTGACCGCAGCCGCGGCGCTGAATCAGACCTACCATCGCGCGCCCGAGGCGCTGCGCGGCGCGGGGGTAGTGCAGCAGGCGATCTCCGGCACCGAACCGCACGATCTGTCAGAGCTGATCGCGGCGATCGGCAAGGTGACGGCGGCGCTGAACGTGCACGAGCAGTCGCTGAGCGAATGGGTCCCCAACTTCAACGCATTCTTCGCATCGTTTGCCGCGCAGGCCCCTAGCCTGAGCGCCGCCGTCGCGCACCTGCCGGGGGCGCTGCACAGCGCCGATCGGGCGTTCACCGCGCTGCACGCCGCGTTCCCCTCGATCCGCTCTTTCGACACCGCGCTGCTCCCCGGCGTGGAGCAGCAGGGCCCGACGATCAGCGCCGCGTTGCCGTGGATCGAACAGGTGCAGGCCTCGCTTGCGCCGAGCGAGCTCGGCGGAGTGGCCAAGGGTCTGGATGAAGCGGCGCCGACGGTCGCCCAGCTCTTCAGCGAAACGCTGCCGTTCTACCAGCAGACCGAAGCGTTCAGCAAGTGCCTGACCAAAGTGTTCTACCCGGCCGGCAACACCAAGCTGCAGGACGGATCGAGCACCTCGGGCGTGGAAGTGTATAAGGAATTCTGGTACGCGTTCACCGGCCTGGCGGGCATCAGCCAGAGCTTCTCCGGCAACGGCGTGACCGATCAGTTCCTCGTCGGCAACAGCGGCCAGACGCTCAAGTCGGGGCCGACGTCGATCCTCGGCACCGCGCTGAAAGGCGTGCCGCTGCTCGCCCACGCGCCGCTGCAGCCGCTGGGCACGCGCCCCGCCTATCCGGCGCAGGAGCCCCCATATGAGCCGCTCGTGCCCTGCGACACGCAGGCGGTGCCCGAATTCAACGGCCCGCTGGCGCAGGGCCCCGCAGACGGGAGCGGCGGATGAGCCCCGCTGAGAGCCACCACGGCGGGCTCAGCGTTCGCGAACAGATCGAGCGCTACCGCACGGCGTTCGTCGCGGTCGTGACGATGATCGTGATCGCCGCGCTCGCCGGCGGCTACATCCTCGCGCACGAGAACCTCAAGCTGCCGGGCTGGGTGCCGGTGCTCGGTCGCAGCTACTTCACGCTGAAGGCCGAATTCCAGACCGCCCAGGCGGTCACGCCTGGACAGGGCCAGGCGGTCACGATCGCGGGTGCGAAGATCGGCGAAGTCGCGAGCGTGGACCTGCGGGGCGGGGTTGGTGTCGTGACGATGAACGTGACTCCGAAGTACGCGCTGATCTACCACGACGCGACGCTGCTGCTGCGCCCGAAGACGCAGTTGCAGGACATCACGATCGAGGTCAACCCGGGCAATCCATCCTCCGGTCGCCTGAAGAGCGGCGAAACGATCCCGCTGGCGCAGACCGCGCCCGACGTGGACCTCGACGAATTCCTCGCCGGCTTCGACACCGAAACGCGCGCCTACCTGCAGCTGCTGCTGGCGGGCGCGGGCGAAGGGTTCAAGGACAACGGCAAGGCCTTCTCGGCAACGCTCAAGCGCTTCGACCCGCTCGCGCGCGACGCCCAGCTGATCGCTCGGGAGCTCGAATCGCGCCACGCGGACATCGCGCAGGCAGTCCACAACTTCAAGATCCTGATGGAAGCGTTCGGCGACAGGGACACGCAGCTGGCCGACCTGATCCAGGCCTCCAACGCGGTGTTCGCCACGTTCGCGCAGGAGGATCAGAGCGTGCAGAGCACGCTGCGGCTGCTGCCGGGTGCGCTGAGCAAGACCCAACAGGGCCTCGGCAAGATCGCCACGGCGTTCGACGTCGTCGGGCCGACATTGAAGGAGCTGCACCCGTTCGCCGCCGCGGTGGCCCCTGCCGAGGAAGCCTCGCGCGCGTCGTTCAAGGCGACGACGCCGATCATCGAGAACGACATCCGTCCGTTCGCACGCGAAGTCCTGCCCACGATCGACGCCCTGCAGCCCAGCCTGCAGGGCCTGGCCGCCTCGTTCCCCAAGCTCGCCAGCAGCTTCTCGGTGCTGAACGAACTCTTCAACGAGATCGCCTACAACCCCGGCAAGAACGTCGGCGGGTTCCTGTTCTTCCTGGACTGGGACTCGCACAACCTCAACAGCGTCGTCAGCTCGGCCGACGCGAACGGGGTGCTCGGGCGCACCCTGGTGTACTTCAACTGCAAAGTGCTGCCGATCCTCTCCGGTGTCGCGACGATCAACCCGACGGTGAACATCCTCGTCGGTCTGACCAACCCGCCGTCGAAGGCGGCGTGCGCTAACGCCGGCATCCTCGAAGGCACGACGACGGCATCGGCCGCGCGCGGCAAATCCAAGGCGCCGGCCGGTGGCGTGTTCTCCGGGCTGAACGCGCCCGTGTTCGGAGCGAAGGGCTGAGCCGATGCAGAAGCGCGCGCCCACACTGGCCAACATTCTCGTGATCGTGCTGTTCGCGCTCAGCTGCTTCGGCCTGCTGCTGTTCCTGTGGGAGTCCTTCGGCGGGCCGGTGCCGCTGAAGCCGAAGGGCTACCAGTTCACGATCGCGTTCCCGCGCTCGCTGGCGCTGGCCGAACAGTCGGACGTGCGCATCAGCGGCGTCAACGTCGGGCATGTGGTCGCGCTGAACGCGGGCAAGGAAGGGCGCACCGTCGCGACGCTCGAACTCTCCAGCCAGTACGCGCCGATCCGTGCCGACACGCACGCGATCCTGCGCCAGAAGACGCTGCTGGGCGAGACCTACGTGCAGCTGATTCCCCAGCGTATCGACGGGTCGTTCCACGCGGGGCCGTACCTTCCCGACGGTGGCCGCCTCGCGCAGAGCCAGGTCGAACCGTCGGTGACGCTCGATGACATCCTGTCCCTGTTCGATGCCAAGACGCGCAAGGACTTCGACGTGTGGCAGCAGGCGGTCGCAGAAGGGATCACGGGCCGCGGCGAACAGATCAACGCCGACTTCGCCGAGCTGCAGCCGTTCACAGAACACGCCAATCAGCTTGTGAGCATCCTCGCCTCCCAGGAAGGCGCGGTCACGGCGCTGGTGAAGAACACCGGCGAAGTGTTTGACGCGCTCGCCGGGCGCGACCGCCAGTTCGAAGGGCTGATCGTCAATGGACAGCGGACGTTCCACGCGGCGGCCGAAGAGAGCCAGGCGTTCGCCGACGCGTTCAAGGCGCTGCCGGCGTTCGAGCGCAACGGGACGGTGGCGCTCCAGGAATTCGACAAGTTCTCCAAGGTTGCCAACCCGTTCCTGGACGAATTCCGCCCGACCGAGCGCGCGCTCTCATCGCTGCTGCAGTCGGCCAAGCCGTTCGCGCCCCAGTTCAACGGCTTTTTGACCTCGCTCGGACCGCTGACGACGGTCGCGAAGAAGGGGCTGCCGACCGTCAAGCCGCAGCTTGAATTGACCGTGCCGCTGCTGGAAAACATCCGCCCGGTGCTGCACAACTTCGACCCGTTCCTGCGGTTCCTCGGCGAGTACATACCCGAGGTGCAGGCGTTCTTCGCCAACTTCACCGCCTCCACGCAGGCCCACCTCGCCGACAGCAACACCGGCGGTCAGGGCCCGACGGCGCTGCACTATCTGCGCTCGATGCAGATCCTCGGTCCGGAAAGCCTCGCGATCTACACCAAACGGATCGGCGTCGGTCGCGCCAACCCCTACTTCCAGCCCGGGGTGTTCCGCGCGCTGGGCAACGGCGGTCTGCAGGTGTTCGAAACCGGCTCGTGCGCGAACTCGGCTCCATCGGTGAGCGGGCCCGCAAACGAAACGATCTCCGAAGGCCTGATCGAAGATCTGATCAAATTCCACATCGCCAATGCGCCAGAAACCTCCAACTCCGTCCCAGCGCCAGCCTGCAACAAGCAGGCTCCGTTCACGTTCAACGGCCAGACGAGTCAGTATCCGCACGTGACCTACAGCGGGAAATAGCGAGCGCGCTCGCCCCGGGCGCTGGGCGGCCGGGCGCGTCGGTCGAGACGGTTGCCGCCGCCGGCGCGGCGGCCGACTAATATCCGCGAGGTGGAGGAATCGGACGGGATGCAACACGACCAAGCCCAGCACAACGAGGTCCAAGGGGACGAGGCCGAGTTCGAGTATCACTCGAGCGAGGTCGATCTGCTCGGGGATTCCGGCGACGAGCGCTGGTCGATCCGCTGCCTGGAAGTGGTCAAGCGGCTGGGGGGAGTCCCGGTCCTGAACGGTCTGGACCTTGCGATCCCGGACGAGACGGTCACCGTCGTGCTGGGGCCGTCGGGCACCGGCAAGAGCGTGCTGATCAAGCACCTGATCGGGCTGATGTTCCCGGACTCGGGCGATGTGATCGTCAAGGGCGAATCGGTCCCGACCCTGACGCTGCCCAAGCTGCTTGCGCTGCGCCGCAAGATCGGCGTGCTGTTCCAGGACGGCGCTCTGTTCGGGTCGATGACGGTGTACGACAACATCGCGTTCCCGCTGCGCCAGCACACCGACATGCCCGAGGCGCAAATCTCCGAGATCGTCTCCCAGCGCCTGTCGGACGTAGGGCTGATGGAGGCGATCGACTTCATGCCCAACCAGCTCTCCGGGGGCATGCGCAAGCGCGCCGGGTTCGCCCGCGCGCTGGTGATGGAGCCGGAGATCGTGATCTTCGACGAGCCCGACTCGGGCCTCGATCCGGTGCGCACGGCGCTTTTGTGCGATCTGATCCAGGAGATGCACAACCTGTACGGCGGTACGTACATCGTCGTGACCCACAACATCGCCTCGGCCCGGCAGATCGGCGAGTACATCGCGCTGCTGTGGCGGGGGCGGATCGTGGAGGCGGGCGACGCGGAGCGGATGTTCTCCTCCGAGAACCCGTTCGTGCGCCAGTTCCTGAGCGGGTCCGCCGAGGGCCCACTGACGATGGATTGAGGCCGTGAACTTCCGCAAGCTGGGCTCCAGCGACATCGAGGTCTCGGAGATCAGCCTCGGCTCGTGGCTGACCTACTCCGGGGGAGTCGCGCGCGAGCAGGCGCAGGCGTGCGTACAGGCGGCGTTCGATGCGGGCATCAACTTCATCGACACCGCCAACGTCTACGGTCGTGGCGCGGCCGAGACGCTGCTCGGCGAGGTCCTCTCCGGGCACGAGCGCTCCTCCTACGTGCTCGCCACGAAGGTGTACTTCGAAATGTCGCCCACCGACCGGGGCCTGTCGGCGGCGCAGATCCACAAGCAGATCGACGCCTCACTGCGGCGGTTGCAGACCGACCACGTCGATCTCTACCAGTGCCACCGCTATGACGAGGAGACTCCCCTCCAGGAGACGATGGCCGCGCTCACCGAGGTCGTGCGCGCCGGCAAGGCCCGTCACATCGGCTTCAGCGAGTGGCCCGCGCAGCGGATCGAGGAGTCACTGGCGCTTGCGGGCGTCGAGCGGTGGGTGTCGAGCCAGCCGCAGTACTCGATGCTGTGGCGAGCGCCCGAGGCCGAGGTGATCCCGCTGTGCACGCGGGAGGAGATCTCCCAGATCGTGTGGTCTCCGCTCGGGCAGGGCGTGCTCACCGGCAAGTACCTCCCCGGACAGCCCCCTCCCGCCGACTCCCGCGCTGCGAGCGAGGAGATGAGCGGGTTCATCGGTCAGCTCGTGCAGCCGCGCGTGCTCGAGGCCGTTCAGCGTCTGCGGCCCATCGCCGATCAGGCCGGCCTGACGATGGCTCAGCTCGCGCTCGCCTGGGTTCTGCGCGAGCCGAACGTCGCCTCGGCGATCGTCGGCGCCAGCCGCCCCGAGCAGGTCCACGCCAACGCCTCCGCGTCGGGCATCGTCCTCAGCGAGGACACGCTCGCGGCGATCGACCAGGCGCTCGGCGACGTCGTCGTGCGCTAGCGGCCCGCTGGCACGGCGCCAGGCTGCGTCCTCGATCGCTCGCGTACGTAGTACGCCACGCTCACTGCGTCCTTGCCTGGCTTGGCCATCGGGCCGCTAGAAGGCCTTGACTGTTAGGACGCCTTGACGGCGGAGAGCTCCACGAGGATCTTGACCTTGTCGCTGACCACGACGTTGCCCGAGCCGAGCGCCGCGTTGAACCGCATCTCGTAGTCCGAGCGGTTGATCTGCGCGCTGGCGGACAACCCCACGCGGTCGTTGCCCTGCAGGTCGGTCTCGGTGCCCTCGATCTCGGCTCGCAGCGTGATGGGGCGCTTGACGCCGTGGATCGTCAGCTCGCCGTCGATCTCCAGCTCGTCCTCGCCGAGTGTCCTGATCGCGGTCGAGCGAAAGTCGATCTCCGGGTAGGTGTCCACCGCGAAGAAGTCGGCCGAGCGCAGGTGCTCGTCGCGCTGGGGCTCGCGCGTGTCAACGCTCGCGGTCTGCACCGTCCCGTACGCCTTCACGCCCCCCGCCCCGACCTCGAGTGTGCCCTCGAACTCTTTGAACTGACCTTTGACGGTCGCGATGCCCAGGTGTTTGACCTGGAACTCGACGCTCGAATGAACTGGATCGACTGTCCATGTGCCGGTGGGCAGGGTCGTCTGGGTTGGGGACGCTACGGCAGTCTCGGTAGGCATCGTGGCTCCTTTTGCGGCCGGACGTCGCACCGCGCCCAAGCCTTCAAGTGGTTGTCTGCACAACCTTAGCAGTTGCTTGCGCACGCAACTGTCTGGGCGGCGTGTGGATAGGGGCGGGGTATCGGGGGAGGCGTGGCAGGCCGTTGTGTCAGCGCGCCTGTACGACCAGCGTCTGGTGCGCGCGCCCCACCGGGCCGTGCTCGTCGTGCAGGACGCTTTCGGCTGTGCCCACACCGTCGTCCATGAGCACCGTCTTAGCGTCCAGCCCGATCCACTCGCCCCGTGGCCTGCGCCATAGGTGGATCGTCAGGTCGGCGTTGATGAACAGGTAGCGGTCGAACTGGAGCTCTCTGCTGATGCCGTTGCCGAAGTCCGCGGTCGCCACCAGGCGCACCAGCGGCGAGGCCGGCTCGCCGGGCACGATCGGCTCGCGCGGGCGCATCCACACCCTGCCGGGCCCCAGCGCCTCGGGGTCGGTGAGCCAGCTCATCTCCATGCCCGTCGTCGCCAGGCTATTCGTGGCGAGGTCGCTCAGCGCGAAGCGGATCACCTCCCCCCGATCGGGCCCCGGCAGCGCCTGGATCGTCTCGGGACCCGGCTGCTGTCGGCGCAGGTCGGGGTCGGGCAGGCCCTCGGGCACCGCCTGGACGCGCAGCGCGCTCGCTCGCCCGATCAGCTCCGCGCCCGGGGTGACGCCGCCGCCGCCGCCACCACCACCACCACCATCGCCACTGCCACTGCCGCCGGGGACTGTGGTCAGCGTCGCCGCCAGCTCCTGCACGCGCCTGCCGGCACGCACGATCTCCGTCCTCACCTCCAGCTCCGCGAACGGGATCGGTCGCAGGAACTCGAACCCGAGTCGCCCGATCTGAAGCTCCGCGCCGGGCTCGGTCTGCTCGAACGCCCGGGCGAGCAGCGCCGCGGCCGCGCCACCGTGCAGCGCGTTCTCCTCCCACGGGCCACGCGCATGCTCGGTTGGTTCGAAAGTCCCGTCCGCGGATGGGATGAAGATGCCGTCGGCCATCGTTGTGGCGGTGCTCAGGCCGGGAGTCCAGCCACGAAGCGCGCGAGCTTGTCCGGGTCGCGCAGCGGGGCTCCGTGGCCGAAGCACGCCAGCGCCGGTCTCAGCTCGGCCAGCCTGCGTGCGGACTCGCGGTTGCGCGCCGGGTCCGGCGTAAACAGGTCCGGCGGCAGGTGCAGGCCGGGCATGCCGGTGATGAAGTGCATGTTGCCGAGCACGTCACCGACGATCAGCGTGCGATCGGACTCGCGCCAGAACGAGACGTGCCCGGCCGAGTGCCCGGGGGTCTCCAGCACTGTGAAGCCGGAGACCTCGTCTCCCTCGTGCAGCGCGCGCGCGACGGGATGCGGCGGCCCGGTCCACATGCGCTCCTGCAGACCGTTCAGCCACTCCGGCGCCTTCGGGTTTCTGATCGCCCCCGGGGTCTCCATCGCGGGCACGTCGCCCTGGCCGCACCACAGCGGGATGTCGAGCCGCTCGCAGATCGCGTGGCTCGAGCCCTGATGGTCGGGATGCGCGTGTGTCAGCGCGTGCGCGGTGATCGTCCTGCCCTCGATCTGGCGCATGATCCGCTTCTCGGCCTGCCGCGTCGCCGCGTCGATCAGCACGTCCCCGGCCACGTACACGTTGATCGCGTTCGGCGGCCACCCCCTCAGCTGATGGACGTCCTCGGCCAGCTGCTTCATGTGCCCTCCCTTCACTCGTCGATCGCGCATCCGCTCGGTGCCAGGCTTCGCGGCACAGCCTACCCGCGCCGCTGCTCCCACGTGAATCCCCTGATGGCCAGCCACACCCCGAACACGCCCCACAGCCCGATCACGGCCAGCTCGTCGAGGTTGCTGTGAAGCCCCGATCCGCTGACCATCGCTCCGTACAGCCCGTCGATGAGCGGCTTCAGCGGCAGTGCGTCGGCGATGTTGCTCACGAACCCCGGTGCGCTGGCGGTGTCGAACGCGTAGAAGGAGACGAACACGACCGGCAGGAACACCGCGTTCACGTACGCCGCGGTGGACTCGAAGTTGGGTATCGCGTGCGCGAATGCCACGCCCAGCGCGGCCATGCACACGACCCCCGCCACGACGAACACGATCAGCTCCGCCCACTCCTTCGGCCAGCCGATCCCGAACACCAAGCGTCCGGCGATCACGATGATCGCGATCTGCAGCGCCGTGTTCGTGACGGCGTTCGCCGCCACCCCGCCGAAGTAAGAGCCCGTCGGCAGCGGCGTTCCCCTGATCCGCTTCAGCACGCCGCGCTCGCGCAGGAACACGATGTTGTAGGCCAGCGCGGTGAACGTCGTCGACATCACGCTCATCCCCGCGATCGCCGGCACGAGCCTGTCCAGCTGGTGCTGGTTGCCGTGCAGGATCGCCCCGCCGCCGATCAGGAACAGCAGCGGCAGGACGAAGTTGAAGAACGCCGCGCTCGGGTTGCGCCAGAACATTGTCCGCTCCAGCCGGTACTGCCGCCAGGTGAGGGCCAGCGCGTCGGGCATGTTGCTCAACTCCGGCTGCCCCCGCGCGCGGGCGCACGCGTGCTCGGGGCCTGTGTGAGGAACACCTCAGACATCGGCCGTGAGCTCCATATACACGTCCTCCAGCGTCGGCCGGCCGACGCTCAGCTCTTCCAGCGTCTCGCCTCTAGCCAGCGCTTCGCTCGTGAGCTCGTTGAGCAGCCTCGTCGGGTCGTCCGTCTGGCGTTCGGAGATCTCGCCGTCGCCGTTGCGCCACGCGACCCGGTAGCGCGCGGCGTCGTGTGGGTGGGCTCTCAATTCTCGCGGTGGCCCGATCGCCAGCACCCGCCCATCCTTGACGATCGCCACCCTGTCCGCCAGCGCCTGGGCCTCGTCGAGGTAGTGGGTCGTCAGCAGCACGGTCTTGCCGAGCTCCCGCAGCCTGCGCACCGTCTCCCACGCATCACGCCGCGCCTCGGGATCGAACCCGGTGGTCGGCTCGTCGAGGAACATCAGCTCCGGGTCGCCCACCAGGGCGAGCGCGAGATCGAGCCTGCGCAGCTGCCCGCCGGAGAGCTTGCGGCTGCGCACGTCCGCCTTGTCGGTCAGCCCGGACAGCGCCAGCACCTCCTCGACATCCCGGGGGCGCGGGTAGAAGCTCGCCCAGTGCGCCAGGGCCTCGCGCGGGGTCACGTGGCTGTAGATGCCGCCGGACTGCAGCACGATCCCGATGCGCCGCCGCAGCTCGATCTGCCTGCGCGCCGGGTCATAGCCCAGCACCGATACCTCGCCGCTCGAGCGTGCGCGGTACCCCTCGAGGATCTCGACCGTCGTCGTCTTGCCCGCGCCGTTGGGGCCCAACAGCCCGAACACCTCGCCGCGCCGCACGCTGATGTCGATCCCGCGCACCGCCTCGTACTCGCCGTAGCGCTTGTGCAGGCCGCACACCTCGATCGCGTTGTCTTCTGCGCCTACCAGTGCACGCCCCGCGTCAGCGTGGCCATCGCGATCTGCTCGAAGGAGGCCCGCTCGTCGACATCGCTCTGGCCCTTCGAGGCCGCCGAGTCCGGGAACACGCGGTAGGCGAGGTGCAGCAGCCGGTCGACCGCCGTCGGCGACAGCGCATAGGCGACCTCGCCGAACGTCCCCAGGCGCGTGCCCATGTGCTTCGGGTGGGTGCGCAACGCCTCGCAGATCATGTCCGCGGCCTCGTCCGGCGTGATCGCGGGAAACGCGTCATACATCTTCGTCGGAGCGATCATCGGCGTGCGCACGAGCGGCATGTGGATCGTCGTGAACGTCACCCCGTCGCCGATCACCTCCGAGGCGACCACCCGCGTGAACGCGTCGAGCGCCGCCTTCGAGGCCACGTAGGCAGAGAAGCGGGGAGGGTTGGTCTGCACGCCGATCGAGGAGATGTTCACGATGTGCCCCGACCCGCGCTCGCGCATGCGCGGCAGCAGGCCGATGATCAGCTTGACCGCGCCGAAGTAGTTCAGCTGCATCGTCCGTTCGAAGTCGTGAAAGCGCTCGTAGCTGAGCGCGATCGAGCGGCGGATCGAGCGCCCGGCGTTGTTCACGAGCATGTCCACGTTGCGGTGGTCCGCCAGCACCCGCTCCACCAGCCGCTGCACGGAATCCATGTCCGACAGGTCCGCCGCATACACGTACGCCGTGCCGCCGGCCGCGACGATCTCCGCGCGCACCTCCTCCAGCTTCTCGACGTTGCGCGCCACCAGCAGCGGGATCCCGCCCGCGCCCGCGACCTTCAACGCCGTCGAGCGCCCGATCCCCGAGGAGGCGCCCGTGATCATCACGTGCCGGCCCTCCAGCGCCTCTCCCAGCGTGCGCCCGCGCCCCATGCCATGGTCCATCTCGCGCTCCCAGTAGTCCCACAGCCGCGCGGCGTAGTCGTGCAGCGGCGGCGGCTCTGCAAGCGGCGTGCCCGCAAGCGCCCGGCTCGCCTCGCGCGTGTCGAATCTGGGCACGAGCTCCATGTGCGCGAGCACCTCTTGCGGAATCCCCAGCTCGCGCAGCGTCAGGTTCTTCGCCTGGCGCCACGGCGGCAGTGCTAGCGCGAGCTGGAGTGGCCACTTCGGCAGCGGATCGGTGAGGCGTTTGTCGATGCTCACCGCCACCCTCGGCGCGTGCGCCGCCCGCGCGAGCTCGTTGATCAGCTCGTCCACTTTCTGGCGGCGCGGGTCGGTCAGGTGAAACGCGTGTCCGTCCAGATCGGGCTCGTGCGCGATGTGCTCGAGCGCGGATGCCACCCAGTCGACCGGCACGACATTCGTGTTGCCGAGATCCAGGCCGACGAGCGGCGTCCACTCCGGAAGCAGCTGGCGCATCCGCTGGATCGCCTTGAAGAAGTAGTAGGGGCCGTCGATCTTGTCCATCTCGCCCGTCTGCGAGTCGCCGACGACGATCCCCGGCCGGTACACCCGCCACGGCACGTACGGCTGCTCGCGCACGATCCGCTCGGACTCGAACTTCGTGCGGTGATACGGGGAGGGCAGGCGCTGGCCCTCGTCGAACATGCTCTCCTCGAACGTCCCCCTGTACGTGCCGGCGACAGCGATCGAGGAGACGTGGTGCAGGCGCCCCGCCTCCAGCGCGCGCGCCAGTTCGACCGCGTGCGTCGTGCCGCCGACGTTCACAGCGGTGTTCTGCTCCACCGGCGCGGTCATGTCGTAGATCGCGGCCAGATGGAAGAAGTGCTCGATCTTCCCGCGCAGCTCCTCCACGCGCTCGGGCTCGACCCCGAGCAGCGGCCGGCGCAGGTCGCCGAGGACTGGGACCACGCGCTTGCCGGCGCTGACGCCCGCGAGGGCCTTCCAGCGCTCGATCAGATCGTCCAGCTTGTCCGTCGAGGACTCGCGGACCAGCACGTATATCTTGCCCTGGCGCTTGTCGAGCACCTGCTCCACGAGCCTGCGCCCGATGAACCCGGTCGCGCCTGTTACGAAGTAAGCCATCCTCAGGCGAGCATATCCCTATGCGCCGGCCCCGGCACCGCCGCGGCCCTCGCCGGCGGCGAACCGCTTGGCGCCGTGCGCGCCGTCTGCGAACACCTCCGGCCCGGCCCGCGCCTCCAGCGCCAGGCCCTCGGAGAGGGGCATGCCGAGCCCCTCGATCGCCGCGCGCCGGTCGGCGAGCATCGTCCGCTGCGGAAACCTCGCCAACCCCTCCGCGAGCGCCAGGGCACGCTCCAGGTGCGCGCCCGCCGGCACGAGCTCGGTGAGCAGGCCCATGTCCAGCGCCTCCTGCGCGCCGATCATGCGCCCCGTCAAGATCAGGTCGAGCGCCCGCCCCAGCCCCACGATCCGCGGCAGTCGCTGCGTCCCACCGTCGATCAGCGGCACGCCCCAGCGCCGCTCCGGATAGCCGAGGGTCGAGCCCTCCGTCGCGATCCGCAGGTCACACCACAACGCCAGCTCCAGGCCGCCCGCCAGGCAATACCCGGAGATCGCCGCGATCGTCGGCTTGCACGGCGTCAGCCGGGTGAATCCCATCGGCCCCTCGGTGGACATCAGGCGGTGGGCGAAGGTCTCGGTCGCCTTCAGGTCCGCGCCGGCGCAGAACGAGACCCCGCCCGCCCCGGTCAGCACGAGCACGCGCGCGGACTCGTCGGCCTCGAACCGCAGGTACGCCTCGTGCAGGCGCGCCGCCGTATCGCCGTCCACGGCGTTGCGCCGGTGCGGGCGGTCGATCGTGATCACCGCCGCGGCGCCCTCGCGCTCGTAGCGGACGGCGTCTGGCTCCTCGCTCACAGCGCGATCCCGGACGCGGAGCCCGGCCGGCCTACCAGCCGCCGCGGTAGTCGGCGGCGCCGAGCTGCTTCTTGGCGGCCTTGCCCGCTTCCTTGCGCTTTTCCAGATGGCGCTGGATCATGCTCATCACGAACACGAACAGCGGAAAGAACACGATCACGATGAACCCGGCGTAGGTCACGACTTCGTCGTTCGTGGCCCCGTAGAACCCGCGCCCGTCGTTTTCGGCCAGGGCGGCCGGAGCGAGCACGAGCAGCAGCACGGTGGACATGGTCAGGGTCATCAGCAGGCGGCGCATCGCGCGGCGGATGCTAGCGCAGCGGGCGGCCTACCATGCCTGCGATGGCACTGCTGATCGCATCCGACCTGCACATCGACATGGCGGGGCAGCCCCTGCTGCGCGGCGTGTCGTTCAAGCTCGAGCGCCGCGAACGGATGACGATCGCCGGGCGCAACGGCGCCGGCAAGACCACGCTGCTGCGGGCGCTGGCGGGGGAGAGGACGATCGATCGCGGCGAGCTCAGCGTCGGGAAGGGCGTCCGGATCGCCCTGCACGATCAGCGCCCTCCGCGGGAGCGCGCGCTGCCGTTGCGCGAGTACATCCTGTCGGGCTGCACGGAGGAGCTGCAGATCGAGGCCGAGCTCGCCGAGCTCGAGGCCCGCATGGCCGCGGGCACGGCCGATGAGCCCACGCTCGATCGGTACGCGCGCGCGCAGGCCAAGCTGGAGACGCGGGGGGGATATCTGTGGCGCGATCGCGCGACCGCGATGGCGCACGGGCTGGGGTTCGCCGACGGCGAGCTCGGCCGTGCGCTGGACACGTTCTCCGGAGGCCAGCTCACGCGCGCCTCGCTGGCCCGCGCGCTGGCCACCGGCGCGGACGTGCTGCTGCTGGACGAGCCCACCAACCACCTCGACATCGAGTCGCTGGAGTGGCTCGAGCAGACCCTGATCGGACTCGATGCCGCCGTCGTGCTGGTGGCGCACGACCGCTGGTTCCTGGAGGTCGTCGGCACCTCCGTGCTGGAGCTCGATGGGGGCCCACCCACCCGGTCGCGATTCTTCGCCGGCAGCTGGCACGCGTGGCGCCGTGAGCAGGCCGCGCGGGAGATCGCCCTCGGCAAGGCGATCGACAAGCAGCAGGCCGAGATCGCGCGCATGGAGCGGTTCATCGAGCGCTTCCGCTACAAGGCGACCAAGGCCCGTCAAGCGCAGTCGCGCGTCAAGCAGCTATCGAAGATCGAGCGCATCGAGCGGGGGGTGGGCGGGACCGGATCTCAGCAGGGTCTCGAGTTCGCGTTCAAGCCGCCCGAGCGCTCCGGGCGGGTCGTGTTCGAGCTGAGCGATGCGCGCATCGATGTGGGCGCGCCGTCGGTCACCCTGCTCGAGCACGCCGAGCTGTGGCTCGAACGCGGCGAGCACGTCTCGCTCGTCGGTCCCAACGGGTCCGGCAAGACGACGCTGATCGAGACCCTAGCCGGGCGCCGTCCGCTCGCGTCGGGCAGGCTCAGCACGGGGCACAACGTCACGGTCGGCTACCTCTCCCAGCACGCCGACGAGCTCGGCGCGGGCGGCGGGCCGAGTCAGAGCGTGCTCGACGCCGCGCAGCGCGCCACCGGTCTGACCCCCAACAAGGCCCGCGCGCTGCTCGGCCGGTTCCTGTTCTCCGGCGAGGCCGCCGAGAAGCCGCTGGAGGGGCTCTCCGGCGGGGAGCGCCGCCGCCTGTCGCTGGCGGTGCTGGTCAGCTCCGGCGCGAACGTGTTGATCCTCGACGAGCCCACCAACCACCTCGACATCGAGTCCCGCGAGGCTTTGGAGGACGCCTTGCGCGCGTTCGAAGGCGCGATCCTGCTCGTCTCCCACGACCGCGCGTTGCTCGACGCGGTCGGCACGCGCACGATCGCGGTGGAGGAGCGGGCGTTGCGCAGCTATGTCGGCGGGTGGCCGGAGTACGTGCGGGTGCGCGATGAACGTCGTAGCGGATCGGGTGGGACCTTGCCGCATGCGGCAAGGTCACCAGGGCCGCATGCGGCCCTGGCAGGGGGCGCGCATGCGCGCCCCCACGATGGGGCGCATGCGCCCCATCGCCATCCGGCGCATGCGCCGGATGGGACAACATCAGCTTCTAAAAAGCATGCGGACCGGCCCTCTCCCGCGCATTCGCCGACCGGAACCGCACCATCCTCATCCGGGAACGGGTCCAAGCCCAAGCCCAAGCCCAAGCCCAAGCAGACCGGACCCTCGAAGAACCGTCTCTCGGCCCAAGCCGCCGCCGAGCTTGCGGTCGAACAGGCCGAGGCGGCGATGCGCGAGTTGGAGGACCAGCTCGCCGACCCGGCCGCGTGGGCGACGCAGTACGAGTCGGCCAAGTCCGAGGCCCGCCACACCGCCGCGCGCCGGGCCGTCGAGGAGGCTTATGCGCGGCTGGAGGCGCTGGTGGAGTGACCGTGGAGTGACCTAGAATCGGGCTCGATGGACCGCCTGAAGAGCACCCGCAACGTCGCGATCGTCGCGCTGATCGCCGCGGCCGTCTACTTCCTGCCCTCGGGCGGGCAGGTGGCGAACACGTTCGAAGCGCTGCTCTACATCGGGTTCGGCGTCGCGATCGGCTACCTCGGGCTGCGGTTCTACCGCGAAAACCGCCTGAACCTGCAGAGCCTCGGCGACCGCTACCGCGGCCTGCTCTACGGGGCGATCGCCCTGGCTGTGCTCATGTGGATGTCGCGCGTGCGCATGTGGCAGACCGGCGTCGGCGAGCTGCTGTGGTTCGTGCTCGTCGCCGGGATCGTCTACGCGCTGGTCGTCGTGATCAGGCGCTGGCGGGCGTACTGAGCGAAAAGGCCTCACCGCGCCGGGCGGCGCCTATCCTCGAATACGATGGCCACCCGGGCTCCCGACACGACGACCGACCCTGCCAGCTCGCCCGCGGCCAGCCTCGCCACGCAACGGCGCGCGCTGCCCGACCAGCCCGGCGTGTATCTCTTCAGGGACGCCCGCAACCGGGTCATCTACGTCGGCAAGGCCGTCTCGATCCGCAAGCGCGTGGCCTCGCACTTCGCCAAGGCCCAGGGCGGGCGGGATACGGGATCTCCAGGGCACGCCGAGATGGTCGCCTCCGTGGCGCACGTCGAATGCGTGGTCGTCGCCTCCGAGGCCGAGGCGCTCTTGACCGAGCAGGGGTTCATCAAGCAGTACCGCCCGCGGTTCAACATCCGGCTGCGCGACGACAAGTCCTATCCGTTCATCGCGATCTCGCTCGACGAGCCGTTTCCGCGCGTGTACTTCACGCGCGAGCGCCACCGCGCGGGCCGGGCGTACTTCGGCCCGTACTCCAACGCCAAGCGCGTGCGCGCGACGCTGGAGGTCTTGGCGAAGGTGTTCATGTTCCGCTCCTGCACCGGCCCCGAGCCGGGCCGGCGCAGCGGCAGCCCGTGCCTGGACTACTACATCAAGCGCTGCACCGCGCCCTGCGTCGACTGCATCTCCAAGCAGGACTACCGCGCGAGCATCGAGCAGGTGATCGACTTCCTCTCCGGGCGGTTCGTCGCGATCGAGCGCGACCTGCAGGAGCGCATGCGCGCGGCCGCCGCGGCCGAGGAGTTCGAGCAGGCCACGCTCGAGCGCAACCGCCTGCGCGCCGTCCATTCGCTGCTGGAGCGCCGCCGCGTGGCCAACGCCTCGGCCGGCACCTTCGACGCCCTCGCCGTCGCGATCGACGGGCGCGAGGCCAACGCGCAGGTCTTCCAGATCCGGGACGGCGTGCTCAGCGACCGGCAGTCCTTCTATCTCTCCAACGAGACCGAGCGCGGCGTCGCCGACGTGGCCGAGGAGTTCATCCTCCAGTACTACGCCGGCCACCTCTCGATCCCGGCGCTGATCGTCGTCCAGCGCGAGTTGGGCGAGCGCGGGGAGGACGGGAAGGTCGAGGAGGAGGGGGAGGACGGGAAGCGCGGTGAGCGCGGAGAGGACGGAGGCGTGCGGCCCGTGGCGCAGGCGCTGGCCGAGGCCCTCGCCAGACGCCGCGACGGTCCCGTGGAGATCCGCGCCGCCGAGCGCGGCGAGAAGCGCCGGATACTGGAGCTCGCCCATCGCAACGCGCTGCTCGCCCTCGACCAGGAGCGCCTGCGCGCCGAGCGCCGCCGCCAGAGCAGGGTCGACGCGCTCGAGGGCCTCCAGCAGGCGCTCGGGCTGGACGCGCCGCCGATCCGGATCGAGTGCTTCGACATCTCCCATCTCGGCGGCGATCACACGGTCGCCTCGATGGTCGTGTTCGAGGGCGGCGCGCCCAAGAAGTCCGACTACCGCCGCTTTCGCATCCGCTCCCTGGAGGCCGGCGCCGCCGACGACTACGCCGCGATGGCCGAGGTCCTGGCGCGCCGCTACGCCCAGTGGGAGGCCCAGGCGGACATCTCCCCGCACGACTCGTCCTATGACGCGAGCTTCGCCTCGCTGCCCAGCCTCGTCGTGATCGACGGCGGCGCCGGGCAGCTCGCGGCCGGTCTGCGGCCGCTGCGCTCCTGGCGCGAGCGCGGGGTCGCGGTCGTCTCGCTGGCCAAGCGCATCGAGGAGGTCTTTCAGCCCGGTCGCCGCGGGCCGCTCGTGCTCGACCACTCAACCCCGGAGCTGCAGCTGCTCCAGCGCGTGCGCGATGAGGCGCACCGCTTCGCCGTCACCCACCACCGCATCCGCCGCGACCGCGCGATGTCCTCCTCGCTGCTCGACGATCTGCCCGGGATCGGCCCGGCGCGCAAGCGTGCATTGCTCACCCACTTCGGCTCGCCCGAGGCCGTCGTGGGCGCCTCCAGCGAGGAATTGCAGGCCGTTCCGGGGCTGCCCGCCAAGGTCGCCAGGGAGTTGCACGGGCATCTGCACCGCGCTGGCTGACAGGAGCGTGTTGCACGAAAAGTGACACGAATGTCCGCTTAGCACGCCACAATCAGGTGCATGGCCGTCATCAGGCCCCTCCGACCCCTGCGCGCGGCGAGCAAGCCCGGCGTGGAGTCGCGCCTGCAGGACCTCGTCGTGATCACCGGGTTCTCCGGCGCCGGCAAGTCGACCGCGATGAACGTGTTCGAGGACGCCGGCTACTTCTGCGTGGACAACCTCCCGCCCGAGATGATCCGCTCGCTCGTCGAGCTGTTCGTGCACGGCGGCTCCAAGGTCGAGCGCGCGGCCGTGGTGTCCGACGTGCGCGGGGGCGTCTACTTCGAGGCGCTCCAGGCCGTCGTCGACGATCTCGACGCGCTCGGGATCAACCATCACGTGCTGTTCCTCCAGGCCGCCGAGCAGACGCTCGTCACCCGCTACAAGGAGACCCGCCGACGCCATCCGCTCGCTCCCGAGGGCAGCGTCGCCGCGGGCGTCGCCGCCGAGCGCGCGCTGCTGGAGCCGCTGCGCAGCCGCGCCGATCTCGTGCTCGACACGACCGGCATGTCCACGGCGATCCTGCGCGGGCGCATCGCCGACGAGCTGCTGCCTGCTCAGAACGCCGGCCGCCTGGCGGTCACGTTCATGAGCTTCGGCTTCAAGCACGGCCCGCCCCGCGAGGAGGATCTCGCGATCGACGTGCGCTTTTTGCCCAACCCCCACTACGAGCCCGAGCTGCGCGAGCTCACCGGTCACGACGAGCGCGTGGTGCGCTACATCGCGCGTGACGGGCGCCTGGACGAGCTGTACGTGCGCCTGCACGCGCTGCTCGACTTCCTGCTCCCCGAGTACGTCGCCGAGGGCAAGGCCCATCTCGTGATCGGCGTCGGCTGCACCGGTGGGCGCCATCGCTCGGTCGCGATCGCCGAGCACCTGGCCGAGCGCTACCGCGCTCACGACGATCTCGATGTGGCGGTCGCCCACCGCGACATCGACAAGGCTTCCGGGGCTCGCTGATAGCCTTCCCCGGGCTTGCCGGGCCACGGGAGCGATTCCGCGATGGCCCGGCCTCGTTCACGTTCGCGCGACTAGGAGGCCGTGCAATATGTCCGTACGGGTGGGAATCAACGGGTTCGGCCGGATCGGCCGGAACGTGTTCCGAGCGGCCCAAGCCAGGGACGATGCCGCTGAGATCGAGTGGGTCGCCGTCAACGACCTGACCGACTCGGCCACGCTGGCGCACCTGTTGCACTACGACTCGATCCTCGGCCCCTACCCCGGCGAGGTCGAGGCTCGCGAGGGCGCGATCGAGATCGACGGTCGCGAGCTGAAGGTGTTCGCCGAGCGCGACCCCGCGGCGCTGCCATGGGGCGAGCTGGGGGTGGATGTCGTGATCGAGTCGACCGGGCTCTTTCACGACCGCGACAGCGCCGCCAAGCACCTCGCGCAGGGCGCCAAGAAGGTCGTCATCTCCGCTCCCGCCACCGATCCCGACGCGACCGTCGTGCTGGGCGTGAACTTCGACGAGGCCTACGACCGCTCACGGCACGACATCGTCTCCAACGCCTCCTGCACGACCAACTGCCTGGCGCCGGTGGCCAAGGTCGTCAACGACACCGTCGGCATCACGCACGGACTGATGACCACGATCCACGCCTACACCGCCGACCAGCGCCTGCAGGATCTGCCTCACAAAGACCTGCGTCGCGCCCGTGCCGCCGCGATCAACCTGATCCCGGCCTCCACCGGCGCGGCCAAGGCGATCGGCCTGGTGATCCCCGAGCTGCAGGGCAAGCTGCACGGGTTCGCCGTGCGCGCCCCCGTGCCGACGGGCTCGGTCGTGGACCTGACCGTCGAGTGTGCGCGCTCAACGAGCGTGCAGGAGATCAACGGCGCGCTGCTGGCCGCCTCGCAGTCCGGGCCGCTGGCCGGAATCATGGCCTACACCTCCGATCCGATCGTCTCCAGCGACATCGTCAGCTCGCCGTTTTCCTCGATCGTGGACTCTCAGCTGACGGCCGTGATCGACGGAACGATGCTGAAGGTGGTCGCCTGGTATGACAACGAGTGGGGCTACTCCAACCGCCTCGTCGATCTCGTGCAGAGGGTGCTGTGAGCCGGTGAGATCTATCGACGACCTCGACGTGCGCGGGCGGCGGGTGCTCGTGCGCGTCGACTTCAACGTGCCGCTCGGCACGGACGCCGATCATGGTCCGCAGACCGGTGGCGTTCCACTCGTGAGCGACGACACGCGGATCGCGGCGGCGCTGCAGACGATCGAAGAGCTGCGCGCGCGGGGGGCACGACTGGTGCTCGTCTCGCATCTGGGCAGGCCGAACGGGAAACGCGTGCCGGAGCTGTCGCTGGCGCCGGTGGCGGATCGCCTGCGCGAGCTGACGGGCGCGAAGGTGACGCTGGCGCCGGCGGTGGTGGGCGATGAGGTGACGGCGCTGGCCGAAGGGCTGGGCGACGGAGACATCCTGGTGCTCGAGAACGTGCGCTTCGAGCCGGGGGAGACGAGCAACGATCCCGAGTTCGCCAAAGAGCTGGCGGCGCTGGCGGATATCTACGTGGACGACGCGTTCGGTGTGGCGCACCGCGCGCATGCGAGCAACGAGGGGGTCACGCACCTGCTGGAAAGCGCGGCTGGACGGCTGCTGGAACGCGAGGTCGAGACGCTGACGGGGATCCTCGATCATCCCGAGCACCCGCTGGTGGCGATCGTCGGTGGCGCGAAGGTGGCGGACAAGATCAAGGTGATCGAGCGCTTCCTGGCGGTGGCGGACGTCGTGATGATCGGCGGCGCGATGTGCTTCCCGTTCCTGTGCGCGCAGGGGCACGCGGTGGGCAAGTCGCTGTGCGACGACGAGGATGTGGAGCATGCGCGCAGCGCGCTGTCGCGGGCGAGCGACACGCACTCTCCGCAGGCCGGCCGGGCGCGCCTGCTGGTGCCGAGCGACCTCGTGATCGGCGACCGTCTGGCGCAGGACTCCGAGCATCGCGTGCTCGACGGCGTGGAGGTGCCGAAGGGCTGGATGGGCCTGGACATCGGCCCGAAGACGGCGGAGCGCTACGCAGGCGTGATCGCAAGCGCAGGCACGGTCTTCTGGAACGGCCCGATGGGAGCGTTCGAGCTGGAGCCGTTCGCGGCGGGCACCCGCACCGTGGCGGAAGCGGTGGCCGGCGCGAAGGGCCTGACGGTGGTGGGCGGCGGCGACTCGGCGGCGGCGCTGGCGCGGTTCGGGCTGGAGGGCGCGGTCGACCACCTCTCGACCGGGGGCGGCGCGACACTCGAGCTCGTCGAGGGCCAGGTTCTGCCGGGAGTGCAGGCGCTGCAGGGCGCGGGGGTCTGCAGTTGAGCCCCCGCACGCCGCTGATCGCGGGCAACTGGAAGATGTACAAGACCGAGCAGCAGGCGGAGGAGTACATCCAGGCGCTGCTGCCGCGGGTGTCGGCGGTCGACGGGGTCGATGTGGTCGTGTGCGTGCCCTACACAGACCTGCGCGCGATGGTCGACTCCGCGCGCGGCTCGCGCGTGGAGGTGTACGCGCAGAACATGCACTCCGCGCCCGAGGGCGCCTACACCGGCGAGATCTCCGCGCCGATGCTGTGCGAGCTCGACGTCCACGGCGTCGTGCTCGGCCACTCCGAGCGCCGCCAGTGCTTCGGCGAGACCGACCGGGCCCTTCAGGCGAAGGTCCCCGCGGCGCTCGCCGCCGGCCTTGCGCCGATCCTGTGCGTGGGGGAGAGCGAGTCAGAGCGCGAGGACGGCGAGACCCAGCGCAAGCTGCGCCAGCAGGTCCGCGACGCCCTCGCCTCCGTGCCCGAGGAGCGCCTCGCCGATGTGACGATCGCATACGAGCCGGTCTGGGCGATCGGCACGGGTCGCGTCGCCACGGCCGAGCTGGTCCAGGAGGCGATCGGCTTCATCCGCGCGCTCGTCGGCGACCGCGACGCCGAGGCCGCCGCGCGCGTGCGAGTTCTCTACGGAGGGTCCGTCAAGCCCGAGAACGCCGCCGAGCTGCTCGCGTTGCCCGATGTCGACGGCGCGCTCGTCGGTGGAGCATCGCTGGACGCCGACACGTTCGCCGCGATAGTAGGCGCCGCCGCGGCATGAGTCGTGTCTGCCTGGTGGTGCTCGACGGCTGGGGGCTGGCCGAGCCCGGCCCGGGCAACGCCGTCTCGCTGGCCCATACACCCGTGTTCGACGAGCTGTGGAAGACGTGTCCGCATACGACCCTGCTCGCCTGCGGACGTGCGGTGGGTCTGCCCGACGGGCAGATGGGCAACAGCGAGGTCGGCCACCTGAACCTCGGCGCGGGCGCGGTCGTGCGCCAGGATCTCGTTCGCATCGACGACGCGATCGCCGACGGCTCGTTCGCGGCCAACCCCGTCCTGCGGGCCGCGCTGGAGGACGTGGATCGCGTGCACCTGATCGGGCTCGTCTCCGACGGCGGCGTGCACTCCTCGCTGGAGCACCTGTTCGCGCTGATCGCCTGCGCCCGTGAGCATCCCTCCGCGAGCACCGGCGAGCCCAAAGACGTGATCGTGCACGCGTTCACCGACGGACGCGACACGCTGCCCCATGCGGGGGCCGGTTATCTGGCCCAGCTCGACGCGACCGAGGGCGCGCGCGTGGGCTCGGTCGTCGGTCGTTACTGGGCGATGGACCGCGACCGGCGCTGGGATCGCACCCAGCGCGCGTATGACCTGCTCGTCCACGCCCGCGCTCCGCACAGCGCCTCTAGCGGCGAGGAGGCGGTGCGGGCGGCCTATGAGCGGGGCGAGACCGACGAGTTCATCGATCCGACCGTCGTCGGCGCGGACACCGCGATCGGGCCGGGCGACAGCGTGATCGCGTTCAACTTCCGCCCCGATCGCATGCGTCAGATCACCCGCGCCCTCGCCGAGCCCGGGTTCGCGGAGATCGACCGGGGCGCCGCCGGGCCGGTGGAGCGGTACGCGACGCTGGCCGAGTACGAGGAAGACTGGTCCTATCCCGTGGCGTTCACGCCCGAGCGCCCGTCGATCACGCTCGCTTCGACGATCGCGCAGACCGGCGCGCGCCAGCTGCACGTCGCGGAGACCGAGAAGTACGCGCACGTGACCTACTTCTTCAACGGCGGCCTGGAGGCCCCGCAGCACGGCGAAGACCGCGAGCTGGCGCCGTCGCCGCGGGACGTGCCCACGTATGACCATGCTCCCGAGATGAGCGCCGCGCGGGCCGCGGAGCTGTTCGTGCATGCGTGGCGCGAGGATGAGAACGGGGCCGATGGGCCTCAATTCGGCGTCATCAACTTCGCCAACGCCGACATGGTCGGGCATACCGGCGTCATTCCCGCGGCCGTGCGCGCCATCGAGACCGTCGATGCGTGTCTCGGACGGGTCGTCTCCGCGGTGCGCGAGTCCGGCGGCGTGTGCGTGATCACCGCCGACCACGGCAACGCCGATCACATGCTCGAGCCCGACGGCAGCCCCAACACGGCGCACTCGCTCAATCCCGTCCCGCTGATCGTGACGGCGCCCGGCGAGGTCTCGCTGCGCGCCGCCGGCGGCATCCTCGCCGACGTCGCCCCGACCGTGCTGCAGCTGCTCGGCATCGAGCAGCCGGCGGCGATGACCGGGCGGTCGTTGATCGAGGAGCGAAGATGACGACCGGCCCACGTCGCGCGGACTTCGAGATGGTCTCCGCGGGGCCGGCCCCGGACCCTCGCTCACACATCGCGGACCCCGAGACACGCCCCTGACGCTGCTATGTTCGGTTGAGCAGGGTTTTCGTACCAATTGTCATCATGTCGACCGCGACCGCAGTCAAGATTCCACCAGGGGAGCAGGAGTCTCTCAGCGAAGGCGAGCTCCGTGCGTGGCGCGGACTGCTGCGAGCGCACGCCTGTCTGGCCAAGCGCCTGGACACCGAGCTCGAGCGCGAGCACGGCCTGCCGATGAGCTCATACGAGGTGCTCCACCGTCTCGACGACGCGGGCGCCGGGAGGATGCGCATGTGCGACCTCGCAGAGCAGGCTCAGCTCTCGCGCAGCGGGCTGACCCGGCTGGTCGATCGCCTGGAGCGCGACGGCCTGCTGGAGCGCTGCTCCTGCGAACACGACGCGCGCGGCTCATACGCCTGCCTGACCGACCTCGGCCGCGAACGGCTCGGCCAGGCGCGCACCACGCATCTGGCCGTCGTGCATGAGCACTTCTTCTCCCGCTTCTCCGAGTCCGAGCTCGGCGCGCTGGCGGACCTGTGGGATCGCATCGCGCCGTGCGGCAACGGCAACGGCAACGGCAACGGGCACGTCAGCGTTTGATCGTCTCCCGCATCCTGCGCCGATGGCGACGATGCGCCACGAACACGCCACCGGCGGCGATCACCACGGCAACCAGTCCATAGATGCCGAACGCCTCGATTGCGTTGCTCGCGGCGGTCCCGAGGAAGTAGGCGATCAAGCCGACAGCGGTCGCCCAGCAGATCCCTCCGAGCGCGTTCCAGCACACGAACGAGCGCCAGCGCATCTTCGTCGCGCCCGCCAGCCACGAGGCCCATACGCGCAGGCCGAGCAGGAACCTGCCGAAGAACACCGCCTTCGGGCCGTGCCTGTCGAAGAACGGCTCCCCCAATTCCAGCACCTGCACTCGCTGGCGGTGAAAGCGCCCGGGCCGTTCCAGCAGCCAGCGCCCGCCATTGCGACCGATCTCATAGCCGATGTTGTCGCCCACGATTGCTCCCGCGGCGGCGATTGCGATCACGAGCTCGATGTGCATTTTTCCCCGCGATGCGAGCACAGCCGCGGTGATCAGCGCCGTCTCGCCCGGGATCGGCACGCCGCTGGACTCGGCCATCACCAAGAGAAACAGCAGCGGATAGCCGAGCGTTTCGACGAGGTGGCTGACGTTGACGATCGCGGCGAGCATGGTTGAGAGGATGCCGCAATAGTGTCCGCGTTCACGATCGATGCCCGCGACGCTTCCTCGCGCGCCCGCGCGGGAGTGCTGAGCACGGCCCACGGCGATGTTCGCACACCCGCGTTCACGCCCCTGGCGACGAAGGCCACCGTCAAGGGGCTGCTGCCCGAGGAGGTCGCCGCGCTTGGGTACGACATGGTGCTCGGCAACACGTTTCACCTGCTGCTGCGCCCCGGCCCAGAGCTGATCGAGCGCTTCGGCGGTCTCGGTCCGTTCATGGGCTGGCCGGGGCCGACGATCACCGACTCGGGCGGGTTTCAGGTGTTCTCGATGGGCCACGGCACCGTCGCCGAGGAGATTAAGGGTCGTTCTCGCGGTCGTGCAGGGTCGCGCGAACGTGAGGTGGACGGCACGAGTGGAGCCTCCGCCCGTGGTCATCCCGGCGAGCGCGAGGGGGCGATCCTGCAGATCGGCGAGTCCGGGGTGCGTTTTCGCTCATACGTGGACGGGCGCATCCGGTTCATCTCCCCGGAGGACTCCATGGCCACGCAGGCTGCCCTGCGCTCGGACATCGCGCTCGTCTTCGACGAGTGCACGCCCTTCCACGTCGACCGCGACTACACCCAGCGCTCGACCGCGCGCACTCACCGCTGGCTGGCGCGCTGCCTGGACTGGCACTCCGAGCATGGCCCCGACGGGCAGCTCGTGTACGGGATCGTGCAGGGCGGCGTCCACGAGGACCTGCGCCGCGAGTCCACGCAGCTCGTCGCCGCGAGCACGTGTGACGGGATCGCGATCGGCGGGTCGCTGGGCGCGGAGAAGGCGCAGATGTACGAGGTCGTCTCCTGGGCGACCGCCGAGCTGGACGGCGAGCACGAGTCAAGACCCCGCCACCTGCTCGGCATCGGCGAGGTCGACGACCTGATCGCGGGGGTCGAGCTGGGCATCGACACGTTCGACTGCGCGATGCCCACGCGTCTGGGCCGCCACGGCACCGCGCTCGTGCCCGACCCCGACGCGCGCTGGCGGCTGGACCTGACCAAGGCCGGCCAGCGCGAGTCCGATCGGCCGTTGCTGGAGGGCTGTTCCTGCCCGGCGTGCGCCAAAGGCTTCTCCCGCGCCTACCTCAGCTACCTCGCCCGCGCCGCCGAGTTGACCGGAACGCGGTTGATCACGATGCACAACCTCGCGTTCATCGCGCGCCTTATGAGCGATCTGCGGCAGGGGATTCTTGAAGGACGATTGTCTGAGACAGCCGCTAAACTGCGTGGCAATTGACGGTTGTCCAGACGAGGGGCCCGCGTAAGCGGGCCTTTCGCCTTTAAGCAGCGACGTTACTTCGTGTTTTCGCCGATCAGCTGCTTCAGCGCTTGCGCCGATTCGTGGACGTCTTCGTAGACGACGTTGCGCAGCGTGACCTTCGTCGGCGCCGGGGCGGTGATCGCGACGATCGCGGCGATCACGCCGGCGAGCGCGAGCAGGCACAGCAGCGCGAGCGCCAGCCGCCTGGCGCCGCGTCTCCGGGGCTTGGATGAGGCGGCCGCGGTCTGTCCCGCGGCCCCATCCGGCGTACGCGCCGGTCCCGGCCGTGGCCGGCGGGGTGCGACGGCGGGCTGCGTCCTGGACCCGGCGGCCGCGCTCCCCCGCACACCTGCATCGCCTGCGCTCAGCACGGTCGTGGACTCGGTCGGCCGGTTCGCGCCGTGCTCCAGGCGCCGGGCCACGGCCGTGCCCGAGGACTCCAGGGGAGAGATGCCGTCCGCGCCGTCGCTGATCGCGCGGCCCATCTCGCGCGCGGTCTGATAGCGCTCGCGGGGGTCCAGGGCGAGCGCGATCGCGATCGCCTCGGCCAGCTCGGGACCGACGGCCGCGACGAGCGTGTCGAGCATCGCCGGCTCCTCGCGCTGCTGCTTGAGCGCGAGCTCGGTCAGCGAGTTCGCCTCGTACGGCAGCCGTCCGGAGATCAGCTGGTAGGCGACGACTCCGAGCGCATACAGGTCCGCCCGTGGCCCCGCCTCCTCGCCCCGTGCCTGCTCGGGCGCCAGATACGCGGCCGTGCCCAGCACCGAGCCGACCTGGGTGATGCTCGACTGCTCGGTCGCCTTGGCGATGCCGAAGTCCGCCAGCTTGACCTCGCCCTCACGGGCGCGCAGCAGGTTGCCGGGCTTGACGTCGCGGTGGACGACCCCGTGGCGATGGGCGTAGTGCAGCCCCTCGCACGCCTGCTCGATGATCGCGACGGCCTCATCGACCGCCAGCCAGCCGTCGTCGCGCAGGATCTCCGCGCAGGACTGGCCCTCGATGTACTCCATCACGATGAAGTGCCTGCCGGAGCGCTCGTCCAGGCCCGAGTCGAAGATCTGCACGATGTTCGGGTGCACCAGCCGCGCGGCGGCCTGGGCCTCGCGCTGGAAGCGCGACACGAACGTCGGGTCCTCCGCCAGATGCTCGGCCAGCAGCTTCACCGCCACGCGCCGTTCCAGGCGCATGTCGAACGCGAGGTGCACCGTTGACATCCCGCCGAAGCCGAGCCTGCCCTCCAGGCGGTAGCGCCCGGCGATGACATCGCCCTCGCTCATTTCACGCCTTCCTGTACGCCGGCGCCACCCGATTCGCCGACCCCCGCTTCGCCTCCGGATGGGCTTTCGCCGCCCGGCGCGGCCGTTCCGCCCCCGTTGTTCGGCGTCGTCGTCGGTGTGGTCGGCGTTGCGGGCGTGGTCGGTGTCGGCGTGCTCGGCGTGGTCGGAGTGGTGCTCGTCTGGGTCTTGGTGGAGGTGGTGGTCGTGGGGCGCGGCGCGTTCGTGGTGGTCGTCTGCGCGAGCGGCTGCGCGCACAGTTCCAGCGCGCGTTCGCGCAGGTTGGAGATGCCCCGGCTCAGCGTTCGGCGCAGGCCGGCGTCGATCGCCGAGGGCAGCGCGGCGAAGTCCCGCTCGGTCTTGTTGATCGCTGCGGTCGTGGCCGCGCAGTTGCCGTTTCCTGCCTGTGCGGCCTTGGCCACCGCTTCGAAGTCGCCTCGCAACGGCCCAGCGCTTTCAGCCGGTATCAGGCCGCTGCTCGAGCTCCCGCACGACACGAGCACGGCTGCGGAGAGTCCGAGCAGGCCGGCCATGAGCAGGCGTATGCCCACCGACCAGGGTCGTGTGTGGGCGTGGGCGTGACGATTCATGCTCACTGACCGTACTCCAGGCGCTCGGCGAGCGAGTCCGGCAGGCGGGCCGCGCGAATCGCGGCGGCGGCGCCCGCGATGTCGTAGTCGGTGCGGCGAAAGGAGGCGGTCAGAGCGTCGAGATCCAGCAGCAGCCAGGAGGCGCGCGGGTCGCCGTCGCGCGGCTGACCCACGCTTCCAGGGTTCAGCAGCCATTCACCGTCGGAGATGTCCAGCTGCGCGCCCTCCCGGCGCGGTTCGCCGCTGGCCAGCTCGCCCTCGTGGCGCACGAACGACAGCGCGACGTGCGAGTGGCCGATCAGGCAGACGCGGCTCGGCTGCCTGTCCAGGCACAGCTCCGCGAGCAGCGCCGAGAGCACGTACTCCCACACGGGGTCTCGCGGGCTGGCGTGGTAGAGGCCGATCGGACCCTCCTGGCCCTGCGGTCGCAGTCCCGCGAGGAAGTCCATGTGCTCGGAGGCGATCACCTCCCGGGTCCACTGGGCGGCGAGGCTGGCGCCGCGAGAGAACTCCTCGAAGGAGATCTCACCCGTGACGGCGAGATCGTGGTTGCCGGCCAGGCACACCGCGGCGTGCTCCGCGGCGAGCGCCACGCACGCGTCGGGCTCGGCGCCGTAGCCGACGAGGTCGCCGAGGCACCACAGCTCCGAGGCGTCGCTGGCGGCGACCGCCTCGAGCACCGCCTCGAAAGCCTGCTTGTTCCCATGGACATCTGAGATGACCGCAACCTTCATGGACGGTCGATGGCACTGCGCGACGCGGCGTCCTCAGTCGCTCGCGTGCACAGCACGCCACGCTCCCTGCGTCCTTGCCTCGCTTGACCCTCGACCGTCCATGTGGCTGAGCGTTCCAACTGGCACACCGCCTTCTACTCTCCCTCTTCCTCCCCCGCCTCGGCTCCGCCGTACTCGGGTAGGTTCTTGATGCCCTCGCGGGTTCGCCACTTGGAGTAATTGTCCTCCATCGCGTCGATCAGCTCGCGCATGAACCTCGGCGAGATGTTGACTCGCGAGACGACCACGCCGGGCACCTCCTCGGCCTCGACCTCGTGGTTGACGCGGGCGAAGGTGACCGTGAACTCGTAGTCGGAGTGGCTGACGTTCGCGAAGTTCGCGTATACGCCCCCCATGATCTCGGGGGACAGGTGTATGTTTATGTGGCGCTCGGCGCCTGGGTCTTGGTCGTTCACGTAGTTAGTATCCCAATCCGTGAGCCAGATGGATGCGACGGGTGGGGCAAGCCCGGTGGATGCGCTGCGCGAGGCCGTCCTGGCCGCCGCGGCGCAACTGGCGGGCGCCTGCGGCGACGGCGCAGAGGCTAAGGATGCCCACGGTCGCTCGCCGCTGAGCCGGCCCGAGGCGATCGTGCTCGAGCGCCCGCCCAAGGCCGATTTCGGCGATTACGCGACCAACGCCGCGCTGCTGCTCGCGCCCTCGCTCGGCGCCCCCCCGCGCGAGGTGGCCGAGCGCCTCGGCGCGGAGCTCGCGCGCCGGCTCGCCGGGAGCCTGCAGCGCCACCAGGTCGCCGGGCCGGGTTTCCTGAACCTGTTTCTGGCCGACTCCTGGCTGCGCGAGGGGCTGGCTGGCAGTGCTCGCGGCGGGAGAGGACTACGGGGCGGGCGGGTCCTCGCGGCCCGAGCGCATCCTGGTGGAGTTCGTCTCGGCCAACCCAACCGGCCCGATGCACGTCGGGCACGCGCGCAACGCCGCCTACGGAGACTCGCTGGCGCGCGTGCTCGCATATCACGGGCACGAGGTGCAGCGCGAGTTCTACGTCAACGACGCCGGCTCGCAGATACGGGCTCTGGGCGAGTCGATCGGCGCGCTGGCGCGGGGCGAGGAGGTCCCTGAGAACGGATATCGCGGGGACTACGTGCGCGAGCTCGCCGCCGAGCTGGACGGCGCCTCCACAGCGGACCCAGCCGAGCTCGGGCGCGCCGCGGTCGAGGTGATGGTGGGGCGGATCCAGGCCTCGCTGCAGGCGTTCGCCGTGGAGGGGTTCGACCACTGGCAGTTCGAGAGCGCGCTGCACTGCGGCGATCCGAGCCCGGTTGCGCACACGCTGGCGCTGCTGGGACAGCACGGGCACACCTACCGCAGCGAGGGCGCGCTGTGGCTGCGCACCACCGACTACGGCGACGACAAGGACCGGGTGCTCGTGCGCTCCTCCGGCGAGCACACCTACTTCGCCTCGGACATCGCCTACCACCAGGACAAGCGCGAGCGCGGGTTCGAGCGCCAGATCGACGTCTGGGGCGCCGACCACCACGGCTACCTGGCGCGGATGCGAGCCGCCTACGCCGCGCTCGGCGGCGACCCCGAGCACCTGGAGATGCTGACGATGCAGCTCGTCCATCTCGTGCACCGGGGCGAGCGCGCGCAGATGTCCAAGCGCTCCGGACAATTTGTCACGCTCGAGGATCTCGTCTCCGAGGTCGGCGTCGATGCGGCGCGCTGGTTTCTGCTCTCGCGCTCGCACGACACGACGATCGACCTCGACCTCGACCTCGCCCGCGAGCAGTCCAGCGAGAACCCCGTCTACTACGTGCAGTACGCGCATGCCCGCATCGTCTCGGTGCTCGCGCTGGCCGGTCCCGAGCGCGTCGCCGGTGCGCTTCAGGATGTGGCCGGTGCGGCCGAGCGCGCCGCGGAGGATCAGCGGGCCGGCGATGAGGAGCGGGTGGGGGAGGGCGAGGAAGTCCTGCAACCGGCCGAGCGCGCGCTGATCAAGCGGTTGCTGGCGCTGGGAGAAGAGGTCTCCGAGGCGGCGCAGCGTCGTGCGCCGCACCGGATCGCCGCCTATGCCCTGGAGCTGGCCCAGGACTTCACCGCCTTCTATCGCGACTGCCGCGTCGTCGGCGCCGAGCCCGAGAGCGTCGAATCGCTGCGCCTGGCGCTGTCCGTGGCGTCGCAGCGCACGATCGCGCGCTGCCTGGATCTGCTCGGGGTCGACGCCCCGCGCGAGATGTGAGGCCCACGGGTCGAGCGAGCGCCTACGGGTCGAACCGGGCCAAGTCCGCGTCCAGGCGGGCGCTGTCCGCGGCGGTAAGCGGCGGCGCGTCCGGCGTGGCTCGCTGCGCGCGCCGGCGCCAGCGGGGCAGCAGCAGCGCGAGCGTCGCCACCAGCGCGAGCACCGCCGCGAGCGGCACCAGATAGACGGTCAGATCGAAGCCGTGCGCGCTCGGCAGTCCGAGCACGGCCGGGCCGTACTGGCCGACCATCGCGCGTTCGATCTGCGACTCGGTCCTGCCTTCGTCGATCAGGCCCCGGATGTATGCCCGCTCGCTGTTGGCCTGCGGCGACTGGGCGACGATCAGCGGGATTTTGCAGGTCACGCACATCACCCTGCGTTCGATCGCCGGCAGCGAGGCTCGGGGCGCCGTCGCGAGCGCCGCCGCGGGGGAGAGGACTGCGATCGCGCTCGTGGCGAGCAGCGCGACCAGCATGCTCGCCAGCGCGCGCGTGCTCATGAGCCGCTTTCCGCGAGCCCGATCGCCCTGTTCAGGAACGCCTGGCCGATCTCGCCCCTGGAGATCGCGACGATGTCCCCGGAGCGGTCCACGACGAAGCTCTCCGGCAGCTGGTCGGTGCCGTAGGCGTGCGCGAATTCGCCGGTGCTGTCGCGCAGGTTCGGATAGGTGATGTGGTGTTCGTGCACGAACACCAAAGAGTCGGTCGAGGCGTCCAGGTAGCTAACGCCGAGCACCGTCGCGCGGTGCGCGGCCAGGCGGCTCTGGGCGCGCTCCAGCAGCGGCGCCTCGGCCTGGCACGGCACGCACCATGAGGCCCAGAAGTTCAACACCACGACCTCGCCCCGGTAGGCGGCGAGCGAGCTGCTCGCGCCGGCGCTCGCGATGGATGAGCCGCCGCCGGCGGACAGCACCGGCAGCCTGCGCGTGGCCTGCGGCGCCACAGGAGTCAGCCCCTGCGCGACCGCCTCGTCGAGCGTGCGACTGGCAGCCGGCCTGGTCACGCCGTACACGAGCAGCCCGATCAGGCAGGCGCCCGCCAGCGAGATGAGGATCGGGACGACGCGGCCACGCACCGCCTGCAGGATAGATGGAGCGCAAGGGCGTAGGATTCGCCCCTACGCGGTGGTAGCTCAGTTGGTAGAGCGCGAGCTTCCCAAGCTCGAGGTCGCGGGTTCGACCCCCGTCCGCCGCTTGTCAGGCGAGCTGTGAGCTACGGGCGGTCGAGGCGGAAAAGTTTGTTGACGAAGCGGTAGACGAACTCCGGGAACGCCGGGCCGCTGGGTATGCGCATCGGCTTGCTCGGTGGTAGCGGGGGCGTCTGAGTGCTCTCCGTAGTGGCGTTCTGTGCGTCTGCGGGGGGGTTGGCTGCGGACATAAGGTTTCAGTGTACGCCCGATTCAAGGGTTGTGGGCGAGGATCAGCAGCACGCTCAGCAGGAGCAGGGCGATCGCGCCGGTGACGAGGTAGCCCTTGAGGTACAGGATCCTGGCGTTCGCGTCGAGTGCGTCGGCGAGATCCTCGACGATCATCCAGCGCAGCGCTCCGTCGGCGCCGTCCGTCCGGGTCGGGAGCAGCGCCTCGGCTTTGGCCAGCAGGCTGCGCAGCGTGGTGCCGTACTTCGGCGGCGTTACGATCACCGCCGTGATCGCGACGAGCGCGGAAGCCGCGAGGACGACGACCGGCGCAAGCCACGGCGTGAGCACTACGAGCGTGCCCCCGAGGGCGAGGTCGGCGGCGAGAACGCCGAGTGCCTGCGCGTCGAGGCCGCCGGCGAGGTTCGCTTGGATCGTGAGCTGGCCCAGTCCAACCTCGCGAAGCGGGTCAAGCGCGGCGCCGCGGAGGCGACTGGGGTCGTCGAGACGCGACATTTGAGTCAGTACGGCCATTGCATTGGCCCTGCGTACCGCATCGGCTGAGGCAGGTCGCTTGTGAGGTGCATGTCTGGCTCCGTTTCAGTCGTGGAAGACTCCCCTCTCCTCCTACTCCGACACGGCGCGCCAAACGGGACACAACGCGAACAGTCAATCTGCCGCCACGCTCAAGCCGCCAGCGTGGTGACGACGCGCCGCCCGCGTCACGCGGCCGTCTGCCGCTTGTCAATCCTCGCCGAGTCGCTTGAGGTCTTCGAGGTCCCGCGGGCGTCCCGCCGCGCGCTTCATCGCTCGCAGGTGCTCAAGGCCGCACACTCGCACCGGTACGCCCTCGACGTCGCGCTCGATCGCTCCCCGGTCGAGCTCGGTGTAGGCGGTACCGGTCTCGATGCCCGCCACCCACTGCATGATGTCGATCGGACCGAGGCTGGTCTCCAGGCGGAAGTTGGCTCCTTCGGCGAGCTGGGCGGGGTCGGTCGGGTCATAGGGGAACTCCTCGGGGGAGAAGTCCGCGAGGCCCACGTGCTGGGCGTCGATCTCTCGCAGGAGGTGGGCGAGCCGCTGCAGGTTCTCCGGCGCTGGATCGGGAACGATGTCGAGATCCTTCGACGTGCGCACGTGGCCGTGCGCGATGACGGCAAAGCCGCCGATGACGATGTGCTCGATACCGCGTGCGTGCAGGGCCCGCAGCAGTGGGAGTGGGTCGAGCACCTCGGGTGGGTCAAGCACCTCGGGCATGGGATCAAGCGCGTCGGGCATCCTTGAACGCCTCGGCGAAGCGGTTGGCGAATCGGGCGAGCGCCGCGGCCTCTTTGAGATTCGCGCTCACGCCGCGCGCGCGGTCGCGGGCGACCTGCGCTTGTTCGGCCCGCTCGTTGCGGGCGATCTCCTCGGGCGTCCAGGGTCCTTTCGGCTTGGCCTTCGGCTTTGCTGCCATGCCCGGATGATATCCGCCGCCGGCACGGCGCCGGTGGGGGGCTCGTCGTATCCCGCAAGACGGGGGTCACTCGCCGGCACCGCGCCGGCTGGGGTTGGGCGGGTTGGCGGTCGGGTCTCCCAAGACTGGGGTCACCGCTGCTGCACGGTGGCCGCGCTCGGCGCGCAAACACCCCATAGAGCCTTATGTACCAGGGGCTTGACAGGCCCTTGACATATTGAGCGGGATGTGGTTATCTGTATCCATCCCACAAGACCTCAATTGGTCTCGGGGGGCAGGGCCAGCGTGGAGGAGAGGGGACCGTGGAGGGAAGGAGCGAGGGAACCATGGATGGCGAGACACGAATGCAGCGGGCCGAGGGGCCACGCCCCCAGCCTCATTCAAGGACTTTTGGGAAGCGTTTCCCGGCAGGGCGCCGTGTGGCGTGCGTGCCGGTGACGAGCGTGCGCCGGGTGGGGCCGGGCGGATGGTCGGGTCCTGTCGTGTGGCGTGCGCTGTTTTGTCGCGGGAGCGGACGGTGGGGCGGGGGTGTGGTCTCCCGGGAGGGTGGCGTGCTCTGTTGTTGCCGGCCAGTTCCCGCCTTTTGTTGAAAAAAGGATGATTGTCGATAAGTAT
>CAVYDM010000021.1:0-21135 GCA_963767255.1 uncultured Solirubrobacterales bacterium | reverse complement strand
GAGCCCGACGGACGCACCGCACCCGACCGATGAGCATCTTCACCTACCTGACAGGATTCGGCGGCCGCGACATGGCGGTTGACCTGGGCACCGCGAACACGCTCGTGTACGTGCGCGGGCGCGGGATCGTGCTGTCCGAGCCGAGCGTGGTGGCGATCGACTCGCGCACCGGCGAAGTGCACGCGGTCGGCATCGAGGCCAAGCGCATGCTCGGCCGCACGCCTGGGACGATCCAGGCGATCCGCCCGCTCAAGGACGGCGTGATCGCCGACTTCGACGTGACCGAGGAGATGCTCAGGCACTTCATCCAGAAGGTCCACCAGAACCGCTGGGCGCACCCGCGAGTGGTCGTGTGCGTGCCCTCGGGTGTGACCGGTGTCGAGAAGCGAGCTGTCGAGGAGGCGTGCCTGTCGGCGGGCGCGCGCACCGCTTACCTGATCGAGGAGCCGATGGCCGCGGCGATCGGGGCGGGGCTGCCCGTGGGCGAGCCGACGGGCTCGATGGTGGTCGACATCGGCGGGGGCACCTCCGAGGTGGCGGTGATCTCGCTCGGCGGGATCGTCGTGTCGGAGTCGATCCGGGTCGGGGGCGACGAGATGGACGAGGCGATCATCAACTACGCCAAGAAAGAGTACAAGCTGCTGATCGGTCAACAGACCGCCGAGGAGCTCAAGCTCGAGATCGGCTCGGCCTGTCCGATGTCCGAGGAGCTGCAGGCCGAGATCCGCGGACGCGACATGGTCTCCGGGCTGCCCAAGACGGTCGTGCTGACCAGCGAGGAGATCCGCACGGCGCTCGCGGAACCGCTGAACCAGATCATCGAAGCGGTCAAGGAGACGCTCGATCGCACCCCGCCCGAGCTGGCCTCGGACATCATGGATCGCGGAATCATGCTCGCCGGCGGCGGCTCGCTGCTGCAGGGCCTGGACGAGCGGCTGCGCGAGGAGACCCAGATGCCCGCGCACCTGGCCGAGTCGCCGCTGACCTGCGTCGCCGTGGGCTCAGGGCGGTCGCTGGAGGAGTTCGAGGCGATACACCGCTCCAACCGCAGCTCGCGCAACCGCCGGCGCAGATGAGGACCCGCGCCTCATTCCGCGCTCCGTGGTTACTCTGTCCCATGAACATCTCGGAAGGCCCTCAATACGCTCTGGAAGGCCATGACTCGTGTATGACAAGACGGTCCGGCGTTGACGTGCGGTGCTTGCGCTGCTCGTCGTGCTCTCTCTGATACTCCTGACCGCCTACTTCGGCGAGGCTCCCAGCGGGAGCCTGCACTCGGTGCAGCGCGGCTTTTTGACGGTCGTCTCCCCGATCCAGGACGGCGCCAACAAGGCGCTGAAGCCCGTGCGCGATCTGTTCAGCTCGATCGACGAAGTGTTCCACGCCAAAAGCCAGAACGCCGAACTGCGCAAGCAGGTTGCCCGGCTGCGCCGGCTCGTCGTCGCCGAGCAGGCCGAACAACGCTCTTACCACGAGCTGCTCGCCCTGTATCACGTGGACCAGCTCGGCGTGAACGACTACCACCCCGTGACCGCGACCGTGATCGGGAGAAGCCCCAACCTGTGGTACGAGACCGTGGACATCAACCAGGGCCAGTCCGCCGGCGTGCGCGAAGAAGACCCGGTCATCAACGAAGACGGCTTTTTGATCGGCAAGGTCGCCCAGGCCGCCTCCGACGCCGCGGTGGTCGACCTCATCACCGACAGCTCGATGGGCGTCTCGGCCAGGGTCGGCACGAGCAAGGCGACCGGCATCCTCGAGCCCAAGGTCGGCGACCCCAACGACCTGCTGCTCCAATACCTGCCCGCCGCCACGCAGGCCAACAGCGGCGAATACGTAGTCACCTCCGGCACGCTCGAAAGCCACGACGCCTCGCTGTACCCGCCGGGACTGGTGATCGGCCAGGTGTATTCGACCAACGAAGAAAACGCCTACACCTCGGTCAACGTGCATCCGGCCGCCAATCTGCACGAACTGGACACCGTCCAGGTGCTCACGGCGGTGCCCGGCTCGCTGCCGGCCCGGCTGACCAGCTCGGTCTCCAGCCTGCCGTTGACCCAGCAGCCGGGCGCCGAACCCGTCGCTGCCGGCCAGCTCGCGTCGAGCGAAGTCGGCGGATGATCGGGGGTCAGGCTATATCCACCGGCCTGCTGGCGCGGATCGCGGTGCTGTCGCTGGTGATCGTGTTCTTCCAGATCGGCGTCGTCTCGGAGGTGACGGTGTTCGGCGTGAGCGCCGATCTGTCGATCCTGCTGGTCGCGTGCATCGGCCTGCTGTGCGGCTCGACCGTGGGCGCCGCGTGCGGCTTTGCCATCGGCCTGCTCGTCGATCTCGCGCTCGTGCAGACGCTCGGGCTGACCTCGCTGGTGTTTACGCTCGTCGGCTACTGGTGCGGGCGCCTGCGCGAGCTGCGCGACCCGCAGGCGGCGCTGACCCCCGTGCTGGTCGGAGGGGCGGCGACGGCCGCCGCGCTCGTCGGCTATTCGCTGGTGGAGTTCATGCTCGGCGTCGATGCCCCCGTGAGCCTGCAGCTGCTGCGCCAGATCGTGCTCGGGATCGTCGTCAACACGATCGTCGCGCTGCCGATGTGGGTGCTCGTGCGCCGCTGCCTGATCGGCGGGCTGCCGCAGGACCCGCGCCGGCGCCGCCGTCGCGCCTACACGACCGGCGGGCTGAGCCCCCTGTCGAGGAGCTGACCTCACGGGCACGTATGACTGCGCTGGATCTGTGTCCTCAGTCACTCGCGTACCGATCGTGGATCGACGGGATCCTCGATCGGCCAGCACGCCACGTTCCCTGCGTCCTTGACCAGCTTGTCCTACGTGCCCGTGAGGATGTGGTTCAAAGATGAGCGCGATCGAGCGGTTTCGTTCCGGCGATACCGCCGGCAAGGGTGGTTCCACCTCCGGCTCGGGGTCCGGCCCGGGCTCTGGCCGCATTCCGCCTGTCTCGCCGCAGATGGCGATGCGCGTGGCGGTTCTCGGCGGGATCGCGCTCGTGATGTTCGGGGTGATCTTCTTCCGGCTGTGGTACCTGCAGGTGCTGACCGGCGAACAGTACGTCCAGGAAGCTGCCGCAAACAGCGTGCGCGAATTGCCGATCGCCGCCCCGCGCGGGCAGATCCTCGACCGCGAAGGCCAGCCGATCGCCGCCAGCACGGTCACCAACGCGGTGCAGATCGTGCCCTCCGCGCTGCCCCCGGCGGGCGCGCCCCGGCTCGAGCTCTACCGGCGGCTGGGGGCGCTCTTGGGGATGAGCTCCGGCCAGATCCAGGCGCTCGTGATCAAAGGCCGCACCGCGCTGCCGTATGCCCCGGTGACGATCAAGACCGACGCCGGGCGGGGCGTGCTGACCGTGCTCGCCGAGCAGCAGAGCAGGTACCCCGGCGTCACCCAGCAGCCCGTCTCGATCCGCTCCTACCCGTATGGCGAGATGGCCGCGAACGTGCTCGGGTATGTCGGTCAGGTCAACAAAGAAGAGCTCGAAAAACCGGCTTTCCGTGGCGTCCAGCAGGGAACGGTGGTCGGCCAGGAAGGGCTGGAGTACTACTACGACCGCTACCTGCGCGGCCACGACGGACAGCAGCGCGTGCAGGTCAACTCCGAAGGCTATCCCGTGCCGACACGCCTGCAGCCGACGCCGCCCACCGCCGGCTACAGCCTGAAGACAACGATCGACCTTCCTCTGCAGCGCGAGGGGGAAAAGGCGCTGCTGCAGGGGATCGAAAACGCGCGTGCGGGCGGCAAACCGGCCCCTGCGGGGGGGTTCGTGGCGATGAATCCTCTCAACGGCGAAGTGCTGGCGATCGGCTCCTACCCGTCGTTCGACCCCAACAAGTTCGCCAAACCGCTGACCGAACGCGAATACCACGAACTCGAGGGCGTCACGGGCGCCGGCGGCAGCGAACAGGTTCCGTCTCGGCTCGTCGATCGTGCGACGAACGGGGCCTATCCGACCGGCTCGACGTTCAAGCCGATCACCGCGATGGCCGCCCTGGAAGGGGGCGTCATCAACCCGAGCGAGGGTCTCGGCGCGGGCCAGTGCATCACCGTGGGGGCTGAGCAGTTCTGCAACGCCGGCCACGCCGACTACGGGGCGGTGGGACTGGTCGAAGCGCTGAAGGTCTCCTCGGACACCTACTTCTTCACGGTCGGTGAGCTGGCCAACAAGTACGGCGAGGTGATCCAGAACAAGGCCCACGAACTTGGAATCGGCCAGCAGACGAAAGTCGATCTGCCGAGCGAGACGACGGGCACCGTACCCAGCCGAGAATGGCTGGCCGAACAGAACAAGGAAGAAGCCAAGTGCCAGCGCGCACACCATGGCCGCCCATGCCACATCGTGGCCGAACCGGGCGAGCCGTGGACCGTCGGCTACAACATGGACCTGGCCGTCGGCCAGGGCTCTCTGCAAACCAACCCCCTGCAGATGGCGGTGGCGTACTCGACGCTCGCCAACGCCTACCTGCACGGCGGCTACGGCGAGGTCGTGCGCCCGCATCTGGGCTCGCAGATCGACGAATCAAAAGGTGGCCTGGTGCAGAGCCTCTCCTCCCCGCCGGTCCGTCACGTGCACCTGAACGACGAAGACCTCAGCCTGGTGATGGAGGGCATCCACGAGGCTGCCAGCCAGCCGGGCGGCACCTCCGCGGACGTGTGGGCGGGCTGGAACCAGGAAGAACACCCGGTGTACGGCAAGACGGGCACCGCCGAACGTCCTCCGCACCTGGAACAGTCGTGGTACATGTGCTTCATCAACGACCCCACTCGCCCGATCGTGATCGCCGTGACAGTGGAAGAAGGAGGCTTCGGCGCCGAAACCGCGGCACCGATCGCTCGGTTGATCGCATCCAAGTGGTTCGGTCAGCCCGAGAAGTTCGTCGCCGGGACCTCGAAAACGTTTTGATCGACCTATGTCCACGTCTCTGAACAGCCCGATCAAAGCCCCTGCCGGCGCCGAGCAGGCATCCGCCGGCCACGCGGCTGGCACGCGCACCCGGCTCGGGCTGCCGCTGGATCCGCTGCTGACGCTGGCCGTGATCGGGCTGGGGATCGCTTCGGTGATGACGCTCGGCACGGCCACCCGCGAAGCGATACCCGGCAACCCCAACTACTACGTCACCCGCCAGGCGATCTACCTGGCGATCGGCCTGGTCCTGATGGTCGTGCTCGCCCGGATCGACTACGCGCGCCTGCGCCAGCTGAAATACGGCATCTACGCACTGCTGATTCTCAGCATCCTCGCCGTCCTCGGGGTGGGCCATGAAACCAAAGGCTCCACGCGGGCGATCAGCCTGCCCTTCTTCTCGTTTCAGGGCTCTGAGCTCGGCAAGGTGTTGTTGATCCTGGCGCTGGCGGGGTTCGTCGTCGACCGCGCGCGGCGTCTGCGCGAGCGCGACACGACCGCCCGCGTGATGCTCGCGGCGCTGGTGCCGGCGATGCTCGTGATCGCCCAGCCCGACCTCGGCTCGGGGATGGTGTACGTGGCGATCGCGTTCATCATGCTGCTGGTGGCAGGGACGCCATGGCAGCAGCTGAGCGGACTGGTGGCGCTGGTGTGCGTGTCCGCTGCCCTCGTGCTGGTGGCGGCGCCCGCGATCGGCGTGCACGTGCTCAAGCCCTATCAGAGCGAACGTCTGACGGCATTCCTGCATCCCTCCTCGAACTTCGAGGAAATCAAGGAAAAGGAATCCAAGACCGGCGAACCAGACCCCCGCTATCAGCTCGCCGAGTCGAAGATCGCGATCGGGTCGGGCCAGAAGACCGGCCGGGGATCCGACTCCACCCAGCTCACGGGCAACTACCTGCCCGAGGACGACACCGACTTCGTGTTCGCCGCCGTCGGCGAGCAGTACGGCTTCCTTGGGGCCGGACTCGTGCTGTGCCTGTACGCGCTGCTGATGTGGCGTACGCTGCGCATCCTGACGATGTCCAAGGACCTGTTCGGCTCGCTCATCGCCGCCGGCGTAGCGGCTATGCTGATGTTTCAAGTGTTCGTAAACGTGGGAATGACCATCGGGATCATGCCCATCACCGGCGTCACGCTGCCCCTGATGAGCTATGGCGGCTCGTCGGTGATCGCAACTCTTCTGGCCGTAGGTCTGCTGCAGTCAATCTACGTCCGGGCGCGCGCCTCGGCTGCGCTGAAGGGCCGCGTGCCGCTCTATTAGACATATGACAAGACTGGATCGAAAAATTGAAAAAGCAAGTGCTTGTGAGCGTCGACCGCGCGGAGACGCGCGTCGCGCTGCTGGAGGCGACCGGAGCGCCGGGCGCCGCGAAGTCCTCATCGAACCGTCCCCGGCGCAAACGCGGCGAGGGCAAGCCCGGGGCCGGTTACCGGATAGCTGAGCTCTACATCGAGCGCCGCGGCGGGCGCTCGATCGTGGGCAACATCTACAAGGGCAAGGTAGACAACGTCCTGCCGGGCTTGGAGGCCGCGTTCGTCGACATCGGCCTGGAGAAGAACGGGTTTTTGCACGTCGATGAGATCGTGCTGCCCGGCATCGAGGTCTCAAAGCGCGGTCGCGGCGGCGGGAGCAGGATCTCCGAGCTGCTCAAGCCGGGCCAGGAGATCGTCGTGCAGGTGATCAAGGATCCGCTGAAGACCAAGGGCGCGCGCCTATCGATGGAGCTGACGATCGCCGGCCGCTACATGGTCTATGCCCCCACAGGCGAGGGCATCGGCGTGTCCCGTCGCCTGGAGGACAAAGAGCGCGAGCGCCTGCGCAAGCAGACGGCCAAGCTCGACCTCGGCGGTGGCGGGGCGATCGTCAGGACCGCTGCGCACGGGGCCAAGCGCGCGGACTTCGAGCGCGAGCTCAAGTACCTGCACAAGCTGCACGAGGTGCTCGTCAAGCGCGTGGCCGAGACCCAGGCGCCGGATCTGGTCTTCCAGGAGGCCGACCTGTCGGTGCGCGTGGTGCGCGACATCTTCTCCGAGCACTTCGAGCGTGCGATCGTAGACGATCAGCAGCAGCATCACAGGCTCGTGTCGTTCTTCGCACGCACCGCCCCCGAGCTGGTCGAGCGGGTCGAGCTGTGGGAGGAGCCCGAGGGGCGGGAGGGGTCCCTATTCGAGGCCTACGGCGTCGAGCAGGCGATCGAAGGCGTGATGTCCCGCCGCGTGGATCTGCCCAGCGGCGGGTATCTGATCATCGACTACGCGGAGGCCCTGACCGTGATCGACGTCAACTCCGGCAGCTTCATCGGCCGTGGCAAAGGCGCCGCACTGGAGGACACGATCACCAAGACGAACCTCGAGGCTGCGGCGGAGGTCGTCAACCAGCTGCGGCTGCGCGACATCGGCGGGATCATCGTGATCGACTTCATCGACATGGCCCGCTCGCGCAACCGCGACGCGGTCATGAAGACGCTGCGCAAGACCCTGGACGAGGACCGCACGAAGACGTTCACGGCCGAGATCTCCAAGCTCGGCCTGGTCGAGATGACCCGCCAGAACGTGACCGACGGAGTGCGCGAGATCATGAGCCGGCCGTGCCCCACGTGCGAGGGCGAGGGCGTGATCAAGAGCGAGGAGACGATCGCGATCGACTTCGAGCGCCGCCTGCGCGATGTCGCCGTCGAGCATCCCGACGCGCAGGCGTTCCTGGTGCAGATGAACCCGCGGGTTAGCACCCAGTTCACCGGGCACGGCTCACGCGTGCTGGGAGCGCTGGAGTCCCAGACGGGCAAGTCGTTCCTGTTCGAGGGCTCCGAGGGTCTCCTACTGGATCACTTCGCGATCACGTTCATCGGCACGCGCGAGGAGGTCGAGGAGCGCGCCCTGCCGTTCAAGCAGGGCGACGAGGTGCTCGTCGAGATCGTCGAGCCGCACATGTACGACGTGGACGACGCGGTCGCGAAAATCGATGGCTACATCATCTCGATCGCCGGCGCCGCCCCGCATGTCGGCGAGAAGCGGATGGTGCGGATCGATCAGGTGGGGCGCACCGCGGCGAGCGCGCTGCTGCTGGACGAGTCCGGCGAGGTGTTCACCCCGGCGCCACGGCCCCCGGCCCCGGCCAAGCGCAGGCCCAGAAAACGACCGCCCGCACCCAAGCCCGAAGGCGAGAAGCGCACGCACGAGGCGGTCGCGGCACCGGCAGCGGCACCCTCCGAGGACGGCGCCGGCCCGTCCGAGGAAACGGGCGGGAGCGAGGATGGCCTACAATCCAAGCCTCGGCGTCGTGGCCGCAGGGGCGGGCGACGCCGTTCGGCTGCCAAGGCCAAGGCTGGCGCCGCCGAGTCGGGCACGGAGTCATAGAAAGGCATCGGCTGGATAGGTCATGTATGCGATCGTGAAGACAGGCGGCAAGCAGTACCGCGTCGAGCGCGGCCAGCGCCTGCTGGTCGAGCGGCTCCCGGTCGCCGAGGGCGAGAGCGTGGCGCTGCAGCCGATCCTGTATCGCTCCGAGGAGACCGTGTTCGACAAGGCCGGCCTGGAGAAGGTGAAGGTCACTGCGCGAGTGATCGCGCACGAGCGCGGTGAGAAGCTGCGCGTCTTCAAGTTCAAGCCCAAGCGCGGCTACAAGCGGCGCACCGGGCACCGCCAGGAGCTGACCCAGATCGAGGTCACCGAGCTCGCGCTGGGAGGGCAGGCCAAAGCCAAGGAGACGGCGCCGGTCAAAGCGAGCGCGCCGGCCAAGGAGACAGAGCCGGTCAAAGCGAGCGCGCCGGCCAAAGCGAGCGTAAAACCCGCACCTGCTAAGAAAGCGCCTGCCAAACCGAGAAAAGCCGTGAAAGAGGAGACCGGAGATGGCGCATAAGAAGGGGCTCGGATCGAGCCGCAACGGGCGCGACTCCAACGCGCAGCGGCTCGGCGTAAAGACGTTCGCCGGCCAGACGGTCACCGGCGGGGAGATCATCGTGCGCCAGCGCGGCACGAAATTCAAGCCGGGCGCGGGCGTGGGCATAGGCAAGGACGACACGCTGTATGCGCGCGCCGCTGGCACGGTGCAGTTCACCACCGGCCGGCGCGGGCGCGTCGTGAACGTGCTGCCAAGCGACGTTTCGGGCGCCTAGCCTCCTGCGCCGCCGCAGATCGGTGGCGAGAAGGCCGGCGGGGCTCGCCTCCGCGGACTGTCACGATTGCCACGATGCTGCACGACCGCGCGAGGATCCACGTCAGGGCAGGGGCCGGGGGAGACGGGTGCATGAGCTTTCGTCGCGAAGCGAAGGTGCCCCGCGGCGGGCCCGACGGCGGCGATGGCGGGCGCGGAGGAGAGGTGGTGCTCGTGTGCGACGAGTCGCTGCGCGATCTGCATGAGTTCAGGCGCAGGGTCCAGTATCACGCTGGACGGGGCGGTCACGGCGAAGGGGCGCTCAAGCACGGCGCGGACGGGCAGACCCTGACGATCCGGGTGCCGCCCGGAACGGAAGCCCTGGGGGAGGGGAGCGAGGACTCCGGCGATCTGAGCGGCCGCCGCTGGGAGCTGCTCGCGCATGACCAGCGTGCCACGATTGCGCGCGGGGGCGCCGGAGGACGCGGCAACAAGCGCTTTGCCACCCCCACCCGTCAGGCGCCGCGGTTCGCCGAGCGCGGCCTGCCCGGCGAGGAAGGCTGGATCGAGCTGCGGCTGAGACTGCTGGCCGACGTCGGGCTCGTCGGGATGCCGAACGCCGGCAAGTCCTCGCTGCTCGCGCGCATGACGCGCGCGGCGCCCAAGATCGCCGGCTATCCGTTTACGACCCTGTCGCCCGTGCTGGGCGTGCTCGAAGACGAGCGCTCACGGCGCCAGCTCGTGGTCGCGGACATCCCCGGGCTGATCGAGGGCGCCAGCGAAGGAGCGGGGCTCGGGCATGACTTTCTCGCCCACGTCGAGCGTACGCGCCTGCTCGTTCATGTGCTCGACATCGCGCCTGAGCTCTCTGGGGCAGACGATGCGGATGCCGTTGCCAATCACGCCGCGATCGAGCACGAGCTGGCCGCCCACGACGAGCGCCTGGCGCGGACGGCGCGCGTGCTGGCGCTGTCGAAGGTCGATCTCCTCACCCCCGAGCGCACACGCGAGGCCGTCGCTCAGTGGCAGCGCCGGCTCGGTCCGGACGTGCCGGTGATCGCGACCTCGAGCGCCACCCGGGCGGGTGTGCGCGAGCTGGGGGAGCTGTTGCTGCGGATCGTGCCCGATCTCGTGGCCGGATCCACCGAGCTCGCTGTGTCCACTGCGCCAGCGACGGATGGGGGCGTCTTCAGCGGCGCCGGCGACGAGGAGCTGGCCGAGCACATGGTCTTCCGGCCGGGCGCCCGCGGGGGGGGACGCGGCTTTGAGGTGAGGCGCCTCGGCAAGGGCTCGTTCGCGGTGAGCGGACGGGGGGTCGAGCGGCTGCTGGGTCGCTATGACATCGACAACGAGGACGCGCTCGCCTACCTGGAGGAGCGGCTGCGCAAGATCGGCGTGCTCGATGCGCTCCAGCGCGAGGGGTTCGTCGCGGGCGACGAGGTGCAGATCGCGGGCGTCGCCTTTGAGCTGGACCCGGGCACGGCCACATAGGACGCGGCCACGTAGGCTCTGGGCAATGAAACGTGTCGTAATCAAGCTCGGCTCCAGCGTCGTCGCCGACTCCGGCGGCGAGCTGCGCGAGGATGCGCTGGCCCGGGTGTGCGACGCCGCCGCTCAGGTGCACCAGGCGGGCGATGAGGCGATCATCGTCACCAGCGGGGCGATCGCGCGGGGGATGCGCACGATGGGATTGCCCCAGCGCCCGAGCTCGATCGGCGAGCTGCAGGCCGCGAGCGCGGTCGGGCAGGGCAAGCTGTATCGCGTCTACGACGAGCTGCTGCGCGAGCGCGGCGTGACGAGCGCTCAGGTTCTGCTGACGTTCTTCGACATGTCCGCGCGCACGCACTACCTGAACGCGCGCCAGACGCTCGCGACGCTGCTGGCCTGGCGGGTGCTGCCGGTGATCAACGAGAACGACACGACCGCGACCGATGAGATCTCCTTCGGCGACAACGACTTTCTCGCCGCTCAGGTCGCGGTGCTGATCGGCGCCGAGGAGCTGATCCTGCTGACCGACATCGACGGCCTGTTCACCGCCGATCCGCGTCTGCGCTCGGACGCGCGGCTGATCGAGGATGTCACCGACTTCTCCGCGCTGGGAGAGCTCGAGATCGGACACACGACCTCGCCCCTGGGCTCGGGTGGGATGCGCTCGAAGGTGGTCGCAGCCGACATGGCGACCGCCGCGGGGATCGCAACGACGATCTGCAACGGCCTGAGCGAGGATGCGCTTGCGCGTGTGCTCTCTGGCGAGCGCGCCGGCACGCGGTTCGCGCCGCGCGAGGCCCGCTACAGCTCGTTCAAGCTGTGGCTGAAGTACGCCAAGCCGTCGCGCGGCAGGCTGATCGTCAACCAAGGCGCCGCGCGCGCGGTGCGCGAGGGCAGCGCCAGCCTGCTGCCGGTCGGGGTGGTGGATGTGCAGGACGAGTTCGATGCCGGCGATGCGGTGGACATCATCGAACGGGACACGGCGGCCGGAGGGCGGTTGAAGCCCCTGGCAAAGGGCATCTGCAACTACTCCGCGCCTGAGCTGCGCCGGGTGATGGGCATGCAGTCGGCGGCGGTGCGCGAGCTGCTGCCGCGCGCGAGCGACGAGGCCGTGCACCGGGACTACCTGGTCCTGGACTGAGAGTCGTACCCTGTAAGGCCATGGCCACAGCCGTCTCATCCGTCGCCGATATCTGCCGCGCCGCCAGGCGCGCCGCGCGGGAGCTCGCGCAGGTGGAAACAGCGCGCAAGGACGCGGCGCTCACGGCGATCGCCCAAGCGCTGGTCGCACGCACCGAGGAGATCCTTCAGGCCAACGCCCGCGACATGGAGGCGGGCCGCGAGGTGGGGTTGAGCGACGCGTTGCTGGACAGGCTGGCGCTGGATCGAGCGCGAATCGCCGGCATCGCGCGCGCGGTCGAGCAGATCGTCGCGCTGCCCGACCCCGTCGGCGAGGTCATCGAGGGCCGGCGCCTGCCCAACGGTCTGGACATGCGCAAGGTGCGGGTGCCGCTCGGCGTGGTCGCGGTCGTCTACGAGGCGCGCCCGAACGTGACGATCGACGCGACGGCGCTGTGCCTGAAGTCGGGTAACGCGATCGTCCTGCGCGGCTCCTCCACGGCGGCTCATTCGAACGTCGTGCTCGCGCAGATCGCCGCCGAGGCCGCCGTCGGGGCGGGATTGCCCGAGGGGTGCGTCAGTCTGGTTGCGGGCGGCGGGCGCGAGGAGCTGGCGGAGCTGGCGAGCCAGGGCGAGACCGTCGACCTCATCATCCCGCGCGGCGGCGAGGGGCTGAAGGCCGCGCTGCAACAGGTCGCGACGGTGCCGGTCATATACGCGGCCTCGGGCAACTGCCACGTGTACGTCGACGCGGGGGCCGACCTGGGGCAGGCGCAGGAGATCGTGTTGAACGCAAAGACCCAGCGCCCGGGCGTGTGCAACGCGGCCGAGACGCTGCTCGTGCACGAGGCGGTCGCCGATGCGTTCCTACCGCTGATCGTCAGGTCGCTGACCGAAGCCGGCGTGAGCGTGCGCGCCGATGCACGCACGCACGAGGTCGTGGCGGCGACGCATACAGGCACGTCTGAGACGAGCGGTGGCTCTGGTTCGAGCGGGGCCTCACTGGGGCTGGGAGAGGCGAGCGAGGAGGATTGGGCGACGGAGTACCTGGCGCTGACCCTGGCCGTCGGAGTGGTCGACTCGGTCGAGGATGCGATCGAGCACGTCTCGCGCTACGGGTCGGGTCACTCCGAGGCGATCGTCACGCGTGACACGGACGCCGCGCGGGCGTTCCAGCTGGGAGTGGACGCTGCCTGCGTGTACGTGAACGCCTCCACGCGGTTCACCGACGGGGGAGAGTTCGGGATGGGCGCGGAGATCGGCAACTCGACCCAGAAGCTGCACGCGCGCGGTCCGATCGGGCTGCGCGAGCTGTGCACGTTCAAGTATCTCGTCACGGGCGCCGGACACGTCCGCGGCTAGACGACCTACGTGGCGAGCATCGGCATCCTCGGCGGGACGTTCAACCCGCCGCACCTGGGCCACGTCGCGCTGGCGCAGCACGCGCGCGCGGAGCTGGATCTGGAGCGGGTGCTGCTGATGCCGGCGAACGTCGCTCCGAACAAGCCGATCGCGGCCGAGGACCCAGGCCCGGAGCATCGCCTGGCGATGTGCGCCCTCGCGGTCGCGGGCGAGCCCGGCCTGCAGGTCTCGGCGCTGGAGATCGAACGGGGGGGAGTGTCCTATACGGTGGATACCCTGCAGGCCATCCATGACGATCATCCCGACGCCGAGCTGACGCTGATCCTGGGAGCGGACACCGCGCGCACGCTGCCCGGCTGGCGCGAACCGGCGCGGCTGCTGAGTATGGCGCAGCTGGCTGTGGCCGAGCGCGACGAGCTGGACACCGAGGACGTGCGCGAGGCGTTGCTGTCGTCCACCCCGACGACGGCGCCACTCATTGCGCCTGGCGCTCCGGGGAGCGGCCCCGCGCAGCGGGTGAGGATGCTGAAGATGAGCAAGGTCGCGATCTCCTCGTCGGCGGTGCGCGAGCTCATCGCCGCGGGCCGGCCCGTGATCGAGCTGGTCGGCGAGGCGGTAGCAGGGTACATCTCCGAGCATGGTCTCTACCGAGCCGCCGGCGTGTCCGCCGCCGGGATCGGCGGGGCGAGGTGAGTCCCGGGGAGCTCACGGGCGGCGCCGCCCGTGAGCCATGCGAGTCGATGCCCACCGAGGAGCTGCTCGGTGAGATCTCGCGGTACGCCGCCGACAAGAAGGCCGGCGACGTGCTCGAGCTGGACCTGCGCGGGGTGCTCGGATACACCGACTGGTTCGTGATCTGCACCGGCAACACCGAGCGCCAGACGAAAGCCATCCACGACGGCATCCTGCAGGGGTGCAAGCACGAGCACGGCACGCTGCCGCGCCGGGTCGAGGGGCTGAGCAGGGGCGATTGGATCCTGATGGACTACCTCGACGTGGTCGTGCACATATTCACGCCTGCGATGAGGGAGTACTACCGCTTGGAGCAGCTGTGGGGCGAGGTTCCGGTACGCGCGGTGAGTGAGGGCTGAGCATGGGCCTCCGCATGGTGCGTTGACCGCCATCGGCCGACCCGCCCCCGATCTGACCGCTACTCGCGTGCATGGGATGGGTTCTAACGGGTAGACGACAGACATATGCCGGAGCGGCCATGTCGATGGTGCGAAACCGGAGCTCAACAGCTGTCGAATTGCAAACGGAGGCATTGCATGTCCAGAACCATGCGCACTCACAAGCCGCGTACGACATCCGCCTGTCTGGCCGTGCTCGGCCTCGCGGTCCTTGGCCTGTCGGGTACAGCCTCGGCGGCGCCGAGGATCACGCTCAAAGCCAAGGCCGTGCCGATCCCGGGTTACCCGCACACCGGCAACATCCTTGGCGCGGGCGCCGCGCTGCAAACTGAATTCACGATCTCCGGGACCGAATACGGCGGTTTTCCGGCGCCGCTGGTCGGGGTCAAGTTCTATGGGCCGGCGGGCGCGAAGCTGCACACGCAGGGGTTCGCGACCTGCTCGCCGACCACGATTGAAAGAAGCGGGCCCGGACAGTGCCCGAAGAAGTCTCAGGCCGGCCCGAAGGGCTCCGCGAGCGGTGTCGTGAGCTTCGGTGCCGAACGTGTGCACGAGACGCTGTCGGTGCAGCCGTTCTTCGCTCCCGGCGGCGGTCTGGAGTTCTTCGCGGACGGCACCTCGCCGGTTTCGATCGAACTCCTGTCGAAGGGCAGCATCGCCACCTCCTCTCCGCCGTTCGGCCCGACGGTCATCGCTGCGGTGCCGCTGGTCGAAACGGTGCCGGGAGCGCTCGACGGGTCCGCGCAAAGAATCAGCGTGGTGGTCGGCGCCGCCTACAAGAAGGGCGGGAAGACGTACTACTACATCACCGTGCCGAAGAAGTGCCCGAAGGGAGGCTTTCCGCTGAAGGCGGTCATGGAATTCGGAAACGTCAATAATCCCAAGGAACGGGGCGAAAAGGCGGAAGCCTCCTACAAGGCGCCGTGCCCCAAGAAGTAACCTTTGCGATCGTCCGTAAGCCGTGACAGCCGTTAGGACTGTCACGGCTGGAAGGCTGGGGCGAACGGCGGGAGTCCGTCACGATCAGGCGCGCAGAGGGTCGGTCCAGCGCAGGCCGGGAAAGCGGGAGAAGTCGGCATCGCAAGAGCAGAGCAATGCGCCATGCTCGATCGCCAGCGCGGCCAAATGGGCATCGGTTGTCAGATTGCCCGCTGTGCCCAGTGGGTGCAGGAGCTCACGCAGCACGGCCGCATGGCGGTCGGTGGGATGGATGACGGTAACGCACGGCTGACCGAGCCAGCCCTCGACGAGCTCGATCGCTTCGTCGACTTCGAGTGGGTGCTCGACCATGACCGAGCGGGTGCTCAGACGGATGAACGCCAGCATCACGACCCACGGCAGCCCGACCGTCTCCGTACCGGACAGCGTCTGCTCCAGCCACTCGCGCGCTGGTGCGTGCCGCGGAGACCGGGCGTCGTAGGCGTACAGGAGCAGATTGACGTCGGGGAGTCTCACTTGCGCAGATCGAGCTTGCGCAGGATCTCGGCGTCTTCCATCTCGGCCGCGATGTGGAGCGCTTTGTCCACGTCGATGCCGGGACGGATGCCCAGCGGGCGCGCACGCACGGTGAAGCGTGTGCCGGGCGCGGTCGTTGCCGCCAGCCCCGCGCGAACAGCATCGTTGAGCGCTGCCTTGAAGGACACCCCCCGCTCACGCGTTGTCGCGCGGAGCTTTGCCGCGACATCCGGGTCGAGTGTGACCGTCGTCCTCATAAGAAGCATCATAGCAGCAAGGGACTTGCTGTCATGATGCTCTAAACGTCGCGTTCCGCCCTTCCGCGAGCAGGCGTTCGATGAGGTCGGTCAGGATCGCGGAGATCTCCGATCGTTCGAGTCCGAGGTCGTGTGAGAACAGCCACCACGTATGCACGTCGCAGAGCGCGATCAGCGCGGCACGGCGCCGCCGGCGAGCCTGCTCGTCCAGGTCTGCCAGTTGCGGGCCGAATGCATAGTCGACCCAGTCGTAGTGGACCTGGCGACCGCGATCGGTCATCTTGCGCACCAGCGGGATCCGATTCTCCTCCGCGAGCACGCGCATCACCAGGTTGCCCCACCGCTCGTAGTGGTCCATGAGATTCTCCACCGCCCCCGGCACGTCGCCGACGGGCGCCCGGGCGCGTTCTTTGCGCACGAGCTCGCTCGCGCGACGTATGGCGGCTTCGATCAGGCCGTCCTTGGAGCCGAAGTGGCGCAGCAGCGTCTGCTTGGTGACGCCCGCTTTCCTGGACAGCTCGTCGAGCGAGGTCCGCTGCAGGCGATCGTTGTAGAGCTCCTCATCGGCGGCGTCGAGCAGCGCATCGCGGGTGCGCTGCTCAGACTGCTCGCGCGCGACCTTTTTATACGGGCGGCGATCGGTGGCGGCGATCAAGCCGGCGCAGCCGGCATACGCCAGCAGCAGCAGCGCACGGCCGGCAGCAGCTGTCGTGGGGCGCTTTGTCATAGCGGACACGGCAGAGGCGCCATCGGGGCGAGCATCACTCTCCCAGTGCCAGGGCCGCCGGCACGGACGCGGCCAGGTAGCCGGGGATCGCCAGGATCGCGAGCGCCGTGGCGGTCATCAGGGCGAGGCTCCAGAGCGCGCTCAGCACAGACACGGAGTAGACGACGGGGAAGTTGATCGTCTGTGCGAGTGTGCGATCGGCCAGCTGCTGGCCGTAGAGACCGAAGACGGCTCCCGTCAGGCAGCCGACGCCCAGCAGCAAGAGGCTCTCGAGCAGGATCGTGTGCCACAGGTCGGCTCGCGGCAATCCCTCGAGCTTGAGCTTGGCCAGGCGCGGGCGGCGCTGGAAGATCATCGCGCCCATCGCCGCGGCCATCGCGAGCACCGCGGCGATCGGGATCAGCGTCGCGATCTGGTCCAGGCGCGAGAGGGCCTGGCGGCTGAGCGCGTTCTGTGCGGCCGTGTGCCGCGCGGCGCTCTGCACGGCCAGCCCACTGGTTCCGGCACCCGCGCCCAGCGCGTGTCGCACCTCGCTCACGACCCGGGCCGTGGGCACACCGGGGTCGAGCAGGATGCTGTAAGCGCTCGCGTCCGTGCTGCCCCACGCGCGCGCGTAGTCGGAGGCGTTCATGATGATCGATCCAGGGGCCCAGCCGATGTTGGTGGACAGCGCCGCGATCCGCAGCGTGCTCGGGTCGGGGGTCGGCAGCGCGATCGCCTGGCCGATGTGCAGATGATGTTCGGAGGCGACCGCCTGTGAGAGCACGATCCAGCCGCCGGCGCGCACCCGTTCGCTCGCCTGGCGCGGGCTGCCCTGAACGAGCTGACTGGCGGGCAGCAGCGGTTCGGACGAGCGCGGGGGGGCCATCACCAGCAGGCGGCGATCCCCGTAGTCCAGCAGCCCGCCGCGGTACAGGCGCACAGCGCGCACGCCCGGCAGACGTTCGAGCCTGCCTCGATCGAGCGGCACGAAGGGTGTCGTGTTCAGCAGGTTGTAGGAGCCGGCGGGGGAGACCCACACGTCGGTGGACGCGTTCGTCTCGCGCGCCGCGCGCTGGAGGCCCGCCAGCAGGTCGCCGTGGGCGCCCGCGATCGCGACGCTGCCGAAGATCGCCATCGCGCCGGTCGCCGCGATCGCGATGGCGCGGGCGCCGGCTGCGCTCAGCTCCATTGCCGCGACGTGCGGGACGACGCCCACCGTGGCGCGGGCGAGCCGCTGGACGAGCGCGAGCGTTGTGGCGAGCGCGAACGGCAGCACCAGCAGCAGGGCCGCGACGAGCAGGACCATGCCCGGGATCGCCGCGTCCGGCGCGGCGAGCAGGATCGCCGTTGCCGCGGCGATGCAGGCCAGGCCGGCGAGCGCGCGCCGGGCGCCGGCTGCATGTACGGCGCCGGCGCGGACCGAGCCCGAGCCCGAGCCTGAGCCGGAGTCAGGGCTGGAGTCCGAGCTCGAGCCCGCCGATCCGGCACGTCCGGCGCCGGCGCCATCCCGTGGGCCGATCGCGGCGAGCGGATCGCGCGAGAGGATGTCGCGCAGCGGGCTGAGCACGGCGACGATCGCCGCGAGCATCCCTCCGGTCACGGCGATCGCGACGCTCTGCCAGCTCACGACGCGCTCGGAGCCGACGGCGAAAGCCAGGGAGAGGAAGGCGGGGTTGGAGTGAAACAGGTCGATCGAGAGTTCCTCGCCCAATGCCAGCCCGAGCACGCACGCGGCCAGGCCCAGCACGATCGCGTCCAGCAGCAAGACTCCGATCACGGTCTGAGGGGTGTAGCCGTCGCGGCGCAACTCGACGATCAAGCGCCGGCGCTGCGGGACGGTGAACAGGACCGCGTTGAACGCGAACAGGAACCCGACGAGCGCGCTGATCACCGAGAACAGGGCGGTCGACTGGCTGCTCGCCGTGGCCGCCTTGGCGAACAGCTGCGCTTCGTAATCGATCGGCTCGACGTTCAGACGAGGGCCGGCCAGTGCTCGCAGCGCCGTCCTCACTCCAAGTTCCGCGCCGGCGTCCGGCTGCACGAGGATGCGGCTCAGGCGCCCAGGCAGGCCGGCAAGTTCCTGCGCGTAGGAGAGCGGCGCGATCGCCACCGCGCTGTCGATCAACGGGCCGATCTGGTGTTCGTCAAGCACGCTGTACAGCGGGGCTTCGGCTGTGTGGCCGGCGATCTGAAACGTGACTTCCCGTCCGAACTTCCTCACGCCGATGTCCCTCGCCAGCGGAGCGGGCAGCACGACGGCGCCGATTCCCCCGAACGGCGCAAGGGCGCTGGCGCGCACGAGCGAGCCGCCGAGCTCAGACAGGCTCGAATCGGCGCCGATCAGCTGCACCGACTCGCTCCCGCGGGGTCCGATCGCGTTCGCTCCCGATTCCAGCAGCGGCGCCGCCGCGTGCACGCCAGGGATGCGGCGCACGCGCGCGAGCATGGCCTGCGGAAATCCCTGCTGCTCGCGCGCCAGCAGTTGCAGCGTCGCGCGTCCGGCGATCCCGCGCGAGAGCTGGGTGACCGAGCTCTGCAGGCTCTGACTGGAGACCTGCGAGGCGAACAGCAGCGCGACCCCGGCGGCGATCCCGACGATCGCAAAGCACTCCTGCGCCCAGCGCGCGCGCAGGCGCACACGGTAGAGATGCAGGGCGTTGGCCGGTCTCATCCGGCGAGCGCCGACACGTGCGCGCCGCCGGTCTCATAGCTGCGGAGCAGCCCGTCGCGCAGCGCGAATACACGGTCGGCGTACTCGGCGGCCATCGGGTCGTGGCTGACGATCACCGCCGCGACCTCCCGTTCACGGCACAGCTCGCGCAGCAGCTCGAGCACGTCGCGCCCGCGCTGTGTGTCGAGGCTCCCGGTCGGCTCGTCGGCGAGCAGCAGGTGGGGTCCGGTGGAGAGCGCCCTGGCGATCATCACGCGCTGGCGCTCGCCCATCGACAGCGTCTCCGAGCGGTGGCGCAGGCGCTCGCCCAGTCCGAGCCGCTGTAGCAGCGGCGCGACCTCCCGCTGGGCCTCGCGCCAGCGCATCGTCTTCAGCAGCTTCAGCACCGCGTTGTCGATCGCGCTCACGCCAGGCAGCAGGTCGAAGCTCTGGCGGATGAAGCCCAGCTCGGAGAGCCTGAACTGCGAGGCCTCGCGCTCTGACAGCGAGGCCACATCGCGCTCGCCGATCAGGATCGTGCCGGCCGTCGGCTGTAGCAGCATCGCGACCATCAGCAGCAGCGTGGTCTTGCCCGATCCGCTCGGCCCGTACAGGGCGACCGTTTCGCCGGGCTCGATCTTCAACGACACGCCGTCCACGGCACGCACCGGCTCACCGCCGATGGCCGGATAGTGCTTCACGAGGTTACGCAGCTCCAGCACTTCGGTTTCCTGATACGCGCCGGCGACCGGAGGAGGTCAGTCCGAGACGCTGCCGCGCACGTGCACGGTGACGGCGTCGTTGGATCGTTGAATGGTTCCGCTGAAGCTCAGGCCAGATCCGTGGGCATCGGCGTAGCTGCCGCTGCCACGAGCGATCGTCATAGATCCGGAGAAGTTGGCCGTCTGGCTTCCGCGGGCATAGCTCGCGGTCCCCTCGCCCGTGATCGAGCCGCCGCTCGGATAGATGCTGACTTCAGCCGTCACGCGGCTGGTCGAGACGATGTTCAGGTGCACGTAGATCGTTCCCCTGACAGTGCCCGACGCCGAGCCCTGCTCGTTGAGCGTGAACCCGTGTTTGCTGGTGAGGTGCAGATTGCCGGTCTCGTTCAGGGAGAAGGTCCTGGCGGCGTGCGCGGATAGAGGTTCCGCCGTCCCCGCCGCCCGCGACATGCCGGGACCGAGAGCGGCGATCGACACAGCGAGGGACAGCACCCCGGCCGTCAGGATGCCACCGAGCTTTGCCGGTCGAGCGTTCTGGTGATCCATGGGTGGCATCTGGCGCTCTTTCTCGATGTTGACATCGTGATGGCTCATCGGGGACAGGGGGTCGTGGCGAGCGCGCTGCCGACCGAGCCGTCGGCGTAGGTGAATTCGGCGGCGAACGGCCACCCGCCCGCCGGGCAGCGGGAGGGGACGAGAACCGTGTTCGCCTCGTGCGAGCGATGGCGAGCGTCGGCGCCGATCGTCAGCGAGAAGGTGGCGATCGAGGCGTCGGGCTCCAGCGCCAGGGTGGGGATCGGGGGGATCGTCATCACGAGCTCTTCGCCGTAGGGCGCGCGGTCCGGAAGCACTTCACCGGTGAACACCATCCGCTCATCCAGCGGCGTATAGCCCTGGGCGAGGATCTCAAACGTCGGTTCGAGGTTGCGTGGAGGCCCGAGAAAGACCCACAAAGAGACGTCCTCGGTGTTCGTAAACGTCCCCGCGTGAGTCTCCACGAGCGCGTATCCGCGGCCGAGCTCCGATTGCGCGGGGCAGCCGCTCGCGCCGCGGGACCGCAGACGGGCGGCGGAGCAGCTGTGCAGGCTCGGAACGTCGAGGGTCAGCCCCGCGGGGAACTGCAGTACCGAGCGACGCACGGGCAAGGGCACCCCGAAGTCACCCCCCACGTAGTGGATCGTGAACGTGAGGGCGGCGTTGGCGCCGAGCCGGTCGGGGGCGAGGGACGGCGTGATGGTGGCG
>CAVYDM010000020.1:0-318040 GCA_963767255.1 uncultured Solirubrobacterales bacterium | reverse complement strand
GGAAGGAGTGGTTCTGCGCGGGATCGAGCACCTCCAAGAGCGCCGCCGAGGGATCGCCGCGCCAGTCCGCGCCGACCTTGTTGACCTCGTCGAGCAGGATCACCGGGTTCATCGTCCCGGCGTCGCGCAGCGCCCTGACCAGGCGGCCCGGCAGCGCGCCGATGTAGGTGCGCCGGTGCCCTCTGATCTCGGCCTCGTCGCGCACGCCGCCCAGCGACATGCGCACGAACTCTCTCCCGGTCGCCCGGGCGATCGACTCGCCGATCGAGGTCTTGCCCGTACCGGGAGGCCCGATCAGGGTGAGGATCGCGCCGGATCGATCGCCCGCCCGCCCGCCGGCCTCGATGCCGCGGTCCTGGCGCAGCTTGCGCACGGCCAGGTACTCGGTCACGCGATCCTTGACGTCCTCCAGGCCCGCGTGGTCGGCGTCCAGCACCGCGCGCGCCGCGACCGGATCGAGGTGCTCCTCAGAGCGCTTACCCCAGGGCACGGCGATCAGCCAGTCCAGGTAGGTGCGGATCATGCTCGACTCGCCCGTCTGCTCGCCCATCCGCTCCAGGCGTGAGAGCTCCTTCAGCGCCTGCTCGCGCACCGGCTCGGGCATGCCGGCGTCCTCGATCTTCGTGCGGTACTCGTCCGCGACCGAGCCGTCGTCCTCGCCGAGCTCCTTGCGGATCGAGTCCATCTGCTTGCGCAGGAAGTACTCGCGCTGCTGCTTCTCCGCGCCCTCCTGCACGTCCTCGCGGATGCGCTTGCGGATCTGCAACTCCGCCAGGGACTCGCGCTGCAGCTTGACCGCCACCTCCAGTCGCTCGGTCACGTCAAGGGTGCGCAGCAGCCCGACCTTCTGCTCGTAGGAGAGGTTGGGCGAGTAGCCGGCCGAGTCCGCCAGCGCGCCGGGCTCGGCGATCGCGCGCAGGAACGCGGCGATCCGCCCGTCGTCGCCGCGCAGCTCGAGGATCTCCTCGACCGTGGCGCGGTACTCGCGCTCCAGCTCGCGCGTGCGTTTGTCGGTCGGCACCCCGTCGGGGCGCTCGTCGACCTCGACGCGCAGCTCGCCTTCCGGACCGGTCTGAGCGGCGCCGATCAGCGCGCGGTGCTCGCCGGAGATGGCGACCGCGTGGCCGCCGCCGGGCAGGCGCAGCCGATCGGTCACCTCGGCGATCGTGCCGACGTCGAGAAACTCGTTCTCGTGGCGCGGCACGAGCACGACGCGCTCGTCCTCGCCGACCTCCTCGGTCAGCGTGATCCCCATGTTCGGGAACACGACCGTGTCCTGCAGCGGGATCAGGCGCAGGACGGGCTTGGGTTGGGAGGGGCTCTGGGTTGTGTCCGAGGACGAGGACATGGCGAGAGATTTTGAGGAAGAAGAGGAAGGTGGCATAGGTAATGGCTCCATATGAGCTTACGATTTGTTAGCTAGTGTAGCGCGGGGTCGTTGCTTGCGCAAGTAGTTGTTAGTCATGCCGCAAACGCGCATTCCAGAGCCAGATTTTAGTCGTCAGGCATGTCGAAGCTGACCTCGACGTTCTCCTCCTGCACGCGTTCCTCCGTCTCCGCCGATGAGATCAGCGCGCGCCTGTCGGCCTCGAGCAGCGGGTCGGAGAAGAAGCTCCGCGGCCACAGCCTGCGCGCGCGCACGACGTTTATCTCCGCCGCGATCAGCAGGACCTGCCCGCCGAGATACAGCCACGCGAGCAGGCCGAGCACGAACGCGAACAATCCAGACGTCGCCTGCGCGTGGCGAACCACGTGCTCCACGTAGTAGCCGCCGATGTGCTGCAAGATCTGCCACGCCACGGCCGCCACGACCACGCCGGGAAGCAGATCCCCGGTGGCGATCTCTTCGGGGCTCAGAAACCGGAACGCGGCGCCGAACAGCGCCAGGTTGAAGGCCAGGGCCAGCGCCACGCCCCCGACGACGGCGACGGCGCCGGCCGTCTGGGCGGCCACGTAGCCCGCGATCGCGGTCGAGACGACGAGCAGCACGCCGAGCACCACGAACAGCGCCAATCCCCGTGCTCGCCACGCCAGGAAATTGGGCCTGCGCTTGCGCGGTATGTGCCAGACCTGCTGCAGCGCGCTCTGAGTGGCGCCGACGATGCCCAGGCCGCCGAGCAGCAGTCCCACGACGCCGATCGCCAGCGCGATCGCGCTGCCCTTCAGCGAATGGATGTTGCTCTGCAGCTGCTGACCGATGATCGGGAACTGCCCCAGCGCGGAGTGCAACACGCTGGCCTGCGTCATCGGATCTCCTTCCAGCACGAATCCCAGCACCGTCACCAGCACCAGCAGCAGCGGAAACAGCGACACGAACCCGTAGTAGGCGATCAGCACCGCCATCCGGCTGGCTTCGTCGTCGCCGAACTTCTTTACGACCGCGGCCACGAACGCGATGCGAGGGCGCTGCTGCTGGCGGCGGTCGAGCGCGTGCAGGCGATCGGTGAGGCTCATCGGAGGGGGGGTCTTCGGGAGGCCGGGAGCGACATGCCTACGTGTCTACCCGATTCCAGGCGCGAACGCGAGCCCCGGGCGGAGTCTGGCCGGGGTCCGGGCGGGGAGGGCCGGCTGCCGGCCTCCGGGCGCCTGGACGCGACCCGACCGAGGAGGTCGCGCTGGTCGCGCAGGCCGCGCGCGCCCGCCTGCTGTCGGTCCACCGTCACCGGCTGAGCTTTCAGGATCTGGAGGACTGCTACAGCCAGGCGACCGTCGAGCTTCTCGCCCAGGCGCGCCGCGGCGAGCTGCGGTTCTCCAGCCGCGCCCACCTGCGCAACACGCTGGAGCTGCGCTTTGCATCGCGGATCGTGGACCGCCGCCGCGCGCTGTCCGGGCGCAGCCCATCCCAGGCGATCCTCGACGGGGCGCTCTCGCTGGGCGGCGTGGGCGAGCGGGAAGTCGAGATCGCCGATCGCAGCGCCGACGTCGAGCGGCGCATGCTCCTGCGCCTGCAGCTGCGCTCGGTGGAACGGGCGGCGCAGCTGCTGAGCGCCGACCAGCGGCTCGTCCTGGCGTGCCAGATCGGGTTGCAGATGGGCGCGCAGGAGTTCTGCGCCACGTTCGGCTGGACGCTCAAGAAGCACCGCAAGGTCGCCCAGCGCGCTCGCGCGCGACTGCGGGCGCTGCTGGAGGAGCCCGCTGGGGGCGAGCAAGCGCCGGTGGTGGAGGGCTCGGACGAGGCGGCGGGGGAGGCGGGAAAAACTTTTCGTGAGGAGTGTCCCGTTTTGCGATCCGGGTCGGGAGAGAGGACAGGGACCCACCTATGAACATATCTCCCCCCACTCATAGGCGCGTCTCCTGGGACGCCGGCGGTCGATTGAACGGACGACCGCACGGCGCTGCCCATCCGCGAGCGGCCGGAAGCCGGGTAGCTCCCCATCTCGGCTTCCGGCCGCCTGTTCTGCGCGCTGGTCCGGCCGGTCCGGGCGGAGTGGCGGGAGAGGCGCGATGACTGCACTGCGCCGCCGGCCCCGCGCGGTCTACCGCGTCTGCAGCGAGGAGGAGTACCTCGCCGGGGTCGACCCGTTCTCCGGCTGGGAGGCGCCGGCGGCCGCGGAGCCCAAGCACGGGCACAGCCTGCATCGGTATGCCGGCGTCGCGGCCCTCACCGGAGCCGTGGGCACGGTCGGCGGCGTGATCGCTCTTGGGAGCCTGCACGCCCATCCCATCGATCGCAGTGAGCTCGCGGAGCGTGTCGTGCCGTCCATGCGGATGGCTGCGCCCCGCCGGAGGGTGAGCGCCGCGCACGTGACGCTCAGTGTGGTCGCCCATCGGAGTCCGCCGCGGCGCCGGCACGCGGCCAGACCCGTGCAGGTCGCGCTCGCGCCACGCCGGATGAAGATGCGCTCGGCGGCGCAAGCACCCGCTCCGGCGCCGGCGGCGAGCGTACCTCAGGCCCCCGTCCCCATGGCGAGCGCTTCGCAGGACACCCCTTCACCAGTGGCGAGCGCGGCGCAGAGCACGCCCGCGCAAGACGCCTCCGGGCCGCGGGCGCAGAGCGAGTTCGGATTCGAGCGCTGATGCGCGCGCGAGTGGCGATCGACGCGAAGCCGCTGTGGCGGATTCGCGTGGCGCGCGAATGGCCCCGCTATCTGCTGAGCGCGCTGGCGGTCGCGGGACTCGCGGCGAGCGCCCGCTTCGCGATCGACCCGCCGCGGCCGGTCATGCCCAGGGCAACCGCGCCGGCGCCGGCGCCGGCGGACCTCGCGGCCGAGAGCTTCGCGTCGCAGTTCGCGCGCAGCTACCTGACGTGGAACGCCTCCGAACCGCAGGCGCACGAACGCGCCCTGGCCGCGTATGCCGGGCCGGGGATCGAACCCGGCGCGGGCCTGCAGCCGCCCTCCGGCGGAGCTCAACGGGTGGAATGGACCGAAGTCGTGCAGGAGCGCGAACTGGAGCCCGCCAGCCCCGCCAGCCCCGGCGAGCACGTGTACACGGTGGCCGTGCAGACCGACGACGCGGGCCTTGAGTACCTGACGGTGACGGTGGTGCGCACGGCCGGCGGGAGCCTCGCGCTCGGCGGCTATCCCGCGTTCGTCGGAGCGCCCGCCACCGGCCCGGCGCAGGCTCGAGAGCACCTGCGCGAAGTGGACGAACCGGCGCTTGCGACGGTCGTGGCGCGCGCCCTGCGCAACTACCTGTCCGGCTCGGGCTCGGAGCTCGCCGCGGACCTGAGCGGAGAAGCGCGCGTCTCGCTGCCGGCGCAGCCGCTGAGCCTGGAATCGGTGCAGCGCCTGGATTGGGCGCCCGGCTCCGGCGCGGTGCTCGCCGTCGTGCAGGCGCAGGACGCGCGCGGCGCTCGGTACACGCTCGCCTACGAACTGGACGTCTCCCGCCTGCAGGGCCGCTGGGAGGTGTCCGCGATCCAGATGAACCCCGACACATGACATCACCAAGACCGAAAGGAACGCGCATGCAACTCCCCGGTGCTCTCCCACTCCCAAAGACCCACCACGCCCTCGCCCGCGCGATCCCGCTGCTCGTGCTCGCCGGGACGTGCTTCGTTGCCGGAGCGCCGGCGGCGCGGGCGGCGATCGCCTCGCCGGCCACGACATCGGAGGTGGCGAGCGTGCAGCCGGCGATCTCATCCTCCGCCTCCGCCTCCGCCTCCGCCTCCGCCGCGAGCACTGAAAAAACGGGAACCTCGCTCGAATCGGCCGCCGCGAAGGCGGGCGACACGGCTCGCACCGTGGCGATGAGCCTGATCGGGCTCGCCCTGGCGATCGCCTCGATCGTGCTGGCCTTCCGCCGTGACTTCAAGGAGGCGGCGGGCGTGTTCGCGGTGGGGATCGTCGCGGTTCTGCTCGCCACCCCGGCGGGATTGAGCCTGCTGCGGGACACGGTCACCTCGCTGTTCGGGTCCTGACGCGGAGATGGGGCTCCGAGTGCCGGAGATCGCGATGCGAGGGGCGCGGCCGGGGATGCGAGGGCCGGAGGCGGAAGTCCGACCATGATGGAGATCCGCTCGTACCGCGCCGTGTTCGATCTGGAGCGGCGCATCTATCGCGTCGATCGGCTGCGTCTGAACCCGGGCGGGATCCCGGTGCGTGGCGTCGTCTACTTCCTCGCGATCCTGCTGGCGATGCTGATCGCCGGCAGCCTGCCGCTGGTGGGGGTGGCGATCGGGGCGCTGCCCTGGTATCTGCGCGACCTCGCGCTGCCGATCGCGAGCGCGACGGTGCTGAGCGTGATCCGGATCGAGGGCCGGCCGTTTCACCTGGCGGCGTATGCGCTGCTGCGCTACCGGGCGGGGCCGCGTCACCTCGCGGGCATGCGTCCCTGCGGCTCGCCCGGGCAGCGCTGGCGCCCGCAGGAGATCCTGATGCTGCCCGACGGCTCCGACGGCGCGATGCGCAGGCTCCGCTACACCGGGCCCGGGGCGGTGCTGACCACCGTCGCGCACGAGCGCAGCGAGAAAGGCAGAGGTCGATGGGGTCTCGGACGGGGCCGTGCGCTGACCGTGCGCGAGCTGCCTGGAGGGGGTGCTCTGGCCAGCGGCCAGGTGATCGCGCTGGCCCCTGGTGCGCGACTGGATGTGCGTGCCGCGGCCGCCCGAAGGGAGGGACGGTGAAGCCGCCGATCGGGTTCGTATACGGCAACTGCGTGTTCGCCGACTCGCTCGACGACGGCTGGGCCGCGTTCGCGGTGCAGACCGAGTCATACCAGTGGCTGTCCGAGGATGGCAAGCGCGCTCGGTTTATCGCGCTGCTCGGCGCGCTGGAGGCGATCGAGGCGGACGTGCAGATCCTGCGCGTGGGGCGGCGCTGGGATGTGGATCGGTATGCGCGCGAGCTGGAGACGGGCGTGGATGCGGAGGGCGCGCGGCCGGATGAAGGGCGCTCAAAAACGGTTCCCGCGCACGCACGCACGCACGCGCGCGCAAAGGACGCATATTTGGAAGAGCATCGTCTCCGCCTGCGGGACGTCGGCGCGGCGCGGCCGGAGGTGTTCCTGATCGTCAGCCTGCGCGAGCCCGAGCGCGACGTCGCAGCCTACGTCTCGCGCGCCGCCGAGCGCCATCCGCGCGAGTGGTTGCAGGAGATCGGGCGCGCCCTCTCCGTCTCCGACCGCCGCGTGATGAAGGTCTCCGAGCTCGAGCGCGCACGGGTGCGCGCCGACCAGGCTCACGCGCGCCTGGCCGACTACCTGCCGGTCCGCCAGGCGCGCGGGGTGGAGTTGCAGTGGCTCGTGCGCAGAGCTTTCTGCCGCGGCTTGGGCGAGCCGCTCATCGACGGCCTGCACGAGCCGCGGGCGCTCGTGTTCGAGCGCAACGGCGAGGCCACGCTGGCGCCGCTTGAGGGGGACGTGATGCGCTGGATGGACGGCTTCATCGAGCATCGCGGCCGAGCGCTGCGGATCGAGTCGGAGGCGGGCGCCAGCTGGCAGGCCCAACTGGTGCTGGGGGCGCTGCCCGAGCGCGCGACGTTCCCGGGGGCGCGCGTGGAGCTGATGTTCGCGCCGCCGGAATCTCTGCCGTTTGGAATCGACCTGTCGCTGAACGCGCGCTTTCTGCCCAACGGCCTGGCGCTGCGGATCGCGCGCCGGCGGATCCAGGACGCCGACCAGATCGTGCGCGCGGAGTCCGACGGCGAGCAGGGGGTCACCGATCTCGGCTATCAGCGCACCCAGGAGGCCCGCGACCTGCTCGCCTACCTGCAGTCCTCCAGTCGCCCGCCGCTGTTGCGCGCGACGCTCGCGCTCGCGATTGGCGCCGAGGACGAGCGGGAGCTGGAGGAGCGCGTGGAGATGGTCAGGCGCGCGTATGGCGAGATCCGGCTGCACCGTCCGCTCGGAGATCAGCTGCCGCTGTTCATGCAGCACCTGCCCGGCCAGCACACGAAGGTGGCGGGATACGACGACACGCTGACACCCGAGCAGGTGGCGGCGATGATACCGACCGCCGCCCACGAGGCGGGCTCGCGCGGGGGCTTCTATCTCGGGCACACCCTCACCGGGTCCAGGCAGCCTGTCCGCTTGCACCTGCGCGAGGGTTCCGACAGCGACCGCAACACGACGATCCTCAGCGTCGGCGCGCTCGGCTCGGGCAAGACGACGCTCGATCAGAAGCTCAAGTACGAGGGCTTCCTGCAGGGCGCGCGGATCATCGACTGCGACCCGAAGGGCGACCATCGCTTCCACCTGCTGGAGGAGGTCGCGCCGCACACCGAGTGCGTGACGCTGAAGCCCGACCCGGCGCTGCGCGGCGTGCTCGACCCGCTGCGCGTGGCGCCCGAGCACCTGCGCCAGGACGCCGCTGTCTCCTTCCTGCGCGACCTGCTGCCCGGGCGGGCCGAGCCGGCGTGGGAGACCGCGGTGGTGGGCGCCGTGGATCGTGTGATCAGACATGCGCGCGTGCCGAGCTGCCTGGAGGTGGTGCGCGCGCTGCAGCAGGGCGATGAGACCGACGCGCAGGTGGGCAAGACGCTCGAGGTCTACGCCCGCTCGGGGCTGACCCAGCTCGGGTTCGCCGACCCGGAGGTGAAGCTTGCGCCGGTCGGGCACAGCCAGGTGACCTACCTGCCGATTCGCGACCTGCCGGGGCCCGAGCCGGGGGCGCGGCGAGCGGAGTACTCGCAGGCCGAGCGCGTGGGCGAGCAGATCGTGCGGTTGATCGCGATGTTCGCGATGCACCTGCTGGGCGCCGAGCGGGGACGGCTGAAGCTGTTCTCCTTCGACGGAGCCATATAGCGCCCCCCAAAGCAAGTACGACCTACAGGCCAAAATAGCGGCCGCGGCGGATAGACCGGCGGTCCGGCGAAGTGCAGGCAGAGCTGCGGCGAGCGCTGGCCCGCGCGCCGCGCTCTGCCATCGTCGAGCGCTACGACTATCTACCTGTCGATGACCGCGCGCGCATCATCGGCAGCTCGATCGACGCCGCGATAGTCGAGCGGGGTCACGCTCGCGTTCCAGTCGAGGACCGGGTGACGATGCCCCGGCGCGGCGAAGGGTCGAATGACCTGCCCCGCCCCGGGCGCGAGAACGGCCCCGTCCGCCCCTGCATCTCCTAGCGGGAGTGCGATCACGCCAGGGTGTCGTTCGCGCAGCACGAGCGCGAACGTGTTGATCGCGGCGTCGATCGCGGCGCGGGGCATCGGGTGAGCGGCTGAGCGATGGCTTGCCACGCCCCCTTATCCGACGCAGGGCGCAAAACGGGACAGATGCGTTCTCGGCCTGTTCGACGCCCCAAAACCCAAGGACGATTCCGCGCCAGATTCGCCCGAAAACCTTGAGTTTCCCCTGTATTAGAGCTAAAGTTGAGGTCAATAGAAAGAAAGTTGACCCCCGCGCAGTTGACGCTGCCGGGGGTCGCGGCAAAGGAGGAATGATCTCCCATGCAAGGTCAGGGTAGTCTCCATCAGGGGCAGGTGTTGGACGGCGCGCACGTGACGATCCCGGCGAGCGTTGTGGACTGGTTGCGTCGAGCTGCGTATGCGGAGATCGGCTCGGCGGCGCAAGCGCTCGACGCGGCGGCGTTTGCGAGCGATCGTGAAGCACACCCGGAGTGGTTTCGCGGACCCGCGGAGAGCCTGCGGGAAGTCTATGCGTTGTTGGACACGATCGGGTGGGCCAAAACCACTCCTCCGCTCGGGGTGCAGATCGATCTGAGCGAGGACTGCTGGGCGCTGATGCGGGTGCTGGCGGGTGCGTTGGAGTTCGCCGATGAGGATGTGAGCGAGCTGGCGCGAGGCGATGTCGAGCGCTCCGGGCTGGCCCTCGTGTCCGAGCATGACGCGGATGTCGAGCGGGTGGGCGTGCTGTGGAATGTCATGGAGACGGCGCAGTCGCGCATCGATGCGCTCGCGGTGGGGGAGGGGATCGAGCCCGTTCTTGAGATCGCGGCCTGACGTTCTGAGCGAGTGGCCTGAGCGTCCCCCCACCGCTCAGGCCGCTGGCGCGTGGCGATCCTTTCGTGGTGGCGCTCCATCAGGCGCAATCTTGCGCCCGTCGGAGAACTCGCCATTGCGGCGGTCCAGTCGGCGAGCGAGGATCGCCGGTGTGAGGCTCGGTGCTGCATGACTCATCTGCGCCATCACGATGGCGCGGTAATGGCCAGCAGCTGTGGGAAAACCTGCGGGACGTTGTGGGAAGCGCTTTGAGAAATCCCGAGTTTACAGGCTCTCGGGCGTCTACAACGTCTTGACTAGTCGAGGGTCACCGACCCGATCGCTCGTCCCCGGCCGGCGCTCAGAGCCCGTGTTCTCAGGGGTTTTCGCCTTTCCCCGGGCCGCCGACGGACTGCCTCTTGACAAAACAGAGGCGATCTGTTCTCATTCTTCCCACAGGACTGAAGGCGTTTTCACGGACGAGAGGGCTGTAGGGGAGAGGGACTGCGGAGGGAATCATGGATGGCGGGACACAAACCAGAGGGGAAAACCGGCACATTGGGCAGGTCGCGGCGAGCATGACGGCCGCCCACACCGCCGGTGACCCTCGACTAGTCAATTCGGCGACCATCGGCGCGGGCACGGGTCCGAGCGCTGCCCGCGGCACGTCGCAGAGCATGTGCGGCGAGGGCCTTTTTGGGGCCGAGCAGAATGCCGGCGAGCGTGATCCGGCGGCGTTTGAGCGGGCGCTCGAAAGGCTGTCCGGCGCCGTCGATGCGGCCGCCCGGCAGGAGGGCTCTTGGCTTGAGCGGGTGCGTGCGGGGCTGGTGGCGTTCCTGGGTTTCTTTGATGACGAGCCTGGGTGTAGCGCTCTGCTGATCGGTTCGGCGCTCGTGCCGGGAGTGGTGGTGGCGCGGCGTGTGCGTGAGCGTGTGCCGGGTGTGTTGAGTGGCCTGTTGGACGATGGCGCTCCGCAGGCGCTCGGCGAGTTGACGAGTGCGCCTGAGCTGACGGGCGAGCTGGTGGCCGGCAGCGTGTTCGCGGTTATCCGTATGCACGTGCTCGAAGGCGAGGGTACGCCGCTGGTGGAGTTGGCGCCGTCGCTGATGGCGTTCATCGCGCTGCCCTATCTGGGACAGGCGGCGGCGAGCGCGGAGCTGGCGGGTATGTCCGCGCCGGCCGAGGCGAGTCTCCCGGAGGTGGCTGCACCGCAGGACACCGAGCCGCAGGCCACCGAGCTCCGGGATGAGCCTTTGCCGGTCCGCGCGACGCACCGCACAATGCTGGTCTTGCGCGCGATCGAGGCGGCGCCTTGTTCGAGCAACCGCCAGGTGATGGCGGCGGCGGACCTCCTTGATGAGGGGCAGGCTTCGAAGCTGCTCGACCGGTTGAAGCGGCGCGGGGTGATCGAGAACCTCAGTCACGGCGCGGAGTGGGGTGAGCCGAACGCGTGGCGGCTGACGGCGGATGGTGAGCGTGTGCTGCGCCTGACCGGTGGTGTGCCGCGCGCGGGTTCGCCGCGGCGCCGGGGGCCCAGCTCGGCTGAGACTCCATTGAAGAGCTTTGCCGGTTGGCAAGGACCAGTTAGTAGCAGTGCAAATCGAGAAGAGGAAAAGGAGTGATGTTCAAGTGAGACATGTAAAGGTATTGGGATTGTGTTTGGTCGCGGTGTTCGCGCTGGCGGCGATGACGGCGAGCGCAGCCTCGGCTAAGACAAAGGACGTCCTCCAGTTCAACGAGGGAGAAGCAGCGGCGGCCCCCACGGCGCCGGGGAACTTCGTCATGGAGATCGCCACCTGCATCGTCCAGTCTGAAGGGCACCTCACAGGCAACGATGCCGCGACTGTCACGTTGAGTGCCACCAAAGGCGAAAACCTGGGCTGCAACGAAGCATACTCCGAGTCTGGGTCCATCACCTCGGCTTCGCTGAGCGCGAAGGGGAAGCTGGCACTGACAGGCACCATTGATGTGACGTACAAAGGCACAGGCTGCACATATGCATTCAGCAAGTGGAAGGCCAAAATGCCGGTTGGGGGCGGGGAACTCGCCGCCGCATCCGAAGTGCCGGTCTCCGGAAAGAAGGTCGCCGGCCCGGGCTCATGCGCGAAGAAGCTCACCGAAACCGTCGAGGTCATGGGCTTTACCTTTGCCGTGGGGCCAGAAGAAACCGAAGCGTTCAATACGACGCTTGTTCCCTGAAACCAGGGTCGGTGAATTCGTAGTGAGCTGATGCCACGGAGCGCGCCCGAGGACGCACCTTCGCGTTCCTCGGGCGCGCGAGCCCTCCTCGTTCGAGCATATGACCATGAGAACTGACAACCCAGTAGCCAACCTCGCAACCAACCTCGCCGCCGTGATCGCCGGCTGCCTCCTTGGGCTGCTCGCGACCCTGCCGGTGTCCTCCGCGGCTGCCGCGGAAGGCGAAGCGTGTCCGAATGCGGCGCTTCGCACGGGGTTTTCGGCTGGTTTGTCGCGGTGTCGTGCGTATGAGCTGGTGTCTCCCGTGGGCTCGGAACCAGAATTCCGCTTCAATTCCGCCTCTGAAACGGGCAGGCAGCTCGAGTCCATGGATGGTGCGGCGAAGGGGGAGGTGCAGGCGGCGGTGGGCGGGAGTCGGTTTGGGTATGTGACGCCGTATCCGCCGGAAGGGTCGCCGAGTGACGGCTTGTATTTGCGGGTGACGCGTGGTGCGGATGGCTGGGTCAGCGAAGAGATGATTCCACCGCAGTCGACCGACAACAGCCCGATTTGCAGGACTGGTTATATCGCGGCGTACTCTTCGGAATTGACGAGCGAGGTGTTGGCGGACGGTGTCGGCCAGCCGGGCAGCGCGCTCCACGAGGGCACCCTTGAATGCGGTACGGATGATCCGTTGCTTGTGGCGGGTGAGCCGCAGGGGTTTCAGAACTTGTTTTCCGGTGAACGCGAGAGCGGTCCTTACCAGCTGGTGGATGAGATAGGCGGGGCGCCGGGAGGGTTTTCGCCGGCCGGGGCGTGGTTCGAGGCGGCTTCAGATGATCTCAGCCATGTGGTGTTCACGGAGGCGGCGCGGTTGACGGCACAAGCGCCGCCGGTGCAAGCGGCGGCGGAATTGAGCAAAGGCGCGCCGCCGCTGCCAGATCTGTATGAGTGGGCGGATGGCACGGTGAGGGCGGTGACGGTGCTGCCCGATGTGCCGGATGGCACGGCGGTCGAAGGGAGACTGGCGAACGGCATCCTGCCGGCAGAAGAAAACTGCTGTGGTGGTGCTGAGACGTTCACGCATGCGGTTTCGGCGGATGGGTCGCGGGTGTTCTTCCAGGCGGGTGGGGATCTGTATTTGCGTGTGAACGCGGAACAGCCGCAGAGCCCGCTCGAAGGCGGTGTTTGCGTTGATGCGGGGGATGCGTGCACGGTGCAGGTGGATGCGGACGCGGGTGGTGGTGAAAGCGGCTCCGGGAGGTTCATGTGGGCGACGCCGGATGGGTCGCGGGTGTTCTTCGCAGACGAACGGCGGTTGACGGGTGACTCGACGCCTGCTCCGGGGGCGCCGGACCTGTATGAGTACGATGTAGGGGCACCGCCGGGGGAACGACTGAGCGATCTGACCGTGAACGCGGGCGAAGCGGCTGATGTGCTGGGCGTGAGCGGGATCAGCGATGACGGCAGCTATGTGTATTTCGTGGCTGAGGGCAAGCTCGCAGCCTCGGAGAACTCGGTCGGTGCGGTCGCGGTCGCGGGTCAGCCGAACCTGTATCTCGCGCACGCGGGCGTGATCAGGTTCATCGCGACGCTCGACCCCAGGCCAGTCCCGGGTACCCTGCGGATCGATGAACCGGATTGGACGGCGTCGGCGCTCACCTCGCGCGTCACCCCGGATGGCGCGTATCTCGCGTTCAACTCGGACCTGTCGCTCACGGGGTACGACAACGTCGATGTCTCAAACGGCGAACGGGATGATGAGATTTTCTTGTTCAACGCGGTGAGCGGGGGGTTGGTGTGTGTGTCGTGCAGCGAGTCGAGGGCACCGTCGGTTGGCCATGCGGAGATCTTGCCGCCGACGGCGGACGTGTTCGCGGGCCTGCTTCAGGCTGCCGGCTATTTGCAGCGTGATCTTTCCGATGATGGGCGCGTGTTCTTCTCGACGGCTGAGCCGTTGGTGGAAGGGGCGAAGGATGGGGTCTCGAATGTGTACGAATATGATGCTGGCGTGTTGCATTTGATTTCGACGGGGACGAGTGGCGAACCGTCGTATTTCTATGAAGCGACGCCGGATGGTAGTGATGTGTTTTTCATCACTTCCCAGGTTTTGCCCTCAGGTGAGCCGGCGGGTGAATACAGGGTGTATGACGCGCGTGAAGATGGTGGTTTCCCTGCCCCGTCGGCTCATGAAGCGTGCAGCGGAGAAGAAGCTTGCAGAGGGCCGGTCGCGCCGCTGAGCGGTTTCGTGGCGCCGGCGACCGCGGGCGCGCTTGGGTCGGGGAACCTCGCTCTGCCCCCGGCCAAACAGGAAGTCAAGGGCGTCAAAGTGACCGTGAAACCGTTGACACGAGCGCAGAAGCTCATCAAAGCACTGAAGGCGTGCCGCAAGCAGCACCCCCATTCCAAGCACAAGCGCACGGTGTGCGAAGCGCAGGCGCGCCGCAGCTACGGTCCAAAGGCTGCTGGGAAGCAGGCTGCTCCTAAAGGCAAGGCAGGCAAGCGATGATCGTGCGCGTGCGCAGAGGGATCGGGGCTGTGGTGGCGGGCGCGTGCCTCTGTTTGGCTGGTGTTGGTGTGGGTGTTCCGGGCGCCTCGGCGCTCACGACTCGTCAGGTGGCTGGTTCGTTCGATGGTTCGGATGGGACAGGGCAGCCGGTGGTGGCGGTCGCGGTGGACAACTCCGGTGAAGCGAGCAGTGGGGATGTGTATGTGGGGTTGGCTTCGGGTTCGGTGTTGAAGTTCAGGTTCAATGAAACGCAACTGTAAGTATGAAGCGGAAGGGAAGCCGATCACGGGTGCGAAGACGCCGGCGGGGTCGTTCTCATTGGTGAAGGGTGGGTGGACGTCGGGTATCGCGGTGGACTCCTCAGAAAGCAAGATCGCGGGTGATGTGTATGTCGCGGATATCGCACATGGGGTCGTGGACCGCTTCAACGAAAAAGGCAAGTACTTAGGCGAGATCACCGGTGTCGCGACGCCGGCCGGCTCGATCGAGCCGCGTGGGATCGCGGTCAACGCGAGCGGGGATCTGTACGTCGCCGATGTGGCGCATGACGTGATCGACGAGTTCGGCCCGAAGGGTGAATATCTCAAACAGCTCGTCGATCCGAAGCCCGAACCGGGCGCGATCGCGCTCGCTTCGAGCGGTGATGTGTATGTCGCCAACGGGGAAGCGAGCTTTCCGACGGGGGTCGTTGAGTTCGCGCCGGGCGGCAGTGTGGTGCCGCGCCCGGAACTGGAAGGAACCCGGGCGTTGAGCGTCGCGGTCGACCCGCACAGCGGTGATGTGCTCCTCGGCGAACCGTTGTTCGCGATCAGCGAGTTCCCCGCGGCGGCGGGGGGCAGGGTGGCGAGCTTCGGGACGGGCGGTGATGCGCTCGCGTTCGCGAAGGGCCGCGAACAGCTCCTCGCCAACGCGTCGACGGAATCGACGATTACCGTTTACCGTAAATTGGAAATCATTCCTGAAATTCGCACCGGTGTCGCGACGGGTGTCGCGGCGGAAAGCGCGACGCTCAATGGCGTGCTCACGCCCGATCCGAAAGAGCAAGGAACAACCATATGCCGCTTCGAATATGGGACGACGACCGGATACGGTGGGACTCCGGGATGTGAACCGCGAAGCGGTGCCGGTTATGCCGAAACGACCGCGGTCAGCGCGACGGTCGTCAAGCTTTCGCCTGGCACCACTTATCACTTCCGGCTCAGCGCGAAAGATGGGGGCGACCCAACGCCAACGTACAGCGCGGATGAGGAATTCACGACGCCCAGTCGTGTTCCGGTCGCGCCGGTGGTCAGCGCTGAGGCCGCGAACCCGAGCGTCACGACGGCGACGGTGCGGGCGCAGATCGCGCCGGGCGGAAGCAGCGCGAGCTGTGAGGTGCAGTTCGTCGAAGAAGCGCAGTTCAAGGTGTCCGGGTATGCGGGCGCGGCGAGCGCGCCATGCTTGGGGCCGGCGCTGGGTGCAGGCTATTCGGCGCAGCAGGCGTTGGCGGATCTGGAAGGGTTGCGCGCGGGCACGGTCTACCATTACCGGTTCGTGGCTAGCAACGTTGGGCCCCCGACGGGCACGAGCACGGGTGAAGAAGCGACGTTCGCGACGTTCGGGATACGGGAATTCAGCGCGCAGGTGCTGGACAAGGAAGGGCACCAGTACACCCAGGCGGGCGGGCACCCGTACAAGCTCCTCACGAACGTCGAGTTCAACGTGGGGACCGATCTCAACGGGCATCGCGCGACCGACGCGAACCCGCGGGATATCGTAACGGCGTTGCCGCCGGGATATATCGGCAACCCCACGGCGACACCGCGGTGCACGTTCGCGGAACTGGTGCGTGCCCTTTGCAATCGTGCTGCGCAGGTGGGTGTGATTCGTCTGCGGCTGGACAGCGAAGAAGACGTCGAACCGCTGTATAATCTCGTGCCGCCCGCGGGCTACCCGGCCGCGCTTGGGTTCCGCATCGCGACGTTCACCACTGTCTCGATCGTGTTCAAATTGCGCACGGGCTCCGACTACGGCATCGACGCGGAAGCGCTCGACAGCTCCACAAACGCGGGCCTTGAGGGCGCGACCGTCGAAGTGTGGGGCGTGCCGGCCGCCCCGAGCCACGACCACGAACGCGCATGCCTTCCCCCAGGGGTATTTGGGACCAAAGTCGCCGAAGAAGAATGCTCGGTGACAGAGCCGGTGGTGCCGTTCCTGACCAACCCGACGTCGTGCGCTGGCCCGCAGACCGAGACGGTGCGCGCGGATTCCTGGCAGGACCCGGAGATTTTGTGACGGCGAGCACGACGTTGCCGGGGATGACGGGTTGCAGCGTGCTGCCGTTCGCGCCGGAGGTGTCGGTCAAGCCGACGAGCAGTAGTGCTGATGCGCCGACGGGGTTGGTCACGAACATCGATGTGCCGCAGGACGAAGGCAGGGAAGTCGAACAGGCCGAGCTCAAGCAGACGGTGGTTACGTTGCCGGCGGGGTGACGGTCTCCCGTCGGGCGCGAACGGCCTGGAAGCGTGCTCGTCTGAAGAGATCGCGATGAGCAATGCGAGCGAACCGTCGTGTCCGGGCGGGTCGAGGCTCGGCAGCGTGGAAATCGAAACTCCGGTGCTGCCGGACAAGGTCGAGGGCTCGGTGTATTTGGCGCAGCAGAATCAGAACCCGTTCGGCTCGACGCTCGCGCTGTATTTGTATGCGCAGGCCGATGGTGCGGTGATCAAGCTCGCGGGGCACGTGGAATCGGACCCGCAGACGGGCCAGTTGACGACGACGTTCGCGGAAACGCCACAGTTGCCGTTCTCCTCGTTGAAGCTGAGCCTGGAAGGAGGCCCGCGCGCGGCGCTGGCGACCCCGGAGAGCTGCGGATCCTTCACGACGGACATCTCGTTGACGCCGTGGAGCGAGGGGGCGCCGTTGAGCTTCGCCTCCCCGTTCGAAGTGGTCTCGGGATGCGGCGGCGGGTTCGCACCGAGCTTCACGGCCGGCTCCAGTGATGCGCAGGCCGGGGCGTACACGCCGCTGGTGTTCTCCTTCTCACGTGAAGATGGGGAACAGGAACTGTCGGGGTTGACCGCGACGCTGCCCGCCGGCTTGGCCGCGAAACTCGCCGGCGTGCCGTTGTGCTCCGATGCGGCGGCCTCCGGCGGGGCGTGTCCTGAAGAATCACGGGTGGGCACGGTCACGGCGTACGCCGGGCCCGGCCCCGACCCGTTGGTGCTGCACGGCAGCGCGTATCTGACCGGCCCCTACAACGGTGCACCGTATGGTCTGGCGGTGGAGGTCCCGCGATCGCGGGCCCGTTCAACCTCGGCACCGTCACCGTCCGCCAGGCGCTGTACGTGGACCCGCACGACGCGCACGTCACCGCGGTATCGAACCCGTTCCCGAGGATCCTGGACGTCACGGGCGCGAACGGCCAGACGGATGGGTTGCCGGTGCGGTTGCGCCGCGTGGATGTCTCGATCGACCGGCCGGATTTCACGTTCAACCCCACCGACTGCGAACCCAAGACGATCGGCGCGATGTTCACGTCCACCAACGGCGCGAGCGCGTCGAGATCCGTGCCGTTCGCGGTCGAAAACTGTCCGACCCTGCCGTTTGACCCGTGCTCTCAGCCAGCGCGGCGGGGCATGGCAGCAAAACGGAAGGCACGACGTTCACCGTGAGCGTGTCCTCTGGTGGTCTTGGCTCTGCGGGCGCCGCCCAGGCAGGGATCGCGAAGGTCGATCTGCAGCTGCCAAAGCAATTGTCCTCGCGACTGACGACGCTCCAGAAAGCCTGTCCGGCGGCAACCTTCGAAGCGAACCCGTCCAATTGTGATGAAGGGTCGGTGATCGGTCACGCGACGATCCACACTCCGATCCTGAACAATCCTCTCACCGGACCGGCGTATCTGGTCTCTCATGGTGGCGCGGCGTTTCCGGATGTCGAGTTCGTGTTGCAGGGCGAAAACATCACCCTGATCCTGGACGGCAAGACGGACATCAAAAACGGGATCACCTATAGCGAATTCGAATCGACCCCTGACGCGCCGTTCACGACGTTCGAAACGGTGCTGCCCGCTGGTCCGCACGGCGTGCTGACGCCGAACGTCTCCGAAGCCAAGCATTTCGATCTGTGCGGGGAAACCCTGGAAATGCCCACCACGATCGTGGGACAGAACGGGGTGAAGCTCGAGCAGTCCACGAAGATCGCGATCGCAGGCTGCGGCGCGGTGAAGGCGGCGAAAGTCAAGAAGCTCAGCAGCGCGCAGCAATTGGCCGCGGCCTTGAAGGTGTGCCGCAAGCGCTACAAGCACTCCAAGGCACGGCGCGCGAAGTGCGAAAAGCAGGCGCGCAAGGCCTACGCCGTCAAGAAGACCGTTAGAAAGGCGAAGAAGACGAAGAAGACGGCCAAAGGGCGCTGAGAGATGCGGTGTCCTTCAAAGCTCGAGCGTCGTCAGAGGATGGTGGCGTTCGGGGGCGCCCCTCGGCCCGGACTCCCTCTCCGTTTGACCGAGGAGCACCCGCAGTGAAGGGGCGTGGTCCCTGTACCCTCAGGGGACCACGCCCATTTTTGGGCGCTTTTGCCGGCAGGCAGTCGCCAGCGCGAGCTGCGTCAGGTCAGCTCGCCGGAGATCACGCCGGCATCCCGCAGCGCTTCGAGATCCAGCCGCGCATTGGTCTCATCGCGCGTCCACGAAGCTCGGCAAGCTCCAATCCGAAGGCGCGCGAGCTCGGCGATGTAGTTGTAGAGCTGATCGACGCCTCGCTCGACCGCCTTCACGCGGTTGAGCTCGACCGGATCCTCCGAGGCGTAGGCCGTGCGAAAAGCATCCAGCTCGAAGTCCTCACCGAACTCCGCCATCGCCGTGCGCAACGCGAGCAGGTGGCGACGCACGTCGCTCACCCGGTCGCGGATCTTCGCCTTCAACGCCCTTGCGCGCTCAGGGTCGTTCGCCTCGAGCGGAGCAGGAACCGGATCGGCTGCCGTCATGCGGCGTGGTCATCGAGGTCGTGCTCGTCAATCGCGGCAGGTGAGTGGCGTTCGACGCTACGGGCAAGACGCCGCCACCTCGGAGCGCCTTCCCAAGCCGGCCAGATATCGTCTCGATCGACCAGTACACGCCCGTGATCGATGACGTCGACCATGAGCACAGGCGTGCTCTGCGCCTCGGAGAGCCGCACAAGCTGCATCTCGCGGCCGAGGCGCCGCGAAAGCCGCTCCTCCAGCTCCGCCAGCCGGCCCACACCCGAATCGTGAAGGACGACGAGCACGTCAACGTCGGAGCGCTCGTGGTCGCTCCCAGTGGCGGTCGAGCCGAACAGCACCGCCAGTCTGACGTTCGGCTCCGTTCTCAGCGCCGCGCGCAACGCGCGGAGCAGCTCCCAGTGGCTGCGCAGGTAGGCCTCCTCGCGGAGCGTGATCTGAAACCGGCGCGGGCTGACGCGCTGACCGCGCACGAGGCCCTCAGACGCCGCACGACGGAGTGTGCGCTGCGGAATCTCAAGTTCGCTGGCAACCTGCCTAAGAGAGTCCATGTACCGACTCTACGCCGTATGGCCGATAATTCAAGCTCGTATGGCCGCTAAATTGCAGCCGTGTCGCGAAGCGTGTCGTGGGGCCTGTCGCGGTGCGCGTCAGGCTCGCGACAGGATCGAGGTCAGCTCCAGCACCCTGCGTTTGGCTTTGGAGAGCCAAATCTGCCTCCCCGTGGACAGGGGTTGGTGTAGGGCCCGGTCATTGACCACCCCCCTCTCAGCTTTGCTATTCGATGGTGGTGGTCAATGACCTGAAGGTGGTTGGGGTGGGGGAGGCAGAGTGGTGTGGTGTGGTGTTGGCAGGGTGCTGGAAGGGTGGGTTCTGGAAAGAAGAAGATTGAGAATAAGAAAATAAAAAAAAACAAAACAACAACAAAAAGGACTCGGGTTGATCGGGGCTCGTGGTGGTGCCGGGGCGTGTGGATGCCCGGCATTGCGGATGCGTGCGCGGATCGGCTGGATGGCTTTGCTCGTTGGGGAGGGTGTCCCGTTGGCGTGGCGTCGTCGGAGAAGCAGAGGCAGGCTTCCCCGATAGCGAAGGAGACAGCGATGTTCAACCCAGAAGCACGGCGAGCCGCCGGCAGGCAGGCAAGCCGATGAGTCCCCTGGAGCAGCAGAGTCGCCCGGGCCTCGCCGTCAGCAACACAAGTACGAAGCGTCGTGCAGGAAAGGAGCAGTTGCGAAGCCGCGACCTGGCCGTCCTGGGTTGGCTGGCCGAGCAGTACGGAGCGCGCACCGACCAGCTGGAGGTCCTGCTGGCCAGCGGCCCGCGCACGGTGCAGCGCGTGATAGCGCGCCTGCGCGACGCGGGCCTGATCGATGTCCGCCGGCTGCTCGTGGGCGAGCCGGCGTGGGCGATCCCGACCAGCAGGGGGTTGCGCGCGGCGGGTCAGGGCTTCGGCGTGTGGCATCCCCGTGTCGGGTTGCTCGCGCATGTCGGCGCTATCAACGACGTGCGCCTGCACGTCCAGGCCCGCTCGCCGCAAAGCGAATGGGTGCCGGAGCGTGTGCTGGCCAAGGAGCGCCGCCCGACAGAACACCTGCCCGACGGCGTTGTCATCGCCGACGGTCAACGCGTGGCGATCGAGGTGGAGCTGACGGTCAAGTCCCGCCGGCGGATGGCCCAGATCCTGGACGAGCTGTCGGGAGGCTATGACACGGTGCTGTACTGGTGTGCCCCGGGCCCGCACCGCCAGCTCTGTCGAGCTCGCCGAGAGCGGGCGGTGGCCGAAGCTCGGCGTGCGCGAGCTGCCCCGCTCACAGGCGCGCGTGTGATGAGGTTCGCTGGTCGCAGGCGAGGACGCTCGCCCGTTCGTTCGACCGCCCAAGACCCGCTGCTCGGCGAAGCCGATGGGGTGAGTGTGTGTGACGTTGGCGATGCGCCTCGGTGGCGAGCGCGCATTGCCGGTGGACTGTGGGATGGTGCTGCTCTCTCCAGAACGGTTGTGCCGCCATCTGCTCGTGTGCGGCGCGACGGGAGCGGGAAGACCGAGACGGTGATGCGCCTCGCATGGAGCTCGCGAAGCAAGTGACGCGCCGTGTTCTACCTGGACGGCAAGGGCGACAGGGAGACCGCGAGCCGCTTCTGCGCCCTGATGGACGATTCGGGCAGACGGGCAAGGGTGTTTCCGAACGAGCCGTTCGACGGATGGCGCGGAGAGCCGCACGAGGTTCAAGGGCGGCTGATGGAGATCATCGACTACTCGAGCGAAGGACCCGCGGCGTGGTATCGCGATGTCGCCGAGACTGCTGCGGTTGGTCTGCGAGCACCCCGACGGTCCGCCAAGATCGTCGCGGAAGGTGCTCGGGCGCATGGAGATCGGCGGGTTGCGCCAGGCGCACGACGGTTCGAGCGCGCTGGAGGCGCTGACAGCCGAACATGTAAAGCAGGTCAGGTTGCGCTATGAGGCGTTCTCGGGCAGACTGGCGGAGCGTTGGACGGGAGTTGGGCGTGGGAGGACACGAACGCGGCGTACCTGCTGCTTGACAGTCTGGCGTTGCGCGAAGAGACGAGCGGCCTGGCGAGGTTCCTGTTCGAGGACTTCGCGCACTTCTTCACGACCCGCAAGCAGCGGGAGAAGTTCTGCGTGCTGATCGTCGACGAGTCTCAGCTCTCGCGCAGGGCGCGGGGATGGCCGCGCGGATCGAGCAGGCCCGCGGCTTCCACACCGGGCTCTTCCTGGCGCCGCAGGTCGTGCAGGGCATGGGCGATGAAAACGATGCCGCGAGGATCACGGGCAGCGTGGAGACGGTGATCTGTCATTGCGTGAACACGCCGGAGGAGATCGTGATGCTCGCGGGGACAAGACAGAGGATGGAGTACTCCACGCACTACGGGTCGGAGGGCAGCACCGGCGAAGGCTCGGCGAGGGTGCAGCACCAGTACAAGGTCGATCCGAACAAGGTCAGGGCCCTCGATCCGGGCGCGGCGTACATCATCAGCCGTGGTCGCGCGATGCGCGCGCAGGTGCTCCGAGCGCCCGATGTGCGCGGCGAGCTGCCCAAATCGGACGTTCCGGCCGAGCGGCCCGGCGAAAAGAACTTGCGAGCAGGGTGTCCCGTTGTGGGTGGTTCGTCGGAGAAGGGGGTGGGGAGCCTCCCCTTCTAACCCACTCAAACCCAAGGAGACGATGTTCGATGCAGTCCCGTTTGACGCCCTGGTTGTCCTCGTTGCCGGTCCTCGCGCTGTATGCCGCGACTGTCCTGCTCGAAGCGCCCGTGATCTTCGTGCGCTGGCTGTTCACCCTCGCCGGCGTCGCGCTAATACTGCTCGTGTTCCACCATTCGATCGCCGGCGCCGCTGCCCTGACGCGGCTGGCGTTCATCCCGACCGCATGGTCGGTCGTGGCGCTGATCACACCGTTCGGTGGTGGTTGTTGGTGGCGGCAGAACCTCGGCGGGCGCGAACCGTCCGAGCGCGAGCGCACCGCCTATAACGACGCGATCGACCTGTTGCGCCACCGCACGCTGATGCCTTTGCGTGAACCGTCGGCTGGTTCGTCTCGACGATCCCCAACCCGATGCGGCGGTGTGCGGCAACACCCTGATGCTCTCACGTGGCCTGTTGGAAAGCGATCATCTACCGGCGGTGCTCGCGCACGAGCTGGGACACCTCGCGAGCACCGACGGGAAGCTCACGGCCGCGCTAACCGCCTGGTCATACATGCGCCCCGAAACCCGCGCAGCGCGAACCGGCCAAGCGCAGCGCGCTGATCCTCTCTGACGATCGGGCGCTGCTGACGGTCACGATCCTGGGCTCGCTGCTGTGGGTCCTGCGCAAGACGATCGTGTTCGCCAAAGGCGGTCTGGACTGCGCCTGACAGCGCTGTTCTGGGGTTCGCATTGGCGCGAACGCGAGTACACCGCCGACCGCTTCGCGGCCGGTCCGGCCAGGCCGATGAGCTCGCGGACTTCCTGGAGGTCCACGCCCTCATGCACGACCACCCCGTCCCATTCATGTGGCTCACCGAACACACCCACCCACCGACAGAGCTGCGGATCGACAAGCTCAGAAACAGCTTCGACCCGCGCGCCGCGGCACCGGACGGCGTGCTCCCGCCAGCGGTGACGGATACGCGGCCGCTGACGGCGTGAGACGCGACGAACGCCCGAGGTGCAGCCCCTCTTCGCGCAGATAGGCTGCTCCGTCGATGGCGTGGACGATTGAGTTCTTCGAGGATGATCAGGGTCGTCAGCCGGGCTCGGGAGTGGCTGGATTCGTTGGACAGCGCCAAGCGCGCCGCCGCGATCGCTGCGATCGAGGTGCTTCTGACGGACCTCGGCCTGGGCGTATGCGCGACCGAGCACGGCAAGCAGCTGGGGGCCGGGCTGTTCGAGTTCCGTATCCGCCATGACGAGTCGGTGATCCGCGGCAAGGCCGGTGAAGCGGGCATGGGCAAGCGCGGCGAGGTGCTGTTGCGCATCTTCTGTCACGCCTACGGCAAGAAGATGGTTCTGTTGCTCGGCGGCTATGACAGGGCGCGGCGCCGAGCAAGCGTCGTCAGGACCGCGAGATCGAACCCGCGCGTCAGCGATTGCGCTCGTTCAAGCTGCGCAAGAGCCGGCGCCGAACCGGCGCGCGACGGCGCAGGTGACGCTTCACGACTCACGGGATTGACGAACAACCCGATATGGGCTATAACCTATCGATGGCCCGCCGTAAGGAGACGCACGTGACGACCAAATTTGATGACTTCGTTCACGAGGTCGAAGACGGGAGCACCGACGAGGAGCGTCGCGAGCTGGACGCAGCGCGTGCTCGTTTCAGGATCGGCGCCCGCGTGCTGCAACAGCGCCTCGCCGCGGGTCTGACCCAAAAGCAGCTCTCCGCGGCATCGGGAATCGCCCAAGCCGACATCAGTCGCATCGAGCGAGGCCAGATCAACCCCACTGCCGCAACGCTCGAACGCATCGCGGCCGCTGGGCGTGACCTTGGATTACATCCCCGCACCGAGCTGATCGACGTCTAGCGTCTGCGCTCAGCTCCAGCGTCACCGGCGCGCCCGACGTGCCGGGCGCGAATCTCGGGGTCACGGACGCCCAAGAGTTCGATGATGTGCCCCTTATGCCGACGTCGGCATAAGGGCGTCGGGCAGCTCATGGATCCTCATCGGGTAATACAAGGACAAAATGACGATTTCTGCAAGTTTGCCCAAGTCAATCGAGAGGGTGATCGGCGATCACGAGCCCTTGAGCATGCCACCCAAGGCGAGCAGTCGCACCCGATGCAAATAGCCTGCTAGATATATCAAATAAAGCATGATATGGTCCTTACCATGACCCGCGCCACTTCCCTCGATCACCGGGAGCCAGATGCGCTCGATGGGATGATCGCCGAGTTCACGCGCCAACTCCGCCTTCCCGCGCATGCTGCGTGCGGCCGAGCGCCGTCGCGCCCTGCTGCGCACGCTCGCCGAGCAGCGCAAGCGCCACAACCTCTCCCAGACCCGCGTCGCCGCCGCGATGCACACCTCCCAACCCACCCTCGCACGCCTGGAGACTACGGCCGCGGACACCAAGCTCTCGACCGTCGAGCGCTTCGCCGACGCCCTCGGCTACAGCCTTGAGTACCACCTCGTCCCCGCCAAGAAGTCCAAGCGCAGGACCGGCGTGGTTGTCGAGGTGTAGGGCGTAATGGCGCCGGGTCAGCAACTGATGTCCGACTCCTATGAGGAGGTCTCCTCGGAGGTCGCGGCGAACATGCTGGAGCCAAGCCGAGCGTTTACTCCCCTGATCGACGCGAAGGCCGCCAGCGGCCTGCTCGGCGTTCCCCACACCTGGCTGCTGGCCCAAGCCCGCGAGGGGCGTATTCCACACCACCGCCTCGGCCGCTACGTCCGCTTCAACCCGGACGACCTCAAGGAGCGGTTGGGGCAGACGCGCTCCGGTGCGGGTGCTCTGCGGTAGTTCCTGCGCGGTATCGGTGTGGTCCTTGCGAACTGGACCACCGTGTTATGGCTGCCCGACGGTTGCGGTGGGCTGCATCGCCTCGCGTAGGGCGAGCGCCTCGATCGCGTCGCTGGCATTTCGGGGCGTGTCCTCGATCTTGCCTTCGCGCCAAGCGGCGGCGAACTCTGCCGGCGTGCGCCCGGTGCGGGCTTGGAACTCCTGCGTGCGTGCGTCCAGGTCGTGGGTCTGCTCGCGGGGCGCGACGTAGCTGTCCAAGATCCGTTGGACCTCGTCGGTGGGGATCCGCAGCGCCGTCTTGCCGACGCGGATCGCCCGGATCTCGCCGCGCTCGATCTGGTTGTAGACCGTGCTCTTGTCCAGGCCGAAGTGCTCGGCGAAGTCTTTGATCTTCCAATACTGCCTGTCGAAATCGGTCATCGCGCGCCTCAAACTGCTCGGTTACGAACTAGAGTTGATCATGAGTATCGACAGAATCGACAGAATCAACAGTACCGCAGCCAGCCGGACCGACCTCCCCGAAACCGCGCTCGACGAGCTCGAGGCCCTGATCGCGACCGAGCGCGCAGCCGGGCGCCTGTGACGGCATCCCGCATCCCCGGTGTATGGTTCTCCCGTGACTGGCGCGCTGCGCGCGCAGCTGCTCCGGGCGCAGAGGCCTATCGCCTCACTCGGGGGGTGCGTGTGCCGGCGTTCGCCGTGGAACGCTGGTGTGGGCGGGCTGGCTTAGGCAAATACCTCGCCCGCGAGGGCGAGGAACATAGGTACTAGCGCCCGCCCGCAAGCGCTTACGGCCTGCTCCGTGAGCGCGCGTGCGAAAGCGATCCTGCAAAGTAGCCCGTTTATAGATACTTTCGCAGATCGGTAGGTTCGTAAGATCTGCAAAACAACCTGTTTTTGCTATACTTTGCAGTATGGCTCGTCCACTCCAGCGCCTGTTCGACATCGCCGAGGGCCAGTGGGGATTGTGCACGCGTCAGCAGGCACAGCAGGCCGGTGTCTGGGCAAGCTCGCTCGCACGTCTTGCCGAAGATGGGCTGCTCGAACGCGTTGCGCACGGCGTCTACAGGATTCGTGGAGCGGCCGAGCCCGATCATCTGCAGCTGCGCGCGGCCTGGCTTGCGCTCGATCCCGGCGAGCCGGCATGGGCTCGCGTGGGCTCAGCCAGCGTCGCGCTCGTGTCGCACGCTTCGGCGGCTTCCCTGTACGGCGTCGGCGACCTGCGCGCCGACGTGCACGAGTTCACGCTGCCCATACGCCGCCAGACACGCCGCAGCGATGTGCGTCTGCACCGCGGCCGTGTGCCCGACGATCAACGGATCGTGCTGAAAGGGTTGCCCACGACTCGCGCCGGGCGGATGATCGCCGACCTGCTGGGTGATCATGTGGAGCCTGCGAGTGTGGCTCAGATCACCGCCGAGGTCGTCCATCGGGTGTTCGACTATCCCGGGACCGTCGCCGAGTGCATCGCGCCTTATGCGGCGCGCTTCGGGTTTCTCCGGGGTGACGGTGTGGCGCTGCTGGACCATCTCCTGACGCTGGCCAACTACTCCGACCGGGAAGAAATGGTCGCGCTGGCACGGAGCAATGAGCGCTGATCGGTATACGGATCCGAGTGCGCTACGACGGGCCGTGGCCGACCGTTTGCGTCCGTTGGCGCATGATCGCGGCGTACAGCTCAGCAGCCTGCAGCGGCAGTTTGCATACGATCGGCTGCTGTGCCGAGTCTTCGGTGCCGAGCCCGAGCGGTGGGTGCTCAAGGGCGCGACGGCGATGCTCGCTCGGCTTGGCGGTCATGCTCGGCACACGCGCGACATCGATCTGCTCAGCCGCACCGGCACCCTGGACCAGGCCGAGCAGGCGCTGCGAGCGGCCGCTGCCGTGGATCTCGGCGACTACTTCAACTTTGCGCTGGATCCCGGCAGGCAGATCGTGCAGGGCGCCGGTGCCATGCGCGTGGATGTCGTCGCGTTCCTCGGGCTCAAGGAGTTCGCGCGCTTCCACGTGGATCTTGTGGTGAGCCATGCGATCACGGGCGCCCCCGACACCGTCTCTGCGCTCGTGCCGCTGAATCTGCCCGGACTGGTATCGGTGGACTACCGCGCATATCCACTCGCCGATCACATAGCCGACAAGGTATGTGCCCTGTTTGAGCTGCACGAGCGCTCCAGCGGGTTGAAGGAGCCCAGCACCCGCTTTCGTGACATGGCCGATCTGGCGATCTTCGCTCACACGGTGAGCATCGATGCCGCCGTGGCCACGACTGCTCTGCACGCAGAGGCCGAGCGTCGCGGGCTGGCCCTGCCCGAACGCATAGCGGCGCCCGCCGGACGCGATTGGCCGAACGGTTACGCCAGAATCGCACGCGACGTGACCGACCTGCACGAGCGCGACCTGCCAAGCGCGCTGAGGACCGTCGGGCTCTTCGTCGATCCGCTGCTCACTGAAAGCGCGCGGGGACGATGGGACCCCACGAAGCTGCGCTGGCGAGATACACCCCCGACGCTCTCATCGGAGTCCCCATAGGTCCCCATCGGGAGATCACCGCTCGACGGCGACCGCTCTCTCTTGCTGGTTGTCTGCGCCCTGCGCCTCGGTACCGGTCTTTAAGCATGCGCATGACTCACAGGATTGACGAACCTTCCCACCGAGCGCGATCGTCCTGCCGCTACGGCGCGTAGGCCCGCACCGGCCCATTGTCCCGCCCCCGGCGGGGCAGATCGTCCGGCCCTTCGCCGCGCCACAGGATCGTGACCCGCTCCTCGACCGGCACGCGCGCGTCGTCGCGTGCGACGATCACCGCGTCGATCGAGCTGCCGAGGATGCGCCTGCGGTCCTCGATCGGCAGATCGTCATAGCTCTCGGTCGCCTCGCCGCCTGCTGCCGGCGCGAGCGCTCGCTGCAGCTCGGACTGCGCCTGGTTGACCGCGGCCGCGCGCGCTTCGGCGGCGGCGTGATAGCCGCTGCCGAGCACTCGCCGAAGCGTCAGGTCCGCCGCGAACGCCTGAAGCTCCGCTTCGGCCTCTGAGAGCTTCTCGGTGGCGCTCTGCAGAGCCTCGGAGTCGTGCTGGACGCTCAGCGCCTCCCGGGCCATCTGCGCCCGCCAGATGCCCTCCACGTACCGATCGAGCTTGCGCCCGTTGATGCTCGCGGGCGCGGTGCAGGGACCGGCGGTGTGGGTGCCGCGGCAGCGGTAGACCGGCGCCCGCCCGCCCGGCTTCTCGCTCTCCTCCACTCGGTGCGGTGCGAGCAGGTAGCGGCATCCCGCGCAGCGGACGAACCCCCCGAGCAGGCTCTGCCGCTCACCGCGCGCGATCGCTCGCACGGGCGCGAGGTTGGCGGCCTGCCACTCGGCGACGGTCACGATCGGCTCATGGGCGTGGGCGTTGACGTTCTCGCCCCTGTATGCCTCGCCCCGATAGACACGGTTTTTGATGATGCGGTCCACCATCGACCGTGTCCAGCGACCCGCGCCCGGGCGCGGCGCGCTCTGATCGAGGCGGCGCGCGATCTCGGTGAAGCTCTTGTGCGCCGCGCGCATCTGAAACGCCTCATGGATCGCGGGCGCTTCGCCGTTCGGTAGGAGTCGTTTGTCGGCGCTTCGCCCGTAGCCGACCGGCGTGAACTTGGCGATGTGAACGCCGCGCGCGACTGCGTTGGTGCTGGCCGTCTTCCAAGATTCGCTGATCCGGTCGCGCTCCAGCTCGGCGAACACGAGCAGGATGCGCAGGAAGGCCTTGCCCATCGGCGTCGAGAGGTCGATGTTGTCGGCCACGCTCACGAGCACCGCGCCGCGGCGCTCGAACTCCTCCAGCGTGCTCAGCGCGCCCACGAGCGTGCGCGCGAAGCGATCGAGCTTGGCGACGATCACGCCGTCGCTCTCACCGCTGCGGACGCGCTCCATGATCCGGTCGAACACGGGGCGCTGCATCGTGCCGCCGCTCACGTCCAGCTCGGGCTCGTGCCAGACCAGCGTGTGGCCGTGGGCCTGCGCCCACGATTCGATGCGCTCGCGCTGGACCGTCGGCGAGATGAAGCTCTCGCCCGCCCGCCCGCGGACCTTCGAGACACGGATGTAGGCATCGAGTTGCAGGCCGCCTGAAGTCATGGGACGCAATATAACATTGTCATTCGACGAGGGTTGGCGCCTGCTGGGGGACCCCGTCGGGCGGCGGCTGCTGGCCTCGCTGCAGCGCATGGGCCGCTCGGAGCTGGCGGTGCCGATCATCTCCACGCAGCTCGTCACCGATGCGCTGATCGGCGAGCGCGAGTCGCTGGAGAACCTGATCGGGGCGACGTTCGTGTTCGGGATGCGCTCGGAGGCCGAGGCGGGGCGGGCGCTAGAGCTGCTGGGGCTGGACCCCGAGGATCTGCGCGCGCGCCAGAGCCTGCTCGAGTTCGAGGCCGGGCGCTGCCTGTTTCGCGACCACTCGGGGCGGGTGGAGGCGATCCAGGTCGACGTGGTGGCGCCGTCGCTGCTGCGCGCGTTTTCGACTACGCCGGGCGCCGCCTGACGGTGGCGTGCTGGCGCGCCGTGGCGGTGGGTTTCATGGCGCTGACGTGGATGTCAGGCGGGCAGGGGGCCATCGCGGCCACGGCGCGTGCGCCGGCGCGTGTTCCCGCGCACGCCCCCAGCGCTCCGCCGCTGAGCACCGGTGGGACGAGCTCCGCGGCGGAAGCCTCGGCCTCGGCGCCGACCAGTGGCGGCGACCCGCTGGTGGGCAACGGCCTGGGTAGCCCTCTGTGCTCTGACGGAGCAGGAGCCGAAGTGTCGGTCGCCGCCGCACGCAACTGCCGGATCTCGGGCTTCGACGCGAGTCAGGCCCCGACCGGCGACTACGCGTTCGACGTGCACATCAACACCGGGGTGCTCGGTGCGAATGGCGCGACGCTCGAGCAGGACTACCTGATCTCCCCCGTATGGATGGCGCTGGTGTGGGTGGTGCACGCGCTGATCGTGATGCTCGAGTGGGCATACACGATCGATCTGCTCGAAAGCCCCGCGATGAGCAGCGTGGCCGGGGGACTGCGCGATGCACAGGCCACCTTCACCCAGCCGTGGCTCGCGACGGCGCTCGCCGTGGCAGGGGTGCTGGCTCTCTACAACGGCCTCGTTCGCCGCCGGGTCGCCGAGACGCTCGGCCAGGCGTTGCTGATGGGGGCGATGATGGTTGGCGGCCTGTGGGTGATAGTGAATCCCGCCGGCACTGTGGGCGCGCTCGGGCAGTGGGCGAATCAGGCCAGCCTGGGCACGCTTGCCGCCGTGACCGCCGGCACGCCGGCCCATCGGGATCGGACGCTGACGGAAAGCATGCAGGGCGTCTTTGCCGGTGTGATCGGCTCGCCCTGGTGCTACATGGAGTTCGGCGACGTCGACTGGTGCAACGATCCGGTGCGTTCGGGGTCCCCGCTGCAGCTTGCGGCCCGTCAGATCGCGGCCAGGGATGGGGGCGCGATCGGCAGCCAGAGCGCCGAGCTGCTGCGCGACGCCCACACCAACGGCGAACTGTTCCTGGCGCTGCCCGCGAACGGGCAGCCGCGCAACGGGATCCACCCCTATGGCCCGCTGGAAAACCAGGTCGGGCTGTTCAACGCGCTGTGTGGCGGCGAAAGCGAACCATGCCACGGGCCGACGGCCGTCGAGGCGGAATTCCGCACCGCGAGCGGGACGCAGGCGCGCCTGGGGGGTCTGTTCCTGATCGCGATCGGAGCCCTGGGCATGATCCTGCTGCTCGGCTTCATCGCTTTGCATCTCCTGGGTGCGGCGATCATGAGCCTGCTGTATCTGCTGCTGGCCCCGGCAGCGGTGATCGCGCCGGCATTTGGCGATGGCGGCAGAACGGCGTTTCGCGGCTGGGCCTCGCGCCTGCTCGGCGCGGTGATGGCAAAGCTCATCTACTCCCTGCTGCTCGGCGTCGTGCTGCTGACAGGGCAGATCCTGATGAAAGCGCCCGCGCTCGGCTGGTGGACCAAATGGCTGCTCATGTCGGCGCTCTGGTGGGGAGCGTTCCGTCACCGTCATCAGGCGCTCGGCTTCGCCCACGGCACCGGCGCCGGCTCGCGCGGGCAGGGCGTGGGCGGATTGCGGCTGGCATCGAGGTTGATGGCCGCACGTGAGCTGGGACGCGCGGGGAAAATGGTGGCTCGCAAGCTCTCGCCTCCAGCGCCCAACGCCGAGAAGCGACAGCGGATCGCCGCTGCCGCCAGCGGGAAGGCCAAGGAAATTGCGGACAGGCAGGCGGGGACGAGCCTCGAACACGACTACCGCGAGGCACGGGCCCGTGTGGACGACGCGCCGGCAACGCAAGCGCGCATCGGCGACAAGCAGGCTCAGCTGGCTCGCATGCAGCGCGAATACGCCGCCGCGCAGGCAGGGGCGGCAGAGGCGAAGAGCGCGCGCGAAGCGGCGCTGAACCCGCACGGTCCGCTCACACCACCTGCCCCCGCCCGCACCGCAGCCAAGTTCGGTGCTGAGGAGAAGTCCCACCGGCGGCGGGCCGCGCGCCTGCAGTCGCGCATGAATCGTCTCGGGACCGAGATCGCGGGTGAGCAGAGCTCTCTCACCGCGGCGCGAGCGACGGTCGCGGACGGCGAGCGGGCCAAGCGCGCGTCGGGCAGGGTGTACACGAGCGAGCAGCTCGAGCGGCGCAGACGCTCCCTCGACGCCCAGGCGGCCCTACCGGACCGGGGCAGAGCTGGGCCCGGAGGGGAGAAACGCGACTACGCGGCGGCGGCGGGCATCGCGGGGTACGCGCCGAAGGAGTTCGAAGCGCTCGATGACCGCCACAAACGGGCGGCGCGGTTGGAGATCGATCGCGAGCTGGCGCGCTACAAGGAGCTGAACGCGACCGCGAAGGATGTCGCGGTGGGCGGCGGCGGGTCGTTGGGGCGCCGCGAGAGGCGCAAGACGGACAAGCAGTTCGAGCGCAGGCATGAGCGGCGGGTGCGCGACAGCGGTCATGAGCTGCCCTCCTCGGCGCGACCGAAACCCTCCGCGCTCGATTCCTACCTACAAGACTCGCGTGCCGCGCGCGCACACCCCGGGACACGCAGCGAGTCCAGCGTGCTGCGCGACGCGCGGGAGGTCTCCGCGCGGCGTAAGCGCCAGCTCGGCGGGGAACGGCGGCGATGAGCACGGAATCGGCGATCGGATTTCAAACCCGCCCACCCCGGACGGAATCGGAAGCGACGGCCAGCGCGGGATCGGCGGTGGCGAGGAGAGCTCGTCTGCCGGGCTGGTCGCTGGGGCTGCCCGCTGTGGGGGTGGCTGCGGCAGGCATGCTGGTGCTTGTGCTGATGATGGGCGCGGCGGCGCTCACGGCGATCAACGAGGGACAGGGCGGTTCGAGCGCGCCGGGCGCCGGTGGATCGGAGGATGGCGTCTCGGCGCTCGCGCTGCGGGAAATCCCGCCGGAATACCTGCACCTGTATGAGGCCGCCGCCCGGCGCTACGGACTGGATTGGGCGATCCTCGCGGGGATCGGCAAGGTCGAGTGCGACCACGGGCGCGACCACGATCCGTCGTGCACGCAGGAGGGCGCGGTCAACTCGGCGGGCGCCGGCGGGCCGATGCAGTTCATCGCGAGCACATGGGCGCAGTACGGGGTGGCTCCCGATGGCGGCGCGCCCGACCGCTGGAACCCGGCGGATGCGATCTACGGGGCCGCCAACTACCTGCGCGCGTCGGGAGCCCCGGGGGACTATCGCAAGGCGATATACGCATACAACCACGCGGAATGGTACGTGGATGAGGTCGAGAGCTGGGCGGCGAGGTATCGAGGCCCGCCCACCCCGCCGGTGTCGTCGGCGGGGGGCGGCGAAGGCGTGGGAGCGGAAGGCGACGGCGACGGTCTGACGGGTGCGGACACGCGCCTGGCGAGCGAAACCTCCACGCCGGTGCGGTTCATCGCCGGCGAACGGGCGATGCTCTCGCCCGGTGACGGTCACGTCGCGCTGATCCCGGCGGGCGTGCCGGCGACGGTGCAGGCGATGGTCGTGGCGGGGAACGAGCTGCAGGAACTGCCCTACGGCCCGGGCGGTCACCCCGATCCGCTGGGTGCCGGCGAAGAGGACTGCTCGAGCACGGTCAACTACGTGCTGTATCGCAGCGGTGTGCGTCCGCTCGCGGAAATTCTCGCCGACAATCCGCTCGCGCAGGACTATGTCTACTGGGGCGACTCGGGTCCCGGGCGCTGGGTGACGATCTACGCGACGGACGTGCCGACGCCGCATGTGTTCGTCGTCATCGCGGGACTCAGGCTGGACACCAGCCACAACGGCACCGACGCCGGCCCGAACCGCAACGAAAATGGTCCCCGCTGGCGCATCCTCGGCTACATCCCGACCTGGGCCAACTGGTCGGTCAGACACCCGCCGGGGTTGTAATGTGGCAATGTGGCGGGCGTGGCGACGCGCAAGGTCGACTATCTGCTGATCGGGGGAGGGCTCGCCAGCGCCAACTGCGCGCGCTGGCTGCGCGAGTCCGGGGCCGAGGGAAGCGTGCTGCTGGTGGGGCGGGAGCCCGATCCGCCGTACAACCGGCCGGACTGCTCGAAGGGATATCTGCGCGGGGAGGAGACTCGCGAGGAGCCGCTGTTTCGCCCCAGCGATTGGTGGGCAGAGCAGAGCATCGAGCTGCTGACCCGCACGAGCGTCACCGCACTGGACCTCGACGCACGCACGGCGAAGCTGTCGAGCAGGGAGGAGGTCGAGTTCGGCCATGCGCTGATCGCGACCGGTGCGAACGTGCGGCGGCTGAACGTGGATGGGTGCGATCTGGAGGGGATCCACTACCTGCGCACGCTGGGGAACGCCGATGCGATCAGGGAGAGCGTGAAAGACGCCGAGAACGTGGTGCTGATCGGAGGCTCGTACATCGGCTGCGAGGTGGCGGCGTCGCTGAGCATGATGGGCAAGAGGGCGACGATCGTGATGCAGGAGCAGCGCACGCTGGAGCGCGGGTTCGGCAAGGAGGTCGGGCGGTTCGTGCAGGAGCTGCTGCAAGCGCACGGCGTGACGGTCCACGGCGAGGACGAGCTGGAGCGGTTCGAGGGAGAGGGACGCGTGGCGAAGGTCGTGACCAGGACTGGGCTGGAGCTGGACGCCGAGGCGGTCGTGATCGGCGCTGGCGTAAGCCCCGACATACAGCTCGCACAGCGGGCGGGGTTGGAGATCGGCGAGCGCGGCGGCGTGCGCTGCTCGTCGAGGCTTCAGAGCACCGCCCCGGGAGTGTTCGCCGCGGGGGACATATGCGAATACGACTCGCCGATGCACGGCGGGCACGTGCGGATCGAGCACTGGGATGTGGCGTTCAACCACGGCAAGACCGCGGCGCTGAACATGCTCGGGGGCGAGACGCCGCACGAGGTGGTCCCGTATTTCTACTCGGTGTTGGGCGACTGGGGCGAACTGGAGTACGTCGGGCCGGCGTACGCGTGGGACGAGGAGATCGTGCGCGGCTCGATGCGGGACGGCGAGTTCACGAACTGGTATCTGCAGGACGGACGGGTGGTGGCGGCGCTGACGTGGGGGCGCTCGGACGACCTGGATATCGCGCGGAGATTGCTCGCCGACCGGCCCGCGCTCGACGCGTCGGCGCGAGCGGCGCTCGGCGATCTCGACGCCGACCTCGGCGCGGTGGGGTAGGATCCGGCACGACAATAAACGGTCGGTGGTGTAGGGAAGCCGGTGAGAATCCGGCGCGGACCCGCCACTGTGACCGGGGATGCCAACCGCGGCGCGCATGCGCAGCCACTGATCCGCTGAAGCGGTCGGGAAGGCGCGGAGGGGTAGGCCCGGGAGCCAGGAGACCTGCCTCCGACCATAGGCCCACAAGCCCTCGTGGAAAGGGGTGGCTCAATGGTTGTATCTCGTCGTATCTTTTTGGCGCTAGGCGCCACCTGTCTCTTGCTCTCGGTCCTGGCCTCTGCCGCCGTCGCGGCAGAACCGGAAACGGTCACGGTGCGGGTGGAGGGGTTCAACGGCGTCACCCTGGTGCCCCAGACGCAGGTGACGACTTCCACGACGCCGGTCCCTGTGGAAGGCGGCACCTGCAGCGGAACGAGCGCGGGCGGCGCTCTGTATGACGCGACGCACGGCGATTGGGAGGCGCAACTCGAAGGGGAAGGTGTCGCAATCCTCGGGATCGAGGGCGTGGATCTTCCGCCCTTCGGGCCAAGTGACTATGCCTACTGGGCGATCTGGGTGAACAACGAATTCGCGAAAACCGGCGCTTGCGGAGAACAGGTCGGCGCTGGCGCGGACATCGTATTCGCGGGGCAGTGCTTTGCGCTGGGCCCGGAATGTTCCAGCAGCGCGACCGCGCCTGAACACTTCCTCACCATGAAGCTCACGTCGCCGACATCCGGAGACGTCGGCGTCGGGGAACCAGTTTCGGTTACTCTCGGCTCGCTGGGAACCGAAAGCGGAGTTACTGAATCGCTACCGGCTGGGATGACCGTGGCCGGTATGCCGGTGAATCCGAACCCGCAGGGAATCGCCACGCTGCAATTCACCGCCGCTGGAACCTACACCTTGCAGGCACGTGCACCCGACTCGGTTCCGTCGGATCCCTACACGATCTGCGTGCACAACGGCAATGACGGCACGTGCGGCACCCAGACCTCCCCTGGATCGTCGAGTCCCTCGATCTCCGTGCGCGGCACCATCACGCAGCAAGCCCCATACACCGGCCGGTACGCGCTCGTGCCGCAACTGACGAGCCCGATCGACGGGCACGTCTACAAGCGCGGCCACGCCCCGCGCCTGCTGTCGGGCACGGTGCTCGCGCATACGACCGTGTCCTCGATCAGCCTCGAGCTGCGTCGCGAGTATCGAGGTCGCTGCTACGCATACGACGGCGTCAGCACCCGGTTCGTCCGCGCGCGCTGCGGCACGGGCAGCCAGTTCAAGGTGTCGAGCGACGGTCTGTTCTCCTACCTGCTGCCCGAAGCGCTGCCGCCCGGCAGGTACGTCCTCGACATCGGCGCGACCGATGCCGCCGGCAACCACACGACGCTGGCCCGTGGATCGTCGAGGATCGTGTTCTATGTCCGGTAGCGCCTCGACCGCGTATGCCCGGGACGATGTCAGCTAGCACCCATGCGGGCAATTCGCCGGCACGTCGGCACCGATGTGCGCTGCGTGTCGGCGGCCTGCTCGGGGTGCTCGGTCTGATGGTGCTGCTCGCCGGCTGTGGCCTGGGCGCCGGCTCCAAGCCCACCGCCATCAACCTGACGGTCACCCGCGACTTCGGCACGCATGTCGTACGCGCATGGAACGCGCCCGAGGTACGCGGCCGGGAAACGGTCATGAGCCTGTTGATGCGCAACGCGACCGTCTCAACCCGCTACGGCGGCGGGTTCGTGCAGAGCATCGACGGGCTCTCCGGCGGCGCCATGGGTGGGCAGCCGGAGGACTGGTTCTACTACGTCAACGGTATCGAGGCGCCGCAGGGCGCGGCCGAGACGAACGTGCACGCGGGCGATCGCATCTGGTGGGATCTGCACGACTGGAGCCAGACCGCCAGCGTGCCCGCGGTCGTGGGGTCGTTTCCAGATCCGTTCGTCAACGGGATCGACGGCAAACGCCTGCCGCTGCGCGTCGAATGCGCCTCGGTCACGAGCGCTCCGTGCACAACGGTCGAGTCGCGCCTGCAGAAGCTCGGCGTGCTCGCTCCGCTCGCTGCGATCAGCCCCGGAAACGAGCCGGAAACGCTGCGTCTGATGGTCGGGCCGTGGACCGCGGTGAGCGGCGATCCGGCCGTGCGCGAGATCGAGTCCGGCCCGCGCTCGAGCGGCGTGTACGCGCGCATGTCAGCGAACGGATCCACGCTCACGGTGCTGAACGAACAGGGCTCGATCGTGCGCACGCTGACCGCGGGCGCGGGGCTGGTCGCGGCCACGCGCAGCGGCGAAGAAGATCCCGTCTGGGTGATCACGGGCACCGATGAAGCGGGTGTCGAACTGGCGGCGCACGCGTTCGACGAACAGGCGCTGCACAACCGCTTCGCGCTGGCGATCGTCCCCGGTGGCGCGATGCTGGCACTCCCGGCCCCCGCGTCCCCGGGGGCGTGAGCGCATGCTGGGCGGGGGCTCGTCGTTCTTCTATCGCCGCCTCCCGAGTCCCCTGCATGCGGCGCGCGCGGGCGTCGGCGCGACGTGGGCGCTCGCGCTCACCGCGGCGGCGCTCGTGCTGTTCCATCCGCTGGTCCTGCTCGCGCTGACGCTGGCGGTGCTCGGCGCGGGCGTGGCCGCCGGGCTCGGTCGTCAGCTGGCGCGCACGCTGCGCACCGCCGCGATCGTGGCCGTGCCGATCGTCGCGATCAACGTGCTCGTCTCACGCGAAGGCCTGACCGTGTTCGCGCGGCTCGGCGACCTCGGCCCGTTCGGGCAGGGCGACCTCACGGTCGAGGCGGCCGTGTACGGCGCGGTGATCGGCTTGAAGGTCACCCTGATGATCCTCGTCACGACGCTCGCGAGCCTCGCGGTCGACCCCGACGAGCTGCTGCGCGCGTTGCGCAGGCTGTCCTACCGCTCCGCGCTGACCGCCTCACTGTCCACCCGCATGATCCCGCTGCTCGCAGCCGACTCCGGACGCATGGCCGAGGCCCAGCGCACGCGACCGGGCGGCGCGCCCACCGGAGCCCGCGCGCGCGTCGCACTGCTCGGCGCCGTCATCGGCGGCTCGCTCGACCGCGCCATGGATGTGGCAGCCACGCTCGAGCTGCGCGGGTTCGCCGCTGGCCGTCGTGCACCGCGCCGCTCGCTCACGTCGCGTCTGCCGGGCTCCGGGCGCCGGCCAATCGCCGATCGGCCAAGCTCCCCGCGCGTGTCCCATCTCGCGCGCCCGTGGTCGCGTCACGACATAGCGTTCTCCTGTTCGGCCATCGCGATCCTCGCGCTCGCCGCGCTCGGCCGGTTCACCGAAGCTGCTTCGTATCGGGCGTACCCTCTGATTCGCATGCCGACGAGCATCGCAACGCTCGTGTTGTGCTTTGCGCTGATCGCGGCTGTCCTGCTGCCGTTTGCGGACCGCCGGGGGATAGACCCATGAGCCCGGTCCTGTCGTTCGATCGCATCACATACCACTATCCCGGCGCCGAGGAGCCCGCGCTCGACGATGTCAGCTTCGAGATCGAGCCCGGTGAGCTGTGCCTGCTGGCGGGACTGTCCGGCCATGGCAAGTTGACGCTGCTGCGCGCCGCCTGCGGGTTGGTCCCGCACTTCCACGGCGGACGCTACGCCGGCACGGTGACGCTGGCCGGGATGGACACGCGCGAGCACGGACCTGCGCGGCTGGGCGCCGTCGCGGGCGCGCTGTTCCAGGACCCCGAGACGCAGCTCGTGACGAGCTCGGTGCGCTCCGAGCTGGCCCTGTCGCTGGAGAGCCGCGGCCACGGCGCCGGCGCTGTCGCGCGCGGGGTGGAGGAGGTCGCGCTCGCGCTCGGGATCGACGCGCTGCTCGACCGTTCGGTGCACGAGCTCTCCGGGGGCGAGCAGCAGCGTGTCGCGCTCGGCGCCGCGCTTGCGGGCAGACCGCCCGTGGTCCTGCTCGACGAGCCGACCTCGCAGCTCGATCCGGTCGCCGGCGATGAGCTGATCGGGCTGCTGCGCCGTCTGAACCAGGAGTGGGAGACGACCATCCTGCTAGCCGAGCATCGCCTGGAGCGCTGCCTGTCGTCGGCGGACCGCGTGATCGCGCTGCGCTGCGGCCGGGTCGCTCACGACGGCGATCCAGCGTCGTTCCTGGAGTGGGCCGCGCGCGAGTCGCCGGCGTTGCAGACGCCCGGATCGAAGCTGTTCGCGCTCGCGGGCCTGCAACCGCTGCCCGTCGGCGTGCGCCAGGCTCGCGCGTCGCTGCGCGCGCGTGGACTGCTGCCCGGGGAGGATCGTGACGAGATGCCCGTGGCTGTAGCGGCTGCGCCACGCACGCGGCGCTCGCGCAAGCCCGTCACGGCATTGCACGTTCACGGCGTCTGGCATGAGCTGCGCGACGGTCCCGCGATCCTGCGCGGCGTCGAGCTGACGTTGCGCCCCGGTGAGACCGTCGCGTTGATGGGTCGTAACGGCGCCGGCAAGTCCACGCTCCTGCGTCACGCCGCCGGTCTGCTGGACCCGACACGCGGCAGGATCGAGCGCGCCGGGCGGGTTGCGCTGCTGCTGCAGAACCCAGGTGACTACTTCGTGCACGAGCGCGTCTGCGAGGAGACCTCGGCCGAGGCTTTGCAGGCGGTCGGGTTGACACACATGTCGCAGCGCAACCCACGAGACCTGTCCGGAGGCGAGCGCCAACGGCTCGCGCTGGCGATCGTCGCGGGCGATGACGTGCAATCAGCGGAGGGTCAACCGGCCGTGCTCGCGCTGGACGAGCCCACGCGTGGCATGGATCGCGAGGCCAAGGCTGAGCTTGCACTGGAGTTGCGCCGCCGCGCCGAGCGGGGGCTGGCGGTGATCGTCGCGACGCACGACCCCGAGTTCGCCGCATCCTGCGCGCAGCGCGCGATCCTGCTCGCCGACGGGCGCGTGATCGCCGACGGGTCCGCGAGCGAGCTGCTCGCCGGCGGCTGGTACTTCGCCACTGAGACCGCCCGCATTCTCGGCGGCGCCGGCGGCGCGCTGCTGCCCGAGCATGGCGCCGCGCTGCTTCAGGCCGACATCGCATTGAGGGCCGTCGCGTGAGCTGGCCGCTCGCCTCGTTCCTGCTCGTCGGGCTCGTCCTCGCCGCCGGCTGGATCGCATACGAGCGCCGGCGTCCCTCCGCGCGCACGGTCGCAGTCGTCGCCACCCTGGCCGCCGTCGCGGCGCTCGGGCGCGATGCGTTCGTGGCGCTGCCCGACGTCAAGCCGATCACCGCGATCGCGTTCGTCGTCGGCTACGCACTCGGGCCGCTCCCCGGGTTCACCGTCGGCGCGATCGGGATGCTCGCGTCGAACATCATGCTCGGTCAGGGTCCGTACACCCCGTGGCAGATGGCCGCCTGGGGCCTCGTCGGTCTCGCCGGCGCCGCGCTCGGACGGCTGAGCGGCCGGCGCCTGTCGCGAGTTCCACTTGCGATCGCCTGCGCCGCCGCCGCGCTTGTGGCGAAGGAGATCATGAACCTCTACACCTGGACGATCGGCGCAAGCCACACCCCCGCGGCGTTCATCGCATACGCGGGCACGGCGCTGCCCTTCGACATCACCGACGTGGTCGCGACGCTGCTGTTCGCGCTCGCCTTCGGCCCTGAGCTCGCGCGCCTGCTGGCCCGCACGCGCGAGCGCATGACCGTTCGATGGGAGCCTGCTCCGCCCAAGCCGATCGCGCCGGCGATCCTCGTCCTGATCGTGGGCGTAACGCTCATGTCGGCCGTTACAGCCCGTGCCGCGTCGCTGTCCCCGGAGGTCTCATACCTGGCCTCGGCCCAGAATGCCAACGGCGGCTTTGGCGCCGCGGCAGGGCAGAGCTCCAGCGAGCTGTACACCGCATGGGCGGCGATGGGCCTGGCGGCCGCCGGGCGCGACCCGGCGGGCGTAAGTCGCGACGGGCGCTCGGTGCTGGACTCGCTGCGCGGTGAAGTCTCGACCCTGCAGGGCCTCGGCGATGTCGAGCGCACGATCCTCGCCGCGCACGCCTGCGGGGTCTCCGCTTACTCCTTCGCCGGACGCGATCTCATCTCCGAAGTGCTGCGCTCGCGCGAGCGCGATGGCTCGTTCGAGGAGCAGGTAGACCTCACCGCGTTCGCGATCTTTGCGCTGCGCGCGGTCGGCCATTCGCCCGGGTTCGCCCCGATCCGCGAAGCGGCGGGCTGGATCGAGCGCCAGCAGAACTCCGACGGCGGCTTCTCCTTCGACGTGCAGGGCGCTGCCAGCGATGTCGACGACACCGGCACGGCGCTGCAGGCGCTCGCGGACGCGGGCGCTCGCGACAGGGGCGTGCTCCGTGGCGGCGCCGGCTACCTGATCCGCTCCCAGAACCTGGACGGTGGCCTGCCCCAGCAGTACGGCGGGCAGTCAAATGCCCAGTCCACCGCCTGGGCGATCCAGGGATTGATCGCCGCCGGATATGACCCGGCGACGGTGCGCCGCCAGGGCAGCCGCTCGCCCGTCGGCTACCTGGAAAGCCTGCTCGCGCCCGGCGGCTCGATCCGCTATTCGCGCACCGGCGCCCAGACGCCCGTGTGGGTGACCGCGCAGGCGCTGATCGCGCTCGCGGGCAAGACGTTTCCCGTCGGACCGTAGGGCCGGGGAACGAGTATGTCCTGAATCTGCAGTATCGCCTCGTCGATGACGCGTGAGATCGGACCCTCCAGACGATGCTTGATGGTTGAAGTCATAGCGCGAGCGAGGCAACGTCGCGCCGGAGCTTGGCGAACGAGGGGCAGCGTTGTGCGGCGAGGCTCAAATCCAGGGCGCTGAGCAGTGCCGGCTGGTCGTCCGTTGCCACGTAGCCGCGCGTTCCCGCCATGCAGGCTGAAAGTGCGCCCTTGGCGTTGCGTACCGACTCAGGATCTGGTGGAGACTGCGCGTCGTCGCGTATTCCTCGCTGGCCCCGCACGGACTCGATCGCGGCGAGAATCCACGTCTCGGTCTCCACCTTTGGCAGCACCACCTTGACAGGCAAGATGGTCGTGTCCGCGCTGCGTTTGAGCAGATCTTGCGCCAGCGTGGCCGGGCAATCGTCGTCTGCGTCCAGAAGCACAAGGACCGCTGTCGTACCCGACCGTGACACAATCGCCTGAGTTATCGCTCTCTCGAGCTCGCCGGGTCGTACCACTCGATTGCGCTTGACGCGAAACGGCCGGGCAATCTCGATGTCGTACACATCAAGCTCGTTGAGTATACGGCGCAGCAGAACGCCGATCGCACGCTCCTCCGATTGCCCCTCGACGATGGGCACGAGTACACCTGACACCTGCTCGCCTAATCCTCCGTCACCGGAGAGACGGTGGGTGTTCCAAAGAGGCTGAGCTGCGAAGCCAAGTCGGCGGCTGCCGCGGCGTCGCCTTCAAGCTCTCCCGCGCGGAGCAGCTCACCGGTGGTGTAGAGATGTTCACGAATTGCCGTTCGGCTGCTCCCGGCCAGAGGTGCGATGACGGTGGCGTTGTGCAGATTCGTTACGACCCGCAGCTGCTCATCGTCGACGTCGTTGAAATCGAGCAGATCGGGACTGTGGGTCGTGACCAAGATCTGACGTAAGCGCGAAGCGTCCGTAAGCACCTCCAGAACCTGCTCTGTGATCGCCGGATGCACGGTCGCCTCCGGCTCCTCGATGCCGAGCACCGACGCGGGCCCGAGCTGGTAAACGGCGAGGAGGAGCCCGAGCATGCGGAGCGTTCCATCCGAGACGTTTAGAGCCTCGAATGTCCAGGGATGCTTTTGCCCTATATCCTGACGAAACTCTACCGTCTCAAACTGACCCACAGAGCGATGGCGTGCGCTCTGGATACCGGCGACCGCGGAGGATAGGAGAGAGCAGATACGCATGTAGTGATCGCTGTCGCTGTCTTGGATGCGCTTCAGCACGGCGGCAGCATTGCTTCCGTCAGGCTTGAGCAGATCGCCAGGGTCGGGAGTCTGCAGCTCGCGGAGCTTGCTTGGCACTATTGAATAGAAGCGCATGCCTGCAAGAAAGTCATACACGGAGCGAAACTCCGGAGTCGCCGAGGCGGCGAACAGCGCAAGACGATCGGGCGCTACTCGCGATCTGATGCCCACGATCTCCTTTGCAAACTCTCCGTGACGCACCTCGAAAGTGTGACTGGCGCCCATGAAATCCTGGACGTGGCATCGCTCATGGGCGACGGAGAACCGCTCGCCTTTCTCCGCTGCGATCTCAAATGAGTAGTCCGCGGCCTGGTGATCGGGCAGATCCATCATCAGTCGGACTCCGATATGCGTTGGATGGCCACCCGACCGGCGTCGAACCGCTCCGATCCCGCCCCGATTCTTGAATGCAAGCTCCACTGAACTCACCAGACACTCGCTGACAAACGCAAGAGCATCCATGAAGTTGCTCTTGCCGGCGCCGTTTGGGCCCACGAAGATCGTCAGCGATCCAAGGTCTACCGTCGCTTGGCTGATGCTCTTGTAGTTGCGGATATGGACTCGGCGGACTCGCGCAATCCCGCCTGAGCCGTTAGCCCCGGACACGGCTCCCTCGTATTGCTCGATGCTTGCCGGCAGCCATTGCATGACCATAGCCCATGGGGCGCCTGCCCCCCGTTCAGCCTCCCTTTACCGTCCCGCCTACCCTGTGAGGACGATGTCCACGGTGTGTCTATCGGTCGCCCGCGTGCCTGCCAGGCGCCGAGGCGCCGCGCGGCAGAGCCCCGCCGGCCCCCTGTTCATCGCCGGGCTGTGCGCGATCGCGCTTGCGCTGACCTGGGTCGTGGCGGCGCTGGTGCCGGCGACGCATGTCAAAGACGCGGTCGCGCTGTATGACTTCACGCTGCTCGGCGGTCCGCGGCTGGACGATGTGGCGAACGTTCTGCTGCACCTGCTCGATCCGCTGCTCTACATCCTCTGGGGTCTCCTACTCGTCGTCGTCGCCCTCGGGCGCGGGCGTCCGCGGGTCGCGCTTGCTGTCGGGCTCGTGCTTGGCCTGGCGCCGTGGACTGCCGAGACGCTCAAGCCGCTGCTCGCGCATCCCCATGCTCACGTCGGTGGCAGCTCGGTCGGCGCCGCGTCATGGCCGAGCGGTCACGCGACGGCGGCGATGGCGCTCGTCATGTGCGCGGTGCTGGTGGCGCCGGTGCGCCTGCGCCCGACCGTCGCGGTTCTGGGCGGGCTGTTCGCGGCAGCCGTCGGATTCTCGCTACTCATCCTCGCCTGGCATCTGCCGAGCGATGTCGTGGGCGGCTATCTGGTGGGCACGTTGTGGATGGCGCTGGCCGTGGCCGGACTGCGCGCCGTCGAGGGCCCACGCCGAACCCCCGAGGAGCGCTGGCGATCACGCGGGTCCGGAAGCGGGGCCCGAGCCGTGGGCCCCTGGATCCCATAGGGGCTCGGATCCCGTCCCCCCTGGTTCATCTTGGTTGACGGCGCGCGCGAGGATGAAAAGCAGGTCTGACAGCCTGTTCAGATAGCGCACGACCTCTGGGTTGCCCTCCTCGCCGAGAGCGATCACGCGCCGCTCGGCACGACGGCAGACGGTGCGGCAGACGTGCAGCTGCGCGGCGGCGGGGGTTCCGCCGGGGATCACGAACGAGCGCAGTGGCTGCAGGGTCGCGTTGACCTCGTCGCAGGCGCCCTCCAGCCACTCGATGTACTGCGCGGTCACCCGCAGCCGCGGGCGACGATCGGCGTCTGCCTCGCTTGTGTTCTCCGCCTTGCTCGAGCCATCGCCACTCGCCGGCGTCGCGCCCGGGACCGACAGGTCGGCGCCGAGATCGAGCAGGTCGTTCTGAACGCGCTGCAGCCAGCTCGCGATCCGGGCCGGCAGGCCCGGCTGGGTCAGCGCCACGCCGAGCGTTGCGTTCAGCTCATCCACCGTCCCGTATGCCTCGACGCGGGGGTGCAGCTTGGACACACGGCTCATGTCTCCCAGATGGGTCTCGCCTCCGTCGCCGAGCTTGGTGTAGATGCGGGTCAGATTCACCGTCATGGCCCTGCCATGTTCGCACGCTCGGGCCACGAGACGCGAACCCGGACCGCCCGCCGTCGGGAGGATCGGATACGTTCTCGGACCCAATGCGGATCGGCGTTCCGACTGAGACCGCCCCCGGCGAGCACCGAGTCGCGCTCGTGCCGGAGGTGGTCGGCAAGCTGAAGGCGAAAGGCATCGAGGTGCTCGTGCAGAGTGGCGCGGGCGCCGGTGCGCTGCTGCCCGACGGCGCATTCACCGATGCCGGCGCCCAGTTGAGCAATGACGCAGCGGAGGTCTGGGGCTGCGATGTCGTCGTCACTATCTCCCCGCCAGATCCCGATCAGATCCGGACGCTCGGGTCCGATTCGATCCTCGTGGGCTTCCTCGCTCCGCTGACAAGCGCGCAGACGACACGTGCGCTGGCGGACGCGCATGCGACCGCGTTCGCGATGGAGGCGATCCCGCGCATCTCCCGTGCGCAGTCGATGGACGCGCTCTCCTCGCAGTCGAACGTGGCCGGCTATGAGGCGGCGCTGCTCGGCGCCGAGAACCTGGGCCGGTTCTACCCGATGCTGATGACCGCCGCCGGCACGATCCCGCCCGCCAAGGTGCTCGTGCTCGGCGCGGGCGTCGCGGGATTGCAGGCGCTGGCCACCGCCAAGCGCCTGGGCGCGCGTGCGACCGGCTATGACGTGCGTCCGGAGGTGGCCGAGCAGGTGCGGTCTCTCGGCGCGCAGTGGCTCGATCTCGGTCTGGAGGCCAGCGGCGAGGGTGGCTACGCGCGCGAGCTGACCACGCAGGAGCGCGCGACCCAGCAGCAGGCGCTGACGGACGCGATCAAGGGGTTTGACGTCGTCATAACGACCGCGCTCGTGCCGGGACGTCCGGCGCCGAAGCTCGTTACCGCGGAGGCGGTGGAGGGGATGAAGCCCGGGTCGGTGATCGTCGACCTGGCGGGCGAGTCCGGCGGCAACTGCGAGCTGACCGAGCCGGGGGAGACCGTCGTCAAGCACGACGTCAAGATCGTCGCCCCGCTGAATCTGCCCGCACGGATGCCCGAGCACGCCTCCCAGCTGTTCGCGCGCAACGTGCTCGCGCTGCTGGAGCTGCTCGTCGGGGAGGACGGCGCCCTGCACCTGGACTTCGACGATGAGATCGTCGCCGGCTCATGCATCGTGCGCCTCGGCGAGGTCGTTCATCTCGGGGCAAAAGCGGCAATGGAAGCGGCGGGCGCAACGCCCGGCGCGGTCACGGACGACACGAGGTCGGACGTCGATGTCAAAGCGCCGGGCGGGATGCCCGGCGGAGGTGCCCAGAAATGATCCTCGCCAGCACTCTGACCACCAACCTCGCGATCCTCGTGCTCGCCGGGTTCATCGGGTTCGTCGTCATCTCCAAGGTCCCGAACACCCTGCACACGCCGCTGATGTCGGGGACGAACGCGATCCACGGGATCGTGCTGCTCGGCGGCCTGCTGCTGCTCGGGCTCGCCGGCCTGGACGCCTTCAGCAAGGCGCTGCTGGTGATTGCGGTGGCGTTCGGCACGATCAACATCGTCGGTGGGTTTCTGGTCACCGATCGCATGCTCGAGATGTTCAAGTCAAAGCCCAAGCCGCCGGTCACCAAGGACGGGGAGGGCGGCAACCCCGGCCCGGGCAGCACCGGCGGCGCGGATGACGGCAAGGGAGGCGCCGCATGATCGCCGCGCCGCCGCTGGCGAGCACGTTCCTGCAGAGCGAAAGCTTCATCTACGTCCTGTACATCGTCGCGTTCGCCCTGTTCATCCAGGGCCTGCGCGGGCTCGCCGGTCCCACGACGGCCGTGCGCGGCAACCGCACCGCGGCGGTCGGCATGGCGATCGCGGTGATTGCGACCCTGCTGAACCCCGGTGAGGGCAACTGGGGCCTGATCGCGCTCGGGATCGCCCTCGGGGTGGCCGTCGGCGTGCCTGCGGCGCGCCAGGTGAAGATGACCGCGATGCCGCAGATGGTCGCGCTGTTCAACGGCGTTGGCGGTGGCGCGGTGGCGCTGATCTCGTGGGTCGAGTTTCGCCACTACGGCTCGACCTACGGATCGCACACGATCAACTTCGCCCACGAACTCCCCAGCGGCCTCGTGCTGCAGACCGGCGCCTCGATCCAGGTCGGCGGGGTGCCCACGTACGTCGCGATCTTCTCCGTGTTCGCCGCGATCGTCGGTTCGATCTCGTTCTGGGGTTCGAACATCGCGTTCGGCAAGCTCCAGGAAATCATCCCCGGTCGCCCGATCTCCTTCGGATCGGCCCAGCAGGCGGTCAACCTCGTGCTGCTGATCCTCGCGCTGGCGGCCGGCATCGACCTGATCGCGGGCGCGCACTCCGAACTTTTGTTCGTCGGGATGCTCCTGGTCGCGGCGCTGCTCGGCAACGCGGTCGTGCTGCCGATCGGCGGCGCGGACATGCCGGTCGTGATCTCGCTGCTGAACGCCTTCACCGGTCTGTCGGCCGCGGCCACCGGCATGGCGCTCAACAACCCGGCGCTGATCGTCGCCGGCATGATCGTGGGCGCATCGGGCACGATCCTGACCCGCCTGATGGCAAATGCGATGAACCGCTCGATCCCGGCGATCGTCGCCGGCGGGTTCGGCGGCGGCGGTGCGGTGGCGGGGGCCGAAGGCGCCGGGGAGCACGCCGGCACGGTGAAATCGATCGGCGCCGCCGACGCCGCGATCCAGCTCGCCTACGCCAGCCGCGTGGTGGTCGTCCCCGGATATGGGATGGCCGTCGCGCAGGCCCAGCACGCGGTCCGCGAGCTGACCAAGGAGCTCGAGGATCGCGGGGTGGAGGTCAGCTATGCGATCCATCCGGTCGCCGGGCGCATGCCCGGGCACATGAACGTGCTGCTTGCCGAGGCCGACGTGCCGTATGACCAGCTCAAGGAGATGGACGAGGCCAATCCCGAGTTCCAGCGCACCGACGTATCGCTCGTGATCGGCGCCAACGACGTGACCAACCCCGCCGCCAAGAACACGCCCAGCTCGCCGATCTACGGCATGCCGATCCTCGAGGTCTCGGACAGCAAGTCGGTGATCGTGATCAAGCGCTCGATGAACCCGGGATTCGCCGGCATCGAGAACGAGCTGTACTTCGATCCGAAGACCTCGATGCTGTTCGGCGACGCGAAGTCCGCGGTGAGCGAGATCACCGCCGAGCTCGCCCAGCTCTGACGAGCGCCGGCCTTCCCGGCGTCAGCTTCTCCACGCAGCGGCCTCTGCGGGCGCCGGCCTCTCCCGGCGTCGGCCCATCCGGCGTCAGCCTCTCCGGCGTTGGCGTCCTCGGCGTGGCTGCGGCCGGCCCAGCCCTCTTCTGTCAACCCCGAGAACCGAACACTTGACAGAGTAATCAGCTGTACTTTATAGTCAATCCTGGCCGGAGGGGACCAGCCTCGACTGTAGTTTGGGGAGGGGATCCACGGTGTCAGCAGCCGGTCGCCGGTGCCGGTTCCACTATGCCTGTCTCGCGCTTCTGGCCGGAGCGGCGATCGGCATGGCATTGGCGTCGGCCGCTGCACCGGCGCTCGCCGGGCGTCGGCCGCGCGCGGTTGCGAGCGTCGTCGGCGGCGCCGGCGCCTCGATCGCGAGCTTTCCGTTTCAGGTCGCCCTGTACGACCCCGGGGCGGGCTCGCCGGCGGCGGGGTTCTTCTGCGGCGGGGTGATCATCGACGCGACACACGTGATCACCGCGGCGCACTGCCTCACCGGTGGCGGCGGGGGTGACGGCCGGGGCGGGGTGTCCGGCGAAATCGAGGTGCTCGCCGGCTCCACGAGCCTGGACCAGCCCGATCGCGGCGGCGTCCGCGACCCTGCCGCGGCGGTGTCGGTCGATCCCAGCTATGACCCGGCGACCAACGACTACGACATCGGCATCGTCACGCTCGCACACCCGCTCTGGTCCGCGTCGGCCCATCCGAGCGTCAACGGCTCCGACACGATCGCGCCGCTGGCGATCGAAGTTGGCGCCGGCGCACACTACGGTGAACCGGACGCCGCGGCGGCGACGCTCGCGACCGTCAGCGGGTGGGGCGATATGAGCTCCGCACCGTCGGATCCGCCCAGCTATCCGAGCGCTCTGCGCGCGGTGAGCGTGCCGTTGGTGTCCGAAGGTCTGTGCCGGGAAGAGTACGCCCAGATCGAACTGGCGATCACCCCGCGCATGATCTGCGCGGGCAGTGCGAGCCCTCCAGCCGACTCCTGCTACGGCGACAGCGGTGGACCGCTGCTCGTCGATCGCGACAGCCCGGCCCGTCCGCCCGAGGACTACATGCTGATCGGACTCGTCGACTTCGGTGCGGGCTGCGCCCAGCAAGGGTACGCGGGGGTGTACACGCGGATCGCCAACCCGGCGATCGCGCGCTACCTCGCCTCCGGCGTCGGCCGCGAAGCGCGGGCCGCCGCGCGCCTGGCGGGCAAGAAGAAGAAGCGCCGCCGGCGCCGCTCCTAGGCCTCGTCCGGCGTCCTGCCAGACTGCGGTGCGTGATCGAGCGCGCCCAGGCCATGGCGGCCATGTCCGAGAACGAGTTCGACATCGTCGTGGTCGGCGGCGGGATCACCGGCGCGGGGGTGGCGCTCGACGCCGCCACGCGCGGCTTCAGCGTCGTCCTGATCGAGCGCGCCGACTACGGCGCCGGGACGTCCAGCCGCTCCAGCAAGCTGGTCCACGGCGGGCTGCGCTACCTGCAGAACTTCGATCTCGCGCTCGTCCGCGAGGCGCTGCTCGAGCGCCAGTTGATGGTCGCGCTGGCGCCGCATCTCGTGCATCCGCTGCCGCTGGTCGTGCCGGCGTTCGACGGCGCCCGTCCCGATCGGCTGATGGGGGTCGGCCTGAACCTGTATGACGCGATGTCCCTCGATCGGGACCGGCTGCGAGCCGGCCGATCTGCGATCGGCAGGGGACGGCGCGCGCGCGCGAACGATCGCAGAGCCGATGGCGAACCCGGTGAGCGGCCGGCTCCACCGCAGGAGAACGAGTCCTGGAGCCCCGAGCGCCACCGCGTGATCTCGGGTGAGGAAGTACTCGAGCTGCTGCCCGCGCTCGCCTCGCGTGAGCCGACCAGCGGGTATCTGTTCTACGACTGCCAGACAGATGACGTTCGCCTGGTGCTGACCGTCCTCGGCGAGGCCGAGCGCTTCGGCGCGGTCTGCGCCAACCGTGTCGAGGCTCTCGGTCTGCTCGAGCGCGACGGGCGGGCATGTGGCGTTCGCGCGCTGGACCATGAGAGTGGCGATGAGTTCGACATCCGCGCAGCGAACGTCGTCAACGCGACGGGAGTCTGGGCTGACAGACTGGCCCCCGAGCCCGAACTTGCTCGCATCCGGCCCAGTCGTGGCACCCACATTCTGCTGCGTCACGAGGATCTGCCGCTCGTCGGCGGCGCCATCGTCCCGGCGGGATCGGGGCGCACGATCTTTGCGCTGCCCTGGCTCGGGCGCACGCTGATCGGCACGACCGACCGCGACTACGAGGGCGAACTCGACCACGTGCACAGTTCCCCAGAGGACATCGACTATCTGCTTCAGGCGATCAACGAGTTCTTCGGGACGACCTTCGCCCCGCACGACCTCGTCGGCGCGTTCGCCGGCGTGCGCCCGCTGATCTCGAGCGTCGATGAGAAGAAGTCGGTCGACATCTCCCGCCGAGCCGAGCTGTACGAGGCCGAGTCGGGGATGCTCACGATCACCGGCGGCAAGCTGACCACCTTCAGGCGCATGGCCAAGATGACGGTGGACCGCCTCGTCGAGCGCGACTCCCGCGACGCGCCCTGCCATACCCATGAGATCCCGCTCGGGCAGGCGATCGCCGCGGAGGAGCTCCCGCGCGTGGAGGGCGTGCCGGCGGAGTCATATGCGGCGCTCGCCGGCCGCTATGGCTACGCGGCCCGCGAAGTGCTGGCGCTCGCGACCGGTCGTGAGTCCCCGGGATCTCCGATCGATCGATCGGCCAGCCGGCAGATCGATCTGGCTCAACCGATCGTCGCGGGCCTGCCCGACCTGCTGGCCGAGGTCGCGCTCGCCGCCCGTCGCGAGCAGGCGCTCACCGTCGGGGACGTGCTGCTGCGCCGCACGCGGCTGGGACTGCTGGCCGCGCGGGAGCTGGGGGGGGTGGGCAATCCGATCAATCGCGTGGCCGGCGTGCTGGCGCGCGAGCTCGGATGGAGTTCGCAGCGCACCGAGCGGGAGATCGAGCGATTCGCCGCCGAGTCCGAGGCCGAGGGCAACCGCCCCGACGGCGAGCCGGTGGAGGGGATCCGTGCGGAGGGAATCCGGCCCGCATGAACTTTTGCGTGAGCGCTCCCGACCGCGTTCTGCACGCGGGAGACCGCACACTGCGGCTCGGTGAGCGGCCGCTGCTGATGGGGATCGTCAACGCTTCGCCGGACTCGTTCAGCGACGACGGCTCCGCGAGGACTCTGGATCGGCAGCTTCGGCTCGCCCGCGAGCTGGTGGAGGCGGGCACGGACATCCTCGACGTGGGCGGCGAGTCCGCGCGCACGGGCGTTGCGCCCGTGCCGGTCGAGACAGAGATCGAGCGCGTCGTCCCGCTCATCGAGCGGATCGCCGTCGAGCTGGGCGCGACCGTTTCGGTCGATACGTACAAGCCGGCGGTCGCTCGGGCGGCGATCGGCGCAGGGGCGAGCATCGTCAACGATGTCTCCGGCCTGCGCGATCCGGATCTCGCCGGCGTCTGCGCACAGACCGGCGCGGCGCTCGTGCTGATGCACACTCTCGCCGCGCCCAAGCAGCGCCTGCAGGATCCGGACCTCTACGGCGAGGACGTGACCGGCGAGGTGCTCGCGTTCCTGCGCGCTCGCATCGAGCTGGCGCTTGGCGCAGGCGTCACATCCGAGCAGCTGATCCTCGACCCGGGCCCGGACTTCGCCAAGACGCCCGCGCAGACCGTCGCGCTGCTCGCGCATGTCGGACGCCTGCACGAGCTGGGCCGGCCGCTGCTGATGGCGATCTCGCGCAAGGACTTCATCGGGGCGCTCACCTCACGCCCGCCGCGCGAGCGCCTGGCGGGCACGCTGGCCGCGCTCGCCCACGGGCTCGATGCGGGCGGGCACATCTTTCGCGTGCACGACGTCGCGGCCGCCGCCGACTTCCTCGCGGTGCGTGCCGCGCTGCGCGGGGAGCTCGAGCCGCGCAGGGATCTGGCGCTCGCCGAGGAACTTCGCTACGAGCCATAGCCGGCGCGAACGCTAGGGTTTACAGACGGGTGCCGGTCGCTGCTGCGCAACGCGACCGGACGCCAACCGCCCATCGAATCGATGAAGGAGACACCCACATGGCAGTACTCGACCGCTCCGAGCTCCAGGACAGTCCGCTGGCCGATCTGCACGCGATCGCCGACCAGCTCGGACTCGACGGATTCCGCCGGCTGCGCAAGGCCCAGCTGATCGACGCGATCCTCGGCGAACCGTCCGACGGCGCCTCGGCGGACGCGGGCGATGGATCCGCCGGGGAGGCAGCCGCCGCGCCGGAGGATGCTTCCGGCGCGGCCGGTCCGCGCCGGCGCTCGCCTCGCGCTCGCCGCTCACGACGTGGGCCGGCCAAGGACACAAGCGAGCGCACGGCCGAAGAGGAGCGCCCGGCCACAGACGACAGCCCGGACACCGAGCAGCGGCTCGCCGACGGCGTCGTCGAGCTGCTCGGCAACGGCTCCGCGTTCCTGCGCGTTCATCCGCCGGAGGCATCCGAGGAGGACGTCTACATCTCCGCCGCCCAGGTCCGTCGTTGCGAGCTCGTCTCCGGCGATCGCGTCACCGGGCCCCTGCGTACGCCGCGACGCTCGGAGCGCTACCCGTCGCTTGTCCGCATCGAGACGATCAACGGCGCCCCCGCGGGGGAGGTCTCGGAGGGCGCGCGCTACGACGAGCGCCCGGTCGCCTACCCGAGCGAGCGCCTGGCGCTGGACGGCGAGGACTCGACGCTTGAGGCGATCGAGTGGCTCACGCCGTTCGGCCGCGGCTCGCGCGTGCTCATCGTCGGTCCCGCCCGCGCCGGCAAGACCGAGATCCTGCGGCGCCTGCTTGGCATGCTGTCGGGCCGTGAGGGCCTCGAGGTCACGCTCGTGCTCGCGGGAGTCCGGCCGGAGGAGGTGGCAGAGTGGAGCGAGGGGCCTGTCGCGCCCGCCACGACGCTCACCTTCGCCGACTCCGCCGACGCCCAGGGTCAGGCGGTCGAACGCACGATCGAGACCGCCAAGCGCACCGCCGCCCGCGGCGGGGATGCGCTCGTGCTGATAGACACACTCGACGGCCTGCACCCGCATACGGCGCGCCGCGTCCTGGCGGCCGCGCGCAACCTGCGCGACGGCGGTTCGCTCACGATCCTCGCCACCGCCACCCGTCCGTTCGGAGGGGAGACGACCGTGATCGCGCTCGACCCGACGCTCGCCGGCACGGGCGTGCCCCCCCTGGACCTCGCCGCCAGCGGGACGCTGCGCGCCGAGCTCCTGGTCGGCGAGGAGGGCGCGACGGCGATCGCCAAGGCCCGCGCGAGCGCGCTGGCGTCCGCGGGCTAGCGTCGGTAGGCGACGCGGCCCCACGAGGGCTCGCGCGCGAGCTCGATCGGCTCGCCGCCGCCGAGCGATCTCGAGTCTGGGGCCTGCACGTAGACGAACCCGCCGGTCTGTTCGTCGAAGGCGACCCCGAGCTCGCCCTCGTTCACGCGCTGGTCGAGCCATGCGCCCCTGAACACGAGCCGGCGCAGCCAGTGCACGAGCGAGCGCTCGGCCGGTCCGATCAGCTCGGGCCAGCAGTCGTTGACGTGCTCCCCCAGCGCGGACGCGGGGTCGTAGACCTCGCCGTTGACCGCGAGGTTGACGAGGTCTTCGAGCTCGTCCGCTCCCAGCCGGCCCCCGACGAAGCCGAGCCTGAGCGCCGCCTGCTCGCAGCGCTCGGAGAAGTCCTCTTCGTTGAATGTGAACCGCAGCTCGCCGTATTCGAGGACGAAATCCTCGCCCGAGTCGTAGTTGCCGCGGCGGTGTGACGTTCTTTCCATGACAGTCTGGAGCCGGGGGTCGATTGGAGCCCGGATCGTCGGGATCATATGGCGGGTTCCTGCTTGGGCTGTGGGCATGCATGGGATTTTGCATCCGCCCCGGGCGTATACGCTGCCCGTCGATGGCACGCCTGAGCGAACGTGGACTGCGCCGATCCGTCGGCGTTCCCGGGCTGTTCGCGACCGCCTACGGCAACGTCGGCTCCTCGATCTACTACGCGCTCGGGTTGGTGGCCTACTACGCGCTCGGGCTCACCCCGGTCGTGTTCATGTTCGCCGGCGGTCTGTTCGTGCTGACCGCCAAGACGTATGCCGAGGGCGCCGCGATGTTCCCCGAAGCCGGGGGCTCGTCCTCGTTCGCGCGCCACGCGTTCAACGACGTCGTCTCGTTCTTCGCCGGCTGGGCGCTCAGCCTCGACTACATCATCACGATCGCGATCTCCGCGTTCTTCGTTCCCCACTACCTGGGCGCGTTCTTCCCGAGCCTGACCCATAACCCTGGCGACATCGTCGGCGGGCTGATCACGATCGTGGTGCTCGCCGGGCTGAACATCCGCGGTCTGGGCGAGTCGGCCAAACTCAACCTGTTCCTGGCCGTCGCCGACCTGTGCACCCAGACGCTGCTGGTCGGGTTGGGCTTCGTGCTCGTGCTCAACCCATCGCTGCTGGTCGACCAGGTGCACCTGGGCACGGCCCCCACCTGGCACAACCTCATCTTCGCGCTGTCGGTGGCGATGGTCGCCTACACGGGCATCGAGACCGTCTCCAACATGGCCGAGGAGGCCAAGGATCCCGGCCACGACGTTCCCAAGTCGGTCAACCTCGTGCTGATCGCCGTGCTCGGCGTGTATGCGGGTATCTCGGTTGTGGCGCTGTCGGCCCTGCCGGTCGTGCATCACGCTCACGGCTACGCGACCGAACTCGGCACGACCTACGAAAACGATCCCGTGCTGGGCATCGTCAGGCACCTGGGCCTGCACGGCACAGTGCTGAAACTCGCTCAGGACTACGTGGGGATCCTGGCCGCCACGATTCTGTTCATCGCCACCAACGCGGGGCTGATCGGGATCTCGCGGCTGTCGTGGTCGTTGGCCGAGCACCGCCAGCTGCCGAGCCTGTTCTCGCGGCTGCACCCGACGTTTCGCACACCGTGGTTCACGATCGTGTTCTTCTCGATCATCGCCGGCCTGCTGATACTGCCCGGCGAAACCAAACTGCTCGGCAACCTGTACTCGTTCGGGGCGATGCTGTCATTCACGACCGCGCACGTCGCGGTGATCGCGCTGCGCGTCTCCGAGCCTGACCGCGAGCGTCCCTACCGCATGCCCTGGAACGTGCGCATCCGCGGGAGCACGATCCCGCTGACGGCCGTGCTCGGCGCGATCGGCACATTCGCGGCCTGGTGCGCGGTCGTCGCCCTGCACGGCGAGGCTCGCACGATCGGGATCCCCTGGATGCTCGCGGGCATGGCCGGCTACTTCTACTACCGCCACCGCCAGGGCCTGGACCCGTTCAAGAGCTACCGCCTCCCGCGCGCCGAGCGCCCGGCCGACTTCCACGAGCTCGACTACCGCACGGCGCTCGTGCCGATCTTCGGCGATGACGTCTCGGCCTCGGCGCTCTCCAGCGCCGCCAAGCTGATCGGCAAGGAAGGGGTGGTCTATGCGATCTTCGTGCTGCCCGTGCCCAGCCAGCTCTCGCTGGACTCGGGCCTGGAGGAGGAGGAGGCGCAGGGCCGCTCGGTGCTCGAGAGCGCGCGCATCAAGGCTCGCCGTAACGGCATCAAGATCCACACCGGCCTGATCCGCACCCGCAACCCGGGGGCGGCGCTCGTCGAGGAAGCCATCAGGGTCGGCTCGGACGTGATCTACTGGTCGACGATCCACGCGCCCGCCGGCGAGCAGCGGATCGGGCCGACGGCGACCTATCTGCTCAGCAAGCGTCCCTGCCGCGTGATCATCGAGACGGAGAACCGCGCGCGTCGCGCGCGCGAGCCCGAGCCGGCGACGGCCTGAGGCTCGCCGCGTCCGGCGTGAGCGCATGCGCTCCCCTGTGAGGCGGACTATGCGTGTGTCGGGCGCCGCCCGCGATCAGCCCGCGGCGGGCTGCAAACCCAGCACGAGGCGCAGCCGCTGCACGCCGCCACCCAGGCTCTTGCCGCCGCCCGCGAGCGTGGTGGAGGCGCGCAGGTAGGGAACGAATTTCGAGATCGTCGGGTCTTCGGCGAGGCCGACGCCTTCGAGCAGGCTCAGCAGCGTGCCGAAGTTGACCGTGATGCTCGGCTGGATGCCTTCGCCGAGCGCGCTCTGGGCGGCGCTGTAGGTGGAGGCGCCGGACATCGTGCTCGACGGGTCGAGCGCGTCTGTGACCGAGGCTTGGCCGAGGCCCATCACGAACTTCGTCTGCCCGCTGGAGCTGCGCCCGTCGGCGATCACGAGCGTGACGGGCAGGCCCGTGATCTTGGCTTCGATCGCCGCTTCGGTTCCGGGAATCGTGGCCGGAGTGGCTTCCTCGCCGGCCTGGCGCAGCGCGCCCCCGAGCTTGGCCACGGCGGCTCGCGAGGCGGACGGGTCGGTGGAGTCGATCACGACGCCGGCCTTCAGTTCGAGCACGCTCGTCCCGCTCGCGAACACGCCCGCGTCGCCCATCCAGCTGAGGAAGTCCTGCCTGGCCTGGGCGGTGCCTGAGCCGAGCGCGCTCAGCGGCACGAGCAGCCCTTCGAGCAGGCCCTTCACGCTGAGCGTTGCCTGCGGCGAGGCGGCTCCTTCGCCGGCGCCAGAGGAGCCGAGCGTGCTCGCGAGCGAGAGCAGGCTGTGCAGCCCGTTCAGGCCGCCTCCGACCCAGCCGTTCCGGCTGTGTGCCCTGCCGCCGACGTTGCCGAGGCCGGCGGCCAGCCACGATTCCCCGGGCAGTTCGCCGAGCGCGTGGTTGCCGGCGGCGGCCGCGGCGAGCAGGCCGCCGCTCTGCGCGCCCGTGGCGCCCACCGCCCCGGCCGTCGTGGTCGCGCGCCTCGGACCGACGTCGGCGTCGAGCGCGAGCGAGCTCTCGGAGGGCACTAGTGAGACGTTCAGCGGGCGGTCGCTCCCGAGCACGCTCAGCAGCGCCGGCAGGCCCTCATCCGGTGCGCTCGTGCCCGAGTGCACGCCTGTCCCCGGGGCGCTCGTCAGCGCCGCCGGGTTTGCGTACACGTGTCCCAGGGCGCCGGAGGGGGCGACCGACTGCAGCTGGGCGTAGGAGGGGTTTGACTTCAGCGAGGAGCCTCCCTGCGCTGTTTCGATCACGGCGCGGACACCCGATTCGGTGCCGAGCACGACGAACCGGTCGACGATGGCGAACGCGTCCCCGTCGGCGCTCACGTGGTAGGCGACGCCGCGATAGCTGCTCGCGTGCGCGCCCGCGTGCGTGGCTGCATTGGCCACGAACGTCTTGGCGTCGGCGAGGCTGGTCGTGTCGAGCACGATCGCGCCCTGAGCCCCACCCGCGCCGAACGGCCACTGCGCCGTGGTCGAGCCGCCGCCGGTCAGGCCCTGCTGGAGCAGGGTCGTCAGTGCTTCGGAGGAGCCGAGCGAGGTGAGGAACAGCCCGGCGTTTTCTCCCAGCCACGGCGCGACGTCGCTGCTGAAGTCGAGCGCGGGGCTGCCGGGCGTCTGCAGCACGCCGAGCAGACGGGTGTATGGGTCGGCCTGGTGCGTGAGCGCGTGTCCGGCGGCCAGCGCGTCGGTCTTCAGGCTGCCGGACGGGCGCACGACCGCGCCCACGTACACCGGCGCCGAGGCGGGCACGACCCCGGCGGGGTCGGCGCTCGTGCCGGTCGAGGAGCCCGAGCCGCAGCCCGCGAGCGCTGCCGTGAGCGTGGCGAGCGCGACCAAGGTGGTGACGCTGCGCGTGATGATGTGCCCCTGCTCGACCCGCATGAGCCGATCGTATCTGCAACAGCCGATGCATACGCCGATATTGCACGTCTGATTGCAGGAATCCCGCGTCGTGGCGCCATTGCGGGGGCTACGCGCACTCGCCGGCAAAGGGGCGCTGCGACAGGTGTTTTGACGATTTTGAGCGTGTCTTGACAGGGTTGTGGGAAAAAATGTGCAATTAGGGTTGCGTTGTGGGGGGAAGTGGGGTAAGTTGGCGGCAGCGAGCCGAGGTGGAGGGGCTCCTCCCACTCCTCCACCCCGGCTCGGTAACTACTTGGAGCCTCCGAGGACATGGTCCACTTCCGCGGCACGTTCGACCACACGCTCGACGCAAAGAACCGCCTGACGGTGCCGGCCCGCTACCGCGCGGCGCTGTCGGAGGGCGTGGTGCTGGCGATGCCCGTGGATCTGAAGCCGTGCGTCGGCGTGTGGCGCCCGGAGGACTACGAGCGCTACACGCAGCGCGCGCTTGCGGAGCTGCCTCCCCTGTCGCCGCGTCTGAGCGAGTTGGAGCGCTTCTTCTACGGCAGCTCCCACGACGCCGACCTCGACGCCGCGGGACGGATCATGGTCCCGAGCTTCCTGGGCGAGCACGCCGGCCTGGCCAAGGCGCTGGTCGTGGTGGGGGCGGGCGACCGGTTGGAGCTGTGGGATCGCAGCGGCTGGAGCGACCATCGACAGACGCTGCTCGGCGGCGTCGCGGAGATCACGGCAAATGTTGACCATCCTGAGTGAGATGGCCACCTCGACGCATGTCCCGGTGCTAGCCGGGGAGCTGATCGACCTGCTCGATCCGCGGCCGGGGCAGACCGCGATCGACTGCACGTTCGGCGGCGGCGGGCACGCGCAGCTGATCGCTGAGCGCCTCGGCCCCGAGGGCACGCTGATCGCGATTGACCGTGACCCGTTCGCGCGCGAGCGTTTCCAGGAGCTGGCCTCCGAGACGGCCTGCACTGTCAGGTTCATCCGCGCGGACTACGCGCAGGCGCTGGAAGAGCTCGCCGAGGAAGGGGTGCGGGCCGACATCGTTTACTTCGATCTGGGCATGTCCTCGATGCAGGTGGACGCGCGCGAGCGCGGGTTCTCGTACTCCTATGACGCGCCGCTGGACATGCGCATGGATCCCGACCAGGAGTTGACCGCGCGCGAGATCGTCGCGAGTTGGGACGAGCGCCGGCTGGCGCGGACGCTGCGCGACTTCGGCGAGGAGCGCCATTCCGGGGCGATCGCCCGCGCGATCGTGCGCCGTCGCTCGCAGGTCGGGCGGGACTCGATTCAAACCACCCAGGACCTGGTCGACACGATCGTCTCCGCGATCCCCGCGCCGGCGCGGTTCGCGGGCGGCCATCCGGCCAAGCGCTCGTTCCAGGCGCTGCGGATCGCCGTCAACGACGAGCTCGAGCAGCTCGACCGGGCGCTGCCGCTCGCCTGGGGTCTGCTGCGCGAGGGGGGCGTGCTGGCGGGGATCAGCTTCCAATCGCTGGAGGACCGCCGTGTCAAGCGCTTCCTTGGCGAGCGCGCGCGGGGGTGCATCTGCCCGCCCGACCTGCCCGTGTGCGCATGCGGGCGCGAGCCCGAGGCGGCGCTGCTGAGCCGCCGCTCGATCGTGCCCTCCGCGGGCGAGGTCGCGAGCAACCCGCGTTCGGCCTCCGCGCGTATGCGCGCGGCTCGCAAGTTGAGGGGCGAGCCCGCATGACACCGCCCCCTCCCGCCGCGGCCGCCGCCAGGACGGCGCCCGCCGTTGCACCTCGGCGTGTGCCCCTGGCCCCGGCGCGCCGGCCTCGGCGCGTGTCCGGCCCAAGCGCCCGTCCCGAGCGCCACGCACGCAAAGCGTCAAGCCCGGCGATCGCCATCGCGACGCATCCGCTGCTCGACCGGTTGATCCACGGGCGCGCATGGATCGGGATGGTGGCGTTCGCGCTGATCGGGATCGTGACGATGCAGCTGGGGCTGCTGAAACTGAATGCCGGCATCGGGCGCGCGCTCGAGCACGAGGCGGCGCTGCAGCGCGAAGACTCGGTGCTGAGCGTAGAAAACTCCGAAGTCGCCGCGGGCGACACGGTCGAGCTGCAGGCCGCGCACATGGGCATGCAGCTGATCCCCGCGGGCGCGCTGCGGTTCCTGCCGGCGCGGGGGTCCACGGACGATGTCGGCAAAGCGTTGCAGGCGTTGAACGCGCGCGTGGCCACGCCCAAGACCCCATCGACCGAATCGACCGCGACGGCCTCGACTGCGTCTGCACCGGCCGAATCGGCGTCCACCGAATCGGGATCGACCGAAGCGGCTTCGACCGAAGCGGCCTCGACCGCATCGACATCGGCCGAAGCCGCGACGCCCACACAATCGACGACGCCCGCCGCCGCCCCATCGGCAGGGTACGCGCAGACGACGGAAGGCACGGCCGCCTCCAGCACGCCGGCACAGGCGCCCGCCCAGACGGCGCCGACCGGCGAATCGGGCGGGGCGGCTGCGAGCCCGGGGGGCTAGCGGGTGGCCACCGTCCAGCACAGGATCGGGGTCATATTCGGACTGTTTTTCCTGCTGCTGATGGTGGCGGCCGCACGGGCGCTGTACCTGGGGACGGTGCGCGCTCCGGCGCTGCGCAAAGCCGCCGAGACCCAGCAGCTGAGCACCGAAACGCTGCCGGCCCAGCGGGGCACGATCACCGACCGGGGCGGCGTGGACCTGGCGGTGTCCGAGCCCGCACAGGAAATCTCAGCGGATCCATATCTGATCAAGGAACCGCTGCGGGCTTCGCAACAGTTGGCGCCGCTGCTCGGGTTGACCCAGACGCAACTGCTGAGCAAGCTGAGCGAGCACGCCGGGTTCGTGCTGCTGGCGCCGGCGCTGCCGGCCGGGCAGGCGCGCAAGGTGATGGCGCAGGTGAAGGCGCTGAAGCTCGAAGGGATCACGGGCAAGCAGACGATGCGCCGCGTCTATCCACGCGGGACGCTGGCGGCGCAGGCGCTCGGGTTCGTCGGCGCCGAAGGAAAGGGTCTGTCCGGCCTGGAGTACTCGCAGAACTCGCTGCTGGAAGGCAGGGCGGGCGAGCGGCGCGTGGTCAGCGACGCGATCGGCCAGCCGATATCGATCACGAACGTCCATGCCGAGAAGCCGGGCGCGAAGCTGACGCTGACACTGGACGCGAACATCCAGCAGCGCGCCGAAGACGTGCTCGACGCGGTCGGCAAGGTGTTCAACCCGAAAGACGCGACCGCGATCGTGATGAACCCGAGCACTGGCGCGCTGCTGGCGGTCGCGAACTGGCCGCAGGTGAACCTGAACGATCCGGGGGCATACTCCAAGACGGCGCTGGAAGCGGCGGCGCAGGACCGGGCGGTGAGCTTCAACTACGAACCGGGCTCGACCTTCAAGGTCGTCGCCGTGTCGGGCGGGCTGGAAAGCGGGTTGATCACCCCCAATACTCCGTTTGACATCCCCGATCAGATCCAGGTCGCCGATCGCACGATCCACGACGCCGAGGAACATCCCGAAGAGACGCTGACGACCGCCGAAATCCTCGCGCAGTCAAGCAACGTGGGGGCGATCAAGATCGGCGCGCTGGACGGCCCGCAGCGGTTCAACCAGTGGGTGCACGACTACGGCTTCGGCGCGCGCACCGGCGTGGAACTGCCCGGCGAGGAAACGGGCGTGGCGTTGGGGCTGAGCGAATACTCGGGCTCCTCGATGGGCAACCTGCCGATCGGCCAGGGCGAGCTGGTGACGCCGATGCAGATGGCGAGCGCCTACTCGGCGATCGCAAACGGCGGGATCCTGCGCCGGCCGCACATCATCGGCGCGGTCAACGGTCACCCGCAGCCCGAGCCGGCGGGTCGCCGCGTGATATCCGAGACAACCTCGGCCGAGCTGCGCACGATGCTGAAGGGCGTGCTTGCGCCCGGCGGAACCGCCAGCGAGGTCTCGATTCCGGGGTATGAACTGGCGGGCAAGACGGGCACGGCCAGCAAGATCGATCCGGCGACCGGCGAATACTCCGAATCGGCCTACGTCGCCTCGTTCATCGGCTTCGCGCCGGCGTCGGACCCGAAGCTGCTGTGTGCGGTGGTCGTCGACGAACCCCAGAACGGCTCGATCTACGGCGGCACGGTCGCGGCGCCCGCGTTCGGGCAGATCATGAGCTTCGCGCTGTCCTATCTGCGCATTCCGCCTGGTTGAGGAGCTCCGTGAGCTCGGCGGGGGCGGAAACTAGACTTGTGATGTGTGCTCGCGGCGGCTGAATCCATGAGGTTGGGCGAGCTGCTCGCGGGCATCGGCCCGGTCGAGCGCGGGCCTGAGGGCGCCGCCGCGGACGTCGAGATCACAGGGCTCGCCTACGACAGCCGCCGAGTTCAGCCGGGGACGCTGTTTTGCTGCGTGCCCGGGTACCGCAGCGACGGTCACGACTACGCCGCGCAGGCGATCTCGGGCGGCGCCGTCGCGCTCGTCGTGGAGCGGCCACTGGGTCTGGGCGTGCCGGAGGTCGTCGTTGCATCGGTGCGCGCGGCGATGGGGCCGATGGCGGCCCGATTCAATGGCGATCCGACCGACCGGTTGCAGGTGGTGGGGGTGACCGGCACGAACGGCAAGACCACGACGGCGTTCATCGTGCGGGCGTTGCTGGAAGCCGCGGGTGTGCAGACGGGACTGCTGGGCACGGTCAAGTCGATCGTGGGCGGGGAAGAACGTTCCGTAGACCGAACGACGCCCGAGGCGATCGACCTGCAAGGGGAGCTCCGCGAAATGCTGGAAGCTGGGGACAAGGCGTGCGCGATGGAGGTCTCCTCGCACGCGCTCGCGCTCGGGCGCACGCGCGGGATCAGGTTCGGTGCGGCGGTGTGGACGAACCTGACCCAGGATCATCTGGACTATCACCCGACGATGGAGGACTACTTCCAGGCCAAGCGCCTGCTGTTCGTGCCTGAAGAGGACGAGGCCAGGCCTGGCGTGAGCGTGGTCAACGTTGGGGATCCGTACGGACACAGGCTCGCGCAAGAGCTCGATGGGGCGATCACGTTCGCGGTGGAAGGGGACGAGGCCGACTACCGCGGGACCGAGGTGCGCTGCGATATGGCGGGATGCAGGTTCACGCTGGATACGCCCGTGGACCGGTGCGAGGTGATGCTGCCGATGCCGGGTCGGTTCAACGTCGCAAATGCGCTCGGGGCGCTCGTGGTCACGCACACGCTCGGCTATGACCTCGACACGCTCGTGGCGGCGTTGGAACGCGGCGTGCGTGTGCCCGGAAGGTTCGAGTCGGTCGAGGAGGGCCAGGAGATGGCCGTGATCGTCGACTACGCGCATACGCCGGATTCGCTGGAGAATGTGCTGCGCGCCGCACGCGACATCGCAAAAGGCCGCGTGGTATGCGTGTTCGGCGCCGGCGGAGATCGGGACCGTGGCAAGCGTCCATTGATGGGCGAGATCGCCGCAAAGCTGGCGGACGTGACGATCGTGACGTCGGACAATCCGCGCTCGGAGGATCCCGAGGCGATCGTCGCGGAGATCGTGGCGGGGATCGAGCGTGGGGACGCGGTCCAGGTAGAGGTCGATCGCCGGATGGCCATCGAAAGGGCGATCGCGCTCGCGCGGGCTGACGATGTGGTCGTGATCGCCGGCAAGGGTCACGAGCAGGGCCAGGAGTTGGCGGACGGGGTCAAGGTGCCGTTCGACGATGTGACCGTAGCGCGGGAGGTGTTGAGCGTATGAGGGCCTGGGACATCGACAAGGTCGCGCGAGCGGCCGGGGCAAGTGTCGTGTGTCGGCCGCGATCGCAAGCGCGACTAACCGGACCCCAAAGCGTGAGCATCGACTCGAGGACGGTCGGGTCGGGCGAGTTGTTCGTCGGCCTGGTAGGCGAGCACGCGGACGGCGGAAGGTATGCGGCGCAGGCGATGCGGGCAGGGGCATGGGGGGTGCTGGTCAAAACGGAGCACGCAATGTCGATCGTGGCGGACGGGTCGGCAAACGGCGTGGTGCTCGCACATCCAAACCCGCTGAGGGGTCTGCAGGCGCTCGCGCGAGCATGGCTGGGCGAGCTGAGGGCAGAAGGCGCAAGGGTCGTGGCGATCACGGGGTCGACGGGGAAGACTTCGACCAAGGACATCCTCGCGGCGCTGCTGAGCGCGCACCTCCAAACCGTGGCGAGTCCCGAGAACCAGAACACCGAGATCGGGTTGCCGCTGGCGATCCTCGCCGCGCCCACCGGCACGCAGGCGCTGGTCCTGGAGATGGCGATGCGCGGGAAGGGTCAGATCGCGGAGCTGACGGAGATCGCGGAGCCGGACGTGGGGGTGATCGTGAACGTGGGGCCGGTGCACCTGGAGCAGATGGGCTCAATCGCGGGGGTGGCAAAGGCCAAGGCCGAGCTGATCGAAGGGCTGAAGCCCGGAAAGACCGCGATCGTCCCCGCGGATGAGCCGCTGCTGGACCAGTACCGCCGCGATGACGTAAGGACGGTCACGTTCGGGTCCGAAGGGGATGTGCGGTTGAAGGAGCGTAGGCAGGACGGGGAGGTCGTGATCGATGACGGCGGCGAGGAGATCGTGTTGCGGGTGGCGTTCAAGCAGGAGCACAACCTGCGAAACCTGCTGGCGGCTGTCGCGGCCGCGCGTGCGCTCGGCGTTACGCCCGCAGGCGAGGTTAGGGTTCGGTTCTCGAAGATGCGCGGAGAGCGCAGGGAGATGCCGGGAGGAGGAGTGCTGATCGAGGACTGCTACAACGCCAACCCGATGTCAATGCGCGCCGCGATCGACGATCTCGCCGAGAGCGCGCCCGGGCGGCGCGTGGCGGTGCTCGGCGACATGCTCGAGCTGGGCCCCGAAGAGGATCGCTACCACCGCGAGATCGGGGAGTATGCGGCGGGCCGAGAGGTGGATGTGCTCGTGAGCGTCGGTCAACGGGCCGGCAAGATGGCGCGCGCGTTTGCGGGCCCGAACAGGGAGGCGTACGCGGCGCCCGATGCGGAGGCCGCCGCCGAGCTGCTGAAAGGGGTGCTGGAGTCCGGCGACACGGTGCTGGTCAAGGGCTCGCGCGGGGTGGGACTGGAGCGCGTCGCAGAGGCGTTGACCGCCCCGGAGCCGGCCCAGGCGGGCAGGCGCTGAATGGGGAGGATTCTGTTCGGGGGCACCAGCGCGCTGCTCATCTGCATATTTCTGAGCCCGAAGTTCATCGCGTTCCTGCGCCGGCGCGAGTTCGGCCAGCAGATCAGGGAGGACGGTCCGCAGGGGCACCATCAGAAGGCGGGCACGCCGACGATGGGGGGGATCATCGTCATCATCGCCGTAGCGATCCCGTTTCTGATCCTGACCGACTACGAATGGCGCTCGATCGGGGTGTTCGGGGCGATGATCGCGTGCGCGCTGCTGGGGTTCGCCGACGACTACACAAAGCTCGTGCGAAGGCGATCGCTCGGCCTCAGAGCGCGCACGAAGCTCGCGATCACGATCGCGATCTCGCTCGGGCTGTGGTTCGTGGCCAGTCACGAGGCGCACCTCGCCAGCGTGCTGAGGCTGCGCGTCGTCGACTACACGGTCGATCTCGGACCCTTCTACCCAGTCCTCATCTACCTCGTCGTCGCCGGCACCACGAGCGCGGTCAATCTGACGGACGGGCTCGACGGGCTGGCGGCGGGGTGTGCGGCGATCGTGCTGCTGTCATACATCGCGATCGCGTTCGTGACCGAAGACTACGACCTGGCGATGCTCGCCGGCTGCCTGGTCGGCGCGTGCATCGGGTTTCTGTGGTTCAACGCGTTTCCCGCGACGATCTTCATGGGCGACACCGGCTCGCTCGGCTTGGGCGGCGCGATCGCGGGGCTGGCGGTGATGACGCACACGGAGGTGCTGCTGATCCTGCTCGGCGGGATATTCGTGCTCGAGGCGCTGTCCGTCGCGATCCAGGTGCTCTCGTTTCAGACGACCCGAAAGCGCGTGTTTCTGATGGCGCCGATACACCACCACTTCGAGCTGAAGGGCTGGTCGGAGACGAAGATCATCCTGCGGTTCTGGATCGTTGCCTCGATACTCTGCGCGATCGGGTTCACGATCTATCACCAGAGCATCCGTTGAGCGCCGATGTTGGATGAGGATGGGAGACTGCCGAGCGCGGTCATCCGCAGGACGCGCAGTGTCGCCGGTCAGGATACGGCCCTAACGCCACGGGCGATCGAAGTGGTGCGATGAGGCACAGGCTGAGGCCAGATCTGCCGGTGGGGCCGTATCTGGTCGTCGGCCTCGCTCGCTCGGGGCTGGCGGCGGCGCTCGCGTTGCGCGCGCGGGGCGAGACGGTGATCGGCGTGGACGAAGGCGAGCCGGACGGGCTGGGAGAGCTGCGGGACGCGGGCGTCGAGCTGCATCTGAACGAGGACGGAGTCGCGCTGCTGGACCGGATGGGCGCGCTCGTCAAGAGCCCGGGCGTCCCCAGGGAGGCGCCCGTGATCGCGGCCGCCCTCGCGCGGGGGATGGGGGTCCTGGGCGAGCTGGAGCTTGCGTGGCGGCTGCTGTCGAACGAATTCATCGCCGTGACGGGGACGAACGGCAAGACGACCACGGTCGAGCTGATCGGGCACATCCACCGCTCCGCCGGCCTGGCCGTCGCGGTGGCCGGGAACGTGGGGGCGGCGCTGAGCGGACTCGTGGGCAGGATCGATCCGCAGGCGACGATCGTGTGCGAGGCGTCGTCGTTTCAGCTTCAGGACACGGAGGCGTTCGCGCCCGAGGCGGCGGTGTTGCTGAACATAAGTCCCGACCATCTCGACCGGCACGGCACGATGGAGGCGTACGCGCAGGCGAAGCTCGAGGTGTTCGCGCGGCAATCCGCCGATGACATCGCGGTCGTTCCGGCCGTCCTCGATCCGAACCTCGATCCCGGCGCTCGCACGGTGCTGGAGCAGGCGTTGCGGACCATGCGCGCGAGGTGTGTGCGGTTCGGAGACGATCCCGGCGCCGATCTGTGCGAGCGCGACGGGCAGCTGTGCTGGCGGGGCGCGCCGTTGCTGGCAACCGGCGAGCTGAGCCTGCGCGGGCGCCACAACGTCGAGAACGCGATAGCCGCGGCGGCGGTCTGTCTGGCGCGCGGGGTCGATGTCGAGGCGGTGCGCGCGGGCCTGCGCACGTTCGCGGGCGTGGAGCACCGTATGGAGGAGATCGCGCGTCAAGAGGGGGTTCTGTACGTGAACGACTCCAAGGCGACGAACGTCGCGAGCACGCTGGTGGCGCTCGCGTCCTTTGCGCCCGGTAGGTCATCCGTGGGCGGCGGCGGCGGCGGGGAGATCGTGCGCCTGATCCTCGGCGGCCGGGGCAAGGACCAGGACTTCTCGGCGCTGCGCGACCCGGTGAAGCGCAGCTGCAAGGCGGTGTATCTGATCGGCGAAGACGCCCCGCTCATCGCCTCGGTTCTGGCAGGCGTGGACGTGCCTGTGCATGAGTGCGGCGACCTGGAGCACGCGCTGCGGGCGGCCGCAACGGCGGCCCAACCCGGCGATGTGGTTCTGCTCTCACCGGCCTGCGCGAGCTTCGATCAGTTCGCAGACTACGAAGCCCGTGGCGAGCGGTTTCGCGAGCTCGTCTTGAGATAGAGGCATCGGCGGGCAGACGTCGAAGTCAGCCGGGATGCCAGCAGCCGCAGCACGGCGCGCCCGCCCCGCGCGAGCTTCCGGCCCCAGGGGGACGAGCAGCGCGCGCCCGTCGGGAAAGGCCGGCGCGAGGCAGCACTCGCTCGAGCATCGCCTCCTGATCACCGCCACCATGTGCCTGCTGGCCTACGGCGCGGTGATGGTCTACAGCGCGACCTCGGCGACCGCGCTGCTGCAGGGCGAAGGCGACGGCAGCAGCTATCTGATCAAGTTCGTCGCCTACGGCGCGGTGGGCCTGGTCGTGATGCACGTGCTCGCGCGCGACGGGGTCGCCAAAGCGCAGAGCTTCGTCGCGCCGCTGCTGGCCGTGTCGTTCGGGCTCGTGCTCGCCGTGCACATCCCCCACGTGGGGGTGTCAGTCAACGGCGCGCGGCGCTGGATCGGCCCGAGCCAGCTGCAGTTCCAGCCCTCGGAGCTGCTCAAGCTCGCGCTCGTCCTGTATGCCGCGACGCTGCTCGCTCGCCGTCCCCAGCGCGTTCACGACCTGCGCGAGCTCGCGCGGCCGCTGCTCGTCGTGGTGGGAGGCGCCTGCCTGCTGGTCGCGACCGAGCCGGATCTGGGCACCGCGATGACGATCGCGTTCACGACCGCGGCGCTGCTCGTGGCGGCCGGCATCCCTCCACGCAAGCTGGCGATCGTCGCCGGCATCACGTGTGGCGTGGTGTTTCTATACGCGCTCGCCAGGCCATACGAGCGCGCGCGCCTGACCTCGTTCGTCGATCCCTGGGCGCACGCCTCGGGCAGCGGGTTTCAGGCCGTCCAGGGTCAGATCGCGATCGGCTCGGGCGGTCTGTTCGGCGTCGGGCCGGGCCAGTCGGTGCAGAAGGTCTTCTATCTGCCGGAGGCGCCGACCGACTTCATCCTCGCGGTCATCGCCGAGGAGCTGGGCGTCGTCGGCGTGTGCGCGCTGCTGTTCCTGTACGGGCTGATCGCCTACGCCGGCCTGCGCGTCGCGAAGGCCGCGCGCAGCCTGCACAGCGCTCTGATCGCCGTCGGCGTCACCTCGCTGATCGTCTCCCAGGCGCTGCTGAACGTGTTCGCCGTCCTCGGCCTCGCGCCGCTGACGGGAGTGCCGCTGCCGTTCGTCTCCTATGGCTCGAGCAGCCTGATAGTGATGCTCGCCGCGATGGGCCTGCTGCTGAACGTGGCCGCGGGCGGCACCGCGCACGTGCGCGCGGTGCCCTCACGAGGTCGGGCTCGCACGAAGGCCTCCTCGCGCGAGCCGGCGAAGGGCCGGCCCGAGCGCAGCCGCAGGGCCACGGCGTAGCCGGCCGGCAGGTCGCGGTGGGCGGCCGATGTGCGCGCGGGCGAAAACCGGCAGGATGGGGCCGTGACTCGGACGAGGATCGCGATCGCGGCGGGGGGAACCGCCGGGCACGTGGCGCCGGCGCTGGCGGTCGCGGATGCGCTGCGGGCCGAGGGCGCGGAGGTCGCGTTCATCGGCGGTGCTCGCGCCGAGGCTCAGCTGGTGCCCGCCGCGGGCTATGAGCTGCGCACGATCTCGGTGGAGGGCATGAGCCGCACCAATCCGCTGCGCGCCGTCCGCGCGCTGGTGCGCGCCGCGCTGGCGCTCCCGCGGGCGCGGGCCATCCTGAAGGAGCTGCGTCCGGGCGCCGTGCTCGGCGGCGGCGGCTACGTGGCCGGACCCGTCGGCCTCGCCGCGCTGAGCCTGCGCATCCCGCTCGTGCTCACCGAGGCCGACAGTCATCTGGGGCTCGCCAACCGCCTGCTCGCGCGCGGCGCGCGGCGGGTGTGCCTGGCATTTCCGATCTCAGGCCGCGAGGAGCAGCGCTCCGGGGGCGGGCGCTACCGCGTGACGGGCCGGCCGATTCCGGCGCCGGACGCGGATCGCAGCGCCGCACGGGCTCGGTTCGGGATCGCCACGGGGGAGACGTGCGTGCTCGTGTTCGGAGGCTCGCTCGGCGCGCGTTCGATCAACCTCGCCGCCGCCGGCGCGTTCGGGGGAGGATCGTCTGTGGACGGAGGCGTGGGCGCAAGACTCGCGCCCACGGGCGCCGACGCCGGGCCGGGCAGAAGCGCCCCGGGGGAGGATCTCGCCGCGAGCATGCGCGACGGGGTCCTGTGCGTGCTCCATATCGCCGGCCGCCGTGACTACCCAGAGCTGGCCCTAGGAGAGCTGCCGGAGGGGTATGACCTGCGCGAGTACCTCGACCTGGCGGAGTTCGCCCAGGCGCTGGCGGCGGCCGACCTCGCCGTCGCGCGCTCGGGGGGGTCGGTGTTCGAGCTCGCGGCGTACGGCCTGCCCGCGATCCTCGTGCCCTACCCGCATGCCTCCGGCGACCATCAGAGCGCCAACGCGCGCTGGATGGCCGAGGCGGGCGCGGCGATCGTCATCCCCGACTCCGAGTGCAGCGGCGCGCGCCTGGCGCGCGAGGTCGCGGCGCTGCTGGCCGATCGCCCGCGCTTGGCCGCGATGGCGCGGGCCTCGCGGGGTCTCGCGCGTCCCGAGGCCGCACGCGAGGTCGCCGGCGAGCTGCTGGCAGCCGCCGGCGACGGCGGAGCGGGCGTGAACGGCCGGGTGGAGCCGGTATGACCGCGTCCGGCGGCGCGCGCACCGTCGACGCCGAGCGCCCCTGGAGCGGGCGGCGGCTGCACTTCGTCGGCGTCGGCGGGGCGGGCATGAGCGGATATGCGCGCGCGGCGCATGCCCTCGGAGCGCAGGTCAGCGGCTCCGATCGGGTTGCCTCCCCGTACAGCGAGCGCCTCCAGGCGGACGGCGTGCTGCGGGCACGAGTCGGCGAGCACGACGCGGCGAACGTGCCGGAGGGCGAGGACGTGGAGGTCGTCTACTCCAGCGCCGTCGGGCCCGAGAACCCCGAGCGCGCGGCGGCCCGCGCACGTGGCCTGCCCGAGCGCCCGCGCGCGGAGCTGCTGGGTGAGCTGACCGCGCTGCGGCGCACGATCGCGGTGGCGGGCACGCACGGCAAGACGACGACCTCTTCGATGCTCGTGTGCGCGCTGCGCGCCGCCGGCCTGCGCCCCGACTGGCTCGTCGGCGGGTCCGTGGGGGAGGGCCAGGCCAACGCGCACTGGGCTGGGGAGGGCGAGTGGCTGGTGGTCGAGGCGGACGAGTCCGATCGCTCGATGCTGATGCTCGACGTGGAGATCGCGGTGCTCACGAACGTCGAGCTCGACCACCACGCGACGTTCGGCTCGCTCGCACAGCTGCGCGAGGCGTTTCGCGCGTTCCTGGCCCGGGCGCGCACGGCGATCGTGGTGTGGGACAGGCCCGAGTTGCTGGAGCTGGTCCCGGGTGTGGCTCTCGCGCAGGACGAGCTGGTGCGGGCCGCGGGGGAGGCCGCGGGAATCGAGATCGTTCCCTACGACGCCCCCGAGCCGGTGCTCGCCGGCGGCGGCTCGCGCTTCGCCTGGCGTGGCCACGAGGTCGTGCTGAGCGTGCCGGGAGCGCACAACGCGCTGAACGCCGCCGCGGCGCTCGAGGCCGCCCGGCTCACCGGGACCGACGAGGAGCGCGCGGTCGCGGGGCTCGCCGGATTCCGTGGCGCGGGCCGGCGCTTTCAGCTGGTGGGCGCAACCGCGCGCGGGGCGCGGGTGTATGACGACTACGCCCACCACCCGACCGAGGTCGCGGCGACGCTCCAGGCCGCGCGCACCCTGGAGCACAAGCGTCTGGTGGCGGTGTTCCAGCCGCACCTGTTCTCGCGCACTCAGCTGTTCGCCAGAGAGTTCGGCGCGGCGCTGGCGCAGGCGGACGTCGCGGTCGTGCTGGACGTGTACCCGGCGCGCGAGCGCGCGGAGGATCACCCGGGCGTGACGGGCCTGCTCGTCGCCGAGGCCGCAGCCGATGCGGGGCAGGGCAGGCCGGTGTACTGGCTGCCGGCGTTCGCCGACGCCGAGCCGGTGTTGCGCGAGCTGCTGGGCGCGGGCGATCTGTGTGTAGTCATGGGCGCCGGCGACGTCGATGCGCTCGCGCGGCGATTGGTGGAGACCGGCGATGCCTGAGTCGAGGGACAGGCCCACGACCGTGCCGTCGATCGTGCAGCGCGACCACCCGCTGGATCGCATGGCGACGATCCGCACCGGCGGCGAGGCCGAGTACTTTGCCCGCGCCGGCTCGGGCGCCCAGCTGCGGGAGCTGCTCGCCTGGGCCAGGGCCGCGGAGGTGCCGGTGGCGGTCGTCGGCTCGGGCTCGAACCTGTTGATCGCAGACGAGGGGGTGCGCGGCCTGGTGATCAAGCTCGACCGCAAGCTCGCGCTGATCCAGCGCGAGGGACCCGATCGGATCGTCTGTGGCGGGGGCGCGCGACTGCCCGCGGTGGCGGCCCGGGCGGCGCAGGCGGGCTTGGCGGGGATCGAGTTCGGCGTGAACATCCCCGGCACCGTCGGCGGCGCGGTGCGGATGAACGCCAATGCCTACGGTGGCGAGCTCGCGCGCGCGCTGGAGTGGGTGGAGGTCGTCACGGCGGAGGGGTCCGAGCGCCGCGCGCCGGCCCAGCTCGGGTTCGGCTATCGCAGCTCCAACCTCACCGCCGGAGAGATCGTCGCGCGGGTCTCGCTGCAGCTGGAGCCCGCCGCCGTGGATGCGGTCAAGGCGACGCTCGCCGACATGCGCGCCCGCCGCCACGAGGCCCAGCCCCAGGGGATCAAGACGTTCGGCTCGACGTTCGTCAACCCCGACGACCCGCGCGCCGAGGGTCGCACCGCCGGGCAGCTGCTGTCGGAGGCGGGCTGCAACGGCCTGACCGTCGGCGGAGCCCGGTTCGCGCCTAAGCACGCCAACTTCATCGAGAACACCGGCGCCGCGAGGACCGCCGATGTGATCGCCGTGATGGCCGAGGGCCGCCGCCGCGTGCTGGAGCGGTGCGGGATCGCGCTGGAGCCCGAGGTGCAGACACTGGGCGACGTGCGCTTCCCGTGGTAGGGGTTCGGGCGAGGAGGTCGAAGACCTCGTGAATGGCACGCTCCGTCGCCGCGCCCGCCGGCCGGAGATCGATGGGATCTCCGATCGGACAACGTCGCCTCCTGCGTAAACCGGCGAACCGGGCGTTCGGCCTGCCTCGTCCGCTGAGGAGCGCCGCGAGCATCGCGCGCAAGAGCATCGCGTTCGCATGGGAGCGCCGGCCGCTGCGAATCGCGCTGATCGCTGTGCTCGTCGCGATGGGGCTGCTCGCCGGCGGATGGTGGCTGGCGCGCCACACTTCGCTGGCCGCTGTCGAGCACGTCCAGGTGGCCGGGCTCACGGCCGCGCCGGGAGCGGACACGGGCGCGATCGAAGCGGCTCTGAGAAGGGCAGCCCACGGTATGAGCACGCTCGATGTCGATCCCGCCGCGCTGCGCGCCTCGGTGGCGCAGTTTCCGATCGTGCGCTCGGTACGGGCGCGCGCGAGCTTTCCCCACGGGCTTAGGATCGAAGTGACCGAGCAGCCCCCCGTGGCGGTGCTCGCGCTCGCAGGCGCCCGCACCGCCGTGGCGGCCGACGGGGTCGTGCTCGGGCCGGGCTTGCAATCGAGCTCGCTGCCGCTCCTCGATGCGGGCAGGGCCGATGGGGCCGAAACGCTGCCGGCGGTGGGACGGAGCGTCCGCAGCGGATATCTGCTGCGGGCGCTGACCGTGATGGGCGCCGCGCCGGCGGCGCTCGCGCGGGCCGTCACGCGCCTCTACTCGGGGACGCACGGTCTGACGGCCGTGCTGCGCGGCGGTCTGCTCGTCTACTTCGGCGACGCAACGCGCCCGCACGCCAAGTGGCTGTCGCTCGCGCGCGTGCTCGCCGACCCGAGCTCGGCCGGCGCCGCCTACATCGACGTGCGCCTGCCGGAACGCCCGGCCGCGGGCTTTGCGCCCGGTGCCGCCCGTCCCGGCACGAGCTCCACCGAAGCCGAACCGTCCGGCGTCCCGGCACCGGCCACCTCCGCCGAACTGGCCGCCGGCCTGGAAGCGGCCGTCGCGGGCGGTTCGAGCGCCGGCACCAGCACGAGCACGAGCGCCGGCGCCGGCAGCGAACCCGCGCCGTCGAGCTCGACGGCTTCGGAAGCAGGCTCGGCAGGCTCGACCCCAGGGGAAGCGACGAGCTCTCCCACGACCGAATCGAGCTCCTCCGCGAACGCCGCGCCGGCAGCGACGGGCGCGGCGGGGGGCGGTTGATCGCCTGTCCAGGACCTCTCGTGGCCAGCGCCCCGTAACCCTCGACCTCAACCTCAGGTCGATGGCATGGAAGGCGCATGTCTCGGGGGCCGGTCGAGAGTTCCTTGATCTGCAACGATTGTTGCGAGATTCCCAGCCGTCGTTGACAGGGCGAAGTTCCCTGCATAACGTGCACAATTCAGCGGGTCGCCCGACGGTGTCGATCGAACCCTTAACTCTTACTGCAGGCTGCGGACGGGAACGCATAAATCATGGAGAGCACTAGTGCAAGCAGTGGCGAGGGCATGACTCAGGGCGGCAGCTATCTCGCGGTGATCAAGGTCGTGGGCGTCGGCGGCGGCGGCACCAACGCGGTCAGCCGCATGGTCGACGCGGGCCTGCGCGGCGTGGAGTTCATCGCCGCCAACACCGATGCGCAGGCGCTTGCGATGTGCGACGCGGACCTGAAGCTGAACATCGGCCACGAGTCGACCAAGGGTCTCGGCGCGGGCGCCAACCCGGAGGTCGGCCTCTCGGCCGCGTCGGAGTCGCGCGATGACATCAAGGAGGCGCTGAAGGGCGCCGACATGGTGTTCGTCACCGCCGGCGAGGGCGGCGGCACGGGCACCGGCGCGGCGCCGGTGATAGCCGACATCGCCAAGAACGAGATCGGCGCGCTCACCGTCGGCGTGGTCACGCGGCCGTTCGACTTCGAGGGCTCCCAGCGCTCACGCCAGGCGGCCGAGGGCATCGAGCGGTTGCGTGAGGTCGTCGACACGCTGATCGTGATTCCCAACGAGAAGCTGCTCATGGTCGTCGAGCGGCGCACCTCGATGCTGGATGCGTTCAAAGAGGCCGACGACGTGCTGCGCCAGGGCATTCAGGGGATCACCGACCTGATCACGATCCCCGGGCTGATCAACCTCGACTTCGCCGACGTGCGCACGATCATGCACGACGCCGGCTCCGCCCTTATGGGGATCGGCTTGGCCGGCGGCGAGAACCGCTGCGGCGAGGCGGCGAAGGCGGCGATCTCCTCACCGCTCTTGGAAGAGTCCGTCGACGGCGCGACCGGCATCCTGCTGAACATCACCGGCGGCAAGGACCTCGGCCTGTTCGAGGTCAACGACGCCGCGGAGATCATCCAGAACGCCGCCGACCCGAACGCGAACATCATCTTCGGCGCGGTCATCGACGAGTCGATGACCGACGAGGTCCGTGTCACAGTGATCGGCACCGGCTTCGACCACCGTCCCGGCAGGGCCGCACGCGCGGAGGGCCGCTCGCGGAGAGATCGCAGCCCGCGGATCGACGACCGCCAGCGCTCGTCGCTCGAGATCTCCGACGAGGACATCGACGTGCCCCCGTTCTTGCGCTGATGTAGTTCTGGGCGGCGCGTCGCGCCGCCCAGCGGTGCGTGCATGCACACACCGCCAGACGAGCCGTATACGGCTCGTCAACCGTTGACGCATGCGTCAACGGCGAGACCGCACATGTGCGGTCTCGATGCAGGGGCCGCATGCGGCCCCTGCAGGCATGCCGCATGCGGCATGCCTCCGGCAGGCGCATGCGCCTGCCGGGACAACATCAGTTTTTTCAGGCATATGCCGACCGGAGCTGAGACAGACAGACTTCGGCCGCTCGATACCCTGCGCTCTGTGCCGACTCCCCCCCGCCGCACCGCCCTCTACGACCGCCACGTCGCGGCCGGCGCGAAGCTCGTCGAGTTCGCCGGCTTCCAGATGCCCGTCCAATACGCGGGCGTTCGGGCCGAGCACATGGCGGTGCGCGAGGGTGTGGGGATGTTCGACGTCTCGCACATGGGCGAGATCGAGACCTCCGGCCCGCAGTCCCTTCAGCTGCTGCAGCGGCTGATCAGCAATGACCTGTCGAAGGTCCCGGTCGGTGGCGCGCAGTACGGCGTGATCTGCCGCGAAGACGGAGGAGTGCTCGACGATCTGTTCACGTATCGCCTGGAGGCCGACCGCTGGCTGACGGTGAGCAACGCCGCCAACCATGCCTCCGACCTGGAGTGGTTCTGCGCGCACGCGCGCGAGCTCGACGCTGAGGTGGAGGATCGCATCGAGGACTACGCGATGCTCGCCGTGCAGGGCCCGCGCGCGCGCGAACTGGTGCAGGCGATCTCAGATGCGCCGCTGCCCCCGCGGATGAGCGCGGCCACGCTGCGGCTGGCGGGCTGCGAGATGCTGGTGTGCGCCACCGGCTACACCGGCGAGGACGGCGTCGAGCTGCTGCTCTCACCGGCCGACGCCCCCGCGCTGTGGGATGAGCTCACGCGCCGCGGCGCCGTCCCGGCCGGCTTGGCCGCGCGCGACACGCTGCGCCTGGAGGCGTGCTACCACCTCTACGGCAATGAGCTCTCCACCGAGCGCGGCCCGATCGAAGCGGGGCTGGGCTGGTGCTGTGTCGAGGACACGGGCTTCATCGGGTCCGATGCCGTGCGCGCGGTGCGCGCGGCCGGGCCTGCGGAAAAGCTGGTCGCGTTCGCGATCGACGGTCCCGGGATCGCGCGCCAGGGCAACCCGATCGCTGGCGGCGGCGTGGTCACCAGCGGCACGCACTCGCCCTCTCTCGGCGTCGGGATCGGCCTCGCCTACGTGCCCGCCGAGCACGCCGCGCTGGGGACTCGTCTGCAGATCGACGTCCGTGGCAAGATGCGCTCGGCCGTGGTCCGCGAGAAGCCTCTATACCGAAAGGGCGCTTGAATGTCTGAGGCGCACAACCCCGACGAGCTGCTCTACCACCCCGAGCACGACTGGGCGCGTATCGACCCGGAGAGATCGGATCCCGCCCACCCCGAGGCGACGCTCGGGATCACCTGGTACGCGCAGGACGCGCTCGGCGAGGTCGTCTTCTTCGAGGCGCCCGCCGTCGGCGCGATGCTGGTGCAGGGCTCGCCCTACGCCGAGGTGGAGTCGGTCAAGGCCGTCTCCGACGTGGTCGCGCCGCTGTCGGGTGAGATCATCGCCGTCAACGACTCGCTCTCCGACGATCCGCAGGCGATCAACGAAGACCCCTACGGCGAGGGCTGGCTCGTGCGGATCCGGATCGGCGATCTCACCGAGCGCGACTCGCTGATGGACGCCGAGGCCTATTCCGCCACGCTGGGCGGCTAGGCTGGCTGCAGGAACTTGAGCCGCTACACCGCCACCACCGAGCAGGATCTGCAGCAGATGCTCGCGACGATCGGCGTCGGCTCCGTGCAGGAGCTGTTCGACCGCCAGATCCCCGCGGGCGTACGGCTGGGGCGGGCGCTTGCGCTGCCGGAGGGGATGGGCGAGCAGGAGGTGTACGCGCACCTGCGCGAGCTGGCCGCTCGCAACGTCAGCGCAGAGGACGAGCTCTCGTTCCTGGGCGCGGGCATGTACGACCACTACGTGCCGGCGCTGATCGACATGCTGATGGAGCGCTCGGAGTTCCTGACCCCGTACACCCCCTACCAGCCGGAGATCAGCCAGGGCGGGTTGCAGGTCTCCTTCGAGTACCAGACTGCGATCTGCGAGCTGACCGGTCTGCCGGTGTCCAACGCCTCGGTGTACGAGGGCCCGAGCGCTGTGGCGGCCGCGGCGTACCTGGCCAAGCTGCACAACGGCCGCACCCGGCTCGTCGTGAGCGCCGGCATGCACCCGCACTCGATCCAGACGCTGCGCACGCTCGCCCGCGGCTACGGCATGGAGGTGGTTGAGGTTCCTCTGGTGGACGGCGTCACCGACGTCGATGCCTGGCGCGAGGCGATCGACGCCGACACGAGCGCGGCGATGTTCGCCCAGCCCAACTTCTACGGCGCGGTCGAGGACGCCGCGGCGCTGAGCGCCGCCGCGCGGGCCGGCGGCGGCGGCGAGGACGCGGCGCCGGTCCTCGTGGCCCAGGTCGACCCGATCACGCTCGGCATCCTGGCCTCCCCCGGCGAGTGCGGGGTCGACGTGGCCGTCGGCGAGGGCCAGCCGCTCGGCAATCGCCTCGACTTCGGCGGGCCCTCCTTCGGGCTGTTCGCGGCCCGCGAGGAGTACCTGCGCCGGATGCCCGGCCGGATCGCCGGCGAGACGACGGACGTGGACGGGCGGCGGGGGTTCGTGCTGACGCTGCAGACGCGCGAGCAGCACATCCGCCGCGAGCGGGCCACCTCGAACATCTGCACCTCCCAGGCGCTGAACGCGCTCGCGGGCGTCGTCTACCTGGCGTGGCTCGGGCGGCGCGGGATCGTCGAGCTGGGCGAGCTGCTGCTCGCGCGCACGCACTACGCGCGCGAGACGCTCACCGCGCTGGACGGGGTCCAGGCGATGCACTCGCAGCCGGCGATCCGCGAGTTCGCCGTTCGCCTGGACGCGGATGTCGCGGCGGTCAAGGCCCGTTGCGCGCGCGCGGGCGTGAACCCGGGCGTGGACATCCAGGCGCTGAGCGGCCGCGAGTCCGATCGCGGCGGGCTGCTGGTCGCGATCACCGAGCGGCGCACGCGCGCCGACATCGACCGGCTCGCGGACGTCCTGGGAGCGGCAGTGGCAGCCGAGCGCGAGGCGGTGCCCGCATGATCGCCGAGACTCCCCAGCAGCGCGATCGTGCCAGGACGATCTTCGAGAAGGGCGCCCCAGGACGGCGCGCGTTCGTGTGCCCGGAGCTGGACGTGCCCGAGGTGGACGCCGAGACGCTGCTGCCCGCGCGCTATCGCCGGGCCGAGCCTCCGCGCCTTCCGGAGTGCTCGGAGCCGGAGATCGTGCGCCACTACGTGTCCATCTCCAAGCGCAACTTCGACCTGGACTCGGGCTTCTACCCGCTCGGGTCGTGCACGATGAAGCACAACCCGCGCCTGCACGAGCGCGCAGCCGCGCTGCCGGGGCACTCCCGGCTGCATCCGCTGCAGGATCCCGCGCGCGCGCAGGGGGCGCTGGAGCTGATGTGGCGGCTGCAGACGGCGCTCGGTGAGATCTCGGGCCTGCCGCACGTCTCCCTGCAGCCCTCGGCCGGGTCCCATGGCGAGCTTGCGGGCCTCTTGCTGACGCGCGCCTACCACGAGCACCGGGGCGAGTCTGCTCGCCACAAGGTCCTGACGCCCGACACCGCGCACGGGACGAACCCCGCGACCGTGACGATGGCCGGCCTGGACGTCGTCAAGCTCGCGACGGACGCCCACGGCGGCATCGACCTCGACGACCTGCGCGCCCATGCCGACACCGAGGTCGCGTGCCTGATGCTGACCAACCCGAACACGCTCGGCGTGTTCGATCCGAACATCGAGACGATCGCCCAGATCGTGCATGGGGTCGGCGCGACGCTGTACTACGACGGCGCCAACCTGAACGCCGTCATGGGCATCTCGCGCCCGGGGGACATGGGGTTCGACATCGTCCACTTCAACCTGCACAAGTCCTTCACCCAGCCCCACGGCGGCGGCGGCCCCGGGTCGGGGCCGATCGCGGTGTCCGAGCGCATCGCCCCGTTCCTGCCGATGCCGATCGTCCGCAGGCGCGAGGCGATGGAGGGTGCGAATGGGGCCACGGCGGCGGAGCCCGTGTTCGACCTCGACCACGGCGGCGCGGAGGGCGAGGGCCCCGGCTCGCGCTCGATCGGGCGGCTGCGCGGGTTTCACGGCAACTACGGCTGCTTCGTACGCGCCTACGCCTACATCTGCTCGCTCGGCGCCGACGGGCTGAAGGACGCGTCGGAGACGGCCGTGCTGAATGCCAACTACCTGCTCGCGCGCCTGCGTGATCGGGATGCCCACCCACCCGGGGACGATGGGCGAGGCGCCACCGATGATTATCTGCCGCTCGCCTACGGCGAGCTGTGCATGCACGAGTTCGTGCTCTCCGGCGGGCCGATGAAGCGCGAGCTTGGCCTGAAGACGCTCGACCTCGCCAAGCGGCTGCTCGACTTCGGCTTCCACCCCCCGACCGTCTACTTCCCGCTGCTCGTCGAGGAGGCGCTGATGGTCGAGCCGACGGAGACCGAGACGCGCGAGACGCTCGACGCCTTCGCCGAGGCGATCGCCGCGATCCTGCGCGAGGCGGCGACGGAGGGACCGGAGGTGGCGCGCGGCGCCCCATACACGACCCCGGTCAGGCGGTTGGACGAGGTCGCGGCGGCCAAGCATCCCGTCATTCGCCAGGCTTTCGCGTAGATGCGCATCTTCTCCGGCATCCAGCCCACGGGCTCGAAGCACCTGGGCAACTACATCGGCGCGATCTCCCAGTACGTCGCCGGGCAGGATCGCGGCGAGGCGCTGTACTGCATCGTGGACCTGCACGCCACGACCGTCCCGTACGAGCCGGCCAGGCTGCGCGAGAGCGTCTATGACCTGACCGCGCTGCTGCTCGCCGCGGGCCTGGATCCGGAGCGCTGCATCCTGTTCAGGCAGGGCGACGTGCAGGAGCACACCGAGCTGTGCTGGCTCTTGTGCAGCGTGACCGAGCTCGGGCGGCTGCAGCGGATGCACCAGTTTCGCGACAAGTCCCTCGCCCAGCGCGAGCTGGTCTCGGCCGGGCTGCTCGTGTATCCGGTGCTGCAGGCCGCCGACGTTCTCGCCTATCGCGCGCACGAGGTCCCGGTCGGCGAGGACCAGCGCGAGCACCTGGAGCTGATGCGCGACGTCGCGCGACGCTTCAACGCGCGCTTCGGCGACGGCGAGGAGGTGCTGGTCGTGCCCGAGCACCGGATCCCGGAGGTGGGCGCGCGGATCATGGATCTGCAGGATCCGACCCGCAAGATGTCCACCACGGGATCGAGCGAGCTGGGGACGGTGCACGTGCTGGACGAGCCGCGCGCGATCGAACGGAAGATCAAGAGCGCGGTCACCGACTCCGGGACGGACATCCGCAGGGCGCAGGAGAAGCCGGGGGTCTCGAACCTGATCGAGATCCTCGCGGTCGCGCGCGCCAGCACCCCCGAGGCGGTCGAATCGGAGATGGCGAGCGCGCGCGGGTACGGCGACCTGAAGGCCGCCGTGGCGGAGGCCGTGGTCGAGCAGCTGGCGCCCGTGCGCGAGCGCTACACCGATCTGCGCGCCGAGGAGCCCGCGCTGGAGGCCATCCTCGCCGCCGGCGCCGCCCGCGCGAGGGGGATCGCGGCCGAGACCCTCGCGGACGTGCGCGAGCGGATGGGCGTCGGCGCGCCACGTCGGACGCGATCGATACGGTGAGCGCAATGAGCATCGCCACGCTCGACCTCGACCTGGACGTGTTCAGCGGGCCGTTCGACCTGCTGCTGACGCTGATCCTGCGCGAAGAGGTCGACCTGCTCGAGCTGGCGCTGGCGGATGTCGTGCTCGCCTACCTCGACCATCTGGAGTCCCGCGGCGAGCTGGACCTGGAGACGGCGACCGAGTTCATCGTCCTGATTGCGGCGCTGCTCGAGCTCAAGTCCAAGCTGATGCTCGCAAGCGAGGACGAGGACGGCCAGCTGCTCGACATCGAGCCGGAGCAGGCGGCCGAGGAGCTGCTGGAACGGATGCTCGACGCGCGCCGCTACCGCTCCGCCGCCGCTCACCTGCAGGAGCTGCTCGCGCGCGAGCACGGGGCGCGCTTTCGCGAATCCCCGCCGCCGGCGCATCTGCGCCGCACCGAGCTCTCACCCGAGGAGGGCTCCCAGGACCCGGCCGTCCTCGGCGAGGCGATCGGACGGCTGCTGGCGATGCCCCCGACGATCAGCCTGCGCCACATCGCCCGCCAGCGCGTCACCGTCGCCGAGCGCCTCGCGCACCTGCGCGGGCTGCTGGCGCGGGGGGCGTTCAGCTTCGAGGAGGCCGTGCAGGGCGCCGATCGCATGACGGTCGCGGTCACGCTGTTCGCGCTGCTGGAGCTGTACAAGCGCGGCGAGGCCGACTGGCGCCAGCCGGAGAGCTTCGGCGAGGTCACGATCGAGGCCGTGGCCGAGCGGGGTGCAGCGGCGGTGGCGGGATGATCGAGGACATGCAGCTGACGAGCACGATCGAGGCGCTGCTGTTCCTCTCGCCCGACCCGCTCAGCGTCACCGAGCTGGCCGAAGCCGCCCAGGCCGGCGAGGCCGACGCCGAGGCCGCGCTGGCCACGCTGGCGGAGCGGTATGCGCCCGGTGCGCGCGGGATCGTGCTGCGCGAGCTCGCCGGCGGCTACACATTGGCCACCGACCCCGCGACCGAGGACGCCGCCCGGCGCCTGTTCAGCCGCGCGCGCACCGCCACGCTCACCCCGGCGCAGGCCGAGACGCTCGCGATCGTCGCCTACCTGCAGCCCGTCTCGCGCCCGGAGATCACGCGCATTCGCGGCGTCAGCGCCGACTCGGCCGCGACCACGCTGCTGGAGCGCGGACTGATCGAGGAGGCTGGACGCTCGCAGTTCGGCGCGGTCATGTATCGCACGAGCGTGCTGTTCCTGAAGCTGTTCGGATTGCGCTCACTACAGGAGCTGCCCGACGTGGCGCGCTGGGACCCGAGCCCCGAGGAGCAGGCGGAGCTGCGCGAGCGACTGCTGCGCGCCGGCGAGGCCCGCGCGGGGGGCGGACCCTCGCCGGAGTGAGGCCGGCCGCCGGTACGTCCAGATGTGTGGCGTAGCGGGACCCTCGAGGGCGGGCCTTCTCGCGGGGCGGGCCCTTAACCTGCGGCGATGCGCCTGGCCAAGCACCTCGCCCACGCCGGCGTCGCCTCGCGGCGCGCCGCGGAGGCGTTGATCTCCGAAGGACGCGTCGTCGTGGACGGGGAGGTGGTCACCGACCCCGCCCGGGACGTGGGAGAGGCGACTCATGTCGAGGTCGACGGGCGCGCGCTGGCGGGGGCCGAGCCGAGAGTTGTCTACGTGGTCAACAAGCCGCTGGGGGTGGTCTCGACCGCACAGGACACACATGGGCGACCGACCGTGGTCGAGCTCGTGGATGATGCGGATCCCACCCACCCGCGGCTGTATCCCGTCGGTCGCCTGGACGCCGACAGCAGCGGATTGATCCTGCTCACCAACGACGGCGAGCTGGCCAACCGGCTGACCCACCCGCGCTATGAGGTGCCCAAGACCTACCGCGCGCGCGTGGGCGGGGGACGTGTGGGGGAGGACGCCGTGCGGGCGCTGCGCCGTGGTGTGGTGCTGGATGACGGTCCCACCGCTGTTGCGCGGGTGCGCCTGCTCGCGCCGGATCTGGTCGAGCTGACGATCCACGAGGGCCGCAACCGGCAGGTGCGGCGCATGTGCGAGGCGGTCGGCCATCCAGTGCTCGCGCTGGAGCGCGTCGCGTTCGGCCCGCTGCGCCTGGAGGGTCTCGCCCCGGGCGCGTATCGGCGGCTGAGCGAGGCTGAGGTCGAGCGTCTGCGCGCGCTCTGACACAATCGCGCCATGCGACTGTTCGCCCTGCGCGGCGCCATCAGCGTGCCGCGCAACGACGCCCAGGAGATCCTGGACACGACGACCGAGCTGATGCAGGCGATCATGGAGCGCAACGCGCTCACGCCGGAGCACGTCGTCAGCTGCATATTCACCGCGACGAACGACCTCAACGCCGAGTTCCCCGCCGTGGCCGCGCGCGCGCTCGGGTTCGAGCGCGTGCCGCTGCTGTGCGCGCGGGAGATTCCCGTGCCGCGGGCGATGCCGCGCGTGATCAGGGTGCTGATCCACTATTACGCGCAGGAGGGCCACGAGTCCAGGCACGTCTACCTCGGCGACGCCGCCGAGCTGCGCGCCGACCTGCAGTCGGCACAATAGGCGCACCATGGCCCTCGAGTTCACCGAGCGCATCCGTCGCATCCCCGTCTATCCGGCCGCGGGCGGCTACGGCGAGCAGGCGCCGCTCGTGCGCCTGGCGAGCAACGAGTCGCCGTATTCGCCCCTGCCGGCGGTGCGCGAGGCGATCGACCGCGCGCTGTCCACGCTGAACCGCTATCCCGACCCGTCCAACTCGATCCTGCGCGAGCGGCTGTCCGACCGCTACGAAGTGCCCGCGTCGCGGATCGCGATCGGCAACGGCTCGTGCGACATCCTGCTCGCGGCCGGCGAGGCGCTGCTGGAGCCCGGCGCGGAGATCGTGCACGCGTGGCCGTCGTTCTCGGTCTACCCGCACCTGTCCGCCGCCTCGGGCGCACGCGCGATCATGGTCGGACTCGACTCCGCCCAGCGCCACGACCTGGAGGCGATGCTGCGCGAGATCACCGTGGCCACGCGCCTTCTGATCGTCTGCAACCCGAACAACCCGACCTCGACGGCCGTGCCCGCAAAGGAGATCGCCGCGTTTCTCGCCGAGGTGCCGCCGCACGTGTGCGTGATCCTCGACGAGGCCTACTGCGAGTTCAACCTGCTGGGCGACCCGGACGCGTCGATCGAGTGGCTGGACCATCACCCAAACCTCGTGCTGCTGCGGACATTCTCGAAGGTGTACGGCCTGTGCGGGCTGCGCGTCGGGTTCGCGCTGTGCGGCTCCGAGGAGGTGCCCCGGGCGGTCGACCAGGTGCGCCAGCCCTTCTTCTGCAACGCTCTGGCCCAGGCGGCCGCCGTCGAGGCGCTCGCCCATCAGGACGCCGTCATCGAGCGTGTGACCGCCACCGTGGCCGAGCGCACATCCGTCGCCGAGGGTCTGCGCGCGCTGGGTCTGCGGGCGGCCGACTCGCAGGCGAACTTCTGCTGGATCGACTTGGGCGAGCACGACGAGTCTGCCCTCATGCGCGGTCTCGAGGACCGCGGCGTGCTCGTGCGCGGCGGGAGCGCCCTGGGCTCGGAGACGCCCGCGCTGCGCGTCACCTACGGCACGCCCGAGGAGAACGCACGATTCCTGCAGGCGCTTGCCGAGGTGTTGTGAAGGTGCTACAACCTTTCCAGACGATCATGTCCGAATTCGCAACCGCATCCGCTCGCAGTCCACTCGCGCGTGTCGCATGGTCGTCCTACGCCTGGCGATTTATCTAGGCGCTTCGGCCCCTGCCCGCGCGTGAGCGGGCGCCGGCGGCCGCCCTGGGTCCGAGGTCCGGATCGAGCGCCTGACACGGCGTGCACAACGCCACTCACGCCCTCAGTCCATAATCCAGGCGTCAGTGAAAGGATGAGTCGATGATGATCGTGATGCAAGAGACCGCGACCCCCGAGGAGGTCGAGGCGGTCGTTGAGAAGATCGAGCGAGCCGGGGCGCGCGCCCATCGCAGCACGGGCGCGCGCGTGACCGTGATCGGGGCGATCGGCGACGTCGAGCAGGACGCCAACGTGCAGAGCCTCGGCCTGGAGGGCCAGCCCGGGGTGGACCGCGTCGTGCCGATCCTCAAGCCGTACAAGCTGGCCTCGCTGCAGTTCACTCACGGCGAGCGCACCGTGCTCGACATCGAGGGGCGCCTCGTCGGTGGCGATCACTTCGCGCTGATCGCGGGTCCCTGCACGGTCGAGTCGCGCGAGCAGGTCATGGAGAGCGCGCGCGTCGTCCGCGACGCCGGCGCGTCGCTGCTGCGCGGAGGCGCATACAAGCCGCGCACCTCCCCGTACGCGTTCCAGGGTCTCGGCCAGGAGGGGCTGCGGCTGCTCGCCGAGGCGAAGGCCGAGACGGGCCTGCCGATCGTCACCGAGCTGATGGATATCCGCGATCTCGACGCGGTTCTCGAGGTCGCGGACGTGATCCAGATCGGCGCGCGCAACATGCAGAACTACCCGCTGCTGGCGGAGATCGGCCGCTCGGGCCGACCGGCGCTGCTCAAGCGCGGGCTGGCCGCGCCGCTGGATGAGCTGGTGATGGCGGCCGAGTACATCCTCAAGGAAGGCAACCCGTCGGTGATGCTGTGCGAGCGCGGCATCCGCACGTTCGACACCGACCACCGCCGCGCGACGCTCGACCTGATGGCCGTGCCGATCCTCAAGGAGCTCTCGCACCTGCCGGTGATCGTCGACCCCAGCCACGCCGCGGGCCGGCGCGAGCTGGTGGCGCCGCTATCGCTGGCCGCGGCCGCGATCGGCGCGGACGGGATCATCGTCGAGATCCATCCCAGCCCCGAGGAGGCCGTCTGCGACGGCCCCCAGGCGCTGCGCGCGGACTCCTTCGCCGAGTACACCCAGGCGGTGGAACGCGCGGCGGCCCTGGCTGGAAAGGCGCTCAGCGCGGTGTGATGGGGTGCCGCCGTTGAGGCTCGCCGTTCTCGGGGTCGGCCTGATCGGGGGCTCGATCGGCTTGGTCGCCCGTGCCCGCGCGGGAGCGCAGGTCAGCGGCTGGGACCCCGACCCCGCTGCCTGTGCGCGTGCGCTGGAGCTGGGAGCGCTGGATGAGAGCGCCCCCGATCTGGGGAGCGCGGTTGCGGGGGCGGACATCGTGTTCGTCGCGGCTCCTGTCGGTGCGCTCGTTGGCACGGTTTGCGATGCCCTGGATCTTGCTGGAGCGGACACGATCGTCACCGATGTCGGCTCCACCAAGCGCTCGGTCACCGAAGCAATCTCGGACCCGCGCTTCGTCGCCGGTCATCCCCTCGCGGGGTCGGAGTCGGCCGGTGTCGAGCATGCACGTGAGGATCTGTTCGACGGGGCCACCTGGTATCTGGCGCCGGCCGCCAACACCCCGGATGCCCTACGCGAGCGGTTGCACCGCCTGATCGTGAGCTTCGGCGCCGAGCCGGTTGCGATCGATGTGAACATGCACGACCGCCTGATGGCCTCCGTCTCCCATCTCCCGCACGTGCTGGCCAACCTGCTCGTCGCCCAGGCCGCCGCGTTGCTCTCCGGGGATGTGCCCACCGATGCGTGCAGGCTTGCGACCGGGCCGAGCTTCCGCGACGCCACGCGCGTGGCGGGCTCCAACAGCGCGATCTGGACAGACATCTACATGTCTAACCGGGATGCGCTCATCGCGGCGATCGACGAGCTGACGGGGCGACTCGCGCAGGTCCGCGCCACGCTGGACGCGAGCGATGTGCAGGAGCTGTCGGACTGGAACGAGCGGGCACGGGCGCAGCGCGAAGCGCTGCTCGGGCAGGGCGATCAGGGCTGATCGGCATCGGCCGGCAGCAGCGTGAACGCATCGCCGCCGGACAGCGGCTTCAGCGCACGGAAATGACGTTCGTCCAGGGTCGCGATCGTGGTGGTCTGCAGCTGTGCCGCCAGTACGACGAGCGAAGCGTCGCTCAGGCCAAGCTCCATCGACTCGTGCCGTTTAGCCACGGCGATCGTTTCGTCGAACGCATCTGGCCACCATTCGACCAGGTAGGCGCCGCGCTCGAGGTTTTTGTGGAGGATGCTCGTGGCGGCGCTTCCGCCCTTTCGTGCCACGAGATGGTCGAGCTCGGCGATCATGAGTGGGGTCGTGACCAGCTCGTCCTCCTGTGTCCGCATCCACGCGTTGACGAGCTCGTGATTGGCGTCGTCCCGGTCCATAAAGGCCAGTACGACCGACGTGTCGAGAACGATCAGTCTTCTCCGAACCCGGTTTTCGCCAGATAGTCGTCGACGTTCTGAGACAGGTCGCCCGGACCCGCGAACACCCCGCTTCCCCACGGCTTGATCCGTTTTGACGGAGTGGCCGCGTTTGCGAGCGCCTCGCGTATGAGGGCGGCCTTGGTCGTACCCTCGCGCCTGGCTCTGCGAGTTAGCGCTCGATCGACCGCTGCGTCGATGTAGATGCTGGTCTTCCTCATCGCCTGCCGAATCATACCACCTACCACCTACCACCCGTATACCGGCTTGAAACGCCCTCACAACCCTTAACCCGACCCGGCGCTGGCAAACGGGACAACCTGCATCGAGCCGACCCGCGCCGCGCCGCCGCGCCCGGTCATACTGCCCCCATGAACATGCGCTTCGAGCCTGCCAGCGGGCTCACCGGCGAGCTGCGCGCGCCGGCGGACAAGTCGATCTCCCATCGCGCCGCGCTGCTCGGGGCGATGGCCTCAGAGCCAGTGCGGATCGAAAACTACCTGCACGCGGCCGACACGACCAGCACGCTCAACGCAGTACGCGCGCTCGGTGCGCTCGTGGAGGTGCGCGGGGGCGACGGCGGCGAGAGTGGCCGTGAGGTCGTGATCCGCGGCACCGGCCTGCGCGAGGCGCACGAGCCGCATGACCCGATCGACGTCGGCAACGCGGGCACGCTGATGCGCCTGCTCCCCGGTTGGCTGGCCGCGCAGGAGGGTCGCTCGTTCACGCTCGACGGCGACGCCTCGATCCGGCGGCGTCCGGTCGACCGCATCGCCGTGCCGCTGCGCCAGATGGGAGCCGAGCTGGAGGCGAGTAACGGGCGCTTCCCGCCGCTGACCGTGCGCGGCGCGCACCTGCGTGCGATCTCCTACGAGCTGCCCATCTCGAGCGCCCAGGTCAAGTCCTGCGTCCTGCTGGCGGCGCTCGCGGCGGACGGCGCCACCACCGTCGGCGAGCCCGAGCGCAGCCGCGACCACACCGAGCGGATGCTGCTGCGCGCCGGCGTCGATATCCACCGCAACGGCCGCCGCGTGACCGTCGTCAACGCCGACGAGCTGATCCTCGACCGTATCCGAGTGCCCGGCGATCCCAGCTCGGCCGCGTTCCTGATCGCCGCCGGCGTGCTCGTGCCCGGCTCGCGCCTGCTGTTGAGGGATGTCGGCGTCAATTGGACGCGCACCGGCTTCCTGCGCATCGTGCGGCGCATGCGCGGGATCGTGCTCGGCGACCTCGAGGACGAGGCGGGCGAGCTGTCAGCGCTGGAGCCGGTGAGCGACCTCGACGTCGCTCACGGCGCGCTGGAGGCAGCCGTGGTCGAGCCCGAGGAGGTCCCCCTGGCGATCGACGAGCTGCCCCTGGTTGCGTTGCTCGGCTGCTTCGCCGAGGGCAAGACGGTGGTGCACGGCGCCGGGGAGCTGCGTCTGAAGGAGTCCGATCGCATCGCCGGGGTGGTCGAGGGTCTGCGCGGTCTCGGCGCGGACATCGAGGCGACCGCCGACGGTTTCGCCGTGCAGGGCTCGGGCGAGCTGCGGGGAGGAAGCATCGACGCGCGCGGCGATCACCGCATGGCGATGATGGGCGCGGTCGCCGGCCTCGCTTCTCGCGAGGGGGTCGAGGTCGTCGGGGTCGAGGCCGCGGCGGTGTCCTACCCGGCGTTCGTCGAGGACCTCACGAAGCTGTGCTCGTAGCGATCGACGGTCCCGCCGGCGCGGGCAAGTCCACGGTCGCCCGTGCGCTCGCCGACCGGCTTGGGTACACCTACCTGGACAGCGGCGCGATGTATCGCTGCGTGGCGTTGCTTGCGCTCGGGCAGCCACACGATGAGCCGGCGTCACTGGCGCGCCGAGCCACGATCGAGCTCGGCACGGCCTCGCCGGGAGCGGCGGGTCGGGTGCTGCTCGATGGGCGCGATGTGACCGATGCCATTCGCGCGCCCGAGGCCTCCGAGGCCGCCTCGCGCGTGGCTGGGGATCCGGGTGTGCGTGAGGCGCTCGTGGCCGCCCAGCGCGAGCTGATTGCCCGCGGAGATTGGGTGGCAGAGGGGCGGGACATCGGCACCGTGGTGGCGCCCGAGGCGGAGCTGAAGGTCTTTCTGACCGCCGATGCTCACGAGCGCGCGCGCAGACGAGCGGCCGAGCTGGGTGCGGACCCGGACACGGTGCTCGCCGAGCAGACCCTGCGCGACGAGCGAGACGCGACTCGCGAGCACAGCCCGCTGATTCCCGCACCCGGAGCCGTGAAGCTGGACACGACCGGTCTGACGGTAGACGAGGTCGTGGAGCGGATCGCAGCGCTTGTTCGCGCTGCGGCCGCCGCGGATCCAGGGTGGGCCGCTGGCTCCTGATCCTGGGAGCGTGCGCCCGGCCGGTCATACTGGCCCAATGCTGAAGGTCGCCGTCGTCGGCTATCCCAACGTGGGCAAGTCCTCACTGATCAACCGTCTTACGGGCACGCGCGAGGCGGTTGTGCACGAGCGTCCGGGCGTGACGCGCGACCGCAAGGAGCTCGACTGCGAGTGGAACGGACGCCGCTTCACGCTGATCGACACAGGCGGCGTGGACTTCGAGGACGAGGACCCGCTCGCGGGATCGATCCGCGACCAGGCTCGAGCGGGGCTCGCGGACGCGCAGGTGGCGGTGCTCGTCGTCGACGCACGCGCGGGGGTCAGACCCGGCGATGAGGAGATGGCCGATCTGTTGCGCCGCTCGCCCGTCCCGGCGATCGTCGCGGCCAACAAGTGCGACGGCGTCGGCGACATTCCCCAGGCGGCCGAGTTCCATCGCCTCGGGCTGGGCGAGCCGCTTGCGGTATCCGCAGCGCAGGGTCTCGGCTCGGGCGACCTGCTCGACCGGATCGTGGAGCTCCTGCCGGCAGCAGACGACGAGCCCGATGAGGACACCGTCCGCCTGGCGGTGATCGGACGGCCGAACGTAGGCAAGTCCTCGCTCGTGAACCGCTTTCTCGGCGAGGAGCGTGTGATCGTCTCCGATGTCGCGGGGACCACGCGCGATGCGATCGACACGCCATTGATCGTGGATGGGCGCCGGCTCACGCTGATCGACACGGCCGGCATCCGCCGGCAGTCGAAGGTCGCCGACTCGGTCGAGTACTACACAACGCTTCGCTCCCGCCGCGCAGCCGAGCGCGCGGACGTCGCGCTGGTCGTTTGCGACGCGCGCGACGGCGTCACCTCGCAGGACCAGCGCATCGCGGAGCTGGCGATGAAGTCGGGTTGCGCGACCGCGCTGGTGCTGAACAAGTGGGACCTATACGAGGGCGACGAGGACGGGCTCGAGCACGAGCGCGCGAAGGTCGCGGAAAAGCTGCGGCTGCGCCCGCGCGTGCTGACCGCCAGCGCCCTGACCGGCCGGCACGTGACACGCCTCTTGAGCGAGGCGATCGCGCTGGGCGACCGCACGGCCGGGCGCATTCCCACGCCCGAGCTCAACCGCTTCCTGGCCGAGACGGTGCAGGCGCGCCAGCCGCCGGTGGGCACGCGCCGCGGCGCCGGCCAGCACCGTCTGAAGCTCATCTACATGGCCCAGATCGGCGAGCGCCCCCCGCGCTTCGCGATCCAGGTCAACTCCCGCGCGCGCGTGACGCGCGACTACGCGTACTTCGTGGAGAACCGCATGCGTGCGCGCTACGGCATGGACGGCGTGCCGCTGATCATCGACTTCGTGGAGCGCGGACAGCGCGGTCGCGGCGATGCACGCTCCCGCAGCGGTGGGCGAGCGCCCGCGCGTGGATAGACTCTGCCGACTTTTCTCAAGCAACCAGCGCGGAGCCCACCCGAACCCATGAGCCAGCACGCAGACAACGAGTACCTGTTCACCTCCGAGTCGGTCACGGAGGGGCACCCGGACAAGATCGCCGACCAGATCTCAGACGGCGTGCTCGACGCCGTCCTGGCCGACGAACCTTACGGCCGCGTGGCCTGCGAGACGCTCGTCAACACCGGCCTGGTCGTCGTCTCCGGGGAGATCTCCACCGACACCTACGTCGACATCCAGGAGATCGCGCGCGAGACGATTCGCCGAATCGGCTACACCGACGCCGACCTCGGCTTCTCGGCGGACTCCTGCGCCGTGCTCAACGCGATCGACAAGCAGTCTCCGGACATCGCCCAGGGCGTCGATGAGGCATACGAGGCGCGCACGGACGCCAACGACGAGGACGAGCTGGACGTCGCCGGCGCCGGTGACCAGGGAATGATGTTCGGCTACGCCACGAACGAGACCGGCGCGCTGATGCCGCTGCCGATCTCGCTCGCGCACCGTCTCGCCGAGCGCCTGGCCGCGGTCCGCAAGGCCGGCACGCTTGACTACCTGCGCCCCGACGGCAAGACCCAGGTCAGCGTGCGCTACCAGGACGGCAAGCCGGTCGAGATCGAAAAGCTGCTGATCTCCACCCAGCACGGCGAGGGCGCGGAGGCGCTGATCCCCGACGACCTCTGGGAGCACGTCGTCGAGCCGGTTCTGCCGAGCGAGCTCTACGACGCGCGCAAGTTGCGCAGGAACTTCCTCGTCAACCCGACCGGACGCTTCGTGATCGGCGGGCCAGTGGGCGACTGCGGGCTGACCGGGCGCAAGATCATCGTCGACACCTACGGCGGCATGGCCCGTCACGGCGGCGGCGCGTTCTCGGGCAAGGACCCCTCCAAGGTCGATCGCTCGGCGGCCTACGCCGCGCGCTGGGTGGCCAAGAACATTGTCGCCGCCGGCCTGGCCGAGCGCGCGGAGGTGCAGGTCGCCTACGCGATCGGGGTCGCGCATCCGGTGTCGGTGATGGTCGAGACCTTCGGCACCGAGCGCGACGGCGTCACCCGCGGGCAGATCGCCAGGGCGGTCGACGAGGTCTTCGACCTGCGGCCCGGCTCATTCCGCGAGGAGCTCAAACTGCACCGCCCGATCTACCAGAAGACCGCCGCCTACGGGCACTTCGGCCGCGACGATCACGACTTCACCTGGGAGAAGACCGACAAGGCCGCCGCCCTGCGCGCCGCCGCCGGGCTCTGACCGGCGCTCTCTCTGGCTGGCCCGCTACTGCGGATCGACGTCCACACTGAAGCTCACGCCCCTGTGTGCACGATCGGCGGCCACTCGCTGTACGGCCTCGCCGACGGCGCGCACCGCGGGACGGCGCTCTGGCGCCTTGACGACGAGCACCTGGCGCTCCTGGCCACGCAGCCTGAACAGCGCAGCGGGGCCGAGGACGCTCGCGCTGAGCCCGTTCTCGCCCGGCGCGGCGCCAAGCAGAGATCCGCCGGTAGATCGACCGGCGTCGGGTGGGCCGAGCACTGACCCGTTCAGCTCACCGGCCAGCGCGCTCGCCGCCACCCGTGCGGGAGCAGCCTCCGGGGCGGCGCATACGATCCTGATCAGGTGCGAGAACGGCGGGTAGCGCAGCGCGCGGCGGCGCTCCAGCTCGCCCGCGAGAAAGCCGTCGCTGTCGTGTTGGGCCGCGTGGGCGATCGCGCGGGCCTCCGGAGCGATGCTCTGCACCAGCACACGACCGGTGGAGCCGCGCCCGACACGCCCGGCGAGCTGGGCGATCAGCGCGAACGTGCGCTCCTCGGCGCGGAAGTCGGGGAATCGCAGCGTCGCGTCGGCGTCGAGCACGACCCCGAGCGTCACGTCGGGAAAGTCGTGGCCCTTGGCGACCATCTGCGTGCCGATCAGCACGCCGGACTCGGCCGCCTCGAAACGGCGCAGCAGCGTGGCGACTCCTTGGGCGGGCGGGCCCGAGACGGTATCGGCGTCCAGGCGCAGCACCGGAAAGCGGCCGTCGTCTCCGTCCAGCGCGGCGGCGAGATCGTGCTGGACGCGCTCGGTCCCCGCGCCGTGGCGTGCGACGGAGATCGAGCCGCACTGCTCGCAGCGCTCGGGCGCCGACTCGCGATGGCCGCAGTGGTGGCAGGCGATATAGCCGCCGTGGCGATGGAGCACGAGCGCGACGTCGCACTGCGGGCAGCTCCACACCCGTCCGCAGGAGCGGCAGGAGAGGAAGTTCGACCAGCCGCGGCGATTGAGCAGCACGATCGCCTTGCCCCGCTCGGCGCGCACCTGCGCGAGCGCCCGCGCAGTTTCCGGGTGCAGGCCGGCGCTCTCGCCACGCATGTCGAGCACGCTCACCCGCGGCAGCGGACGTCCGTCGACGCGGTTGTGCAGGCGCAGCAGTCGTGACGGTGTCTGTGACCGCGACCGCGCGGATTCCTGCCCCGGCGGGGGCGCAAGGAGTTGCACGCTCTCCGGGCGCGGGGTCGCGCTGCCGAGCAGCAGCAGCGCGCCGCTGGAGCGCGCGCGCTGCGCGGCGACGTCACGGGCGTCATAGCGGGGGTCGCCCTCGTGCTTGTAGGAGGCCTCGTGCTCCTCGTCCACGACGATCAGCCCGAGCCGCTCGATCGGCGCGAACACGGCTGAGCGCGGACCTACGCATACGCGGGCCTGCCCTGTGCGCAGCCGCCGCCATTCCTCGTAGCGCTCGCCTGGGCGCAGGCGCGAGTGCAGCACCGCGACGGTCTCGCCGAAACGCTCCTTGAAGCGCCCCACGATCTGCGGCGTCAGCGCGATCTCGGGCACGAGCACGATCGCGCCGCGGCCCTGCTCCAGCGCGTGCGCGGCGGCCCGCAGGTAGATCTCGGTCTTGCCCGACCCCGTCACACCTGCCAGCAGGCGGCGCTCGAACTTGCGAGCGTCGAGGGCGGCGTTCAGGGACTGAAGCGCCTGCGCCTGCTCGGAGGTGAGGCTCGGGGGAGCGGTCTGCGAGCCTTCGGCTGGGCGTCTGCCCACGGGCAGGTGCGTCGAGCGCACGATCGTGCTGCGTCGCTTGCGCCCGCTCAGGCGCCGCGCCGCGCCCGGGGGCAGCACGAGCGTCAGCGCGCGCGCGATCGTCGAGCAGTACTCGGCCGCGATCCACTGCGCCAGCGCGACCAGCTCGACGGGAACGCCGAGCTCGAGCGCCCGCAATGGCGCAAGCAGCTTCTCCTCGGAGATCTCGCTGCGCTCGGCCAAGCCGACGACGACCCCCAGCACCTGACGGCGGGCGAACGGGACGACGAGCATCGAGCCGACGTCCACGATGCCGCCGCGCAGCTCCTCGGGCAGGCGGTAGTCGAACGGGCCGCGCAGCGCGCGGGCGGTGGTCAGCGGCTCGACCTGGGCGATGGCGCTCATCAGTGCCCCGACCTTAGGTCAGAGCCCGGCGGCAGCGCACGCAAGCTGGATTGCGCGGTTCGCCTACCTGCCGTCCCGTGCTCCGCCGTTTGGTACCTTGCATCGCAGAGGGAACCAAGGGAGGGTGCATGGAGGCGGATACCGGAAGATCTGACACTGGGCGGGGCATCGGAGCGGGGATTGGAGCGATTCGCGGGCTCCCGATTCGCGGGCTCTGCCTGCTCGCGGCGATCTGCTTCTGCCTCGTGCTGGCGCCTGCGGCGGTTGCCACGTCCCCTTCACCTGGGCTGGAGCCGCCGCGACCTCCGGAAATGGTCCGCTCGGTGCGAACTGGAGTGAGCGCCAGTGCGCCCACGGAAGAAGCAGCACGCACGCTCACGTTTCCCGAGCTCGGCGGCTGCACGGCTCCCAAGGCGTGCTACTCCAGCGAAAACGATGTGAGCGAACTGTCAGCCGAAGCGCTGCGGATCGACGATGGCGAGAACTACGTCATCAAGGGCGACGAACTGACGCTCGGCAGCGGGGGGCTGACCGCCTCTCCCGAAGGCGGCGTGAGCGGCGCCCTCGACGAAATCGAGGCGCCGCTCGAACCGAGCGAAGCCGCAGAGATGGACCATCGTCGGAAGCGGTGAAGGAGAAGGATCGCGAAAGACGGGCTCTTCCTGGAAGACGAAGTGGCGGCCGCCGGCACGGCGCTCACCATCGCACAGAGCACGGAAGCCGCCCTCGTCATCGGCAGTGCAAGCGGAAGTGAACTTAGGCCCGGTCACGATCGAAGGCGCGGACACCCAAGCAAAGACAGGGTTCGAAAACGGCTCTGTCGAATTCCTGGGCGGTGAATTGGACTCGTCGGATAAAGGTCATGTGGCGTTGAGCCATATCTCCTTCACGGGCTTCGGCGAAGTTGGTGCGCTGAGCACAGCCGATGCCGTGCTCAACATCAGACATGACGCCGGACATCCCGGTCTCGAAGCGTCCAGCGTGACCCTCGACCATGAAAGCAGGCTCGACTTCCAGATCGACGGCGACGAATCTGCGCAGCTGCTCTCCGAAGAAGGCCCGATCGCATTGGAAGGGGCGACGCTCGCACTCGACGTGTCGCCGGCGGCCAACGGGGGATCCTGCTCGGCCCTCGAGGTTGGCTCGAAATACACGTTCGTCGAACGAGCGGGATCCTGTCGGGAGCATTCGTCAACGCGCCCGCAGGCGCGGAAACGGTGGTGCCGATCTACTTCCCCGCAGGCTGCGTCCAGGCACGGGCGATGCGGATCGGCTACCAGACGGGAAGTGAGCCTGAGACAGTGACCGGGACGGTGGTGGAAGCTCCGCCCGTGACCACACCGGGCCCGGAACCTGCTCCGGCGCTGGAAGGCGAGGACCCGCGCTTCGCGAACAAGTCCCTGGCCGTGAGCTCATCGGGGGCGTTCACCGTCAAGGTGAGGTGCGCCGCCCGCAAGAGCGCCCGCTGCACCGGAATGGTCACGCTGCGGACGCTCCACGCGGTGAGCACGGGGGCGTCGGGCGGCAAATCCAAGCACAAGCCCGCCGTGCTGACGCTCGCCAAAGGGTCGTTCAACATCGCCGGCGGTAAGACCAAGGCGGTGGTGTTGCACCTGTCGGCGACCGCCATCAAGCTGCTCGCGCACGACCATACTCTGCGCGCGAGAGAGACGATCGTCATGCGCGTGGTCACGCATGGCCACCCGGGCGTCAAGCACACCACGCAGCTTACGGTCACCCTGCACGCGCCAAAGCCCAAGCGGGGCAAGGGGTGAGAGCGGCAGTGCGTCCGCTTCATGCGCTCTGCCTGCTCGCGGCGATCGGCCTCTGCCTCGTGCTGGCGCCTGCGGCGGTGGCGAAGTCGAAATCCAAATCCTTCACCTGGGACGGAGGCTCCACAACCTCGGGAAAGTGGTCTGTCGGTGCGAACTGGAGCGCAAGCGCGCCCACCGAAGAAGAAGAAGGCACGTTCACGTTTCCCGAGCTCAGCGGCTGCACGGCTCCCAAGGCGTGCTACTCCAGCGGAAACGATCTGAGCGGGCTGTCGGCCGAATCGCTGCACATCGACGATGGCGACAACTACATCATCAAAGGCGAAGAACTAACGCTCGGCGGCGGCGGGCTGACCGCCTCGCCCGAAGGAGGCACGACTGGGGCCCGAGACGAGATCGCAATGCCGCTCGAACTGACCGCGTCGCAGACCTGGAGCGTCGTCGGCAGCGGTGGCGGGGGCGAGAAAGACGGGCTTCTGTTGGAAGGTGCCGTGGAAGCGGAAGGCTCTGGCACGAAGCTGACGATCGATCAGAGCAAGGGATCCGCGCTGGTGCTCGGCGAAGAAGCCGAAATGGAAGTGCCTGTCACGATCAAAGGCGCCATTGAAGGAGGGGCGGGGTTTGAAAATGGCTCCGTCGAACTGTTGGGAGGTGAAATCGAAGTGCCCGTGGAATTGAGACACATCTCGTTCTCCGGTTACGGCGAAGTCGGCGCGCTGAGCACATACGACGCGGAACTCGACATAAAAAGAGTCAGTGGCAACGAACATGTCGGTCTTGAAGCGTCGAGCGTGACGCTCGACCCCGCCAGCAAGGTCAGATTCCAGGTCGACAGCGGCGAATCTTCGGAACTGTTCTCCACGGGCGCGATCGCGCTGGGGGAAGCGACACTCGAAGTCGACGTGGCGGGTGAAGGCAAGACCTGCCCGGCGCTCGAAGCTGGTCATACATACACGTTCGTCGAAACGGAAGCGCCCAAGGGCCTGTCAAGCACGTTCGGCAACGCGCCTGAGAGCGGCGCGGAAATACCGATCCACTTCGCCGAAGGCTGCCCGCAGGCGCCACAGACGATGAGGATCGCCTATGGGGAAAGCAACGACGGCGAGACGGTCACCGGGACGGTGCAGGAAGTCAAGAAACAGGTGAAGGATGAAACCGGGCAACACGAAGAAAAGGCGCCCGAAGCGGCTGCCACGAGCCACCAGGAAGAAGCAGTGGCGAAAACGGCCGTGCTGGGCGCCAAGGAAGGCTCCCCCGACGCCACGCTGGCGAGCACGTCCCTGAGCGTGAGCTCGTCGGGAGCGTTCGTCGTCAAGATCGAGTGCCCGGCCGGGGAGACGAGCTGCACCGGGACGATCACGCTGCGCACCCTCCACGCCGTGAGCGCGGGCTCGTCCGGCGGCAAGGGCAAGAGCAAGCCCGCGGTGCTGACGCTCGCCGCCGGGTCGTTCACGGTCGCGGGCGGCCAGACCAAGGTGGTGACGCTGCATCTGTCGGCCACGGCCAGGAAGCTGCTCGCCCGCGACCATACGCTGAGCGCGCGAGCCACGATCGTCGCTCACAACCCGACGGGGGGCGCGCACACTGGGCAGACGACCGTGACGCTGCACGCGCCGAAGCCCAAGCACGGCAAAGGCTGACCCGGCTAAGGCTGACCGCCCATCCGCGAAAGCCCGTCGCTGCTCATAAACTGAGGGCAGGATGGCCGAGCGGGACAGCACAACCGAGAACGGAGCGTCGCCGGAGCTTGCGAGGAGGCCCTCGCAGGAGGCCGACGTCGAGGTCGAGCCCGAGCAGGACGCGCCCGTTCCAGAGGAGCTGGACGAGGAGACGCGCGCACGGCGCGACGCGGCGCTGGCGCACGTGCGCAAGCTCGGCGATCCGGTGCTGCGGGCGAGCGCGGTCGAGGTCGATCGCTTCGACGAGTCGCTGGAGATCGAGATCGAGCGCATGGGCGAGCTGATGGTGGACGCGCTCGGGATCGGCCTGGCGGCCACGCAGGTGGGCGTGCTGCACAGGGTGCTGGTCTACCGGGTCGACGCCGAGGATGAGATCGCCGCGCTGGTGAACCCGGTGATCGAGTGGTCAAGCGAGGAGCTCGAAACCGCCGAAGAGGGCTGTCTCAGCATTCCCGGCGTGCACGTCGAGGTGGAGCGCCACGCGCGGGTCCGCGCACGAGCCCGCGACGCCGCCGGGGCGCAGCTCGTGGTCGAGGCGGAGGGGTTGCACGCACGCGTGATCCAGCACGAGATAGACCATCTCGACGGCGTCCTGATCCTCGACCGGATCTCGCGCGAGGCGCGGCGCGAGGCGATGCGGTCCCTGCGCGAAGCCCGCGACGGCGAGACCTCCGAAGTCGGCTCGGCACGGGTCGCCGATCCCGACGCAAGTCCCGCGTAAGCTCGCCCGCGACGCGAGCGGACCGGCTCATGCGCACTGTCTTCCTCGGCACATCCGCATTCGCGGCGGCGATCCTGCAGCGTCTGGCCGCCGGCGAGCACCGGCCGGCGCTGGTGCTGACGCGCCCCGACCGTCGGCGCGGGCGCGGGCGCAGGCTCGGGGCCCCGCCCGTGGCGGAGGCCGCTCGCCGTCTTCAGATCGCGGTGGAGCAGCCGGCGGACGTGAACGAGCCGCCGGCGCGTGAGCTGATCGCTCGTGTGCGGCCAGACGCGGTGATCGTGTGCGCGTTCGGCGCGCTGATCCGCGAGCCGCTGCTGTCCGCGCACGAGCTGCTGAACGTGCACCCCTCGCTGCTGCCGCGCTGGCGGGGCGCCGCGCCCGTCGAGCGCGCGATCATGGCCGGCGACGATGAGACGGGCGTCTGCATCATGCGCCTGACCGCGGGTCTCGACAGCGGGCCGGTGTGCCTGGCCGAGTCGGTCGCGATCGAGCCGGACGACACTTACGGCTCGCTCGCCGAGCGGTTGCAGGCGCTCGGCGGTGAGCTGATCGTGCGCGTGCTCGACCTTGCCGCGCGCGGCGAGCCGCTCCCGTTCGTCGAGCAGGACGAGTCGGGCGCCACATACGCGGAGAAGATCGGCCCCGAGGACCGTCTGCTGGACCCGGGCCGGCCCGCCGCGGAGCTCGAGCGGACCGTCAGGGCGCTGCACCCGCACATCGGCGCGCGCCTGGCGCTCGCGGACGGCACTCTGTTGGGGGTGCATGCCGCGCGTGTGGCGGTGGACGGGCCGGAGGATCCGCCGGGTGCGGGCGTGCTCGCGCGCGACGGCGAGCGACTTCTGTACGGGACCGCCGGCGGAGCGCTGGAGCTGACGTGCGTGCAACCGGCGGGTGGGAGGCCGATGGACGCCTGCGCGTACCTGCGCGGACATGCCTTCTGAGGCCCGGATCTGCGCGTACGCGGTCCTGCGCCGGGTGTTCGAGGACGGCGCCTACGCCGATCGGGCGCTGCAGGCGCAGGCGCGTGGCCTGGACGCGCGCGACCGCGCGCTGGCGATGCGGATCGCCTACGGCGCGGTGCAGCGCCGGGGCACGCTCGATCGCCTGATCGAGGCGTTCGCCGAACGTCCGCCGCGGCGGTTGGATGCGCCGGTGCTGGCGGCGCTGCGACTCGGCCTGTACGAGCTGCTGTACCTGCGTGGCGCCCCCGACCACGCGGTGCTCGACGACGCGGTGCAGCTGGCCAAGTCGGGCGCCCGGGGAGGGCATGGCCTCGTCAACGCCGTGCTGCGTCGCGCCACGCGCGAGGGGGCGGCCCTGCTCGACGGCCTGCGTGAGGACACGCCCGAGCAGGCTGCGGTCAAGCACTCCCACCCCGAGTGGATCGCCCGGCTGTGGTGGGATGAGCTCGGCGCGGACCGGGCCCGCGCGCTGATGGCCTGCGACAACGAGCCCGGGGAGGTGGCGCTGCGCGCGAACACGCTCGTGACCGGCGCGCCCACGCTCGCCGGTGAGCTGGCGGTGCGAACGCATCCCGACCCGGAGATCCCCGAGGCGCTCGTGCTCGAGGGCCCGTTCGACGCGCACGCCTCGGCGGCGTGGCGGGAGGGAGCGTTCGTGGCGCAATCGCGCGCGGCGATGCTCGTCGCTCGCGTCCTTGCGCCCGAGCCGGGGGAGACGGTGCTCGACCTGTGCGCCGCTCCGGGCGGCAAGAGCACCCATCTCGCGGCGCTGATGGGCGGGACGGGACGGGTCCTGGCCGTCGAGCGCGACCGGCGCCGGGCGGGAGCGCTGGCGCGCGCCGCACAGCGGCTGCATGCTCACAACGTGCGTGTCGAGCTGGCCGACGCCGCCCAGCCCCGGCCGGAGGGCGCGGTGTTCGATCGCGTGCTGGTGGACCCGCCGTGCTCGGGCCTGGGGACCCTGCAGGCGCGCCCGGACCTGCGCTGGCGAATGGAGCGCTCGCGCCTGCCAGAGCTGGAGCGCACGCAGGCGAGCATCCTGCAGGCGGGCGCCGGGGCTGTCCGTCCGGGCGGCGTGCTGGTCTACTCTACGTGCACGATCTCCCCGACCGAGAACGAGCGCCGGATCGCCGCATTCCTGGACGCCAACCAAGACTTCGCCCTCGATGACCTCAGCGCCCAGCTGCCCGCCCTCCGGCACCCGTCACCGCGCGCCTCCAAGACTGTGTTGACGCTGCCCCATCGCGACCGCACCGCCGGCTTCTTCATCGCCCGGCTGCGCCGGGAGGGCTGAGGCGGTGGCCCGCGAGCCCGAGGCGCCCGCCAAAGCCCCGCCGGAGCTCGGGCCGCTGTGCCCGCACTGCGGCGAGCCGTGGCTGCGCCCGACGAACCTGCCGGGGCGCTACCGCTGCGTGTATTGCCTGCATCGCTTCGAGCTCACCTCGGTGTGTCCCAACTGCGGCGAGCACTCGACGATCGTGCGCATGTCCTCCACGGCGCTCGTGAAGTGCAACAACTGCGGCGACTCGATGTTGCAGGCGATATGAGCGCGTCTGCCGGTGAGCTGTTGAGGGGTGTGCGCGTGGCGCCGTCGATCCTGTCCGCCGACTTCGCGCGATTGCGCGAGCAGGTCGGGGAGGTGCTGGACGCCGGCGCGCGGGTGATTCATGTGGATGTGATGGACGGCCACTTCGTGGCGCCGATCACGGTCGGACCGCTGGTCGTGGGTGCGCTGCGCGAGCAGACGCACGCGGCCGGCGCGGTGCTGGACGTGCACCTGATGATCGAGCGTCCCGAGCGGCATGTCTCCGACTTCGCGCAGGCGGGCGCCGACTCGATCACGTTTCACGCCGAGGCCACCCCGCACGTCGCCTATGCCGCGGATCTGGTTCGACGGGGCGGGTGCGGGGTCGGCGTGGCGATCAATCCCGCCACGCCCGTCGGCGCGCTGGCCGAGGTGGCCGGGGCGATCGACATGGCGCTGTGCATGACGGTCAACCCCGGCTGGGGCGGGCAGCCGTTCATCGCCCATTCGCTGGAGAAGATCGAGCGCGTACGGGCGATCGTCGGCGCTGCGGTGGCGGTCGAGGTCGACGGCGGGATCGACCCCGAGACGGCGCCCGCATGCAGAACGGCCGGCGCGAACGTGTTCGTCGCGGGCTCGGCGATCTTCGGCTCGGACGACCCCGGCGAGGCCTACCGGGCGATCGCGCGGGCGGTCGGCGCGGACTGAGCGCTCGTGGGCCCGACCGTCGAGCCCTGGCGGTAGAGCGTCCACAGCAGCAGCGCAAGCAGCGCGGTGGCCCCGGCGTAGCCGATCTCGGCGCGCAGCACCTGTTCGCCGACAGCCGGGGTGAGCATCCAGGCGAGGAACGCGACGGCGGCGATCATCCAGCAGGTGGCGGCGGCGCGTGCCCGGTTGCGCGCCAGCGCGGCCTGGTTGAGCGCGCCGGAGGCGAGGTGCGTGCCCATCCCGAGGCCGATCAGGGCAAGGCCGAAGCGGTTGTAGGCGTAGTGCTGCCCGAACAGGTGGCTCATCACGAATGGGCCGACGAGCAGCAATCCGAGCGCGACGGCGGTCGCGAAGGCCGCGATCGCGAGCACGGTCAGGCGGATCGCGCGGGCGAATGCCGCGTGGCCCTCCTTGGCCTCCAGGCCCGTCAGGTGGGGCAGCAGCGAGGTCTGGATCGCCTGGAACAGCTGCAGCGGCGCGCGCGCGATCAGCATCACGTTGAACACGATCCCGGCGAGCGCCTGGCTCGAGGTGGCGTAGACCGTCAGCACGGCGGCGTTCAGGAGCGTCTGCTCGGAGAGCATGATCCCCGAAACCCACAGCGCGAAGCGCCCGCCGCGTCGCAGCGAGAGCTCACCATGCGCGGCTGTCTCCTGCACCCCCTCGGTGCCGGGCCCGGCGAGCGCCGCGTCGGCCTCGTCCACGGTGATCGGTCCGGTCGCCTCGTGGCGCTCGCGCCCGCGCCGTGCGAAAGCGGCGGGCACCACGACCAGCGAGAGCAGCGGTGCGGCGGCGATGCCGAGCGCCACCGCGGTCTGGCCGCTTGCGATGCCCAGCGCAACGGCCAGCGCGAAGCAGATGCGCGAGCTGGCCTCCATCAGGACGAGGCCGCCGTACAGCGCGAAGTACTCGTGTCCGGCCAGCCAGCCGCGCGCGAAGTAGCTGCCGGCGTAGGCGAGCGTGCCGACGAGCAGCACGTAGTACAGCGCCGAGTAGCCGCCGAACACGTTTTCGATCAGCTCCGTTCGCAGCGCCAGCGCGACTGCGAGGAACGCGAGCGCGAACCCGGCCTGGATCGCGATCGGGACGCGCAGCGGGTGCTCGGTGTGCCCGTGAGCGCGGCGCTCGGCGATCGTGCGCGAGAGCAGCTGTTCGACCGGCCGGTAGATGACGGAGATGACGACGAACATCACCGACCACAGCACGTCCACGCGTTCGGCCGCGTCCGCGCTGAGCACATGGCTGGCGATCGAGAAGAACGCGAACGTCAGCAGTCCGGTCGCGGCGATCCCGACAGAGAGGATGCGCGCGCCGCTGCCATAAGAGCGCGTCTGCCCATCGCCGCCGCCGGCGCGCGCCGGACCGGGCCTAGAGTCGGACAAGCAGCATCGTCCAGGGAAACGGCGAGCGCACCTCGGCCACCTGGCCGTAGCGCCCCAGCAGCGCCACGAACGACCGCCGAGACCAGTGGTTCAGGTGCCCGGGCGTGTTGCCGAGCTCGGACCAGTAGGCCCCGCGCGCCATGTTCAGCATCCGCCACAGCGGCTCGCGCGGGACCGACACGAGCAGATGGCGCTGCGCGCAGCGCGCCATCTCGCTCAGCGTGTGCTCGGGGTCGGGCACGTGCTCGAGCACCTCGATCGCCGTGGCGAGGTCGAACTCGCCGTCGGCGAACGGCAGGTTCTCGGCTCCCATCACTCGATACTCGAGGTTCGGCGCGCTTCGCTGCGACCAGCCGGCCTGGATCGACTCCTCCTCCAGGTCGATCCCGACGACGCGCGTGGACTCGCCGAGCCGCTGGGCCCACTTGTGCACGAGCACTCCCTCGCCGCAGCCAACGTCCAGCAGCGAGCTCGGGTCGGCGCGCGCGAGGAGCTCGTCCAGAGCGCCCTCGAATCCGGCCATCATGCGCCGCACGAGCGGGTTGGCCGAGCCGTACTTGTCGTAGGTGTTGCCCGTGACGATCCCCTCGTCGGACACGGTCACGCCAGCGCTCACGATCGCACCGCCTCGTGCTCCCGCTGATCCTGCTCCTGCTCCTGCCCCTGCTCCTGCTCCTGCGGCTGACCGGGTTCGTAGTGAGACGGCGCCACGTCCAGCTGCAGCTCGATCCGCCGCACCCGCTCGAACGTCTTCTGGGTCATCACGCGCTGGGCGGCCAGCAGGTCGCCGATCACGCCCAGCGCCCACAGCACGACGGCCGCGATGAACAGGACCGCGCCGAGGATCAGCGACTGCACGTGACCCTTGCCGCTGCCTTCGGCGTAGGCGACGGTGAAGCGGATCCACACGACGAGCGCCGCCACGCCCATCAGCGCGGCGAGGCTCCAGAACACGCGCAGCGGCTCGTACTGGGCGTAGATGCGAAATATCGAGATCGCGTTGCGGCGCACGTAGGCGCCCATCGACGGGAACAGGCGCGACTCGCGCGTCTTGGGGTTGGTCCGGACCGGGACGTGGTCGATCGCGACCAGCAGCTTGCCGGCCTGGATGATCGTCTCCAGGGTGTATGTGAACCTCGAGACGACCAGCATCTGGATCGCCGCCTCGCGGTTGTAGGCCCTGAACCCGGAGGTCGTGTCGGGCACCGAGGTCGAGGATGCCTGGCGGACCACCCAGGAGCCGAGGCGTTGCAGGGCCTTCTTCAGGGGCGAGAAGTGTTCGATCCCTGAGACCTCGCGGTCGCCGACGACCATGTCCGCGCGCCCCTGCACGATCGGCGCCACCAGCCGGGCGATGTCCGGCCCGTAGTACTGGTTGTCGGCGTCGGTGTTGACGATCACGTCCGCGCCCAGCTTCAGCGCCGTGTCGATCCCGGCCTGAAAGCCCGTGGCCAGGCCCTTGTTGTTGGTCAGGCGCACGAGATGGTCGACGCCGCGATCGCGCGCGACCGCGACCGTCGCATCGGTCGAGCCGTCGTCGATCACGAGCCACTCCACGACGTCGAACCCCTCCATCTCGCGCGGCAGGTCGGCGAGCGTCTGCGGGAGCTGGTCGGCCTCGTTGTAGCAGGGGATCTGGATGATGAGCTTCACTGCAGTGAAAGCCTACCCCGTGAGGCTGCGCCCAAAGGACGGCGACTTGCAAGGATAGGCTCTGCAGCCAATGGCCAGCGCGACACTGAGCAAGCCGCGGCAGGATACGACCCCGCTGCAGCGGCTGCGTGCCCTCGACGCCTCGACGTGGGCGAAGATCGGCTTCGCGATCCTGTGCGTGGGAGCGCTGGTCGGCTACTTCGCCTACCCCACCTATCCGACGTACGACTCCTTCTACGCGCTGTTGTGGGGGCGCGATCTGCTGCACCTGCACCTGCCCGACTTCCGGGTCTACCGCGGCCCGACCGAGCATCCGCTGGCGATCGCGTTCGGGATGGTGTGCTCGATCTTCGGCCAGGCCGGGGCCAGGCTGATCGTGTTCGGCTCGATCGCCTCGTTCGTGGCGGTCGTTGCGGGCTCCTACCGGCTGGGACGGCTGTGCTTCGGCCCGGTCGTCGGCCTGCTCGCGGCCCTGCTCGTATTGAGTCGCTTCTTCGTCGAGAACCTCACCGCGCAGGGGTATCTGGACATCTCCTACGTCGCCCTGATCGTATGGGCGGTCGTGTTCGAGGTGCAGCGTCCGCGGCGGGGCACGCTCGTCTTTCTGACGCTCGCCGCCGCCGGGCTGCTGCGCCCGGACGCGTGGGTATTGAGCGGCGTGTACTGGCTGTGGTGCGCCTGGCCGCGCCGCGCCGCCGCCGCCGCCGCCGCAGCAGCAGCAGGCGCAAGGTCGATCGACAACCGCCGACGATTGCAGTACCTCGGCCTGGCCGTGATCGCTCCGGTCGTGTGGGTCGGCGTGGATGCGATCGTGACCGGCAATCCGCTGTACTCGCTGCACTCGACCGCCGAACTGGCGCAGGAACTGGAACGCACCCAGGGACTGTCGAGCGTGCTCGCGTCGGTGTGGACGTTCGGGGTGCGGATCGACAAGCTGCCCGTGATCCTCGGCGCGCTCGTCGGCGTGCCGATCGCTGTCTGGCTGGCTCCGCGGCGCGTGCTCACGCCACTGGCCGCGCTGATCCTGCTGATCGGCGTGTTCGTCGCCGAGGGGGCCGTGGGGGCGTCGGTGATCGACCGCTACCTGATGGGCGCATCGACGGTGCTCCTGCTGTTCTGCGCGGTCACGATCGGCGGCTGGACGATGCTCACGCGGGGCTCGGCGCTGCGGCGCGTCTGGATGGCCGGCGCCGTCGCGCTGGTCATCTACGGCGGCGTGTCGGTCGCAACGACGCTGAGCCTGTCGAGCCTGCGCACGACGCTGGCCTACCACGATGATTTCCACGAGGGGCTGGCGGCGGCGCTCAAGAGCCCGCGCGTGCGCGCGGCGCTGCGGCGCTGCGAGCTGGTGTCGCTGCCGGACAACAAGCTGATCCCCGACGCGCGCTGGATCCTCGACAGCGTCGGCCAGCAGAACATCGTGGCGCGCAGCCAGGCGCTCGACGACGCCGAGAAGGGAGACGACGAGCTCGAAGCCCGGCTGCGCAAGGGCAGCGTCGCCGTCTACCCGCTCGGCAGCGCGGTGTTCTTCGAGGCGATCGTCGACGTCGGCGACGATCCCCTCGTGCAGGTTCCGCAAGCGGGGTATCGCCGCATCTACACGAGCCGCTACTACGCCGTGTATGACAACTGCTGAACGGCGCTCGCGCGCGTGGGCGTGGGGCGGGCTGGCGATCGTGCTCGCCGGCGGGCTCGGGCTGCGCGTGTGGGGGATCGAACAGGGGCTGCCCTACGCGTACAACGCCGACGAGGCCGATCACTTCGTGCCGCACGCCGTCGACATGTTCGGGCACGGCCTCAACCCGCACTACTTCGCCAACCCGCCGGCGTACACGTACGTCCTGCACTGCCTGTTCGCCATCGCCTACGGGGGAGCGGCGGGCGTGCAGCACGCGATCGCGGCGCACCCCGCGGACGTCTACACGCTCGCGCGCGCGGCCGCCGCGGTGCTGGGCACAATGGCGCTGTGGCTGCTGTACACGACCGGAGCGCGGCTGTTCGGGCGCGGCGTCGGGCTGCTCGCGGCGGCGATCGAGGCGGTCGCGTTCTTGCCGGTGTTCTACGCGCACCTGGCGCTCAACGACGTGCCGACGCTCGCGCCGCTCACGCTGTCGCTGCTGGGGAGCGCCGGAGTGCTGCGCAAAGACCGCGCGCGCGACCACCTGCTGGCGGGCGTCGGGCTGGGGCTCGCCTGCGCGACCAAGTACACGGCCGGAATCGTGCTCGTGCCGTACCTGGCCGCGGTAGCGGCGCGCTACCTGGAGGTCTCGGCGCAGCTGGTGTCGGCGAGCGCCGGGCGCCGGGCCTTGGGCGGGATCGCGCTTACCGGAGCGGCGGCGCTGATCGCGTTCGGAATCGCGAACCCGTACGCGATCCTCGACTACTCCGACTTTCACGCCGAACTGGTCCATCAGTTGACGCTCTCCGCCGAAGCCCAGGGCAAGCTCGGGGCGCCCGGGGACGGAGGGCTGGCCTACTACCTGTGGACGCTCACCTGGGGATTGGGCTGGGCGCCCGCGCTGGCCGCGCTGGGGGGCGCCGTGAGCGTGTGGTGGCGCGAGCGAGCGCTCGGCTGGATGCTGGTGCCGGCGCCGCTGATCTATCTCGCGTTCATGGGCACCCAGGGCCGTTACTTCGGACGCTGGCTCTTGCCGATATTCCCGATCCTGTGCCTGCTCGCCGCGCTGTTCGCGCTGCAGCTGGCGGGTTTGATCGCACGCCGGCTTGCGCGCGTGCGTCTCGCGAGCCCCGCGGCGGTCGCGCTGATCGTGGCGGCGCTGCTCGCGCAGGGGCTCGTATACAGCGTCCATTCCGGTCAGGTGCTCGCCCGCGCGGACACGCGCAACCTCACGCGAAACTGGATGCTTGCGCACATCCCCGCAGGCACTCCGATCGTGGTCGAGCCGGTCGCGCCCGACGCGTGGGGTGAGCGCTGGCAGAAGTATCCGTCGCTGCTGCTGCGGGTCTCTCAGACGGGCGCCCTGGAACCGGACGTCACCGCAAAGGTCGGCATCGAGGACTACGAGCGCACGCTCGCCCCGGCGCTGATCGGCTACTACGAAGCGCACGGCGACTGCTGGGTGGTGAGCGGCTCGACCGAGTCCGGACGGGCGTACGCCGACCCGAGGGAAGTGCCGCTGGCGATCGCCTACTACCGCGAATTGGCACGGCGGGGCGAGGTGGTCTACCGGGCCTCCCCGTACGCGCGCGGTCGGGGGCCGGTCGCGTTCGACTTCGACTGGAGCTTCGACTACTACCCGCTCGCCTACGAACGCCCGGGTCCGTACATGACGATCTACCGGCTGCACGGGGGCCGCTGCGCGCGCTGATCCCGGAGCGTTCGCCCCGGCCGTTTATCCTGGATGGATAGATGACGACCTGCACGGACACCGACCGGGAGCATTTGGCGCGCGCGATCGAGCTGGCGCGCAACGGCGGGAGCATGGTCAAGCCGAACCCGGTCGTCGGCGCGGTGGTTGCCCGCGACGGCGAGACGCTCGGGGAGGGGTGGCACGAACAGTTCGGTGGAGCCCACGCGGAGGTCAACGCGATCGAGGCGTGCGGCCTGGCCGACCTGAGCGACGCGACGCTGTACGTGTCGCTGGAGCCGTGCTGTCACGAGGGCAAGACGCCGCCGTGCACCGACGCGATCGTGCAGGCGGGGATCGGGCGCGTGGTCGTCGGCTCTGACGATCCAACCGAGAAGGCCGCGGGGCGCGGGCTGGGAATCCTGCGCGACGAGGGCGTCGAGGTCGTGCTCGCCGACGGCGAGCTCGCCACCAGCGCGCGGCTGCTCAACCAGGCGTTTCGCAAGCACGCGCGCGTCGGGCGCCCGTGGGTGCTGTTCAAGTCGGCGATGACCCTCGACGGCAAGGTCGCCACGAGGACCGGCGACTCGCAGTGGATCAGCGGCGAGGCCAGCCGCGAGCTGGCGCACCGGTGGCGCGCGTCGGTTGACGCGGTGGTCGTCGGCATCGGCACGGCGCTGGCCGACGACCCGCGCCTGACGGCCCGCCCGGACGGTCTCGTCGACGAGCTCGAGCACGAGCACCAGCCCAGGCGCGTCGTCTTCGACTCGCTCGCGCGCCTCTCGCCCGGCTCTCAGCTCGTGTCGGCGGCGCTGGAGATCCCGCTCACCGTGGTCGTCTCCCGGGCGGCGGCCCGTGCGGACACCGACGCGCTGGAGGCCGCGGGCGTGCAGGTGCTGGTCGCGACCGGCGAGAACGAGCCGGCGCGGGTGCGCTCGGCGCTGGAGCAGTTGGGCGCGATCGGTGTCACCTCGGCGCTGCTTGAGGGCGGTCCGCACCTCGCGGGCGCGTTCCTGGACGCCGGCGAGATCGACGAAATTCGTCTGTTCCTGGCGCCGCTCTTGCTGGGCGGCAGCGCCGCGCGCGACCCCCTGGAGGGCAAGGGCGTCGAGCAGATCTCCGAGGCGCTGCGCGCGCTGACCTGCGAATGCGAGCGCATCGGCGAGGACCTATTGATCAGCGCGCGGCTGCGCGAGTGGTGAGTGGTGAGCCGGGCGTCGAGAACGATAGGGTCGAAACCATGTTCACCGGCTTGATCGCCGAGATGGGCGAGGTGACCGCGATCGAGCGCGACGGCGAGGGCGCGAGGATGCGGATCGCAACGCGCCTGGCCGGCGAGCTCGCGCCGGGTGACTCGATCGCCGTCAACGGCGTGTGCCTGACCGCGACCGGCGTTCACGACGGGCAGTTCGCGGCGCAGGCGATCGCCGAGACGCTGCGCCGCTCGGCGCTTGACGGACTGCGGCCCGGCGCGCGGGTGAACCTCGAGCTGGCCCTGCGCGCCGACGGGCGTCTGGGTGGGCACGTCGTGCAGGGTCACGTGGACGGCACGGGCACGGTCGGCGAGACCCGCGAGGAGGGCTTCTCGCGCGTGCTGAGGATCGACTGCGAGCCGGGTGTGGAGCGCTATCTGGTCGAGAAGGGCTCCGTCGCGGTTGACGGCGTCAGCCTGACCGTGAGCGCGCTGTGCGAGGACGGGTTCGAGGTCTCGCTGATCCCGGAGACGCTGCAACGCACCAACCTGGGGGAGGCATCGGTTGGGGATCGGGTCAACCTGGAGGTGGATGTCCTCGCCAAGCACATAGAGCGATTGATGGAGGCATCACGCGCATGACTAGGTTCAAGGCCGCCACGACACGCAAGCCGGAGGCGAGCGCCAGCCCGTTCGCCACGATCGAGGAGGCGCTGGAGGAGATCCGCGCCGGGCGGATGATCGTCGTGTGCGACGACGAGCACCGCGAGAACGAGGGCGATCTGACGATGGCCGCGCAGTTCGCCACGCCGGAGGCGATCAACTTCATGGCGAAGGAGGGGCGTGGCTTGATCTGCCTGTCGCTGACGCCCGAGCGCTGCGAGGAGCTGGGGCTGGAGCTGATGGCGGCCAAGAACGAATCGTCGTTCGAAACGCCGTTCACGGTCTCGATCGAGGCGCGCGAGGGCGTCACGACGGGGATCTCCGCGCACGATCGCGCACGCACGATCCAGGTGGCCGTCGATCCCGAGGCTCATCCGCGCGATCTCGTGCAGCCCGGGCACATCTTCCCGCTGAAGGCTCGTTCCGGAGGCGTGCTCGAGCGCACCGGACAGACCGAGGCGGCGGTCGATCTCGCCCGCCTCGCCGGACTGAACCCGGCTGGGGTGATCTGCGAGGTGATGAACGACGACGGCACGATGGCGCGCGTGGGCGATCTCGCCGGCTACTGCGAGCGCCATCGGCTGAAGATGATCACGATCGCCGATCTGATCGCCTACCGCCGCCGGCACGACAAGCTGGTCGAGCGGGTCGCCGCGGCACGGCTGCCGACCGCGTTCGGCGAGTTCGAGGTCGTCGGATACCGCTCGCTCGTGGACGCAAAGCACCACGTGGCGCTCGTCAAGGGCGATGTCTCGGGACGCAGCGACGTGCTCGTGCGCGTGCACTCGGAGTGCCTGACCGGGGACGTGTTCCACTCGCTGCGCTGCGATTGCGGCGAGCAGCTGGAGTCGGCCCTGGCGATGATCGAGGCCGAGGGACAGGGAGTGCTGCTGTATCTGGCCCAGGAGGGTCGCGGGATCGGGCTGCTCAACAAGCTCAAGGCTTACCGCCTGCAGGAGGATGGCTTGGACACTGTCGACGCCAACCTCCAGCTCGGGCTGCCGGCCGACCTGCGCGACTACGGCATCGGCGCGCAGATCCTCGTGGATCTGGGCCTGTCCTCGATCCGCATCCTGACCAACAACCCCAAGAAGATCAAGGGCTTGGAGGGGTACGGGCTGTCGGTCAGCGCACAGGTTCCGATCGAGCATGCCCCGAACCCGCACAACGAGGAGTACATGCGCACGAAGGCCCAGCGGATGGGGCACAGCCTGCACCACCAGGGACTGAACCTCGATGCCGAGCTGCTGCGCTCCGAGCGCGAACAGGACGCCGCCGGGAAAGGGCTCGACTGGTGAATGTGAGCGCTGCCGGGCATGGCCGGCCGGATGCCGGCCAGAGCGCTTCCTACGCGATCGCCGTCGGGCGCTTCTATGAGGAGCTGGCCGAACGCCTGCTCAGCGGCGCGCGAGCCGCGTTCGCGCAGGCTGGATACGAGGACGTGCAGGTGCTGGACGTGCCGGGCGCGTATGAGCTGCCGCTGGCCGCTTCATACGCGGCGCGCTCGGGCCGGTTCGCCGGTGTCGCCTGCCTGGGCGCGGTCATCCGCGGCGAGACCGACCACTACGACTTCGTCTGCGCCGAGACCGCCCGGGGTGTGATGCAGGTGCAGCTTCAGACCGGCGTGCCGTGCGCGTTCGGCGTGCTGACGTGCCAGACGATGGAGCAGGCGCTCGCTCGCTCCGGCGGGGGCAAGCGCGATCAGGGACGCCACGCCGCCGAGGCGGTGCTGCGGATGGCGAAGCTGCGAGCCGAGCTGATCGGCGCCCGCGAGGTCCCGCTCGGGCACGTCGGCTAAACTGCCCAGCTCAATGGCCAAGGTATGTCACAGCTGCGGCAAGGGTCCCGCGTTCGGGCAGAGTCGCAGCCACTCGATGGTCGCGACCAAGCGCCGGTTCGACCCGAACCTGCAGAAGGTGCGGATTCTCGTCGGCAAGGCCCCGCGGCGCGTGTACGTGTGCACGCGTTGCTTGAAAGCGGGCAAGGTCACCAAGGCCGCCTGAGACGACTCGGCTGCGGCTCGCAGAGGCCCGGTTTCGGCGGACCTGATAAGACCTAGCGCAGTGAGCGACACCAATCTGGTTCGTTTCCGCGTGGCGGTGGCGGGGGCGTTGGCGCATCTGGAGTCCCGCCGGGAGGAGGTCAACGACCTCAACGTGTTCCCGGTCGCCGACGGGGATACGGGCGACAACATGGCATTGACCCTGCGCGCGGTGCTGGCGGAGCTCGACCGGCTGCTCGGGGCCAACGGCCACACACGCACGATCGACGAGATCGGGCGCGAGGAGATCGTGCAGTCGGTGGCGCGCGCCGCGCTGCTGGGGGCGCGCGGCAACTCGGGCGTGATCCTCTCCCAGCTGATTCGCGGCGCCGCCGAGGAGCTGGTCTCACGGCCGGGCCAGCTGATCGACGCGACGTTGATCGGCGCGGCGCTGGCGAACGCCGCGGACCGTGCGTATGCGTCGGTGCGCGAACCCGCGGAGGGCACGATCCTCACGGTCGCGCGCGAGATGGCGCACCAGATCATGACCGACGTCGCGCACAGCCCCGATTCGCGCCTGGGCCCGGCGACAGACCCCGGCATCCAGGACGCGGCGATCGCCGATGCGCTGGAGCGCGCGGTCGTGACCGGGCAGGAGTCGGTCAAGCGCAGCCCGCAGCTGCTGGCGGCGCTGCGCGACGCGGGTGTGGTCGATGCGGGCGGATACGGGCTGACGATCATGTTCGCGGGCGTCGTCGCGGCGTTGCGCGGGGAGGACGCGCCCGATCTGGATCATCACGCCCCGGCGCAGATCTCCCACCCGCAGCACGTCTCCGGCACGTACCAGTTCTGCACGAACTTCGCAGTGACCGGCAGCGGTCTCAGCGCCGGCAGGTTCATCGCGCCGCTGGAGGCGCTCGGCGACTCCGTGCTGGTGGTGGGCGATCAGAGCACGCTGAAGGTGCATCTGCACACCGACGAGCCCGAGCGCGCGACCGCCGTGTTCGCGCAGGCGGGGGAGATATCGAGGCTCGACATCGCCGACATGCGCCTGCAGGTGTCAGAGCGCGAAGAGCGTCTGCATGGCTCGAGCCGGGACAACGGCGCCTCGGGCGCCGCCGAGCCGCTGCTGGCCGATACCAGAGGGCGCTGCGGAGCGCTGGCTGTCGTCAGCGGCGACGGGCTGGTCCGGATGTTCCGGGAGCTGGGGGTGCACACGATCGACGGCGGACCGACGATGAACCCCTCCACGTACGAGCTGCTCGCGGCGATCCACGAGGTTCCCGCCGAGGAGGTGCTGGTGCTGCCGAGCAGCCCGAACGTGGTGATGGCCGCCGAGCGCGCCGCGGAGCTGTCGGACAAGCAGGTGCAGGTGGCGCCCCCGGTCGGTCAGCAGGCGGGGCTGGTGGCCGCGGTCGCGCTGGAGCCCGACCGCAGCGTGGAGCAGAACGCGGCGGCGCTGCTGGAGGCGCTCGAGCGTGTGCGCACGGGGGCGGTGGCGCAGGCCGCGCGCGACGACGGCCAGGGGCGGTTCAAGCGCGGGCAGGCGGTCGGGTTCGTCGACAACGAGGTTCACGCCTGGGGCGATCCGGCGCAGACGCTGAGCGCGGTGATCGCAGAGCTCGCCCAGACGGCCGAGCTGATCGGCTGTCTGATCGGGGAGGGCGCGCCGATCTCGCGCGAGGAGATCGAGGCGATGGTCGACGGGCTCGTCGAGCTGGAGCTGCGCGACGGCGGCCAGCATGCGTACTGGTGGTTGCTGACCGCGGAGTGAGGTCTCGGCGCCCTGAGGAGCGCGGCGGCGGGGGTGGACGACCGCGACGGAGGGCATGATGCAGGTTGCGGATGTCCCCGCTCGCACAAGCCAACCTCATGTCGGTCGCCGCTCCAGGCGCTCCAGGCGCCGGCGACGGGCCGGCTGTCGCTGAAAGCGCCGGTCCGCGGGCGTTCGCCTCCCGTGAGGAGCTGAGCGTCGAGCGGCTGCTGTGCGCGCCCGTGCGCTGGCCGAGACCGTCACGCCTGAGAGACCCGCTGGAGGTGGCGCCCGGCAAGATGGCGGAGGGCCTCCAGGCGCTCGGGTTGAGAAGCGTGGGGGCGCTGCTCGAGCACCTGCCGCGCGACAGCCGGGACGCGCGTACGGTCAGGGGCCTGAGGGCGGGCGAGGCGGCGACGGTCGCGGTGCAGGTGCGCACGATCGGCGCGCGGCCGGTCAGGCGGCGCGGGATGAAGCCGCTCGTCGAAGCGAGCGTGTTCGACGAGACGGGGAGCATGCGCGCGACGTTCTTCAACCAGCCGTGGCTGGCGCAGCGATACAAGCCGGGGACGCGTCTGGTGCTGCACGGCAAGACGACCGCGAGGGGCACCTTCAACGTCTCCCATCACGCGCTCGGCGGGGATCTCGGCGCCGGCTCGCTCCCACCGTCCCCCCAGTCCCACACCCCCGATCGCACCCCGGATCGCGGCGGCGAGCAGGGCGCCGGCGTGGCGGAGCCGGGCCAGATCGCCCACTATCCGGCGAGCGAGGGCGTGAGCTCGACGCAGATACTGGCGCTCGTGCGGTCCGTCAGGGGGGCGCTCGCCGACGTGCCGGAGGCGCTGGACGCGGCCACGAGGGTGCGCGAGCGCCTGCCGGACAGGGCGGGCGCGCTGGCGGCGATGCACTACGCCCGCACGCCCGAGGATCGTGAGCTGGGCCGCCGCCGGCTCGCGTTCGAGGAGCTGCTGCTGACCCAGCTCGTGTTCCTGCGCCGCCGGGCCCGGCGGCGGGCGCGCGGGGATGCGCCGTCCCTGCACGAGCCACCTTCGCTGAGCGAGCGCTGGTGCAACAACGAGCTGACGTTCGCGCTTACGGGCGATCAGAGCAGGGCGATAGAGACGATTCGTGAAGATCTGGCGCAGGAGCGGGCGATGCAACGACTGCTGCTGGGAGAGGTCGGCAGCGGCAAGACGGTGGTCGCGGTCTGGACGCTGCTGCGGGCGGTCGAGCACGGGATGCAGGCTGCGCTGATGGCGCCGACGGAGACGCTCGCCGAACAGCATTTTGCGACCCTGCAGACGCTGCTCGGGGGCATGCACGGGGAGGTGCGGTGCGCGCTGTTGACGGGCTCCACCCCGGCGCGCAAACGCAGCGAGATGCTGGGCAAGCTCGCCGCCGGCGAGCTGTCGCTGATCGTGGGCACGCACGCGCTGATCGAGCCCGATGTTCGATTCAACTCACTCGCGGTGGCGGTGGTGGACGAGCAGCACCGGTTCGGTGTGCGCCAGCGGGCGGCCCTGGAGGGGATGGGAAGCTCGGCTCCCTCGACGGGGAGCTCCACCCGTTCAGTGCACGTGCTGCACATGACCGCGACCCCGATTCCGCGCACGCTCGCGCTGGCAAACTACGGCGACCTCGACACGACGATGCTGCGCGAGCTGCCAAAGGGCAGGCAGCCGATCGCCACGCGAATCGTCTCCGGCGAGTCCGAGCGCGCGCGCGCGTATGACGAGCTGCGCGAGCAGTTGCGCGCCGGCAGGCAGGCCTACGTCGTGTGTCCGCTGATCGAGGACGCCGAAGAATCCAATCCCGCCGGGGTGTCCACCCACGCTGGGGAGTCCACCGACGCCGGGCGTGCCGGCGGGCAGAGCGGGGGCGAGCACACGGGGGCCGGCTCTGCCGGCACCGACATGCGCGCCGCGACGGCTGAGCTGCAGCGGCTGCAGAGGGGCGAGCTGAGAGATCATCGGCTGGTGCTGCTGCACGGCGGGATGAGGCCGCGCGAGAAGGCCAAGGCGATGGCGCAGTTCGCCTCGGGCGAAGCCGACGTGCTGATCGCCACGACAGTGATCGAGGTCGGAATCGACGTGCCGAACGCGACGGTGATGGTGATCGAGAACGCGGAGCGGTTCGGGATCTCCCAGTTGCACCAGCTGCGCGGGCGGATCGGCCGCGGCGAGCACCGCTCGGCCTGTTTTCTTGCCACACCCCGCCCACCCGCCGGCGCCGCGAGGCTGCGGGCGCTCGCAGAGCACTCCGACGGCTTCGAGCTGGCCGAGATCGACCTGAGACTGCGCAAGGAGGGCGAGCTGATCGGCGTCAGGCAGTCGGGGATCGGCCAGTTCGCAATCGCCCGCCTGCCCGATGACGCCCTGCTGCTGGAGCGCGCACGGGCATGCGCGGAGACGATCGTCGCGGCCGATCCCCATCTGAGCCGGCCCGAGCACGCGCTGCTGGGCGAGGCGCTGGAGCGGACGTTCGGCGCGCGAGCGCACGATCCGATCCCGGGATGAGCGCCCGATGCGGGTGATCGCGGGCCGGTACGGGGGGCGGAGGCTGGCGGCGCCGAAGGGCAGGACGACCAGGCCCACCTCCGAGCGGGTGCGCGAGGCCCTGTTCGCGATGCTCGGCGACGTCGAGGGAGCGCGCGTGCTGGACCTGTACGCGGGCACGGGCGCGCTGGGCATCGAGGCGGCCTCCAGGGGCGCGAAGCGGGTCGTGTTCGTCGAGCGCGACAGGGGTGCGATCGAGGCTCTGCGGAAGAATCTGAGCACGCTCGGCCTCTCCGACGAGCAGGCGCAGATCAGACGCGAAGACGCCGAGGACGCCCTGAAGAGGGCACGGGAACGCAAAGAGACATACGATCTCATCCTGATCGATCCTCCATACGGATGGGCGCCCGAGCTGGGGCCGCGACTGTCGGCGGCGCTGGAAGGGCAGCTCGCTCCGAACGGGCGTGTGGTCGTTGAGAGCGATCGGCGGATGCCGCTGGCGCTCCAGCTGGGAATGGCGTGTGAGAAAGAGCGCACCTACGGAGACACCACGATCGCAATCCATCGTCACGAATGACCGACAACAAGAAGCTCATCGCGGTATGCCCGGGCTCGTATGACCCGATCACCAACGGCCATCTCGACGTGATCGGGCGCGCCGCGGCGCTGTTCGACGAAGTCGTGATCGCGGTCGTGAACCGGTCGGTGCGCAAGGACAAGACGCTGTTTGGAATCGAGGAGCGGATGGCGTTCGTCGAGCACGCGACCGCGGAGCTCCGGGGAGTGCGGGTGGAGCCGTTCAACACCCTCGTGGTCGAGTTCGCGCGCAAGGTCGGGGCGCGCGCGATCGTGAAGGGGCTGCGGGCGATATCGGACTTCGAGTACGAGCTGGAGATGCACCAGCTCAATCGCAGGCAGGATCCGGAGATAGAGTCGGTGTATCTGATGGCCAGCTCGCAGTACAGCTTCCTCTCCTCGAGCGGCGTCAAGGAGCTCGCGATATTCGGCGGGCGGATCGACGATCTGGTGCCCGCGGAGGTGGCTGTGAGGTTGCAGGAAGAGCTGAGACGTTGACGAACTGGACTACGAACTGGACCGAAACGGAGCGGCGCAGAGCTTTGGGGGCGGGTTTCACGATGGTGGCGGCCTGCACAAACCACAACCAACCTCGTCGATCGCGTCACCGGGGCATCGCGCCCGGAGGCGTGGCAAGGGCGAACGGAGATAGTGTGTAAAGACGATGGATGTTCTGGTGCTGATCGACAAGCTCGACGACTTGGTGCACAACGCCAAGTCTGTGCCCATGACCGACCAGGTGCGGGTTGACAAGGAGGAGATCTACGACATCCTCGATCAGATGCGCGCGACGATCCCCGAGGAGATCAAGCAGGCCCGCTGGATCGTCAAGGAGCGCCAGGAGATGCTGGCCGAGGCCAAGAAGGAGGCCGAGCGAGTCCTCAAAGAGGCGCGCGAGCGCCAGGAGCGGCTCGTCGGCGAGGAGGAGGTCACCAAACAGGCGGAGCGCGCCGCCGAGGACATCGTCGAGGACGCCAGGGCGCGCGAGCGCGAGATCAGGCTCGGCGCGGAGGACTACGCCGATGAGATCCTGAACACGCTGGAGGTCAACCTGTCGAAGTTCATCGCCGCCGTGCAGCGCGGGCGCGAGCGACTGCAGGGTAAGGACGAACCGGCCGAAGTCGGCTAGCGCCAGGTCCGGCGCCCACGCGCGGGCAGCGAAAAACTCATGCAAACAGGTAGGGTCCGCGCGCAATGAACGCGCGCGAGGCGAAGTACAAGCTGCAGGTCGCACAGACGCTGCTGGGCACCGGGATGATCCAGCCGATGCGCCCGGACAAGGCGGTGCGCTCGCTGCTGGCGCTGCGCCAGTGGGGGCCGACGCCGGCCGCGGCGTACACCTCCTCGGCGGTCAGGTACCCCGACCGGCAGGCGATCGTGGACGACCGCGGAGCGCTGACGTTCGCCGAGGTCGATCGGCGCACGAACGCGCTGGCGCGGGGGCTGGAACGGGCGGGGATCAGAGAACAGGATGGCGTCGCGATCATGTGTCGCAACCACCGCGGGTTCATCGAGGCGACGGTCGCGTGCTCGAAGCTGGGGGCGGGGGCGCTGTATCTGAACACCGCGTTTGCGGGCCCGCAGATCGCGGATGTGCTCGCACGCGAGGACCCGGTCGCGCTGGTGTACGACGAGGAGTTCACGGACCTGATCGGCGAGGGAGGGCACGGACGCAAACGGTTCATCGCCTGGCGCGAGCCAAGCGATGGCGGCACGCGGTCGCAGGCCGATTCGCTGCTGGAGGAGCTGATCGCCGGCGAGACGGACTCGCCGCTGAAGCCGCCCGCGGAGAAGGGGCGCGTGGTGATCCTGACCTCGGGCACGACCGGCACGCCAAAGGGAGCGGCGCGCAAACAGCCCGACTCGCTGGAGCCGGCGGCGGCGCTGTTCTCGAAGATCCCGCTGAAGGCGCGCGAGACGACCGTGATCGCCGCGCCGATGTTCCACTCCTGGGGGTTCGCTCACTTCACGCTCGCCCTGCCCCTGGCATCGACGCTCGTGCTGCGCCGCAAGTTCGACCCCGAGGAGACGCTCAAGGCCGTCGCCGAGCATCGCGCCAGCGCGCTGGCGGTGGTGCCGGTGATGCTGCAGAGAATGCTCGAGCTGGGCGAGGAGAAGATCGCCGCCTACGACGTGAGCTCGCTGAAGGTGATCGCCGCGAGCGGGTCGGCACTGCCGGGCGAGCTGGCCACGAAGGCGATGGACACGTTCGGAGACGTGCTGTACAACCTGTACGGGTCCACCGAGGTGGCGTGGGCGACGATTGCCACGCCCGAGGATCTGCGCGCCGCGCCCGGGACGGCCGGCCGCCCGCCGATGGGGACGGTCGTCAAGCTGCTGGACCCCGATGGTCGCGAGGCGGCGCCGGGCGAGGGCGGGCGCATATTCGTCGCGAACGAGATGGTGTTCGAAGGCTATACAGGGGGCGGCAACAAGGAGATCGTGCGCGGGCTGATGAGCACGGGCGATGTCGGGCGCTTCGACGCCAGCGGGCGGCTGTTCGTGGACGGGCGCGACGACGAGATGATCGTGTCCGGCGGGGAGAACGTGTTCCCGCGCGAGGTCGAGGACCTGCTGGCGAACCATCCCGAGATCGAGGAGGCCGCGGTCGTGGGAGTGCCGGACGAGGAGTTCGGCCAGCGGCTGAAGGCGTTCGTCGTGATGCGCGAGGACGGGGATCTGGACGAGGAGACGGTGAAGGAGTACGTGAAGGAGAACCTCGCCCGGTACAAGGTTCCCCGCGAAGTCGTGTTCTTGGAGCAGCTGCCGCGCAACGCGACGGGCAAGGTGCTCAAGCGCGAGCTCAAGACAGTCGCGTAACGGCCGAGGGGCCGAGACCACGCGCGCGGCACGCCGAAGTCGCTGTGTCCGCGGCCCTGCGCGTGCGGAAGAAGAAATCGATCGCAAAACAGGTCCTGCTGAGCGGAGCGGGCGTTGTGGAAGACGGGGCGCAGACGGGCTGGCGCTAGCCTCTGAAGGGATGGCGGCACAGACGCATACGTTCGACCTCGCTGCACTGAAGCTCAGCCCAGGGGAGGGGCGACGGATCGAGCTGAGAGTGTCGATCGAGGCGCTGGAGCTGGGCGGCGAGCGGTATGAGGCGAGCCCGGAGAGTGTGCCGGTGGCGCTGGACGTCTCGAAGATGGCGGGCGGCGGGTACGCGCTGAAGCTGAAGCTGGAGGCGACGCTGAACGGGCCGTGCATGCGCTGTCTGAAGGAGGCGGCGCCGAAGGTCGAAGTGCAGGCGCGCGAGGTGGATGTGCCGGGCGAAGGCGATGAGCTGGAAAGCCCGTACGTGCACGGTGAGGTCCTGGACGTGGCTGCGTGGGCGCGGGACGCGTTCGCGCTGGCGGCGCCGGCGAAGGTCCTGTGCAAAGAAGACTGCAAGGGACTGTGTCCGGAGTGCGCGGCAGACCTGAACGAGGCCGAGCGGGCGGGGCTCCAACATTCGCACGAGCGCGCGCCGGACTCCCGCTGGGCCAAGCTGAGCGAGCTGCAGATTGACTAGCTCGGGGTTGGGCGCTCACGCAGACGTGACGATCGCCGTGGACTGCAACGGCGCCGACCTCGGTCCGGCGGAGGTCGCGGCAGGGGCGGCGATCGCCGCGAAGGAGGGCGCGAGGACGATCCTGTTCGGCCCCGCCGATGAGCTGAGGCAGGCCGTGAACGATGTGCCCAAAGGCATGATCGAGGTGGTGGACGCGCAAGTGTCGATCGCCAAGAGCGCCGATCCCGCGAGCGCGGCGCGGCTGCACCAAGACGCCTCGATCGTGCGGGCCGCGAAGGCCGTGGCCGAGGACCGGGCGCAGGCGCTGGTGTGCGCCGGCGGGACGGGCGCGGCGCTGGCGGCGGGGCTGTTCAACATCAGGCGCGCGCGCGGGATCCACCGCCCGGCGCTGGCGCTGGCGCTGCCGGTGCCCGGCAAGCCGGTGACGCTGCTGGACGTCGGCGCGAACGCGCAGGCGCGGGCAGAGCACCTGGAGCAGTTCGCATTCATGGGAGCCGCGCTGGCGCGGACGGTGCTTGGGATCGAGCGTCCGCGCGTGGGGCTGCTGTCGAACGGCGAGGAGGCCGAGCGCGGGGGCCCGCTGGTGCAGGAGGCGCACGAACGGCTGCGCGCACGCGTACAGGCGGGCGCGGGCACGTTCGAGCTGGTCGGGAACGTCGAGGGCGGAGACCTCGTGTCGGGCGTGGCCGACGTGATCGTGACGGACGGGCTGACCGGGAACATCGCGCTGAAGACGATGGAGGGTGTGTCGCAGGCGCTGCTGAAGGCGATCAGGGACGCGGCGATGTCCTCGGCGAAAGCGAAGCTGGGGGGAGCGCTGCTCAAATCCGCGCTGGGGGGGCTGCGCGAGGAGATCGACCCAGAAGGCCAGGGCGGGGCATACCTGCTCGGGCTGCGCCGGCTGGGGGTGGTTCCGCATGGCGGGTTTCACCGGCATGGGTTCGCGCAGGCGATCCTGCGCGCCAAGCGCGGCGCGCAGGAGGATCTGATCGGCCGCACGCACGCGGCGCTGGAGCAGGCGGGGGCGCTGCGAAGGGCGCCCGTGTCCGCTCAGCTCGCTAGCCTGCGCACAGATGACGCGTGAGGAAGTGTTCGAGCTGATTGCGGACCATCTGGCCGACGAGCTGGACGTCGAGCCGAGCGCGATCGGCGAGCAGACGCGGTTCAAGGAGGACCTGGAGGCGGACTCGCTGGACCTGTATACGCTCGTGCAAGAGCTCGAGGACAGCTACGGCGTGCGCATTTCGGACGAGCAGGCCGCGGAGATCACGACGGTCGGGCAGGCGGTGGACTTCGTGCTGGCGTATGCACCCGCCTGATGCTCGCCAATGAAGCTGCTGGGCGAACTGCTCGACGAGCTGCCGCAGGAGCTCGAGCGCCAGGTGTTCACGCATGCATCGTGGACGGAGCGGCGCGAGGACTCCTACTCGCGGCTGGCGTTCCTCGGGGACTCGGTGCTTGGGCTGGCGGTCACGACGCACCTGTATCCGCGGCTGGAGGCCGAGCGGTTCGGCGCGGGGCGGCTGACGAAGATCCGTGCGCAGGCCGTGTCGGGGCCGAGCTGCCGGGCGGTCGCCGAGCGGCTGGGCGTGCCCGAGCGGCTGCGCGCCGCGGCGCCTCAGGGCGCCGGCGGCGGGGCGGTTGCGCTGGTGGAGACCGAGCGCGTGCTCGCCTCGGTGATCGAGGCGGTGATCGGGGCGTGCTACCTGACCGCCGGATACGAGCGCACGGCCGAGGCGGTGGTGCAGGCGTTCGGGCCGGAGATCGAGCAGGCGCTGGAGAATCCGGTCAACTTCAAGTCCGCGCTGCAGGAGCTGCTCGCACAACGTGGCGCGATCGTCAGCTACGAGATCGTCGGCGAGACCGGACCGCCGCACGAGCGCACATACACCGTGGCGGCGCTCGTCGATGGCCAGACGCTGGGCGAAGGGAGCGGCAAAAGCAAGAAGCACGCCGAGCAGGAGGCCGCGCGGGAAGCGGTGGACAAGCTGGGGGTCGCTCAATGAAGGTCGATCTATGAGGCTGAAGTCACTGACGTTGAAGGGGTTCAAGTCGTTCCCCGACCGCACCCGTCTGGACTTCGGCCCTGGCGTCAGCGTCGTGGTCGGACCGAACGGGTCGGGCAAGTCGAATGTGACCGACGCGGTGCTGTGGGCGATGGGCGAGCAGTCGCCGCTCGCGGTCAGGGGCCAGTCGATGCAGGACGTGATCTTCGGCGGCGGTCGCGGCGTGCAGGCGCGCAGCGCGGCGGAGGTCGAGATCGTGCTCGACAACTCCGACGGGACGGTCGATCTGCCGCTCAGCGAGATCTCGATCTCGCGGAGGCTCGATCGCACGGGCGAGGGTGGCTATCGCCTGAACGGCGCGCGCTGCCGGCTGACGGATGTGATCGAGGTGCTGTCCGACACGGGCCTCGGCAAGGAGACGCATTCGGTCATCTCCCAGGGCAGGGTCGAGGCGATCGTGACCTCCAGGCCGCGCGACCGGCGGTTGCTGATAGAGGAGGCCGCGGGGCTGGGCAAGCACCGCAAGCGTCGTCGTCGCGCGCAGCTGAAGCTGGCGCGCACCCAGGAGAACCTCGATCGCGCGCTCGACGTGGAGCGGGAGGCGCGCAGCAGGCTGCGCCCGCTCAAGCGTCAAGCCGAGGCCGCCGAGCTGCACGAGCGGTTGGAGCGCCAGCTGCTGGAAGCACGCTGGACGCTGGCATGTGAGGCGCTGCGCGCCCGTGGGGAGGACCTCGGTCGGGCCGAGACGCACGTGCGGGAAGCGCGCGAGCAGCGCGAGCGCGTCGAGTCCGAGCTGCAGTCCGTGATCGACCGGCGCGCGCGGGCGGAGGCCGCGCTGTCGGAGCGGACCGAGCGCCACGACGCGCTCGCGCGGCGCGCGTATGAGATCCGCTCCGCGCGCGAGCGTCTAGCGCTGCGCGGCGAGCAGGCGGAGGCGAGCGCGGTCACGCTCGCTGAGCGCGCGTCCCGTATCGAGATCGAGCTGGGCGCCCTCACCGACTCGGCGGACGGCGCCGGCCCGGACGCCGATCCCGGCCTGGATGCAGGCGAGCCCGAGACGGCGAGCGTCGAGCGCGTGCAGGCGCTGGAACAGGAGCTCGCCGCGCTGGAGCGCGAGCGCGAGCGAGAGGTCGAGCGCGAGATCGAGGGATTGCAGGCCGAGCGCGAGCGCGCCGCGGCCCTCGCGATGGAGCTCACGGACGCGGTCCAGGCCGCGCGTGAGGCGCGTGCGCAGACGGATGCGCTGGCCGAGCAGGCGCGCGCCGGGTTGCGCACGGCGGAGCTGGCGGCGGAGGCGGCCAGACGCGAGGCCGCCGCTCTCGGCGCCGAGCTGGCGGCGGCCAACCAGTTCCTGAGCAGTCACGCCCGCTTCGGCGCCGCCGGCGCAGGCGGAACGCGGGCGCTGAGCGAGACGCTGACGGTCGCCGAGGGCTATGAGCTGGCGCTCGCCGCAGCGCTGGGTGGGCGCCTGGACGCCGCGCTGGTGCGCGATCTGAGCGGGGCGAACACGCTCCTGGACGGGGCCGGTCCGGACGGGGCGAGCGCGCTGCTCGCGGGCGCCGCTGCCGAGGCGTCCTCGGAGGATGAGCGCCAAGCGCCGGACGGGCGGGGGTCCTCGCCGGATCAGAGCGCGGCGCCGGCGCCAGGGGCCGTCAGGCTGATCGAGTTGGTGAGCGGATCCGCCGGAGCGCTCGAGCTGGCGCGGCGGCTGCTCGGCGACGCGTGGGTTGTCGAGCGTCTGGAGGACGTCGCCGGCGGCTTTGCCGGGATCGCCGCCACGAGGTCCGGAAGGGTGCTGTTCGGCGCCTGGGGAGAGGTCCGTCAGACGAACGAGGGCGGCGCCGAGCGGGTGCTCGCTCGGCGCAATGAACGCGAGCGGCTGATCCTCGCAAGCGAGACCGCGGCTCAATCCGAGCAGGCTGCCGGCGCGGCGACGCGGGCCGCCCTGCTGCAGGTGCGCGACGCCGACGACGCGCGCGCGCAGGCGGAGCGGGCATTGCGCGAGTCAGAGCGCGCTCTCGGCGAGGCGACCGAGTCCGAGCGCCGGACCGGGTGGCTGATCGAGCAGCGCCGAGCAGCGCCGGAGCAGGGTCCGCTGGCGGTTCGCCGCGCGCAGCTGCAGGGCGAGCTGGCGGCCGAGCGCAGGCAGGCGCAGCGGCTCGCCGCTGAACGGGCTCAGCGCGAGCAGCGGATCGCACGCCTGCGTGCACGGCACGCCGCCGACGTGGCGCTGGCGCCGCGGGCCCAGCGTGTGGCGGTGGTGCTCGCATCCGTCGGCGAGGGCGCCGAGCAGCTGCTCGTCGAGCTGGACGAGCAGCTCTCACACGATCGCGCCGCCGGCGAGCAGGTCGCGGGCGAGCTGCGCGCGTGCGCGCACGAGGAGGCAGAGATCCAGACGCGCCTGCGCGCTCTGGGCGAGCAGGTGACCACCGCGGAGGTCGCCGCCCAGCGGCTGCGCGATCAGGCGGGCGAGGCCACCGAGGAGCTGCGCGGGATCGCCGAGCGCCTGGAGCGCCCACTGCCGGCGTTGGCGCCGGCGGCGACCGATGCGACAGGCCTCGGCCGTGGAGGCGAGGAGCACGAGCAAGCGGGCGCCGGCGAGGCGCACCGGCGCGAGGAGCACGCGGAGCCCGGCCCGCTCTCAGAGGTGGAGGCGCAGGCGCTGCAGGCCCGCGTAGAGCGACTGACGCGACGCCGCGAGCAGCTCGGACCGGTGAACCCGCTCGCGCAGGAGGAGTACGCGCAGGCGCTGGCGCATGTCGAGGAGCTCGAGGGGCGGCGTGCCGACCTGGAGACCGCGCTGCGCGAGCTGAGGAGCGTGATCAGGGACACCGACCGCCAGATCGCAGAGACGTTCGAGCAGACGTTCGCCGCCGCCGCGCGCAACTTCGAGGAGCTCGTCGGCGATGTGTTCCCGGGCGGCAGCGGGCGGTTGCGGCTCGTGCGCGACGAGCAAACTCCTCGCGCCGTCCTCGGCGGGCAATCGCCGGCGCTGGACGATGGGGTGGCCGAGGCAGACCCCGCCGCGGCGGCGGCGGCGTCGGCGGAGGAGTCGGAGGCCGCGGCGGACGCCGAGGCCGAGCGGGAAGAGCACGCGGGCGCGGGCGGCTCCGAGGAGGACGCGATGGGCGTCGAGATCGAGATCACGCCCGCCGGCAAGTCGACCAAGCGCCTGTCGCTGCTGTCGGGCGGGGAGAAGTCGATGACCGCGCTGGCGTTCCTGTTCGCGGTGTTCCTGGCACGGCCGTGCCCGTTCTACATCCTCGACGAGGTCGAGGCCGCGCTCGACGACCTCAATCTCGATCGGTTCCTGGCGCTGTTGCGCCGCTACTCCGACAGGGCCCAGTTCATCGTGATCACCCATCAGAAGCGCACGATGGAGGCCGCGGACTGGCTCTACGGGGTGTCGATGGGCACAGACGGCGTCTCCAAGGTGCTCTCGCGCCGGCTAGGACCCGAGGCCATGCAGGACCGGCTGGACAGGGATGATGCTCAGGACGGTAAACACGGCGAGGGTGAGGAGATCGCCCCGGCCCAGGCCACGGCGCCCGTAGCCGAGGTCGCCTGAGTCGCGTCTGATCGATGGCGCGCGACTGGAGCGAGCTGTTCATCACCGACGCGCCTGCGCACGAGGTGCAGCCGAGCGCATCCAGCGCACCCCGGCGCGGATGGGCACACAGCCGGCACGGCTGGGTCAGGCGCCTGCGCGAGAACCTGTCGAAGACCCGCGAGGCGCTTGGCGGCGAGATCCAGGCGACGCTGTTCGGCCCGCTCGACGCAGGCGCCTGGGAACGGCTGGAGGAGGCGCTGATCCTCGCCGACGTCGGCGCGCGCACGACCGCCTCGATCGTGGGCACGCTCGAGGCGGAGGCGCAGGCGGGTGAGCTCGCTGGGGGAGAGGAGCTGAGCGAGCGATTGATCGGGCTGCTCGCGCAGACAGCGCGCGTCGGCGACGCCCGCATAGACCTCCGGGCTCAGCCGACCGTGATCATGGCGGTCGGGGTGAACGGGACGGGCAAGACCACGACGATCGGCAAGCTCGCCTGGCATCTGCGTCACGAGCTTCATCGCACCGTGCTGCTCGGCGCGGCCGACACGTTCCGCGCGGCGGCCACCGAGCAGCTGGCGGGCTGGGCGCAGCGAGCGGATGCCGAGATCGTGACCGGGCCGGAGGGCGCCGATCCGGGCGCTGTGGCGTTCGAGACGATCGCCCGCGCGCAGGCCGAGGGCGTGGATGTCGTGATCATCGACACCGCCGGGCGGTTGCACACGCAGGAGAGCCTGATGGCCGAGCTGAGCAAGGTTCGCCGCGTGATCTCCCGCCAGCTGGACGGCGCGCCGCACGAGACGCTGCTCACGATCGACGCCACCACGGGCCAGAACGGGCTGCGCCAGGCACAGCTGTTCGCCGCCGCGGCCGATGTCACCGGGGTCGTGCTGACCAAGCTCGACGGGACCGCCCGCGGTGGGATCGCGCTCGCGATCGCCGGCGAGCTTCGGCTGCCCGTGAAGCTGATCGGGATCGGTGAGGCGGTCGAGGACCTGCGCCCGTTCGATCCGGAGGACTTCGCGCGCGCGCTGATCGCCGAGGGGTAATCTGAAGGAATGGGCGTATGGATCGTATGGCTTCTCGCGGCGTGCGCGCTGGGCATCGGGGAGATGCACCAGGGCGGGTTCTATCTGGCCCCGTTCGCGGTCGGGGCGGGGCTGGCCGCGGTCGTGGGCCTGCTGGGCGTGGGGGTCCTGCTCAGCACGATCGTGTTCCTGGCCGCGTCGGGAATCGTGTTCGCCACGCTGCGACCGGTCGCGCGCAGACACCGCCGGGTGGGGCCGGCGATCAGGACCGGCGCGGCGGCTCTGGTCGGCAAGCCGGCGATCGTGATCGAGCGGATCGCCAACGACGAGGGTGTCGGATGCGTGAAGATCGACGGTGAGGTGTGGACGGCGCGCAGCTACGACCAGGACGAGATCATCGACACGGGCGAGCGGGTCGAAGTCGTGGAAATACGCGGGGCGACCGCCCTTGTGATGCACTGAGGCGCATGGTCAATCGGAAAGGAACCTGGTAATGGTCGCTCTCATAATCGTCGTCGTGGTGGTGCTGTTCGCGCTGCTCGTCGCGGCGCGCACGATCCGCGTGATCCCCCAGGCCAGGGCAGGGGTCGTGGAGCGCCTTGGCCGCTACAGCCGCACGCTGGAGCCGGGCCTGACGATCGTCACGCCGTTCATCGATCGCGTGCGCCCGCTGGTGGACCTGCGCGAGCAGGTCGTGAACTTTGCGCCGCAGCCGGTGATCACCGAGGACAATGTGGTGGTAGCGATCGAAACGGTCCTCTACTTCACGATCACCGACCCCAGATCGGCGACGTATGAAATCGCCGACCCGCTGCAGGCGATCGAGCAGCTGACCGTCACGACGCTGCGCAACGTGATCGGCGGGCTGACGCTGGAGGCGACCCTGACCTCGCGCGAGAACGTCAACGCCCAGCTGCGCACCGTCCTGGACGAGGCGACCGGCAAGTGGGGGATCAGGATCAACCGCGTGGAGATCAAGTCGGTCGAACCGCCGCCGGACATCAAGACGGCGATGGAGAAGCAGATGCGCGCCGAGCGCGACCGCCGTGCCGCGATCCTGACCGCGGAAGGCGAGAAGCAGTCCCAGATCCTGACCGCCGAAGGCGCCAAGCAGGCGGCGGTGCTCACCGCGGAGGGCGCCCAGCAGGCGGCGGTGCTCGACGCCGAGGGCGAGCGCCAGGCGGCGATCCTGCGCGCAGAGGGCGAAGCCAAGGCGATCGACACGGTGTTCAAAGCGATCCACGAGGGCAAACCGAATCGCGAGCTGCTGAGCTACGAATACCTGCAGATGCTGCCTCAGCTCGCCGAAGGCGACGCCAACAAGGTGTTCGTCGTGCCGAGCGAGTTCGCGCAGGCGTTCGGCGGGATCGGCGAGGCGCTCGCGCGCCGGAGCGAAGATCCCGGGTCCCAGCGGGACTGACGGCAGGCCCGATGTTCGACATCCTCGCCGAGAAGCTGCAGGTCGCGCTCGCGGACGTGCGCCGGCACGGCACGCTGAGCGAGCAGGACATCGACGCGGCGATGCGCGAGATCCGCCTCGCGCTGCTGGAGGCGGACGTCAACTTCAAGGTCGTGCGCCAGTTCACCGCTCAGGTCAAGGAGCGCTGCCTTGGCGCGGACGGAACGGACGAGACCGACGGGACCGACAGAGCGCCGAGCCGTGACGGAGTGATCGGCAAGCTGAACCCCGGTCAGCAGGTCGTGAAGATCGTCGCCGAGGAGCTCGCCCGTTTGATGGGTGGCCCGCCCGCCCCCGGCGCCTCAGCCGGACTCAGCTTCTCCGCACACCCCCCGACCGTGATCCTGATGGCCGGGCTGCAGGGCTCGGGCAAGACGACCGCGACCGCCAAGCTCGCCAAGCATCTGCGTGAGGAGCGCGGCGCGTCGGTCGCGCTGGCGGCGTGCGACACCTATCGCCCGGCGGCGGTCGAGCAGCTCGTGAAGGTCGGCGCGCAGGCCGGTGCGGATGTATATTTTCGGGAGCCCACCCACCCCGAACGTGACCCGGTCGAGATCGCCGCGTGGGCGCTGGAGCGCGCCAAGGCGGAGGGCAAGGATGTGCTGATCGTCGATACCAGCGGCAGGCTGCACATCGACGAGCAGTTGATGGCCGAGCTGGTGCGGATGCGAGCGGCGGTCAAACCGACCGATGTGCTGCTGGTGCTCGACGCGATGACCGGCCAGGACGCCGCCGCTGTGGCTGAGCGGTTCGCGCAGGAGGTGCAGTTCGACGGGGTCGTGATGAGCAAGCTCGACGGCGATGCGCGCGGTGGCGCGGCGCTGTCGGTGAAGGCGGTCACCGGCAAGCCGATCATGTTCGCCTCCACCGGCGAGCATCTCGACCAGTTCGAGCGGTTCCATCCGGATCGCATGGCCCAGCGGATCCTCGGGATGGGCGACGTGATGAGCCTGATCGAGCAGGCCGAGCGCCAGTTCGACGAGGACGAGGCGGTTGCGCTGCAACGCAAGCTCAAGCACGACGAATTCGGGCTCGACGACTTTCTCGCTCAGCTGAAGAGCGTCCGGCGGATGGGCCCGTTGACCAACCTGCTCGGCATGATCCCGGGACTCGCGGGACATCAACTGCAGAACATGAAGGTGGACGAGCGCGAGCTCGATCGGGTTCAGGCGATCATCCTGTCGATGACGCCCGCAGAGCGCACCAGGCCCGAGCTGATCAAGGGCTCGCGCAGGCTGCGCATCGCGCGCGGGTCGGGTACGAACGTGCAACAGGTAAATCAGCTCGTCAAGCAGTTCGGCCAGACCCGTAAGCTGATGAAGCAGCTGGGGCGCGGAAAGATGCCGGACGTCGGTGCGCTCATGCGCCAGACGCGCTAGACGCCGCTTGGCCCGGTTCGCGGCCCGGCTCGGCGAATGCGCGCGGAAAACCACTAAGCTCTGCGTTCACAACAGGACTTCTGCGTTCGCAATACGTTCGCAACGGAACCGCATAGAGAGGAACAAGTTGTCGGTACGGCTCAGGCTCACACGGGTGGGCGGCAAGAAGGACCCGATCTGGCGCGTGGTCGTCGCCGACCAGCGCTCCCCGCGCGACGGCCGCGTGATCGAGACGATCGGTCAATACAACGCGCAGACGAACCCATCGACAATCGCGATCGACGAGGAGCGCGCGCGCAGCTGGCTGGCGCGCGGGGCGCAGCCGTCGAGCACGGTGCGCAAGTTGCTGCGCATCCAGGGCATCACTCTCCAGGGCGACTGACGCGGCTGCGCGCTGGGGCACGGACGGTGGCCACGCAAGAGGACAACCCCAGCGAGATCCCGCGGCAGCTGCTCGAGTACCTGGCCGAAGGCTTGGTCGACGACCCCGAAGAGGTCTCGGTCGAGCAGTTCGAGGAGGACGACGGCACGATCGTGCTGGAGCTGTGTGTCGCCGAGGGCGACTACGGCAAGGTGATCGGTCGCGGCGGACGCACCGCCCATGCGTTGCGGACGGTCGTAAAAGCCGCCGCGACCGGGGCGGGGCGCAGGGTGCTCGTCGACATCGTCGATTGACGCGCCTCACGCGCCCGACTCACCGACCCGAACGATGGTGGATCCCAAAGGCTCGGCTTCCGACGATCGACTGCCGGCGGGCAAGGTCGGTCGCGCGCACGGTCTCGACGGCAGCTTCTATGTCACGGGCGCCCGTCCGCGCCTGCTGGCGCTCGGCACGGATGTCACGATCGCGGGCGAGACCGCGGCGATCGTGCGTCGTGCCGGGACCGATGAGCGTCCGATCGTGCGCATCGACGGCGTCGAGGATCGAGCCGGCGCGGAGTCCCTGCGCGGTCAGACGCTGACCGTGGCCGTGTCCGATGCGCCGCGGCTGGCCGAGGACGAATGGTGGGCGCACGAGCTGGAGGGCTGTCTGGTGCTCGACGGCGAGCGCCTCGTCGGGACGGTCACACGGATGATCGAGCTGCCCTCGTGCGAGGCGCTGGAGGTGCGACGGGAGATGATCGGATCCCACTCGACCGGATCCCACCCACCCGAGCCGCTGCTCGTGCCGATGGTCTCCGACGCGATCCGCCATGTCGACGTCGCCGCCGGGCGGATCGACGTGAACATGAGCTTCGTCGAGGGCTGAATCGCGTGGAGATAGACATCTTCACGCTGTTCCCCGAGTGGTTCGGATGGATGAGCGAACAGCGCCACGTGCGCAACGCGCTCGCGGCCGGCACGCGCATCGAGTGCGTGAACTTCCGCGAGCACACTCCGCTGGGCGCCGGACAGGTCGATGACACACCGTTCGGCGGCGGCGCGGGGATGGTGCTGCGTGTGGACGTGCTCGACAGCGCGCTGCGCGCCCGCTACGGGATCGACCCGGTGCGTCTGCGCGAGGATCGCCGGGTGATCGCGCTGACGCCCGGCGGACGGCTGCTCGACGACGAGCTCGCCGGCGAGCTGGCGAGCGAGCCGGCGCTGACGCTGCTGTGCGGGCGCTACGAGGGCTTCGACGAGCGCATCATCGAGCACTTCTGCAGCGAGCAGGTATCGATCGGGCGCTACGTCCTTGCGGGCGGCGAGCTCGCGGCGATGGTCGTGTGCGACGCCGTCCTGCGCAAGCTGCCGGGCGCGCTGGGACACGAGGAGTCGGCGATCGAGGAGTCCTTCAGCCCGGCCTTGGACGGCCGTCCCGAGTACCCCCACTACACGCGTCCCGCCGAGTATCGCGGCTGGCGCGTGCCCGAGGTGCTGCTGTCCGGTCATCACGAGCGCATCGCGACGTGGCGGCGCGAGCGCAGCATCGAACGTGCTGGCCCAAGCACGTCCGGCAGCGCGGGGAGACGGGAGGATTCGCCTGGCGGGTGAGGGAGGATCCGCCTGGCTGGGAGGGGGAGCAGCCTGACCGGCGAGGGAGGGATTCGCCTGACCGGTGAGCGCCTGCCGGATGCCGGGCAGCGAGGAGGCGTCCGTTCGGTGAGGCGGGAGCAGCCGGTCGTCCGCTACCATTGCTGACCGCGCCGACCGCCCACCCCGTATCGGGATCCCGTGAGCGGTCGTTGAAGCGCGCCTCCAGCACCCCCGTCCATCATGAGCAGCGTCATCGAAACCATCGAGCGCGCGCAGTTGCGCCGCGTCCCCACCTTCGCGCCGGGCGACCGTGTCAAGGTTCACTTCCAGGTGATCGAGGGCACGCGCCGGCGCGTGCAGGTGTTCGAGGGCGTCGTCATCAAGCGTCAGGGTCACGGCGCGCGCGAGACGTTCACCGTGCGCAAGCAGTCCTTCGGTGTCGGCGTCGAGCGGATGTTCCCGGTTCACTCTCCGAAGATCGAGCGCATCGAGCTGGCCGCACGTGGCGATGTGCGGCGGGCCAAGCTCTACTACCTGCGCGATCGCGTCGGCAAGCGTGCGCGCGTTCGCGAGCGCCGCTACACCGGCCCGGAGGAGACGGTCGAGCCCGGCTTGATGCACGAACCGGTGGGAGCGACCGACGCGGAGGGCATGACCGCGGAGGAGACGGTTGCGGAGGGAGTGCAGGCGGTACAGGACGCAGGCGACGCCGGTGACGGAGGGGGCGCAGGCACGGGCGCAGCTGCGGCTCAGACGCCGGCGGGGGAGGGCAGCGGGACAGAGGATGGCGAGCCGGCGAGCACCGCGACGGATGCCCCCGAGCAGGCTGAATCGCCCGCCGAGGATGCGGCGTCCTCCGAGGCTGAGGTGCCCGCGGGAGGCGAGACCCCGGCTGAGCCCGAGGCGTCTGCGGAGGCGCAGTCCGAGACGTCCGGCGCCGATCCGGCCTCCCCCGATGCCGGCGATGCGCAGGGAGGCGAGGTCGCCGGCGACACGCCGCCGGCGTGAGCCCCGCCGCGAAGCCGGGCGCAAAGCGCTCCAAATCGATGACCAGCTCGATCGTTGAGCTGATCGTGATCGTGCTCGTCGCGCTCGGTCTCGCGCTTGGGATCCAGGCGTGGATCGTCAAGCCTTACCGTATTCCCAGCGGCTCTATGGAACCGACGCTCGCGGTCGGCCAGCGCGTGCTCGTCGATCGCATCGGCACCCACTTCAGCAAACCGCACGTCGGACAGATCACGGTCTTCCACCCGCCGGAAGGCGCTGAGCAGCAGGAGTGCGGACCGGTTCCTCACACAGTCAAGCTGGGTGGCGCCGCATGTGACGCGCCGTTGCCGAAAGAGGACACGAGCACCAACTTCATCAAGCGCATCGTCGCTGGCCCGGGAGACGAAATCTACGTCAAGGAGGGTCACGTCTATCGCAGGGCCGCCGGCACGAGCCGGTTCGTCCGCGAGCAGGACTCCTACATCCGCGAATGTCCCTCCAGCCCGGAGTGCAATCCGGGCTTCCCGACCCCGATCAAGATTCCGGCCGAACACTGGTTCATGATGGGGGACAACCGTGGCGAATCCGACGACAGCAGGTTCTGGGGACCCGTCCCCACCGGATGGATCATTGGAGAAGCTTTCGCCACCTACTGGCCTCCGGACCGCATCGGATTCTTCTAGCAGCGAGCCCGCCCGCCCGGTTCTCACCGCCGCGACGACCGCCGCCGCGCCCGACCCCGCGAAGACGAAGACCGCAGCGAATGCTTCCGGAAGCTCCGCTCGCGCTCGGCGCCGGCGCGCACGGGCGCGCACGAGCGGACGGCGGCTGTTCGCGTTCGACCGCCGCCTCGACGTCCCTCTGATCGCGGGCGCGGACGAGGCGGGCCGGGGCTGTCTGGCAGGGCCGCTCGTCGCCGCGGGCGTGCTGTTCGACTACGAGGCGCTCACGACTCGTGAGCTGCGCTCGCTGAGCGCGCTGAACGACTCCAAGCAGCACACCCCGCAGGCGCGCGAGGAGCTGTATCCGCTGGTGCTGCGCTGTGCCGCCCGAGTCGCGGTCATCTCGCGCTGCGTGGGCGGCATCGACGAGCGCGGTCTGCACAACACGAACCTCGCGGCGCTGCGCGACGCGCTGCGCAACGTCACCGCCGGCGTGTCCGGTGAGGTCATGTGCCTTGTCGATGGCTTCTCTGTCCCCGAGTTCGAGCGCCCGCAGCGAGCGATCGTAGACGGCGACGCCACGAGCGCCGCGATCGCCGCCGCATCGATCGTCGCGAAGGTGACCCGCGACCGCTACATGCACCACGCCGACACCCTGCACCCGGGCTGGGGCTTTGCCGAGCACGTCGGCTACTCCACCCCCGTCCACCGCGACGCGATCGCCCGTCAGGGCGTCTCGCCGCTGCACAGGATGTCTTTTCAGTCGCTGGCCTACCAGCAGCTGGCGCTGTAGTGGCGCTGCGACGCGGCTGCTCACCACGCCCCCTCGATGTGATCCAGCCGCAGGAGCCGATTCTGGCTGTCGAGCGTCACGCCGATCGCGTCGAAGCGGATCGTGTGGGCACTGGGGCGGATGTGCTTGGCGTCGGCCAGCCACGCAGTGGCGAGCTTGCGCAGGCGAATGCGCTGGCGGGGGCGCAGGTAGACGAGCGGGAGTTGGTCGGGCCGGGGCGGGTATGGACGGGCGTCCACGCGCCGGGTCTTGACCTCGGCGAACACGAGCGTGCGGCCGTCGAACGCGATCAGGTCGATCTCGCCGTAGCGAGTGCGCTGGTTGCGTCCGAGCGGCGAGAAGCCCAGGCGGCGGAAGTGCTCGGCGGCCAGCTGCTCGCCGCGGCGGCCGAGCGTGTGGCGCGGGTCGGCGCGCTTGGAATCCCCGTCTTCAGCGATCGGCTCGGAGTCGGGAGTGGATCCGTGGGTGTCGGCCTTGGGCATGTCGACCACGCTAGATCGACAGGTGTGACCGCAGACGCGCATATGTGACGATCTGTTGCCCGGGCCGTGTCAAGTCTGTGGCCCGCGGCCTGGTTGAGCTCACGCGGGCGTGATCGGGCGCGCTCACGTAGCCTCTCATCGCATGAACGACTCCCCTGAGAGCCCTCCCGACGATTCGCAGGTGGGCAGGCGGGCGGATGGACGGGCAGCTGCCCCACCGTCCGGCGAGGCCCTCGTCGAGACTCGTCCTCCCGCCGGCGGCCCAGGGTCGATCGACGGCGTGAGCGGGTTCATGGGCATGCGCTGGGACGATCCGCAGACGGTTCGCCTGCAGATCCGCCCGGAGCTGATCAACGCCGGCGGGCTGCTCTCGGGCGTGGTGACGTACGCGCTGGTCGACTACTGCATGGGCTCGACCCTGTGGGCGCAGACGACCGCGCAGGAGCGGATCGCGACGATCGGCATCTCGATCAACTACGTACAGACCGCGACCGAGGGCGAGATCGTGTGCTCGACGACGCTCGACCGGCGCAACCGCACGACCGCGGTGCTGCGCAGCGAGGTGCGTCACGAGGACGGCCGCCTGCTGGTCACGGCGATCGGCAGCTATACGATCTTTCCGCGACGACGCTCCTAGAGCTCATGGGCTGGACTGCGGCGATTGGCCGAACGGTGCGCCAAGCCAGTGTCGTTGGGTGTGGCCTCGGGCGCGGTGTGGCCTCGGGCACGGTGTGGCACGGCGCCGGACGCCGCGCGGACGCATGGGCTCGGTGTGAGCCACGCCCATGACCGAGAGCACCCCCGTCGCGCTGACGATCGCCGGCTCGGACTCGGGTGGCGGGGCTGGGGTCCAAGCCGACCTGAAGGCGTTCGCGCGTTGCGGGGTGCACGGGTGCAGCGCGATCACGGCGATCACCGCGCAGAACACGCTCGGCGTGCAGGCCATCCATTCGGTGGCGCCGGAGATCGTGCTCGCGCAGATACGGGCGGTCGTGAGCGACATCGGCGTGAGCGCGGTCAAGGTGGGAATGCTCGGCACCGCGCAGGTGACGCTCGCGGTCGCCGGCGCACTGGACGAGCTGGCGCCCGGGACGCCAGTGGTCGTCGATCCGGTGATGGTCGCCGAGTCCGGGGCGCGTCTGCTCGAACCGGACGCCCAGCGTGCGCTCCTCGCGGAGATCCTGCCGCGCGCGAGCGTGCTCACGCCGAACCTGCCGGAGGCGCGCGTGCTGGCAGGGCTCCGGGCCGCCGCAGGGGATGCGCAGGCGCAGGAAGGCGAGAGAGGGGACGAGGAGGAGGAGGACGACGACGAGGAGGAGGCGCGCGAGCTCGCGCGAGCTGTGCTGGCGCTCGGGCCCGGTGCGGTCGTGCTGACCGGAGGGCATCGCACGCGGGCGGTGGACCTCTTCCTCGCCTCAGACGGACCCGTCGTGGAGATCTCCGGCGAACGCCACCCCGACGGCGCGGCTCACGGATCGGGCTGCACGCACTCATCGGTGCTCGCCGCCCGGCTCGCGCTTGGCGATACGCCGCTGCAGGCCGCCCGCGTCGCCAGAGCGCTTGCGGGCGAGGCCGTGGCGCACGGGCTGCGCGACATCGGCGCCGGCGCCGGACCGGTTGACGTTCTCGGCATCGCCGCGTATCGAGGCGCCCCGCACCTGCCATAATCGGACTGCGATGACGATGAAGCTGCTGCGCATGAAGCCCGGTCGTCGATGAAGTTCTTACGCCTGAAGCCGGGCCACGGTGAGATGGTGCTCGCCGAGGGGGACGTGGAGGTCGCCGAGCAGGAGCGAGAGCTGATCGAGGCGTTCAGGCGCGAGCTGGACGCCGGGATGTGGGCCGCCGTGCCGACCGAGACGCCCGACGGACGGCGCGAGGCGGAGCTGGTGAAGAGCTTCGCCGACGTGCCCAGGGACGCCGAGCGCGTGATCTTCTTTCCCCGCGCGGCCGGCGGATCGCTGCCCGAGCAGGCGCGCGCGAGGAGTGGCATCTCCCCGGTCAGGGCGCCGGCGGTCAGGGCGCCCACGGCCGGCGATCCGCTCAGAACGGCGCTGTAGGACGCATGCTGCTGGGCCTGGCGACCGCTGCGCTGGTGTTGAGCGCGCTGGTTTGGGAGCTGAGCAGGCCGAGCCTCACGGCTGGGCTGCAACGGCTGCGTGGACACGCGCGCGAACGCGGCATCTTTGTCAATGCCCGCGACTTCACGCACGAGCTGGACTACGACCCCGGGCGCGAGCGTCGCGCCGAGCAGCGGGCGCGCGAGCTGCTGCGCTCGTGCGTGAACGACCGGGAGTGGGCGATGTATCGCGATCTCGGGTTCCTGCGCGTGTTCGGTCGCGCCGGCGAGCGCTACGCCTACCTGATCTACCCGCACAAGCCGATAGTCGCGTACGTGCCGCGCACGGGCGCGCTGTTGAGCGAGTACTGCGTCGCGTTCCCCGACCACTCACGCCCGTACGGCAGCGCGCGACTCCCCGACTCCGACGACGTGCTGGCAAAGTGGATGGCGCTGACCGCCGACGAGCGCGGGCTGATCGCCGACGCGAACATGCATCTGCCCGGACGCCAGGTCGATCCCGAGCGGGTCAGACGCGATTTGGCGAGGCTTGCCGGTTGGGAGCGCGAACACGAGGGCATCCCCGCCGCTGGGCCCGCGGACGCGCGCGGGAGCGCGATCGCCGCCCGCGCTCAGGCTCCAGCCGCGCGCGCCGGGCATGGAGGGCGGGACGAGTGGGGCCCCGATAACGTACGCGCCGCGTGAGCACTCCAGCGTTTGACGTCAGACACCGCAGTCGCGCCCTGACCGAGGGTCCCGAGCGCGCGGCCGCGCGCGCATATCTGCACGGGATCGGCTACTCGGCGGAGGATCTGGGGAAGCCGATCGTGGGAGTCGCGCACTCGTGGATCGAGACGATGCCGTGCAACTTCAACAACCGCGTGCTGGCGGCAAAGGTCAAGGAGGGTGTCCGCGCGGCCGGGGGCACGCCGATGGAGCTGAACACGATCGCGATCTCCGACGGGATCACGATGGGCACCGCCGGCATGCGCGCCTCGCTCGTGTCCCGGGAGCTGATCGCCGACTCGATCGAGCTGGTCGCCTCCGCTCACTGCTTCGATGCGCTCGTGGCGATCTCCGGCTGCGACAAGACGATCCCGGGAACGGTGATGGCGCTGGCGCGCCTGGACATCCCCGGCCTGATGCTCTACGGCGGATCGATTCGTCCCGGCCACTACCGCGGCGCCGAGGTGACGATCCAGCAGGTGTTCGAGGCGGTCGGCCAGTTCGCGGTCGGCAAGATCACCGAGCAGGAGCTGCACGAGCTGGAGGAGGCCGCCTCACCGGGCGCCGGCGCCTGCGGGGGGCAGTTCACCGCCAACACGATGGCGATGGCGTTCGAGGCGCTGGGAATCTCCCCCGCGGGCTCGGCGATGGTGCCGGCCGAGGACGGGCGCAAGCTCGAGGTTGCGCGCGAGTGCGGGGAATTGGTGATGGACGTGCTGCGCGCGGGCCGGCGCCCGAGCGACGTGATCACCAAGCCGGCGCTCGAGAACGCGATCGCCGCGGTCGCCACGAGCGGTGGCTCGACCAACGGCGTGCTGCACCTGCTGGCCGTCGCGCGGGAAATGGGAGTTCCGCTGGAGCTGGAGGAGTTCGAGGCGATCTCCGAGCGCACGCCGCTGCTGTGTGACCTGCAGCCCGGCGGGCGGTACGTCGCCACCGACCTGTACGAGGCCGGCGGGGTGCCGCTCGTGCTGGAGCGCTTGCGAGAGGCGGGGATCCTGAACGCCGGCGCGCAGACGGTCACCGGCGCCACGATCGGCGAGCACGCCGCCCAGGCTCGGGAAACCGAGGGTCAGCGCGTGGTGCGGCCCCTGACCGATCCGATCAAACCGACCGGGGGCTTTGCGATCCTGCGCGGCAACGTGGCGCCCGAAGGCTGCGTGGTCAAGCTCTCCGGGCACGAGCGCCGCCGGCACGTCGGGCCCGCGCGCGTGTTCGACGGCGAGGAGGCGGCGATGGCCGCCGTGCTCGCCCACGAGATTCAGGCCGGCGATGTGGTCGTGATCCGTGGCGAGGGTCCCGCCGGCGGCCCGGGCATGCGCGAGATGCTGGCGGTCACCGCGGCGCTGGTGGGCGAGGGCCTGGGCGAGCAGGTCGCGCTGATCACCGACGGGCGCTTCTCCGGGGCCACGCACGGCTTCATGGTCGCCCACGTCGCCCCCGAGGCGGTCCGCGGCGGCCCGATCGCCGCACTCAAAGACGGCGATCAGATCACGATCGACGCCGACACCCGTAGCCTGGACGTCGCGCTGTCCGACGGCGAGATCGCCGAGCGCGTATCCGCCTACGAGCAGCCCCCGCGCGCCGACGAGCATGTCGATGTCGCGATCCAGAAGTACGCCCGCTTGGTTGGCAGCGCCGCCGAGGGCGCGATCGCTCGCTGAACCGCTACCCGCTCAGGAACTCCGCCAGCAGCGCATTGAACGCATTCGGGCGCTCGAGCATCGCCATGTGGCCGGTGTCCGCGAAGACCACCTTGCGCGAATCGGGGACCAGCTCGGCGAACACGTCCGCGTCGCTCACGGGGATCACCTTGTCTTCCTCGCCCCATACGATCAACGTCGGGCAGGCGATCTCCGGCAGGCGCTCCTTGACCGGATAGTCGATGTTGGCGCGTAGCGCCTGCATGAAGCCTGGCTTGCCGGCCCCGCGAATCTGCTCTGCGGCGAGCGCTGCCGGCAGGCGGCTGGGGTGCCGGGTCACAAACCCCAGCGTCAGGTTGCGAAGTCCGGGCCGGCGCGCCACCAGATCCGATCTCCTCGCTGTCCAGCCCGTGTAGACGGCCACGATCGGCGCCACGCGGCGCAGATACGGCTCGATCCGTTCCACCTGTCGATGGCGGTAGGTGCTGATCCCCGCCGCCGACACGAGCACGAGGCGCTCCACGCGCTCCGGGAAGGCGATCGCCAGCTCGGCGGACACGAACCCGCCCATCGAGTTGCCGACCACCGCCGCCGCGTCGATCCCGAGCTCATCCAAGAGGCCGTTCAGCAGGCGCGCATACCCCGAGATCGTGATTCGGTCGTGTGGCATCGGGGAGTGGCCGAAGCCGGGCAGGTCCATCGCCACGACGCGGTGTTCACGTGCGAACGCCGGCAACTGCTCCAGCCAGTTCGGCCACGAGCCCGACAGGCCGTGCACGAACACGACGGGCGGCCCCTCGCCCAGCTCGATCGTGTTGACCGGTTGACCTTCGACGCTCACCCAGCGCTGGTGCTCGCGCCAGTCGATCTCGAGCCACTCCGCCCGTCCGGACGGTCCGTAGTCTTCGTGGCTGTGATGACCGTTGCGCGAGGCGGCCATGACGGCTTCCTCGCCTGGCGTGGGCACGGTGGGCGTCATCTGCATAATCTATCGCTGTCCGGGCCCGGGGACGCCCGCTGAGACAGACGATGCGTATCGCCATCGACATCGACTCGACGCTGCACCACTACTGGGACACGCTCTCGGAGATCGCCGTGCGCCGCTTCGGGATCGAGCTCCCCTACGACGAGCAGCTCACGTGGGGCATCACCCGGCTGAGGCCGGATCAGCTGGAGATCTGCATCGAGGAGAGCCACACCGATGCTTGCATCTTGGCCGGCACGCCCTATCCGGGGGCGGTCGAGACGGTGTGCCGCTGGCACGACCTCGACGGGCATCACATCCACGTGACGAGCCATCGCGATCCTCGCTGCGCACCCGCGACCGCGCGCTGGCTGGCGAAGATCGGCCTGCCGTTCGACGAATTGTGCTGCTCCTGGGACAAGGTCTCGCGCTGCGCGGAGCTCCAGATCGACGTGCTGATCGACGACAGCCCGCTGAACCTCGCCGCGGCGCTCGAGCGGGGGCTTGCCGTGGCGACGATCGCTCATCCGTGGAACCGAGACGTGTGCGAAGAAGAGGACGTGCTCGTCGCCGAGGACTGGCCTGAGCTCGCGCGCGCGCTCGAGCCTCTGCTGAGCAGGCAGGGCAGGGAGATCGCGGCGGCGAAGTAGGCCGCATGGACCTTGCCTGGGATCGCGCGCTGGGGCTGTTGACGGAGGACCTGCGCCGTCGCGACGCGGCCGCCGCGACGATGCGAGCGTATCTCCTCGACATCGAGCAGTTCTCCGCCTGGGCCGGTGCGCGCGGCCTGCAACCGGCCGATGTCGGTCCCAAGGATATGCGCGCTTACGTCGCCGCTCTGTCTGAGCGTGGCCTCGCACCGAGCACGAGCGCGCGCAAGCTCGCGGCGATGCGCGCCCTGTTCAAAAGCCAGCGCGAGCACGGTCTGATCGCCCAGAACCCAGCCGAGCTCGTGTCCACGCCCAGGCGTGCGCACGATCTGCCAAGGGTGCTGAAAGCCCGTGAGGCCGCCGCGCTGCTCGACTCGATTCCCGCGGGCTGGCCGAGCGCAGCTGCAGGCAGGGCGCCTACGTTAGGGGCGGCGTTGGGGTTGCGCGACCGTGCGATGTTCGAGCTCGCCTACGCCTGCGGGCTGCGCGCGGAGGAGCTCGTGTCGCTGGGTCTCGACAGCGTGGACCACGACGCCGAGCAGCTGCGCGTCGAGGGCAAGGGCCGCAAGACGCGGTTCGTCCCCGTCGGCGAGCTCGCGCTGAAGGCGGTGGGCGAGTACGCGCAACGGGGCCGCCCGGAGCTCGCGGACGTCGCGGGCGACGAGCGGGCGCTGTTTCTCTCGAAGACCGGCCGTCGCCTGGGCACGAGCGATGTGCGCCGCCGGCTGCGCGTCTGGGCGCGCCAGAGCGGCGTGGAGTCCACGGCCGGTGCGATCGGCCCGCACGCGCTGCGTCACAGCTTCGCGACGCACCTGCTGGATGGCGGCGCGGACCTGCGCTCGATCCAGGAGCTGCTTGGGCATGCGAGCGTGTCGAGCACCCAGATATACACTCGGGTAGAGTCCGCCAAGCTGAAAAGCGCATATGCGAGCAGCCACCCCCGGGCCTGATCACGGGAGATACGGCGAGGACAGATCCCGGATGGAGACGAACGTCAAAGCGATTGAGCTGCGCGAACTGTGGCGGCAATACAAGTCCGAGGGCGACCAGCGCGCCCGCGAGCGGCTCGTAGTGGCGTATTCGCCGCTCGTCAAGTACGTCGCCGGGCGCACCGCCGCCGGGTTGCCGCCGCACGTCGAGGAGGCCGACCTGATCTCCTACGGCCTCGTCGGGCTGATCTCGGCGATCGAGCGGTTCGACCTCTCGCGGGAGATCAAGTTCGAGACGTACGCGATCATGCGCATCAAGGGCGCGATCATCGACGAGCTGCGTTCGCTGGACTGGGTGCCGCGCAGCGTTCGCGCCCGCGCCCGCGAAGTGGAGCGCGCGAACGCCAAGCTCGAGAACGCGCTGCAACGGGCGCCGACGGACAAGGAGATGGCGGCCGAGCTGAAGATCACGGTGGACGAACTGAACGAGTCGCTGCTGGCGATCTCGCACTCATCGATGGTCGCGTTGGACGAGCTGTGGAGCACATCGGACTCCAGCGGCGATCAGGTCTCGCTGATGGACACGATCGAGGATCCGACCGCGCCCGACCCCGCACGGGCGCTCGACGTGGGGGACCTGAAGGATCGCATCGCCGAGTCGATCGCGCTGCTGCCCGAGCGTGAGAAGCTCGTGATCGCCCTCTACTACTACGAGAACCTGACCCTGCGCGAGATCGGCGAGGTGCTCGGCGTGACCGAGTCGCGCGTGTCCCAGCTGCACACGAAGGCTGTCCTGCGGCTGCGCTCGCGGATGCAGGAGGAGTCCTTCGCGGAGTAGTCGTCTCGGGGCGGCGGCCACGGCGACCGGGCAGGCCGGCGCCCCGCGCGGAGGCGCGGGCGGGCGGGTACCGGTACCCTGGGCGGTCGTGGCCACCCGCTCGATCGTCACCTCCCAGCCGGACGTCCCCTGCGACGTGTGCGGACGCAGGCTGCTGCGGGGCGAGCAGCCGGACGTGTTCCTGGCGGGTGGACAGCGGCGGACGGTGTGCGAACTGTGCGCTCCGCGCGCCAGTCACGAGGGCTGGCTGCGCGAGAGCGACAGCCACACCCTCAGCCTGCCCCCGGCGCGTCCGCGCCGCGGACGCAGTCTGCTCGACCGCCTGCGCCAGCAGCGTGAGCCCGTGGCGGCGCCGAGCGCGATCGCGGCGCTGCCGGCAGATCCGGGTGAGATGGCTTCGTATGACTTTCTCGACGGCGGTCTTGGAGCGTCCGAGCTGCCGGCGCCCGGCGTCCTCGAGCCGGAGGTGTTCGATCTGGAGCAGACCACGGCGTCCGTGCCTGTGCCCGCGGCGCCATTCTCCGACGATATGGAGCTGTTCTCCGCGGAGGGTGGGCCCAGCGAGGGCTATGGCGATGCGATGGTCCAGCGCGCGCTCGAAGTGTTCAACGCGAGTGAGCACCCGCGCCGCGTCGCCGGGGTCGCTCGCTCGCTGGGAGAGCCGAGCGTCACCGTCCGCCCGCCGGGCGAGTCCGGGGGCCAGATCGCGATCGTCATCGCCTGGGAGCTGTGCTGGTATCGCTACGAGGTCGATCTCGGCAAGCCGGACGCCGCGGTGAGCCTCGCCGGACAGGGAGCCGAGCTGAGCGAGCTCGCCGCGGGGGAGCGTCTCGCAAACGCCGCCGCGGATGCCGGCGGAGCGTTATCGCTGGTAGAATCGGCGTTGAGATGACGTTGAGATGATCTACTGCGTGGTGCCCAAGCCGCTGTCCGAGGAGCTCTATCCGAAGCTCTCCGAGCACTACGCGCACGAGGAGGGCGTCACGGTCATCGTCGACCGCCGCGAGTCCGATCGCCGCGCTCGCGGAGCTCGCCCGACGGAGGCGATCAAGCAGCGGCGCGTCGTCCGCGACCGTCGCCGCGCACGGATGCCCGGCGATCTGCCGCCGCTCGCTCGAGCCCTCTAATTCTCAGAGCCGTCCCGGGCGCAGGGCATAATCCTGCGGTGTGAGGGCGATCGTTCATGTCGATGGCGGCGCGCGCGGCAATCCGGGACCGGCGGCCGCCGCCTGCGTCATCTCCACACCCGACGGCGAGGTTCTCGGCGAGCATGCTGAGCTGCTGGGGGAGGTCACGAACAACGTCGCGGAGTACCGGGCGCTGCTGCTCGGCCTGCGCCACGCCCGCGAGTTGGGGGTGAGCGACGTCGAGGTGGTCAACGACTCGGAGCTGATCGCCAAGCAGATCAACGGCCAGTACAAGGTCAAGCACGCCGCGATGCGACCGCTGTACCTGCAGGCGATGGCGGCGCTGCGCGGGTTCGAGCGCTGGAGTGTGCGCACGGTCCCGCGCGCGCAGAACGCGGACGCCGATGCGCTCGTGAACGCCGCGCTCGACCAAGCTGCCTGAGGCGCCGGGAATCGAGGTAGGCTCGCAGCGATGCTGAGCCCCCGCAACCGCGAGCTGTTGGGCCTCGTCCCCGCTGCGCTGCTCGTGACGGCTGGGTTCACGGCGATCTTCATCCAGCAGCAGAACTCCACGCGCGAATCCTCGACGAATCTCACGCTCAATCACGCCTCCAGCGTGTCGCTCACCTACGGCGCGCTGTTTTTGGGGCTGTGCGTTGCAGGGCACCTGGTGATCCGCTTCTGCCTGCCCGACGCCGACCCGTACCTGTTCCCGCTCGGCGCGGTGCTCGCGAGCGTGGGCATCGTGATGGTCTACCGCATCGAACCGACGCTCGCCCGCCAGCAGGCGCAATGGATGGTGCTGGGCTTGATCCTGTTCGCCGCGACGATCCTCGCCCTGCGCCGCCGCGGCGTGGGCGTGCTGGAGCGCTACCGCTATACGATCGCCGCGGTCGGCATCCTCATGACGGTCCTGCCGCGGATGCCGGTGATCGGCGGGCAGGTCAATGGCGCCTACCTGGACATCCACGTCGGCAGCGTCTCCTTCCAGCCGGCCGAGCTGGGGAAGGTCGCGATCGTCATCTTCCTCGCCAGCTACCTGCACGACAACCGCCAGGTCCTCGTCACCGCCGGCCGGCGAGTGCTGGGGCTGACGATCCCGCCGATGAAGCAGTTCGGCCCGATGCTGATCGTGTGGGGCGCGGCGATGGGCACCCTGCTGCTGACCGGCGAGCTGGGGACCTCGCTGATGTTCTACGGAGCGTTCCTCGCGCTGCTGTACGTGGCGACCGGGCGGGCTTCGTTTCCGTTGATCGGCTTGATCCTGTTCGGCCTCGGCGCGTGGTTCGTGGTCGGGCACGTCGCGCACGTGCACGCGCGCGTGCTCGCCTGGGAACACCCGCTGGAACCGGCGCTGTTCGAAAACGGCACCAGCTACCAGCTCGGCCAGGCGCTGTTCGCCCAGGCCGACGGCGGGCTGCTGGGGACGGGGTTCGATCAGTCGCTGTTGCAATATCCGGTCGAACTGGCCAACCACGTGATCGTTCGGCGCTCGATCCTGCCGGTGCCCGAAAGCGACATGATCTACGCGGTCATCACCGACGAGCTCGGCCTCGTCGGCGCCGCTGGGCTGCTGCTCGTCTACCTGCTGTTCGTCGTGCGCGGCATGAAGACGGCGATGCTCGCGAAGGATTCGTTCAGCAAGCTGCTCGCGACGGGGCTGTCGTTCATCGTGGCGATGCAGGTGTTCGTGATCGTCGGCGGCGTCACGCGCGTGATCCCGCTGACCGGAGTGACGCTGCCGTTCGTGGCCTACGGAGGGTCGAGCGTGGTCATGAACTTCGTGCTGCTCGCGCTGCTGTTGATCATCTCCGACCGCGCGCGACGGCCGTACGCGCGCGAGGGAAGGGCAAGATAGACAGAGCGCGCAAGAGAGATGAGCAGCGCTGCGCAGGTTTGCTGAAGGTTTCGCGCCCGAACCTCCATATCGAGAAGCGGCGCAGGGCGTCGGGTCGGTCGTGTCGAAACCCTGGGGCATGCTCTCCACGACGCTTACATACGACGCTACGCCCCGTCTGCTCATGCGCGCTCCCGAGCCCCCGGCCCGCGGTCAACGTTACGGTGGCGCCTTCACCGACGGGATCTCCTCGCTTGCGGGCCTGCATCACCGCCCGTGGCTTGCGCGTCTGCGCCGCGCGCTGCACGAAGACCTCTTCGCCGTGCACTACCAGCCGATCGTCTCGCTCGTCGATGGACGTCCCGCTCACTACGAGGCGCTCGTGCGTCTCGCCGACGAGCCCTCCGGAGAGCTCGTGGCGCCAGGGTGGTTCCTGCCCGCGGCCGAGCGCTACGGCCTGATCCGCGACATCGACCGGCTCGTGCTCGCGCGTGTCGTTACGCTGCTGGGCACCCGGCGCGCCCGCCGTCGCGAGGATAGGGGCGATGCAACCGGCGGCGGCCCGCGCGTGGCGGTCAACCTGTCCGCCCTGTCGGTGACCGATGGAACGATGCTCGCCCACATCGAGCGCTGCCTGGATCGTCATGGCGTCGATCCGAGCAGGCTCGTGATCGAGATCACCGAGACCGCCGCGATCTCCGACATGGATCGCGCTCAGGCATTCTGCCGGGGCGTGTCCTCGCTCGGCTGCGCGATCGCGCTCGACGACTTCGGCGCCGGGTTCGGCTCGTTCCAGTACCTCAAGCACCTCCCGTTCGACTACCTGAAGATCGACGGGAGCTTCATCCGCGGGCTGCCCTCCTCGCCCAAGGACCAGCTCGTCGTGCAGGCCCTCGCCGGCCTCGCGCAGGGCATGGGAGTGCAAACGATCGCCGAGTACGTCACCGACCGCGCCACCTTGGAGCTGCTGCGCCGCTACGGCGTCGATTACGCCCAGGGCTTCGAGGTCGGACGGCCGCACCCGCAGATTTTCTAGACCACGTCGCATGCGACGTGGTCGGAAGGGCCGCATGCGGCCCTTCCCTGCAACCGCGCATGCGCGGTTGCACCGGACAGTGCATGCACTGTCCGGACGGGACGGCACATGTGCCGTCCCGCGCGCGCATGCGCGCCCGATCTTCCCTATTCACTAGGCTGCCTATTCATGCGCGCCGTCACCTTCCAAGCCCCGGGCGAGGTATCCGTCGAGGATGTGCCCGAGCCCGAGCTGCAGCGTCCCGACGATGCGATCGTGCAGATCCAGGCGAGCGGGATATGCGGCTCGGACCTGCACATCTACCATGGCCGTGTCCCGGTCGAGCGAGGGTTCACGATCGGGCACGAGTTCGTCGGCACCGTCCTGCAGGCCGGCCCCGAGTTCGAGCGCGCGGCGGTCGGCGAGCGCGTGCTGGGCTGCTTTCACAGCGCCTGCGGCACGTGCGCGGCGTGTATCCGCGGCGACTACCACCGCTGCGCTCACGGCCGCACGTTCGGCCACGGCTCCAAGCTCGGAGACCTGCAGGGCGCTCAGGCCGAGCGCGTGCTCGTCCCGCGCGCCAACCTCACGCTGCGGCGCGTGCCCGAGGGCATGTCCGACGACGTCGCGCTGTTCGCCGGCGATGTGCTCGGCACGGGCTATCACGCGCTCGCCCACGCGGGCCTGCGCTCCGGCGACACGGCCGCCGTGCTCGGTCTCGGCCCCGTTGGCCTGTGCGCGGTCCAGGCCGCGCGCGCCGCGGGCGCCACGCAGGTGTTCGCGATCGACACGGTCTCCGAGCGCCTGGAGATGGCGCGGCGGTTTGGGGCGACGCCGATCCATCTGACCGACGAGGAGCCAAAGCGGGTGATCCGCGCGGGAACGGATGGCGCCGGAGTGGACGTGGCGGTGGATGCGGTCGGCGATCCGGGCCCGCTGGCGCTGGCGATCAGCCTCGCGCGCGACGCCGGCACGATCTCGGGTATCGGCGCGTATGCCGGCCGGGGCGAGGTCCCGCTGGGGCTGGCCTGGCTGAAGGGCCTGACGATCAGGTCCGGTCTGGCGAACGTGATCGCGCACGTCGATCGCGTGCTCGCGATGGTCTCCGCCGGTCTGCTCGACCCGGCGCCGCTCGTCACCCATCACATGTCCCTGGACGAAGCGGCCGAGGCGTACGCGCTCTATGACCGGCGCGAGGCGCTGAAGATCGTCCTGACGCCGTAGTCTGCTGGGCGGGGATCTGTACGGGCGCCGTAGCCGGCCCCGCCCGCGACAGGTAGGCTGCAACGCATGACGACCGCCTCCGCCTCCGCCTCTGCCTCTGCCTCTGCCTCCGCCCAAGCCCTCCCCGACGCGCTCGGCGACGCCGCGCGCGAGTTCGTCTCTGGGACCCACCGTCTGCTGATCGGCTCCGAGCGTGTCGCTGCGGCCGACGGGCGCACGTTCGCGACGCTCGACCCGTCCACCGGGCGCGAAGTCGCCCAGGTGGCGCACGCCGGTCCGGAGGATGTCGATCGCGCCGTCGCCGCCGCGCGCGCGGCGTTCACCGACGGCCCTTGGTCCTCGCTGCCGGCGGCGGGGCGCGAGGGGTCGATGCGGGCGCTGGCCGACGCGATGGAGGCGCACGCCCAGGAGCTGGCGGAGATCGAGTCGCTGGACAACGGCAAGCCGGTCGGGCTCGCCCGCTACGTGGACGTGAACGGGGCGATCGCGCACCTGCGCTACTTCGCGGGCTGGCCGACGAAGATCGAGGGCGCCGTGCTGCCGGTCGCGGCCGGCGCGGGCATGCACTGCTACACCCGCCGCGAACCGGTGGGGGTGTGCGGGCAGATCATCCCCTGGAACTTCCCGCTGCTGATGGCCGCGTGGAAGCTCGGCCCCGCCCTCGCCGCCGGCTGCACGGTCGTGCTCAAGCCGGCCGAGCAGACGCCGCTGTCGGCGCTGCGCATCGGCGAGCTGGCCCTGGAGGCCGGACTGCCGCCGGGCGTCGTCAACGTGCTCACAGGCGACGGTGAGACCGGCGCGGCGCTGGTCGATCACCCGGACGTGGACAAGATCGCCTTCACCGGCTCGACCGCGGTCGGGCGCGAGATCGGCGCGAAGGCCGGCAGGGCGCTCAAGCGCGTGACGCTCGAGCTGGGGGGCAAGTCGGCGAACATCATCCTCCCGGACGCCGACATCGACGCCGCCGTGAAGGGCTCATACCAGGCGATCTACTTCAACTCCGGCCAGGCGTGCAACGCGGGCTCGCGCCTGTTCGTGCCGGCGGAGCGCTTCGAGGAGGTCATGAGCGCCCTGGCCGCGCAGGCCGAGCAGGCGCACTTGGGGCCCGGCCTCGACCCAAGCACCCAGCTCGGGCCGGTCGTCTCCGCCGAGCAGCACGAGCGCGTGATGGGCTACATCGAGGCCGGCCGCGCCGAAGGGGCCGAGGTGCTGGCGGGCGGCGAGGCGGCGCTCACCGACAGCGGTGGCTGGTTCGTCGCTCCCACGCTGTTCGGCACTACCGACGACGAGCTGGCGATCTCCCGCGAGGAGATCTTCGGGCCGGTGCTGGTGGCCTCCCCGTACGACACGCTCGAGGAGGTCGCCGCGCGGGCGAACGCGAGCGAGTACGGCCTCGCCGCGGGCGTGTGGACGCGCGACGTTGGTAGCGCCCATCGTCTGGCCGCGCTGCTGCGGGCCGGCATGGTCTACATCAACAACTGGGGGGCCGTCGATCCGTCCGCGCCGTTCGGTGGGTTCAAGGCCTCCGGCATCGGCCGTGAGCACGGCAGCGACGGCCTGAGCGCGTACCTGGAGTCAAAGACGGTTTGGACGTCGCTGTAGTCGGCGCCCGCGTGCGCGTCCTCTGCGCCGCCGGGGTTCATCGGCCGTGACACGGGCCGTCACCGCGGGTGTTCCTGGGCAGGCCACGCACCCCCGCAGTCCCGATGCGGGTTCCACGGCCAGGCCCTGGACCGCGCCACTGGCCGTCGTGTGCATGCTGGTAATGGTCGCGGCGACCGTCGAGATCGTGCTCGACGCCGCCCAGGAACACGCTCCGTTGATCCCGCACCAGCCGCACATCGCCACCTGGCTGCAATCGCTCGGGGGAGAGCGGCTCGGGTATCGCGTGTTCCTGATCGCGCTGCTGGCGTTCACCGTCGCGTATGGCGTGCTGCTGGCGCTGGCTCGTACACGCGCTCACGGCGCGAGCGAACGTGCACTGGCCCGATGGGCGATCGGCCTGGTGGCAGTGCTGAACCTCGTCGTGTTCGCCGGGCCGGTTCTGATCTCGACGGATGTGTTCAGCTACATCGCCTACGCCCGCATGGGCGTCGTGCACGGCGTAAATCCGTATACGCACGGCCCCGTCGCGATCGTCGGCGATCCCGTGTTCCGGGATGTGGGGCACGACTGGCTGAAGGTGGCCACGGCGTACGGCCCGGTGTACACCCTGATCACCTATCCGCTTGGCCTGCTGGGCGTGGTGGGGGGGCTGTGGGGGATGAAGGTGTACGCGCTGATCGCCTCGGCCGTGACGCTCGCGCTGACCTGGCGCGTGGCCCGGCGGCGCGGACATGACAGGGTGTTCGCGCTGCTCGCCGTCGGCGCCAACCCGCTGTATGTGATCTACGGCCTGGGCGGCGCGCACAACGACCTGATCATGCTCGCGCTGATGATGGCCGCTGTGGCGCTCACGCTGGCGGACCGCGATGCGGTCGCGGGCGCGGCGGTGGTCGCGGGCGCGCTGGTCAAGGCGACGGTCGCGGTGCTGCTGCCGTTCATGGTCCTCGGCCGCCGTCGCCCGGCGCCCGTCCTCGGCGCGATCGCGGCGCTGATCGTAGGCGCGCTCGCCGGGTACGCCGTGTTCGGCATCCACGGCATCGACGTCGTCTCGGCGCTGAACCGCGACTCGGCGTTCGTCTCGACCGACAGCTTCCCGAACGAGCTCGCCCACCTGTTTGGCAAGCCTGGGGTGTTTCCCGTCGATCACGATCTGCTCAAGGCGGCGCTCGTGCTGGTGCTCGTGCACCTGGCATGGCGCACCTGGCGCGGCTATGACTGGGTCGCCGCCTCGGGTTGGGCGCTGCTGGCGATCTCGGTCACGAGCACCTGGCTGCTCGCCTGGTACATCCTGTGGCCGCTGCCGCTGGCGGTCGTCACACGCGACAAGCGGCTGCTCGCGGCGACGCTGTTGGTGCAGGGCCTGTTCGTCATCCACCAGACGGCGCCCCTGTGGGCTCCGGTGCAATGAGCCGCGTCCGCCTGATCGAGACGACCGTGCTGATCTTGGTCGGGCTGCTGCTGGCGGTGGCTACCGTCAACGACGTCGTGCGCCAGACGCACGTCAACGATCGCCTGATCGACGATCTGCGCACCTGGCGCATGAGGACCGGTCACGACTATCACAACCTGACGATCGAGCAGACGGTGTTCGGCGAACGGAGCACGACCGACGTCGTCTGCGGAAACACGCGCCCCGGAGCCCCGAAAGTCCGGGTCCAGATCTGCCTTGTGATCGGGGGGCCGGTCATCGACGGCAAGCGCACGGTGCGCGGCGGCTGGTATCTGCCGGCGCACACCGAAGAAGACCTGTCCAAGAGCCGATACGGCTGCTTCGGGCCGGCCTCCGCCAGCATGTGCCCATCCTCGGCGAGAGCCGCACACGAGTCCGGGCAGGCCGGGAGCGGCACGTGAACGCAGCGAGCATGCCGTCCGGCGCGGTCCGGCAAGAGGACGCAAGAGTGCAGACAGGAGGGGGAGCGCGATCCCTGCCCGCGTGGTGGCCGCTGGCGGCGCTGACGATCCTCGCGGCGGCCCTGCGCCTGTCGACGCTCGATCTGCAGAGCTTCTGGTACGACGAGGCGTTCACGCCCGTGCACGTGCTGCATCCGAGCCTGTGGGCGACGCTGCGCTCGGTCGTGCACTCGGAGAACACGCCCCCGCTGTGGTACGTGATCGTCTGGGCGGACTCGCGCGTGCTGGGGACGGGAGAGGTGGCGCTGCGCCTGCCATCGGCGCTCGCGGGCATCGCGACCGTGCCCCTCGCCTGGGCGATCGGACGCGAGCTGACGGCTCGGCGCGCCACCGCGATCGCGACGGCCGCGTTCGTGGCGGTGAACCCACTGCTGGTCTGGTACTCCCAGGAGGCGCGCGCGTACGGGCTGTTCGTGCTGCTCGTGGCCGCCGCGATGCTGTGCTTTTTGCGCGCCCTGCAGGCCCCGACCCGCGGGCGCATGGCCGCGTTTGCGCTCACCGGGTCGCTGGCGCTGCTGAGCCACTACTTCGCGGTGTTCCTGCTGATTGGAATGGTCATGTGGCTGGCGTGGGATCGCACGCGCCGGCACGCGGCGGGGCCGGCGATCGGAGCGCTGGTGCTCGTCGGCCTGGCGCTGGCGCCGCTGATCTCGGCGCAGGGTGGTCACGGGACGCAGTGGATCGGCGAATGGGCCCTGGAGAGCCGGTTGCAGGCGATCCCGCAGTACTACCTCTCGGACTACTACGGGTCCTCCCTCGGACACGGGATCGAGCTGCTCGTCGCGCTGCCGATCCTCGCCGGGATCGGGTACGGCCTGTGGCGCGTGCTGACGGCGGCGGAGGAGCGCGGCGCGCTGATCGCGCTCGCGGTCGCGGCGGGGGGCATCCTGATCCCGCTCGTGCTCGTGGCGTTCGGAGCGGACTACCTCGCGCCGCGCAACCTCGTCGGGGCGATGATCCCCGTCACGGCGCTGATCGCCGTCGTCGTGCCCTCGCAGCGCGCCGGCCGCGCGGGAATCGCGCTGGCCATGCTGATCGCCGTCGGATTCCTGGCGATAACGGTTGACGTCAACCTCAGTCCTCGCCTGCAGCGGGGGAATTGGCGCGATCTCGCCAAGGCGCTGTCGGCGCCGGCGCGTGCCGGGGTCGCCGCGCCGGGACAGACGCCCAGTCCGCGCGGGCTCGGCGGGAGCGGGGACGAAAACGGGCGCAGCAGCGGGGGCGGGCGCGGGAACGGGAGCGGGGAGGGACGCGGCGGCGGGAGCGGGGACGGGCGCGGCGCGCGGGCGATCGTCACGGTCGAGCTGGGATCGGCGCCGCTCGAGTACTACATGCCGCCGCTGCGCAACCTGGCGCCCGGCCAGGCGATCGCTGTGAGCGAGGTTGACGAGGTCGGCTACGTTCCACTCGTGGCATCCGCGGGCCAGCCGCCCGCGCCCGGGTTTCGCCTGCTCGACCGCGTGGATGTCGACGGGCTGATCGCCTACCGCTTCGTCTCGCAAGTGCCGCGCATCGTCTCCGAGGCCACGCTGCGCCGGCAGGCGATCACGCGCGAAACGCACTCCGAGGTGCTCGTCTCCGCCGGGCACGTGCCGTGACGGCGATCCTCGCGTGATGATCGCGCCCGACCGTGCGTGCACAATGTGCGTGCACATGCCCTTGCGGATGAAAAACATCTAGCTTTCCCGCATGTCCTCTTCGACCGTGGAGGCGCCCAGCGACGTTCAGGTTGCGTTGCAGCGAGCGTGCGAGCATCTGCTGGCGCTCCAGGACGGCGCGGGCTGGTGGCAGGGAGAGCTGCAGACGAACGTGACGATGGACGCCGAGGACATGCTCCTGCGCGAGTTCCTGGGCGTTCGCCGGCCCGATGAGACAGAGCGTTCGGCTGCCTGGATCCGCTCACAGCAGCGCGAGGACGGGACCTGGGCGAACTTCCATGGCGGCCCCGGCGAGCTGTCCACGACGATCGAGGCCTACTGGGCGTTGCGTCTGGCGGGGGACGGTCCCGAGCAGGAGCACATGCGCAGGGCGGCGGGCTTCGTCAGAGCAAACGGCGGGCTCGCGAGCGCGCGCGTGTTCACGCACGTGTGGCTGGCGCTGTTCGGGCTGTGGTCCTGGGAGGAGGTCCCCGCGCTGCCTGTAGAGATCGTGCTGCTGCCGCGATGGGCGCCGCTGAACATCTATGACTTCGCGTGCTGGGCGCGCCAGACGATCGTGGCGCTGTCGCTGGTCAAAGCGCACCGGCCGGTGCGTCCGCTGGGGTTCGGGCTCGACGAGCTGAGCACCGCCTCCGGTGGCGGAGGGGATCGCCTCCCGCGTGCGGTGGTCTCGTGGCCCGCCCGGCTGCTGACCGGATTGGATCGGGTTCTGCGTGCATACGAGCGCCGGCCGCTGCGCCCGCTGCATCGGCTTGCGCTCGGCCGGGCGGAGCGCTGGATCGTGCGCCGTCAGGAGGCCGACGGCTCCTGGGGTGGGATCCAGCCGCCGTGGGTGTACTCGCTGATGGCGCTGCACCTGGGCGGCTATCCGCTCGAGCACCCGGTGATGCGGCGCGGGCTGGAGGGCCTGGATCGGTTCATGGTCGAGGACGAGGACGACGCTCGTGGAGTCGGGGCGCCGCCGGGACCCAGCCGTCGCCTGGAAGCGTGTCAGTCGCCTGTGTGGGACACGGCGCTGGCGATGATCGCGCTCGCCGACGCCGGCGTTCCCGCGGAGGACCCCGCGATGGTGCGCGCCGCGGAGTGGCTGCTCGGCGAGGAGGTGACCGAGAGCGGCGACTGGGCGGTCGCCCGGCCGGGGTTGGCGCCGGGAGGCTGGGCTTTTGAGTTCGCCAACGTCAACTACCCGGACGTGGACGACACCGCCGAGGTCGTGCTCGCCCTGCGCCGCGTGGCCGAGGCGACGGACCGGCCCCGGATCGAGGCGGCGATCGAGCGGGCGCAGCGCTGGGTGCAGGGCATGCAGAGCGATGACGGCGGCTGGGGCGCGTTCGACGCCGACAACACGCTCTCGCTGGTGCGCGAGCTGCCGTTCCTGGACTTCGGCGAGGTGATCGACGAGCCGAGCGCCGACGTGAGCGCCCACGCCGTCGAGATGCTCGCCGCGCTCGAGTTGCTCGACACGCCCGCGGCCCGTCGCGGGGTGCGCTGGCTGATCTCCCAGCAGGAGCCCGACGGATCGTGGTTCGGGCGCTGGGGGGTGAATCACGTGTACGGGACGGGCGCCGCCGTTCCGGCGCTGATCGCGGCTGGGGTGGCGCCCTCCGAGCGGTGCATCCGCCGCGCGATCGGATGGTTGGTGGATCATCAGAACGAGGACGGCGGCTGGGGCGAGGACGCCCGCTCCTACGACGATCCCGCGTGGATCGGCCGCGGTCTGAGCACCGCCTCGCAGACAGCCTGGGCGCTGCTGGCGCTGCACGCCGCCGGGGAGACCGACTCGCCGGCGCTCGGGCGCGGCGTGGACTGGCTCGTGAGCACCCAGCGTGTGGACGGGACCTGGGAGGAGCCGCAGTACACGGGGACCGGGTTTCCGTCGGACTACTACATCAACTACCACCTGTACCGGCTCGTGTTCCCGATCATGGCGCTCGGGCGCTGCCTGCAGGAGTGACGCTCCTGGTCGATCCCGCGATCGACGCTCCCGCGGTGGGCGCGGTGATGAGACGGTCCTCCGGGGAGAACTTCCCGGTCGCAAGCCGTGTGCTTCCGCGCGCGATCCGCGCGCATCTGCTGGCGCTGTACGGTTTCGCGCGGCTCGTGGACGAACTCGGCGACGGCGCCTACCCGGGCCTCGCGCAAGATCCGAGCCCGCAGGAACGGCTGGCGGCGCTGGACGAGCTGCAAGCGGATCTCGATCGGGCCTATCGCGGTGAGGCCGAGCACCCGCTGCTCAGGCGCCTGGAACCGACGCTGCGCGAGTGCGCGTTGCCACGTGGCCCGTTCGTGCGCCTGATCGAGGCCAATCGCATGGATCAGCGCGTCAGCACGTATCAGAGCTGGGAGCAGCTGCGCGGCTACTGCGAGCTGTCCGCCAACCCCGTCGGGGAGCTCGTGCTCGGCGTGTTCGGGCAGGCCACGCCCGCGCGCGTGGAGCATTCGGACGCGATCTGCACCGCGCTGCAGCTGACCGAGCACTGCCAGGACGTATCCGAGGATCGTGCGCGCGGGCGGGTGTACCTGCCGGTCGAGGACCTCGACCGATACGGGTGCACGATCTCCGACCTCTCGGCCGGGCACGCCGGCGCGCCTCTGCGTGAAGCGCTGGCGTTCGAGGTGGATCGCGCACGCGGGCTCTTCGCACAGGGCGCCCCGCTGATCGACGAGCTGGACGGTGTCCGCGTGCGCCTGGCGGTGGCCGCGTTCGTGGCGGGGGGACGCGCGGCGCTGGATGCGATCGAGCGCGCGGGGTACGACGTGCTGGCGGGTCCACCCAGGGCGCGAGCCCGACGGCGCCTGCTCGCGCTGGCGGGCACGCTCGTGGAGCGCCGGCGAGCGCGGGCGCCTCGGTGAGCCCGGGTGCGGCGATGAGCACCGGTGAGGCATACCGCCGGTGTGAGACGATCACGCGCCGGACGGCGGCGAACTTCTACTACGGCATCCGCCTGCTCGCTCCAGACAGGCGCAGGGCGATGTGCGCCGTGTATGCGTTCGCGCGGCGGGTCGATGACATCGGCGATGGGCAGCTCGCGCGCGAGGAGAAGCTGCGCCTGCTCGACGAGCAGGCGATGGCGCTCGTGGCGGCGGCCGCGACCGACCCGGTGACGGTCGCGCTGGCGGACGCGTGCGTGCGCTTCGAGGTGCCCGCCGACGCGCTGGCGGCGTTGATCGAGGGGGTGCGCATGGATGTCGAGGGCGTCAGGTATGAGAGCTTCGACGAGCTCGTCCTCTACTGCCGGCGGGTGGCCGGCGCGATCGGCCGGGCGTGCCTGGCGATATTCGCGCTGCGCGACCCGTCCGCTACGGATCGTGGCGTGGCGGAGCGGCTGGCCGACGATCTGGGCGTGGCGCTGCAGTTGACGAACATCCTGCGCGACGTGCGCGAGGACGCGCAGAACGGTCGCGTCTATCTGCCCGCCGAGGACCTGCGCCGCTTCGGGCTGATCGCAGCCGGCGAAAAGCACGAGTCGGCGCGCAAGATCGTGGCGCTCACCGATGCCCGCGCGGTGCACGGAGATATGGGGGATATGGGGGACGGGGGGGACGCCGAGGCGGGACGGCTGGACGCGCTCGTGCGGTTTCAGGCCGAGCGCGCGCGCGGCTGGTTCGATCGCGGGATCACGCTCGCGCCGCTGCTGGACAGGCGCAGCAAGGCATGCCTTTTGGCGATGGCGGGCATCTACAGCAGGCTGCTGAGTCGTATCGCGGCCGACCCGAGGCGCGCGCTGGGCGAGCGGATCTCGCTTTCAATGCACGAGAAGGCCTGGGTCGCGGCGCGCAGCATGCTCGGAGGCGGCGGTTGAGCACCGAGCGCGACGTGATCGTGATCGGCGGGGGTCTGGCGGGGATCGCGGCGGCGCTGGACTGCGCGCAGGCCGGCGCACGGGTGACGCTCGTGGAGGTCCGGCGCAGACTTGGGGGCGCGGCGTACTCGTTCGAGCGCGACGGATTGGCGATCGACAACGGCCAGCACGTGTTCCTGCGCTGCTGCACGGCCTATCGCGGGCTGCTGGCGCGGCTGGGCAGCGAGCGGGGCGTGGTCCTGCAGGAGCGGCTGGAGATCCCCGTGCTCAGCCCGGGCCGCGAGCCGGTGCTGCTGCGCCGAAGCGGGCTGCCGGCGCCGATGCATCTCGCCGGTGCGCTGATGCGCTACCGGCGTCTGAGCCTCGCTCAGCGTCTGGGCGCCGCGCGGACCGCGCTCGCCATCGGACGGCTTGACCCGGGCGAAGAGACGCTGGAGCGCCAGACCTTCGGCGAGTGGCTGGCCGAGCACGGCCAGGGTCCGCGCCAGGTGGCCGCGCTGTGGGACCTGATCGCGCTGCCGACGCTGAACCTGCCCGCGGCGCAGGCCTCGACCGGGCTCGGCGCGTTCGTCTTTCAGACCGCGCTGCTGCAGAGCGCGAGCGCGGGCGACATCGGCTTTCACGAGCGCCCGCTCAGCGAGACGATCGGCGAACCCGCCCGGCGGGCGCTCGCGAGCGCCGGAGTGCAGGTGCGGATCGGCTGGCGCGCGGAGCGGATCGAGCGCGGTGGATATGGCTTTCGGGTGCATGGCCCAGGTGGTGCCGGCAGGCCCGACGCGCTGGATGGGCCGGAAGAGCAAGATGCGCTGGAGGCGCTGGATGCGCCTGACGCGCTGGAAGCGGCGGGCGTGATCGTGGCGGTTCCGCACGCGCGCGCGGCGGGATTGTTGGACGGCCTGGAGCCGGAGATCGCCGGCAGGCTGCGCAAGCTGGAGAGCTCGCCGATCGTGAATCTGCACGTCGTGTATGACCGGCCCGTGTCCGAGCATCGGTTCGCCGCGGGGGTGGGTACGCCGGTGCAGTACCTCTTCGACCGCACCGCCGCGGGGGGCGTCCCGCCGGGGTGTCAGTATCTGGCGGTGTCGCTGTCGGGCGCCGAGCGGGAGATGCGGATGAGCGTGGATGAGCTGCGCGAGCGTTACCTGCCCGCTCTCTCGGCGCTTCTGCCACGGGCGCGCCAGGCGGGGGTGGAGATGTTTCTCGCCACGCGCGAGCACGCGGCGACGTTTCGCGCCGTGCCGGGGGTTGCGCGGCTGCGTCCCGGAGCCGAGACGTCCATCCCGGGGCTCGTGTTGGCGGGGGCGTGGACCGACACGGGCTGGCCGGCGACGCTGGAGGGGGCGGTTCTCAGCGGGCACGCCGCCGCAAGCGCGGTGCTGCGCGGGCTCGGCGGCGAGGCGTCCATCCCGCGCGAGAGCGTGGCGCCGGGATGAGCGCGCTGCTGATCGCCGCGCCGCTGCGCATCGAGGCGGCGCTGGTCTCATCGGCTTCGCGTGAAGTCGCCGTGCACAAGACGGGCATGGGCCCGGAGCGCGCGCGGGCGGCGGCGGGGACGCTGGCGCGGGCGCCGGGGAAGGCGCTGCTCGTGCTGGGGTTCTGCGGCGGCCTGGACGCCGAGTCCGTGCCGGGGGAAGTGATCGTCGCCGAAACGGTGCGCGCCGCCGGCGATGAAGGGCATGCCCCGGAGCGCGTCGTGTGCGCGGATGCCGGGAGACTGGCCCGTGCGCTGCGAGGCCGCGGGATGAAGGTGCGCAGCGGCGAGATCGTGTGTGTGTCGAAGATCGCGCTGGGCGAGCGCCGCGCGCAGCTGCTGGCGGGCGGCGCGATCGCGGTGGACATGGAGTCGGTGTGGCTCGCCGCGGGCGCCGCCGGCAGGCCGTTCGCGGTGGTGCGCGTGGTGCTGGACAGTCCCAATCACGAGCTGCTGCGTCCCCGGGCGCCGGTCGGAGCGCTGCGCGCCGCGCGGGCGCTGCGGAGCGTCGCCGGCGCACTTCACGACTGGGTGTCCGCAGACTAAGGTTGGGTGAATGGCGGTCCGGATCAGGCAGAGCACGCGCATGGGCTGGTATCTGATGCGCCAGCGGCTGGCCAAACGCGAGAAGTTCCCGCTGATCGTCGAGCTCGAGCCGCTGTTCCAGTGCAACCTTCAGTGCTCGGGCTGCGGCAAGATCCAGCACCCCGAGCACGAGCTGCGGCGGCGGATGCCGGTTGAGCAGGCGATCGGCGCGATCGAGGAGAGCGGCACGCCGATGGTCTCGATCGCGGGCGGCGAGCCGCTGATCCATCCCGAGATCCACCTGATCGCGGCGGAGCTCGTCAAGCGCAAGAAGTTCGTGTACCTGTGCACGAACGCGCTGCTGCTGGAGAAGAAGCTCGACAAATTCAAGCCCAGCCCGTACTTCGCCTGGGCTGTGCATATGGATGGGTTGCGCGAGCGCCACGACGAATCGGTCGAGCGCGAGGGCGTGTTCGAGGTGGCGGTCGCGGCGATCAGGGCGGCGAAGGCGGCCGGGTTCCGGGTGACGACGAACACGACGTTCTTCACGCACGACTCGCCCAAGACGGTGCGCGAAGTGCTCGATTTCCTCAACGACGACCTGCAGGTTGACGAGATGATGATCTCGCCCGCGTACGCGTATGAGAAAGCGCCCGACCAGGAGCACTTTCTCGGCGTCACCCAGACGCGCAGGCTGTTCAGCCAGGCGTTCGCCGACGGGCGGCGCAAGAAGTGGCGGTTGAACCACAGCCCGCTGTTCCTGGACTTCCTCGAAGGAAAGGCCGAGTTCGACTGCACGGCCTGGGGGATACCGAGCTACTCGCTGTTCGGCTGGCAGCGCCCTTGCTATCTGATGTCCGACGGATACACGCAGACCTACAAGGAGCTGCTCGAGACGACCGACTGGAGCAAGTACGGTCGCGGCAGGGATCCGCGGTGTGAGAACTGCATGGCGCACTGCGGGTACGAGCCGACCGCGGTGCTGCAGACGACGCACTCGCTCAAGCAGTCGCTACGAGCGCTCGTCTCCTAGATCCGCGCCGTCGCGCTCCTCCACGCCTACGAGCAGCTCGCCGGGCAGCTCTCCGTCGCCCCCTTCGCCGGGCGCCTCCCGCGCGGAGCGGATATCCCGCCAGGTCAACCCCTCCCCGAGCAGCGCCGGGATGCCGAGGGCGAGCGCGGTGAGGACCTCGACGGCCTGAAGGACGATGCCGTAGGCGATCGCCTGGCCGGCGCCGACTCCGTAGGCGGCGAGCACGACCAGGCAGGCGGCTTGGAAGACGCCGACGTTGGAAGGCGTCGCGGGCAGGATCGCCGAGACGTTGACGGCGAGCAGCACCGCGGCGGCGGCGATCAGCTGCGGGTGCGCGGGCAGGCCGAGCGCCAGCACGACCGCGTAGCAGGCGAGCCATTGCAGCGTCCACGCCAGCAGCTGGGCCGCGACCGACGCGATTCCGTGACGCGGGGTGACGAACACGATCAGCCCCTGTCTGGCCAGTCCGAGCAGTCGCGCGATCGTCGCGCTCGCCAGTCGCACGCGCAGCGAGCGTGAGCGCCGGCCGACGCGCAGCAGGCGCGGGCCGAGCAACACGAGCACGCACAGCGCCAGCGGGACCGCGGCGACCGCGGCGATCCCAGCCGCATGTCCGTGCCCGAGTGGGATGCTGCTGAACGTGACGGACGCGAGGATCGCGAGGGCGAGCAGGTTGATCAGCGTCTGCGAGAACACCGTGCCGGTCACGATCGGCAGCAGCCGCCGCGAGGAGCCCTCCAGACGGCGCGAGAGAACCACGATCCGGGTGGGCTCACCGATGCGCCCGGGAACGACCGCGGAGGCCATCACGCCGATCATCGTCGCGCGGGTGACGGCGATCCAGCCGATCTGGGTCTCCGGCAGCGCCGCGCGCAGCGCCTCGTGCCAGGAGACCGAGCGCAACAGGAGCGAGAGTCCCATCAGCCCGAGCGCGAGCACGATCCAGCCGGGGGTCGCGGTGATCAGGGCATGCCCGACACGACCGAGGTTCAGGTGTGACAGCGCATAGGCGATCAGCCCGGCGAGCAGGAGGGTGACCAGGAGCAGTCCGGCGCGGCCGGCGATCGTGGACGGGATCGCGCGAGCGGCGAGCGGGAAGCGCGAGGCGCGCGGATGGGGGGGTTCGTCCATCGCACGGGGTGTATCAGAGCCCGGAGCGGCGGGACTCGCAACGGCGCGTGGCCAGCAGATCCAATACAGTTCGGCTATCTGGTGCGGCCGATGATCTGAACATGGCTGCTGATCGAAACGAATTGGTTGACAGGCTCGCGCTCGTCTCGCACGGGCCGCGCAGGCAAACCAGAGACCCTGGGGAGAGCCCGAAATGAGCAAGCACAGCAACAAGGACGACATCTCAATCACGCTGTCGCCGGTGCAGGTCGAGCAGGTCGTGCGCGCGGCGAGCCGGAGTCCCCACGGGACCGTCTCGAATCTGCTCTTGGCGGCGCTGGACAATGCCCACGACCCGCCCACGGGCAGTCAAAGCGGGGCGTATGACCTGCACCGCGCCTCCCAGCAAGCCCTGGATGCGGCGATGGACGACCCTCAGCTCTCACGGTCGCTGCTGCGCGGCCTGGCGGTGCTCGCGTGCTATGGCCCCGATCGCCCGTGGCGGGCGATCAGCGAGCTGTCCACCCGGCTGGGGATGTCGCCGTCGACGACCCATCGCTACGTCAAGACGCTGAAGGCGATCGGGCTGCTGGAGCAGGATGCGGTGACGAGGGAGTATCGCCCGGTGGCGCTGGAGGAGGATGGATAGACAGGGGCGATGACTCAGGGGTCAGCGGGTGGGCGGCGCTCGCGCTTGCGCTCGGAGGCCCGGCGCTTGGCCGCAAGGCGCCGCTCACGCGACGCCGCGGTGGGGCGTGTGGCGCGGCGGCGCTTGGGAGTGGCGAGCGCGCTCTTTAGGCGCGCGCTCAACCGAGTCAGAGCCAGCTCGCGGTTGCGCGCCTGCGATCGCTCGTCCTGCGCGATCGCCACCAGGCGCGGTCCAACCCGCGCCAGCACCCGCCTGCGCTGCGCGTCGGTCAGCGATCGCGAGGCGAGCACGTCGAAGCTCGCTTCCACCCGGGACGCTGTGACGTTGGCGTGCTGTCCCCCCGGGCCAGAGGAGCGGCTTGCGCGCACCGTGACCTCCGAGAGGGGAATCGTCAGCTCGCCGGTGATCCGCAGCCGTCGATGGGCGCTCTCTTCAGATTCCGTGGATGGTGTCACCGCGGCAGAGATCAGTCGAAGTTCTCGAGAATCTCGTTCGCGCGCGACCATTGGCCGGGAGCGACGACGAGGTAGATGTCGCCACGTCCATGCCGATCCAGCGGATGATCGGCGACACACCCCGCGTCGATCCCGAGCGCGCGCAACTGGTCGCGCCATGCCACCGCTGTGCTCTGATCCTCGAAGGTGCCGACCGTCTCCCAGCCGTCAAAGCGAGGGTCATCGATCGCGACCGGCGGGTCCTTGGTCGCACGGCCGAGGAGGCGAAGAGCGCGCATCGATACGAGCGTACACCGCGGCCCGTTCGCTCACCCCCGCTCGGCGGTCGCCGTCTCGGTCGTGTCGGCCAGATAGAGGGCGGGGTGAGGCGATCATTCAGCAAGGCAATGCGCCCGAGTGTGTGTGGTTTCAGCAGATAGGCGACACATGTGTCACCAATGCGCCCGAGTGGACTCGAGCCATCACCCCGTTTACACAGGACAAGGCCCTCAACCGGATACGGGGCTCGTAGATGGGTCCGAGGGCGTCCGGATCGTCCATTTTGCGGGGATTCGTGGACGCATCGGACGGGTCTGGCGGGGTGGATGTTCTCAAAGTGTTCTCACGGGATCGGGCGGCGGCAAGCTCGGTCAGGCTCCACCTGCTTCATCGCCCCGGCCAGCTGCACGTACGCCTCGGCCGGCCGCACCGTCTGCCCTGGCATCTTCCCCGCCCTGTTCGCGGCCTCGGCAAGCCGTGCGAGCACATCGGGGATGGCGGGCTCGGGGATGCTCTTGACGTGGGCGCCGCGGTAGTTGCGCAGGATCGCCCCGATCGCTCCCGGCAATCGCTTGGTGTTGACGCTGCCGTCCTCGTTGAGGTAGGGCAGGCTCCATGTCCGGGTGTCCGAGGCGTCGCCGACATAAGCGAAGCAGCGGGCGGGCAGCCGGTACTTGTGGTGCAGCAGCTGTCCGTCGTGCTCGGCGTTCGCAGTGGCCTGCGTCTCTGCACGCGCGGGGTCGGGCAGCAGCCGCAGGACCGCCTCCCCGGTCTCGGAGCGCTCGCGGTAGATGCCGTCGATACTCAGCCACCACAGGCTCTCCGGTGGGTCAGAGTCCCGCAGCGAGCAGTAGAGACGGTCCCGGATGCCACCATGGGTCACGTCGCAGGCGTAGAGCATGTGGCCGTCGCTGATCGCGATGCTGCTGACCTTCTGCTCTGCGGCGTAGCGGCGTGCCTGGTCGAGCGCCGCATCGACAGCGCGCCTATTCCACGCCAGCGCCCCCGGCTGCTTGGCCTCGATGATGAGGTGCTTGATTCCCAGGCGAGTCAGGAGGATGTCGGCGTAGCCGACCTGGTGGTTGATCTCGCCTGCGCTCCAGTCGAGCACAGTGGTGAGCAGGTCTTCGAGGATGCGTTCGGTCGCTCCCTCAGCGGCATGGCCGAAGCGCTGCCGCTCGCTCAACCGCTGCGCGCGCAGCTCCTGAAACGCGCGCCAGCTGGCGCAGATCCGCTCGTTGCACCGCCGGTATGCCGCCAGATCCTCGAACGTGCTCAATGCCTACACCCGCCCCCGCTCAATACGGTCCGAGAAACCGCTCGCCTTTGAAGTGAATAAGATGAGTAGGGTTGTCTGCGCACCAGACCTCGGTCTCCCACGCGATGTCGGCCAGGTATTTACGCATTTCGGCGCGGGACGTGAAACAGGAGACGTATACCAAACCGGCGAGGCTTCCGGCGAAGAGGGCTTTAAGCTCCGCGTGACGCTTGCTATCGACTGGACCATGTGAGCCTGCGGCCTCTATGAGGACGAACCAGTCGCGGCTGGGAAGATTGACCACGAGGTCTGGAAGCTTGCCGTGCTTGTCGAGTACAACTCCGTCTTGGGCAAAGCCTTCGATATCGTAAATCGGAGTATTCTTCCCGGCGTCCCCGACGTAGAGTACGCGTCCGCCCGGCGTCCAGCGCGGACAGAACTGCTCAAGAATGTCACGAATCAGGACGTTCTGTCCTCCGGGAGTTAGCTTTATCTCTGTGCCATTGGGCAGTATGACGGGGATCATGGCTTGATCGCGTGCGGCGGCATAGGCCGCCTGCTGCCCCGGGCGTTGCTCGAGATACAGTGGCAGGTCCGTCTCCCATTGCGGTGTGCCGAACCGCCGCAGAAGAGCGAAGGCACGCTCGTTGACCTGATAAACGTTCTTCCCGCTGTTGACCGGCCGCGATGGATCGTCGGGATTGAGTACGACCAATGCAGCGTTGACGAACTGGTGCAGAGTCTGACGACGCACGGTCTCGCGTGAGTTCGGTGCGTAGCGCTTGTCGAGATACTTGGCCATCCAATCCATCAGCGGTGTAACGCCATGCAGATCGCGGGTGGCATCAGCCCAGGAGTCGCCGGGCCGCAGGCCGAGGAGGCTGAGCAACGTCAGCGCCGAGCGCTCGTTGCTACGTGCTTTATCGAAACCAAGTGCCGAGAGGACGTCGCGTGCCTGCCGGACGAGCTCGTCGCGGGTGCTGCTCATGCTACGGCCGCAAGTAGCTCTTCGTCGGACTGCGCGATGACCGAGTCCAACAAGTCGTCGAGCTCGTCGAGATCGGTGGGATCGCTGAGTTCATCTGCTGCAAGCCCGAGCGTGCAGAGTTGCGCGATTGTCGGATATCGCAGCTCACGAAGGTCGGTGGCGTTGATCTGTGTATGACCGTTGAATTGGCGTACGTAGTCATCGACAAAACGTGAATTCAGATACGCGGCGAGTCCTGCGGCGAACTCCGGAGCTAGGCCGCGATTGGCAGTATGGAAGACATTGAGGTGGTTCTCATAGGCGACGGCCTCGGCGCCGGCGAACGCCTCTGGGTTGGCGATGGCCGCAACCACACGCCGGGGCTCCTCCTTCGAACTGAAGCGCTTAACCACGACGTAGTGCTCGTTGGGCAGCAGCAGATTGGTTGTGACAGCGCTGAGGCGCAGTGCCTGGGGCTTGCGGGTAATGACCGGCCACTCGATTACTCCAGCACGAATGTTCTGTGGGTAGATCAATGGAACGGTGCTCTTGCCAGGCGCCATACGCAGCTGCTCCTTGGCACGGAAGTTGACGACTCGTCCGGTGCTGACATTGCAGCCAAGTCCTGAGAGGATGCAGGGCATTTCAGCCATGCGCCCGGCGGTAGATAGGGCGTCCTCGTCCAGCGGAAGGCGGATGAAGCGCTGAGGGTCATCCGGGTGAACCACCTGGTCATGGCCACGAGTCACGACACTCACGTCATCGATGGCATCGCGGCTGGTTGTGATGGCGATGTCGGTCGGAGCGGTGCCGAGCTGCATTGAGAAGATGAGGTTCTCCTGAAGAACATCGGCGTCAGAAAAGACACGATCGCGAGCCTCAAAGACATGTATGCGGCGGAAGCTGGCCCGCTTCAAGAGCTCGGAACGCAGATCCTTGAAGTACGGTCCATTGGCGAACGAGCGTGGAGTGATAGCCACCAGGTCGTCGCCGGGCGCAAGGGCCCGCACGGCGCGAACCAGGAAGGCTGCGTACATGTTGGTGACGCGGACGGGACGCTCGTCGCACAGCAGGGCGGCACGTTCATCGCTATCGACGCTTAGCTTCTTATAAGGCGGATTCATCAGCAGGATGTTGCCTGCGCCTGCTGCGGGGGGGTTTAGTACGAAGTTCTCGTTGCGGACGATCGTATGCAGCTTGCGCCCGGCCGCTGCCGCGAAAGCCCGAGCTTCAGCCAGAGTGGTTTCGAGTGGCTCCACAAGCCGAGGATCGATCTCGTAGGCAAGGACCGACATCGTTGGGAGGTCGGTCTCCGCGAGCCAGCGAGCAACGAGGGCCACCGTCAGCGAACCGACTCCGGCACCAGGGTCGATGAGTTTCCAGTCTCCTGCCGTGGGAAGCGGTGCCATAGAGGCCACCAGGCTGGCGGAGGCGCGCGGCGTAAAGAACTGTCCCCACGCGGCGCGTGCGTTCGGGTCGAGGGTCGCGCTTGTGGCCGAGCGACGCTGCTCGACTCTGGCCAGGAACTCCTCGATGGAAGGCACTCCCCGCAGTTTGCCAGGCGGGTCGGCCGATGCCTCAGGCACGGCTCTTGCAAGCTGAGGTCAGGGGCCTGCCCTCATGACAGCCGGGAGACGGGAGACTGGCCTGCTTCCCATCGCCTTCCCAGTGCGCCCGAGTGGACTCGAACCACCACGGACCAAGCGGTCCACAAGGCCCTCAACCTGATTCGCCGGGCGTAGATATGTCTGCCTGCGTCCAGATCATCCAATTTGCGAGGTTTTCGGAACGCGCTGGACGCATTGGACGGTATGGACGTTGCCAAAGTGTTGCCACGGAGTTGAAGCAGTGTCGGCCGCATTCGCGCCTGGCGGGCGAGGGCGGCGGCCGGGTCGAGCTGTCCATCTGGGGTGGCGTGTACCGTGCGCGTGTAGGCGGTGCTCGGACTGAGAACTTGCGATTGGAGGGTGACATGAGTGGACCAATGGACTACATCCTGCAAGTGAAGATCAGTCTCCTCGGGTCCTCGAAGCCGCCGGTCTGGCGGCGGCTGCTGATCCCGGCCGACATCCGGCTGGACCGGCTGCACGGAGTGATGCAGGCGGCGATGGGCTGGGAGGACTACCACATGCACGTGTTCTCGCACGGCACGCGCGAGTACGGACTGGCGGACCCGGAGTTGGGGCACCGGGACGGGCGCAAGGCGAGGCTTGGCCGGCTGCTCAAGCGCAAGGGCGAGCGGATTCGCTACACCTATGACTTTGGCGATGGTTGGGAGCACGAGATCGTTGTTGAGAAGGTGCTCGCCGCTGAGCCGGGTGTGCGCTACCCGGTCTGTGTTGCCGGCAAGGGCGCCTGCACACCTGAGGATTGCGGGGGTGTGTGGGGGTATGAGCATCTGCGCGAGGTGCTTGCCGATCCAGCTGACGAGGAGCACGGGGAGATGCTGGAGTGGCTTGGCCTCCAGACGGCCGCGGAGTTCGACTCTGCTCGCTTCGACGTGGACGAGGTCAACAGGGCGCTCGGCAGCGGCGACGATGCCCTGACGGCCGTCAGACGGGCGGCGTAGAGAGAGCCAAGCAGGTCCGGCGCGGCACGCGCTAGCGTGCGGCCTGTCGATGAACGACAGGCGCATTGAACAGCGCGTGGCGGCGGTCGCCGAGGCGGCGCTCTCAGAGCGTGGGTTCGTCACAGCGATCGACGTATTCCTCGGCCTGGGCTGGCTTGAGCCCTCCAACGAACAGGCGTGGCGTCAGGGTCGTACCCCCTACTTGGAGAGGGTCATCACCGCCAACCTGAGCAAGATCGCCACGGCGATGCGGTGCCTGCAAGCCTGGGCTCGCCGGCGGGGCCTGAAGCCCTCTGAGACCGCGTATGTCGCCCGCTCGCGGGGACGCCGCGCGCTGCGGTTCAGCAAGAGCGGCAAACCGAGCATCGAGCGCGCCTACCGTACGCACTGGGTCTCGCCGCGACTGTCGGAGCGCAAGCGCGAAAGGCTGGCCGAGCGTCAGAGCAGGCCGCCGGAGCTCATAGTGATCTCACCAGTCCGCGACTGGACGTGCTCCGCCTGCGAGGGCACCGGTGAGCTGTTGATCATGGAGGAGTCCGGCCCGCTGTGCCTGGCCTGCGCGGAGATGGACCACCTCGTCTTCCTCGCGGCCGGCGACGCCGCGCTGACGCGGCGGGCGAAGGCGGCCAGCACGCTGTCGGCGGTCGTCGTGCGTTTCAGCCGTGCGCGCAAGCGCTACGAGCGTCAGGGGATCCTGGTGGAAGAGGATGCACTCATCGCCGCCGAGGTGCAGTGCCTCGCCGACGAGGAGGCGCGCGATCGCCGTCGCGCCCGTGAACGTCTCAGACGCGCTGGCGAGGACGTGGAACTCATTAGGCGCTTCGCTGCGGAGATCAAGGCGCTGTTCCCCGGCTGTCCTATCGAGCGCGCGGAGGCGATCGCACGTCGCGCCTCCGCGCGCGGCAGCGGGCGAGTCGGACGCACCGCCGCCGGGCGAAATCTCCAGGCCGAGGCTGTCGAGTTGGCGGTGATCGCATCGATTCGCCACGAGGACACCGGCTACGACGGGCTGTTGATGGCCGGCGTCGATCGCGGTGAGGCCAGGGAACGTGTACGCGATGACGTCGATTGCGCACTCGAACGCTGGCGGGAAGAGTGACGGACGCCAGACCCTACGAGCGATGTCGGCCCAAAAGAAAAGGCAATGCGGGCTGAGCCCGCAAAGCCTCCGCGCGAATCATTGGCCAGCTCGGGAGAGAAGTCAAGTGCTCAGGGCGATGATGTTCGGATGCCACAGATCTACGGTCTCGGCCGCGCGTCTGCGCCGCGGGCGAGGATGTCACTGCCGGGTCCAAGCCCAATGGCAGCCGAGCTGACGACTAGATTCCGCGTGGATGCCGGATCGTCTTTTCCATTTCACGACGCGCGATTTCGCGCTCGAGTGTGCGGCGGACGTGGATACCGGTCGGCCGGTGATCGTGGAGGTCTGGGATGGCCTGTACGGTCCCGGCTTCTACGCGCTGGACATCGGCTACGAGGACGCCACGCGCGACCAGCTGCGCTGGGAGTGCTTCGGGGACGCAAGGCCGGAGCACCCGATGGATGGCGTCTTGGTGGTCGACCCAAGCCTCGCGGACGTGCCGTTCGAGCCGATGGATGGTCACATCTGGCTGATGGAGGCCTCGTGGGGATCACGCTCACCGATCGAGGGCATGATCGTGGCGGTCGGCGTGTGGGAGGGCGGCGAGTGGCGGGTAGACGAGTACGAATGAAATCTAGTATCCCGATCCGAGACTTGCTATGCTGTCGGTGATGACCGAGACGCACAAGGGCGAGCTGCGGCGCAGTACCGATCCTCCGGGCTACTGGCTCGGAGAGGCATTCCACGCCGGGTTCCACGACGATGAGTCGCTTCCCGAGGGCTACCGGCGGCGCATCGCCACCTGGGCGCGAGCCGCGGGCGCTCTCTCAGACTCTCAGAGCGCGCTGCTGGAGCGGCGTTCAGAGCGAGAGCTGTCCGAGGCGCAGCGGCAGGCGGAGGCACTTGCCGGACCGCAGGGGAGCCCGATGTGGGGGTACCTGACGGATGCGGAGCGGGGTATGGTGCTCGATCCCGGCACCCATCCAAAGCTCGCTGGCGCGACCTACCCGCTCGGTATCGGCCAGCTCGCCACGCTCACGGGCTCAACGCAGGATCAGATCCGCCACTGGCACGAGCTCGGGCTGCTGCGCGCGCGGCGCAGCAAGGGCGGGCACCGCCAGTTCTTCGCCAACGCGGCACTGCGGGCGTTCTTCCTACGCGGCAACATGCCTCAGCCCTACATCACGGTCCTGCGCGACATCAGCAACCTGCGGGGCGCCCCGCTGCTCGCCGGCATGGCGACGCTCCTGCAGGAGCAGGCGTCCCGGTTCGACACGGCCGAGCGGGACCTGCTGACCCAGACCGCGCACGATCTGGAGCAGGTCAGCGCGGTGCTTGCGGGCGCTCGGGATCGCTGAGGCGGTAGCGGGCCTGTCCGGGCAGGTCGCGGGTGCTGACGGGGCCGGAGTGGCTGCCGATGTCATCGTCGCGATCGGGTATCAGGAGCATGGCGTGGCCCTGCGGGTAATCGTCGAAGCTCGTCTGTGGATCTGGTTCCCAGGCGAGCACGGGATAGGCGCCGAGCAGCTTGGGCTGCTCGGCGGTGGGTTCGATCCAGAGCTCAGCGACCCAGCCTGGCTGGGCGGGGATGGGGTCGGCGACGGCGTCGATCAGCAGCGCCTCGAAGTTGCCGTACTGGGTCTCGACGGTGCTGTCGGGGTGGAAGTCGATCAGATAGGGGTCGTCGCCGCTGAGCAGCAGCACACGCGGACGCTCCCGCCCATCCTCGTCGGGAGGGGCGTAGCCGACGACGGGCAGGCGCACCATGCCCCCGGCTTGGCCGTCCTTGTCGATGAACTGGTAGCTCGCGAGCAGTCGGATCGTCATTCAGGGCGCGATGCTACCTGTGGCCTCGCCGCAGGGCTCACCGATCGGTTGATCTGCCTTCGTCGGTCAGGGACGTTGTGGTCGGACGTCCGACGCGTAGGCGAACATATGTTCGTGCAAAGCTATCCCAGCGAACACGAGATGCGACGGCTGCCCGCAGATTTCCCGATACTGCGGCACTTCCCCGCGCGGCCCGCCGCGCGGGGTGTCATGCTCATTGCATCGTCGCCTGGACAGGAACCTGATCGAAGATGAGCGTGGATATCCGTTGGACTAATCCCTCGGTGCGCGCATTCATGAGTACAGCGGGCACCGATGATCCTGTACGAGAGATCGCACGGCGCGCCCAGGACTGGGCGCTTGAGGCGATCGAGGAGGGCTGGAGCGGGCCCCCGTTCGACCCGTTTGAGCTCGCGGCACACCGTGGCGTTGAGCTGGTCGCACGCCAGGATCTCGAGGACGCCAGGCTCGTGTCCGTAGACGGCAAGCCGTGTATAGAGTTCAACCCGAACCGCCGTCCGGCGCGCGTCCGCTTTTCGGTGGCGCACGAGCTGGGGCATCTGTTCTTCGCCGACTACGCGGCGCGTCCGCGCCACCGAGGGGCTGAGGCAGCTTTGCGTGAGGCTGACGAGTGGCAACTCGAGCTCCTGTGCAATCTCGCTGCCGCTGAGCTGTTGATGCCCGAGGGGGCGCTCGCGCGACGTGAGCCCGCAGAGCTCTCGCTGGCGCATCTGCTTGATCTGCGCTCACAATTCGGCGTCTCGACCGAGGCGCTACTCAACCGAATCGTGCGTCTGGCTGAGGAGCCCGTTGCTCTGTTCACTGCCGCACGCAAGGAAGCGGATGCTGGCGAGTTCCGCGTTGACTACGTCGTCCCGTCGCGTGCGTGGCGACCATCGCTCGCGGGCGGAAGCAGAGTCACCGCCGATAGCGTGCTCAGCCACTGCACCGCTGTCGGCTACACCGACCACGCGATCGAGAGCTGGGACAGGGACGGCGATCTTGAAGTACAGGCAGTCGGCATTCCGCCCTACCCCGGACACCGGTTTCCCCGGATTGCCGGGCTGATCCGTCCCGCCGCTGGGATGGAGGCTCACGGCGCCGGCATCCGCTACATCCGGGGCGATGCGACCAAGCCGCAAAGTGAGCTACCGACAATCATCGCGCATGTCGTCAACGACCGCGCACGGCGATGGGGAGGTCATGGGTTTGCACGTTCGCTCGCGCGTCGCTACCCGCAGGTACGTGACGCATTTGCCGCCTCGGCAGAAGAGCGGGGTGGGCGGACCCTCGGGACCGTGCATCTCGATGTGGCGGCCCCGGGTTTGTGGGTGGCCAGCATGGTCGCCCAGGCCGGCTACGGCGAGAGCACGAAGCCCCGGCTGCGGCTGCCAGCACTGCGAGACTGTCTGCGAGCGCTCGCCGAACATGCGGTCGAGCGCGAGGCGGAGGTGCATATGCCGCTGATCGGCACCGGACAGGGCGGTATGCATTGGCCCACGGTGCGCGATCTAGTCCTGGACGGTGTGTGTCGAGCCGACGTGGACGTCATCGTGTACGTCTTGCCCGAAAGCCCGATGCCCGAAGAGGAGCCGCTGCAGGGCACACTGCTCGGAGTGTGACGTCGGACGGCGTCGGATCATGTCGTCACCACGGCGTAACGTGACCACCCATGCCCACAAAGCTAATTGTTGTGGTATCCGGGCCAGTTGCCGGCGGCAAGAGCCAGCTCGCACGAGAGCTCGCACGGCGCTTCGATGGGCTGCGGCTCTCCACTCGCGAGCTGCTGATCCCGCACCTTGCTGACGGCGAGTCCTCCACCAGACAGACGCTTCAGAGAATCGGCGCCGAACTGGACACGCGTACCGGCGGGACCTGGGTCGCCGACGGGTTCTCGCGCGACGTGTTCGAGGCTGAGCAGCCGCTTATCATCGTCGAACTCGGCGCGGATTGCCGGGCAGGTCGATGCGCTGCGCAGGGCATTCGGCCGAGGCCTCCACCACGTGCATATCACCGCTGCGCGCGAGACATGCGCCAGTCGTTATGAGCAGCGTCGCAACCGTGCTGAGGTGGTGGAGGCCGCCAGCTACGAGGAGGTTATGAGCGACCCCACCGAGGCGCGTGTCGATGACCTCGGAGACATGGCCGACATTCGTGTTGACACCGACCGCAACGCACCCGAGGACGTTCTCATCCGTGTCGCCGCTCAGCTCGGCCTTCTCGACCGTGAGCACTCCCCATGCGTCGACGCGATCATCGGTGGCCTGTATGGGTCTGAGGGTAAGGGCAACATCGCCTTCCATATCGCGCCCGAGTACGACCTACTCGTCCGCGTGGGAGGCCCGAACGCCGCGCACAAGGTGTACTTGGCGACCGGCGAGGTGTTCACCCACTTTTCGCTGCCGTCGGGCACCCAGAACTGCACTGCGCGACTCTTGATCGGACCTGGCGCGGTCGTCTACCCACAAGAGCTGCTCGACGAGATCGCCGGTTGCGACGTGAGCGCCGAGCGCCTGTCGATCGACCCCCTGACAATGGTGATCGAGCCCGCGGACAAAGACAAGGAGGTTGAGCTGCGCGGACGTATCGCCTCGACAGCCTCTGGTGCCGGCTATGCGACCGCGCGGCGGATCATGCGCGGCGAAGACGTACGGCTCGCCGGAGATGTCCCCGATCTGTATCCCTACATTCGGCCGGCCGCGGAAATCCTCGAGTCCGCGTACGCGCATCGCCAGCGGATTTGCCTGGAGGGTACTCAGGGCAGCGGGCTGTCGCTGTATCACGGCCCCTACCCGTACGCAACCTCGCGCGACACGAACGTCTCTGGCTGCCTTGCTGAGGCCGGGATCGCCCCCGCACACTTGCGGCGGGTGATGCTCGTCGTACGCAGCTACCCCATCCGCGTCGGCGGCCCATCCGGCCCGATGACTCGCGAGCTCGACTGGGGCGAGATCGAGCGCCGCTCTCGCCTGCAAGGCCTTGAGCAAAAGGAGCTGACCTCCAAGACTGGCACGCTGCGCCGCGTAGGCGAGTTCGAGTGGGATCTGTTGCGCAAGGCCGCCCTTCTGAACGCCCCGACCGACATCGCGCTCACCTTCGCTGACTACATCGACGCCGGCAACACCAAAGCCTGGCGCTTTGAGCAGCTCACGCCCGAGACGATCCGATTCATCGACGAGATCGAAAGCGTCACGGGAGCGCGGGTGTCGCTGATCTCCACCGGGTTCATGCAATATCGCGGGATCGTCGATCGGCGCCAGTGGTAAGCCAGGGCCGACCAAGGTAGGCTCGCGGCACAATGCCCGGCATCTCTCCCGAGGGGTTCATCGCACGCTATCCGCGCCTCTGGCACATGGCGGAGGCTGGCTCCTGGGACAGCATCCGCAAGCGCGGTCTGCTCAGCACCACAGCGCTGCTCGACCTCTTCGAGATCAACGGCGCCCGCCGATTGGAACTCGAGTCCGCTCGCCGGCCGGCATCCGTCGCGATCACGCATCCCACTCACGGCACGGCGGTCATCCGTGACAACATCCCGCTGATCGAGAAGGTGCTCGCACGCACCCTGGTGGGCATGACTCCGCGAGAATGGTACGAGACGCTCAACGGACGCGTCTTCTTCTGGGTCTCTGAGGACCGGCTCAAAAAGCTCCGGAACGCAGGCGCCTACGGCGAACGGGAGCACGACATCCTCATCGTTGATACTGCTGCCCTGCTTGGCAGTCACATCGACGCCGTGACTCTCTCTCCGATGAACTCCGGGGCAACCCATCCTGGGGCGAAGTACACACGGGGGGTAGACACGTTCAAGCCGATGAACACCTACCCATGGGTCGCGCGCCTCAAGAAAAATCGGAACGAGCCAGTCGTCGAGCTCGCCGTTCGTTACGCCGTCCCCAACATCGAGACCCTCGTCACTGCGGTAGAGCGCCGATAACCTCGGGCCCCTCGCGCGCCGCCCGCTACCGCCCTCAGCCTCGCGCCCGGCATGCCGCAACCGGCTCGTACGGACTAGATGCACACCCGTGCGAGCGCTGTGTGAGCGCTGTGCGAAATCCGTTGGCCGGTCTGGGCGGGTCGGGGTCTGTAGGGGGTGATGATGACCGCAGCCAGCATTGGCGCCGCCAAGGGCGGCGGGTACGCGCGCTACCTGGAGTCGAAGACCGTGACGCCGGAGCGCGGGGACTACTACCTGAGCCCGGAGGGGGAGCCGACCCAGGCCCCCGGCCGGTGGCTCGCGAGCCCCGAGACGCTCGCGCGGCTCGGGATCGAGGACGGCACAGTCGAGGGCCGGGACTTCATCGCGCTGATGGAGGGCAAGCACCCGCGGTCGGGGCGATGGCTGCGGCGAGCAGGCGCCGGCGGCGGCCGGGGTGGCGGGATCGACTTGACGTTCAGCGCTCCGAAGTCGGTCAGCGCCGTGTGGGCGCTGGGGGACGAAGCGCGGCGACAGGACATGGAGGCGGCGCACGCCACGGCAGTCAGCGAGGCGATAGGGCATCTCACCGAGACCGTGCCGGCAGTGCGCCGCCGTTATGGCGGGGAGGTGGTCGAGGAGCCCGCGCGGGAGGTCGTGGCCGCCGAATATCGTCACAGCACCGCCCGCGGAGTTCTTGCGGGTGACCCGCCGGACCCGCATCTGCACAGCCATGTGGTCCTTACGAGCGCGATCAGGGATGACGGGCGGATCGTCGCGGTCGCCTCACGGCCGATCTTCCGCTCGGCACGGGAGCTCGGCGCGTACTATCGCTCGGCGCTCGCGCATCAGCTGCAGCAGCGTGGGTATGCGATCGAGCGGGGAACCGGCAAACACGGTCGCTACTTCGAGATAGCCGGTGTGCCGCGCGGTCTGCTGGAAGCCTTCTCGGCTCGCAGCCGTGAGGTCTCAAGGGCCGCGGAGCGCTTTCGTGCGAAGTGGGGTCGGGCGCCGGAGCGCGGGGAGTTGCGCCAGCTCAAGCTGGAGAACCGCAAGGCGAAGGTGCTCGTCACCCGCGCCGACCTGCAGGCGGTCTGGAACGAGACGGCGGCGCGCTTTGACTTCGCTTCAGACAAGTCCGCACGGTTGCTCGGCTCCGCCGCTGCGCCAGCGCCGGAGCGCGCGCTCGAGGATCGCGTCGAGGAGCGCCTGACCGAGCGCGCAGCGACGTTTGAGCCGGGCGAGCTGCGCGCAGTCCTGCTGGAGCAGTCCGTCGGCGAGCTGGCGCCCCGCGAAGCGCTTGCGTTCTCCAAGGCGATGATCGCGGAGCGTCGCGTGCTGCCCTTGGAGGGCGGGTTGATGACGACGCTCGCGGTGCGCGCCCGCGAGCAGGCGATCGAGCGCAGGTTCAGCGTGCTCGCCGGCGATGCCGGCCGGGATGTGGGGGAGCGGGTACGGACGACGGTGGGCGATCGGGTGGCCGAGCGTATCGGCGCTCGCCTGAGCGACGAGCAGGACCACGCGCTACAAGTCATCACCGGCCCCGAGCGCGGCGCGATCCTCGTCGGGCCCGCCGGGACAGGCAAGGGAGTCGTGATCGACGCGGCAGCCAGGGCCGAGCAGTTGACTGGGCATCGGACGTTCGGGATCGCGGTGTCGGGGTCCACGGCGCAGCGTCTCGGTCAGGACAGTCCCGGCGCTCGCCGGTCAGACACTCACGCTCGACGCGCTCGTGGCGCGCGTGCAGCGCGGACAGCTCGCCGTCGGTCAGGACACGACGATCTACTTCGACGAGGCTGGGATGGCAGACACTGACCGCTTGGACCGGCTCACCGAGGTCGTGGAGCACACGGGAGCGAAGCTCGTGGCGATCGGCGATGGCGCGCAGCTGCCCTCGATCGGCGCGGGCGGCATGTTCGACCGGCTCGCCGACATCGCCCCGAGCGCACAGCTCTCGAACGTCAGGCGCACCCTGGACCCCGCCGAACAGCGCGCGTGGGCGGACCTGCGCGCCGGCAGATCGGACCGGGCGATGGCGCACTACTACTCCCAGGGTCGCCTGCACATGGCCGACAGTCGCGACGAGGCTGTCGAGCGCGCCGTCCAGGACTGGGCGACGCTGACCGAGACGCACACGATCGGCGAGGTTGCGCTGATCTCAGATGCCTCCAACAAGGAGATCCACCGGCTGAACGCCCGCGCGCAGCACTACCGCGCAGAGCGCGGCGAACTCGGCGACATCGAAGTACAGGTGCCCGGCGTCCATTACGGCATCCGCGCTGGCGACCGAGTGGCGATGATCGACCAGCACCACGAGCCGGGCGTGGAGCGCATCGAGAATGGCGCCCGCGGCGAAGTCCTCGACATCAACGAGGCCGGGGAGGTTCTGATCCAGTTCGACGTGACCGGCCAATGGCGCACGCTCGCCGGCGATGACCTCGCCCGCCTGCGACTCGGCTACGCGCAGCACATCCACCGCGCGCAGGGCGCAACCGTCACGCGCACGTTCGTCGTCACGGGCGGCTGGCAGACGAGCAAGGAGCCCGCCTACGTCGAGGCCTCCCGCGCCCGCCAAGGAACCGACTGGTACGTCTCCCGCGAAGACCTCGGCGTCGAAGGTCACGACACCGACCGGATCAAGCGCCTCGCCCAGAACATGAGCCGCAGCCACAGGCAGGTTCCGTCGCTCGCGCACCCCGAGCTGCCCGACCGCGACTACGGGCTGGGCTTCCACCGCTCGATTGCGCCCAGTCGCGCCAGCCGGATACCGGGGATCGCCCGCGCCATCGACCGCATCGCCCAGCTCGACCGGACACCGGAGCGAACACGATGAGCACAACCCTGCATCCCGCAAGTATTCAACGAGGTGAGGTGGGTGCTACGCCCCTGAGCAGGACGGCCGGCGAGACCTCCAGCGCGTCCGCCAGCCGAACGAGCGTCGTGACGCGAGGATCACGCAGTCCGCGCTCGATCCGGGAGACCTCGGTCACGTGGATGCCCGAGCGGTCGCTGACCTCTTCTTGCGTAAGACGCCGTCGCTTTCTCGCTCGGGCGACGTTCTGCGCAAAGACCTCCAGGGAAGACACCCACGGGATGGTCTTGTGAAGTTGGCCTAGCTGCCAGAGGGGATTTCACAACTCGGCCCGGAAAGGAGTCGCCTTGTCCGTCCGATGGTCTCGCGTAGACGCCGTAGGACCCCGATGGGCCAGCTCTACAGGTTCGCACCGCTGGGCGTGATCGGTGCGCTCGCCCTCGGACCAGTCGCTCTGACAGCCGCCGTGGAGCCAGCTTCGGCCGCGAGCGATGCATTGGCCAAGTACGGACCGAGCACAGTCCACGTCCCCTTCTCGCGGTTGTATGGCTTCTCTGTATCGTGCGCCGCGCTTCCGTGTCGCATAGCGCTGACCGCGCGTGCCACTGCCGGAGGACGACCGGCTCCCGGTTTGGACATACCCACCGGAGCAGTGGCCGTCATGAATGAACAGCCGGGGGAAGATCTATATGCAGTGTGGTTTACGTCCAGCGAACTCAAACGCACACTCTTGGACAACACGCTGAAGCGGTACGGAGCGGTAGCACTTCACGTCACGGGGACCCTCACCGATGCTACCGGCAAGCGGGTGGTGGCTACGCGGACTATCACGCTGCTTCCCGCAAAGCCAAAGCCCAAACCTCACAAGCCGAGTCCACCAAAACCGAGTCCACCGCCGACAATGACCCAGCGCGCACAATCCGCAGTAGTAAATGAACTAAAGAGGACATATGAGATTGGTTCTGATGATGAATACGTGCATTGCAATGGGACGACCACTAGTAGATACATCTGTTCTTGGTCTGGATTCACTGTGACTGCCGAAGGCAATTTTATGTCGTTATCAGGTGAATATAGCTATTGTGAGAGCCCTCGCGGTACCGCTGTCGTTAACTTCCATAGTGATGGAACAGAAGTAACGATTAGCTTCTCAGGAAGATATCAACTGTGTAATTATCCCTATTGAAGAGGCGAGAGTTATCAAGCTCAGATGGATGAGATCAGTCGCATGTCTCTTGATTTCGTCTCTGGAAGGTCGAGTTGCAGAAGCTCTCAGACGCCACAGGCCTTCGGATCACCGTCTGTCACTTCCCGCCCGGGACGAGCAAGTGGAACAAGATCGAGCACCGCCTCTTCAGCTTCATCTCGATCAACTGGCGCGGCAAGCCACTCATCAGCCACGAGGTCATCACTAGTCTGATCGCCTCGACCACCGGACTAAAGGTCTACGCCCAACTCGACGAGCGGCCCTACCCCAAGGAAGTCCAAGTCACCGACGAGGAGCTTACCGCCGTGAACATCACACGACACCCATTCCACGGCGAGTGGAACGAGCAATTGTCAAATGTTGTGGATGAGTTGGTGAATCGTCAGGCGGTGACCTTCTCGTCTGTTGTCGTGGTTTCGTCGTCTGTGACCTTGATTCCGTCCTTGAACTTCACGTCTTCGAGTACGTCGGTGATGAGCTCGTGGCCGTTGAACCGCCGCCAGCGTTCTTGCGCGGCGTCGAGGAGCTTGTAGGCCATCGCGAGCGCGGCCTTCTTCGACCCGGCGCCCTTCGTGACCTTCGTGCGGAGCTTCACGGTCGCGAAGCTTGACTCGATCGGGTTCGTCGTCCGCAGGTGACGCCAGTGCTCGGCGGGGAAGTCGTAGAACGCGGTGAGCGCGCTTCCAGTCCTTGTCGAGCTTCGCGACGGCCTTCGGGTACTTCGCGTCGAACTCTTCCCGGAAGCGCTCCAGCGCTTTGCGGGCGTCCGCTCGTGAGGGCGCCTCGGCCATCTCATGCAGCAGGCTCTTCGCCCTGGGCTGCAGCCGCTTCGGCAGAGCGTCGAGCACGTTCGCTGTCTTGTGCACCCAGCAACGTTGCTCGTTGGCGTGTGGGAACACGCCCCTGAGGGCGGCCCACGCGCCGAGCGCACCGTCCCCGGTCACGAGCTTCGGCTCGTTCATCCCACGGTCACGGAGATCACGGAACACGCTCGCCCATGAGTCCTCGCTCTCGCGGTAGCCGTCCTCGGCCGCGAGCAGCTCCTTGCAGCCATCCTCACGGACACCGATCACCACCAGCAAGCACAGCCTTCGGATCCTCACCAAGGCGGACGCTGACGTTCACCCCGTCGACGAACAGATAGGCGTAGCGATGAAACCGCAGCTCCCGCTCGCGGAACGCGGCATGCTCGGCCTGCCACGCCTCGGTCAGGCGCTGGATCGAGCTGGACGAGAGCCCCGAGGCGTCCTCGCCGAGCAGGTCCTTGCAGCGCGGGCGCGAAGTCCCCGGTCGAGAGCCCGTGCAGGTAGAGGAGGGCAGCACCTCGGTCACCTTCGGTGAGCGACGCGCGTACTCCGGCAGGATCCGCGAGCTGAACCGCTTGCGCTCCCCTTCTCCTCGCCGACGCGCTTGTCGTTCACGCGCGGCGCCCGGACCGGGACCGTCCCCGACCCGACCGTTACCCTGCGCTCCCGCGCACGACCGTTACGGACGACCAGTCGCTTCCCGTCCTCACCAACCTCCTCGGTGAACGCGCCGACGTACTCGTCAACCTCGGCCTCGAGCGCCGCGGCGATCATCCGACGCGCGCCCTCACGCGCGAGATCATCGAGCGTGACCTGACTCCTCATCGTCCTCCCCGACGGGGAGCCTGCGAACATCTGACATGGCGTGCCTTCCTGCCGGCCATCACCGGCTTCGGTCTTCAACAACCGGGAAGGTACGCCGCCTTCCTCTTCACACACATCCACAACATCTGGGTATAGCTCGAGTGGAACTACACGATCACTCCTTCAACTATTGAGACGTGAGCCCTAACGCACACAGTTCAATTACGCTCATGTTTGGTCGAGTGCCTGATGTTCTTCAATGATCTTTTCAGTCTCCTCGACTCTTTTAGCTGAGTCGATATATTCTGATGTCTTGGCGACGAATTCTTTACGACCTTCAATGATGTAGAAAACTTTGTCGTATGTTGATTGTCCTTTGCCTTCGCAAGTTTCGATACTGTAGTTACCCTGCATGTTATATTTCTCCTATCACTGTGTCTCGGGAAAATGCTGCCCTAATAGGTTACACCTGGCGGTCCTCTGGCGCAAGGGGTCGAGCAGCGAATTTGTGTGGCAATGAGGTAGATCACGTGTCCGTTTGAGAGCGCCGATAGAGCACGGGTACTCGGAAACGGTGACACGGGAGTCCGTCCGGCGGGACGCTGGTGTGCTCGCCCGCCCTTCCGTCACCGCGCTCAGGCCGCCGCTACTGGCGCGGCAGCCAGGTGAGACCAGCGACAAGCTGTGCCTAGTGGGTTCCCCGGCAACGTTTGCCGGGTTTGATAACGAGGGGTGATGGTGTTGGCGGCGAAGTCCTTGGTCGAGATCTCGACATTCGACCGGGAGGAGCTATGGCTGCCAGGGTGCTGTTGCGGGAGATCACCAATGAGGAGGGCAACCGGCTGTTGCGGATCGTGCGGCGCACGTCGGGATCGGTCGTGACGTGGCGCAGGGCACAGATCGTGCTGCTCTCCGCGCAAGGCATGTCGCCGCCTGCGATCAGCGAGGTGGTGTTCACCGATCCGGACACGGTGCGGGACGTGATCCATAACTTCAACCGGGATGGGTTTGATGCGCTCTACCCGCGCTACCGCGGCGGGCGGCCGCAGACCTTCACGCTCCCCAAGCGCCAGGAGATCAAGCGGATCGCCCTGAGCGATCCACAGGATCTCGATCAGCCGTTTGCGACTTGGAGCCTTTCCAAGCTCGCGGATTATCTGGTCGCCGAGGGGGTGGTCACGGACATCTCCCACGAGGGGCTGCGTCAGCTGCTTCGCGAGGAAGGCGTCCGGTTTCAAGCCGTGAGGACATGGAAGCGCTCGACCGACCCAGACTTCAAGGCCAAGCGCGATCGGATCGTCGAGCTCTACGAGATGGCGGAGGCCGACGAAGGGGTCGTGATCTGCCTCGATGAGTTCGGTCCGCTGAACCTGCAACCCCAGCCCGGAGGCAAGGGCTGGGCACCAAGAGCAAAGCCCAAGCGGATACGTGCCACCTACAAACGACCGCACGGCGTCAGGCACATGATCTCCGCCTACGATGTCGGCGCCGACCGGCTCTACGGGCACATCAAGAAGCGCAAGGACCGGGCTCACTTCCTGGAGTTCTGTCGCTACATCCGCTCGCTCTATCCGCCCGAGACCCGGCTGCACTTCGTCCTCGACAACTTCAGTCCCCACCACGGCCAGAAGATGCGCGACTGGGCCGTCCAGAACAACGTCGAGCTGGCCTACACCCCGCACTACGCCTCCTGGCTGAACCGGATCGAGGCGCAATTCCGAGCACTGCGCTACTTCACGCTCGCCGGCACCGACCACCCCGACCACGCCACCCAAGCCCGCCTCATCCGCCGCTACATCCACTGGCGCAACAACAACACCGACAACCCCCGCCTAAAACGACTCATCAACACCGCAAACGTTGCCTGACACTCCACTAGCACTCAGCGAGCAGGCATTGCGGGACCCCAAGTAGCGCCCCGCGTCTCCACTTCATGGAGGATGCCGGTAACCTCTGTCAGTCTGTGCGACTCAGCCTGGGCGACGCCGCGGTCCTGGTAGCGACCGACGATCGGAACTGACCCTCGGACGACATCGCCGGCTCGGTAAACACAGTAGACAACCCCACTCATCTAATCAATTTTACCAGATGGCCACCGCCGAGCAAGTACCTGCTTGCTGGGGCCCCACACTCCTCTCACTCCGTCGTGCGTCGAACGTTCTTCTGGTTGATCACGGCATTCGACTTGAGAAAGCGAATCATGATCGTCTCGATTTGCAGGCGGAGCGCAGGGTCAGTGATGCGCACATACGCCGCCGTCTCGACGATGGGCCGCTTGAACCAAAATGCGTGGTCGTGATCGTTCACTCGTCGTTTGATGCTGTCGCTCTGACCTACGTAGACGGGACGCTCGCTGACGTCGTAAAAGACATACACGCCCGGCTCGTCCGGCAAATCTGCAGCATCGTGAGGGTCGAAATCCGTGAGAGCACCGAGGTTGGGGATGGCCGCCTCGTCCTCGGTAACCTGGATGGTCTCCTCCGATGGCGTCTCACCTAGGACCGTCGTCGCTCGCTCTCGTGTCTGGGCTTGAGGATTGAGAGTCTTGCCCGTCTCTATGTTCCATATCTGTGGCTCGCTGACGCCGGACTGCTCGGAGAGCTCGCGGCGGGTCATGTCGAGCCGAGTACGTACCCGGATGAGCCATTCGCCGAACGGGGATGTTGTGGGCGCCTCTGCTTGTTGGGCACCCTCTGTCGATCCTGTGCCTTGAATGTCGAGCAGTCGGCTGAGTGCAGCCAAGTTTTGTGATCGGGGTTCCGACGTGCCGTTCTCCCATGTCAACACGGTCGGCTGACTCACACCGAGGCGGGAAGCCAACTCACCTTGACTCCAGCCGACGCGAACCCGCTCTCGACGTAGCTCATCAGGACTGAAGCCAGGCGATTGTCCGCCATATGCAGACATAGTTGCAGGCAGCCTATCCGAGATGGCAGAGGGCTTCTGATGAGGCGCGCGGGTGTTGCCGGCGAGCCGGAGCTGCCAGGCGAAGACGGGCCTTCTGCTGCGTGCGGCTCAGACAACGACGATCAGCAATGAGATTCGTTGGCCGGTCCGGGGTCTTCGGGGTCTACAACCACATGCAAGAGGACCATCCACAACCCAAGCTCGCCCTGCTGAAGCCCACGGCCCTGGCCGCGCAGCTCGGCGTTTCCCGCGCCTGGCTCTACGAGGCAGCGAAGACAGGACGCATCCCGTCGATTCGCATCGGCGGCGAGTACGGGCCGCTGCGGTTCGTACCCGAGGACATCCAGCGCTGGATAGATGACGCACGCGCGGAGTGGGTTCCGGGTCGCTCCACTCAACCGACCCGGCCTTCCGCGGATGTCATGCCCCGTGGACCACGCGCCCGTCCCCGCGCGCGCCGGTAGGCCCGACGCGATCTACGCGTTGTGCTCTCTGGCGGCGCGGGCGATCGCCTCTTCGGTCGCGATGGCGCCGGCGGCCAGCACGTGGCGCTCCAGGTGCCCGTAGTAGCGCTCGGTCGTGCGAATGTCCGCGTGTCCGAGCTGGCGCTGCACGTACATCAGCGAGTTCGCCCCCGCCAGCCATGCCGCCGCCGCGGTGTGGCGCAGGGCGTGAAGCGGCATGTCGCGCAGGCCCGCGTCCTGCAGCGCCGCCTTGTGCCAGTCGCGCGAGACGGTCGTGCGGTCCATCGGCTCACCGTCGCCGTCGCCCTCCCATCGTCCGTTATCAAGCTTGCGCGTTCGTACCGGCATCACGAACACGTAGGCGGCGGACTGGTCGCCGCGGGCCATCTCGGCACGGCGGGCCAGGTGGTCGCGCAACACTCCCGCCAGAGACTGCCCGATCTCCACCGAGCGGAAGCGGTCGGACTTGGTGGACCCGACCGTGTCCTTCTTGCGCGAGCGGTAGACGACGATCACGCCACCCTTGGCCTCGAGCTCCAGATCGCTCACCCTCAGCGCCAGGGCCTCAGAGATGCGTAGGCCGCTGCCGATCAGCAGCTCTGCCAGCGGCCGGTAGACAGCCGAGCAGGAGTCCAGATAGAGCGGGATCTCGTGCAGGCGCAGGTACTCGCGCTCGATGTGCCCAGGCGGCAGGCGTGGCACCCGCAGCGCCGGGTTGGCCACGATCAGGCCGTCCTCGACGGCAGCGTTCAGGCACACCACAAGCGTGCCCAGGGTGTTGTTGATCGTCTTCGGAGCGAGCTCTTCGGCCTCCATCGCCTCGACCCATTCGTCCATCAGCCCGCGGATGTGCTCGACGTCGAGCCGCCCAAGCTCCGTCGATTCCAGTGCCGGGATGAGCCGCAGGCGCCCGTCGCGCTCGTACGCCTGCCAGGTTCCCGACTCCAGATATGGCTTGCGGCGGCTCAGCCATCGCTCCCAAAACGCCCCGAATGTCTCCTTGGTATGGCGAACCTCGCCGCGCTCCTGCTTCTCGACCAACCGGCGCCGGGCATCCCGCGCGGCCTTCTCGCTCGTAAAGCTGCGCTTGCTCGTCTGCGAGCCATCCGAACGTCTGACCACGTACCGCCACCTGGTCCCCGACGCCGTCTCATACGGGTAGATGCCGCCGCTCTGACCGTGGCGGGTCTCCCGACGGCGCTCGGAGCACTCGTGGTCGTGGATCGCCGCATCGAACTCCCTGGCCGTCTCCTCGGCATTGAAGCGCCGTGAGCGCTGCCGGCCGGTGGAGTCTCGCCACCGGACCTCCCAACTGCCCTTCGCTTTGCTGTAGCTCATCGCGCCTCCTTCGTCCGAACATCGGCACGAGATGTTCGGAAAAGTGTTCGGAGTTGCCATTGGCAACGATCCGAACAGTAGCGCGAGCGTGGGACGGAAGCTAGCTGATATAGAAAAAGCCCCGATAAACAGGGCTTTTTCAGTGCGCCCGAGTGGACTCGAACCACCACGGACCAAGCGGTCCACAAGGCCCTCAACCTTGCGCGTCTACCAATTCCGCCACGGGCGCAGAGATGGCGAGTATACGGGCGCCGGCGCACCCGGCACTTGCATCCGTCCAGACGCCACGCTATCGTGCGAACACATGTTCGTCGAACGCCATCGTCCACCCGACAGGGGAGCAGAACAGGCATGGATCTGACCAAGCGCCAGCAGGAGATATTCGACTTCATTCGCACGCACTCGGCCAAATACGGCTATCCACCGACGGTGCGCGACATCGGCAAGGCGGTCGGCCTGGCGTCGTCTTCGACCGTGCATGCGCACCTGGCCAACCTGGAGAAGATAGGCCTTCTGCGTCGCGATCCTTCCAAGCCGCGCGCGATCGAACTGCTCGACCGGGCGGTCGGCGGCGCCGTGGAGAGCGTGCGCGGGATCATGCGCTCCGACAGCCTGCCGCTGCTGGGCTCGGTGGCGGCGGGCGCGCCCGTGCTGGCGGAGGAGAACGTCGAGGAGTACGTCTCGGTGCCCCAGCTTGCGGGCGGTGGGGACGGTCAATACCTGCTGCAGATCCGCGGCGAATCGATGAAGGACGCCGGCATCCTCGACGGCGACTATGTGGTCGTGCGCTCCCAGGACACCGCGCGCGACGGTGACATCGTCGTCGCCCTGCTCGGGGAGGAGGCGACCGTCAAGCGCTTCTTCCGTGAGTCCGACCACATCCGCCTGCAGCCCGAGAACGAGACGATGGAGCCGATCCGCAGCGCGGATGTCAAGGTGCTCGGGCGCGTGGTGGGCCTGCTCAGGAGCGTGTGAGGGCCTTTACACGGCGCCGGTCGCGCGCTACGGTGGTGATGCAGGTCAGGCAGCCGCGGCGACCATAAGGTTGTCGAGGAAAGTCCGGACACCACAGGGCAAGGTGGTCGAGGAATCGACCCGGGGAAACCCGCGGGAAAGTGCCACAGAAACAAACCGCCGATGGGGCCGTCCCACGTGAACGGCTCACAGGCAAGGGTGAAATGGTGCGGTAAGAGCGCACCAGCGTCGCGGTGACGCGGCGGCTGGGCAAACCCCACCCGGTGCAAGGTCAGATTGGACCGCTTGCAGGTAGCCCGCCGAGGTCCAGGTAGGCCGCGCAGATGGATGGCTGCTCAACGACAGAATCCGGCTTATCGACCTGCTAAGGAAAAGCCCCGCTCCGGCGGGGCTTTTCTACGCCGCCACGGGACTCGGCTTGCGCCCGAGCCCTTCCAGCGCTGCGAGCATCGCATCCAGCTCGCAGTCGATTTCTTCCGGCCACGGCTTCGGCGGGTGCTCGTCGAGGGTCTTCAGGCCATTGCCTGTGACGATCGCGACGACGGTCTCATCGGGGGCGAACTTGCCTTCGCGAGCGAGCTTCTCCAGCACCGCGATCGTCGTGCCCCCGGCGGGCTCGGTCAGGATTCCCTCGGTCGATGCGAGCAGGTCGATGCCGGCGAATATCTCGGGGTCTGAGGCGAACCCGCCCGTGCCCCCGCGTTTGCGCACCGCGTCGATCACGAGATACCCGTCGCCGGGATTGCCGATCGCCAGGGAGTGTGCCGCCGTCTCGGGCGTCACCGCGTGGATCTCGGCCTCCTCGGCCAGGATCGCGGTCGCGATCGGATTGCACCCACTGGGCTGGGCGATGTGAATGCGGGTCCCCTCCGTCTCTGCCAGCCCGAGCAGCTGCAGCTCGACCAGACCCTTGTGCAGGCGCGATGACAGCGTCCCGCCGGCGGCGGCGGTGACGATGTGGTCGGGCGATTGCCAGTCCAGCTGCTCGACGATCTCGAACGCCGCCGTCTTGGCTCCCTCCGCGTAGAACGGGCGCAGCGTGATGTTCGCGAACTCCATCCCCGTCGCCTGGGCGACTTCGCGGCAGCGGCGGTTGGCTTCGTCGTAGTTGCCTTCCACCTGGCACACTTTCGCGCCGAGCGCCGCGCACGCGCGGGCCTTCATGTCCTCCAGGCGGTTGGGGTAGAACACGTACGCGTCGACCCCCGCCTTGGCCGCGAGCGAGGCGACGGCGGTGCCGACGTTGCCGGTCGAGACGCACCCGATCTCCTGCTTGTCCAGCTCCAGCAGCCTGGCGACCGACATCGAGACGACGCGATCCTTGTAGGAGAGGCTGGGCCGGGATGTGGAGTCGTCCTTCAGGTAGAGGTTGCTCAACCCCAGCTCCGCTCCCAGCCGGTCGGCGTGGATCAGCGGGGTATACCCGGCGTAGCGCCCGACACGCGCCTGCGCGGAGGCGTTCACGATCGGCAGCAGCTCCTCGAAGTGCCAGATGTTCTGCGGACGCTCGGCGCCGGTGACCTCCTGGAAGTGATGCTTGGCCTTTTCGTAGTCGTAGACGATGTCCAGGCCCTTGCCGCAGTCCGGGCACGCGAACACCGCCTCCGACAGCGGATAGCGATTCTCGCAGCGATGGCACACGAGGTCCGTGGCGCACGAGCGCGTACGCTCGCGCGCCTCCCCGGCGGGGTGACGGCTCGATGGGGGGCTTGGTGGGCTCATGCCGGCACCGCAGACGATACGCCTGGCCACGGCGTCTGTGTGTCGCCGTCGTTACCGAGTGAGATCCACAGCTCCTCGGCGATGTGCGGCGCCAGCGGCGCCAGCAGCTGTGCGAGCACGCCCAGCGCGTCTAGCAGCGCCTCCTGGTCGGCCCCCCTCAACGCGTCCGTGCGCTGCAGCACGAGCTTCTCGTAATCCTTGATCCGGTCGAACAAGCGCATGACGTTGCGCACCGCGCTGTGCATCTCCAGTCCGGACATCTGCTCGGTGGTTCGCTCGATCGCGGCCGCGCACCACTTCTGTAGGCGCACCCTCAGATGCTCGGTCATGTCCCTGACCTGACCGCCTTCCCCGGCGGGGAGATCTGCCTCGGCGGACCCAGCTGTACCCACAGCGAGCCGGCTCTGGGAGAACTCCCAGACCTGGTTGAGGAATCGATGGCAGCGCAGGACGGCCGAATCGCTCCAGTTCAGCGTGCGCTGCGGACCGGCGGCATACAGCGTCGCCAGCCGCACGGTGTCGGCGCCGTAGCGACCCACGAGCTCGTCGGGATCGACCACGTTGCCGAGGTGCTTTGACATCTTGCGCCCGTCGCGGATCACCATCTCGTGAAACAGGCACCCCGCGAACGGCTCGCCGTCCGCAAGGAACGCCAGCGGTCCGATGTCGCGCAGCGCCTTGGTGACGATCCGCTGGTCGAACACGAAGTTCCCGCTGTCCGAGCCGGCGACCACGCGCTCGGACGGCAGCCACGCGCGCAGGTCCTCCAGCGCGAATATCTCATCCAGCGGGCGCTCGCGCTCGGACGGCGGCACGCACACGGGCACCCACAGCCACAGCGCGTCGAAGTGGCAGTCCAGCGTGTCGGTCTCGCGCCGCCCGGGCCCGCCGCAGCTCGGGCAGGTGGTCTGTACGAAGTCTGCGCGCTCGGCCAGCGGGTTGCCGGCTCCCGTGGGGATGAGATCGAGGGGGAGCAGCACCGGCAACTGCTCCTCCGGCACCGCCACCGCGCCACAGTCTCCCTCGCAGTAGACGATCGGGATCGGCGTTCCCCACGAGCGCTGGCGGGAGATCGAGAAGTCGTTCGCGCGATAGCGCACCGCCTGGCGGGCGCCCGGCGCTGGCGGGACGTCCTCGTTCTCATCCTCGCTCGACTGCAGCCCCAGCCGTCCGGCGATCAGCGCGTCGGTGCGGTCGCGCGCGGGGATCCCGAGGATGGCGGTCGCACCGAAGCGTCCGTTGACGACGGGTGAGATCAGCACCGGCAGCGGCTCACTCGTGGCCGGGGAGGGCAGCGTGCGGTGAGTGTCGATCAGCGGGATCGACTCGGCCTCGCGCTCGCCGCGCTCCAGTCCGCCCGAGCGCAGGTCCTCCAGACGCTCGCGCACGGCGGGATCGACGATCCAACGCTCGATGTCGGGGTGCTTGGGTGAGATCAGCACGAACTTGGCCAGCGCGACGGCGTCCTCGTGCGGGGTGAACGCCGTGAGCGGCGTGCCGTCCGGACCCACGAGATCGACCTCGACCCCGTCGACGCGCCCGAGCACGAACCGCTGGCTGGAGAGCGCCACCTCGTCCCAGATCCCGCTGCTTGCCAGCTCGTCCAGGCGCCGGTCGTTCTCCAAAAGGTGGGAGCTGATGCGCAGGTACCACTGCGGGCGCTGGATCAGGCGCACGGGGTTGTGGCAGCGCCAGCACAGACCGCCCTCCTCGACCTGGATCGTGGCGAGGGTCGTCTGGCACGTCTCGCACCAGTCCACCGCGCCGGTCCCCTGGTAGATGAGCCCGGCACGCAGCAGCGTCACGAACAGCCACTGCGACCAGCGATACATGAGCGCGTCGGAGCTCAGGAACGTGCGGGTCCAGTCAAACGAATACCCCAGCCGCTCCAGCTGTCCGGTCATGTGCTCGGCGCAGCGACCGACCCAGTCGCTGGGGGACTCGCCGCGGTCGATCGCGCCCAGCTCGGCGGGCAGCCCGAAGGCGTCGAATCCGAACGCGAACAGCACGTCCTCGCCGCGCGCGCGCTGAAAGCGGGCATAGGCGTCGCCGATCGAGTAGGAGCGGACGTGGCCGATGTGGATGTTGCCCGAGGTGAACGGCGCCGAGGGCTTGATGTAGCGGCGTGGGCGATCGCCCTCCACCGGCGGCGTGGCGAACGCGTCGCGCGCCCGCCAGGCGGCCTGGCGGCGGGTCTCGATCGCGTGCGGGTCATAGCTGGGGTGGCGATGATCGCTCATAGCGTTCGAGCATATCCAAGGGCATTGACCCGGAGTGACCGTTGCTATGCTCAGAGCCACTTGGCCGCCTTCTCCGACATCGCTCTCGCGGCACCCCGTCGCTCCCATGTGGCCCCGCCGAGTGCGGGGTCAACTCGTCCGCGCGAACTGAGATGATGCGGCGATGGAGATAGAGATCGGGCGCGGCAAGAAAGCCCGCCAGGCATATGGATTCGACGACATCGCGATCGTGCCCTCGCGGCGCACGCGCGACCCGGACGACATCGACATCAGCTGGAAGCTGGGCCCCTACCAGTTCGAGCTGCCGCTGCTCGCCTCCGCGATGGACGGCGTCGTCTCACCCGAGACGGCCGCGATCGTCGGCAGGCTGGGCGGCCTGGCGGTGCTCAACCTGGAGGGCATATTCACGCGCTACGAGGACGCCGAGGAGCAGCTGGAGCGGATCTCCGAGCTGCCGAAGGAGCTCGCCACGCGCGAGATGCAAGACATCTATGCAGAGCCGGTCAAGCCCGAGCTGATCGCCCGGCGGATCGCTGAGATCAAGGAGCAGAAGGTCGTCGTCGCCGCGTCGCTGACCCCCCAGCGAGTGCGCGACTACTACGAGCTCGCGCTGGACGCCGGCTTGGACGTGCTCGTGATCCAGGGGACGGTCGTCTCCGGCGAACACGTCTCGACCGTGTCCGTGCCGCTGAACCTGAAGGAGTTCATCCCCTCACTCGACGTTCCGGTCGTGGTCGGCGGGTGCGCCTCCTACCACACGGGCCTGCACCTGATGCGCACCGGCGCGGCGGGCGTGCTCGTGGGCGTCGGACCGGGCGCGGCGTGCACGACCCGCGGGGTGCTCGGCATCGGCGTGCCGCAGGCCACCGCGATCGCGGACGTCGCTCACGCCCGCTCGACGCACATGCTGGAGACGGGCGAGTACTGCCAGGTGATCGCCGACGGCGGGATGCGCAACGGCGGAGACGTGTCCAAGGCGATCGCCCTGGGCGCCGACGCGGTCATGATCGGCTCCCCGCTGGCGCGTGCGTATGAGGCGCCGGGCCGGGGCTACCACTGGGGCATGGCGACGTTCCACCCGACGCTGCCGCGCGGCGCGCGGGTGGCTACGACGCAGAACGGCACGCTCGAGGAGATCCTCGTCGGGCCCGCGCGCGAGAACGACGGCACGTTCAACCTGTTCGGCGGCCTGCGCACCTCGATGGCCACGTGCGGTCACAAGGATCTCGCCGAGTTCAACCGCGCGGAGGTGGTGATCGCGCCGGCGCTGCAGACCGAGGGCAAGGCGCTGCAACGCGACCAGGCCGTCGGCATGGGCGCGGTCAACGGAAAGGCAGCCGCGCTGGTAAATGACTAACCCGGCCGCCACGGTCCCCGCGCTGGCCGATGCCGCCGAGGGATCGCGTGCGAGGCCCGTGACACCCGCGGCCACGGAAGAGGTGATCGTCCTCGACTATGGCGGGCAGTACAGCCAGCTGATCGCCCGCAGGATCCGCGATTGCGGGGTGTTCAGCGAGCTGCTGCCTCACTCCTTCGCGTTGGAGGAGATCGCCAGGCGCAAACCGCGCGCGATCGTGCTCTCGGGCGGGCCGGCTTCGGTATACGCGCCGGGGGCTCCGAAGCTCGATCGGGGACTGCTGGAGCTGGGGGTGCCGGTAATGGGCATCTGTTACGGGATGCAGCTGCTCGTGCACGAGCTCGGGGGCAAGGTCGAGCAGGCGGAGGTGGGAGAGTTCGGCCGCTCGGAGCTGACCGTCACCGAGCCCGGACGTCTGCTGGCGGGGATGCCGCGCGAGCAGACCTGCTGGATGAGTCACCGCGACACGGTGTTCGAGGCGCCGCCCGGGTTCACCGCGCTCGCATCGTCGAGCGCCTCCCCGGTGGCCGCCGTCGAGGACACGGAGCGAGATGTCTACGGGATCCAGTTTCACCCCGAGGTGGTGCACACGCCCTACGGGCAGGAGATCCTGACGCGATTCCTGACGGAGATCGCCGGGTGCGAGCGGACATGGTCGGCGGCTTCGATCGTGGAGGATCAGATCGCCCGGATTCGCGCCCAGGTCGGCGACGGACAGGTGATCTGCGGGCTCTCCGGGGGCGTCGATTCCTCGGTCGCGGCGCTGCTCGTGCATCGGGCCGTCGGGGATCAGTTGACGTGCGTGTTCGTCGATCACGGGCTGATGCGCAAGGACGAGGGCGAGCAGGTGGTGAGCGCGTTCAGGGATACGTTCGGCGTGCCGCTGGTGGCGGTCGACGCGGAGACGCGCTTCCTGGAGAGGCTGCGCGGCGTGACCGAGCCGGAGGCCAAGCGCAAGGCGATCGGCGCGGAGTTCATCCGCGTGTTCGAGGAGGAGGCCGCCAAGCTCGCCGGCGGTGGGAATGGCGGACCCGCCCATCCCGCTCGATATCTGGTCCAGGGAACGCTGTACTCGGACGTGATCGAGTCCGGCGGCGGCACGGGGGCCGCGACGATCAAGTCCCACCACAACGTCGGCGGCCTGCCCGAGGATCTGCAGTTCGAGCTCGTCGAGCCGCTGCGGGCGCTGTTCAAGGACGAGGTGCGCGCCGTGGGAGCCGAGCTGGGGCTGCCCGAGCGGCTGGTCTGGCGCCAGCCGTTCCCCGGGCCGGGCTTGGCGATCAGGGTCGTCGGCGGCGAAGCGACCAAGGAGCGGTTGGACGTCCTGCGCGAGGCCGATCACATCCTGCAGGAGGAGATCCGCCGGGCGGGGCTGTATCGCGAGCTGTGGCAGTCCTTCTGCGTGCTTCCGGACGTGCGCACCGTCGGCGTGCAGGGGGACGAGCGCACGTACGGCTACGTGATCGTCATCCGTGCTGTGACGAGCGACGACGCGATGACGGCCGACTGGGCGCGGCTGCCGTACGATTTGCTGGAGACGATCGCCTCGCGCATGATGGGCGAGCTGCGCGAGGTCAACCGGGTCGTGCTGGACATCACCAGCAAGCCGCCTGGCACCATCGAGTGGGAGTAACGCGGTCGTCAAGGAAATGCCGAGCCCCCGCGGGCGGTCGTAATCCACGCAGTGTCCGCGGCCCCGCGCGTGCGAGACGACGGGGCGCTCGCAATATGCGTCTCATCCCCCCTGACGAAAGTGCCGGCAACAGCGGGCGATATCGCCTATGATGGTCGCCGCGCCGCGCGAAGACGTGCGGCTTTTTTCACGCGATGACACCCTCGACCAAGACATACGTGGCCAAGCCGACCGATCGCGAGCGCAACTGGCTCGTGGTCGACGCGAACGGCAAGACGCTCGGTCGCCTGGCGACGCAGATCGCCGACGTGCTGCGGGGCAAGCGCAAGCCCGAGTACACGCCGCACATCGACACGGGCGATTTCGTCGTGGTGATCAATGCCGAGAAGGTTGCTGTCACCGGGAAGAAGCGCACGGACAAGCGCTACTACCGCCACTCCGGGTACCCCGGCGGACTGAGGTCGCGCACATTCGAGGAGATGCAGGCCAGGAGACCCGAGGAGATCATCAGGCTCGCCGTCAAAGGCATGATGCCCCGCAATCGACTCGCGCGCAGGCAGATCACGAAGCTGAAGGTGTACGCCGGCCCCGAGCATCCGCACACGGCGCAGAAGCCGCAACCCCTGGAGATAGAGGCATAGACATGGCCGACGACGAGCCCGAGGCGCCCGACACGCCGGCGCAGCAGACACCCGCCGAGCACGCGGTCCCCACAGAGGAGGCGAGCGAGATCGCGTCCTCCGCGGAGGACGCGCCGCTGGAGGCGTTCGAGGAGGCGCAGGAGCGCGCCGAGCCCCAGCCGGCCGCGGAGCCCGAGTCGTTCGAGCCGATCGCCGGCAACGCTGTCCCCACCGACGATGCCACCGAGATCGCCGGATCCGCGGAGGATGCGCCGCTGGAGGCCGCGCAGGAGCGTGCCGAGGCCGAGCTCATCGAGGAGGCTGTCGCGGAGGTCGTTGAGGAGGCAGTGGAGGAGGCTGTGGTCGAGGAGATCGCGGAGGAGATCGTCGAGGAGGCTGTGGTCGAGGAGATCGCGGAGGAGATCGTCGAGGAGGCTGTGGTCGAGGAGATCGCGGAGGAGATCGTCGTCGAGGCAGAGGCAGAGGCCGAGTTGGAGGAAGAGATCGAAGAGGAGCCCGCGCCGCGCGAGAAGCCTGCGGTGCCGGGAGCGCACCTCGAAGTGGACATCGTTCCCGAGGGCGTCGACCCGCTGGGTCGCGACATCGATTCAGGCGATCCGTACGCGAGCGTGGCGGAGGCGTACGAGGCCGGCGCCGAGGCCGGCGAGGTCGGCGCGGAGCTGCAGGAGGACGATGAGGTGCTCTCCGAGCCGATCTCGAGCGCCGCGATCGACCTCGCCTCGGGTGCGCGCTACCGGGCGACAGGCAAGCGCAAGACCGCGATCGCGCGGGTGACGCTGCGACCGGGCACGGGCACGTATCTCGTCAACGGACGGGTCCTGGAGGAGCACTTCCCGAGGGTCACCCTGCAGCGCAACATCCGCCAGCCGCTGGAGACGGTCGGCTATCAGGAGCGCATGGACGTCGTCGCGCGACTGCACGGCGGCGGCATCTCCGCGCAGGCTGGCGCTCTGCGTCACGGTGTCTCACGAGCGCTGCTGGAGGCCGACCCGAACCTGCGAGGCGAGCTCAAGCGCCGCGGCTTCTTGACGCGCGACTCGCGGGCGAAGGAGCGCAAGAAGGCCGGCCTGAAGAAGGCGCGTAAGCGGCCGCAGTTCTCGAAGAGATAGAGGACCGCCCACCCGCATGACCCGCAAGCTGTTCGGCACCGACGGCGTGCGCGGCGTCGCCGGTGAATTGCTGAGCGCGGAGCTGGCGCTCGGCTTGGCCCAGGCCGCCACGCGCCTCACACAGGCAGAGCGCCCGCAGGTGCTGATCGTCCGTGACACGCGCGAGTCGGGGGAGATGCTCCAGGCCGCGGTCGCCGCCGGTGTCGCGGCGGCCGGGGGGGACGCGCTGCTCGGCGGCGTGCTGCCGACTCCCGCCGCGCCGCTTTTGATCGCACGGTACGGATTCGATCTCGCCGCGGTGCTGTCGGCCTCGCACAACCCGTTCCAGGACAACGGGATCAAGTTCTTCGGCGGCGACGGGTACAAGCTGAGCGACGAGACCGAGCTTCAGATCGAGCGCGCGCTCGAAACCGGCGCCCCCACGGCGGGGGAGGCGACGCATGCGGGTCCGCCCAGCATCGGGCGCATCCGCGAGCTGCGCGGCGCCGGCGAGGATTACCTGCGCGAGCTGCACACGCGCTTCGCCGGCCTGGACCTCGCGGGCCTGGACGTGCTGCTGGACTGCGCGAACGGGGCTACGTATGAGGTCGCGCCCGAGATATTCAGACGTCTCGGGGCGAACGTCGCCACAGTGGCCGACAGCCCGGATGGGCGTAACATCAACGCCGGCTGCGGCTCCACGCACGTCGAGCGTCTGGCCGAGCAGGTCGTGGCGGGCGGGCACGCGCTCGGGTTCGCGTTCGACGGCGACGGCGATCGTGTGCTTGCGGTGGACGGCGCCGGAGCGGTGGTCGACGGTGACGAGCTGATGGCGCTCGCGGCGCTGCATCTGCGTGACGCCGGACGCCTGCCCGGGGAGGGCATGGTCGTAACGGTGATGACCAACTACGGCTTTCACACCGCGATGGCCGACGCTGGGATCGAGGTGGCGAGCACCCAGGTTGGCGATCGGTACGTGCTCGCGGAGCTCTTGCGGCGCGGCTGGACGTTGGGGGGAGAGCAGTCGGGGCATCTGATCGAGCTCTCCTTCAACCGCACGGGCGACGGGATCGCCGGCGCGCTGCTGACGCTCGAGGCGCTGGCGGGAGCAGACCTGCGCGAGCGCGACGCGATGGCGAAGCTGCCTCAGCGCCTGGTCAACGTGCGCGTGCGCGACCGCGGCGGGATGCGCGGCGCGGATGCCGTGACCGAGGCCGTGCGAGTCGAGGACGAGGCGCTCGCCGGGCGTGGACGGGTGCTGGTGCGTGCGAGCGGGACCGAGCCGCTCGTGCGCGTGATGGTCGAGGCGCCGACCGACACCGAGGCGCAGGAGGTCTGCGACCGGCTGGTGGCGCTGGTGCAGCGCGAGCTGGGCTGAAGACCGCTGATATCTTCGATGAATGTGCGGGATCGTCGGCTACGTCGGTAAGCGGGTGGACGGGCGCCCAGTCCAGGAGCTGCTGCTCGGTGGCCTGAAGCGGCTGGAGTACCGGGGATATGACTCGGCCGGGATCTCGGTGATCGAGGACGGCCGCATCGAGTCGGTCCGCGCGGTCGGCAACCTCGGCGCGCTGCGGGTCAAGCTCGACAGGGAGGCGGCCGCGGCGCGGGACGGGGGCGCGGTGGCCATCGCAGCGAGGCCCGCGACGATCGGCATCGGCCACACGCGCTGGGCGACCCACGGGCGCGTCAGCGAGGAGAATGCTCACCCCCACTACGACTCCGACGATCGTGTGCACGTCGTGGTGAACGGGATCGTCGAGAACTACATCGCGCTGAGGGACCGCCTCATCGCCGAACAGGGCAGCGTGTTCACCTCTGAGACCGACGCCGAGGTGATCGCCCACCTGATCGCATCCCACTACCACGGCGATCTTCCCGGCGCCGTGCGGGCCGCCTACTCCGAGCTGCAGGGCCACTACGCGTTCGTCGCGATGAGCCTCGATGAGCCGGAGGTGCTGGTGGGGGCGCGCAAGGAGTGTCCGCTGATCGTCGGACGTGGCGAGGGCGAGCAGTTCGTGGCCTCGGCCGTGCCGGCGTTCCTCGCACAGACCAGGCGCGTGCAGTACGTGGAGAACGGTGAGATCGTGGTGCTGCGCCCTGAGGGCGTCACGATCACCACTCCTGCGGGCGAGGAGCTCGATCGGCCGGTCGAGACGGTCGACTGGGACGAGGAGACAGCTGAGAAGGGCGGGTATGAGACGTTCATGCTCAAGGAGATCCACGAACAGGCCGACGCTGTGGCGGACGCCGTCTCCGACCGCACCGCGTCCGGGACGCATGTGGATCTCGACGACGTCGGCGCCCTCGACGAGGCGATTCTGCGCGGGATCGACCGGATTCTGATCACCGGATGCGGCACGGCTTACCACGCCGGACTGATGGGTCGTTACGCGCTGGAGGAGTGGGCGCAGATCCGCACGGACATAGATGTGGCCTCGGAGTATCGCTATCGCAGGCAGCTGGTCGGACCCGGGGATCTGGTGATCGGCATGACGCAGTCGGGCGAGACGGCGGACACCCTGGCGGCGATGCGCGCCGCGCGGGAGGCGGGGGCGACGGTCCTGGCGGTGACGAACGTCGTTGGCTCTCAGGCCACGCGCGAGGCCGACGGCGTGCTCTACACGCGCGCGGGGCTCGAGATCGGCGTCGCCGCCACGAAGACGTTCGTCTGCCAGGTGGCCGTGATGTACCTGCTCGCGTTGAAGCTGGCGGAGCTGCGCGGGACGATGAAGCCCGCGACGCTGCAGAAGCTGGTGGGGGACATCAAACGCCTGCCTCGCTCGATCGCCGAGGTCATCGATGCGGCGACCGATCCCGAGACGGGCGAGCCTGCGGGGCTGGTGGCCGCGGTCGCCGAGCGCGACTGGGAGGCGAGCTTCTTTCTGTATCTGGGTCGTCACATCGGGCTGGCGGTGGCGCTCGAGGGTGCGCTGAAGCTGAAGGAGATCTCCTACATCAACACCGACGCTTACGCCGCGGGGGAGATGAAGCACGGACCGATCGCGCTGCTGGTGGGAGGCACCCCCGTGGTGGTCGTGGCGACCGAGTCGCCGGTCAAGGAGAAGGTCGTCTCGAACATGCAGGAGGTCGCGGCCAGGGGCGCTCACGTGATCGCCGTGGCCGCCCAGGGCGATCACACGATCGACGCGCACGCCCAGCAGGTGCTGCGCGTGCCCGATGTGGACTGGATGCTGCAGCCGCTGCTGGGCACGATCCCGCTGCAGCTGCTCGCCTACGCGATCGCGTGCAAGCGTGGCCTGGACGTCGACCGGCCGCGCAACCTGGCGAAGACCGTCACCGTGGAGTAGCCAGTAGTCATTTAGCATCGCTGGTCGTGGATCCGCTGCCCGACTGGTTGACGCCGCTGCCCGATGCCGAGCGCATGCGGGCGATCGACCGCTGGGCGATCGACGTTCGCGGTGTGCCATCGCTGGATCTGATGGAGCGAGCCGGCGCCGGCGTGGCGCGTACGGTCGAGCGGCTCGCTCCGGACGGGCCGGTGGTCGTTGTGTGCGGTGCGGGCAACAACGGCGGCGACGGGTTCGTTCTCGCGCGCCTGCTGCGCGATGCGGGTCGCGAGGTCACGGTCCTCTTGGCAGGATCCCCGGCGAAGGTGACGGGAGATGCGCGGGCCAACCTCGAGCGGCTTGCGGGCGAGCCTCCGCTGGAGCTCGCTCAGGGCAGGGAGGCGCTCGGCGGAGCGGGCATCGTCGTCGATGCCCTGCTCGGCACAGGTTTCGCCGGCGAGCCCCATGGGACCGTCGGTGAGGCGATCGAGGCGATCGCGTCATGTTCGGCGCCTGTGGTCAGCGTCGACGTGCCATCGGGCGTTGACGCCTCGACGGGCGTCCTCGCGGGCGCCGCCGTGCGCGCGACGGCGACCGTCACGTTCCATGCGGGCAAGCCCGGCCTGTGGATCCACCCCGGCAAGGCGCACGCCGGGGAGGTGGAGGTGCTCGACATCGGCATTCCCCACCGATCGGAGATCAACGGGATCTCCGATCGGCCAGCCCCCGCGAACGCCGACATCGGCCTGATCACGCCGGCGGTCCTGGGCCTGCTGCCGCGCAGGGGCGCCGATTCGACCAAGTTCTCCTCAGGTCACGTGCTCGTCGCCGGAGGCTCGCGCGGCCTGACCGGAGCTCCGCGCATGGCCGCGCTCGGTGCGATGCGAGCCGGGGCGGGTTACGTCACGGCCTGCGTCCCCGCCTCGCTTCAGGCGATCCTCGCCACCGGCGGCCCGCCCGAGCTGATGACGAGGGGCCTGCCGGAGGAGAACGGCGGATTGGCCGCGGCGGGGGTTGAGCTCGTGCTCGAGGCATCGCGACGCGGCGGGGCGCTGGCGCTCGGTCCCGGGCTCGGAGGTGGCGAGCACGCGATCGCGTTCGCCCGGGCACTGGCCCACAGCGCCGAGGTTCCGCTGGTGCTCGACGCCGACGGCCTGAACGCGCATTCGGGCAACTCGGGGGGCCATGGCGCCGGACACCTCGAGGACCTGGCCGGGCGCGAGGCTCCGACGGTGCTCACCCCGCATCCCGGCGAGCTGGCGCGACTGCTCGACACGCGCACCGCCGACATCGCGCGCGAGCGATTGGCCCACGTGCGCCAGGCGGCAAAGCGGGCTCGAGCGGTGGTCGTGCTCAAGGGCGACGACACCCTCGTCGCCGATCCCTCTGGCATGGTTGCCGTCAGCACCGGCGGCAGTCCCGCTCTGGCGACCGCCGGCACGGGAGATGTGCTCTGCGGGGTGATCGCCGCGCTGCTCGCCCAGGATCTGCCGCCGTTCGCGGCCGCCGCGGCCGGTGTGCTGCTGCATGTGCAGGCCGGCCGTCTCGCCGCGCGCGCTGTGGGTGCGCCCGAGGGCGTGATCGCGACTGACGTGATCGCCTCGCTGCCAGCCGCGCGGATGGTGAGGACATGAGCGCAAAGCGCGCCACGGCATACATCGATCCGGACGCGATCGCACGCAACTGCGCGCGCCTGCTCACCACGCTGGAGGGCTCTGAGCTGTGCGCCGTCGTCAAGGCCGACGGCTATGGCCACGGCGCCGTGCAGTGCTCGCTCGCCGCGCTGCGCGCGGGCGCGACCTGGCTGGCGGTCGCCACGCTCGGGGAGGCCGAGGAGTTGCGCGACGCCGGCATCGAAGCGCCCATTCTGATCATGGGTGCGCTTGGCGACCGTGCCGAGATGGAGCGCGCCGTCGAGCTCCGGGCCGACATCGTGCTGTGGCGCGAGCGTTCTGTCGAGCTGGCCTCCGAGGCCGCCGCGCTGCTCTCTGGCGAGCTGCGGGTGCACGTCAAGCTCGACACAGGCATGGGGCGCCTCGGCACGCGCGATCCCGCCGAGGCATCGCGCGTGGTAGCGGCTGCCGCAGGCGCAACCGGCGTGCGCCTGGCCGGTGTCATGACCCACTTCGCCACCGCCGACATTCCCGACGACGACGGCTTCTTCGAGCGCCAGCTGGCGGCCTTCGCCGGCTGGTCATGCGCGGTCAAGGCCGAGCACCCCGACATCCTCGTTCACGCCGCCAACAGCGCCGCGGCGATGCGCGACCGGAGCGCTCACTTCGACATGGCTCGCTGCGGAATCGCCGTCTACGGGCTGGACCCGTTCGGCCGAGACCCCTTCGCGCGCGACCTCTCACCTGCGCTGCAGCTCAGCTCCTACATCGCCGAGGTCAAGCCGTGCGAGGTGGGGGAGAGCACCGGCTATGGGCGGCGCTACATCGCCGATCACGACACCCACATCGGCGTGCTCCCGATCGGCTACGGCGACGGCTTGCGGCGCGCGCTGTCCAGCAACGCCGACGTCCTGGTCGCCGGGGCTCGACTGCCCCTCATCGGAACCGTCAGCATGGACAACGTCGCCGTCGATCTCGGGCCCGACCCGGCCGCCCTTTCGCTGTGCGGCGCCGAGGCGATCCTGATCGGCTCAAGCGGCCCCGAGCGGATAACCGCCGAGGAGCTGGCCCGGCGCATGGACACGATCAACTACGAGATCACCTGCGGTCTGTCGACGCGCGTGGAGCGCTCATACGGGCCCCGTTCGCCGGCGGCTTCGTGAGCGAGACGGCGCCCGGGAACGCACTTGGGATCGTCCGTCGCGCTTTGGCCGGCACGCCAGCCTGGCTGGTCGGCGGCGCCCCGCGCGATCGGCTGCTCGGACGCGACACGTTCGATCTCGACATCGTCGTGGACTCCTCGCCCGAGACCGCCGCTCGCGCGATCGCACGCGCTGGCGCCGGCGGCGCCGCGTGCTTTGAGCTCTCCGAGGCCTTCTCCGGCTGGCGCGTCCTCGCGCGCGACCGCTCCTGGCAGGTGGATGTCCAGCCGATGCGGGGCGGCTCGCTGGCGGCGGACCTCGCGCTGCGTGACTTCACGGTCGGCGCGATCGCGGAGCCCGTGGCGGGAGGCGAGCCGATCGACCCACTGGGCGGGCTGTCCGACCTCGCCGCCAAGCGTCTGCGCATGGCCTCTGCGCGGGCGTTCGCCGACGATCCCCTACGCGTTCTGCGCCTCGTGCGGCTGGTCCTCGATCTCGGGTTCGAGCCCGACCCCGACACCGCCCGCGCCGCGGCCGCGGCCGCGCCCGAGCTGGAGCGCGTAGCCGGCGAGCGCGTGTTCATGGAGCTGCGCCGTATCGTGGCCTCTCCCGGCGTGCTCGACGGTCTGGCCCTGATGGACTCGCTCGGGATCACGGCCGCGGTGCTTCCCGAGCTGGAGGCCCTGCGCGGCGTCGAGCAGAGCCGCTACCACCACCGCGACGTCCACGGCCACACGCTCGAGGTGCTCGAGCATACGGTCGCCCTGCAGGACGACCCCGCCGCCGTCCTCGGCGCCGCCGAGCTGGCCGAGCCCGTCGCGGCGCTGCTGGCAGAGCCGCTCGCGGACGAGCTCACGCGCGGCGACGCCCTGCGCTGGGGCGCTCTGCTGCACGACGCCGCCAAGCCGCTCACCCGCGCCATGCGCCCGGATGGGCACGGCGTCACGTTCCTCGGTCACGACGCCCGGGGCGCCGAGCTGGCGCGCTCGGTCCTGGAGCGCCTGCGCGCGAGCGAGCGCCTGCGCGTCCACGTCGCCATGCTCGTGCGCCACCATCTGCGCCTCGGCTTCCTCGTCCACGCTCCCCAGCCGCTGGCGCGGCGTACCGTGTTCGACTACCTGCAGAGCACCTCGCCGGTCGAGGTCGACGTGACGCTCCTGTCGGTCGCCGACCGGCTCGCTGGCCGAAACGGGGATTCGCGCCGAAGGCGCGTGTCACCCGGCTTCGGTCGCGGTGAGCGCGCGAGCGAGTCGATCGAGACGCACATGCGCCTGGCCCGGCCGATGCTCGCCGATGCCCTGCGCTGGCGCTCGGATGGCCCGCCCACGCCCCTCTGGCGAGGCGACGAGCTGGCCGCGGCGCTTGACATTCCCAGCGGTCCGGCGCTCGGCGAGGCTCTGCGCGAGCTCGCGGCCGCCCGCTACGCTGGGGAGATCGCCACTCCCGAGCAGGCGCTCGCCCACGCGCGCGCCTTCATCGCCGCCCACCGTTGAGCGCCGTCCGGGGACCGTCTACCCTTCGCAGTCGATGAGCGAGGCGCTGAGCGATCCGAACTGCATCTTCTGCAAAATAGCCGCCCGCGAGCTGCCGTTGACGATCGTCGACGAGGACGAGCGCACGATCGCGTTCATGGACATCGCTCCGGCCACGCGCGGGCACGCGCTCGTGATCCCGCGCACGCACACTCCCGACCTGCTGAGCATCGATCCCGAGGATCTGACCGCCGTGGCGCTCGCCGCCCAGCGCCTGGCGAGACGGATCTCAGAGCGCCTGGCGGCCGACGGCGTCAACCTCGTCAACTCCTGCGGCGCCGTCGCCTGGCAGACCGTGTTTCACTTCCACGTGCACGTCATCCCGCGCTACGCCGGGGACCCGCTGCGGCTGCCGTGGGTGCCCGCGCCCGGCGATCGGGCTGAGATCGCGACCGCCGCGCAGGAACTCTCGGGTGGGCCGCGAATCTGACTAAACCTGCCGCATCATCTGCTTGGCGGGCGTGTTCATGACGCATATGCGACGCATATCCATAGCGATCCTGGGGGGCCTCGCGCTGTCGCTGGCGCTGCCCGCGCTCGCGCCCGCGACCCTCACCGAAGTCGGCGTGATCGGCGCGACCACGCCTGAAACCACCCCCAGCTGTCCCGGCAGTCCGTGCCTGGCCGTCAGCCGCACGACCGGCTTTCAGGTCAAGGTCGGCACGCAGACCAACATCCTCTCGGCTCCCCGCGCCGGCACGATCGTCGCCTGGACGATCTCGCTCGGCAAGCCCAACGCGACCCAGATCAAGTTCTTCAACACCAACGAGGGTGGCCCGAGCGAAGCCGGCATCGCGGTCCTGCGCCCCCAGACCAAGCCGAACCTCACCTACAAGCTGATATCCCAGAGCCCGCTCGTCAAACTCGAACCGTACTTCGGCAAGACCGCCCAGTTCCCGCTCGAAACCACGCTCCAGGTCAAAAAGGGCGACGTCATCGCCCTGACCGTGCCCTCGTGGGCGCCCGCGCTCGCGCTCGGCTTCGCCAACACGACATCCTGGCGCGCCTCCCGCCCGAAGGCCAGTTGCTCGAGCACCTCCGCCCAGACCGTCCAGACGGCGATCGGCACGAACGTGCAGTACTACTGCCTGTACCGCACGGCGCGCTTGACCTACAGCGCCACCCTCATCTCCACGCCCTAGGGCGCTCCCGCACCGCCGGTCGCGCTTGATCCACCCGCTTCGGTGGCGCCTTTGGTTTCGGGTTTGGCGGCTTCTTCTTTGCTCGCGCCCGCGGAGGTGCCGCCGGCCGCTGCGCCGCCTTCGCTGGATCCGCCAGCGCTGCCGGCGCCGGTCGATTCCGAGCTCGGTTCGGCTTCCGCTCCGGACGAGCTCGGTTCGCTTGCGCCGGTCGTTTTCGCCTTGGTCGTCGTGGAGGTCGCCGTCGTCTGCGTCGCTTCCTTTTCGGCGCTCGTATTCGTCGGCGGGGTGATTTCGGGCGTGCTCTTCGGCGTCGCGTCCGAGACGTTGCTGGAGCCGCCGCACGCGCTGAGGCCCACGCCGCAGGCGAGCGCCAGCGCGGTCGCCGCGGCTGCGGCGCCACGCCGCGCGCGAGGACCCCGAGCGCGAATGGGTTCTGTGCTTGCGCCCACGCTCTTACGCACTCAGGCCGGAGCGCCGAGCGGCCCCATGCGCCGCCCGCACGTCGGGCAGTCGTTCAGGTCCTTCTGTGCGTGCTGATCGCACCAGGTGCAGAACCGCAGGTTCTCCACCGCCCACGGCAGACGCGAGCTCGACGGCGCCAGCGGCAGCATCTTGCCGACGACCTCCATCTTCCCGCCCGTTTCGCGGTCGGTGTATATCTCCTCAGGCTGTGCCTCGATCACGACCTCCCGCCCGCTGGCGGGATTGCGCAGGCGGTAGCGCTGTTGTGTGCTCATGCGCGTGGACTTTATCGGAGTGGGTGGATCACCGGAGCGGATGGATGCCGGGGGAGCGGGGGAGATCGGTACGCTCGCGCGGTGCGCATCCTGATCTTCCACGGCTACCTGCTCGGCGGGACCGGATCGAACGTCTACAACGCACGTCTGGCCGCCGCGCTCGTGGAGCTGGGTCACGAGGTCCATCTGCTCTGCCAGGACCGCCATCCGGAGAGCCACCCTTTCGTGGACGCCGCCGGAGACTGGGAGGACGGGAGCCTGCGCCTGCGGGACCTGCATGCGAGCAGTCCCGGCGCCGGCCGTTGCACGGTCTATCGGCCGAACATCGGGACACTGCTGCCGGTGTACGTGGCCGATCGCTACGAGGGGATCGAGGCGCGCACGTTCGCCGCATGCTCCGACGCCGATCTCGCCTACTACATCGACGCGAACGTCGCCGCCGTGCGCGAGATTGTCGCCCGCGTCGGCCCGGACATCGCTCTGGCCAATCATCTGGTGATGGGCCCCGTCATCCTTGCCCGCGCGCTCGGCCCCGGCGCGTCTGCCGGCGCGTCTGCCGGCGGGGCGTCCGCGCATGGGGAGTCTGCCGGTGGGGAGCCCGCGGACGGGACCTCCGCGGACGGCGCGTCCTCGGGTGAGGTTCCGTACGCCGTCAAGGTTCACGGCAGCGCGCTCGAGTACACCGTCAAGCCGCACCCCGAGCGCTTCCTCGAGGTGGCTCTCGAGGGGATTGCCGGCGCCCGCGCGGTGCTCGTCGGCTCCCACCACACCGCCGCCAGCCTGTGGCGGGCTCTCGGAGATCCAACGCTTCAGGAGCGCACACGCCTGGGCCCGCCTGGCGTGGACATCGAGCGGTTTCTTCCGCGCGATCCTCCCGCCGCGCGTGCCGGGCTCGGCGTGCTCGTCTCCCGGCTGCGTGCCCGCGCCGGGACCGGCGTGAGCACGTCCGGGACTGCCGGTGCAGACGCCTCCGTTCGGGGTGGACCCGGCGAGGACGCGTTCGCGCGCGACGACTCATCGGCCGCGCGTGCCCTGGCAGGCCTCGATCTCGAGCAAGACCGGCTCGTCGGGTTCGTCGGCAAGCTGATCGTCAACAAGGGCGTCGACCTGCTGATCGGCGCCTGGCCGCTCGTGCTGGAGCAGGTGCCGCGGGCGAAGCTCGTCGTGGTGGGGTTCGGGGCCGATCGCGAGCTGCTGGAAGGCCTGCTCGCGACGCTGGCGGCGGGCGATCTGGGGCAGGCCGAGGAGATCGCGTTGCCTCACCTGCTGGCGTTCCTGCGGAGCCTGAGCGGCGACGCGCGCGATCGCTACCTGACCGCAGCGCGCAACCTGCCCGAGCGCGTCGTGTTCACCGGTCGCCTCGACCACGACGAGCTCGCGGAGCTGCTGCCCGCGTGTGAGGCGCTGGTCGTGCCGAGCACCTTTCCCGAGGCGTTCGGCATGGTCGCCGTTGAGGCGGCCGCCTGCGGAGCCTTGCCGATCAGCGCGGCTCATTCCGGTCTCGCCGAGGTCAGCGACTCGCTGGCGCGCGCCGTACCCGACCCGGTCGCTGCGTGGCTGTCGTTCGGAATCGACGATTCATCGGTGCCCGCCCTGGCTGAGCGCGTCGTCGCCTGGCTGACTGTGGATTCCGCGCTGCGCGAGCAGACGCGCACGGGCCTCGTCGCAACTGTGCGCGAGCGTTGGTCCTGGCAGGGCGTCGCCCGGGGCGTGATCGCCGCGGCGCGCGGTGAACTGGACACAATCGCCAGACCCTGATCGGTCCTCGCGCGCGTCCGTGCTCCCAAACTAGCATCCGTTGTGCCCGCCCCGGGGCGGCGTTTGACTGGGGGCTCCCGGAGTACTACATTGAGGCAATCGTTGCATGCTGATGGCTGACGATTCGGTCCGGGATCCGAGTGGAAGGAGCGGTCGATGGAGGTTCGCGATGGAATGACGCCCACGGTTCTCACGATCGGACCGGACCACACGCTGCGTGCCGTCGCGCGGCTGATGTCCCAGCGCAAGGTTGGCGCGGCGGTCGTCATCGACCCGGACGGTCACGGACCGGGCATCATCACCGAGCGCGACATCCTGATGGCGCTCGGCTCAGACCAGGACCCCGATCGCGAGGTGGTGGCCGATCACCTCACCCGCGATGTCGTGTTCGCGGCGCCCGACTGGTCCCTGGAGGAGGCCGCCTCGGCGATGGTCCGCGGTGGGTTTCGCCATCTGATCGTGCTCGAGGGCGGCGAGACCGTCGGGGTGCTGTCGGTGCGCGACGTCGTGCGCTGCTGGACCGACGACGGGGCGATCTGCCCGGTGCCGGCGAGCGCCGCCGCGGGCTGAGGATGATGTGACGTGCCGCATGCGGCACGTCCTCCAAGTGGCGCATGCGCCACTTGGCGAGGCCGCGCATGCGTGGCCTCGGGGCAGGGTCGCATGCGACCCTGCCGGACACGTCGCATGCGACGTGTCCCCCTCATCTCCTAATCCAGCGGAAGCTCGTCGATTTCGTGGCGCGTGTCTTTGATCCAGCGCCATATGCACCAGATCGTCAGCGGCACCCCGACGATCGTCAGCTCGATCATCGTCGTGACTCCGATCAGCGCCAGCGTGACTCCGATGGCGGTCAGCAGCGGCAGGATCGACGGCCCGGGGAGATGGATCTCCTCGCCGACGGGCGGCACATCGGGGTCGAGCGGGCTCACGAGATGAAGGCTGCGGCGACGATAAACGTGATGCCGAACATGAACATGCAGATCGCGCACACGATCAGGCCGGTCATGATGTTCTTGCGTGCAAGGCGTCGGGTCATCGGCGGGATCGCAGTCTACAGATGTACGCTCGCGACCATCGCGCAGAACAGCAGCGCCAGGTAGGCCAGCGAGAACAGGTACAGCTGCAGCGCGCTGCGCCTGTCAGCCCGGCGATAGAGCCGGATGGCGCCCGCGATGAAGCCGAATCCCAGCAGCATCGAGGCGAGCAGATAGACGGTCCCGAGAGCGCTCGCGCAGAACGGCAGCTGCGTGACCGCGTAGAGCAGGACGGTGTACAGCAGGATCTGCCGGCGAGTCTCCGCCTCGCCGCGCACGACCGGCAGCATCGGCACGTCGACCTTGGCGTACTCGTCCTTCATCAGCAGGCTGAGCGCCCAGAAGTGGGGGGGCGTCCAGAAGAACACGATCGCGAACAGCAGCACCGCCGTGGCGCTCACCGATCCCGTGACGGCGGCCCAGCCGACCAGTGGGGGGATTGCGCCGGCAGCCCCGCCGATCACGATGTTCTGCGCGGAGCGGCGCTTCAACCAGACGGTGTAGACGAGCACGTACCCGAGGAACCCGGCGAAGGAGAGGCTTGCGGCCAGCACGTTGACGGTGAGCGAGAGCTCGAGGAACGACAGGGCGGCCAGCGTGCAGCCGAACAGCAGAGCCGTGACGGGCGCTATGCGCCCGGCGGGGATCGGTCGCGTGGCGGTGCGTGCCATGCGGGCATCGATGTCGCGGTCGAACCAGTGATTGACGGCGCCCGCACCACCCGCCGAGAGGTAGCCGCCCAGGCACGTGAGCGCCACGAGCGCCACGGACGGGTTGCCGGCCACGTACATCGCCGCGATCGTGGTCAGCAGCAGCAGCGACTGAACCTTCGGCTTGGTCAGCTCGACGTAGTCGCTCAGGACCTGGAGCGTGCGTGGGGCGAGTCCGAGGCCGGGCGCCTCGATCGCCGGAACAGCGCCCGTGGGGGGAGCGAGGCTCATCTACACGCCCAGCTGGGTGGCGCCGGAGGGCACGGTGGGGGATCCCCGCCCGGCCACCCCCGCTCCGCTGTGTCGCTCGACCTCGCTGCGAATGTCCTTCATCGGCTCGGCCGAGTGCACGACCGGGACCACGTCGAAGTTGTTCACCGGCGGGGGGGAGGCGGTGAACCACTCCAGGGTGTTCGCCTTCCACGGGTCCGGCCCGGCGATCGCGCCGACTTTGAGGCTGCGCCAGACGTTGATGATCGTCGCGATCACGCCGGCGGCGAGGATGAACGAGCCGATCGTCGAGATCAGGTTGTACAGCGCCAGGTTACCGGTGTTCGGGTACTCGTACACGCGCCTGGGCATGCCGTCCATCCCGATCGCGTGCTGGATCAGGAACGTGATCAGAACTCCCCAGAACATCAGCCAGAAGCTGAGCTTGCCCAGCCCTTCGCTCATCATGCGTCCGGTGATCTTCGGGAACCAGTAGTAGATCGCGGCGAATATCGGGAACACCGCGCCGCCCACCAGCACGAAGTGGATGTGCGCCACGACGAAGTACGTTTCGTTCAGCTGCCAGTCGACGGGGAACACGGCGAGGAACACGCCCGAGATGCCTCCGATCAGAAACAGCGCGATGAAGCCGGCGCAGAACAGCAGCGGCGTCTTGAATTCGATCGTGCCGTGCCACAGCGTGGCGATCCAGTTGAGCATCTTCACGCCCGTCGGGATCGCGATGAAGAACGAGCTGAGCATCACGAACACGAGCAGCACCTCGGGGATCGGCGTCGTGAACATGTGGTGCGCCCACGTCAAAAAGCCCAAGAACGCGATCGCCACGGTCGAGGCGGCGATCGCCTTGTAGCCGAAGATCGGCTTGCGCGCGAACACGGGCAGAATCTCCGAGATCAGGCCGAACCCGGGCAGCACCATGATGTAGACCTCGGGGTGGCCGAAGAACCAGAACAGATTCTGCCACAGCATCGGCGAGCCGCCCTCGGATGGGTCGTAGAAGTGGGTGCCGAAGTGCCGGTCGGTGAGCAGCATCGTCACCGCGGCGGCGATCACGGGCAGCGCGAAGATGAGCAGGATCGAGTAGGTCAGGATCGCCCACACGAACAGCGGCAGCCGTCCCCAGCTCATGCCGCGCGCGCGCATGTTCGCGACCGTCACGTAGAAGTTGACCGCCCCCAGGATCGAGGAGAGCCCCGTCAGGTGGATCAGGTAGATCCATGCGTCCTGGCCGCCGCTGGGAGAGTAGATCGCGTTGGACAACGGCACGTAGCTCGTCCAGCCCGCTTCGGGGGGGTTCCAGAAGATCGAGGCGTAGAACACGATCCCGCCGGCCAGCAGCAGCCAGTAGGAGAGCGCGTTCAGGCGCGGGAAGGCCATGTCGCGCGCGCCGATCATCAGCGGCAGGAAGTAGTTGGCCAGCCCCGCCATCATCGGCACGATGAACAGGAAGACCATCGTCGTCCCGTGCATCGTGAACAGCTGGTTGTAGACCTGGGGCGTGACCAGCGTGTTGCTCGGGGCGCCCAGCTGCAGGCGGATCATCAGCGCCTCGGTGCCGCCGAGGCAGAAGAACACGAACGTCGTGACCATGTACATGATCCCGATCCGCTTGTGATCGGTGGTCGTGATCCAGCTCGTCCAGCCTTGCGCCTCACGCTCGGCGCGGTGGGCGACTATCTGGGGGACGGGGTGGGCTGCGACGGTGGCCATATGCGAGCTGTTCTCCTGGGGTGGGGTTCGGTTCGGAGGACTGAGGGGTCGGAGCTGACGGGTTGGAGGGGTGGCGGTTAGGGGTTCTCGACCTGGCCGGCGCCGGTCTGGGAGCCCAGTTTTGCGCGTGTCGCCGCGGCATCGGCGTTGGCTTCGGCGATCAGCTTCTTCTGGTAGGCCAGCCAGGCTTCGAACTGGGCCGGCGGGACGGCCTTGACGGTCGCGATCATGCGCGCGTGCCCGCGCCCGCAGATGAGCGCGCACTGGCCGCGGTAGACGCCGGGCTTGTCGATCTTAAACCACGCGTAGTTGTGGTAGCCGGGCACCGCCTGGAACTTGCCGCCGAGTTCGGGCACCCACCAGGAGTGCACGACGTCCTCGGAGACGATGTCCAGCGTGACCGTCGTTTTCGTGGGCACGACCAGTTCCTCGTAGGAGTAGGGCGCACCCAGGCCGTCCGGTTCGTTCGCGCCGGGGTAGACGAACTGCCAGATGAACTGCCTGCCGATGACGTTGACGTTCAAAGATTTGCCGTTCGGGGGCAGGTGGCGGGCGGCGGTCGCGTACAGCTGGCCGCCACCGCTTTCGCCGACGAGGTTGGCGCCTTCGGCGTCGGAGTTGGGCGGGTTTTGGATCGAGCCGAGCCTGACGAACGTGAGGATCGCCAGCCCGACCAGGATCACCGCGGCAGCGACCGTCCAGCTGATCTCCAGGCGCGTGTCGCCGTGGGTCTGCCTGGCGGTCGCGCCCTTGCGGGCGCGGAACTTGACGAGCACGTACGCCAGCGCGCCGATGACCGCGACGAAGATCACCAGCGCGATGACAAGGATGATCTTGTAGAGCGAGTCGATGTTGTTCGCGTTCGGCGATCCACCCGACTCGGGCGTGAAGAAAGCTTGTATTGCGGGGAGCAGGTGGCCCAAAGCGAGCGGGATTCTATTCAGGCCCGGACGGGACGTGCTTGATGACGTTTGCTACTTGCCCGAAAACCGCGTCGGGCGCTTTTCCAGGAAGGCCATCGCGCCCTCGAGAAAATCCTCGCTGCCGGCCATCTCGCGCTGAATCTGGGCCTCGAGCTCCAGCTGCTCCTCCATGCGCGCATACAGCCAGTTGTTCAGCTGGCGCTTGGTCCCGGCGTATGAGCGCGTCGGCCCGGCCGCCAGGCGAGCGGCGAGCGCGGCCGACTCCTCGGTGAGCCGCTCGTCTGCAACGACCCGGTTGATCAGGCCCCACTGAAGGGCCCGGTCCGCCGGCAGGCGCTCGCCGAGCATCATAAGCTCGGTGGCGCGGGCCATGCCGACGCGCGTCGGCACGAACAGCGAAGAGCCGCCGTCGGGAACGAGGCCGATGTTGACGAACGCGAGCAGGAAATAAGCGCCCTCGCCCGCCACGATCAAATCGCAGCACAGCGCCAGCGAGCAGCCGATGCCGACCGCCGGCCCGCGCACCGAGGCGATGACGGGCTTTGGCATCTCTCTGATCGCGACCATGATCGGGTGGTAGCGCTCGGTCAGCGTCTTATAGACATCCGGGCGCCCGTCCGGCGTGGTCTCCCCGCCGCTGACATCCTTCAAATCCGCACCGGAGGAGAACGCCCGCCCGGCGCCCTCGATCAGCACGGCGCGCACCGCCTCGTTCCGGCGCGCCTGCAGCAGGGCCGCGAGCAGGTCTTCGCTGAACTGCCCGTTCCAGGCGTTCAGCGCGTCTGGGCGGTTCAGCTGGACGGTGGCCACGCCGTCGGCGACAGACATGTTCACGGTCTCCAGCTGGGTGTGCTGATCGCTCATCGCTCTCATTTCGCGGATCATCCTATGGTGTGGCGATGGCACGAGCGGTGATCGGCATGTGCGCGGCCCTGGAGCGGGCGCGCTGGAGCGTGTGGGACCTGCAGGCGATGTTGCTCCCGCGCAACTACGTGCAGGCCGTTCAGCGGGCTGGCGGGCTCGCGCTGATGCTGCCGGTGGATCCGCTGGTGGCCGAGGATCCGGCCGAGGTGCTGGACATGATCGACGGGCTCGTGCTCGCGGGGGGCGCCGACATCGATCCCGGCTCCTACGGCGAGCCGGCGCATGCCGAGACCGTCAACACGGTGCCCGAACGCGATGCGTTCGAGATCGCGCTGACGCGCGGGGCGATCGAGAGAGACCTGCCGGTACTGGGAATCTGCCGGGGGATGCAGCTGATCAACGTCGCCTGCGGCGGCACGCTGCTGCAGCACCTGCCCGAGCGCTACGGCCACCATGAGCACCGGCGCGTCGTCGGCTCGTTCGACGGCGCCGACCATGACGTCGTGCTGGACGAGGGCTCGCTGGCCGCACGCGCGGCGGGTGAGCTGCGCCACGCGACCAAGTCCCATCATCACCAGGGCGTCGACCGGCTGGGGGAGGGTCTGATCGTGAGCGGAGTCTCGACGCTGGACGATCTGCCCGAGGCGATCGAGCTGGCGGATGGAGTCCCACCCACCCGGTTCGTGCTCGGCGTGCAGTGGCACCCGGAGGCGGACACGGCAAGCCGGGTCATCGATGCGTTCGTCGCTGCCGCCTCCATGCGCGCCGGCGTGCGGGCGCCGGCCTCGTAGGCCGCCCGAGCGCGCCCATATACTCACGGCAGTGCGGCTGTGAACGGCAATCAGGACGACCGCCTGGGGGGTGCTGGCGGCGGGAGTCGCCGCGCCGCTCATACGCAAGCGGATCGACGCGCCACCGCTCATCACCCAGACCGTCGCATTCGCGGCGCCCCTCGCGCTGTGCGTCGCCGTCCGGCGCTCGCGCACGCGTGACGTTGCGGTGTGCGGCCTGCAGATGTGGGCGTATCTGGCCGCATACAAGACCCCGCACGACGACGAGACGGCGCAGGCAAAGCGCGTGCACATCGACTACCCGATCGACGTCGATCGGGCGCTCGGGCTGGGGGAGTTGCCGACGTTACGCCTGCAACGCGCGCTTGCCCGGGTGCAGCCCGGCAGCGACACGCCCGAATGGCGGGCGCTGGATCGCGTGCTCGTATGGGCGCACTGGGCGTGGTTCGCAGTGCCGCACGGATCGCTCGCTTACATCCTCATACGCCATCCCGAGCGCTTTCCGCGTGCGGCGGCGATGACCTATGCCGTATTCGACATCGGCGCTGGCGTCTACTGGCTGGTTCCGACCGCGCCGCCGTGGTATGCGGCCTCGGTCGCGGGCCGCGATCACCACGGCGCGGAGGACGTGCGCCGGATGATGGTCGAGTACGGCGAGCAGTTCTGGAGAGACGGCTGGGGGCCTCTCTACAGTGTGTTCGGAGGCAATCCCCTGGCTGCGATGCCCTCGCTGCACTTCGCAACATCCGTTATGGCCGCGCTCCTGCTCGCCGAGGCGGGGCCGGTTGCGGGCGCGCTCGGCGGCGCCTATACGACGGTGCTCGGATTCGCGCTCGTGTATCTCGGCGAGCATTACGCGGTGGACCTGCTGGCGGGCGCCGCGCTGACGGGAGCGGTGCGCCGGCTGGGGCCGCGCGCGGGGCCGGCGATCGAGTGCTTCGGACGGGCCCTCGCGGCGCTGGAGGCGATCGCACACGAGGCGGACCCGAGCTGAGATGAGGAGGTGAGCGAGAGCGCGATGGCGCAGGGCACTCCTGAGGAGGCAGACGGGGCGGCGCAGTACGGAGCTGGGCGGCATCGGACCGGGCAGCCGCAGCCGGTGCAGCATGAGGCGGCCGGGAACGGGGCCCATCACGAGGAGGAGATGCCGCGCGTGGTCATCACGCGTCGGCAGGCCGTCGCGTTCGGCCTGTTCGTGGTCACGGTCGTCGGATTCCTGTATTTCGTCCTGCCCAAGCTCGCCGGCGTCGGCACGACGTTGCACCATCTCGAGAACGGGAACGGCTGGTGGATCGCGATCGGGGTGGTGCTCGAGCTGCTGTCGTTCGCCGGGTATGTGGTGCTGTTCCGCGCCGTGTTCGTCCGCAGGGATGTCCACCCGCCCGGGCCGATCGGCTGGCCGGAGAGCTACCAGATCACGATGGCGGGCCTCCTTGCCACGCGCCTGTTCGCGACCGCCGGCGCCGGCGGGGTCGCGCTGACGGCCTGGGCGCTGCGCCGCTCGGGGATGGAGGCGCGCCTGGTGGCCTGCCGGATGGTCGCGTTCATCGTTCTGCTGTACGCCGTCTACGCGGGCTCGGTGCTGATCGACGGGATCGGCCTGGGGACGGGCCTGTTCCCCGGAGGCGGCTCGTTCGCGCTGACGATCGTGCCCGCGATCGTGGCGGCGATCCTGATCGCGGTGGTCGGCGCGATGGCGCTGCTCCCGGACGACATCGAGCGTCGCCTGCAGGGCTGGGCCTCGGGCTCCGGTCGCCTCGCCCGCTGGGTTGCGCTCGGAGTGACGGCGCCCGCGCTTGCAGCCAGCGGCGTACGCACCGCGATCGAGCTGATCCGTTCGCGCGATCCCGGTCTGCTCGGAGCGGTGGCGTGGTGGGGGTTTGATATCGGCGTGCTGTGGGCGATGTTCCACGCGTTCGGCTCGCCCCCGCCGTTCACCGTCATCTGGATGGCCTACTTCCTGGGCATGCTCGGCAACCTGCTGCCGCTGCCCGGCGGTCTGGGCGGCGTCGAGGGAGGCATGATCGGCGCGCTCGCGGCGTTCGGGGTCAGCCTCGACCTGGCGGTGCTCGCGGTGCTGTCCTACCGCGCGATCTCGTTCTGGCTGCCGACGATCCCGGGGGTCGTGGCCTACTTCCAGCTGCGCCGCACCGTGGCCCGCTGGCGCGAGCAGCAGGGAGCGCGTCCCGCCGCGGCGCGCGGTGGCGCGGTGGAGGCGGCGGGTGCGCGGGCGGTATACTTTACAAAGTAAAGCGACTCCTGGAGATGAGATGAACAGCAGCAGCGACGTCGAGAATGTGATCGTCATCGGCAGCGGACCCGCGGGGTACACCGCGGCCCTGTACACGGCGCGCGCAAACCTGAGCCCGCTCGTGATCGAGGGGTTCGCGTGGGGCGGGCTGTTGCAGCAGACGACCGACGTGGAGAACTACCCCGGGTTCCCGGAGGGGATCATGGGCCCGGAGATGATGGCCAAGCTGCGCGCGCAGGCCGAGCGGTTCGGCGCGCGCCTGCTCACCGAGGAGGCGGAGCGTGTCGAGCTGGCCGATGGATCGGATCCCGACCATCCCGGCGTGCACAGGGTGTGGGTCGGAGACGTCGAGCACAGGGCCCGGACGGTCGTGCTGGCGATGGGCGCCGAGCACAAGAAGCTGGGCGTCCCCGGCGAGGAGGAGCTCTCGGGCCGCGGGGTCAGCTACTGCGCCACGTGCGATGCCGCGTTCTTCAGAGACGCCCAGACGGTGATCGTCGGCGGCGGGGACTCGGCGATGGAGGAGGCGATCTTTCTGTCGAAGTTCGCCAGCCACGTCACCGTCGTTCACCGCCGCGATGAGTTCAGGGCGTCGAAGATCATGCTCGAGCGGGCACGCGCGCAGGAGAACATCGAGCTGCTGACGCCATACCGGGTGAAGGAGTTCGTCGCGGCCGAACACGGCTCGCTGGGGCATGCCGCGCTGGTGAACACCGAGACGGGCGAGGAGCGCGAGATACCCGTGTCGGGCACGTTCATCGCGGTCGGCCACGAGCCGCAGTCGGGGCTGGTGCGGGGTCAGGTGGATGTGGACGAGAACGGGTATGTGATCGTCGAGGGTCGCTCCACGCGCACCAACCGCCCGGGAGTGTTCGCCGCCGGGGATCTCGTGGACCACACCTACCGTCAGGCGATCACCGCCGCGGGCTCGGGCTGCCAGGCGGCGCTCGACGCGGAGTGGTATCTGAGGGACACGCCCGGGGTGCCCGTGCCGGCACAGATGCCCGCCGGGGACCCGGCCGAAGCGCAGTGGGCGCCCGCCGCGCCAGCCGGTAGCTGAGCCTCGTGGACGGCGCTGAGCGGCGCCTCTCCAAAAAACAGCCGAGCAGGGCGGACATGCTCACGCCGGCCGGCCGGCCTGGCCAGATGAGGACGCGCGTCCCTACAGTCGGGCGTGCTACGGCCGGGGCGTGAGCACACCCTCCAGTTCCAGCAGATACCGCTTGCGGTCCAGCCCCCCGCCGTACCCGCCAAGCGCGCCCCCCGAGCGCAGGACGCGGTGACAGGGGATCACGATCGGGATCGGATTGGCCCCGAGCGCGTTGCCGGCCGCACGGGCGCCCCGGGGGCTGTCGGCCTCGGCCGCGACCTCGGCGTAGGAGAGGTGTCCGCCGTAGGGGATGGCGGCGGTCATCCGCAGCACGCGCCGTCCGAACGGTGTGATCAGCGCCCAGTCGAGCGCCAGATCGAACGTGCGCCGGCGCCCGGCGAAGTACTCGTCCAGCTCGCGCTTGACGGGGTCAAGCGAGGCGGGCGCTTCGACGATGCGCGGCGAGAGCTCCCGTGCGAGCCGTTCCAGCACCGACTCGACAGACTCCTCCGGGAACGCGACGCGCACCAGCCCGCGTCGGGTGATGGCGGCGTGCAGCGTGCCGAACGGGGACTCGACGGGCGCGTACTCGATATCGGCGAGGTTCTCGGAGACGATGCGCTCGGTCAGACGGGTGGTGGCGGCCGCCGCCTGGGACGGAACGTCCTCGGAGTCGATGGTGCGACTGAGGCTGGAGCGCAGATCCCGTTCGAACGTGCTCGCCCGCGGGTTCGACGGGCGCGCAGTGTGGGGGCGGATGTCGTTCATGTCGTGACCTCCTGGCGAAGCCTGGTCAATCCCTCGTGCAGCGAGCGCCGCGCCGCCTCCTCCGAACAACCGATCGCCGCGGCGATGTCGCGATGAGGAAGGTCGCCGACAAAGCGCAGCACGACCGCTGAGCGCTGGCGGTCGGGCAGCTCGCGAACGGCGTGCCACAGCGTCTCGTCCCGGGCGGACACGGAGGACCCGGCGCAGGCGCCGTTACCATCGCGGTCGGCCAGTGCGGCGATCTCCGCTACGGGCAACGCCCGGCGCGCCCGCCCGCGGTGCGCGTCCAGCGCCTTGCGATGCGCGATCGTGAGCACCCACGCCTTCGGATTCGAGTCTGCGCGCAGCCGTGGATAGGCCCGCAAGGCCGAGACGAACGTCTCCTGAAAGCAGTCCTCGGCGTCGGCCCGCCCGACGCAGGAGACCAGGAAGCGCCAGACGAGCTCGCTGTGGGCGTCGAGAAAGCGCTGGAACGGTGGTGGCCCGGGGCTCACATACATAAAACGTCGGCGCCTGCGAAAACGTGAGGTGGTCGTGGGGGGCGAGCCCGTATCGCAGGGCGAGCCCGAGCGCGCGGACCGCGCGGGTCTGGGTGGTGGGAATGCGGCGCTTTCAACAGCGATCCTGCTGAGCGGATTAGGCGCCGTCGGGCCCGTACTCGAAGAACCCCGCACCGCTGGTGCGCCCGAGATGCCCCGCGCGCACCAGGCCCCGCAGCTCGGGGGCGGAGCGGTAGCGCTCCTCGCGGTATTCCTCCCACAGGCCATCCAGCACGCCCAGCACGTGGTCGAGCCCGATCTCATCGGCCCACGCGAGCGGTCCGCGGGGGTAGTTGAGCCCGAGCACCATGCCGGTGTCGATGTCCTGTGCGCTGCCCACGCCTTCACCGAGCGCGAAAGCGCACTCGTTGATCACCTGGCAGACGATTCTGCCGAGCACACCGTCGAGGGCGGGCGCCGCCTTTGCGTCAGCGCGGGCGGGTGGGCTCGGGTCCGGATTCGGATCCGGGTCCGGGGGCCGGTAGGGATCGCGCGAGTAGTCGTAGTACCCGCGCCCGGTCTTGCGGCCGTGGCGCCCCGCGGCGACGTAGCGGGCGGTGATCGGGGAAGGGCGCCAGCGCGGCTCGCCGAAGCTCTGCTCGTAGAAGCTCTTGGAGATCTCCAAGCCCGTATCGACTCCCACGAGGTCCATGAGCTCGAACGGACCCATGCGAAAGCCGCCCTGTATGCGCACGATCCGGTCGATCGTCTCGATGTCCGCGATCCGCTCCTGCAAGAGTCGAAGCGCCTCCAGCCCGAACGGGCGGTTGCAGCGGTTGACCAGGAAGCCGGGCCCGTCCTTCGCCCGGATGACCGCCTTGCCCATCGCCTCGCCGGTTGCGTGGGCGAGAGCGAGGGCCTGCTCAGAAGACTGCTCGCCGGCGACGACCTCCAGCAGGCGCATCAGCGGCGCGGGGTTGAAGAAATGCATCCCGACCACGCGCTCGGGGTGGCCGGCCGCGGCGGCGATCGCGGTGACCAGCAGCGAGGAGGTGTTCGTCGCCAGCACGCACTCGGTGCTGACGATCTCGGACAGCCGCTCATACAGCTCGCGCTTGAGATCCGGGCGCTCGGGGGCGGCCTCGATCACGAGCTCGCATGCGCCCATCGCGTCCAGTCCGTCCACCGCCTCGATCCGGGTCAAGGCCGCCTCGGCCTCAGCGGCGCTCAGCCGGCCTTTGGCCGCTTCTTTGCGAAGACCCTCGCGCGCGCGATCGGCGCCCCGGGCGAGCGCCTCGGGGATCGGATCGTGCAGCAGCGTGCGTGCGCCGGAGCGAGCCGCGAGCTGGGCGATGCCCGAGCCCATCGTGCCGGCGCCGAGCACGCCGATGATCTGAGCTGGCGCGGCGATCGCCCCCATCAGCTCGGCACGAGCGCGTTGATGCCCGTCATGGCACGGCCGATGATCAGCTTCTGGATCTGCGAGGTTCCCTCGTAGAGCGTGGTCACGCGGGCGTCGCGGAAGTAGCGCTCGACCGGATGGTCGTCGACATAGCCGGCGCCGCCGTGGATCTGGATCGCCAGGTTCGCGCACTCCAGCGAGGCCTCGGTCGCGTGGAGCTTGGCGATCGAGGTCTCGAGCGTGTTCGGGCGGCCCTTGTCCTTGAGGAAGCCCGCGCGCCAGACGAGCATGCGCGATGCGTCGGTCTTGAGCACCATGTCCGCGATCATCGCCTGCACCAGCTGGAAGCTGGCGATCGGACGGCCGAACTGCTCGCGCTCGGAGGCGTAGGCGACCGACTCGTCCACGCAGCCCTGGCAGATGCCGACGCAGCCGGCCGCTACCGAGTAGCGCCCGGAGTCGAGGTTGGACATCGCGATTTTGAAGCCGTCGCCAACCTCTCCCAGCATGTCGTCGTCGGAGACCTCGACGTCTTCCAGGGAGATCGATCCGGTGTCGGAGGCCTGCAGCCCCATCTTGTGCTCGATCGTCTGCGCGGTGTAGCCGGGCTGGTCGGTGTCCACCAAGAAGCACGCGATTCCCTTGTGCCCGAGCGCGGGGTCGGTCTGGGCGAAGATCAGTGCCACCTTGGCGTAGTTGGCCATCGAGATCCACATCTTCGCGCCGTTGATCGCCCAGCCGCCCTCGGTCTTGCGCGCGCGCGTCTTCTGGTTGGCCGCGTCCGAGCCCGTGTCCGGCTCGGTCAGCCCGAAGCAGCCCAGCCACTCGCCCGAGCACAGCTTCGGCAGGTACTTGCGCTTCTGCTCCTCGGTTCCGAACTTGACGATGCCCGAGCAGACAAGCGAGGTCTGCACCGAGATGACCGTCCTGATCGCGGAGTCCCCGCGCCCGATCTCCTCGACCAGGAGGCCGTAGCTGAAGTAGTCCAGGCCTGCGCCGCCATACTCCTGCGGCACGATCGCGCCGAGGTAGCCCTGGTCGGCGACCTTACGGACCATCTCCAGGTCGAAATGGTGGTTGCGCGCGTTTTCGCGCGACTGCAGCACGATCTCTTTGTCGGTGAACTCGCGCGCGGTCTGCTTGATCAGGCGCTGCTCGTCGGTCAGGTCGAAATCCATGCTCGTGTTCGTCTCCTCTCGCCCGCGCCTGCGGCTGGGCGCTCGTGGTCAACTCGGGCCATCGCCGCCCGGCGCGGCTGGATCCAGCTTGGGGGTGCTCCACGGCGCGCTCACACGCCGCTCGATCACCTGTGCGAGCCCGTCGATCGGCAGGCGCTCCTGCGCCAGCGAGTCGCGCTCGCGCACGGTCACAGTCCTGTCGTGCAGGCTCTGGTGGTCGATCGTCACGCACCACGGCGTGCCGATCTCGTCCTGGCGGCGGTATCGCTTGCCGATCGCTCCACCCGTGTCGTACTCGGCCTGGACACGCTCGCGCACGGATTCGTAGACCTCACGCGCGAGCTCGGGCTGACCGTCCTTGCCGACGAGCGGCAGCACCGCGGCCTTGACCGGGGCCAGCCGTGGATGCAGGCGCAGGACGGTCCGCGTCTCGCCCTCACCGGAGCCCTCGCGCTGCACGAGTTCCTCGTCGTAGGCGTCCACCATGAACGCGAGCGTCGCCCGGTCGGCGCCCGCGGCGGGCTCGATCACGTGGGGGATGTAGCGCTCGCCGGTCGCCTGGTCGAAGTACTCGAGCTTCTCGCCCGAATGCTCGGCATGCTGGGTGAGGTCGAAGTTGCCGCGGTTGGCGATCCCCTCCAGCTCGGACCAGCCGATGGGGAACAGGTACTCGACGTCGCTCGTGCCGGAGGAGTAGTGCGAGAGCTCGTCCGCATCGTGTGCGCGCAACCGCAGGTGGTCGGGGCGCAACCCCAGCTCGACATACCAGCGCTCGCGCTCGGCCAGCCAATGCTCGAACCAGCGCGGCGCCTCCTCGGGTGGCACGAAGAACTCCATCTCCATCTGCTCGAACTCGCGCGTGCGGAAGATGAAGTTGCCGGGCGTGATCTCGTTGCGAAAGGACTTGCCGACCTGAGCGATCCCGAACGGGGGCTTCTTGCGGGAGAACTGCAGGACGTTCTTGAAGTTGATGAAGATCCCCTGCGCCGTCTCCGGGCGCAGATACGCGATCGCCCCCGATTCCTTGACCGGTCCGATCGTCGTCTCGAACATCAGGTTGAACTCGCGCGCGTCGGTGAGCGAGCACTCCCCGGTCTCGCCCGGGTGCTTCGACGGTTTGCGTCCGCACTGCAACTCGCCGAGATGGTCCGCCCGGAAGCGCTGACCGCAGGTCTTGCAGTCCACGAGCGGGTCGGTGAACCCGGCGAGATGACCGCTGGCCTCCCACACGCGCGGGTGCTGGAGGATCGCCGAGTCGATCGCGACGATGTCATCGCGCTCCTGCAGCATCGCCCGCCACCAGGCCGACTTGACGTTGTTCTTGAGCAGCACCCCGTAGTGGCCGTAGTCGTAGGTCGAGCCGACGCCTCCGTAGATCTCCGAGGAGGGAAACACGAACCCCCGCCGCTTGCACAGCGCGACGATCTTGTCCATCGTCACGACATCTCCGCCCGCCGTCATGTGGGCGGAATGGTCCGAGGGTCGATCGCTCATCGTTCGCGGATGGTATTCGACGCCTGGGACCCCTCTCGCGGATGGAGCCCTCCAGCTCCTGGCGGGTCGTCCTCGCGCCGTCGTGCTTGAACCCGAGCGATTGTGCCGTGGCCCGTCCATGGAGGCCGTCCGAGGTAGGTTGACAAAACTTTTTCCCATACCCTTGACAGAGCTTAGAAACTGTGATTTTCTTCATGGCAATGGAAGGTTGCCAACCCAGCGGGATCGGTTTCCGAACAGGCACGCAGGTGGCTGTCAACGTGCCGGAGTCCGCTCGAGCGCCGCTACCCAACCTCTCCGGTGGCGCTCGAGCAGGCCTCGGCACGCAATCACTTCGTGCGGGCCTCTCTCGGCGGGACGTCGCCGCCTTTGACGGGCTGCGAGGTCCAGTCCGAGCCGCTGCGTCGATCTACCAGGCTCCGAGCCGTATGCTCGGGGTTGCTTGCATGTCTCACACTCCTATCTCGGGAACGCCTCGGACCGGCATCTAGCCGGTCCGAGGCGCACCTGCCGGACCGACTGGCGGCGCGCACCGTGGCGCGGGTCCTGATCGTCGGCGGCGGCTGTCGCGGTAGACGCCTGGCGGCGGCGCTCGTGGATGAGGGTGGGCACGCGGTGCGCATCGTCACGCGCACGGAGTCTGGCCGGGCCGCGATCGAGGCGAGCGGCGCGGAGTGCCTGATCGGCTCGCCCGATCGCCTGGCGACATTGCGCGGAGTCCTGGACGGCGTGACGATCGCCTGCTGGCTTCTCGCCACGGCCCGGGGGGCGCCGGAGCAGGTCAGAGCGCTGCACGGGGATCGCCTGGAGTCGTTTCTGGGCGAGGCGATCGACACGACCATGCGCGGGTTCGTCTATGAGGCGCCCGCCGGGCACGGTCCGACATCCGAGGGCGAGCGCATCGTGCGCATGCTCACCTCTGCCAATGCGATCCCGGTCGCCTACGTGCGGGCCGATCCCGTCGACCACAATGCCTGGCTGGTGGAGGCGCGCGCGGCCGTCGATTCGCTGCTGGGCGTCTGAGCGGGGGAGGGTGCCTGCATGGCGCTGGCGAGCCGGGAGGACACGTTGGGTTCGCTATCCTGAGGATAATCCCCCAAAATTCGATCAGGATTCCAGAAAGCGCTGGTTTCCGTCCGAAGCCCGCGCCGGCCGAGTGCCGAGAAAGGATCAACATCAATGACATTGCAACTTGGCGACGTGGCCCCCGACTTCGAGGCCGAGACCACCGAGGGCCCCATCAAATTCCACGACTGGATCGGCGATTCCTGGGCGGTGCTGTTCTCCCATCCGAAGGACTTCACGCCCGTGTGCACGACCGAGCTCGGCTACATGGCCAACGCCAAGCCCCAGTTCGACGCTCGCAACGTGAAGATCATCGGCCTGTCGGTCAACGCGCTCGACAGCCACGAGGCATGGGCCAAGGACATCGAGGAGACCCAGGGCACGGCTCCCAACTACCCGATCATCAGCGACTCGGACTTCAACGTCTCAAAGCTCTACGGCATGCTGCCCGCGAGCACGTCCGGCGACTCCTCTGAGCGCACGCCCGCCGACAACCAGACGGTGCGCAACGTGTTCGTGATCGGGCCCGACCACAAGGTCAAGCTGATCCTCGTATACCCGATGACGACCGGGCGCAACTTCGACGAGGTGCTGCGCGTGATCGATTCGCTCCAGCTCACCGCGACCCACAAGGTCGCCACGCCGGCCAACTGGCATCGGGGCGAGAAGGTGATCATCGCGGGCTCGGTCTCCAACGACGAGGCCCGGGAGACATACCCGGATGGGTGGGAGGAGCCCCGCCCGTACATACGATTGGTGCCGCAGCCCAGCTGAGGTCGTGAGGCGGGCCGCTGAGCGGCGCTGAGTGGCCCGCTGGGGTGGTAGTTGGTTTCGTGTCTCGTTGGTCCGTTGTGGGCCGGCCCGTCGCGTCGCACATCACGTGTCGGCGTGGCGGGCCAGCAACTCGTCCGCCCGCTCCAGCAGATGCTCCAGGATGCGCGCGGTGGCGCCCCAGATGAGGTGATCGTCAACGATGTACGCGTCGGTTTCGAACGCGATCCCGCGGCGTTCCACGCGCGTACGCGTCCGCCCGGCGCGCACCGCGCCCAGCGGCAGCTCGAGCACGGCGTCCACCTCAGCCGGCGAGGCCTCCCAGACCAGGCCGGGCGGGATCAGGCCGACGAACGGATGGATGAGATAGCCCGTCACGAACGTCGACACGGCTGGCAGCTCCCCGAGCAGGCTCACCCGCGCGCGGGGCAGCCCGATCTCCTCCTCGGCCTCGCGCAGCGCCGTGTCCGCCAGACCTGAGTCCTCGGGGTCGCGCCGGCCACCGGGAAAGGAGATCTCGCCCGCGTGCCGGCGCAGATCGGCGCGCCGGCGGGTGAACACCGCGTAAGGCTCGCCGCCGCCGCCACCACGACCACCGGAGGCGGAGAGGAAGAGCGGCACGAGCACCGCCGCGGGGGTGGCCCCCGCGGGAGTCTGTCCCGAGTGCTCGGCTATGCGCGCGTCAAGGTCGTCGCCGGCTATCGAGGGTCAGGCCGCCATGTGCACGCGCTCGATGCGCTCGGCGAACATGACCTCGCCGTCGAGCGCGCGATGGATGGGGCACTTCGCGGCGATCGTCAGCAGACGCCGCACCTGCTCGTCGGGCAGATCGTCTGCCAGCCGCAGCACGAGCTCGAACTTGGTCGGACACCCACGCTCGGCCGGGCTGTACTCCACGTCCACCTCGACGTGGCCGATGTCCCAGCCCTTGCGTGCCGCGTACATCTCCATCGTGATCGCGCTGCATGAAGCGAGGCTGACCGCAAGCATCTCCTGCGGATCGGGCCCCGCGTCTTCGCCGCCGCTCTGGAGCGGCTCGTCCACCGTCAGCTGATGCTCACGCACCTGAACGGTGTGTCTGAACGTCCGCCCCTCACGTCGTGCCGTGGCTTTCATGCCGGCCCACCTTTCTCATCGATCAACTCATCCCTCCGATCGACCCCTCTGTAACTGCGCCTCTGCTCATATGCTACTCCGCCCACGGTCTGGTCGACGGTGCATCGCGCCGCAGCGCCCTCGCGAGTCCGTGTCCCCGCGCCGGCGCCCCCGCGCCCGTGCCCGCGCCTCACGCGAGCGGGTTCAGCAGCAGACCAGTGAGCAGCTTCGGATGGAAGAACGTCGACTTCGGCGGCATGTTTTCGCCTGCGGCCGCGATGTCCGCGACCTGTTCCACCGGTGTCGGGCGCATGAAGAAGGCGGCGTCGTAGTCGCCGGCGCGGACGAGCTGCAGCGCCTCCTCGGTCGAGCGCGCGTAGAACAGGCCGTTGAATTGCGCGATGTCATCGTCGCTGAGTCCGAGCGCTCCCTTCAATATCAGCGCCTCCAGCACGCCGGTGTCCAGCCGGCGGTAGGCCTCGGAGTGCCCCGCGAGCGCGGCGTCGGCGATCGCCTGGTCGCGCAGCCTCAGACGCAGTGCGCGCTGGTGGTGATTGTCGAAGTAGCCGAGTTGCAGTGGAGTCCTCGCGCCGGGCGACCGTTGGCCGATCGACGATCCTCGATCTTCGATCGGCGGGGCGATCTGCTCGATCGGGACCTCGGCGATCTCGAAGTCGCGGCGCAGCGCCTCGCGCAACGCCTCCTGACGCCCGCGGTCGAGCCCTCGGATGAGGCGATGCGTCGCGAACACCGTCAGCCCCGGGTCCTCCAGTGCGACCAGGCACATGAGGACGTAGCGGTGGTCGCCCTCGCCGCCGATCTCATCGGCATAGGTCTGCATCGTCTCGTACCGGTGATGCCCGTCGGCGATCAGCAGCTCCGCCTCGCTTGTGGCGGCCTGCACGGCGGCGATCGCCTCGGGATCGGAGACACGCCACAGACGGTGCGTCGTGCCCTGCGCGTCGGTGACCTCTCCCCATGGCGCCCGCTGTGCGGTGGCAGGCTCGAGCGCCGTCCACGCGGTCTGGGTCGGGTCGGAGTAGAGCGAGAAGATGGGAGACACGTTCGCGCGCGTCGCGCGCGTGAGACGCAGGCGGTCCTCCTTCGGCCCGGGATGCGTACGCTCGTGCGGGCGCACACGCCCGGGTCCATACTCCTCGATCCGCACCCGGCAGAAGAACCCGCGCCGCGTCCTGCGCAGGCCGTCGGGCCCGGTGTAGTCCTGGGCGTGGGCCCACACCGCCGGCTCCGAGTCGCGCACCAGCGCACCCTGCAGCTGCCAGCTCTCCAGCAGGTTCGCGGCGGCCACGTAAGGATCCGAGTCCTGCTCGCCCCCGCCCTCGGGCAGGTCGATCGCGACGATGTTGTACGGCGAGCGCCGCAAGAGCTCGGCCCGCTGCTCCGGATCGATCACGTCATACGGCGGCGCCGTCACATTCGCCAGCGGGCCCACGACGGCTGGGTCGTAGTGCAGCGCGCGCAGAGGCTGGATCTCGGCCATGGGCGGTCGGCTGAGGCTAGCAGCGGAGCATCGGCGGGAGCGTCCGCGCGTAGGGCTATGGGCCTCACCGTTCGGTACGGTCGGCGCGACGTCTACCCTTGTTGGCATCGGGGCGTAGCGAAGCCTGGTATCGCACTCGCTTTGGGGGCGAGGGACCGCCGGTTCGAATCCGGCCGCCCCGACTATTTGATCCCTATTTGAACCGTGGCCGTTGGAAGCGGCGGTTGTCGTGTTCGCCTTCGCTGCTTGGCGCGAGTCGTACTCGTGGCTGTCGAGCTGGTCGGGGAGGCTTGGTGTTGTGAGGGCGGCGAAGGGCTCGGCGATCTCGGCGTGCTCGATGTTTTGGTCGTGGACGTGGAGGCGTAGGAATAGTGCTTGGTTCCATTGGCGGCGCAGGTGGGCGGGTGCGTTTGTGTAGGCGTGCTGGCAGTCGGCGAGGAGGTCCAGGGCCTTGTCGAGCGTGCTCTGCACGTCGGTGGCGGAGCGCTGCGCGATGGCGAGTTGTGCTTCGGCGCTGGCGATCTGGTTGACGATGCGCTCCTGCTCTTGATGTAGGAGGTCGAGGGGGATGGCGCCTTGGTAGTAGGCGTGTAGGAGCTTGGTGCGCTCGTCGGTGAGCTTGGCGAGGCGGCGCTGCTGGCGGGCAGTCTCCTGTTCTGCTTGTGCGCGCATCCCGGCGAGTGCCTGGTCGAGCTTCACGCCGATTGTCTCCAGGTGTTCGGCGGGTGGTGCGATGTGGGCGTATAGGTGCTCGACGGCGCGCTCGATCGTGCTGATGGGGATGTATGGCTGTTGGCAGCCGTTGCGGCGGGTGCGGCCTATGCAGAAGAAGTAGGGGTAGGTGCCGCCGTTGCCTTTGGCGTGGGTGAGGCCCATGCGGGAGTCGCAGCGTCCGCAGTAGAGGGTGCCCTTGAGGTAGTGGTCGTGCTTGCGGTCGCGCTCCTCGGCGTGCCCGTGCGCTTCGAGCACGGCGCGGGCGCGCTGGAATGTCGTCTTGTCGATCAGGGGCTCGTGGTTGCCGTCGTATTCGACACCGGCGTAGCGGACGATCCCGATGTAGTAGGGGTTGACCAGCAGTGCGGCGAGCTGTGAGCGGGAGAGCGGTTTCGCCGGGCGCGTGGGGGTGGGGCGGGTGAGCAGCCCGCGGTCTGTGAGGGCGTCTCGGAGGGTGTCGAGGGTGAAGGCGCCGGTGGCGTAGGCGGTGATCGCCCAGCGGACGTGTGGGGCGCGTTCGGGGTCGATTTCCACGGTGCGGATTTCGTGGCCGTCGATGATCTTTCTGATGTTGAGGTAGCCGATTGGTGCGCGGGTGGGGGTGCCGCCGGTCTTGGCCTTCTGGATGAGTCCCTTGCGGGCCTCGGCGGCGAGGTTGGCGGAGTAGAACTCGGCGTTGGCGGCGACTATCGCGTGCATAAACCGCCCGAAGGGCGTGTCGTCGATGTTCTCGGTCACGGACACGAGTTCGATGCCGGCGGCCTTCAGGGTGTAGCTGATGGTCGCGTCGTCGTAGCGGTTGCGGGCGAGCCGGTCGACCTTGTGCACGATCACGTAATCGAGGTCCTGTTGCTGCTTGACACGCTCCAACAGCGCGCCCAGTTCGGCACGATCGGCGGTCTTCGCGGACTCGCCGCGGTCCACGTACTCGCCGACGACCTCCGCGTCCAGGCTGGCTGCCTTGCGTAGACACGCCTCGCGTTGCGCCGGGATCGAGTATCCCTCGGGCTCGCGGTTGCGTTTGGCCTGCGCGCTGGTGGACACTCGCAGGTAGATCGCGGCGCGCTTCATGAGCGCTCACCCGCCCCGTCCTGTCCTGTTTGGTGCTCAGCGAGAGCGAGCGCGAGCAGCGCCGCGACGAAACGGTCGAGATCGGGCGGGTTACGACGAACCGCACGGACGCTCACGGCGTGATCGCCTGCTATCTGGCGGGCGCATGATGAAGCGACGCGGGCTCGCCGCGCTGTTCGCTGTGATTGCGCGCCCGGGGACCGCCGGGGCCTGCGCCGGGCACGGGCGGTGTTGGTCCGTTCCTTGGGTTTGCTCACTGGTATGCCTCGCTTTCGGCGCTTGCGGTTGAGATTGGGTCGTAGGGTTTGGTGCCGTGCGGCTCGCGGCAGTAGTGGCAGGATTTCGGGGGCGGGGAGCCGTACCTGTCTGTTTGCCGGGCTCGCGGGTAGATCGTCTCCTCGCAGCGTTCGCAGACCTTCAGATGCTCGCGGTCGAGCTGCGGGTAGAAGTCCTCTGGCCGGTGAGTGAGCCGCCCGAGCGGTCCGGCCTTGCGTGCGAGCTGCCGGGCGGTCTGCTCGCGCCAGTTCAGGTAGGCATCGCGCCGCTCGTGTTGTTCGCGCCGACCCGCTGCGTCATGTTCGGCGTCCTGCGGAAGCCGATCCAGGGCGGTGCGGTCGAGTAGTCCGCCTTCGCGCAGTTGATGCCACGCACGGCGCAGGGACGGCCCTTCGCCGTAGTCGGCGGCGAGCGCTCTCGCGTGTTTGGTCTGGGTGGCGCGGTAGTCCTCGATGAGTAGAGCGATCTCGCCGATCACTTCAGCGCCTGGTGGGTCGGCGGCCTGTCGTCCTGGTTCCGCCAGCGCTTCGCCGAGGTCGCGTGCAATGGCGCGCAGTACCCCGCGCTCGTCCGGCAGTAGCCGGTCGTGTGATGCCAGCAGGAGCTTGATCGCGTGCACGCCGGGCTCTCCCAGCGCCTGGAAGTAGGAGTCCAGGGCGTGCTCGTGGCGGCGTAGGTGCTCGCGCATCGCTATGGGCTCCTCGCGTAGATGCCGGCGCTTCTCTTCCTCGGCTTCTCGCCGTTCGCGCCGGTAGGCGAGCGCCTGCTCGTAAGGCGCGCGTGCCGTATGCAGGACGTCGGGGAGCGTCTGGCCGGTGTTCCCGTCCAGGTCCGCGAGGCACGGTTCGGTGAGTAGGCGGTGCAGTGCCCACACGATCCCGGCGCCACCGGCGACGAACGCGCGACGCTTGTGCAGGGGTGGACCGTAGGAAAGCGCTCGGTCGAGGGCCTTCAGGAACTTGCTCGCCCGAATATCGGTGGTCGTGAGGAACAGCAGCGCTGGCAGGAACGGGTGGCGTTCACGGCAGGCATCAGAGGCTGCGTAGGCGGCGTACAGCTCGGCCTTCGCTCGCAGTCGCGTGTGGGACATCGTGCCGAGGTCGATCTCGACGAACGCGCCCAGCTTCGGCCCATTCGGGTCGGTGAGGGTCACCATCGCGTCGGGGGCGAGCACGCGCTCCTTCTTGGTGTCCGTGAACGGTTCGCGCGGCTCGCGGTGGTAGGCGTGTAAGGACAGCCCGGCCGTGGTGGCCCCGGTTGAGAGTGCGACGTAGAGCTCGGTGAGCGCGGCGGTGTGCGCGAGGAAGATCGGGTTGGGCTGCTTACGCTCCCCACCCCGCGGTATGGGCTGGCCGTGCATCAGGCAGTCGGCGCGTCGTGTCGGCCAGTGATGGTTCGGCGCGGAGCCCTGCTCGCGGTAGGGGCGGCTGCGGCCGGCGAGTCCGAGGTCGTGCAGGCGGCGTGTGCGGTAGCGCAGCGTCCGCTCAGGGATCTCAGGGAACAGCCGGCAGAGCTGGTCCTGGCGCGCCACGCGATGCGTGCAAAGCACATCGAGCAGCCGCCGGTCGATCTCAGCCAGTGCGCTGGCCGCCGGAGGGGAGGGGGAGCGACGAGTCCGGACGACACGACCCCGGCCGCTGGAGCGATCCTCAGTCATGGGCAGAAACCCTGGGCTCTCGGCCGGCCTGAACACTGCACACGAACGACAAAGATGCCGAGATAGGGAGATAGAGAGAGTCGGGCGCGCCGCGCCTGCACGGATTCCCCGCCAGCAAGCCAGACGTGCCGCTTTGGGGGTTGCCGATCGGGAACGAGCGAACGGCAAGGACCCGATGGGGAGCGTCTTGGCGTGTTCGATGAGGGTCCATGTTCGTTAATGCGAGCTGGCGCTCCAAAGCGACAACGGATTTCGCTGTGGCTGGAAGGCAAGGCGTCGCGGGGGGGGGGGGGGGGGGGGGGGCTGCCGGCGCCCGCAGGTATTCGATGAGTGCCCATGATCTTTAAGCACAGGAACCTCCGAAAACGGGTCAAGAGATTCCGGTGCCAGTCCGCTGGCCTTTCAGCCGCGCTCGGGCGATTCGTGAGATCGAGAGCATCGATCGTGAAGCCCGTGCCGGACGCGCATATGCTCATAGCGCGATGAGGTCGAGCTTGTCCAGATGACGGACGCACGAGGACGCCCACACCTGCTCACGGCCGATGTAGAGGATGTCCTCGAACTCCAGTTCTTCCAGCGCGTCACGGATCACCGACGGCGCGACATCGCTGAGCGCGTCCTGTAGTTCGGCATGCGAACGTGGCCCTGAGACTTGAAGGATCTGAAGGACAAGCAGTCGCTCGGTGACGGTATCGCGATGCTCGACCGTGTCCTCGCCGCTGAACAACACGGCGATCGCCGGCGCGTCCACACCAGCTTCAAGGAGACGCCCAATACACGCATCGACCGCGCGACCGAGCATCCGCATGGCCCCTTCCAGGACTCGTACGCGGAAGGGGGTGGTGATCCTGTTCATGTCGGTTCCTCCTATGTTCGGAGGCCCCGAGGGTCGTACCGCTCTGGCAAGGAGGACGCCCTGCTCGTGCCGATAGGGTGTCTCTGTGCCGGGAGCCGCAAGCTCTCGGTGCCACGGCGCCCGGCGGTCCTACCCGCGCGGGCGCCAACTTGTATGTTCGGGTTGCCCCAAAAGACTAGCGTATCCTGCCAGTTATGTAAAGGCCCTGATGGAGCCTGCGGACACCAGCGACGAGAACGGCCAAGGCGCCCTCGGGCGAGCACTTCGCGGGCTGCGCCAGCGGGCCGACATCACGCAGGAAGAGCTCGGCGCCCGTGTGGGCATCGACCCCACCTACATCTCTCGCGTTGAGGGCGGGCGGATCAACCTCCGCTGGGGCACGCTCCAACGCTTCCTACGCGCACTCGACGCGACCTTCGCCGACCTCGCGGCCGAGGTCGAACACCAGCGTCGACAGGGAAGCTGATGGCTGTCGGACAACCTATAGCGAGTCGCTACGCCGAGAGCGCGTCCGTGGGCGGCTATTAGATATGCGCAGTCGGTGAGGCCGAGCTGACGGGCAACCTGTTTCCGCGTAGCGGCTTGCTGGCTGGCGAAGCGTAGGTTCGAGGCTGCCAACTTCGCCAAGCTGGGACTTCCTGGCTGATGAGCTTGCAGCCCTACTGAGAGCGCACCCGCTACGCCTTCAAGTGCCCCGGCCTCTTTCAGCGTCGCATCGGCGAAAGATGAAATCAAGCTGGAGTCGGGGGCGGCAAGGTCGGTGTCGTTGTAGTCGAGGGCAACTTTAGCGACGCTACGAAGCTGGCCTGACCCCTGTGGATCGGTCCGACCCTTGTGAGAGTTTCTTGCGTCCAGGATCATGGGCGAGGAAGGAACTCCACGATGAAGCGACGCAGGCATACGCCGGAGCAGATCATCCGTAAGCTGCGGGAGGCCGAGCGGCTGCTCGGCGAGGGCAAGACGATCCCGGAGGCCGCCAAGGCCCTGGAGATCAGCGAGCAGACCTATCACCGTTGGCGCAACCAGTACGGCGGGATGAAGGCCGATGATGTCAAGCGGCTGAAGACGCTGGAGCGCGAGAATTCGAGCCTCAAGGCGATCGTCGCCGATCAGGCGCTTGAGGTGCGGGCGTTGAAGGAGATCGCCCGGGGAAATTGGTAGGCCCGGTCCGCCGGCGCCAGGCGGTCGCGATGCTTCGCGACCGTCTCGGCGTCAGCGAGCGCTGGGCATGCCGGGTAGTCGGTCAGCACCGCTCCACGCAGCGTCACGAGCCCAAGACGGCCGCGGATGATCAGGCGTTGCGCGCCGAGCTGCGGGCGTTCTCGGTGGAGCGCCCGCGGTGGGGGTACCGTCGCGCGCACCATCACCTGCGGGAGCTGGGCTGGGATGTCAACCGCAAGCGTGTGCAGCGCCTGTGGCGCGAGGAGGGGCTGCGGGTTCCCGTGCGCAAGCGCAAGCGACGGCGCCTTGGGGAGTCGACGGTCCCGGCGCAGCGGCTACGCGCGGAGCGGCCCAACCACGTGTGGGCATTCGACTTCCAGTTCGACCAGACCGCCGACGGGCGGGCGCTGAAGCTGCTCAACATCGTCGACGAGTTCACGCGGGAGTCGCTGGTGATGCTCACCGAGCGCTCGATCGACGCTGACACGGTCGTCGCGACGCTGGAGCGGCTCCTCGCCGAGCGCGGTGCCCCAGAGCTGCTCAGGTGCGACAACGGCCCGGAGATGACCGCGCACGCGCTCCGCGACTGGTGCGTGATGGCGAAGACAGGGACCGTGTTCATCGAGCCGGGCTCGCCGTGGCAGAACCCGTTCGTGGAGAGCTTCCACTCCCGCGTGCGCGACGAGCTCTTGGATGTCGAGGAGTTCTCCTGCCTGGCCGAGGCACGCGTCGTGATCGGCGACTGGCAGCAGGACTACAACCGCCGGCGGCCGCACTCCGCGCTCGGGATGAAGGCCCCGGCCGCCTTCGCCGCAGAGTGCGCCGCCGACGCCATCAATCGCAACGCGGCATGAGCCCCGCCGAACGGCCGCGCCGGTCGGGCCGTGCTCCGCTGCGGCCTACGGCCTCCGCTCCACACGACCCGACCGCACCCCCAGCTATCCTCCCGTCACTTCTATCCATCACCCTCTCACTCGTGGTGGACCGAAAAGCGGGGGCCGGCCAAAGCAACTCTTCTCCCTGCCGTGCCGCGCTGACGGCGATTTCCGCCGCCTCCGTGTTGTTTGTGACCTTCGAGAGGCCGGCGAAGACCTGCTGCATCTTGGCGAGCGCTGGATTGGCCGCGGCGCACGCTTGGTCGATGGGATTCGGCGTGCCTGCACTTGCAGAAGATGATGTTGACGGCGTGTTCGCCGTGGATGCGGGGTGCTGGGCCGTCCCGCATCCTACGGTGCCAAGGGCTGCCAGTCCGATGGCTGACACGAGTGCTATGTGGCGTCCTGGGTGCGTCGGCATCTGCTCGGGGCGGAGTCTAGTCGCCGCGGTCTCCGTATGACAGCTGTCGCAGGTCGGGCTTGCCGAGAGGAGATCATGTGGCTTGAACAGAAGATGCAGCCGCAAGAGGATGGAGGCGTAGCGATTCGACCAGCTCGTGGAGAGATGCGCGCCACGCCGCCCGGTTGGGCGCCGAGGGATGGTTGCAGCAGCGGCAGCTTGTTCCCGTTGACGCACAGCCGGCGTCACACCCCGCAGGGGTGATCGTTACGGCGAGCTTACTTGTGGCGGGCGACGGTCGCGTTGGTAGGCGCCCGATCGACACGTCCACTTACTAAGTAGCAGCACGTGGCTAACTAAATCTATATTTCTCATCGTTCTAAGCAATCCTGTGCTAAAATAGCATTTTACTAAGTTCTAGACGGGAGCTGACGAGATGGCCTACGACCGCACGAATACCGGACCTTGGATCTGGGTCAAGTTGGTCGGCTCGGCCGATCACCGACTGGAGCCTCTATGGCTTGATGGTCGTGGGGATCTATTGCGCAAAGTGTGGTTCCCAAAGCACCCACGTTCCATTCGCAGCGGTGATCTGCTGGTCTACTACGCGGCAGGCCGCGGTGTGTTCCCGGCCGTGGTTGAAGTCGTATCCGACGATGTGCAGCAACGTCCGCAAGGCCCAACGCACTCGCCACGCTGGCCCTGGTACATGGCAGTCCGTCCCCGGCTCGTGATCCTCCATCTGGACGACGCGCCACCACTTGCTGAGGTTGGCCTCAACCCGCTCCGACTCCGTCGGCAGTCGCACATACTTCTCACCGACGAAGAGTGGGAGCGATTCCGCGCGGCCTACCTACCCGTTGGCTCACGAGAATCAGGGGCACAGGCGGCCTAGTAGATGGCACGCCACTGCGGCGGTGCGGCTGCCTGACCATCGCCAGCGCGGCTCATGCAGCGCCGCTTTGACCTGTACGGTACATGGGTGTCTGTCTCGCAAGTCTTCGCTGGTATCCCCGTCGCTGACCGCGACGCGGCCGTGGGCTGGTACGAGCGGTTCGCCGGCCGACCGCCCGATCTGATCCCGAACGAGAACGAGGCGGCGTGGCAGATGAACAAGACGGGTTGGATCTACGTCATCGCTGACGCCGCCCGCGCCGGTTCGGCGCTGCACACGTTGCTCGTTCGACGACCTCGACGCCTTCGTGGTCGGGCTGGCAGAGCGCGGGATCGCCGCCGGTCCCGTCGAGACCATCGACGGTGCTGTGCGCTTCACGATCGTCAACGACCCGGATGGCAACCGCCTCAAAGTAGGCCAGCCACCGGTCTGACCACAAGCCCGCGAGTGGCTACAGCGTGCCGTGTAGCGCTCGGTCGCCAGAGAGTCATCTGTGGTAGCCGACCGTTGGCGTACGCTCATCAACCGTGTTCGACACCGTCGCCGGAATCATCGTCGGGGTCAGCCTCGTGCTCCCCGGCTTCATCATCGCCGACTTGGCCGAGGCCCGGCGGGCGCAGCGTCCGGCGCGCTCTGACTGGGAGCTCGTACTTCGCGCGCTGATCTACGCACTCGTGCTGCAGAGTCTCGTGCTCGTGACCGGCTGGACGACCTGGCTGGTGGATACCGCCGGATTGCTGAAGCACGCGAAGACCGGCACGAGGCCTCTGTGGGAGGGTCATGTTGACGCGATTGCGCTCTATGTCGTCGTTGTGATCCTGATTGCGCCGACGATCATCGGCCTGGCGCTCGGATGGGTCCTGCGGCGGGCGGAACGCCGCGGCTCGCTGACCTGGATTCATTACGCCCTCGGCGGGCGCGACGCACGCGACGCGTGGGACTACATCTTCCTACGCTACGGTGCCGGCTTCGTGCTGATCCACCGGAAGCCGGGAGCCGACGAGGACAGCCAGTTCCTTGTCGGGAAGTTCGGTCGCGCATCCTGGGCTCCGCAGACTCCAGCGACCTCCAGAGACATTTACTTCGAGGAAGTCTGGCCCGCGAACGCCCACGGGCAGATCAGCGACGAGTTCGCCGTACGCCGGGGCGTGTGGCTCGACTCAGCGCAGATCGATGCACTGTTCTTCATGGAACCGCCCGGCGCTCCGCCGCCATTCCACGAGCGCGCCCGCGAGCTGCTGGGAGTCTGCTGGCGGCGGATTCGCGGGCAATCGCCGCTTTCGCGAGCGAGTCCGCCGTCACTCGAGTAGAATCGAACGTATGCCAACTCGTGAACCCAGCATCATCAAGGAGGGTGGCTACCAGGGGTCGAGCGACCCTGGCCGTCCCATTAGCCTCATGCAGCAACAGATCAAACAGATCAGGCCGGCGCAGCCGTCCCAACCATCAAACGGCGCGTCGCCGCCATCAGCGCCACCATCAGGAGACAGCTCCAATGAGTGACAAGGACACGCCCCAGCCCCCTTCGCCAAGCGACCTCGCAAAGCGCGGCGGATATCAGGGCACCCATGACCCGGGACAGCCCGTCAACCTCATGCAGCCCCAGGTCAACCCCACGGGCCAAGCGGGTGGGCAGCAGCCAGCGGGTGACGCTCCTTCTCAAGGAGCGGCCAATCAAGGCGGCTCGGCGGGCGGCACGGCACAAGACTCCGGCTCAGACTGACTCCCACCTGCCGGTGTCAGCAGCGCTGCTGATCCATGCAGCGAAGTGTTAGCGATCGCCGCTGTTATCGGCAGTATCATCGCCAGGAGGCGATGCCGGTAGCTCCACCTCCAGCAGGTATGGCATCGAGTCGGAGATCGCCGAGAGTCGGCCTCGTGTCCACGGGTCCTCGTCGCGCTCGGCGGCGGCCGTCATGACGGGGCGGAAATGCTGCTCGGCATCGTCTCCGAGCTTCCCCACCTGTTCGGTCCCGATGTGAACGGCGAGACGCGGGTCGGTGTCGGCGTGTGCGTTCGTCCAAGTCAGCCAGACCTCCAACCAGCGGCCACCGGCGAGGCTGTCGGGATCGCTCTCCGCAATCCGCGTGAGCCACTGGTGGGCGGCGGGGTCAAGTTCGACGGCCGTCCACCGCGGACCGGGACTCCACACGGGATAGGCGGCTCGATCAGGTGGCTTGAGCCAGTCCGGCTCGTCCTGCGGCCTGCCCTGTCTCCCGACCTGCTTGAGCAGGCCGCCTTGGCCTCGTGAGGCTTGGGAGTCCTTGAGCTGTTTGAGGGCTCGAATGGCGAATCGGGTCTTGCCGAATGGTTCCCGGTCGGCCAGGATCACTTCGACTTGGCGCTCTACCAGCAGGGGCTCCATCGTCAAGCCCCGCTGGCTCAGCTCTCGCTCCAACAGCGCTCTGATCTCCTCGCGGCTCTTGTCGTGACCGGCATTGCGCACGGCATCGACCGCCTCTTTGCGGGCTCGACTGTCTGAGCGCACCTTCTCTTTGCGGTCGCTGTCGAAGAAGAACTCGGCGAAGCTCGCGGGTGGCCGAGGTGCACGTTTGAAGCTCGATGGAGGCGGCCATCGCGGCGGAGTACGCGGAGGCAGAAGCTTGCCGTTGGCGTCGAGCCAGCGGTTGAGCTGGCGCGCAAATCGGCGGTAGTCGCGATTTTCGATGCCCTCAATGTCACGGGAGGCGTATTGCGCCAGTACCTGCCGAGCCTCATCGCGTCGGCCCGCGAGTGCGAGCAGCGCTGGGATGAGTTCCGCTTCGGCACTCTGCAGGGGTCCGAGAGAGCTGTCAGGGTCGATGCCCAAAGACATGTACCAGGAGCTTGCTTCACCGGTGAACGGGACGGCCACACCCTCACGCAACGCCTCGACGAGGCGGTCGATATCCGCGTAGCGACTCGCGACGGACATCGCATCGTCCCCCGCGAAGCGAGCAAGCTGATCTTCGGCGTCATGCAGACTCGAAGTTCCTGACGCCGTGACCGAGACGAAGGGTGCGTTCAGAACGATCCCGGCCGCTCTTGATCCTGTGCATGCGTGTATGAGCGCGTCCGCCGGCTCGTAGCTGACGCCGAGGCGTCCCACGACGATCAACCCAGAGGCATCTACCCGGCGCGCGGCGTGCAAGGCGGGCCGTCCCGAGGGCGGTCGTGGGGCAAGCGACTCGTTGTCTGCTTCGGGTCGCAGCTCCTCGGGCTTCGAGGGAAAGATCGCTACGACAGAGAAGCCGTCATCGAGTTGGCGACTGTATGCGCCGACCCCCGGTGCCGGCATCGGCCCCTGGACCTCCTCTATGACCGTCCAGCCCTGCGCCAAGAGACACTTCGTCATCCCCTGTCGCAGCCTCTCTGCAAGCCGCGTCGTCTCGTTTTCGCCAGGCACGGCTTGATTGTCTCACGGGAGCCGAGATGTCTACAGTGTCCGGTGCAGCCGCCCGATCGCCTCAATCGTGAGCTGCGAGCGAGAGAGGTTGAGCAGAGCAGAACCCACGCCCGATCTCACGGCCAAGCGAGATCCCGCATGGCGAAGCCGATTCCAGCCGTCGCCCTCGGCCCGGATCAGGCGACCTCTTGCTCGGGCGGCTCGTCTCCCTCCAGCAAAGCGTCGGGGTCGAACTCATTGAAGCCCCAGCAGCCTTTCAGGCACTTGTCGCACGAAACGGGCATCCCCACCTCGAAGTCAGGTCCGAACGCCTCGATGAGATCAGCGTTGTCGACAGGAATCCCCAGCAGGCGGGTCGTCACACCCGCCGGGCGCGAGACAAAGCTGATCTCGCGCACGTCCATGTCCGTGATGATTTTGGTGAGCGTCACAGTGTAGAGCCGGTCAGGTCGGTGCTGGCAATCGGCTTTCGCCATGCACACCGGGCAACGCCCCGAGGCGCCCACGCCGCCGCGAACCCAGTACTCCTTGTCGGGTAGGTGCGGGCACTCGGAAACGTCCTCGCCGCAGATCGAGCAGATCGCCGTGGCGGTGTAGCCCACCGAGAACCCGAACCGCCTGTGGGCAATGTCGATCTGGCAGCGCTGCTCGTAGCGCTTCCCGTCGAAGTGGATCGAGCATCCGAAGCGCTGGCGCGTCCACAGGCCGATCTCGTGCATCAGCGTGTGCTGATCCTCCTCCAGCTCGGAGTCCTCGGCCCACCAGAACGCACGTACGATCTCCACGATCGCGCCACGGGCCTCCTGCTCGGCAGCAGTTGGGTTCTGGTCGGCGAGCCGTTGCGCGGCTCTGAAGTGACGGACGGCCGCTGCTCGGTGACCCATGACGTTCCCGACCATGTGCTGGTGGCCCACGTCACCAGCGTCGCCCGCCTCCGAGCCCTCGGCCGGGGCGCCCGGCGAGTCGATCAGCACGCCCTCTCGCTTGGCCTGAGCGTTGGCTGCTCGCAACTTCTGACTACTACTCGCCTTCGCCATCGTCCTCGTCCGTCGCCTCGCCCTGTTGAAGTCCCTTCAGTGCCTCGGCGACCTCGGCGCCGGGGCCTTCCGCCTCGAACCATTCCTCAAGACTCCCGGATTGGTCCTTGCGCCGGCCGAATCTCACACGCACCCGTTTCGATTTCCGCATGGAGATCGCTGCCATCATCCCGGCCCACCCAGCGTTTGTGATTAACCCCGCGATGATGTCGAGCACGAGCGGGTTGACGTGCTTCTCGCCGATCCACTTGCGCGAGTTGGCGTCGTGCTGGTAGTCGGCAGTCACCCCCGCAGCGCGGATCTCCTTCGCCAACGTCATCACGGAGTCGTCATAGAGGCCGCGCCCGTCGCTGACCTCCCTCGGCAGGATGAGAACGTCGACGGCAGGCAACTCGTCCGGCAGCATCACGTTTGACGGGGCGTCAATAGGCTGCACGTTGACCATAACGCTCAGCGTATCGCCGCATTCGGCCGCTTCGACGAGACCGCCTGCGGAGCTGACTGGATCGAGCGTACCCCGTTCTTGGCTTGAATCTACTCCAGCCTTCATTGCCAGCGGCGGCCCGTCCGCTGTAACGCACGCGTTGTAGAGTTCTCTTGACATTGGTGCGGGCGTGCGAGTACCCTAAGGGGCGTGTCGCGTTACGTATCGACAGTCAAGGAGCACAGAGAGCAAAGCGGGCTCTCGCAGGAGGCGCTTGCTCGTAGGCTCGGCGTTAGCCGGCAGACGATCGTCAACATCGAGCATGGACGCAGCGAACCGCGAATCCTTCTGGCCCTCGCGATCGCCACAGTCCTTGGCGTGGCCGTCCATGAACTATTCCGGAAGGGAATGCTGCCGTGATCACCTACAACATCGTTTTCCAGCCGAATCTCCGCTACGCCTTGTCGGTCGCACGTGAGCCGGCTCTGACGGCAACGCTGCTTGAAGTAGTGATACCCGGATGCAGTGTCGTGGAACCGATCGAAGACCAGTGGGGGCCTCGCCGCGTGCACCTGCGACTCGATCGGCCGTCGCGCGAGCAAGCACTCGGCGAGATCGAGACGGGCGCGGTGCAGCTTGGCTTCGACATCGGGAGCGCGATCGTCAACGAGTGGGCTGGCGATGCTGGCGAACGAACCGCACGGTGGCTACTCGGTGACGGCGCTGTGGATGCTGCCGCGGCGAACCCGATCTACGCGCTCCTCCTACCCCTCGTGGGGACTGTCGTCAGGGCCTTCGTCGGCGAAGAGGAGAGGAAGCTCACGGCTCGGTACGCGGCGCAGCGCCTCTATTACGGCTGGACGTTCACCGAGCTGCCTGAGCAGCCGCAAGCCAGCCCGATGGAGCGACTGCTACTGGCCGCGCCTTGAATGCGGAGGTTTGAGTGTCCGGTGCAGTCTCTCGATCGCCTCTGTGGCCTTATGGTTCAAATACCGTCCGGTTAGGGCGATATGACAGTTATCTGCGGTGGCGGCGAAATGCTGCGAATGTAGGCGACTTGGAGCTAACCCGGTAAGCACTACTGTTCTAATGGTTGGGGATGCGCGACAATTCTGCTGCAATCATGCTACTCTATCTCTATGCCCGTTTCTGCCCTCGTCCCCCAGCCCCTGATCCGCGAGGCGGTCTACCTGCACGAGATTGCGCAGCTGTCGGATGCTGACATCGCCCGTGCGACGGGCGTGGCTCGCAGCACGGCGCGGGCGTGGCTGGCTCACACCCGTTCTCCGACGGGTGAGCGGGCGGAGCGGCTGATCGAGCTCTCGGCGTTGGTGGAGCGTCTGGCGCGGGTGATGGAGCCGTCGTATATCGCTGTGTGGCTGCGCAAGCCTGTGCCGGCTCTGCAGGAGCGCAAGCCAATCGACGTGATCGCGAGCGGTGGCTATCTGCAGGTCGCGGAGCTCGTCTCCGCGCTTGAAGAGGCTCCGTTCTCGTAGGCGTCTGTCGTGCCCTCCGCCGTGCCGCGTGTGTCGGTTGCCGGTGTGTGGTGGCGGCAGGCTCCTCACGGCTCCGACCCGCTGTGGCATGCTTCTCCACCGTCCGATGGTCGCTGGCAGCGCGGCGAGACGATCGCCGCGATCTACCTCGCCGACGAGGAGGCCACGGCGTGGGCTGAGTGGTACCGGCTGCTAGCGGAGACCGCGTTGCCACCTACCCATGGGATGCCGCGCGATCTGTGGCGCTGGACGATCGCTGTGAACGACATCGCCGACCTCTCGACTGAGGCCAAACTCGCGGAGGTCGAACTTCCCGCTCCCCACCCGAGCCGAGGATCCTGGGCGCCCTTCCAGGCCGTCGGCGAGGCGTTGTACCGCGACGGATATCGCGGCGTGCTCTATCCGAGCGCCGCGCGCCCCGATGACCTGGCGTTGTGTCTGTTCCGTGAGGACATCGTCGTTCCGGGCGCCGATCCCGTGCGCCCGCCCGTGACGTACAGGGATCCGCCGGCGCCGCCGACAGGGATGCGTACGTAAACGGTGAGTGTGGTAGGAGCTGATCGACAGGCTCCGACCGGACGGTCCGCGCCTCATGCGAGATAGGGTCTGTGGGATGAGCGACCGCGTGCTGCTCCTCTCCTGGGAGTACCCGCCCGTGATCGAGGGTGGGCTGGCCAGACATGTGCGCAAGCTCGCCGAGGCGCTCGTCCGCCGGGGCGTATCCGTCGATGTGCTCACACGTGGCGTCGGCGCCGGGGCGGAGGTTGAAAAACGGGGCGGAGTAACCGTCTACCGCGTGCCCGAGCCCGGCTGGCCACGAGACCTCGACCGGTTCGTCGCGTGGGTGGAGCAGATGAACGACGACATGCTCGCGGCGGGCCTGTCGCTGGCGCGCGACCGGGACCAGGACCACCACCCATACGCGCTGATCCACGGCCACGACTGGCTGGTCGCCCACGCCGCCTCGGCGCTGTCGGAGCGCCTGGAGATTCCCTACGCGACGACGATCCACGCCACCGAGCACGGCCGCCACCAGGGCTGGGTGCAGGATGAGCCCCAGGCGCACATCCACGCCGTCGAGCGCGCGATGGCCCAGCGCGCGGACGCGGTGATCGTCTGCTCCTACTACATGCGCGGGCACGTGGCCGACATCTTCGACATCGACGAGCGGCGCATCACCGTGATCCCCAACGGGATCGACCCGGGCGAGATGCAGCCGGTGGGCGACCTCGATGCGCTGCGGCGCGAGTTCGCCGAGCCGGAGGATCAACTCGTGCTGCTGATCGGGCGGCTCGTGTACGAGAAGGGGTTTCAGCTCGCTCTGGACGCTTTGCCCGGCGTGATCGAGCGCGTCGGCGCCGCACGCGGTGCGGTGCGGTTCATTGTGGCGGGCTCGGGCACGCACGAGGCCGAACTGCGTGCCCAGGCCCAGCGCCTGGGGCTGTCCGAGCATGGCGTGTTCCTCGGCTGGATCGGCGACGATGCGCTGCACTCGCTCTACCGGATCGCCGACCTGTGCGTCGTGCCGTCGATCTATGAGCCGTTCGGGCTGGTCGCGCTGGAGGCGATGGCCTCGGGCTGTCCCTGCATCGTCGCCGACACCGGCGGGCTGCGCGAGGTCGTGCCCTCCGGCGAGCGCGTCGGGCTGCGCTTCAACGGCGGGGACGCAGAGCACCTCGGCGTGATGATCGAGCGGCTGCTCGTAGACACCGAGCTGCGCGATCGGCTCGTCGCCGAGGCCTCGGAGCACGTGCTGCGGTTCGATTGGGACGACATCGCCCAGCGCACGCACGCGATCTATGGTGAGCTTGCGACTATGCGTATCGAGGAGGAGGTCAAGCGGAGATGACGGACATCGCGCTACGGGGGCTGATGCAGGACGACTTTCCGCTCACGCTCCAGCACGCGCGGCGGCGGATGCGCGACTGCCACCCCTCCGCGCAGGTGAGCACCCTCACCCCGGACGGCGTCGTGCGTGCCAGCTTCGGGGAGGTCTCCGAGCGCGTGGACCGTCTCGCCCGGGTGCTCGATCGGCTCGGCATCCGGCCGGGCGACCGGGTCGGCACGTTCGCGTGGAACAACCAGCGCCATTTCGAGCTCTACATGGCCGTCCCCTGCGTGGGCGCGGTGCTGCACACGCTCAACATTCGCCTGTTCGCCGAGCAGCTCTCCTACATCGTCAACCACGCCGAGGATCGGGTGATATTCGTTGACGACTCGCTCGTGGGCCTGCTGGAGCCGCTCGCCCCGTCGTTTTCCGGGGTGCGCCATTTCGTCTTGATGGGAGACCCCGCGCGCGCCGGGGATTCCACCGCGGCTCAGACCTCCCTACCGAACGTGCTGCGCTACGAGGAGCTGCTGGAGCAAGCCGGCCCGGGCTCGTACGACTACCCCGAGCTCGACGAGCGCCAGGCCGCGGCGCTCTGCTACACGAGCGGCACGACGGGCAACCCCAAGGGGGTGCTGTACTCGCACCGCTCGATCTGCCTGCACGCGACGGCCTCGCTGATGGCCGACAACCTGGCGCTCTCCCAGCGCGAGCGAGCGCTGGTGATCGTCCCGATGTTCCACGCCAACGCCTGGGGCATTCCCCATGCGGCTGCGCTGTGCGGGGCGGATCTGCTGATGCCCGACCGGTTCCTACAGGCCGAGCCGCTGGCGCGCGCGATTGAATCTGAGCGCCCGACGGTGGCGGGGTGCGTGCCGACGGTGTTCGCCGATCTGCTGCGCTACGCGGATACGCACGAGGTGGATCTGTCCTCGCTCACGAATGCCGTGTGCGGGGGCTCGGCCGTGCCGCGGCAGCTGATGAAGGATTTTCAAGAGCGCCACGGCGTGCGCATCTGTCAGGGGTGGGGGATGACAGAGACGAGTCCGGTGGCCACGTTCTGCGAGCCCGCCGAGGATCGGGGACACGACGAGCGCTACTGGGACGAACGCGCGCTGCAGGGCAAGCCGTTGCCGTGGGTCGAGCTGCGCCTGATCGATGACGACGGGGCGGAGGTTCCCTGGGACGGCGAGTCCACTGGCGAAATCCGGGTGCGCGGACCGTGGGTGGCCTCCAGCTACTACAACGACCCCACCGGGGACGACAAATTCCAGTCGGGCTGGCTGCGAACCGGCGACATCGCCGCGGTCGACGAGCACGCGTTCGTGCGCATCACCGACCGGGCCAAGGACGTGATCAAGTCCGGCGGGGAGTGGATCAGCTCGGTCGAGCTCGAGAACGAGCTGATGGCCCACCCGGACGTGATCGAGGCGGCCGTGATCGCCAAGCCCGACGAGCGCTGGTCCGAGCGCCCGCTGTGCTGCGTGGTGCTGCGCGAGAACGCCACCGCCGGAGCGGATGAGCTGATCGAGCACCTGCGCCCGCGCGTGGCCAAGTGGTGGCTGCCGGACGAGTTCGCCTTCATTGCGGAGGTCCCCAAAACGAGCGTGGGCAAGTTCGACAAGAAGGCACTGCGCTCGATGCTCGCGGAGGACACTCTGCAGGGGCGCGTCTCGGTGCGGTAGGCCGCTCCTGCATCGCGCTGGCATATCCTGTCGGCTCAAATCCCAGAAGGAGGAGGAATCTGATGGCGGTTGCAGTGCTCGTAGAGGTCGAGGGCGCAGGGCTGGAGACGTATGGGGCTGTGAATGCGGCGATGGGGGGTTTGGTCGAGAATCCGCCTGAGGGTTTACTGGTCCACGCAGCTGGCGCACGAGACGGCGGGGGCTATTTCGTGTTCAACATTTGGGAGTCCGCATCCGCGTGGGAGACGTTTCGAGATGGGCGGCGATCGACGGCCGTTCGGGAGGCGATGCCGGAGGGTCTCGCACCGCCAAAGGTCTCGGTCTGGGAGCTGCACGCGTTCGCGAGCTTTTGAGGGACGGCGCGATTCGGGCGCGTCAAGCGACGAGCCAGATCGCGCCGTCACGCACCTCGACTGGGAACGTCTTCAGCGAGCGGGCGCCGGCCGTAGCCTTGACGGCGCCGGCGAGTGGCTTGAACGCGCCCTGCGGACCCCGCACCATCTTGCCGGTGACGATGTCGTAGAGCGCCGCGTGCCATGGGCACTGCAGGCACCCATCCTCGGTCACGTGCCCCTTGCCCAGTGAGGCGAAGAGGTGGCGGCAGCGGTTGGACACCGCGAACGGCTTGCCCGCGCTGATGCCAACGGCTAGGGCGCCGTGCACTGTCTCCTCCACGACGGCGACCTGGGAGGCGCCGAGGTCCTCGACGGCTATCAGGCGGGTGGCGGACTGCTCGGAGGCGCTCACCCGTGGACTATCTCACACAGCGACATGCGGTCGCTGCCCAAGGCCAGCTGCAGACGCCCGCGTGGACGATCACCGAGCGAGAAATCAATGCGCTTGAGCGGCGCAAGCTCGAACCCTGAAGCGGGACTCCAGGGTTCGAACCTGCATCGTATGGTGCGGATGAGAGGACTCGAACCTCCACCCAGTTGCCTGGACACGGACCTGAACCGTGCGCGTCTACCAATTCCGCCACATCCGCGTGTCGCGAGGAGCGAAGATATAGCACGGTGGCCCGGCCTGGAACGGGCGTGTGCGGGTCCGTTGGCGGCCCAGGTCAACCCCAGTTGACGGAGGCGCGTAGAAAGTACGAGCCGGACGGCGTCGCCCGGCGCCCCGTGCTCGCGGCCGGCCACGCACCGCTCGTCCGGGGCTCGCCTGGAGCGCTTTGCTAGCCTCGGTCAAGCTTCGGCGCGCCGCCATCGTCTAGGGGACTAGGACGCCGCCCTCTCACGGCGGTAACACGGGTTCGAATCCCGTTGGCGGTACTGCGTTCGGCCCCGTGTTTACGGGGCTTTTCGCGTTTTGGGGGGCCGGTACGCGCCAGTATGCGCGCCGGTAAGGCAGATACGACGCAATCTGGCGCTTCTTCCTGGATCGACTGGCCGCCACGATGAAGCTAAGCGCCGCTCAGCACCCCCGGTCGGTCCGGCGCAGCTGCCCCCGCCTCGCCGTGGCGCTTCTGGCCACGCGGGCCGGATCGCGCAGCGCGAGCTTGGCGAAATCATCATCGGGGCGCGAAAACGCCGTCGCGGGCGGCTCAGGCGGCGGTGAGTGTCTCTGCGAGGTCGTCGGCGTTCGTCTCTATCAGGCTCGGCACGGTGACGGTGATCTTGCCGTCGCGCTCGAGGAGCCATTTCGCGTTGACGATCGTGATGCCGATCACCTCGCCGTCCTCGTCCAATCTCACGGCATGGCCCTCGGGGGTGCCGAATGTGTCTGCTGCCGCCCGCCGCTCGCCTCGGCGCAGGTAGAGCACGTCGCCGTCGCTGCCGTAGGAGACGTGATCGAACTCGTATGGTCCGACGTGGACGGTCATCGTCGCCAGCCTCCCTCTCAGGGGGATCGTTGGACTGGGGGAACGCCGTCACGACGCGATCGGTATCGCCGTTGAACTCGGTCACGACCGGATCAAGCGCTCCGGGCCTTCGCGGCGGAAGTAGCGCTTGCGGCCCGCTCGGGGATCTGGTTCCCGGTGATCCGGCGTCTGGATTGCGCTCATCGTCTCTGCAAGGTACTCGCTCATCTCGACGTGCTGCTCGACCACATGATCCCACGCCGCCTGCACCATCTGGACGAGACGGTTCTCGGGATTGCGAGTCTCGGCGATGACGTGGCGCTCGACGATGCGCCAAGGCTAGGCCCGGATGCGGACGGGACGGGCTGGCGCCCGCTTGTTGGGCTCATCGGGCCTACCGTGGGTGGTACATAGGGCGCGTCACGCGCTCGTGGCCCCGCCCTCGGGTCGATTCCACGCGCTCGGGCTCGCGCTAGGAGCCGGCGAGGATCCGCGGCTACGAGGAGGCTCTCTTGCACGAAGCCCATCCTGGCTGACGCTGTGGCCCAAAGGGTGCAACGATCTCCACTGGTGAGACGAGATGACTAGGCGGGAGAGCATGGTTTGGACTGACAGACCGCGCGCGGCCGATCCACGGCTGCGTCCAGGGCCCGGCGGACTGCCGCACGGGCAGGTGACGGAGATTCAGCGCAGCAGGATGCTCACGGCGGCGGTGCAGGCGGTCGAAGAGGCCGGATATGCGCGCATGACCGTGGCTCAGGTGATCGGCCAGGCGAAGGTCTCTCGCAAGACCTTTTACGACGTGTTCCTCGATCGCGAAGACTGCTTTCTGGCGGCGTTCGAGCACGCGATCGCCCAGGTGCGCGGACTCGTGGTCGAGGCCTCCGCGCTGGAGTCCGGATGGCAGGAGGGCATTCGTGCGGGCTTGGCGCAGCTGCTGAGGTTCATGGACGAAGAGCCCGGCCTGGCCAGGCTGTGCGTGGTCGAGGCGCTGAGCGGCGGCCCGCGGGCGCTGGAGGCCCGCGCCCGGGTGCTCGGCGAACTGGCTGAGGCGATCGATCGCGGACGGACGCTCGCCCGAGGCGAGCGCGAACCGCCGGAGGTCACGGCCGAAGGAGTGGTTGGCGCGATCTTCGCGGTGCTGCAAGCGCGCCTGCTGGAGGAGCGCAGAGAGCCGCTGATCGATCTGCTCGGGCCGTTGATGAGCATGGTCGTGCTTCCATACCTGGGGGCTCGGGCGGCGAGCAGGGAAATCGCCAGATTGGCGCCCAGCTCCCGAACGAAGGCGCGTGTCTCCGGGCGGACCAGGAGTCGTGACCCGCTCGAAGGCCTGGAGATGCGCCTGACGTATCGGACGGTGCGCGTGCTGGTGGTGATCGGCGCGCATCCGGGGGCGAGCAATCGCGCGATCGCCGTAGGCGCGGAGATCTCAGATCAGGGACAGATATCCAAGCTCCTGACACGTCTGCAGCGGCTCGAGCTCGTGGAAAACCGGGGCGAGGGCCAATCCAAGGGCTCCGCGAACTCCTGGCATCTGACCGCGCGCGGGATCGAGGTCGAGCGCGCCGCCCGCCCGCGCTGAGCACTCGCCTGCCCGCCTGCACAGATCGGCGTCGCGTCGGCGTCAGCATGTCCCGTTCTGGGGCCGGGGTCGGAACAGAGTGGGAGTTGTTGCGATATCTACTGTGGCGAGCACTGGGACTGGGCGCGCTGATCGTCGCGATCGCGCTGGTCGCGTGGCTGCTCGACGGCGGGCTGGGCGCGGCGCTGCGCGGAGCGCACACTCCGAGCACGGGGCGCCTGTCGGTCGTGGCGTTGACGGGCTCGTTCGCAGCGGCCCTGCGCGCGGGCTGGGATTGGTCGCCCGGTGGAGTCCCCTGGTGGAGATTGGCTGCAGTGCTGGTCCTCGTGGCGGGAGCCCTGTTGGCGATCATCCGCCTGCGTGCGCGAGACCGGCGGCGGTATGTGCGGCTGAGGGTCCTGTCCTACCGCACCGACACAGCCGGCGCCGAAGCGGTCGTGGCGATGATCGAGGCGCTGCACAAGCGCCTGCTGCGCCGCTGGTGGCGACGGTTGCTGCACGGCCAGCCGGCGGTTGCGCTCGAGGTCCACCACGCCCGCGGCGCCGTTTGGCTGGCGGTGACGTGCCCGGCCGGGGCGCAGGAGATGGTGCAGGCGGCGCTGCGCACCGCCTATCCCAACTGTCGCCTGGAGCCCGAGCTCCGGCTGCCCGGCTCGCCCCCGGCGGTGCTGCGGCTGAAGAAGCACGCCGAGTTCATCAAGCGCGCGAAGGTCCTGGACCGGTTCGAGCACGAGCGCGAACCGGCGATGAACCGGCTGATGACCGTGATGGGGGCGTGTGCGGACGAGGCGTTCGTGCAGGTCGCGCTGACGCCGACGCCCGCGCTGTTCGAGCGCCACGCCAAGCGGTCCTACAAGCACCACGAGGCGCGGCTCTCGCGCGAGCGCCGCGATCACCTGCAGGTGCGCGACCGCTCGATGGTCGAGGACGAGGAGCTGCGCGGAGGCCTCGACGTCCAGCACCGCCCACTGTTTTTCGCCGAGCTGCGCGTGATCGCACCCGATCGCGACCAGTGCGAGCGGATCGCCTCCGAGCTGCGCGCCGGGGAGGCGGAGAACCGCCTGGTCGAACGCGGCACCGGTGTGCGCCACGGCCTGTTCGGCGTCTATGATCGCCGCGTCCAGCGCGGCGAGGGCAACCCGCTGCCGTCCTGGCGCCGCGGCGTGTTCGCCTCTACCGAGCTGGCGGCGATCTGGCACATGCCCTCGATCGACTACTCCACCGTCCCGTTCGCGCGCTCGGTGCTGCCCGTGGCGCCGGCGCCCCCCGCGATCCTACGTCCCGCCGACGGAGTCGGCACGCTGCGCGACGCCCTCGGGCCGGTCTCGATCCATCCGGCGATGCGACGCCAGAACACCGCCGTCCCGGGAACGGTGGAGCAGGGGAAGTCCAGCTATCTCGTGGCCACGGTCGCGGAGGACCTGCGCCGCGAGCGCTGCTGCGTGATCGTGCTCGACCCCAAGGGCGACGCCGCCGAGGCGACCGTGAGCCTCGTGCCCGCCGAGCGAACGTGCACGCTCCTGGACCTGGCCCACCCCACGTGCGGATTCAACCCGCTCGCGGTCGACGCCCCGGCGGACGTGATCGCCGACTACGTGGTGGCGGCGCTCAAGAATCTCTTCACCGACGCAGACATCCGCGCGTCCTCGGATCGGTACCTGCGCAACGCGATCATCGCCGTGCTCGCGTATGACCGCTCCTCGACGCTGTGGGACGCGGCGCGGCTGCTGTCGGTCGGTGAGGAGGGCTACTCCTACCGCGCGCGCGTCGGCGCGCGCGTGCGGGCGCTGCCCGAGTTCAAGGAGATCTCCGAGTTCTTCACCGCCGAGCTCACCGCGCAGCTCGCGGACTCGCGCTCGACGACGACCGCCAAGCTCGACGCGCCGGTGAACAAGCTCGCGCGGCTGCTGAACTCGCAGTCGATCAAGCGCGTTCTGTTGAATGACTCGCTGCGCGTCGACTTCGACCGGGTGATCGCCGGACATGAGGTGCTCGTCGTCAAGGGCGCCCTCGGCGTGATGGGCGCGGGGAACACGTCCGTGCTGATGCAGCTGCTCGTGGGGATGCTCGACGCCGCGCTGGCCCGCCAGCAGGACCTCGTGGGAGAGGCGCAGCGGGTGGCGGTCGCGCTGAAGGTGGACGAGGCGCCGCTGGTGCTCAACCGCGGGTTCGCCGAAACGATGGCGCTCAAGCGCTCGGCGGGACTGGAGACGGTGGCGTGCTGGCAGACCGAGGCGCAGTGGGTGGAGCGCGAGGTGCGCGACCAGCTCGATGCGCTGTTCGCGCATCGCGTCTACTTCGCCACCGCCTCCGTGCGTGACGCGCGCGCGGCCGTCGGACTGACCATGGCCGAGTTCTCCGACGCGGTCCGCCCCGGCATCGCGCACCTGTCGGCGCTCGGGCGCCCGGACGCTCGCCTGCACCTGCCCCGCCACCACGCGATCGCCAGCTGGTCAACGCCCGAGGGCCGCCAGTCCCCGTTCGTCGCCGAAACGATCCCGCTGCGCGTCGACCCCGAGCGGGTGGCGCTGCACGCGGCGTGTCAGGCGCAGCGCGGTGGGCGTTACCGCACCGACCTGAGCCAGCCCCATTGGGACCGGCAGCGGCGAAGGGCCGAGGATCGGCACGCGGGGGTCCCGGCCCGAACAGTCGCGCCTCAGGATCGATCCGAGCGGGTCCGGACGGAGCCCGTTCCCGCCGAGCGACCTCCTGACGAGCGAGCCCCGTCGGGGCTCCTCCCAACGGAGGTGGGCATGAATGCGCGCGCGGGTAACGGTGCCGGTGCGGGCACGAGTGCGGGGGTCCCGCCGGACAGCTACCGCGAGCTGGCCGAGCTCGACGGCGCATACAGCGTGCGCTGGGCCAAGCAGGTCTCCGAGCCACGCGCGCTGGAGGCCGAGCCGCTGGACGTGGAGATACTCGCGCTCGTGGCGAGCATGCGCCACGTGCTGAGCAGCCAGATCCATCGCCGGTTCAATCCCGGCCGGGCGATCACGACCACGCAGCGCCGCCTGAAGCGACTGTCTGACGCCGGGTTGGTGCGGCGATTCCAGTTTCATCGTCGCGACGGGGGTGGCGTGCCGATGTGTTACGCGATCACCGTGGCGGGTCTGGAGCTGCTGCATGCTCACGACCGTCTGAGCGCGCTCGGGGAGGGCGAGCTCGATACGCCTCCGGGCTCGACCGCACGGGCCGGGTCGGTGCAGGGTGAGCGGTTGCTGCGCCAGGCGCGCCACGACGTGCACGTGGCCGGCTGGACCCTGGCGCTGGAGCGTGCCGTGGACGGCGCGCCGCTGACGCTGCGCGGAGCGCAGGAGTCGGTGCTCTCGCCGCCGATGCGCTCGGGCGCGCAGGGACGCGCGGCGCTGGGACCGGACGAGTTGACCCTGCCGGGCGGGCGTGCGCCACACGAGTTCCTGCGCACCGACTCAACCGGTGCGCGCATGCCGGTGGAGCGGTTTGAGACGGTCCGTCCCGACGTCACGATCGAGCTGCCGGAGCGGCTGCGCGAGCGCATCGGCGAGCAGGCGCCCGCGACGGGAACGGGCGCTGCAGTGATGACTGCCGTCAAGGGTGAGGGCGTGACGCAGGGTACGGGCGTGACGGCGCCGGCTGGAGTGGTCGATCTGCTCGTGGAGCTCGACGATCGTCTGCCCACTCCTCGCGCGGCGGGCAAGCTCGAGCGCTACGACCATTGCCTGGCGGGCTGGTCGGTGCACACCCGCAGGTACGGTCCCCGTGGACAGGCCAGTCCGGTCGTCGTGTTTGTCTGCCGCGACCGCGCTCGTGCCCGTGAGTGCGCGCGTCGAGCCGACACGGTGCTGAGCGCCTGCCGCGCCTACGCCGGCGAGTATCCGGCCGACTGGGAGTACCCGGGACGCGAGCGCATCCTGTTCGTGGCCGAGCGCGATGTGTACGAAGGCTCGCTGCGCGCCTACGGCGTTCCCCGGCTGCCGCCGGAGGTGCGCACGTCCGTGGCGCACGGCGATCCACGGGCCGGGGAGGCGATGGTCGAGGTTCGGGGGCTCCTCGGCTGAGGGGCGCAGATCTGGCGCGCGAGCGCTCATGCATTTGCCCCGTCAGGCGCGCCGTTGCCCCCCGCGGTGGTGCAGTCGCTCCACCGTAGGAGGCGCACATCGCGCAGTTCCCCTCCTGCCGCAGAGAAAGGCGACTGCACGCCGTGACCCCGTAGGCCGGCATTGCAGAGCCAAATCGTGAGGGTCGACGGGGCGCCGGCGAGCCGAGGGGCGGGGGGCACGCCGTCACGAGTTGACGCGCGCTCGCGCACAGCTACTATCGCGGCCTCTACTTTCTCGCTTGCCCAAGCCGTTCGGCCAACGCCGACCCCTCACAACTCACCGGCCAAGAACGATTTCGCGCCAAGTTTCTCGATCCGCCCGCCTGCGGAACGCGATTTCCGAGACCCCTTAAGGGGTCTCGGACTGCTCCGCTGCGCACATATCTCATGCCACGCAGCCCTTGACGGACCGCCGCGAGCCGTCTAGAAGGCCCTGCCCATACACCCAAGCGATCGCCCCGAGTCGGGCAGGAGACACTCATGACACCGACCATCGCGACTGCATCCTCACTCGCCCGCCGAGCGCCCTCGGGAGCTCTGGCCGCAGTGTCGAGGCGCTCGAGACCGCGCATGCCGGCACGAGCTCAAACCGGCCCGCCCAATCGGAGGGCCGGGGTCCCGGCACGGCGCAGGCTCGCCCCGCTGGGCAGCTACACCGACGAGAGCGGACGCGCGCGAGAGGTGATCGCCGGACGCCGAGGCGATGGCTGCGTGCTCGTGGTGGATCGCGACGCGGTGACGCTCGGCGATCGCCGGCTGGTGGCGCATCTCGACGCCGATGAGCCGCGCGAGAACGCTGCGCTCGTGTGCGCTCACTACCTGCGAGACGTGCATCGCTGTCGCTGCCGGCGGATGACGGCGGAGGATCTGACCGGCGGGCCGTCCGTCGAGCAGGAGCGACCGTCAGAACCGGCGTCCGGGAATCCGCACGGCGCCGAGCTCGTGGGCCGGCGTGCAGACGAGCAGGGCTGCGCCTATCGCCTGGAGCCGGTGCGGACGGAGCGCTCGGCCGTGGGGCTGCGCTGGCACCGGCATTCGCGACGTGCAGGCTCGGTGGCGGCGATGCCGGTGTGCCTGCGCGAGGTGATCGGCGCCCTCGAAAGCTATGAGCCGGTCTGTGAGCTGACGCTCCAGGCGCTGGCGAAGTATCGCGACGATCCACAGATCTCGACCGCTGTGCTGCGCAACGAGCTCGAGCGTGTGCGAGAGAGTCCGATCGTTCTCAACCGCAAGCTGCGTCAGGCGGTGCTCACCGCGGTCGAGCACCGGGGCCTGAGCATGAGCGAGATCGCGCATCGCTGTGGCCGGGTCAAGCATGACCGCAACGGCGGTCACAGCGGCCAGACGAGCTGGCTGGCCCGGCGTGTGGGGATTCTTCCCGAGAGCGGCACAGGTCGTCTCGCCCCGTGGGTGCACAGCGACGTGCTGGCGCTGATCGCCCGCGACGGCCTCGGGATCAGCCCGCGCGAGGTCGAACTCGGATGAGGACGGGGTCCGCGGTCATCGACCTCCCCGCTCGCCGGCAGGCGCTCGCGCCCGACGGGGCTGGAGCGATCCTCGTGGTCGAGTCCGACGCGGGCCGCGCGCAGGCACTTTTCGAGCAGCTCCTCGCGGATGGGTTCCGGCCGGATCTGGCCCGCACCGCCGAGCACGCGCGGATGCTCTCAGGACGGCGTCTGCCCCGCCTGGTCGTGCTCGGCGGCCTGGACTCGCCGCGGGGCGCGGTGGAGCTGCTGGAAGAGATTCGCGCACCCGCTCGCTGGAGCGCCTCTTGGGCCAGGGAGATGCCGGTGATCGTGCTCGGCGCGCACGCGAACGAGCTGGAGATGCTGCGCGCATTCGACGCCGGGGCGGACGATTTCCTGGCGCGCTCGGCGTCATACCTGCAGCTGCGGGCACGCATGCGGGCGCTGCTGCGCAGGGCGGAGTGGGCGGCTGCGCCGGCTCATCGTCTGACGGTCGGCTCGCTTCAGATCGACATGGATGCGCATGCCGTCACTCTGTATGGGCTGCCGGTCGATCTGCGCCGTCTGGAGTTCGAGCTGCTCGTCCATCTGGCCGGCGATCCGGAGCGCGTGTTCTCCAAGCAAGAGCTGCTGCGCGCCGTCTGGGGATACCGCTCCAGCGGATCGACACGCACGGTTGACAGCCACGCAAGCCGGCTGCGCCGCAAGCTCGAGGTGCACGGCGGGCGCTGGGTCATCAACGTCTGGGGCGTCGGCTACAGGCTGCACTGAGGGGGGGGGCGCCACGAGTGTCTTCTGCCCGCGGCGCGCCCGCCTACCGGCTGCGCCGATGCGCTCCACCTGAGACGGCGGGGCCCAGCCGGGCCGGGCGATCGCTGCCGCACACATCTTGACGAGCCGCTACGGCTCGCCATGCAGCACACAGCGACGGCGGGCCCTCGGGCCCGCCGTCGGTCGTTAACCACCACGGCCGGCTTGCGCCGGTCCACAGAAAGGAGCGGCTGATGCCGTCATCTGAATACACAAGCGAACCTGTAGCGAACCCGCTCGAGCCGGTGGAACAGCTCGTTCACTGGCTCATGACCACGACGATCCATCTCGCGATCGGCCTGGCGATCGGTCTGATCGCCGCCAGGGCGATGCGCAGCCGCCACCTGCGCTGGACCTGGGGCGCCACTGCGCTGGTGGGTGTCGTGCTCGGCCGGTCGATCCTCGGCGGTGGCGCCACGTCGACCCTCGGCATGGCGGCGCTGTGCGCGACGGCGCGCGGGCGGCGCTGGCACCGGGAAGATCTCGACGCGGGGGCCGACCTGGCCGACATCGCGGCCGAGCGGCGGGGACCCCTGGATGCGATGCGCACCCTCATCCGCCGGGTGATTCCCGGGCTGATGGCGGGAAGGGCTCCGCGAATCGCGATCCCGGCGCGGATCGCGATTCCGGCGGGTGGGAAGGATTGGTTTCGCGCCAATCGGCTGATCGTCGGCGAGGATGAGCGCGACCGTCACGTCTCGATCCCGCTGGGCGGTCCGACCGGAGGCACCCACACGCTTGTGGTGGGCGCCACTCGCTCGGGCAAGACGGTCACGATGACCTGGATGGCCGCGCGTGCGATCGAGCACGGTATGGGGGCGATCGTCCTCGACCCCAAGGGCGATCACGACCTGTGTCGCGAGTTGAGCCACGCGGCGCGGGCCGCCGGCAGGGCGTTCGTCGAATGGACCCCGCAGGGCCCGTCTGTATACAACCCCTACGGTCGGGGCTCAGAGACAGAGATCGCCGACAAGGCGCTCGCCGGCGAGCGGTTCACCGAGCCGCACTACCTGCGCCAGGCACAGCGCTATCTCGGTCACGAGGTGCGGGCGCTGCGCGCAGCCGGCGTCGAGGTCAGCCTGCAGGCGCTGGTGGAGCACCTCGACCCGTCGTGCCTGGAGCTGCTCGCGCGGAGCCTGCCCGAGTCCCGGGCGCAGGGCGTGCACCACTACCTGGACTCGCTCACGGCGCGCCAGCAGAGCGATCTGGCGGGCGTGCGTGACAGGTTGGCGATCATGGCCGAGTCCGACGTCGGGCGCCTGCTCGATCCGCGCACGCCCGGCAGGGAGCGGCTCGACCTGCTCGAGGCGGTGAAAGCCGGGGCGGTCGTGTACCTCGATCTCGAAGCCGACCGCCGGCCGTTGCTCGCCCAGATGCTCGGGGCGGCGATCGTTGGAGACCTGCAGACGATGGTGGCGGCGCTGCAGGGCCGCCCGACGCCGACGCTCGTGATGGTCGACGAGTTCTCGGCGATCGTCCCGGAGCGGATCGTGGGCCTGTTCGCACGGGCCGGCGGAGCGGGTGTCAGCCTCGTGCTGGGCACGCAGGAGCTCGCCGATCTGCGCGTCCCCGGACGGGAGATGCTGAAGGAGCAGATCATGGGCAACCTGTCCGTGCTGATCGCCCACCGCCAGGTGGTTCCCGACTCGGCCGAGCTGATCGCCGGCATGACCGAGATCAGAGGCGTCTGGCGGACCTCGCGACACGGCGACGGTCAGCTCACCCGTACGCGAGATCTCGAACACGCGCTGCGGGCTGAGCAGGTCATGAGCCTCCCGCAGGGCTGCGCTGCGGTGATCGGGCTGTCCGACGGTGGCAGCGTGAGCATCGCGCGGATGCTCTCGGTCAAGCGCTGTCGCTGACTCGGCCGGTCCGCCGCCAGTCCGCCGATCGATGGAGGGGCCCTTCGGCACCCATGTCGCACGCATCGGAGCCCCGGCCGCCGATGAATCGCAGCCCGCGGCCGGGGTTCGGTGCGCCGCTGGACTCCACGCGGTCCAGATCGGGTCCGGGTCTTTCGGGGTCCCACACGTATCGGAGGGCCCCTCGGGGCGTCTCCAACCGCCCCCAGCAACAACGACAAACCAACGACAAACAACTCACCAGACAAAGAGCAAAGGAGAAATCGCGATGGTCCATACATGTTTCCCATCCCAGTCCACGTCCGAGTCCAAGTCCGCATCCAAGGCCGCATCCAAGGCCGAATCGACCCCCAAGCCCTCGTCCGAGCAGGTGGCGCTGCTGCAGTGGGCCGCGCGTATGGGCGCCGTCACGGCGGAGGCGCTGGCCGATCGCGAGGGCTTCACCGTCGCCTCTGCGCGCGCTCGGCTCGGAGTCCTCGAGCGGGCGGGGTGGCTGTCGCGCAAGCGTCTCCTCGCCAAGCAGCCAGCCCTGTACACCGCCACGCGAGCCGGCCTGCGCGCATCCGAGCTGCGCGGGCTGGAGCCGTGTCGCGTGAGCGCCTCGAACGCCCAGCACCTGGTCGTGTGCGCTCAGGTCGCCGCGGCCCTGGAGCGCTGCTATCCCGATCACCTGGTGCTGGGAGAGCGCGAGTTGCGCCGCGACGAGCGCGAGCGTGGCGTCTCGCTGGCCAGCGCGCGTCTGGGCATCGGGCCCGACGGCGGACCGCTGCTGCATCGTCCTGACCTCGTGCTCTGGCCGGAGGCGGCTGGAGACAGGGATGCGGTTGGGGGCGGGCTGCCCGTCGCGGTGGAGGTCGAGCTCACGATCAAGGCCGCGCAGCGCCTGGCGGACATCTGCCTGGCCTGGGCGCGCTGCCGCTGCGTGGCGGGGGTGCTCTACATAGCCCCGCCCGAGGTGCGGCGTGCGCTTCAGCGCGCGATCGATCGGGCGCGGGCGCACGATCGGATCGTGGTCGTCGGACTCGATGCGCTGCCCGGTCCGGACGGGAGCGTGGATGGGAGCGTGGGCGGGACCGAGGTCGATCCCGCCGGTCAGCCCGCCGAGGGGCTGGTCCCAGTGGCTGCCGGACCATCGATCGCGCAGCCGGTCGAGCACGGGTCCTGTCCGCCGGCCGAGAGTACCGTCGCCGCAGATGCGTAACTTGATCGGTGGGGGGTCACCCACGAAGAATGGAGACAGGACCATGTCCAACTTCACCATCAACCGTGTCGTTCTCGTCGGGCGCCTGACGCGCGATCCGGAACTGCGGGCTCTACCTACCGGCGTGAGCGTCTGTGGGCTGCGGGTCGCCTGCAGCTCGAGCCGCAAGGACGCCGGCGGGGACTATCGCGAGAAGCCCAACTACTTCGACGTGAGCGTCTACGGCGCCGTGGCGGAGAGCGTCAGCCGCTACATGCGCAAGGGCAGCCGCGTGGGCATCGACGGCCGGCTGGAGTGGCGCGAGTGGGAGACCGCCGATCAGCAGAAGCGCCAGTCGGTGAGCATCGTGGCCGACACAGTCCAGTTCCTGGACAGCCCCGGCGCTCAGCGCCGCGAGCCCGGCACAGACGGCGGCTTCGACGCCGATCGCGGATCGGCCGGGGAGTACGACGAGGAAGGCGGGGATGGCGGGGACGGCGGGGACGGCGAGCTCGCCGGCGTGGGCGCGGGCTCGAAGGACGCCGAGCTCGTCTTCTAGCGGCCGCGGCGCAATGATCGGACTCGACAGCGGGGGATGCCAACACCGGCGTCTCCCGCTGTTGGCCGAGCGGGCCTTTTTGCGTTTAACGCGTAGACTGGCGCGCCGCGGTCGTCGCGGCGGCTCGCGAGTAACCAACAGCCCCCGTCAGGAGCCAGCCCGGTGCCAGTCAACACCCAAGCAATCGGCAAGCAGTACGAGCCCACGACCTACGCGGTGGGCCGAGAGAAGATCAAGGAGTACGCACGTGCGGTCGGAGAGACGAACCCTCTGCATCTCGACGACCAGGCTGCCCGCGACGCGGGCTACGCGGATGTCGTGGCGCCGCCGATGTTCGCCGTCGTCTACAGCGCGCCCTCGGTCGGTCCGCCGATATTCGATCCCGAGATCGAACTCAACTTCGCGCTGATGGTCCACGGCGGTCAGGAGTTCGAGTGGGGACCGCTGGTGGTGGCCGGCGATGAGATCACCACGACCGCTTCGGTCAAGGACATCTCCGAATCCGACGGGCGTGGCTACTACGTGTTCGAGTCGATATCGACCAACCAGCGCGGCGAGCAGGTGTGTCGCGGCACCTGGACCGACATCGTGCGGGGAGTGTGAGCCATGGGCATCGAGAATCTGCAGGTCGGCGAGGAGATCCCGGAGGTCAGGGTCACGCCCGACAAGTACCTGACCGCCCGCTACGCGGGCGCCTCGGGCGACTTCAACCCGATTCACATCGACGAGGAGTTCGCCAAAGCGGTTGGCCTGCCCGGGCGGATCCTGCACGGCCTGTGGACGATGGCCCAGGTCGCGCGCGCGCAGACCGAGGCTGCGGGCGGCCCCGAGCATCTCAAGCGCCTGTCGGTCCAGTTCCGCGGGATGGGCGTGCCCGAGCAGGAGATCGTCGTGACAGGCACGGTGCGCGAGCGCCGGGACGGGCGCGTGATCGTCGACACGGTCGCCGAGCAGGCGGGCAAGCAGATCGTGCGCAACGCTCAGGCCGAGCTTCAGCTTTGAGGGTCACGCCCGACCGGGACCGTCGAGAAGCGACCTAGAATCAGGGCGATGCCTGCCCTGAGCGCCCGCCAAGAGACGATCCTGTGCAAGGTGGTGCAGGACTACCTGCGCACCGGTCAGCCGGTTGCGTCGAAGTCGATCGCGGCCGACGTCTCGCTCGCCTGCCGCGCCTCTACGGTGCGTAACGAGCTGGCGCTGCTGGAGGAGCACGGCCTGCTGGCACACCCGCACGTATCGGCGGGCAGGGTGCCGACGGATGCCGGACAGCGCTATGTGGTCGACCGGATGCTCGCCTCCGGGCATGGTCTTGAGCCGGCCCGCAACGCGGAGCCGCGGCTGGAGCTGTCGCTGATGCGCCGCGAAGTCGAGGAGGCGGTGCGAACCACGACGGAGGCGCTCTCCCAGGTGACCAACCTGCTGGCGGTCGTGTCCGCGCCGGCGCTGAACACGTCGAGCATCAGGCACATCGAGGTGCTCGCGCTGCAGCCGCAGGTGGTGGTGGTGGTGATCATCACCTCGACGGGCGGTGTGTCGAAGATGATGGTCACCTTCGAGCACGCCGTCGATCCGGGCCTGGTGGCGTGGGCGGGGGAGTACCTGAACGAGCGTCTGGCCGGGATCGGGCTGGGGTCGCGCATGCTGCACCAGCGCCTGATCGACTCCGGCCTGTCCGCGACCGAGCTCGCGTTCCTCGGGCGGCTGGCGCCGGCGTTCGGCGAGATCGACACAGACGGCGAGGACGTGCTCTATGTGGGCGGGACGGCGCGCCTGTTCTCAGCCGGCATGATCGAGGACACCGCCCAGATCAACGAGCTGATGAGCCTGCTCGAGCGGCGAGTGGCGCTGCTGCGGGTTCTGCGCGCGGCGCTGGGCGATCAGGGCGTGTATGTGCGGATCGGTCACGAGAACGAGATTCCGGCGATGCGCTCGCTCGGGCTGGTCGCGACCGGCTACGGGGTCGGGCAGCGCAAGCTGGGCGCCGTGTCGGTGATAGGACCGGTGCGGATGGACTACGCAGAGGCGATCGTGACGGTCCGCAAGGCCGCGCACGAGCTCTCGCGATTCGTCGAGGACGCCTACGCCGAGCGATGAGCAGGACCTCATGAGCACAAAGTCGACACCACGCGATCCATATGAGGTGCTGGGCGTGCAGCGCGACGCCTCCGAGCAGCAGATCAAGAAAGCGTTTCGTGCGCTCGCGCGGGAGCTGCATCCGGATGTCAACGCGCACGATCCGCAGGCGGAGGAGAAGTTCAAGGAGGCCGCCGAGGCCTACGAGATCCTGTCCGACGCCGAGCGTCGTGCGACGTATGACCGCTATGGCCACGAAGGTCTGCGCTCGGGTGGGTATGCGCCGAACTTCGACGAGTTCGGCTCGATTGGGGATCTGTTCAACGCGTTCTTCGGCGGCTCCAGCCCGTTCGGCGGACGCGCGGCGGGGCCCGCGGCCGGCGAGGACGCGGCCGTGACGGTCGATCTCGACCTGGCTGAAGCCGCGACGGGCGCACGGGTCGAGGTCTCATACGATGCGGTCGAGCGCTGCGAGCACTGTCGTGGCAACGGCGCCGAGCCCGGCACCCCGATCGAGACATGCGAGCGCTGCGGTGGCAGCGGGCAGCTGCAGGCCCTCACGCGCACGCCGTTCGGACAGATGGTGCGCACGGTCGCATGCGACACATGCCATGGAGACGGGCGCGTGGCGGCGCAGCCGTGTGGGGAGTGCCGCGGTCGCGGACGCAAGGCCGCACGGCGAACGCTCGAGGTCGACGTGCCCGCGGGGATCGCCGACGGGCAGCGGATCAGGCTCTCAGGGCGTGGCCACGCCGGCGAGGCGAGCGCGCCCGAGGGCGATCTGTACGTGCTGGTCAGGGTGCGCGAGGACGAGCGGTTCGTGCGTGAAGGCGAGGATCTGATCACCGCGCTGGACGTGCCGGCGCCGCTCGCGGCGCTGGGTGCAACGCTGCAGGCCCCGACGCTCGACGGTACGGCCCCGGTCGAGGTCCCGCAGGGCACGCAGCCGGGCGAGATCGTCACGCTGCGGGGTCAGGGGATGCCATCGCTGCGGGGCGCGCGCCCGGGCGATCTGAAGGTCGTCATGAACGTGGTCGTCCCCAGGCGCTTGAGCGATGAGCAGCGTGAGCTGATCGAACGCCTGAACGAGACGATCACCGAGGAGAACATGCGCTCGGACGAGTCGATGTTCGCCAAGCTGCGCCGCGTGCTGCGCAGCCACGCGGCGTGAGCGCCCAGGCTCGTTCGCGGCGCCCAGGCTCGTGCCGGGGCGCTCGCGCGGGGTGGCCGGGATGGGCAGGGTGGGCGCCGTGGCGCGCCGCCGGCCCGCCGGAGCGGGCGTGATCAGGCTCGCGGTGCGTGTTCGCAGCGCGGACGCCGAGCTGGTGCTGGCCGAGCTGCTCGAGCTGGCGCCCTCGGGCGTGGAGGAGTCCGAGATGCCGGGTGAGATCGTCGAGTATGCGATCTACGGCGCCCCCGGCGAGTTGCCGGTGCTGCCGGATCTGCAGGCCGCGGCCGGCGACGCGCTGGTCGAGATCTCGACCAGCGAGATAGGAGACGACTGGTCAGAGCGCTGGCGAGACTTTCACCGGCCGATCACGATCGAGTCCCCCGCCCCCGAGCGTGTGAGCGCCCTGCGCGTGCGCGCACCGTGGGAGAGTCCGAGCGATCGCCGGGACCTGAAGGAGATCGTGATCGACCCGGGGCAGGCGTTCGGCACGGGCGCCCACGCGACCACGCGGCTTTGCCTGGAGCTGCTGCTCGCCCTGAGGAGCGCCGGCGCCGAGACCGAGCGATCGGGGCTGCTCGACCTCGGATGTGGCTCGGGAGTGCTCGCGATCGCGGCGGCGGCGCTCGGATATGACCCGGTGCTGGCGCTCGACCACGACCAGCTGAGCGTAGAGGCGTCGGCTCAGAATGCGACCGACAACGCCGTGCAGATCGACGTGCGCCGCTTCGATCTCCGCCACGACTCCTGGCCGGTCCTGGATCGGCAGGCGATCCCGGTGGTGCTCGCCAACCTTCTCAGGCCGCTGCTGCTGGACCTGGCCGCGACGCTCGAGCATCCGCCCGCGCACCTGATCATGAGCGGACTGCTCTCGCACGAGGCCGACGAGGTCAGTCACGCGTTTGCGCGTCGACTGGGGATGTCAGAGCGCGAGCGTCGTGAGCACGGCGACTGGGCCGCCGTCTGGCTGCAGGCCGGCTCGTGAGCAACCCTCAGACCGGGTCGGGCAGCTCGGTCGCCGCGCGGACGATCGCGCGGTAGACGAGGTCGATCGCCGCGCGCACGCCGTCCGGGCTCTGCAACAGCACCGCTGCGGCGCCGAGGGCCGAGCCGATCGCCTCCAGAGCCTCGCCGACCGCGCCGGGCTCGGGGTCGCGGCAGGCGGCGAGCGCCATTTCGAGCATCGCCAGCGCCTGTTCGTGCACTCCGGCGAACAGGGCCGGTCCGGTGAGGCTGGCGTAGTTGTAGACGCGCGCCAGGCGGCCGGCGAGCGTGATCGAAGGTCCCCGCCGTGGCGGTGAGACGGGGGGCAGGCCGCGACCGTCGAGCAGGCTTGCCATCGTGGCGCCGAGCACGCCCCTGAGAGCGGCTTCGTCGAGGCCCGCCTGCGCCGAGACGCGCAGCGCGAGATAGAGCGTGGTGGCGGGCAGCCCGTAAGGCGGATCTGAGGCGAACACGATTCGCTCGGCGGGCGCGCGCGCGAACAGCTCGATCACGTCGAGCGGAAAGAAGCAGGAGATGTCATACAGCACGCCAGGATGGTCGGCCAGGCGCGAGGTGAGGATGCCCTGATCGCAGATCGCGCCGTGGGCGAGGATCAAGACGACGCTCGGGTGGCCCAGGGCCAGGTCTACGAGCCCGTCCGCGAGCGGCGGCAGTCCCCGTCCGGCGTGGATCAGGATCGGCACCCGGGCGCGTTCGGCGAGCGCGAAGATGGCGCGCATCTCCGGGCCATCGAACACGAAGTCCTGCGCGCGCGGATGCAGCTTGATGCCGCGCGCCCCGGCGCTCAGGGCGCGTTCGCCCTCGCCGATCGGATCTTCGGCTGGGTCCAGGCGGCAGAACGGGGCGAGCCGCCCCTCGCTTTCCGCCGCCCAGGCGAGGACGCGGTCGTTGGGAAGACGGTAGGAGGGCCGGCGCTCGGGGTCGTGCAGCGGGAACACGCACGCGCGTCGCGCGCCCGCGGCGTCCAGCTGGGCGAGCAGCTGATCGAGCTTCAGCGAGCGCCCGTCCTCGTCCAGGCCGAGGTGGGTGTGTGCGTCGATCACTTCGGTCTCGGCTGGGCGCAGACGCTCGGTTTCCGCGAGGAACGGGGCGAGCGCGTCGCCGTACAGGGAGTCGTTCACGGACGCCACCCTAATCGCTGGCCGCCGTGTGCGCGTGCCCGCTCGTCGTGATGGCCGGCATTTGCCGGATCGCTACATGAATCCCACCGCGACGGCGTATCCTGAGCGGTGATGGCGATAGTCGACGCGATCAAAGACGACCTGCGGGACGCGATGCGCTCGGGCGAAAAAGAGCGGGTCGGCGCGTTGCGGCTGGTGCTGTCCGAGCTGCAGCGGGCGGCGAAGGAGGGCTCAGACGACGAGCTGGCGGTGCTGAGGCGCGAGCGCAAGCGACGGCTGGAGGCTGCGAAGGCATACCGCGACGGTGGACGTGAGGACCTGGCCGAAGGCGAGGAGAGCGAGGCGGAGCTGATCGCGGGATACATGCCGGCGGAGCTCTCAGACGATGAGCTGCGGGAGATCGTCGATCGGGCGGTGCGCGAGAGTGGGGCGGAGTCGCCCAAGGACATGGGCCGCGCCATGGGCGCCGCGATGGCGGCGGTCGACGGTCGCGCCGGCGGCGGGCGGGTCTCGGGCCTGGTCAAGGCGGCGCTGGGCGGATGATGAGCTCATTCGCGTTGGTGTGCACGGCCCGCGCGTGCAACGCCGCCATCGTGTGGAACACGGCCATCGTGCGCGGCGGCGGATGAGGACGCAAATCGAGCTGCCGAACGACGTCGCCGCAGAGTTGGCGGGCAGTCAGGATGCGGTGCTGCGCGCGCTGGAGGGGCACCTGCGGTGCAAGGTGTTCCTGCGCGGGAACCTGATCACGTTCGACGGCGATCAGGATGAGACGCGAGTCGGCGAGCTGATCGTGCGCGAGCTCGTCGATCTGATCTCGCGCGGGCATCAGATCGGTCCGGGGACGATCGCGGCGGTGACCGGAGCGCTGGACGCGCACGAGTCTCCCGCCGAGGTGCTCGAGGATGTGGTGTGGCGCCACCGCAGCCGCCAGGTCGCGCCCAAGACGATCAACCAGAAGCGCTACGTGGACTCGATCCGTCAGAGCACGGTCACGTTCGGCATCGGGCCGGCGGGTACGGGCAAGACGTTTCTCGCGGTGGCGATGGCGGCGGCGGCGCTGTCGCGGCACGAGGTGAACCGCATCATCCTGACGCGCCCGGCCGTGGAGGCGGGCGAGCGGCTGGGGTTCCTGCCGGGCGATCTGATGGCGAAGGTCGACCCGTACCTGCGCCCGCTGTTCGACGCCCTGCACGACATGCTCGACCCCGAGAAGGTCACCCAGCACCTGGAGCGCGGCGTGATCGAGATCGCGCCGCTGGCGTTCATGCGGGGTAGAAGCCTGAACGACTCGTTCGTGATTCTCGACGAGGCGCAGAACACGACGCCGGAGCAGATGAAGATGTTCCTCACCCGCCTGGGCTTCGGCTCGCGGATGGTCGTGACGGGCGACGTCACGCAGGTCGATCTGCCACGCGAGCAGCAGTCGGGGTTGGTGGCGGTGGGAGAGGTGCTCGACACGGTCGAGGGCATCGAGTTCGTCCGCTTCGGCGGTGAGGACGTAGTCAGGCACAAGCTCGTGCAGCGGATCGTGGAGGCTTACGACGAGCACGGCCGGCGCGATGCGCCGGAGCTGCGCTCCGCCGAGCGCCGGCGCGCCTGATCGCCATGATCGAAGTGGAGGTCTTCGGCACGGCGCTCGCGCCCGGCGGGCCGGCGCAAGCGGAGGTCGAGCGCCTGTGCGTCCGCACGGCGGCGGCGGTGGGAGTCGATGACGGCCATCTGGCGATCGAGTACGTCGACTCCGATGCGATCGCGGCGCTGAACGGCGAGCATCGCGGCAAGCCCGTGCCGACGGACGTGCTCTCGTTCCCGATCGACCTCGCCGCTCATAGCGGGGGCGTCCCGCGCGAGCTGGGCGACGTGGTGATCTGCCCCGAGCACACCGCCGACCTGCGCGAGGCGATCGTCCACGGGGTGCTGCATCTGGTCGGGATGGATCACGAGACCGACGACGGCGAGATGCTCGCGTTGCAAGCGCGGCTGCTGGACCGGGACGGCAGGTGACGCGCAGCGGTTTCGTCGCGCTCGCGGGGCGGCCGAACGTCGGCAAGTCGACGCTCGTGAACGCCGTCGTCGGGGAGAAGGTCGCGATCGTCTCCGACCGCCCGCAGACCACGCGCCGGGCGATCAGGGGCGTGTGCACGCGCGGGGACAGCCAGATCGTGCTGGTCAACCTGCCGGGGGTGCAGCGCCCGCGCGACGCTCTGACCGAGCGGATGGCCGGGCGTGTGACACGCGAGCTCGACGGGGCGGACGTCGCGCTGCTGATCCTCAACGGCGAGCAGGGAGTCGGCCCGGGAGATCGTTTCATCGCGGGTGTGCTCAAAGGGGCCGAGCCGGCGGTGACGGTCGCTGTCAACAAGGTCGACAGGCTCGACCGCGCTTCGACGGCCGCGGTGCTCCAGCAGGCGGGGGAGCTGGAGCTCGGCGGCGAGATATTTCCGGTCTCGGCTCGCACCCGCGCGGGCGTGCCGGCGCTGGTCGAGCACCTGCACGGGTTGATGCCCGAGGGGCCGCTCATGTTCGCGCCCGGCGAGCGCTCCGATCAGCCGCGCGAGCTGCTGCTGGCAGAGCTGGTCCGCGAGGCGGTGATCAAGCGCACCTTCCAGGAGGTTCCCCACGCCGTGGAGGTCGTGGTCGAGGAGATCGAGCGCCCCCGCGAGGGACTGGTGCGGGTGCGGGCGCTGATCTGGGTCGAGAGCGGCTCGCAGAAGGGCATCGTGGTCGGTGCGGGCGGACGCATGATCAAGGCGATCGGCACCGCCGCGCGCCGGGAGCTGGAGCGCGAGCTGGGATGCCATGTGCACCTGGACCTGTCGGTGCGGGTGCGCCGGGACTGGCGTGGAGACGAAGGGCTGCTGGATCGTCTGGGGATCACCTGAGCACTGGGTGGCGGGTCCTCAAACTCGCTCCGCCAACCGTCGGCCGATCGACCGGATCGCGTCGAGATCGAGCTCGGCTGAGAACACGAACGGGACCGTGTGCACGCTCAGGCCGTGACGGCGCAGGCGCGCGATCTGGTTGTGCTGGATCCGCGCCCGCTCGTGCACGGCGCGCGCGGCCAGCGCGGCTGAGCGCTTGATCGCGCTGCGAGCGTTCAAGCGTGCGATCTGTGCCATCTCCCGTCCGTCGAACCTGCTCGGCAGCGTCGCGTTGACGATCGCGCCGTCGCACTCGCACCCGAGCTGCGAGCGTAGCCCGGACTGCAGGTCCAGCGTCTCCCCGACCGCCATCTCCGTCGGCTGGGTCACGGCGAGATAGCCGGTCTGGGCGGGATCCTCCAGCAGCTCGCGCACCCGCTCGGCCTGACCGAAGATCGGACCCACGCGGGCGATCGCGCCGAACGTGTGCGGCGAGTGCAGCAGGCCCAGCGCGTGTCCGGTGGCGGGCGCGTCGAGCACGACCAGGTCATACCGCTGGGCGCGCCTGCGCCAGCGATCTGCACGGGTCAGCTCCCAGATCTTGACCATGCTCACCAGCTCTTGCGCGCCGGGGGCGGCGGCGGCGAAGTACTGGAACGTCCCGCTGCTCGCGAGCACGCGCCCGGGCACCCGTCCGCCGAGCGTCTGCAGCCACTGAAGCAGAGCCTTGTCGGGATCGATCGTGACGCTCCACAGGTTCTTCGCGAGCGCGGTCTCCTCGCCCGCTCCCGCGCCCTCGCCCGCGCCAGCCTGCGTGGAGTCGGCGCCCGCGCCCGCATCCGTGGAATCTGCGCCCGCGCGTCCATCCGCGCGGGACGCGGCGTCTGCGAACAGCCCGGGCAGCCGGCGCTGGTCTCCCAGCTCGACCACGATCGTGCGCAGGCCGCGCCCGGCCGCCTCGAGCCCCAGGGCGGCGGCGATCGTGGTCTTGCCCACGCCACCCTTGCCGGTGACAACCAGGAGCCTGCGCTGCAGCATCGATGGTGCGGGGGCCATGGGACCTACAATTCCACAGATGTCCACCACACCCGCACCCAGCCAGATCGAGGAGCTGCTCGTCTACGACGAGCGCGGACTCGTGCCGTGTGTCGTGCAGGACTGGCGCACGGGCGAGGTGCTGATGCTCGCCTACATGAACGCCGAGGCATTCGCACGCACGCGCGCGAGCGGCGAGCTGCACCTGTACAGCCGCTCGCGCGAACGAGCGTGGCACAAGGGCGAAAGCAGCGGCAACGTCCAGGCGGTTCGCGCGCTGCGCATCGACTGCGACGGCGACACGCTGCTGGCGCTCGTGGAGCCCGCCGGTCCCGCCTGCCACACCGGCGAGCGCTCATGCTTTCACCGGGGCGAGCTCGATCCGGCCGCGCCGCACGAGGTGCTGCCGGCGCTGGAGCGGACGTTGCGCGCACGCGCGGTGCAACGCCCCGAGGGCTCCTATACCGTCACCCTGCTCGACGATCCGGCGCTGGCCGGCGCCAAGGTGCGCGAGGAGGCCGAGGAGGTCACGCGCGCCGCGCGCGAGGAGTCCCAAGAGCGCGTAGACGAAGAGGCCGCCGATCTGCTCTATCACCTGCTGGTGCTCGTGCACGGCCGTGAACGGGAGCTCGCCGACGCCGAGCGGGTGCTCGATGGCCGCCGTCGCTGAGACTTCGGCTCCCAACCTGATCCCGGTCTGCGAGAGCTTCATCGCCGACTGCGAGACGCCCGTGTCGGCGTTTCTGAAGCTGCGCGCGCTCGCGCCCTCAGAGCCCGCGTTCCTGCTGGAGTCCGCCGACCAGGGTCAGCGCGTCGGGCGCTGGTCGTTCATCGGCGTGCGCCCGCGCTCGGTCCTGCGCTGGTCGCTCCCCGACGGCGGCGATCCGTACGCGATCGCGGCCGAGCACGTAGCCCGCTATCGCCAGGCGCCGATGCCCGAGGACGCTCCGCCGTTCACCGGCGGCGCGGTCGGTTACTTCGGCTATGACCTCGTTCGCACGGTGGAGCCGCTGGGCGAGCCGGGGCCAGATCCGCTGGGGCTGCCCGACATGGCGCTGATGCTCTCCGACGCCCTGGTCGCGTTCGACCATCTCAAGCACACGATCACGATCCTCGCCAACGCCGACCTGCAGGCCGAGCCCGATTCCGAGCTCGCGCGCGCGAAGGCGGCGCGCACGATCGGTGAGATCCGCTGCGCGCTGGCCGGCCCCGTCCCGCCGGCCGCCTCCGGCGGCGAGCCCGGCGCCGCGTCCGGCGTCAGCGCCGAGCGCAAGATGCCGGAGTTTCAGTCGAACATGTCCGGCGCCCAGTTCGAAGGCATGGTGGAGCGGATCATCGAGTACATCTACGCCGGCGACGCCTTCCAGGTCGTGCCCTCCCAGCGCTGGTCTGCGCCGGCGCCGGTGCAGGCCTTCTCCATCTACCGGGGCCTGCGCGCGGTGAACCCGAGCCCGTACATGTACTACCTGGACTTCGGCGACTTCCAGATCGCCGGCGCCAGCCCCGAGCCGCTGCTGACGGTCAGCTCGGCCGGTCGGCCGGGCGGCCGCTCGCGGGTGAGCACCAGGCCGATCGCGGGCACCCGTCCGAGGGGGGCGAACGTCGCCGAGGACGAGCAGATCGCCGAGGAGCTGCTCGGAGACGAGAAGGAGCGCGCCGAGCATGTGATGCTCGTCGATCTCGGCCGCAACGACCTCGGCCGGGTGTGCGAGCCGGGGACCGTCGAGGTGGAGACGTTCATGGCGGTCGAGACGTACTCGCACGTGATGCACATCGTCTCCTCGGTCACGGGCCTGTTGCGGGACGGGGTCAGCGCGATGGACGCTCTGCGCTCGGTCTTGCCGGCCGGCACCCTGTCGGGCGCGCCGAAGGTGCGGGCGATGCAGATCATCGACGAGCTCGAGCCGATCAAGCGCGGCGGGTACGGCGGCGCGATCGGGTATCTCTCGTACGCGGGCGACATGGACACGTGCATCCACATCCGCACGGTTGTCGTCAAGGACGGCCACGCGCACATCCAGGCGGGTGGCGGCACCGTCGCCGACGCCAAGCCGGCATATGAGCTGGCGGAGTCCGAAGCCAAGGCCCGGGCGGTGCTGCAGGCAATCGAGCTGGCAGTAGCCCAGCCAGAATGGCCATAGGGAGTGGCGTGGCGATGAAGGTGCTGGTGATCGACAACTACGACTCGTTCACGTACAACCTCGTTCAGTATCTCGGTGAGCTCGGTGCGGACGTGCGCGTGGTGCGCAACGATCGCGCGAGCGTTGACGAGCTGCTGGCGGAGGGGTATGCGCGGTGTGTGATCTCGCCCGGTCCGTGTACGCCCGATGACGCGGGCATAACGCTGCAGGTCGCCAGGCGGATGCCCGAAGCGGGGGTGCCGACGCTCGGTGTGTGCCTGGGCCACCAGGCGCTCGCGCAAGCGTTCGGCGGCCGGGTTACGTTGAACCCTCCCGTGCACGGCAAGGCGACGACGATCGAGCACGACGGCCGCACCATCTTCACCGGCCTGTCGTGCCCGCTGACGGTCGGGCGCTACCACTCGCTCGTGGTCGACTCGCAGCTGCCCGACTGCCTGGAAGAGTCCGCGCGTGGCGGTGGCGTGCTGATGGGCCTGCGCCATCGCGAGCTGCCGGCCGAGGGCGTGCAATTTCACCCCGAGTCGGTCCTGACCGAGCAGGGCAGGGAGCTGTTGGGGAACTTCTTGGATGGATATGGACTCGAGATGGAGACAGAAGCTCGGACGCACGCAGGCAGCTGATTACACTCACATTCACGAGCGCTGGCGGGATCCGCAGGTCGTCACCGACTCAGCTTCGCTCTCGTTGGCTCTCCCTGATCCACATCCACACCCACACCCACGTCCATAACCGCATATGCCCAACGCGATCCTGACCCGTGCAATCGACTCGCTCGCAGGGGGCCGCGACCTGAGCGCGGACGAGACCGCGGAGGTGCTCGATCAGATCATGCACGGCGAGGCGTCCGAGACGCAGATCGCCGGGTTTCTGATCGCGCTGCGCACCAAGGGCGAGACGGTTGACGAGCTCACGGGGCTGGCGCGCACGATGCGCGCGCTGGCAGCGCACGTCCCCGTCGAGCGCACGGATCTGCTCGACACGGCCGGCACGGGCGGGGGCGCCAGCACGTTCAACGTATCCACGACGGCGGCCCTGATCGCCGCGGGCGCCGGGTGCGCGGTGGCCAAGCACGGCAATCGCTCCGCCACCAGCCGCTCGGGGTCGGCCGATCTGCTGGAGGCGCTGGGCGCGCGCATCGACCTGGCGCCGGACGGTGTCGCGGCCTGCATCGCCGAGGCGGGGTTCGGGTTCATGTTCGCTCCCGCCCATCACCAGGCGACACGGTTCGTCGTGCCCGTCAGACGCGAGCTTGCGGTGCGCACGATCTTCAACTTTCTCGGACCCCTCACCAACCCGGCCGGCGCGCGCCGGCAGCTCGTCGGCGTCTCCGATCCGGCCTATCTGGAGACGATCGCGGGCGCGCTCGCGCGACTGGGCGTCGATCGTGCGCTGGTCGTCTGCAGCGAGGACGGTTTCGATGAGATCTCGATCGGCGCGGCGACCCACGTGATCGAGGTGAGCGGCGAGGAGCTGACCCGATATACGCTCGCGCCGGGCGACGTCGGCGTCGAGTCCTACGAGGCCGCCGGCGACGGGCAGGCGCTCGCGGGTGGCAGCCCACGGGAGAACGCGGCGATCACGCGGGCGATATTCGCGGGCGAGTCGGGGGCGGTGACCGAGCTGGCGGTGATCAACGCCGGCGCGGCGATCTACACGGCGGGGGGCGCCGAGTCGATCGCGGACGGAGTCACAGCCGCACGCGAGGCGCTTGTGGGCGGACAGGCGTCCGCGGCATTGGAGCGGTTCATACAGGCCAGCCACGCACACGCGCCCGCGCCCGCGGAGGCGGCGGCGCGATGACCGTGCTGCAGCGCATCCTCGCGGACACGCGCGTGACGCTCGAGCGGCGCAAGCGCGAGCGCCCGGAAGCCGAGCTGCGCGCTCGCGCGCTCGCGGCCGGTGCTGGGGATCGAAGCTTTCGCGACGCGCTGAGCCGGCCCGAGATCGGCGTGATCGCCGAGTTCAAGCGGCGCTCGCCCTCGGCCGGCAGGCTGCGCGAAGACGCGGACATCGCGGAGATCGTGCGCGCGTACGAGCGCGGCGGCGCGGACGCGCTGTCGGTGCTGACCGAGGGTCCCAGCTTCGAGGGCTCGCTTGAGGATCTGGGCATCGCGCGTGCCGCCTGCGGGCTGCCGGTGCTGCGCAAGGACTTCATCGTCGATCCCTACCAGCTGTATGAGGCGCGACTCGCCGGGGCGGACGCCGTGCTGCTGATCGTCGCGGCGCTGGTCGCCTCCGAGCTTCGCTCCCTGTGCGAGCTCGCGCGGGGACTGGGCCTGGACGCGCTCGTCGAGGTGCACGACTCCGCCGAGCTGGGACTGGCGCTCGACGCCGGGGCCGACCTGGTCGGGATCAACAATCGCGACCTGCGCGACTTCAGCGTGGACGTGGAGCGGACGTTCGCGCTGCTGGGAGACGTCCCGGCGAGGGTGACGGTCGTCTCGGAGTCGGGGATCGCCGATGGGGCGCAGCTCGCGCGCCTGGCGCAGGCGGGCGTGGCGGCGGCGCTCGTGGGGGAGTCGCTGATGCGCGCCCCCGATCCCGAGGAGGCATTGCGCGCCCTGAGAGCCTATCCTGCGCCGGTCACAGATTCGGGTACGGCGGTGCGTTGAGGTTTAACCAAGCGGATGTTTCGCTTTAGATGGCCTTCATGGCCGCCGACCATCCTGTGCGTCGATCCACTGTGAGCTGAACCTGTCTTGGCAATCGCGTTGAACGACCACCGATCTCGACACCGACCACGATGAAACGTACATTCGCCATTCCCTTCATCTCTGCCCTCCTCGGCGGCGCTGTCGTCGTCGCCGTGATCGCGGCGACCGGCGGGCTGGGCTCCTCGACGAAGACCGTCACCACGGTCCAGCCGGCCGCGCCGATCGCGCCGTCGAACGCCTCGCAGACGAGCACGGGGCTGACGCCTCACGACATCTACGTGCGTGACGCCCCGGGCGTGGCGTTCGTGACCTCGACCGTCGTGGAGAAGGGCGAATCCTCCTCGCCGTTCAACCTGTTCGGCGAAGGCGGCGAAGCGCAGAGGGGCGAGGCCACCGGCTCCGGGATCGTGATCAATGCGAACGGCACGATCCTTACGAACTACCACGTGATCGAGAATGCGGTGAAGGTCCAGGTGAGCTTCGAAAAAGGCCAGAACGTCGAAGCCAAGGTGGTCGGCCAGGACCCCTCCGACGATCTTGCGGTGCTGCGCATCCCGACCGACGGACTGACCCTGCATCCGCTCACGCTCGGAGACTCGAGCGCGGCCCAGGTGGGCGATCCGGTGCTGGCGATCGGCAACCCGTTCGATCTCGAACGGACGCTCACGACCGGCGTCATCTCCGCGCTGCACCGTGAAATCACGGCGCCGAACGGATTCACGATCGACGATGTCCTGCAGACGGACGCCCCGATCAACCCGGGCAACTCCGGCGGCCCGCTGCTCAACGAGGCGGGGGAAGTGATCGGCATCAACTCCCAGATCGAGACCGGCGGCTCGGGGAATGACGGCAGCGTCGGCATCGGGTTCGCCGTGCCGATCAACACCGCCAAGTCTGAGCTCCCCCAGCTGGAGAAGGGCGGAACGGTGCGCGGCGCCTATCTCGGCTTGACCTCGCTGACGATCGACGGCTCGCTGTCGGCTCTGAACCTGCCGGTGAAGAGCGGGGCGCTCGTACAGACCGTGCAGAAAGGCACGGCCGCTGAAAAGGCTGGCATTCACGGCGGTTCGACCACGACTGAAAACGGCCAGATCGCGGTCGGCGGCGACATCATCGTCTCGGTGAACGGCAAAGCGGTGGCGAGCTCCGAAGATCTCGCCAACTACATCCAGGCGGAGAAGCCGGGCGACACGATCACGATCGGTCTGCTGCGGGCGAACGGGAAAGGCGGCTGGGAACACAAGACCGTGTCGGCGACGCTCGGCGAACGTCCCAACTCGGTGCCCAACCCGAACACGCCCCAGGGCTAGACGCCGTAGCCCCGCTACCGTTGGGGCATGTCTGAGACGTCCCCGAAGGTGAAGATCTGCGGGATAACCAGCTTGGCCGATGCCGAGCTGGCGGTCGAGCTGGGCGCATGGGCGATCGGCATGGTCTTCTACGAGGGCAGTCCACGCGCCTGCTCGATCGAGCAGGCGCAGCGCATCGCGGCGGCGCTGCACCGGAGGGTCGAGCTGTGCGGGGTGTTCGTCAACGATCCCCTGGAGCGGGTGGTGCGGATCAGCGAGGATCTGGGGCTGACGCTGGTGCAGCTGCACGGCGACGAGGGCCCGGCCTTCTGTGGCGAGGTTCAGCGCAGGACCGGCGCGCGAATGATCAAGGCGGCTCAGGTGTCCGGCCCTGGCGACGTGCGCGATCTGGAGCGCTACCACGTGGACTTCCACCTGCTCGATGCGCGCGCGCAGGCGCCTGAGAAGCAAACGCTGCGCGGAGGGACGGGGGAGACGTTCGACTGGACTCTGCTCGCCGGCCGGCGCTGCAAGACGCCGCTGATCCTCAGCGGAGGACTGCACGCTGGCAACGTGGCGCAGGCCCTCGAGCGGGTGCGTCCATACGCGGTGGACAGCGCCAGCGGCACCGAGCGCTCACCCGGACACAAGGACGAGGCGAAGCTGCGCGCGTTCTTCGATGCCGTGAGCAGATCGGCCGACCGGGTGCAACCCGACCGGCTGCCGGCAGCCGAGACCGCTGAGGCGCCGGGCGCCTCGATCGAAGGCGCCCCGGCGTGAGCGCGACCGGCCCGCGGATCGAGCACCGCTTCGGGGAGTACGGCGGCCAGTATGTGCCCGAGACGTTGATGCCGGCGCTCGCCGAGCTGGAGCAGGCGTGGCTCGCGGCGCGCGAGGACCCGGCCTATCGCTCCGAGCTGGATGGGCTGTTGCGGGACTTCGTCGGGCGCCCGACGCCGCTGTATCGCGCGGGCAGGCTCTCCGAGCACGTGGGGCACACGGTGTACCTCAAGCGCGAGGACCTCAACCACACCGGCTCGCACAAGCTCAACAACGCGCTCGGCCAGGCGCTGCTGGCCAAGCGGATGGGCAAGCGGCGGATCATCGCCGAGACGGGCGCCGGCCAGCACGGGGTGGCGACCGCGACGGTGTGCGCGCTGCTGGACCTGCAGTGCGTCATCTACATGGGCGCGGAGGACACGCGCCGCCAGCATCCGAACGTGCAGCGCATGCAACTGCTGGGGGCGAGCGTCACAGCGGTGGACGCGGGTGCGAAAACACTCAAGGAGGCGACCTCGGCCGCGATCCGTGACTGGGTGGAGAACGTGGCAGACACGCACTACGTGATCGGCTCCGCCGTCGGTCCGGCTCCCTATCCGGCGCTGGTGCGCGACCTGCAGCGGGTTATCGGAGATGAGGCGCGCGCCCAGATCCTCGAGCGCGAGGGAAGGCTGCCGGCGCGGGTGATCGCGTGCGTCGGCGGAGGATCCAACTCGATCGGGATGTTCACGGCCTTCCTCGGAGACGAGCAGGTGCCGCTGATCGGAGTGGAGGCCGGTGGAGAGGGCATCGACACGCCTCGCCATGGTGCGCCGCTGACGGTCGCCGGGCGTCCAGGGGTACTGCACGGATCGCGCTCGGCGATCATGCAGGACGAGGAGGGCCAGGTCGTGCAGGCGCACTCGGTGTCCGCCGGTCTGGACTACCCGGGCGCTGGCCCGCAGCACGCGTTCCTGCGTGACTGCGGACGCGCGCGCTACGTGGCTGTGACTGACGATGAAGCGCTTGCGGCATTCCGTGTGCTCACGCGCCTGGAGGGGATCATCCCGGCGCTCGAGTCCGCCCACGCGCTGGCGTGGGTGCTCGCGCAGCGGGAGGGCGAGCTGGACCTCGTGTGTCTGTCCGGGCGTGGAGACAAGGATCTGGCGGAGGTTCTGGCGCTGACATGAGCGACTTCGCGATCACCGAGCCTTCGCGTCGCGACGCGGTGGATTCGGCGGCTGAGCCCGTGCCGGCGGGCGTGCAGCGCATCGCACGGGCTTTCTCCGAGCACGGTCGCCGGGCGGCGCTGATGCCATACCTGATGGGCGGCTATCCGACGCTGGCCGAGTCCCTGCGCATCGGCCAAGCGTGCGTGAGCGCGGGCGCGGACCTGCTGGAGCTGGGCATGCCCTACTCCGACCCGCTCGCAGACGGCCCGGTGATTCACGAGGCGGGCACCCAGGCGCTCGCGGCTGGGGCGAACGTGGCCGGTGTGCTGGAGGTGGCGCGCGGGCTGGCGGGAAGCGTGCCGGTGGTGCTGATGTGTTACGCGAACATGGTCTTGGCGCCGGGCGCAGGCGCGTTTGCTCAGCGGTTGGCGCAGTCGGGCGCGTGCGGGCTGATCGTGCCGGACCTGCCGCTGGAGGAGTCGGCCGAGATCCGGGCCGCGTGCGACGCGAACGGACTGGCGCTGGTGGCGCTGGTGGCGCCCACGACCACGCCCGAGCGGATGGCGGCGATCGGGGCACGGGCGCGAGGGTTCCTGTACGCGGTCTCTGTCGTCGGCATCACCGGGGAGCGTGCCGCATCGCTGTCTGAGCGTTACGGTGAGATCGTCGCCAAGGCGAAGGCGAGCACAGAGGTCCCGGTTGCGCTCGGCTTCGGGATCGGCACGCCCGAGCAGGCGCGCATGGCAGCCGATGCGGGCGCGGACGGTGTGATCGTGGGCACGCGGCTGGTGCGCGCCGCCGCCGACGCGCCCGAGGACCCCGCCGGCGCGGTCGGCGCGGTCGTGGGGGAGCTCGCGGCCGGCCTGGCACGGTGACGGGCCGCGCATGGCCGCTCGGCGGCCACGAGCAGCAGCGCCCATTCGCGCGTGCCTCCGATAGGATGCGCGCAACATGGGATTCGTGCTCACCGTATCCGCCGGCCTGGTCGTCTGGATCGTGCTCTGGGCTCTCGGAGCCAAGGGCTTCGACGCGTTCATGCTGGCCACCGCGATCATCGTCGTCGGCGCGACGCTGAGGATCGTCTCCGGCTACCTGCCCGGCCGTCGCAGCTGAGCGCCCGTGCGGGCGCGGCGGGTCTGCCAAGCGGCGAGCGCCCTGGTAACCGCGGTGGCGCTGACCGGCGTCGCGGCCGGCTGCGGGAGCGTCTCCGGGCCCGCGGACACGCTGTCGAACGACCAGCTGACCGTCTACTCCAGCCTGCCGCTGCAGGGTCCGTCCGCGGCCATCTCCCAGCAGATCGTCAACGGCGAGAAGCTCGCCCTGCACGACGCCGGCGGCCACGTCGGGCCGTACGAGGTCAGCTATGACTCGCAGGACGACTCCAACCCGTCGAACGGCCAGTGGAGCCCGAGCGTGACCGCGGCAGACGCCAAGACGGCCGCCGACGATCCCAGCACGATCGCCTACCTCGGCGACTACAACTCCGCGGCCACGGCCATCTCGCTGCCGCTGATCAACGCGGCGGGCATTCTGCAGATCAGCCCCGCCAGCCCGTATGTGGGACTGACCTCCTCGCTGGACGCCGGCCAGGATGAGCCCGAACGGTTCTATCTGACCGGCAAACGCAACTTCGCCCGGCTGCAGCCGGGCGATCCCAAGCAGGCGCAGGCACAGGTCAGGCTGATGGAGGATCTCGGCGTAAAGAAGCTATACGTGCTCGACGACCAGGATCCGTTCGAGCTGCCGCTCGCGCAGATCGTCGTCATGTACGCCGAAGAGGCGGGGATCGCCGTGGTCGCGCACGACAGCCTCGACACGACCGCGACCACCAGCTTCACGGGCGAGGCGGCCAAGGTCGCCGAATCGGGCGCGGAAGCCGTGTTCTTCGCCGGGGGCACCGAGGAAGGAGCGGTCGCGCTGTGGAAGCAGCTGTACAGCGCCGATCCGCATCTGTGGCTGCTCGGGTCGAGCACGATGGTCAACGCCACGTTCACCGCGGAAGTGGGCGCCGGAGCGGATGCCCGGACGCTGCTCACCACGCCCGTGCTGCCCGTGAGCTACTACCCCGCCTCGGCGCGGGGAGTGCTGGACGGCTATCGCAGGCAGTTTCACGAACAGCCCGAAGCCTATGCCCTGTTCGGGTATGAGGCGATGCACGACACCCTGCAGGCGATCAGGCGGGCCGGGAAGCGCGGCAACGACCGCCAGGCGGTCATCGACGCGCTGTTCGCCGCAGGCGAACACGACTCGGTGATCGGCCGCTACGCGATCGAACCCGAGGGCGAAACCACGCTGTCGAGTTACGGCGTTGACCGCGTGTCCGGGGGAGCGCCCGTTTTCTGGCGGGTGCTGAATGTGGGGCTGGGGCGCCCGCCGACAGCGGGTTGAGCCGTACGCTCACAGCCCGGCCCTGACCGTGGGGCGATTCGACTGCAAGCTCAGCTGAGCGCCGCTTGCAGCGCCTCGTCCAGATGGGGGTGCGCGAACTCATAGCCGAGCACCAGCGCCTTGGCGGGCACCGCGCGCACACCCGTCGTGACGATCTCCGCCATCTCCCCGTAGAGCGCCCTCAACGCCAGCCCCGGCACCGGCAGCAGCGACGGGCGATGCAGCGCGCGCCCGAGCGCGTGGGATAGCTCCCGGTTGGTCACCGGCTCGGGCGCCGTCGCGTTGACCGGCCCGGACCAGCGCTCGTCATCGAGGGCGGCGAGGATGATCCCGATGAGATCGTCGCGATGGATCCACGCCACGTACTGGCCTCCGCCCGCGACCGGACCGCCGACGCCCAACCGAAACGGCGGCAGCATCTTCGCCAGCGCCCCGCCCGAGGGGTCGAGCACGACGCCCGTGCGCACCTGCACCGCGCGCATCGAAAGCTCGCCCACGGCCCGCGCCCCGGCCTCCCAGGCCGCACACACCTCCGCCAGGAAGTCGCCGCCCGCCGGCGCCTCCTCGTCGATCGGCTCGGGGCCGTGCGGGCCGTAGTAGCCGATCGCCGAGCTGCTCACCAGCACATCCGGACGATCCGCGCCCTGCCCGCTCGCCTCGCCCGCCCGGCCCCCGTCGAGCTCGCGTAGTCCCCGCACGAGGTTGCGCGTCCCCACGACACGACTGTCGCGGATCGCGCGCTTGGCCTGCTCGCTCCAGCGCTGCGCCACCGGCGCGCCCGCGAGATGCACGATCGCATCGCGCCCGGCGAGCGCCTCCGCGGGCGCAGGTTCTGACAGCGGATCCCAGCGCAGAGCCTGGACTCCCGCGCCCAGTGCGGCGCGCGCCCGGTCGGGGTCGCGCGAGAGCACCGTCACCTCATCGCCGCGATCGGACAGGGCGGCGATGAGTCCCGACCCGATCAGCCCGGTCGCTCCCGTGACGGTCACGCGCGACGGGGGCATCGCCTACGTCCCTCCGTCTCCCGCCGGCACGACTGCCGGATAGGTCCCCGTCTGCGTGTCGCCCTGTGCGAACCCGACCTCGTTGCCCGCGGCCGCGGCCATTCCGCTTGCGCGCGCCTCGTTGGCGACCGCCGCCGCCACCGCGGGTGCGACGTCACGGTTGAACACCGACGGGATGATGTAGTCCTCGCGCAGCTCATCGTCGCTCACGATCTCCGCGATCGCCCGTGCCGCCGCCATCTTCATCGGATCGGTGATCGCTGCAGCGCGCACGTCCAGCGCGCCCCTGAATATCCCCGGGAAGGCCAGCACGTTGTTGATCTGATTGGGATAGTCCGAGCGGCCCGTCGCCATGATCCGCACATATGGCGCCGCCTCCTCGGGGACGACCTCCGGGTTGGGGTTGGCCATCGCGAACACCATCGCATCGTCGTTCATCCGCCCCAGCGCCTGTGCCGGCAGCGCCCGCGCGCCGGAGAGCCCGATCACCAGGTCCGTGCCGTCGATCACATCGGCGGGCGACCCATCCCGGCACTCGGGGTTCGTCGCCTCTGCGAACCAGCGCTTCTGCGAGTTCATCGTCCCGTCCAGGTAGTCCGCGCGCCGCACGTGCAGCGCGCCGCGCGAATCGGCCCCCACGATCTGGCCGACGCCGGCCTCCAGCAGGATCCTCGTCACCGCGAGCCCCGCCGCGCCGAGTCCGATGATCAGCACACCCAGCCCCTCGATCGGCTTGCCCGTCAGCTTGAGCGCGTTCAGCAGCGCGGCCATCACGACCACAGCCGTGCCGTGCTGGTCGTCGTGGAAGATCGGGATGTCGAGCTCCGCTCGCAGACGCTCCTCGATCTCAAAACACCTCGGCGCGGAGATGTCCTCCAGGTTGATCCCCCCGAACGCGGGCGCGATCCGCTTGACGGTCTCGACGATCTCGCTCGCGTCCTTGGTGTCCAGGCAGATCGGGAACGCGTCCACGTCCGCGAACTCCTTGAACAGGCAGCACTTGCCCTCCATCACCGGCATCGCCGCGCGCGGGCCGATGTCCCCGAGCCCCAGCACCGCCGTGCCGTCGGAGACGACCGCGACCGTGTTGCGCTTGATCGTGTACTGGAACGCCTTGTCTTCGTCCTCGGCGATCGCCAGGCACACCCGCGCCACGCCCGGTGTGTAGGCCATCGACAGGTCGTCTCGCGTCTTCAGCGGGTGCTTGTTGTGCTGCTCGATCTTGCCCCCGATGTGCAGCTGAAACGTGCGATCGATCCGGTCGATCACCCGTGCGCCCTCGATCGCGTCGATCGCCGCGACGATCGTCTCCCAGTGCTCGGGCCCGACCGCGTCCACCACGATGTCGCGCAGGCTGTGCCCGGACTCGATCTCCACCGGATCCACCGCCGCGACCATCCCGCCCGCCTGCCCGATCGCGCCGGTCACCTGCCCGAGCAGGCCGGGGCTGTCGTCGATCTCCACGCGCACATTCAGTCGGTACTGGGCACTCGGGGTGATGCTTGTCACTGGGGGCTCTCCCGGTTTGAGTTGCGGCCCTGCGTCAGTCTTATGCAGCTTTGCACGACGGCGACGGCGGCCTGGCACGGCAGCGGTCTGACTCCGATGCGAACGCCGGCCCAAGTCGGACAGCGGCCAGGCATCTTAGGGCCTATCGAGATACGCCCTATGTGAAGGTCCTCGTAGAGTGGTCGGTGCATGGCCACGAAGGCGACAGCGCAGGCGAGCGGCTCTCCGGCGACGAGCGCGCAGGCACGGAGCGCCGGGCGGCGCCTGTTCCTGATCGACGGTCCCAGTCTCGTCTACCGGGCGTTCTACGCGCTGCCCGAGTCGATCGCCACCTCGACCGGAGAGCCCACGAACGCGATCTTCGGGTTCGCCTCGATGCTCGTCAAGATCGTCACCGAGTACGGCGTGTGCCCCACGGTCGTCGCCTGGGACGCGGGCACGTCCGGGCGCACGGAGCTGTTCGCCGACTACAAGGCCACGCGCCGTTCGCGCCCGGACTTGCTGAAGATGCAGTGGCCGGCGATGGAACCGCTCGTCGAGGCGTTCGGATATCGCAATGTCTCACTCGACGGGTACGAGGCCGACGATGTGATCGCCTCGCTCGCCGAGCGCGCTCGTGCGGCGGGGCTGGGAGTGATGATCGTCACCGGCGACCGCGACGTGTTCCAGTTGATCGACCCCGACGGTCTCGTCGCGGTGATGGCGACCACGCGCGGGATCACCGACACGAAGATCTATGACCGCCAGGCCGTGCTCGACCGCTACGGCATCCCGCCCGAGCTGATTCCCGACTTCTACGGCCTGAAGGGCGACACCTCCGACAACATCCCCGGCGTACCTGGCATCGGCGATAAGACCGCTTCGGAGCTGATCCAGACCTACGGGTCGCTGGAGGACGTGCTCGGGCACATCGGCGACATCGGCGGGGCCAAGCGCAAACAGAACCTGATCGATCACGGCGAGGATGCGCGGGTCTCCAAGCGCCTGGCGACCGTCCAGCGCGATCTCGACCTCGACCTCGATCTCGACGCCGAGGTCACGCGCGAGCCCGATCGCTCGCGCGTGCGCGAGTTCTTTCGCCGGTATGAGCTGCGCGATCCGCTCCGGCGCCTGGAGGAGGCGCTCGGCGAGGAGGAGCTCGCCCCGGGCGCTCTGGCCAGTCCCGCGGCCGAGGTCAGGCTGCGTGCGCGGGTTCGCTCGGGAGCGCCTACGGACATCGCCGGGTTTGCCGCGGGGGATGCGCTGTGCGTGGCCGTGCGCGAGATGCAGGCGCCCGAGGGCGCGCTGTTCGTCGAGGGATCGCCGTGGCGTTTTGCGGTTGCGCCCGCTGGCTTGGACTCCGCGAGTGGAAAGTCGAATCCTGCCGTGGAGGTGCTCGCCGGCGATTGCGCCGGCCCCGAGGAGATCGTCGCCGCGTGCGCAGGGCGGCCACTGATCGTGCACGACGCCAAAGCGCTGCGCATCGTTCCAGGCATGCTCGTGCACGACACGCTGCTCGGCGCCTACCTGCTGGAGCCCGCCCGGCGCGGCTATCCGTTCGCCGAGCTCTGCGAGGAGCGCGGACTGCTCTGTGACGCCGACGATGCCGTTGCGGGCGACGTGGCGCTGCTGGGTGCGCTCGCCGCCTGGCAGCGCGAGCAGATCGCAGAGCGCAGCTTGGGCCGGGTGATGGCGGAGATCGAGCTGCCGCTCGTGTCCGTATTGCGCGCGATGGAGGTGATCGGTGTGCGTCTGAACATCGAGCGCCTGGCGGAGATCACAGGGCGGGTGCGCGAGGAGACGCTCGAGCTCGAAGGAGAAATATTCGCCCTCGCCGGCGAGGAGTTTCTGATCGCCTCACCCGCGCAGCTCGGGGAGATCCTGTTCGAGAAGCTCGGTCTCTCGCGCAAGCGCCGCGGCAAGACCGGGTATTCCACCGACGCGCGCGTGTTGCAGGCGATTCGCTCCGAGCATGCGATCGTGCCGCGGATCGAGCGCTGGCGTGAGCTGAGCACGCTGATCAAGACCTACTTCGACGTGCTTCCCCAGCTCGTCGACGAGCAGTCGCGCATCCACACCACGTTCCTGCAGACCGTCGCCCAGACCGGACGCCTGTCGAGCACCAACCCGAACATGCAGAACGTCCCGATCCGCACCGAGCTCGGGCGCGAGATCCGCGGCTGCTTCGAGGCCGCGCCCGGTGGGGTGCTGATCTCCGCGGACTACTCCCAGATCGAGCTGCGCGTGCTCGCCCACGCCGCTGACGATTCCGCTTTGAAGGAGATATTTCGCCACGGTGAAGACGTCCACACCGCGACCGCCTCGCAGGTCTTCGGTGTCGCCCCCGAGGACATCGACCCGGGGATGCGCTCCAAGTCGAAGATGATCAACTACGGCATCGTCTACGGCCTCTCCGACTACGGCCTCGCCGACCGGTTGAACATCCCGCGCGAGGAGGCCAAGGAGTTCATCGACGCCTACCTGAACCGCTTTCCGCAGGTGGCTCAGTTCATCACCGACACGATCGAGCAGGCCAAGGAAGCGGGCTACGTGAAGACCCTGTGGGGCCGGCGCCGTCAGATCCCCGAGCTGCGCGCCCGCAACTACCAGGTGCGCACCCTCGGCGAGCGCCTCGCCGTCAACACCGTCATCCAGGGCACGGCCGCGGACATCATCAAGCTCGCGATGGTTCGCTGCCACACTGCCCTCGCGGGCGGGGGGTCACAGACACGGCTGATCCTCACGATCCACGATGAGCTCCTGTTCGAGGGGCCGCCTTCGGAGGCCGCCGACGCGCGTGCGCTGATCGAGCGCGAGATGTGCGGCGTGTGGGAGCTCGAGCCGGCGATGGCCGTGGAGATCGGCGTCGGCGCCAACTGGCTGGAAGCGAAGTGAGCCCCTCTCGAGCCCGGCCGCGATCGTCGTCACCGGCCAGCTCGCGAATCGCGGTCGTGGTCGATCGACTCGGCTTGCTCCGGTATCGCCAAGCAGCACATCGACGCCTCACGCATCGGCGGGCTGGCGCTGCTGATCGTCGTGGTCGTGCCGGTCGTGCGGCGGTGAGTCTGCGGCGTCCCGCCCTCAGCGCTCGCTGCGGATCTCCGTATACGCCTCGCCCAGGAGCCGGATGCCCTGCTCGATCGCGGGCTCGGCCAGGTTGCCGTAGCCGAGCAGCACCCCCGGGGGGCCGCCCGGGGTGAAGCGGTGCCAGGAGACGCCTTCGGCGCCGACTCCGCGCTCGCCAGCGCTCGCCAAGAGCGCGGCCTCGTTCACCGGCTCGGGCAGCTCGACCAGCTCGTAGAGCCCGGCCGGGTCGCTGCCGACCCGAGCCTCGGGCAGCCAGCGGGCGAGCGCCTGCAGCAGCGCTTTCCACCGCGCTTGGTAGATCCGGCGCATGCGCCGCACGTGCCGGTCGAGCTCTCCCCGCGCGATGAAGTCGCACAGGGCGAGCTGGCCCACGACCTCCGAGCCGGCGTCCTCGACGGCCTTGGCCGAGATCAACTGCCACGTCAGCCACGATGGCATCAGCATCCAGCCGAGACGCATGCCGGGGGCCAGACGCTTGCTGGCCGAGCCGCAGTAGAGCACGCGCTCGGGCGCCAATCCCTGCAGCGCGCCGACCGCCCCACGGTCATATCGCAACTCGCCGTCGAAGTCGTCCTCCACGATCAGCCGCTCCCCGCTCTCGGCCCACTCGACCAGCATGGCCCGGCGCTCGGGGCTGAGCACCGCTCCGGAAGGAAACTGATGAGCTGGGGTCACGATCACCACATCGGCGTCGCTTCCCACCAGCTGCTCGACGCGCAGTCCCTGGGCGTCAACCTCAATCGGCACAACCTCCATCCCCGCCTGCTCGACGATGAGCTTGTGCGTGTGCCAGCCGGGATCCTCGAGGGCGACCGAGCGCACACCATGGTCGCGCAGCGTCCGGCAGGCGAGCGAAAGGCCTTGCATGAATCCGGTGCAGATCAGCATGTGCTCGGGATCCGCAGCCGCGCCGCGGACACGCCCGAGGTAGTCGGCGAGCGCTTCGCGCAGCGCCGGCACGCCGCGCGGGTCGCCATATCCCAGCGCCCCATGCGGAGACGCGCGCAGCGCGGTGCGCAGGGAGCGCAGCCAGCGGTCACGGGGGAAGCCGGCGAGGTCGGGCAGCCCGGAGTGAAAGTGGTAGGCGAAGCTTCCCAGCAGCGATCGCGCGGGAGCGCGCGCGGTCGAGGCGCGCACCGCTTCGGTGACCCGCACGGGCGCCCCCTGACGGGTGCTGAGATAGCCCTCCGCCGCAAGCTGTCCATAGGCCTCGGTGATCACGCCGCGGGATACGCCCAGCGCGGCTGCCAATCCTCGTGTCGAGGGCAACCGCGCCCCGCCCGGCAGGCGCCCGGAGCGGATATCTGCCCGCAGCGAGCGCTCGAGCTGCTCGTGGAGCGGGATCTCGCCCCCGTGATCGAGGCTTACGAGCAGCTCTGGGCCGGCGACTGGTACTAAGGAGTCGGGCACAACTGGAACTGTACTCCGAGCCAGTTGCAGCGTAGCGTGCATCCTGCAATCGATCCTGGAGGACCACGAATGAGCCGGCAGATCACCATCGTAGGCGGCGGACTGGCCGGATTGACGGCCGCGATCGCGTGTGCCGAGGGCGAAGCGAAGGTGCGTCTGCTGGAGGCGCACGAGACGCTCGGTGGACGGGCGCGCAGCAACGATGGGCCGTTCAAAGCGAATCTAGGCCCCCATGCCCTCTACCAGGATGGACCTCTGTGGCAGTGGCTTGCAGAGCGCAGCCTGCTCCCCGCGCACGTCGCACCGGCGCTTGCCGGCGCGAGCGGCGTGCGATTTCGCTGGGGGGGCGCGGTGCGGCGCACGCCGCCGCTGAGCGCGATTCCCGCGGTGCTGCGCCTGCGCGGCCGCGAGGCTCCTGTCGAGCTCGATTTTCGCAGCTGGGCCGCCGGTCATACCGACGAGCGCACGGCTGAGCTGCTGTCGGCGGCCGCCGGTGTGTACACGTTTCACCACGATCCGGGCGAGCTGTCGGCGGCATTCGTGTGGCCGCGGATGGTGCGCCTGTTTCTCGGCCGCCCGCCCGGCCCCGTCCGCTATGCGAGCGGTGGCTGGGGGCTGCTGGTCGCAACGCTCGAGCGTCGGGTGCGCGAGCTTGGCGTGAGCGTCGAAACCGGCCGGCGCGTGGATGAGCTGCCCGAAGGATTGGTGATCGTCGCGACCGAGCACGAGCAGGCGGCGCAGCTGCTGGGCGAGGAGTCGCTGGACTGGCCGAGCGGCCGCACCGTGTGCCTCGACCTCGGCCTGCGCAGCCGCCGTGGCGATCCGTGGATCGTCTCGGACATGGAACAGGCGGGCTGGATCGGGCGCTACTCCACCTCAGATCCAGGGATCGCGCCCGCCGGGCACGATCTGATTCAGGCGCAGATGCCGATCCGCCCGGGCGAGAACGCCGATCAGGCGGGTCTGCGGCTGGAGCGGTTGACCGATGCGTCGCTGGTTGACTGGCGCGCCCGTGAGACCTGGCGCCGGCGGCAGGTGATGGACGCGCGTTCGGGTGCTCTGGACATGCCCGGGAAGACCTGGCGCGACCGTCCCGCGGTGGACCGCGGCGATGGCGTGTTCCTCGCCGGGGATATGGTCGCGGCACCGGGCCTGCTCGCCGAGGTCTCGCTGACCAGCGCCCTCGAGGCCAGCCGGCTGGCGCTTGAGGCGGCGAGCATGACCAGGCCGCAACTGCGCAGGGTCGCCTGAGGGGTGCTCAGATCGACGCGGGGATCGCGACCTGCGGCGAGGGCGGTCTGCGGCGAGGTCCTGCCCCCACGAACGACGGAGGGGCGATCTCCAGGTAGCGATCGAAGATCCAGGCGGCGAACCTGCGCGACTGCAGGCTGCGCGACAGGGCGGTCGGAAGGTAGGTGGGCGTCAGGCGCCCGAGCATCCGCTGGGAGTTCAGCAGCCAGCGGTATTTGCGCGCGTGCCCGTCCGAGAACGCGCCGTATCGCGCGAGCGCCTGCTCGCGCGTGATTCGCCCTTCGTGCACCGCGCGCAGCTCGCGCGCGCACGCCAGGCCGAAGTACATCGCCGTGCGGATGCCCTCGGCGGTCAGGGGGAGACAGTGCCCGGCGGAGTCCCCCGCGAAGAACACGCCGTCCTCGACGGCGTGTCGCAGCTGGTGGGGAATCCAGTTGCCCTGATACCCCTCCGGCGGCAATCCCTTCTCGCCCGCCAGCCGGACGGTCGGCTCCTTGACGTGATGGCTCGGCCAGAACGAGCCCGACCCGATCCGGACCTCGTCGCGCGCGGGAAAGCTCCAGGCGTACCCGGCGCGCACGTACCGGTGGTCGATCCACAGCTCCAGCTCCTCCCCGGTCCCCGCGGGGTGGACCTCGAGACCTCGCGACAGCGGGGCGTTCGGCGGCTGGATGGCGGTCGCGTTCGACAGGACCCGCCGCCAGCCGAGCGCGTTGACGATCAACGGCGCTGTCAGATCGCCGCGGTCGGTGTGCACGGTCAGCCCGTCGCGACCGATGACGGTGGCCGTCTCCAATTGCGTCTCGGCGGCGTCGGCCTGGTCGTAGAGCAGCGCGCACAGCGCGCGATAGTCGAACGTCGAAAACGACCACGGCAGCCGCCAGCGCGAGGTCCGTGCGCGCGTGTGAACGACGAGCTCGCCGAACGTCTGGCGCAGCGATCCCATCAGGTCCATCGCCGCAAGCCATGCCGTCGGCATCGCGCACGCGGAGGTCTGGCGCTCGCCCAGCTCGTAGCGGTCGATCGTCAGCACGCGCATGCCCGCGCCCCGCAACTCGCGCGCCACCGCGAGACCGGCGAACGACGCGCCACACACGAGCACGTCGCAGTCGTGGCGCGCCGTCAACGGGGTGCGCGCGGCTCCGCGCTTGGTCGCACGCGTTGGCATCGGCCCCAATGATACGGCTGCGCTAGGCTTCCACCGGTGCAAACACTGATCGAGAATCCCGAGGCTCACGTGGTCGCGGGATCCAACGGACTGCTGCTCGAGATCGACGGGCAACTCGTCCCCAACTACGACGCCACGTTCCGCGACATCGAGGAGGGCGAGGTCGTCACCGGCCACGTCGTCCGGATCGACAACGACGAGGTGCTGGTCAACATCGGCTACAAGTCCGAGGGCGTCATCCCCGCCAACGAGCTGTCGATCCGCAAGTCGGTCGATCCCCATGACGAGGTGCATCAGGGCGAGGAGGTCAACGCGATCGTCCTCACCAAGGAGGACCAGGACGGCCGGCTGATCATGTCCAAGAAGCGCGCCCGCTTCGAGAAAGCGTGGCGGCGCATCGAAACGGCGGCGGAGTCCGGCGAGCCGGTCGAGGGCACGGTCATCGAGGTCGTCAAGGGCGGGCTCATCATCGACCTCGGCGTCCGCGGCTTTTTGCCCGCGTCGCTGGTGGACATCCGGCGCGTGCCGAACCTGGACGAGTACATGGGCACGAAGATCGAGACGAAGGTGATCGAGCTCAACCGCTCTCGCAACAACGTCGTGCTGTCGCGCCGCGCGGTGCTGGAGGAGGAGCGCAAGGAGGTTCGCCAGCAGATCCTCGACCGCCTGCAGCCGGGCCTGGTCGTGGAGGGGCAGATCTCGAACATCGTCGACTTCGGCGCGTTCGTCGACCTCGACGGGATCGACGGGTTGATCCACATCTCCGAGCTGTCGTGGTCGCACGTCAACCACCCGAGCGAGATCCTCAACATCGGCGACACCGTCAAGGTCAAGGTGCTCGACATCGACCGCGACCGCCAGCGCATCTCGCTGGGGCTCAAGCAGACCCAGGAGGATCCTTGGCAGCGGATCGTGGACACCTACAACGTCAACGACGAGCTCGCCGGGACCGTCACGAAGGTCGTCACGTTCGGCGCGTTTGTGGAGATCCTCGACGGTGTCGAGGGGCTCGTGCACATCTCCGAGCTCGCCCCCCAGCACGTCGAAAGCCCGCGCGAGATCGTCCATCCGGGCGATCAGATCCGCGTGCGCATCCTCGAGATCGACTCCGAGCGCCGGCGCCTGTCGCTGTCGGCCAAGCGGGTCGAGGATCAGATCCTGCCCGTCTCCCGCCCCGACGACGCTCCCACGGGGGAGACCGCGAGCGCCGTGCAGGCCCCGGCACAGGAGGATGCGCAGGACCTCCTGCTGGAGGACGGCGCCCCTGCCGCCGAGGTTGCCCTGGAGGGGTCTCCGGACGAGAGCTCTTCCGATGAGGCGCCCGCCGCCGAGGGGGCGCCGGCTGAGCCTGCCGCGGAGGCTACGGTCGAGGAGCCTTCGGTCGAGCCCGTCGCGGAGGCTGTCGTGGAGGAGGCGCCCGCTGAGCCCGTGGCGGAGGTTGCCGTAGAAGAGGAGCCTCCGGTCGAGGAGCCTTCGGCTGAGCCTGCCGCGGAGGTCGTCGTCGAGGAGCCTGCGGTCGAGCCTGTCGCGGAGGAAACACCGGCTGAGCCCGTCGCGGAGGCTGCCGTGGAGGAGCCTTCGGTCGAGGCACCCGCCGAGGAGGAGCCTGCCGCTGAGGAGCCTGTGGCCGCGGAGGCGTCTGAGGCGCCAGAGGCTCCCGCCGAGAGCGACGGCGCCGGCGCGGAGTTGGTGGCCGATCTTCGATCGGTTGCCGGCGAGCAGGCGCAGGACTGACGGCTCGCCCGAGGATCCGGGCGGCGCCGGGCGATGGAGTCTGAAGGAGCGCCCGTCGTGCCGTTCGTCGGGCTGACGGGCGGCATGGGCGCCGGCAAGTCCACGGCCCTTCAGGAGCTCGAGCGGCTGGGGGCGGCGGTGCTGTCCAGCGACGCGGTCGTGCACGAGCTGTATGAGACCGAGCGGCTGCGCGACGCGATCATCGAGCGCTGGGGAGAGGAGGTGGCTCCCGGGGGCGTGGTTGACCGTACGGCGGTGGCGTCGCGGGCGTTCGCCGACGCGGAGGATCGCGCATGGTTGGAGGGGGTGTTGTGGCCGATGGTGGGCGAGCGGGTCGGCGCGTGGCTGGCGGAGGTGCGCGCACGGCGTCCCGCTCCGCGCGCGGCGGTGGTCGAGGTGCCGCTGCTGTTCGAGGCCGGGATCGAGGGCATCTACGACGCGACGATCGCCGTCATCGCCGAGGAGGACATACGGCGCGAGCGTGCGGCGAGCAGGGGCCATGCGTCCGAAGACGCGCGCGCGGCGCGCCAGCTCTCCCAGGAGGAGAAGGCGCGCAGGGCGACGTTCACGGTGCGCAACGACGGCAGTGAGCGGGAGTTGGCGGCACAGCTGTCGGGTGTGCTTGACACTCTTGGAGGATGAGCGTCGGGCCCTCTCAGTCCAGTGCACGTACCGCGACGGCTCGCACTTCGTGTCGCGCGCGGGGCGGGACGCGAGGTCGTTCGCGCGTGCGCAGCGCCGGACGGGGACGGCGCGGGGGAGGTCTGCGCGGTTCGGGCGTCGTGCTCCTGCTCGTGGCGGCGATCGGCCTCTTGGCGGTCGTGTTCGGTCCCGGTCTCGACCATGACGTGCGCAGGCTGGCGCTGCCGCTCTCGAACGAACAGATCATCCGCGAACAGGCCGCCGCCAAGCACCTGGACCCGGCGCTGATCGCCGCGGTGATCTACGCCGAGACGAAGTTCGACCCGCGCACCTCCTCCGCCGGCGCGGAGGGCCTGATGCAGATCGAGCCAGCGACCGCCGAGTTCCTGGCCAAGCTCTCGGGCGGGTATCGCTTCACGACCAGCGATCTCGGGACGCCCGCGATCAACGTCGCCTACGGGAGCTACTACCTGCGGTATCTGCTCGACCACTACTTCGGCGATGAGATGTACGCGGTGGCCGCCTATAACGCGGGCATCACGAACGTTGACGAATGGGTGGCGAAGGCGCGCGCCGAAGGCAAGAGCCTGACGGTCGGCGAAATCCCGTTCGCCCAGACGCGCGCTTACGTACAGCGGGTGCTGACGGCGCAGGGGGAATACCGCTCGCTGTACGCGCGCCAGCTGGGGATCGGCTGAGCGGCCGCTACGGTGGGTGTCGATGCCCGAGTTCAAGCTCGATGCCGCGTTCACGCCCACCGCCGATCAGCCCAAGGCGATCGCGTCCCTCGCCGAGGGCGTGCTCGCGGGCGAGCGGTTTCAGACGCTCTTGGGCGCCACGGGCACGGGCAAGACGATGACGATGGCCGCCACGATCGAGGCGGTCCAGCGCCCGGCGCTCGTGATCGCCCACAACAAGACGTTGGCGGCGCAGCTGTGCAACGAGTTTAGGACGTTCTTTCCCGAGAACGCGGTCGAGTATTTCGTCTCCTACTACGACTACTACCAGCCCGAGGCGTACGTCCCCAGCAGGGACCTGTACATCGAGAAGGACTCGGCCATCAACCAGGAGGTCGACCGGCTCAGGCACGCCGCGACGGCGGCGGTGTTCGCGCGCCGGGACGTGATCGTGGTCGCGTCGGTGTCGTGCATCTACGGGCTGGGCTCGCCGGAGACCTACGAGATGAACATGCAGATCCTCAAGCGCTCCGAGACGATCGACCGAGACGAGCTGCTGCGCAAGCTCGTCTCGATCCAGTACACGCGCAACGACACCGTGCTTTCGCGCGGGACGTTCAGGGTCAAGGGGGAGACGCTGGAGGTATGGCCGGCGTACGCCGAGACGGCGGCGTTCCGGGCGAGCATGTTCGGCGATGAGATCGAGCGGCTGCAGCAGTTCGACCCGCTGACGGGCGAGCTGATCGAGGACGACCTCGAGCACGTCGCGATCTGGCCGGCGACCCACTACAACGTCCGCGAGGGCACGATCGAAGCGGGCGTGCAAGCGATCGGGCGCGAGCTGAACGAGCGCTGCTCCCAACTGGAGTCCGAGGGCAAGCCGCTGGAGTCCCACAGGCTCAGGCAGAGGACGCAGTACGACATGGAGATGCTGCGCGAGATGGGGTTCTGCTCGGGGATCGAGAACTACTCGCGCATCCTCGACGGCCGCGCCCCAGGCGAGCGGCCGTACTGTCTGATCGACTACTTCCCGAAGGATTTCGTCTGCTTCATCGACGAGTCCCACCAGACCGTGCCGCAGATCGGGGGCATGTTCGAGGGCGACCGTTCGCGCAAGCAGACGCTCGTGGACTACGGGTTCCGGCTGCCCAGCGCGCTGGACAACCGCCCGCAGACCTTCGAGGAGTTCCTGTCGATCACACCCCAGCTGATGTTCGTCTCGGCCACGCCCGGCGAGTACGAGCGCACGCGCTCGGGACGGGTGGTCGAGCAGATCGTGCGCCCGACCGGGATCGTCGACCCGGTCGTGGAGGTCCGTGAGACCAAGAACCAGATCGACGACCTGATGAACGAGGTCCGCGCGCGCGTGGAGCGCGACGAGCGCGTGCTCGTGACGACGCTGACGAAGAAGATGTCCGAGGACCTCTCCCAGTACCTGCTGGAGATGGGCTTCAAGACCAGATACCTGCATTCGGAGATCGACACGCTCGAGCGCATCCAGATCATCCGCGACCTGCGCCTCGGCGAGTACGATGTGCTCGTCGGCGTGAACCTGCTGCGCGAGGGCCTCGACCTGCCGGAGGTCTCGCTCGTGGCGATCCTCGACGCCGACAAGGAGGGGTTCCTGCGCGGGGAGACATCCCTCGTCCAGACGATCGGCCGTGCGGCGCGCAACGTCGAGGGGACCGTCTTGATGTATGCGGACAAGGAGACCAAGGCGATGCGGGCGGCGATCTCAGAGACCGACCGCCGGCGCGAGATCCAGCTCGCCTACAACGAGGAGCACGGGATCACCGCCGCGACGATCGTCAAGGGCATATCCGACATCGCCGAGTTCCTGCAGGCCGACTCGAAGATCCCCCGCGGCAACCGCCGCCGTGCGGCCGAGCGCCGGGCCAAGACGCGCGAGATGCCGACACATGAGCTGGAGCGGTTGGTGGTCGAGCTCGAGGAGGAGATGAGCGCGGCCGCGGAGGACCTGCGCTTCGAGTACGCCGCCCAGCTGCGCGACGAGCTGCGCGAGCTGCGCCGGGACCTGCGCGAGATTCAGGCAGGCGAAGCTGAGCTTGCCGACGAGGCCGTCCGCTAGGCTTCGGACGGGATGGACCTGGACAGGCAGAGCATCGAGAAGCGCGACTTTCCGATCGGCCGGCGCGGGTATGACCCGGCGGCCGTCGATGCGCATCTGCGGGCGCTCGCGAGCGAGATCGAGGAGTTGCAGCGCACGACCGCCGGACGCGGCGCGGACTCGCTGGCGGCGAGCGCGGGAACCCAGGTGCAGGCGATCGTCGCTGCCGCCGAGGTCGCGGCGGCGGAGATCGAGAGCGACGCCCGGGCCAGCGCCGAGAGCACGCGCGCCCAGGCCGCCGAGGACGCCGAGAAGACGCGCGCGGACGCGATCGCCCGGGCACAGGCGCACGTGGCGGCCGTGGGCCGGGCGACCGCCACGCTGCTGGCGCGCGTGGAGTCGCTGGACGGGGAGACGAGCGCGCTCGTGGACAGCCTGCGCGCGGGCGCGACCGGGCTGGCCGGGGATCTTGCCGCTGTCGAGACGAACATGGGCGAGCTGTATGACGCCGCATCGGGACGGGCGTCTGGCGCGGGCACGGGCACGGGGACGGTGTCGGCGGTCGCCGCTGCCGAGCGGACGCCTTCGATCGAGGAGTCGCCCCGCCCGCCGGGTGTGCCCTCACCGCCGGTCGCCGGGGCGACGGATTCCGCGTCGGCGACTGACTCCGCATCTTCTTCTTCTTCTTCTTCTCCTCCTCCACCACCACCACCAGTTTCGGCCCCATCTACGCCGGCCCCGCCCGTCCCGCCCCCGCCCTCCGAGCGGCCGGCCGCCGAGAACGGAGACCTCGAGGGCGCCAGGCTGGTAGCGCTGAACATGGCGCTGAACGGCGACTCGCGCGAGGAGACCGACAAGTACCTCGCCGAGAACTACGGCCTCGCCGACCGGGCGAAGCTGCTGGACGAGGTGTACGCGGCGATCGAGGGGTAGCACATCGCCCGGGGGCGTGGGCGAACACGAACATCTGTTCGCCCCACTACAATAGCCGGCGAGCATGCCAGCCAGCAACCAGATCGTCGTCTCCGGCGCCAGGGAGCACAACCTCAAAGACATCTCCCTGACCCTGCCGCGCGACGCGCTGGTGGTGATCACGGGCCTGTCCGGCTCGGGCAAGTCGAGCCTGGCGTTCGACACGATCTACGCCGAGGGCCAGCGCCGCTACGTCGAGTCGCTGTCGGCCTATGCGCGCCAGTTCCTCGGGCAGATGGACAAGCCCGACGTCGACTCGATCGAGGGGCTCTCCCCGGCGATATCGATCGACCAGAAGACGACCTCGCGCAACCCGCGCTCCACCGTCGGCACCGTGACCGAGATCTACGACTACCTGCGGCTGCTGTTCTCGCGCGTGGGCAAGCCGCACTGTCCCATCTGCGGCCGGCCGATCGTGGGGCAGTCGGCCGAGCAGATCATCGACCAGACGATGGAGCTCGGCGAGGGCACGCGCTTCATGGTGATGGCGCCGCTCGTGCGCGGGCGCAAGGGCGAGTACGGCAAGCTGCTGGACGAACTGCGCACGGACGGGTTTGCGCGCGTGAAGATCGACGATCGGGTGCGCCTGCTGGAGGAGTCGATCGTGCTGGACAAGCGCTACAAGCACGACATCTCGGTCGTCGTCGATCGGCTGGTGATGCGCCACGAGGTGCGCAAGCGCCTGGCCGACTCGATCGAGACAGCGGTTGGCCGTGCCGAAGGGCTCGTCGAGATCGAGGTCGTCGGGGGAGCCGGCGAAGAGGATGCGAGCCAGAGAGCTGGCGCGCGAAGAGAGGACGGACCCGCGGCGGCGAAGGGACGTCCACGCGCGACCGGCGCCAAGGGGGTGCGCTCCGCCGCCACCCAGATCGTCCCCGGAGAGGTGCCCCCGGCAGGCACCGTGTTCACGTTCTCCGAGCGTTTCGCCTGTCCCGAGCACGGACCGTCGCTGGTGGAGCTGGAGCCGCGGATCTTCTCGTTCAACTCGCCCCACGGCGCGTGCGAGCGCTGCACCGGGCTGGGCTCGCAGATGGAGATCGACCCGGAGCTGCTCGTGCCCGACCCGTCGCTGTCGATCGCCCAGGGCGCGATCGCACCGTGGTCGAACAGCGCGTCGGGCTACTACGAGCAGGTGGCGCAGGCGATCGCCGAGAACTACGGCGTCGACCTGGACGTCCCCTGGGAGGAGCTGGCCGCGGAGGATCGCGACCTGTTTTTGCACGGGACGAACGGGGAGCGGCTGCAGATCACCTATCGCAACCGCTTCGGGCGCCGGCGCTCGTACGCGACGAGGTTCGAAGGGATCGTGTCGAACCTGCAGCGCCGCTACTCCGAGACGGAATCGGAGGGGACGAAAGAGAAGATCGAGCAGTACATGTCGCTGCGCACCTGTCCCGCCTGCGGCGGCGCGCGCCTGCGCGCGGAGTCACGGGCGGTGCTCGTCGCGGGCACGCGGATCGAGGACTTCACCGCGCTGTCGGCTCGCCGCGCGCTTCAGTGGTTGGACGAGGTCGAGCTCTCGGAGACCGACCGTCATGTCGCGCGGCTGATTCTGCGCGAGATCTCCGAGCGGCTGCGGTTCTTGGAGAACGTCGGCATCGGCTATCTGTCGATGGACCGTGCCGCCGCGACGCTGTCCGGCGGCGAGGCGCAGCGCATCCGCCTGGCCACTCAGATCGGATCCTCGCTGGTGGGCGTGCTGTACATCCTCGACGAGCCCTCGATCGGGCTGCACCAGCGCGACAACTCCAAGCTGATCGCGACGCTGCAACGGCTGCGCGACCTGGGCAACACGGTGATCGTGGTCGAGCACGACGAGCAGACGATGCGCGCGGCCGATCACCTGGTGGACCTGGGCGTCGGGGCGGGCGAGCACGGTGGGCGGATCGTCGCGCAGGGCTCCGCGGCCCAGGTCCAGCGCGTGAAGGGCTCGCTGACCGGGCAGTACCTGTCCGGCGCGCTCAGCGTGCCCACGCCGGCGCGCCGGCGCAAGCCCAGTGGCTATGTCGAGATCGTCGGCGCCGCCCAGAACAACCTGCGCGAGATCGATGTGCCCGTGCCGCTCGGCGTGCTCACCTGCGTCACCGGCGTGTCGGGCTCGGGCAAGTCGACCCTGGTCAACGAGGTGCTCTACAAGGCGGCCGCCAATCGCCTGAACCGGGCGCGTCAGCGGCCGGGGACGCACCGGGCCATACACGGGCTCGATCAGCTGGACAAGATCATCGCGGTCGACCAGTCCCCGATCGGGCGCACGCCGCGCTCCAATCCGGCGACGTACACAGGCCTGTTCGACGTGATCCGCGACATGTTCTCCAAGACCCAGGAGGCGCGTGCGCGGGGGTACAAGCCGGGAAGGTTCAGCTTCAACGTCAAGGGCGGGCGCTGCGAGGTGTGCAAGGGCGACGGGCAGATCAAGATCGAGATGCACTTCCTTCCCGACGTGTACGTGCCGTGCGAGCAGTGCCACGGCAAGCGCTACAACCGTGAGACGCTCGAAGTGCGGTTCAAGGGCAAGAGCATCGCCGACGTGCTCGACATGCCCGTCGAGGAGGCGCTGCAGTTCTTCGAGCACATCCCCAAGGTGCGCCGCCGCCTGGAGACGCTGGACGCGGTCGGGCTCGGCTACGTCCGGCTCGGCCAGCCCGCTACGACGCTCTCCGGGGGGGAGGCCCAGCGCGTGAAGCTCGCGACAGAGCTCTCGAAGGTCGCGACCGGGCGCACCCTGTACATCCTCGACGAGCCCACGACCGGCCTGCACTTCGCCGACGTGCAGCGCCTGCTGGAGGTGCTCTCGCGGCTGGTCGCGGCCGGCAACAGCGTGGTTGTGATCGAGCACAACCTCGACGTGATCAAGTGCGCGGACAGGCTGATCGACATGGGTCCCGAGGGGGGAGAGGAGGGAGGCCTTCAGATCGCCGCCGGCACCCCCGAGGAGGTCGCGGCCGAGCCGGCCTCGCACACGGGGCAGTTCCTGGCCGAGATGCTCACTCCCGCGCTCAGGCGTTCGGCGGCCGGCGCCAAGTCCGGGAAGGGCGCTGCACGCAAACCGCGCGCGAAGGTCGCCGCTTGAGCGACGACGGCGATCTGGCCCGCCAGGCCAGGCTGTGGGCGCAGAAGTGGCGTTGGTATGAGCGCAACTCGCTGCCCTGGAACCGCGCGCGAATCCATGTGCGGTTCATGCGCAGCGAAGCGTTCGTGCGCTGGCCGGTGCACGGCAATGTGCTGCAGGCCATGCGCGAGGGGCGTCTGCGGATCGGGCCGGGAGCGCTGCTCGAGCCGAACGTGTGGATCACCGCCCCCGGCGACGCGCGGGTGCGGATCGGCGCGGGGACGTTCCTGAACATGGGCGTGATGGTCGCCGCCGAGCGATTGGTGGAGATCGGCGATCACTGCATGCTCGCCAACGGCTGCTTCGTGACCGACTCCAGCCACCGCTACGACGACCCCGAGCGACCGGTGCCGTGGCAGGGCTTTGAGAGCAAGGGCCCGACGCGGATCGGCGATAACTGCTGGCTCGGAGCGAACGTCGTCGTGACCAGCGGGGTGGACATCGGCGAGCGCTGCGTGATCGGAGCCAACAGCGTCGTCACGCACGACGTCGAGCCGTTCTCGGTCGCGGCCGGCGCCCCTGCGAGGGTGATCAGGAAGATTGCCTACGACAGCCGCGCGTGCAGCGCGGCCAGCTCGGAGGGGTCGATCGAGTAGGTGTGCTCGGGGCCCGGGTAGCGCCGCGCGCGCACGTCCTCGGTGTAGGCGCTCACGCCGGCGTTCATCTCCTCCTGGAGGTTGGCGTAGCGCTTGACGAAGCGCGCGCCGAGGCCGTCGCGGATGCCGAGCAGGTCGTGAAACACGAGCACCTGCCCGTCGGTGGCTGGACCCGCGCCGATGCCGATCACCGGTATCTCGATCATTCCCATCAGCTCCTCGGTGACGGCGGCCGGGATCGCCTCGAACACGAGCGAAAAGCAGCCGGCCTCCTGCAGGGCGAGCGCCTCCGCGGCGATCCGGGCGGCCGTGGCCGCGGTGCGGCCCTGGGCCTTCCAGCCACCGAGCGCGGTCGCGGTCTGGGGGGTGAGTCCGACGTGGCCCATCACGGGGATGCCCGCGGCGACGATCGCACGGGCGCGACTGACCGAGCCCACCCCGCCGCCCTCGAGCTTGACGGCCTCGCAGCCCGCCTCCTTGACCATGCGCACGGCGGTCGCGATCGCCTGCTCGTCTGAGATCTCATAGGAGCCGAACGGCAGATCGCCGATCAGGAGCGGTGTGCGTAGGCCGCGACGGGCGGCGCGCGCGAGCACGAGCATGTCGTCGAGCTCCACGGGCGTGGTCGAGCTGTAGCCGAGCACCGTCGTCGCGGCCGAGTCGCCCACGAGGACGAGATCCACGCCCGCCGCCTCGGCGGCGCGAGCGCTGGGGTAGTCGTAGGCGGTGACCATCACGATCGGTTCGCGCAGGCGCTTCTTCTCCGCCAGCAGCGGCAGCGTCATCGGCAGGCGACCGGGGTCCGATGGCGCTTGGACGGGGACTTGAACGTCGGCGTGGCTTGACATGGGTGATTCCTCTCTGGCGCGGTTGACGCTCGCGGGCCTCAGGCCAGCAGGGTCGCCACCTCGTCGTCGATCGTGATGATGCGATTGGTTTGCGCCTGCACGTGAACGACGCGCGGCTCGTAGCGCTCCAGCTCGGCCCGGTCGTACTGGCCGTAGGAGATGACGATGATCGTGTCCCCGCGGTGCACCAGGCGCGCGGCGGCCCCGTTGACCTTCATGTCGCCCGAGCCGCGGACGCCCGGGATCGTGTAGGTCTCAAAGCGCGCGCCGTTGTCGACGTCGACGACGTGGACCTGCTCGTGCTCGAGGATGTCAGCGGCCTCCAGCAGGTCCGGGTCGATCGTGATCGACCCGACGTAGTGCAGGTCGCAATCGGTGACGGTCGCCCGGTGGATCTTGGACTTGAGCATCACGCGCTGCATGTGGTCGGCTCTCCCTGGGGTGGATGGTGGGTGAATGGACTGCCGTCCGTCACGACGGTGGTTCTCGCAATCTGGCTCGCCGGGACGGCCGGTCTCTGGGTCTCGGCGACGGTCACGGCGCTCGCGAGCGCCGGCTGTGTCTCGGCGCTCGCGGTCCGCACGGCGGCGGGCTCGAGCAGTGCGTTGTCGATCAGCCGGATCTCACCGACGCGCGCGGCCAGCACGAGCAGCGCGGGCTCCCCGAGCCGGTCGAGCGGATCGAACGTGTCGGGGTTGACGATCGCCAGGTACTCCGGCTCGACGCCGAACGGGGCCATCGCGCCGGCGGCTGCCTGGAGCAGCGCCTCGACCGCACGCTCGCCGGCGCCGGCCAGCTCACAGGCCGCGCGCAATGCCGCTCCGAGCGCGAGCGCGCGCTCGCGCTCGGCGGAGCCGAGCAGGGCGTTGCGGCTGGACATCGCCAGTCCGTCGGGCTCGCGCACGGTCGGGCCGACGTCGATCCGAACGGGCAGGTCGAGGTCGCTCACCATCCGGCGGATGACCACGACCTGTTGAGCGTCCTTCTGACCGAAGTGGCAGACGTCCGGCTGAACCATGCACAGCAGTTTCGTGACGACCGTGCTCACACCCCGGAAATGCGCGGCGCCGCGGGCCTCGCCCTCCAGCCGGTCGGTGACGCCCAGCACCTCGACGAAGGTGGCGAACCCCGGCGGGTAGACCTCCTCGATCGACGGGGCGAACAGCAGGTCCGCGCCGGCCTGCGCGGCGAGTGCTGCGTCCTCGCGCTCCCGACGGGGATAGCGCTCGAGATCGGAGCGCTCGTCGAACTGGGCGGGATTGACGAACAGCGACACGACGACCCGGTCGCACTGCTCGCGGGCGCGGCGGATCAGCGAGAGGTGGCCCTCGTGCAGGGCGCCCATCGTGGGAACCAGCCCGATCGACCGGCCCGCGCGCCGGTCTGGCGCGAGCGCCGCACGCAGCTCATCCACGGTGCGAAGCGTCCTCACGACCAGCGCACCCCACGAATCCCAGCCTCACGACATCGACACACCACCGTGCGGTGGCGATGCACGCAGGAGATGACAGCGTTGCTGAAACGATGCGCTCGGCTCATCTACTCGGTCCAGTTCCCTTCGGGATACCGGTCGCGACTGTCATTAAGCATACAGTCGTGGAGGACGCGTACGGGATCTGTGCTCAATCGCACATAGCTGGCGGCGCGGTGGCCCGGGCGCGCTCGCTGTCGGTCGAGCCTCTCCGGCCGGATGCGAACCCGTACGATTCGCTGGTGCCGGGCGATGAGAGCAACCTATCCGCCTCCGAGCGACGCGAGGCGCTCAAGGTCCTCTACGCGCAGACGCAGCAGTGTGTGCGCTGCGCCGAGCTGGCGGCGAGCCGCAAGACGGTCGTGTTCGGAGCGGGGAACGCCGACGCCGAGCTGATGTTCGTGGGGGAGGCCCCGGGCGCGAGCGAGGACGAGCAGGGCGTGCCGTTCGTGGGCCAGGCCGGCAAGCTGCTGGAGACGCTGCTCGGCGAGATCGGGATGGCGCGCTCGGAGGTGTGGATCTGCAACGTGCTCAAGTGCAGGCCCCCCGGCAACCGCGACCCGCAGCCCGTGGAGATCGAGAACTGCAAGGGGTATCTGTACCGTCAGGTCGAGCTGATCCAGCCGAGCGTGATCTGCACGCTCGGCAACTTCTCGACCAAGCTCCTGCGCGAGGACCCGACGGGGATCACCCGGGTGCATGGCCGGCCGGAGGTGCTGACGCTGGGCCGGCGCGCGGTGCGGCTGTACCCGATCTTCCATCCGGCCGCCGCGCTGTACACGCCGCGGATGCTGGAGACGCTGCGCGAGGACTTCGCGCGGCTGCCTGACCTGCTCGCGCAGGGAGCGCCCGACCAAAGCCGGGAGACACTCGCCTCCGGCGAGCATCCCCGTTTTGGCCAGCCGGAGTGGACGCTGCAGGCGCCGGATCTGGATGCCCTCGACGTGCCGGAGATCGACGAGGAGCCGAACAGCGCCGATGCGGGCAAGGCGGCGGCGTCTGTGCCCGCCGAGGCGGATCAGCTGGATCTGTTCTGAGGTCCGGTTCTGAGGTCCGCTCCTGGACGTCTGACACGGCTCAGGCAGGAAAGAGCGAGGGAGGGTCGAAACTTTTGTGTCCAGGGCCCTAAAGCCGACCACCACGTCTGCCGATAAAGGACCTGTCTCCATCCTCCTCAGTGATGACAACCGGCCCGCGATCTCCTCTTCCGCGGGCCGGTTTCATTTAAGCCCACACACGCTCTACAGTCTCGTCGTGGTCGTGCGCATCGTCGAAACCTCGGATCCCGCGGAGACGGAATCGTTTGGGGCCGAGCTGGCCGGCAGCCTGAGAGCGGGTGACGTGGTGCTCGTACGGGGTGAGCTGGGGTCGGGCAAGACCACGCTGGTGCGGGGCGCCGCGCGCGCTCTCGGTGTCACCGACCCCGTGACCAGCCCGAGCTTCAGCATCGGTCATCGCTATCGAGCGCCCGATGTGACGGTCTCGCACCTCGATCTCTACCGGCTCGCGGGGCTCGAGCACGAGGATCCGGAACTGCTGGCGGACTATCTCGGATCCGGGCGGATCGCGTTCGTCGAGTGGCCTCAGGATGCGGAGAGCGAGCTGGCAGACGTGCGGATGCGGATAACGCTCGACCATCGCGGGGCGGACCGCCGCCGGATCGAGGTGATGGGGCGATGATCGTGCTCGGCTTCGACACCGCCACGCCCTCGAGCGCCGTGGGATTGCGCCTGGCGGACGGAACAACGCTGCAGACTCGCGACGACCCCCAGCATCGGACCCCGCCCACCCAGCGCCCGGGCCATGCCACCCGGCTGCTGGCGATGGCCGCGGAGCTTCTGCAGGAGGCGGGGATCGGCTGGAGCGCGCTGCAGCGGATCGCGGTGGGCGTGGGACCGGGCCGGTTCACGGGGCTGCGCGTGGGGATCGCGACCGCGCGCGGGGTGGCACAGTCGCTCGCGATCGAGCTGGTCGGTGTGTCCAGCCTGCGGGCGCTGGCCGAGGCGACCCGCTACGGAGATGGGCCGGTGCTCGCGGTGATCGACGCCCGGCGCGGCGAGGTGTTCGCGGCCGCGTACGCGGCGGGTGAGGAGCTGATGGCGGCTCGCACGTTGGCGCCCGAGGAGCTGGGGCGTGTGCCGGTGGGGGCAGAGGGGCGCTGGCTGGCGGTCGGCGATGGCGCGCTGTGCTGTCGCGGCCATCTGGAGACGGCGGGGGTGTTGGTGCCCGGGGACGACTCGCCGCTGCACAGGGTCAGCGGTGAGACGGTCTGCGAGATCGCCGCCCATCGCCCCGCCGAGGCGATCGACACGGTCCTGCCGGACTATCGGCGCCGTCCCGACGCAGAGCTGGCACTGGAGCGGACATGAGCGCGCGCTGGGTGGCCGAGCCTGGAGTCGAGGGCGCGGAGGAGATCGAGATCAGGCGGCTCTCCTATCCCGATCTGCCGCAGGTGATCGCGATCGAGCGGCGCGTGTTCCCGACGCCGTGGTCGCTGGCGATGTTCGTGCTGGAGCTCTCCAAGCAGTCCGGGATCTGCCTGGCCGCGATGCTCGCCACCGGACGCGGGCAGCGGCTGGTCGGGTATCTGGTCTGCTCCCGCTACGAGACGGTCTGGCACGTGATGAACGTGGCCGTCGATGTGGAGCACCAGAGCAGGGGCGTGGCATCCGCGCTGCTCGCCGAGCTGTACGACCGGGTCGATGACGAGACCGCGCGCTACACCCTGGAGGTGCGGCGCTCCAACCAGCCGGCGATCCGCCTGTACGAACGCGAGGGCTTTCGCGCGGCCGGACTGCGCCGCCACTACTACCAGGACAACGGCGAGGACGCGCTCGTGATGTGGCGCACCCCGGCGACGCGGGCCGGCCATCTGGACGACGTGCCCAATCCGGGGCCTGTATGAGCGAGGGCGTCGGCAGTGGCGATCCCGGTCTGATCCTGGCGCTGGAGACGAGCTGTGACGACACATGCGCCGCGGTGCTCGACGCGCACGGGCGCGCCTGCTCGAACGTGATCTCCTCCCAGGGCGTGCACGATCGCTACGGCGGGGTCGTGCCCGAGATCGCCTCCCGGCGCCATCTGGAGCTCGTCAACCTCGTCGTCGAGCAGGCTCTGGGCGAGGCCGGTGTAACGCTCGGGGAGATCGAGCTGATCGCGGCCACGCAGGGTCCGGGCCTGGTCGGAGCGCTGCTGGTGGGCCTCTCGACCGCCAAGGCCCTGGCGGCCGCCCGGGAGCTGCCGTTCGCGGCGGTCGACCATCTGCAGGGGCACGTGGCCGCCAACTTCATCCTCCCGGCGGGGACCGGCGACGGCTTGGGAGCGAACGGGCAGAACGCGCGGCCCGGTCAGCCCGGACAGGCGTTTGAGCCGCCGTTCGTATGCCTGATCGCAAGCGGCGGGCACACGCTGCTGACGCACGTGACCGACCACGAGGGCTATCGGGTGCTCGGGCGAACGCTCGACGACGCCGCGGGGGAGGCGTTCGACAAGGGGGCGAGGATGCTCGGCCTGGGATATCCGGGGGGCGCCGCGCTCGAGCGGCTGGCCGCAGGCGGCGATCCGGACGCGTTCGTGTTCCCAGGCTCCCGGGCCGATCGGGCGCGTGGCGGCAAGGGAACGGGCAGGCAGGCGTTCGAGCGGGGCCTGGACTTCTCGTTCGCGGGGCCGAAGACGGCGCTGCTGTATCGGCTGCGCGAGCTGTCCGAGCCCGATCTCGAGGCGCGGCGGGCGGACCTGGCGGCCTCATACCAGGCGGCGATCGTCGAGGATCTGATCGTGCGCGCCGAGCGGGGGCTGCAGCAGACCGGGCTCGATCGTCTCGCCCTCGGAGGCGGCGTGGCCGCCAACGGCGAGCTGCGCAGGCGGCTGAACGCGCTCGGGGCGAGTGTCCATGTGCCGGCGCGCGAGCTGTGCACCGACAACGCGGCGATGATCGCCTCCGCCGCGCGCTTCTGTGAGCCGCTCTCCTATCCGTCCTATCTGGGCCTCGATGCATACGCCACCGGGGAACGGCCGCGATGATGCAGAGGGCCACGATCACGGTGTACTCGAAGCCCGGCTGCCATCTGTGCGCTGATGCCCTGAGCGCGCTGCGCGCGCTGCAGGCCGAGCTCCCCTTCGAGATCCACGAGCGCGACATCACCCAGGAGGAGGTCCTGCATCGCGCGTATTTCGAGCGGATTCCGGTGGTGGCGCTCGACGGCGAGGAGGTGTGCGAGTACTTCGTCGATGAGCCGCTCCTGCGCGAACGTCTAGAGTCAAGACGATGAGCTATCGCGAGCAGACGACCAGTTCCCACGGCGCCGAGCGCAACGGCGTCTTGACCGGCGAGCGGCTCTCGCTTGGCGTCGCGGCGAGGCTGTCGCGCTACCTGCAGGTGCTGACGCAGGCCAAGAAGATGGGCAAGGAGACGATCTCATCCCAGGAGCTCTCGGACTACACGCACGTCAACTCCACGCAGATCCGCCGCGACCTGTCGGGGTTCGGGAAGTTCGGCAAGCGCGGCGTCGGCTACAACGTCGAGGCGCTCGTCTCGCAGATCCGCAAGATCCTGCGGACCGCCGGTCAGCACAACATCGCGTTGCTGGGCGCGGGACATCTGGGCAAGGCGATCGCCTCTTCGGACATCTTCGCCGACCATGGCTTTCGCGTGGTGGCGATCTTCGATGTGGATCCCGCGAAGGTCGGCAGCACCGTGGGCAGCCAGGTCGTTCGCCACACCGGCGAGCTGCGTCAGCTGGTCGAGGAGGAGGACATCGTGGTGGGCGTTCTGGCCGTGCCCACGCGTGCCGCGCAGGCGCTCGCGGACGAGCTGGTCGACGCGGGCGTGAAGATCATCTTCAACTACTCCGAGTCCTTGCTCACGGTTCCGCCGGAGGTGACGGTGCACACCTCCAGTCCGGCTGTCGATCTGCTGTACGCGCTGTACTTCTATCTGACCTGACCCCCTTGTGGCAGTCGTCCTTCAGCTGAGATTCAACCCGTAGAGCCGCGACCCAATGACCAGCCTGGATCTAGACCGAGCGGCCGAGACGTTTGCGCAGGCGAGCGAGCACACCGTCGGCGTGGAGGAGGAGTTCTCGATCCTGCATCCGCAGACGCTCGCCCTTGAGCCGCGCTTCGAGGAGCTGCGCGCGGCCGCGCAGGAGGACCGGCTGCTGCACGAGCACATCACCGGCGAGCTGATCTCCTCGGAGATCGAGATCATCTCCGGGGTCGGCGGCGACCTGCACGATGCGCTCGCGCGCCAGCGCGAGCGCCGCAGGCGCCTGTTCGCGCTGGCCGAGGCGCACGGCGTGGCGCTGGGCGCGACGGGCACCCATCCGTGGGCCGACTACCGCGAGCAGCCGATCATCGACACCGAGCACTATCGCCGCGTCGAGGAGGGCCTGAAATACGTTGCCTGGCGCAACAACACGTTCAGCCTGCACGTGCACCTGGGCGTGCGCGACATCGACCGCGCGGTGCGCGCGTGCGACCGGCTGCGGCCGGTGCTGCCGCTGCTGCTGGCGATCTCCGCCAACTCTCCCTATCTCGACGGCCGCGACACGGGGCTGCACTCGGCGCGGACGCAGAGCTTCACCAAGAGCTTTCCGCGCTGCGGCGTTCCCGATGCGTTCGGCGGATGGCCGGCGTACCGCGAGTACATCGAGTTCCTGAAGCGAACCAGCTCGATCGTCGAGTTCACCCAGGTGTGGTGGTCGGTCAGACCGCACTTCAGCTTCGGCACGGTGGAGGTGCGCATCTGCGACGCGCAGGCGAGCGCACAGGAGTCCGACGCGCTTGCCGCGCTGATGGTCGCCTGCATCGCCCAGGCCGTGCGCGACGTGGACGAGGGCGTCCCCGCCACCGACCATCCGTCGCGGCTGATCGAGGAGAACATGTGGCGCGCGATTCGTTACGGGCTCGACGGGCGGCTGATCGATCTGGAGCGTGCGCGGGAGTACCCGGCGCGCGAGGCGATCGAGCGCCTCACGATCTGGACGGCGCCGGTTCGCGCCGAGATGGGGATCGAGCCTGCATTCCCAGAGTGCAACGGCGCGCAGCGCCAGCGGCGCATGATCGAGGCGGGCGCGACGCGCGAGGAGGTGTTCGCGGCCTCGGTCGCGCAGACCCGACAGACCTATTCAGAGGAGGTGACGGTGTGAGCGCCGATCCAGGTGAAGTGGCGAACGAGCAGAGCGCGGAGAAGGCGCGGCAACAGCCGAGCGAGCGGGCCTCCGACGAGGCGCAGGGCCAGCAGCCGAGCGAGGAGGAGCTACGTGCCGCCTACGAAGCGGAGATGAGCCGCATCTCCAGCTCCGACATGATCCTGCAGGCGGCGGTGTCGCTGCTGAACATCGGCGGTCACCGGCTGGGGCTCCCGCCCGGGCAGGAGCAGGCGGCGGGCGAGGCGCGCGATCTGGAGCAGGTGCGCGATGCGATCGACGGCGCGCGTGCGCTGCTGCCGATTCTCGAGCGTAGAGCGCCCAACGAGATGCGCCCGCTGCGCGATGCTCTCTCCCAGCTGCAGATGGCCTATGCGCGCGCAGCCGGGGCGAGCGCCGCGGCGGAGCAGGCGCCGGGTCAGGCGCCGGCGGGGGCCACGGGGGCCACGGCCGCCAAGCAGGACGCTCCCGAGCCGGCCCAGAAGCCGGGCGAGCCGGGACCGGCTCAGTCCAGCGGCCGGCTGTGGGTGCCAGGAAGCTGAGTCAGCCTGCCTTTGTGAGTCAGCCCGCCTTTCGCCGGCCGGCGCGATAGACTGCCCGCGCCTTTACGCCGGCAGGCGGTGCTCGTCGTGTGATGAGCACCGGGTCCGGCGAGAATTGTGCGCGCGATCCTCGCGCGGCACGCCAATCAGACCGCGGAGGATTTTCTGTTGAGCAGCTTTCTGACGAACCATGGGGTCGTCGTCGCCCTTGTTTGCGCAGCCTGCGCCGTTGTCTACGGCTTGGTGACCACGCGATCCCTGCTCGCGCTCTCGCCGGGCAACGAGAAGATGCAGAGCATCTCACTGGCCGTCCAGCAAGGCGCGCGTGCATACCTGAATCGCCAGTACACGACGATCGCCGGAGTGGGGATCGTGCTGTTCGTCGCGCTGATCTTCATCCAGAACATCGCGGTGGCGTGCGGGTTCGCGATCGGCGGCCTGCTGTCCGGGTTGACCGGATATATCGGCATGAACGTGTCCGTGCGCTCGAACGCGCGCGTGGCCGAGGCCGCGCGCGGCGGGGTCTCGCCAGCGCTGAAGGTCGCGTTCCGCGGCGGGGCGATCACCGGCCTGCTCGTGGTCGGGCTCGCGCTGATCGGCGTCTCCGGCTACTACGGCGTGCTGACGGCGGTGTTCAACGACAGCCCCAAGACGGCGGTGGACGCGCTCATCGGCCTCGGCTTCGGCGGCTCGCTGATCTCGGTGTTCGCCCGGCTCGGGGGCGGCATCTTCACCAAGGCGGCCGACGTCGGCGCCGATCTCGTGGGCAAGGTCGAGGCCGGCATCCCCGAGGACGACCCGCGCAACCCGGCGACGATCGCCGACAACGTGGGCGACAACGTCGGGGACTGCGCCGGCATGGCGGCCGACCTGTTCGAGACCTACGCCGTCACCGCGATCGCGGTGATCCTGCTCGGCGTGCTCACGTTCCACGAGTCCACGCAGGTCGCGCTGTACCCGCTCGTGCTCGGCGGCGTGGCGATCATCGCCTCGATCATCGGCACCTTCGCGGTGCGCACGAACACCGGCAACGTGGAGCGCGCTCTCCTGCAGGGGCTGGTCGTCTCGGGCGTGATCGCGGCGGCGGCGTTCGCCCCGGTCACCTACTGGCTGATGGGCAATCTCACCTTCAAGGCCGTCGGCAGCTCCGTGAACACGCCGAGCTGGACGCATCTGTACCTGTGCTCGCTGATCGGGATCGCCGTGACCGCGTTGCTGTTCGGACTAACCGAATACTACACTTCGACCCGGTTCTCGCCGGTGAAGAAGACGGCCAAAGCTTCGATCACCGGCCACGCCACGAACATCATCCAGGGCTTCGCGTCCGGGCTGCAGGCCACCGCGCTGCCGGCGCTCGTGATCGTGCTCGGGATACTCGGCGCGTGGAAGCTCGCCGGCGGCGGCGTGACCGGCATCTACGGGATCCTCGTGGCGGCGATGGGCCTGCTCTCGCTGACCGGGCTGATCGTCGCGCTCGATGCGTTCGGGCCGATCACCGACAATGCCGGAGGCATCGCCGAGATGGCCGATCTGCCCGAGGAGGTGCGCCAGGTCACCGATCGACTCGACGCCGTCGGGAACACGACGAAGGCCGTCACGAAGGGCTACGCGATCGGCTCCGCCGTGCTGGCGGCGGTCGGGCTGTTCGCCGGGTTCCAGAAAGAACTCGAAGCCAAGGTCGGACACTTCATCTCCTTCGGCATCAACGAACCGCCCGTGCTGATCGGACTGTTGCTCGGCGGGATGATGGTATGCCTGTTCGCCTCGCTCTCGATCGAGGCCGTCGGTCGCGCCGGCGGCGCGGTCGTCGAGGAGGTCAGGCGGCAGTTCCGCGAGCACCCGGGGATCATGGAGGGGACCGAAGACCCCGACTACGCGAGGTGCGTGGACATCGTCACGAAGACCGCACAGCGCGAGATGATCCTGCCGTCGCTGCTGCCGATCCTGCTGACGTTGATCGTCGGCCTGATCGATCAGCAGGCGCTCGGCGGCCTGCTGATCGGGGTGATCGTCGTGGGGTTCTTCTTCGCCGTGCTGATGACGGCCGGCGGTGGAGCGTGGGACAACGCGAAGAAGCTGATCGAGGACGGCGCGTTCGGCGGCAAGGGCTCCGAAGCCCATGCGGCCTCGGTGACGGGCGACACCGTCGGCGACCCGTTCAAGGACACCGCGGGGCCCGCGATCAACCCGATGATCAAGGTCGCCAACATCGTCGCCATCCTGATCATCCCGCTGATCACCTGACGATCGCGGGGGCTTCATCGAAGCTCGGCGTAAGCTCAGCGATGAGATGACCGGTCGAGGAGCTCATCGTGCGGCCACGTTCGCGCTCTCCCTGCTGATGGGGGCCATCGGCGCGGCGCTGATCGTGCAGGCTGTGGGCGCGCACGGGAGCATCATCTCGCCTCGGCTGCTGCTCGGCGTGCTGTTCGTCGCGGCGGGCGGGGGCCGGATCTATCTGCTGGCGCGCAGGAGCAGAGAAGCGTGAGCACGCCGGAGGGCTCCGGGGAGGAGCCGAAGGACGCGGGCCTGGAGCGCACCGCTCACGAGGCCGAGCAGGGAGCGCAGGGGCTCGATCGCACCAGCGGCGAACTGGCCGCGCGCTCGCGGGTGATCGCCAGGCGGAGCATCGGCTCGCCCCGGCTGTTCGCGATCGTCTACACGTCGCTTGCCAGCGCGATCTACTTCTCGCTGGGCGTGATCGCCGGTCACGCCCTCGGCCTGACGCCGCTCGTGTTCCTGCTCGCCGCGCTGTTCTTCGCGCTCGCCGCGCTCACCTACGTCGAGGGCGCGTCCCTGCACCAGGATCGCGGTGGAGCGACCGTGTTCGCGCGATACGCGTTCAACGAGCTCGTCAGCTTCGTCGCCGGTTGGGCGGTCCTGCTGGACTACACGATCCTGATCGCCGTCACCGCCTACTCGGCGACCCAGTACCTGCGCGTGTTCTGGCATCCGCTGGGCAACAGGACCGAGGCGCTGCTGCTGTCGCTGGCGTTCATCGCGTGGGTGGTGCTCGCCAACATCCGCGGTTTCGGCGGTCGTCGTGCCCGGCGGATCGCAATGCTGGTGATCGGCGATCTCTTGCTGCAGCTGCTGATCGTCGTGCTCGGCTTGGCGCTGTTCTTCAGCCCGCACACGCTGCTTGGGCCGATCCATCTCGGCAGCTCGCCGACGTGGTCTGGATTCATCTTCGCCCTGACGATCGCCGCGATCGCGTTCACGAGCCTGGAGTCCGCCGCCGGACTGGCGGGCGAGGTGCGGATCAGCCGTGCGGGGTTGCGCCAGATGGTCGGCAGCGGCACGGCCACGGTCGTGATCGGGTACGTGGGCATCGCGGTGGTGGCGGTCACGGCGCTGCCGGTGCACGACGGCCACACCGAGCTGGCGACGCGCTACCTGAACGACCCCGTGATCGGGATCGTCGCCCAGATGCATCCGCACTGGCTCGCGCAGGGCCTCGAGTACGTGGTCGGCGCGCTGGCGACGCTCACCCTCCTGGCGGCCGCGAACTCGGCGATGCTCGGGCTCTCGCGCTTGGCGTACTCGCTGTCAACCAACCGCCAGATTCCCAGCGGCCTTGGGCGGCTGCATCCTCAACGCTCGACGCCCTACGTGCTGATCGTGCTGGCGGGCGTGATCGCGGCGGGCCTGGCCGCCTCGGAGAATCTCGACTTCCTCGTCGGGCTGTATGCGTTCGGGGCGATGCTCGCGTTCACGATCGCGCACCTGTCGATCTGCAGGCTGCGCTACTCAGAGCCCGACCGTGACCGTCCCTACAAGGTCCCGCTGTCGGTCAGGCTGCGGGGCGGCGAGCTGCCCCTGCCGGCGGTTTTCGGCGCGCTCGCCTCGGCGGCCGGGTGGCTGGCCGTGATGGTCCTGCACGAACGCGCGCGCTACGTCGGCCTGGGGTGGATGGCGGTCGGGATCGCGCTGTATGTGGTCTACCGCCGCGCGGACGAGACCTCGCTGCTGCGGCGGGTGACCGTCGCGCCGCAGATGCTGTACCCCGAGCCGGCAGCCGAGCGCGACTACGGCTCGATCCTCGTACCGCTGCTCGGCACGCCGCTGGACGACGACATCGTGCAGACCGCGGCCCTGCTTGTCTCCGGCGAGCAGACCGACGAGGCGGCGATCGACACCGCGACGATCGAGGCCGTGTGGATGTTCGTGATCCCGATGTCGCTGCCCCTGGAGGCGCGCCTGCCCGAGGCGCAGGTCAAGCACGCCCGCCAGGCGCTGGCGCGGGCCAAGGCCGTGGGGGAGGAGTACACGGGCGTGCACGTGGCCACAGCCACCGTGCGCACCAGACGCGCGGGGTATGCGATCGTCAACGAGGCCAGGCGGCGCGGGGTGGAGGCGATCGTGCTCGCCGCCGAGGAGCCCTCGCGCATCCGTGGCGGCGCGCGCCTGGGAGGGCGGGGCGGCCCGCTGGAGGACTTCGTCGGAGACGTCACCAAGTACGTCGTGTCCAAGGCCGGCTGTCGGGTGATCGTCACCGCGCCGGCGGCCGGGGACGATGCCCAAGAGCGCAAGGCGACGCTCGCGGCCGCGAGCTCATAGAGCCGACGCGACGCATCGTCTAACCTCCGCGCCATGTTCGTCATGATCGTAGGCGCCGGTCGCGTCGGCGCGGCCGTCGCCAAGTCGGCCCTGGCCGCGGGACACGAAGTGTCGGTGCTCGACGAGGATCCGCTCTCGCACGAGCGCCTGGACGCAGGTCAGGGTCGCAGCTGGGAGGACGCCGAAGGCCAGTTCACGGTCGGCACTGCTCTGGAGACGGACGCGATGATCCAGGCTGGGATCGAGCGCGCGGACGTGTTCATCGCCTCGACCGGCGGCGACAACACAAACCTGATCATCGCCCAGATCGCCCAGAAGCGCTTCGGCGTGGACAGGGTGATCGCGCGGGTGATGGACCCGGCGCGTGCCAGCTGGTACGGCGAGCAGGGTCTGGACACGATCTCTCCGACCAAGCACGCGATCGAGATGTTCGAGCGTGCCCTCGAACCAGAGCCAGCCTGAGGTCGGGGTCCTGGGCTGTGTACGCGATCGTCGTCGGCGCCGGCAAGGTCGGCCGCAACCTCGCCCGCGAGCTGATCGTCAAGGGCAACGAGGTCACTCTGATCGAGTCCTCGCGCCCGCGCTATCTGGCGATCGAGGAGGAGTTCGAGCACGCGGTCCAGTACGGCGACGCGACCGAGCTGTGGGTGCTGGAGCGCGCCGGCATCCAGCGCGCCGACCTGGTGGTCGCGGTGACCGGCGACGACGAGGACAACATGCTCGTCTGCCAGGTCGCCAAGGAGAAGTACCTGTGCGACCGCATCATCGCGCGCGTCAACAACCCGCGCAACCACGATCATTTTCGCCTGCTGGGGATTCAGCCGGCGGTGTCCGCCACCGACCTGATCCTGCGCCTGATCGAGCACGAGGTGCCCCGCTACGGGCTCGTGCACCTGCTCGCCCTGGAAGAGGAGCGCCTGGAGATCATCGAGCTGGAGGTCAGCTCCGAGGCGCCCGTCGTGGGCGAGCGCGTCGCCGACATCGCCCTGCCCGAGGGGAGCCTGATCATCTCGGTGCTGCGCGACGGCGCCGGCTTCGTGCCCAAGCCCGACACCGTGATCGCCGACGGCGACGAGGTCCTGCTCGTGCTCGACCCGGGCCTGGAGGAGTCGATCACGGCCTTCTTCGCGCCGGACGGGAGCGCGGCGCAGGGGTAGGGCGGCTGTGTGCCGAATGCCCATGGCTCGTGCTCAGAGCGTCAGTTGGCTTCTCCGGCGTGCTCCGTAAACGAGAGCGGCGTCTGCTGTTGCGCCCTCCCCAACTGTCGGTCTGGCTGTGGCAGTTGGGGCAGAGCAGAGCGAGATTCTCCAGGCGGTTGTCTTGTCCGTCGCCGTTGATGTGGTGGAGCTCCAGCGACAGAGGTTCGCCAAGCCAATCCGCGAGGTCGCACCGATCGCAACGATTGGCGAGGAGTCCTGCCTTGAGCAGGCGCTTCTTGAGGTGCGCTCGATCGCGCGGGCCTGAGAGCAACACATTGATTGGCATTGCATGGGGACGTGTCACCACCTCCCCTCGGTTCTTCGCTGCGTGCCAGGTCTGCTTGGAAAAGCCGAAGTGGGCGACGCACTCGTTGACACTGTGCCCAGCGTCGTAGTAGGCCTGAACGACCCTCCAGTCGTACCGGCGGCGAAAACGTGGGTCTGGCTCGCGCACTCTCCGAGCGTGGTATGAGACAGTGCTCTTTGTGACGCCAAGCAAGCGGGCGATCTCGGCCTGAGACTTGCCCGTCGCCAACATATTGAGGACGTGAGTTCGGGTCATGCGCGAACGTTGTTCTCATTTGGACAGGACGACTCGCCGTCCTTTAGCCTGAGCTGTTTGGCTATCCTTGTGCCCGAGGCGCCGGTCCGGGATAGTCCAATTGGCAGCGACGCCCGGTTCTGGTCCGGGAGATTGGGGTTCGAGTCCCTGTCCCGGAGTTCGATTGAGATGGACCTACGCCGCGGCCTGGGTGGCCCAGTCGCGATACAGCTGGTAGTAGCGCCCGCCCGCGGCCACGAGCTCGTCGTGGGTTCCCTGCTCGACGATGCGTCCTGCATCCAGCACGACGATCCGCCCGGCCTGGCGGATGGTGGACAGGCGGTGGGCGATCACGATCGAGGTGCGGCCCGCGAGCAGACGCCGCAGGCCGGCCTCGATGCGGCCCTCGGTGTGCAGGTCGACGTTGGAGGTCGCCTCGTCCAGGATGAGGATGCGGGGGTCGGCGACCAGGGCGCGGGCGAACGCGATCAGCTGGCGCTGGCCGGAGGAGAGCTGCGCGCCGCGCTCGCCGACCTCGGTGTCATAGCCTTGGGGGAGCTCTGCGATGAACTCCTGCGCGCCGACCGCCGCCGCGGCGTCGCGGAGGAGGCGCTCGTCGGCGTCGGGTGAGCCGAAGGCGATGTTCTCGCCGATGGTGCCGCTGAACAGGAACGCCTCCTGGGGCACGATTCCCAGCTGCGAGCGCAGCGAATCGCTGGAAACCTCGCGCAGATCGTGGCCGTCGATGAGTATCCGCCCGGAGGTGGGGTCGTAGAAGCGCGCGACGAGCTTGGCCATCGTCGACTTGCCCGCTCCGGTCGCGCCCACGAGCGCGACGGTCTGGCCGGGCGGGATCGTCAGGTCGATGTGCTCGAGCGCCTTCACCGCCTCGGGCGCCTCCCCGGAGGATCCGTCTGTGCTCGCGCCGTCCTCGCGCCGGGTTCGCCTGCGGGGGTTGTACGCGAAGGAGACGTCCTCGAAGCGGACTTCGCCGCGGATGCGTTCGAGCTCGGTGGCGCCGGCCCGATCGGACAGGTCCGGCTTGACATCAAGCAGCTGGAAGATCTTCTCCAGGGCCGCCATGCCCGACTGATAGGTGGTGTAGAGCTGAGAGAGCTGCTGTATTGGTTCGAACAGGTATGACAGCGTCCCCACGAACGCGACGACGGTGCCTGCGGTGATGTGACCCTCGAGCGCCTGATACCCGCCGTAAAGGACGATCACCGCGAGCGCGATGCCGGAGAGCATTTCCACCGTCGGGAAATAGGCGGCGTTCAGCCGCACCGTGACCATGTTCGCGTCGCAGTTGTCCGTGTTCAGCTCCGCGAACTGCGCCTCGTGCCAGGGCTCCTGCCCGAAGCTGCGCACCACGCGGATGCCGGACAGGGTCTCCTGCAGGTAGGCGGTGATCGCGCCGATCGTCTCGCGCGTGCGCCGGAACGCGCCCGCGGAGACGAGCCGAAACCAGATCGAGCCGCCGGCCACGAACGGGACGATGCAGAACGTCAGCAGCGCCAGCTTCAGATCCAAATACATCAGCACCGCCACTGCCCCGACGAGCGTCAGACCCGACTGGAACAGCGTCACGACCGAGTCGGTCACGAGCGATTCGAGCGCCTCGACGTCGTTGGTGATACGCGAGATCAGCACGCCCGCCGGGCGGCTCTCATAGAAGCCGATCGGCTGGCTCTGCAGGTGGGTGAAGATGCGGATGCGCAGGTCCGCGAGCGCGCGCTGACCGACCCAGCCCACGAGATAGGTCTGGGCGTAGGTCATCAGCCACACCAGCAGCGCTGACGCCAGGAACGCGAGCACGACGAGCACGAGCGTGTGGACGTCGTGACGGTCGATGCCATCATCGATCGCGACCTTGGCCAGCAGCGGCGGCGCCAGCGCGGCCGCGGTGCCGAGCAGCAGCGCGATCAGCATCGCCGTTACGCGCAGGCGGTACGGGCCCAGCAACGCCAGCAGGCCGCGCAGATTGCGCCCGCGCGTGCCTTTCTCTGCGCGCTCGCCGTCCCAGTGCGCTCCGCCACGCGCAAAACCCGGGCCGAGCCCGCGCCCACCACCGCCGCGACCCATGCCGCCGCCTCCACCGCCGCCGAATCCGCCGGGAGGGCTCATATCCCGCTCACTTCCCGTTCTCGGGGCAGCTCCCGGGTCAAGAACACCTGATCCGGAAGGCCCTTTTCGACAATCTCGCGATACAGCCCAGAAACCTCCAGCAGCTCCTCGTGGTCGCCGTGCGCGGTGATCGCACCGTGGTCGAGCACGACGATCTCATCGGCCAGCGCGATCGTGGACAGACGGTGGGCGACGATGAACGTTGTCCGCCCGGCCATCGCCTCGTCGAGTGCGAGCTTGATCTGGCGCTCGGTGGAGGCGTCGACCGAGGAGGTGGCGTCGTCGAGGATCAGCACGCGCGGGTTTGCGAGCAGCGCGCGCGCAATCGCCAGGCGCTGGCGCTGACCGCCGGACAGAGTCAGGCCGCGCTCACCGACACGGGTGTCATAGCCGTCGGGCAGGCGCTCGACGAACTCGTGGGCCTGGGCGCGGCGGGCGGCTCCTTCGATCGCCTGCAGCGTGGCGTCCGGATGGGCGTAGGCGATGTTCTCGGCGACCGTCTGCGAGAACAGGAATGGGTCGTCGCTGACGACCGCGACGGCCTGGCGCAGCGAGCGCAGGTCCACCTCGCGCACATCGGCGCCGTCGAGCAGTACGCGCCCGTCGCTGACGTCGTACAGGCGGGAGAGCAGCGACACGAGGCTGGTCTTGCCCGAGCCGGTGGCGCCGACGAGGGCGACCGTGCGTCCGGCGGGAACGTCCAGATCGATGTGGCTCAGCACCGCCCGGGCGGACTGGGCGCCTGCGGAGCCGTCGGCCGCCGGCGTGGCCGAGTAGGCCGCCCCGAACTCGTCGGATTCGTCGTAGCGCAGGGTGACGTCCTGCAACTGCACATGCCCGCTGCCGGGCGGCAGCGGCGGGGCGCCGGGCGGGGCGGTCAGGCGCGGGGGACGGTCGAGGACCTGGAACAGGCGCGCGCCCGAGGCGGTGGCGCGCTGGGCGAGGTTGAGGATCACCCCGAGCGTGCGCATCGGCGCGATCAGCATGTTCAGGTACAGATAGAACGCGGTGAACTGGCCGAGCGTCAGATGGGCGTGGATCACGGCGTTGCCCCCGATCAGCAGCACCGCGGCGAGACCGAGCTGGGGCAGGAAGCCGATCATCGGGTTGAACTTCGCTTCCAGGCGGGTGGCGACCATCGCCTGGCTGAACACGCGCCCGACGCTGTGCTGGAAGCGCTGCAGCTGGCGGGGCTCGCGGGCGAAGGCCTTGACGACACGCACCCCGGAGATGTTCTCCTCGGCGTCCGCGGTCAGCTCGGCGATGCGCTGCTGGGTCTCCTGGATCGCCGGGCGCGCGCGCCGGCCGTAGCGGTAGGAGATCAGCACCACGAACGGCACGGGCGCAAGCGAGATCAGTCCCAGCCGCGGTTCGGTCACGATCATCACGATCCCCGCGAGCACGATCGTCAGGATCGACTGCAGGATGAACACGAGCCCGTAGCCCAGGAAGAACCGCACGGCCTGCAGATCGACGGTCGCGCGCGACATCAGCTGGCCGGTCTGCTGGCGATCGAAGAAGCCGAGCTCGAGTTGCTGCAGGTGACCGTAGAGCAGCTTGCGCAGGTCGTATTCGACGCCGAGCGAGAGCCGCCCGGCGACCATCCGCCGCCAGTACATGAATCCCCAGCGCATCAGCACGATCAGTGCGATCGCGCCGGCGATCAGCGCCAGTTCGTGGCGGGCGCTCGCCTGCGCGGCGGCCTGGTGATGGGGGCCTGTGCTGATGATCTGCACCGCACGCCCCGTCAAAGCGGGCAGCGCGACCGTCACAACCATCGCGAGGCTGGCGAGGGTCCAGGAGATGATCATTCCCCGCCGGTAGGGGCGCAAAAATCCGAGCAGTCGGTAGAAGGTCGTCATAGTTGTACGATCAACGATTATTGCAGGGGGTCGGTGAGCGGTCCGTTCGCCGCCGGGGCATTACGCTGCGATCATGTCCTCCCAGCCGTCGCGCCCACCGGTCGCGCCACATCGACGGCTCGGCGCGGGGCTGTGCGACACGTGCGAGCACCAGGTGCGCGTGCCCAACACGCGCGGGTCGGTGTTCTCGCTGTGCGCGCGCTCGCGCACGGACCCAGCCTATCCACGTTATCCCCGGCTGCCGGTGAGCGCGTGCGAGGGGTATGAGCAGAGGAAGGCCGCGGGCTGACTCGTCCCGCCCGGTGACGGCTGCGATGTGCCCGCGCCGACTCACCCCGCGGCGGAGGCCACCGGCTCGGGCGCCTGCGCGGTGGGCAGCTCCCCGGCGGATACGAAGTCGCGGCTGCGCACGAGCACGAACGCCAGCACCGCGCCCACGAGCGCCAGCACGGCGGCGATCAGGGCGATCGTGGAGAACGCTTCGGTGAAGCCCACGCGGTAGGCGTGCTCCAGAGACGTGCGCACGGCGGGGGAGAGGGACTTCGCGATCTGGCTGACTTCGCCCGACTCCAGCAAGGTGCCCAGCCGGCCGTGAGCGGCGCTCAGAACCGCGGGCACGTGCCCGCCGGCGCTCAGCGCAGCCGTGGTGGAACGGGTGATGCTGTGTTGAAACACCGCGCCCAGCCCGGCGATCCCGGTTGCGATGCCGACCTGGCGGAACGTCGAGTTGATGCCCGAGGCCATCCCGCTGCGCTCCACCGGCACCACCCCCACCGCCGTGGAGGCCAGCGGCGGGTTGACCAGGCCGGTGCCCGCGCCGGCCAGCAGGAAGCCGGGGATCAGCGCGGTCCAGCTCGAGGAGGCGTCGATGACGGTCATCGTGAGCAGGCCGATCCCGATCAGCGTCAGGCCCGAGCCCAGGAGCAGGCGCACCGGCACGCGCACGCTCAGCCTGCCGGCGATCGGGGCGACGATGAACGACAGCAGGGTCGAGGGCAGAAAGCGCAGCCCGGCCTGCAGCGGGCTGTAGCCGAGCACGTCCTGGATGTAGAGGGTGAGGTAGAGGAACATCGCGAAGAACGAGCCCGCCAGGGCGAACGCGACGATGCTCGCGCCGGTGAACGCGGGGCGGCGAAAGAGCGACAGATCGAGCATCGGCCGGCTCTGCAGGCGCTCGGCGATCACGAACGCGATCAGCAGGACCACAGCCGCGCTCAGAAGCGCGACGATCTCGGTCGAGCCCCAGCCGAGCGTGTTGCCCTGCACCAGCGCGTACACGAGCAGGAACAGCGCTCCGGAGAACGTCACGAGGCCCGCCCAGTCCACGCCGGTCGCGTCGGGATCGCGCGAGTCCGCCACGCGGGTGAGCGCGACGAACACGGCGATCACGCCGATGGGGACGTTCACGAAGAAGATCCACTCCCAGCCGATGCCCGAGGTGATGAGCCCGCCGAGCACCGGGCCGACCGCCACCGCTCCGCCGGTCACAGCGCCGAACACGCCGAACGCCGTGCCCCGCTCTTTGCCGTGAAACGCCTGGGCTATCAGCGCCAGGGCGGTGGCGAACATCATCGCCCCGCCCGTGCCCTGAACGGCCCGCGCCAGGTTCAGCATCAGCGGCGTGGTGGACAGGCCGCAGACGGCCGAGGAGGCCGTGAACACCACCAGGCCCGCGACGAACACGCGCCGGCGCCCGATCAGATCCGCGACCGAGCCGGCCGTGAGCAGGAACGCGGCGAGCGTCAGCGCGTAGGCGTTCACGACCCACTGCAGGTCCGAGAACGAGGAGTGCAGCGAGCGCTGGATGTCGGGCAGCGCGACGTTCACGACGGTGATGTCGAGCAGCAGCATGAATATCGCCACCGAGACCGCGATCAGCGTCCACCACTTGCGCTCCATGGTCAGCGACGTTAGCCAAGATGGCGGGCGGGAAGCGGGACGGTGCTCACCGCGGGGGTCGTCTCGTCCAGCTCGCGAATCTTGCGGCGCACGCGCCTGCGGGTGTCGCACAGCTCGGATTTCAGCTTGGCCAGCTCGCCCGCGCGATGCTCGACCAGCTCCAGCTGGAGGTCGATGTGGCCGAGCGCCTCGGTCAGCAGCTCGCGCCGGCGCTCGGGGGCGACGTCGTCGCGGCGCAGCTGCGCGCGCACGATCGCGCGGGACTCCTCCGCGGCCAGCAGCGTTTTCAGCTCCTCCAGCGTGACCCCGAGCAGGTCCTTCAGGCGCATCGCCTCGCGCAGCCGCTCGACCTCGGCGGCGGTATATGCGCGATGCCCGCCCGACGGGCGCGCGGGCTCGCGCGGCAGCAGCCCGATCTCCTCGTAGTAGCGGATCGTCCGCGGCGTCGTGCCAACGAGCTTGGCGACGTCGCCGATCCGCAGGCTGTGCTCGTCCCCGCTCACGATCGCGCTCCCACGGTGGCCTGTGGAGTGCCTGCAGGCGTGGACGGAACGGGGGCTTGGACGTGGCTGGGGCGTAGGAGGCAAACCACCGCGCCGATCAGCGAGGTCGCCGCGAGCACCCACAGGGCCGTGTGCATGTTGTCGATGAAGGGCGCGAGCTTGGCCGCTGACAGCCCGTGGGCCAGGCCTGAGAACACGGCGAAGAGCGTCGCTTTCGGCACCGAGGAGGTGACGATCGCCAGCACGAACGCGATCGACAGGACCGCGCCGGTGTTCTGCACGAGCGTGCGCGCGCCCGCGGCGATCCCGCGGCGCTGGGCCGGGACGGCGCCCATCATCGCGGCGGTGTTGGGGCTGTTGAACATGCCCGAGCCGGCGCCCACGAGCGCCAGCCAGACCGCGCTCTGCCAGTAGGGGGTGTGCACGCCCAGGCTCGTCATCCCGACCAGGCCGGCGGCCGAGACGAGCATGCCCAGCGCGGCCAGCGTGCGCGAGCCGTGGCGGTCGGCGTAGACGCCCGCCAGCGGCGAGGCGATGAGCATGCCCAGCGCGAGCGGTATCAGCTTGATGCCGGCTTCGATCGGCGAGTTCGACTGGGCGCCCTGGTAGTAGAAGACGAACAGGAACATCAGCGCGAACCGCGCGAGCCCGTTGATGAACGCGGCCGCCGTCGCCGCGGCGAACAGGCGGTTGTTGAACAGCTTCAGGTCGAGCATCGGCGCGCGCGAGCGGCGCTCGATGAGCACCCACGCGGGCAGCAGCACGGCCGCCGCGGCCAGGCCCGCGATCACGAGCGTGTCGTTCCACCCGCTGAGGCCGCCCTTGGAGACGCCCAGCACCAGGCCGGTCAGCCCGAGCACGAACGTGCTCGTGCCGAGCACGTCGTAGCTGTGCACGTGTTCGCGCTTGGCCAGCTCGCGCAGGATCAGCGCGCCCCACGCGGCGCCGGCGAGCGCGAGCGGGACGTTGAACCAGAAGACCCAGTGCCAGCTGATCGCCACGAGCGCGCCGCCGAGCACCGGCCCGAGCACGAGCCCGATCGCGGCGACCATCGTGTTGGCGCCCATCGCCAGGCCCAGTTCCTCCTTGGGAAAGGCGTCGGTCACCAGGGCGGCGGCGTTGGCGAACAGGAACGCCGAGCCGATCCCCTGCAGGACGCGCCAGCCGATCAGCACGGTCGCGTCGGGCGAGAACCCCGCCCCGAGCGAGGCCGCCGCGAACACGACGAACCCGCCCACGTACGCGCGCTTTCGCCCGAACAGGTCCGACAGCCGCCCGGCCATCAGCACGAGCACGGTGGCGGCGATCAGGTAGGCGAGGATCACCCACACGAGCGCGAGCAGGCTCGCGTGCAGGGAGCGCTCGAGGTCGGGCAGGGCGATGATCAGCGTGCCGGAGTTGGTCGCCGCGAGCAGCATCCCGAGGCTCGTGCACGACAGCGCCCACCACTTGTAGTTGGCGTGGCCTTCGCTGACGCCGAACCGCCTGAGGGATGTCGAACCTGACGTGAACGTAAACATCATGATAGCAGTCGCCCCTCGCGGGTTGTCCGGAGGCCGAGCCCAAGCGCGTGGCTTACCCATGTGCTGGCGACCGCGGCCGGGCGCGTCCGTGACGACGGGGCGTTTTCGACACAGATCCTGCTGAACGGACGGTCGGCTGGCAGGCCCGGGAGTGCTAGAACTGAGGCGTAATGGCCGAGCCGACCGTGGTCAAGTCCGAGGATGAGTGGCGCGAGCAGCTGACGCCCGAGCAGTACGAGGTCCTGCGCCGCGCTGGCACCGAGGCGCCGTTCACGGGCGAGCTCGTCTACAACAAGGCGTCGGGCTCCTACCGCTGCGCCGCCTGCGGGACGGAGCTGTTCGACTCGAACACCAAGTTCGATTCCGGCACGGGCTGGCCCAGCTTCACCGAGCCCGCCGTCGCCGAGGCGGTCGAGCTGCGTCCGGACAACAGCCTGTTCATGCGCCGCACCGAGGTCATCTGCCGCACGTGCGGCGGGCATCTCGGGCACGTGTTCGACGACGGTCCCGGGCCCACCGGACAGCGCTACTGCATCAACTCGGCCGCGCTGCAGTTCATGCCCGGGGAGCAGTCCGCCGACGAGTCGAATCGGCGCTGACGGCGGCCGTTGCACCGCTGGGCGCGCACGGCAGTAGCCTTCTCGATCCGATGATCATGCAAGACCAGTCCCGCCGGCTGTCCCAGCCGCTGCGGTGGGGCAGGCGCGAGCGGACGATCGTCGCGGCGCTGCTCGCGTGTGTGGCGCTGGCCGCGGCCGGGCTCGGCGCGTATGCGCTGACGAGCGGGGCGCCCGCGCGCAGGGACTGCATCAAGTCAACTTCGCCTCCACGCTGGGCGGCGCGGACGAGCATCGTGTGGCGCACAGGCCCGCGTGTATGCGCTTCGCCGGGCGCGTTCAGGCATGTCGCCGCCGAACTGCGCGCCTCCTGCCGGCGGGCCGGCTTTCCATTCGGCTGAATCGCCGCCCGTCGTATCCGCTCAGCAGGATCGGAATTGAAAACGCCGTGAATCCGGACACGCGCCGGGCCGCGGTCGCTGCGCGCTGAGGCGCCGCCCCAGTGGGCTCGGCCTCTGAGGACCCGTCGTGGGAGGCCGTCTATACAAATGTCGAAACTCCTGCCCCAACTGTTGGCCAGGGTGTCCCTACCGGCTCGCCGCCGTGCCCGTTTTCATACGCGGACCGCGTACTGCGGCTACAGATCCACTACAGCAGGGAAACGGAGGCACATGACCTGGGCAAGCTACCCATCCTGGCTCAACGCCGGCGACAACGCGTGGCAGATGACCGCGGCGACGTTCGTCGGGCTGATGA
>CAVYDM010000019.1:0-78680 GCA_963767255.1 uncultured Solirubrobacterales bacterium | reverse complement strand
TTATCTGACGCGTCAGATAATGGGGAGGGCCTCATCTGGGCGGTCCGCGACCCCGTCGGGACCGACCCCACCAGCGCCAGCGGCGAGGATCGCCTGCTCGTGCTGGAGCCAGAGTTCGCGAGCGTGTTGAAGAACGCCTCACGGGACATCTCGACGCTGTCGCCGGTGCTGCGCTGCGCCTGGGACGGCCGGCCACTCGCGTTATCCACACGCACCGCGCCCGCACAGGCACAGAACGCGCACATCAGCGTGATCGGCCACATCACCGCCACAGAGTCGAGCACAACACCACCACGATCGAGATCACCAACGGATTCCTGAACCGCTTTATCCTTTTTGGGTGCCGGCGGATGCGGCTGCTCCCCGAAGGTGGACACGCAGACCCCTGAAAGGCTCTGGAGCAGAGAAACGCCTGGCCGCTAACCTCAAGCGCGCTCAGCAACGCCGGACAATTACGCCTAGACCCCCACGCACGCAAACTGTGGTGGGAAGCCTACGCCCGGCTCTCAGAGCCCATCGACGGTCTCGCCGGCGCGCTCACCGCGCGCGCCGAGGCACACGTCATCCGCCTCGCCCTAATCTACGCGCTGCTCGACGGCCAAGGCGAGATCGAATCCGCTCACCTGGAAGCCGCGCTCGCGCTCTGGGACTACTCCGCCCAAAGCGCCACATGGGCACTGCGAAACTCCACCGGCAACCCCCTCGCCGAGCAAATCCACACCGCCCTGAAAAGCAACCCCGACGGGCTCACCCGCACCCAGCTGCGAGACCTCTTCTCACGCAACCGCACCGGCAACGACGTCGAGCAAGCACTACAAACACTCACCCGCACCCAGCGCGCCCACCCCGAGCGGGTCAGCACCGGCGGCAGACCAGCCGAGCTCTGGCACGCCCAACACCCACCCCAAGCGCCCTGAACCCCGCCGGGTTGCGCCTATGCGCAACCCCTAATTGCCGAGCAGTGAAGCGAAGCCGGCCAGTCAAGGGCGGCCCGACAGGGCCGAGCACAGCGAGCCGCGAAGCGGCGCCCTTTACTTGCCGGCGAAGCGGAACTACCACAGCCGACCTTTGGTCGTTCGGTCGTTGACCACCCCCATCACCAACCACCATGACACCCACACACTCAATCAGCGTGTCCGGCAACACCTGTAGGCCCGCAGCAAGTTGACCACTAGTTGCCTTACTGAGCGTAGATCCGCTCACGGAGAGCATTCACTTCCTCCGCTTGGAAGCGGACCTGTCCATTCGGCATCATCACCGCCGTCAGCCAGCCAAGCTCGATCCAGCTGGCCAGCGTGTTCGGGTGTACGCCGAGTCGCTGCGCGGCCTCACCGCGACGCAGAATCTTCTGTTTTCTCGATGCTGCGACTGCCATGGGAACTTTCCCTTCGATGACGCCCGTTGGGATCAAGGCTACGCCTTCCAAGAGCTAAGGACCAGTATGTGCGCGATGTTGTAGCCCGCGCCTGCAAGAGCGCAGCACGTGCTGCGCTCTTTGCGTCTGTCCTGCGGGTCCTCCCGCGCCCAAGCTCGGTTTTATTCTGGTGTCGCGACGCCGGTTTCATCTCCGTGTCGTATCGGTTCCATTCCGCTGTCGTCTTACACGTGACTCAGAGTCAAACTGACCCACTACCCCTTAACGCTCGATAATCTATGTTATGTCAACTAGACTCGGGACAACTCACGGACCCGGGCGAACACCGCGTCGATCATCGGCTTGGTGAGCCTGCCGGTGAAGGTGTTCTGCTGGCTCGGGTGGTAGCAGCCGATCAGCGAGTAGCGCGGCCCCGCGTACTCGGCGCCGTGACCAAAACGCGGCCGCGGCCGCACGACCTGCCAGGCGCTTGGCGCCTCTGAACCGCTGTGTTGCGCCGGAGTCGATCGGCTCGATCCGGCCGCGGCGCTCAGACGCAGCGCTGCGTCCCACGCGAACGCGCCCAGGCAGACTATGACCCGTATACGCGGCAGAAGGTCGAGCTCGCGCACGCTCCATGGCAGGCACCCGTCGCGCTCCGCCGGCGTGGGCTTGTTCGCCGGCGGCGCGCAGCGCACGGCCGCGGTCACCCACGCGTCACGCAATCGCAGACCGTCATCCCGCGCAGTGGAGGTGGGCTGGCTGGCCAGGCCCGCCCGATACATCGCCTCGTACAGGAAATCGCCAGAGCGATCGCCCGTGAACATCCTGCCGGTCCGATTCGCGCCGTGCGCTGCCGGCGCCAGTCCCAGCACCAGCACGCGTGCCCGCGGATCGCCGAACCCTGGCAGCGGCCTGCCCCAATACTCCTGATCGGCGAACGCCGCCCTGCGCTCGCGCGCGATCCGCTCGCGCCAGGACACCAGCCGGGGACAGCGCCGGCAGCCGATGAGCTCCCGCTCCAGCGCCGCCAGGCTGCGCTGCTCAGAAAATCCCACCGCTCAGAAAATCCCACCGGGCAGTAGTAGCATCGCTGTGAGTATGTCGCTCTGGATGCTGATCGTCCTGCTCGGGCTGTTGAAGCTGCCGATCGCCGGGCTCATGCTGTGGATCCCCTACCGCAACGACAAGGCGATGAACGACAAGGCGGTGAACGCGGCCGCGGTGCTCGGCACCGATGAACCGGACGCCTCCGAAGACGATGGGGGCAGTATGGCATTGCCCGCTTCACCGTTCGATCCGCACCCGCAATCTCCCCGTCCGCACCCGCGCCGGCGCGGGCCGCACGGCTCCGATTCCGCTCCCCCCTCCCCGCCGCGGGTACGCCGGCCGGCGGTGGCGGGCGCCTGGAAGAGCGGGACTCTCCCGACGCGAGGCCTCCCCTCCTGAGATCGGCCTCCCTGCTGAGGTCGTCTTCCTGAGATCGGCCGCTCAGCGGTTGCGCTTACGCTGACGACGCGCCGCCTTGGCTTTCGCTCGGCGCTTGCGCATCGTCACAGCGGGATCGCGGGCCGAGCGCCCTGCGCCGCCCACCTGTCCGTCGGGTACCGGCGCGACACGGTGCGCGTCACGCATGATCAGGAACGCGATCCCCCCGATCAGCGCAGCCGCGGCGATAAGCCCGAGCAGCAGCACGGTGCCCGTGTTGGAGTTCGAGCTGGTCGCCGAGGTTTCCGCCGAAGCCGTGCTCGCGGTTGTCGCGGTGGACGAGGTTTCGCTGCCGCCTTCGGTCAGTTCGCTTAACGCGCTGCCGCCGCCCAAGCCCGCTGCCGTGGCCGCGGGCGCGCGTATGCCGACCGCGAACAGCGCGGCCAGGGCGCACACGCAGCAGAGGATCCTTGCCTCGCGGGCCGAACGAAGGGTTGGGAAGCGGACGGGCACGCCGCCGAGAATATCGTCTGACGCGCCTCGAGAATGCGCCAGAGCCACGCTCGCCCGTACACCCGCCACCCAGCGGGAGCAGCCACGGGCGGCGCAATATGGATCTGCAGTCGGCTGCCGCCGCGCAGACCATAGAATGACCGCGCGATGGCACCCAAACCGCGGCAGGTCCGAATGGAGCAGCGTGGCGCCCTCGAGGCGATCCAAGCGCTCGAGCAGCGCTCCGACGAGGAGCTCGAGAACGAGACCAAGTACAAGTCCGCCGCCCTGGCGATCCTCGGCGCGCGCGCATCGGAGCGATTCGACGCCGACGAGGCCCGCAGTTACTTTCAGCGCGCGATCGCCGCCGCCCGCCCGCAGGAGCGGATGCAGCTGCGGCGGATGGCCGACGCATCCCTGGCCCTGGCCGAACGCCGTGCGGGCGACCTCAAGGACGCCGTCGAGCGCCTGGGCCAGACACCGCCCACCGGACGGCAGATGTTCGCGCTGCGAGCGATGGGCCTGCTCATCCCCCCAGGCTCCGCCGGCATCCTCGCGCGCGTGCGTGGCGTCCTGCTGATCGTCGTCTTGATCGTCGTGCTGCTCGCGATCGGACTCGGCATCGTCGAGCTGATCTCGCTCCCGTTCGGTGGCCTGGGCATCGCGCCGGGTGTTCTGCTCGGACTCTTCCTGGTGGCGGCCGTCATCGCCGTGATGGCCGCCATCGGCCGGCGCCGGCGCAGCCGCGCGCAGGCTGCTGGCCGATCCAGCGGGTAAGTAGTCCTCCGCCGCGGCCGACGGCCGATCGCGGATGTCTGTGTCGAGCGTACACGGCAGCCTCCCTGGCATGACTACGACAAGCGCCACATCACACACCACGCCATTGGGAGAGCTCATCGACCTCACCGGCCACACGGCGATCGTCACCGGTGGCGCGATGGGAATCGGACTGGGCGTCACCCGCCGCCTGCACGAGGCCGGCGCGAGCGTGCTCGTCGCAGACCTCGATCAAGCCGCCGGCGAGCGTGAGACCAAGGCCCTGTGCGCCCTGCGAACCGGCAGCGCTGTCGCTGTGCGCAGCGACGTCAGCGATCCCGAGAGCGTCGAGAACATGGTGAACATCGCCGTCGAGAGCTTCGGCGCCGTCGACATCCTCGTCAACAACGCGGGGATCTATCCGATGGTGCCGATGAGCGACATCGATGTCGAGACGTTCCGCCGCGTCATCGACGTCAACCTGATCGGCCTGTTCCTGTGCACGAAGGCCGTCTCAGAACGCATGATCGCCCGGGGCAGGGGCGGCCGGATCGTCAACATCACATCGATCGACGCGCTGCACCCGTCGATGGTCGGACTGGCCCACTACGACGCGTCCAAGCACGGCGCCTGGGGCTTCACCAAGAACGTCGCCCTGGAGCTCGCGCCGCACGACATCGCGGTCAACGCGATCGCACCGGGCGGGATCCTGACGCCCGGCACCGGCGACATGGACGACGCTGCGCTCGCGGGTTTCGAGGCCATGATTCCGATGCGGCGGATGGGCGACCCCGACGACATCGGACGCGCGGCGCTGTTCCTCGCCTGCGAGCTCTCCAGCTATATGACCGGCGCCCAGATCGTCGTCAACGGAGGACGGCTGCTGGCCTGAGGAGCATGCTGCTCGATACCGGACGTAGTCCGCCCGCCGCCGACTGGGAGTTTCTCCGGATGCCACGGATGTCGGGCTGGATTAGTGTCGGGAACACAGGCGAAGGTTGTGGTGTCCGAACCGAGCACCGGTCCGGCAGATCGGCTTGTCGCGAAGCTGCGTAACGGGACCGAGGTCCTGAAGGAGGTGGAACTTATGCCCGAGACAAAGACCAAACAGCAACGCCGGCGGGCGCCGGCGCCAAAACAGAAAACGGCCGCCCGTAAACGTCAGGCCCCCAAGGCGTCTGCACGGCAGCACGATGCAAGGAGCACAGCCAAACGGACCACGGAGCTCTCCGAGGAGGTGCTCAAGTCACTCGATGAGGGTGCGCGGGGCGCGATCGAGGCGGTGCGCAAGTTCGTGGAGACCGTCGATAAGGCGCTGCCGCCGTCCGGTGCGGGTCCGTCGAGGCGGGAGGAGATCACCGACTCCGCCCTGGAGATGGCCCAGCGGCTCGTGCATACGCAGTACGACTTTCTCCGCAAGGTCGTGGACAGTGCGGGCAAGTCGCTGAGCAGATCGGACTGACGCGAGGCAGCGCCGCGCGAACGGGTAGGGCCGGGCTTGACCCGGTCCCTACCATCCCGCCGGGCGTTCGACGTCGCCGGACGTTCGGGTTCCCATCGACGGTTCGCTCAGCGCTCCAGCAGTCGCGAAGGGTGTGAACACGAAGACGATGCCCGAGACGAACACTCAACGGTCCCGCACCGCGACGATCGAGCCCAAGACGGTGACACTCCACGGCCGCGCGGTGACCTACGCCGAGGCGGGCAGCGGTCCCGTGCTGCTCCTGATCCACGGAATGGCGGGCACGTATGAGAACTGGCAGGCGGTGATCGAGCCGCTCGCGCAACACCACACGGTCCTGGCGCCCGACCTCCCAGGACATGGCGCGTCGGCGCCCGGCGGTGGCGACTACTCCTTGGGATCGCTCGCCGCCGGCCTGCGCGATCTGCTGATCGCGCTCGGCCATGACCGCGCGACGCTCATCGGGCACTCGCTCGGCGGTGGGATCGCGATGCAGTTCGCCTATCAGTTCCCCGAGATCACCGAGCGCCTGGTGCTGGTCTCCAGTGGCGGGCTGGGCCCTGAGGTCAGCCCGGTCCTGCGCGCCGCGGCGCTCCCGGGCGCCGATCTGTTCATCGCCGCGACAGCCGGACCGGGACGCGTGGCGGGGTCCGCGCTGGCGCGTGGCCTGGCGGCCGTCGGGCTGCGGCCCAACGCGGATGTCGCCGAGATCGCGCGCGGATACGCATCGCTCGCCGACCCGGACCGTCGCGCCGCGTTCCTGGCGACGCTGCGCGCCGTCGTCGGCACCGAGGGCCAGCGCGTCCACGCCGGTGACCGGCTGTACCTCGCCGGAGACATACCGGTGCTGATCGTCTGGGGTGAGCGCGATCCGATGATTCCCGTCCGCCACGGTGAACACGCCCACCAGGCCATCCCTCACAGTCGCCTGGAGATCTTCGAGGGGGTCGGTCATCTGCCCCAGCTCGAGGCGCCGGGGCGCTTCGTCGCGGTGCTCGAGCGATTCCTCGCCGAGACCGAGCCGGCGCAGTGGAGCACCGAGCAGTGGCGCGCCCGGCTGACCGCCGCCGGCGACGGGTAGGAGCACCGCGAATCGACAGATGGAGGTTCGGGGGTTTCCGTGGGAGTTCGGGGGGTTTCCCGCACAATCCCCGCGGGCGGGCGCGGATGTCGCGCCGAGCACGACCGGGAAGGCTGTGCGCAGATAAGAGAACTCTCATACAGGAGGCATGATGCGCACGTTCCTAAAAAAGATCACGGGCCTCACCCCGATCGCCGCCGGTGCGGCCGCCGGGTTGATCGTGCTCGGGATCGTCTCGATCGTCGGCGGCAGCTACGACCACGAAGTGGTGCATGAACAGCTGGCGCCGCAGAAGATCTACTTCCCCAAGCCGGCGGAGTACCCGGACCTCAAGCAGTACGAAGGGCAGCAGGTGCTCAGCGGCACCCAGGCGCAGGCGTACGCCAACGACCAGATCGGCCCGGACCTGAGCAAGGTCGCGGGCGGGCTGACGTATTCCCAGGTGAGCGAACAGTGGATCGCGGGAGGCATGAAGAGCGTGAAGCTCGCCACCGAGCGCACGACCCTGTTCACGGGAGAGACGCTGAAGGGCCTCTTGCTGAACGCGTGGGGCTGGGCGCAGATCGGCAGCATCGCGATCCTCGCCGGGATCCTGCTGATCGTGTTCGGGGTCATCCTGTTTTTGCTGCCGATGTTGAACTGGTGGCTGAACCTCAGGGGCAAGCCCGAGGAGGCGTCAGCCCACAGGATGCCACCGGCCACACCATCGACTGGCTCGGCCTGACAGCTCACCACGGAGAAAACAAGCCCCTCGCCTCCCCGGGACGGCCCGGGGAGGTAATCGGCGCACGATCCTCACGTAAGCCTCACCCGCAGCGGCGAGTTGAGCATCGCCTGCGGCTGCGCGGTGCGGTTGCGCCAAGATGTGCTCGGTGGCCAAACAGACTCATCACAAGCACAGCTCGCACAAGGACTATCGCCGCCTGCTGGACACGCTGGCCGAGCACGAGGCGGTGCACCGGGTGGCCACCGGGCGCGTCAAGCCGCGGATGGGCGCGGGACGTCCGATCGCGCCGATCTCCAAGGTGCGCCGGGTCGAGTCGGGCCTGTCGATCACGATCAACGCCGACGGCGCGATCATCGACGCGTATGTCGTCACCGATCGCCCGGACGAGGTGATCGCGTTTATGCGCTCCCGGGACTGGACGCACTGAGGGCCGCGCTGGGAGCCCTGAACCATCCCCCCATCCGATCTCCCGGTCCGGACTACCGTCCCCGGGCCGCGATCACGCGCGAGCTCCGCGGCGGGCAATACGCTTGAGCGATGCCCGCGCCCATCCGCCTGCTGGTGAACCCGTCCGCCGGAGGCGGTCGGGCGCGCCGTGCCGCCCCCGGAGTGCAGCGCAGGCTGCGCGAGCTCGGCCTGGAGGTGCGTCGCGAGGACACGCTCGACCTCGATCATGCGCGCGCCCTGGCGCGTGCGGCCGCGGATGCGGGTGAGACGGTCGTCGTGTTCAGCGGAGACGGCATGATCGGCGCCGTCGCGGACGTCTTGCGAGACGTCGCGGGCTCGATGCTGGGCGTGCTGCCGGGCGGGCGCGGCAACGATCTGGCGCGCGTGCTCGGGATCTCTCGCGATCCGATCGAGGCATGCACGACGATCGCCACGGGCCTCCCCCGCGCCCTCGACATGGGCGAGGTGGACAGCACGGGTGTGGCACTGTCCGGAGGACCGGCGGCGGGCGACCGTCGCGCGTTCGTTGGAATCGCCTCCGTGGGGTTCGACTCCGACGCGAACCGCATCGCCAACGAGGCCCCCGCCTGGCTCGGCGGACTCGTGTACGCCTACGGGGCGCTGCGGGCCCTGATGGCCTGGCGGCCCGCTCGCTTCGAGATCGAGCTCGACCCGCCGGGCGAGCGCCACAGCTTCACCGCCTACACGGTCGGAGCCGCCAACTCGAAGACCTACGGCGGTGGGATGCGCGCGGCGCCGGACGCGATGCTCGACGACGGCCTGCTCGATGTGGTGGTGCTCGAGAGTGTCAGCAAGCTCGAGTTCCTGACGAGAATCCTGCCGCGGGTCTTCAGTGGCGCCCACGTGCGCGAGCCAGGCGTGCATGTCTTTCGCGCACGTGAGATATCCGTAAGCTCCGACCGCCCGTTCACGATGTACGCGGACGGGGATCCGATCGGCGAGCTGCCGGTGCGGGTACGAGCGCTGCCCGGTGCGGTCACGGTGCTGACCCCGGCGTCTCCGCCCGCCGATTCGCCCTTCACCAGCCCCTCCCCCCTCTCGGCATCGGCCGACCCGGCGCCACCGGCCACCGGCCCGGCGGCGCCCGACGAGTCCCCCACGCGCGGCTGATGGCGGGCATGCTGGCCCCCAAGCTCGCGCTCGCGCGAGCGCTCGGCGCCTTCTCGCGTCTGCGCGGCGGTGGCGCGACGAGCGCGCCGGGCAAGCTGCTGCTGGCGCTGGAGCCCGATGCGCTCGGCGTGCTCGCCTCGCGTCTGGAGCGCGGGAGCGTGCTCATATCCGCCACGAACGGCAAGACGACGACGGCCACGATGGTGGCATCGATCCTGCAACGCCACGGCGTCGAGCTCGTGCACAACCAGGAGGGGGCGAACATGGCGGGCGGGATCGTCTCGACGCTGCTGTCCGCCGCTGCACCGCATGGCGGGATCGCGGGGGAGCTGGGTCTGTTCGAGGTCGACGAGATGTGGCTCGCACCGGTGGCCGCCCAGCTGCGCGGCCTGCGCGCGGTGCTGCTGTCGAACCTGTTCCGCGACCAGCTCGATCGTTACGGCGAGCTCGAGACGATCGCCGACAGCTGGGCCTCCACGCTGCGCGGCGGACCGGCCCGGACGGCGGCGCTCGTGCTGAACGCCGACGATCCGCTGATCGCCGATCTCGGCCGTGAGCGGGCCGATCGCGCCAGCGACGCGGGCGAGGGCGGCGACGACGGGCAGGTCGTGTACTTCGGCGTGGACGACGACTCGCTCGCGCTGAGCGCCATGGCGCACGCAGCCGATGCCAAGCACTGCCGCCGCTGCGGCGCCCCGTACAAGTTCGACGCGGTGTATCTGGGCCATCTCGGTCACTACCACTGCCCTGGCTGCGGCCGGCGCCGCCCCTCCCCCACCGTGCTCGCAGGCGCGGTGACCCTCGAAGGCGTGCGCTCCGCGCGCTTTCGGCTGAGCACGCCGGCCGGCGAGGCCGAGATCGAGCTGGGGCTGCCCGGGCTGTACAACGTCTACAACGCGCTCGCCGCGGCCGCGCTCGCGGTGGCGCTTGCAATCCCCCTGAGCGACATCGTCGCGGGGCTGCAGGCCACCACGGCGGCGTTCGGGCGAGCGGAGACCGTGATGATTGGAGAGCCCGCCCACCCCCGCGAGACACGAATCCTGCTCATCAAGAACCCCGCGGGCGCCAACGAGGTGCTGCGCACGCTCGCCCTGGAGCCGGGTGAGCACGACCTGCTCGTCGTGCTCAACGACAACATCGCCGACGGACGGGACGTCTCCTGGATCTGGGACGCCGACTTCGAGCTGCTGGCCGGACGGGTGCGCCGCGCGACCTGCGCCGGAACGCGGGCGAGCGAGCTTGCGCTGCGCCTGAAGTACGCCGGGATCGAGTCGCGGCGCATCGAGGTGGTCGATGACCTTGCGCGGGCGCTCGCGGCGGCGGCCGCGGACCGTCCAGGCGCCGACGCGGATGCGCCGCTGTATGCGCTGCCGACGTACACGGCGATGCTCGCGCTGCGAGAGCTGCTCGTGCGGCGCGGGGAGGCGAACAGCTCATGGCGCTGAGCGAGGCCGCCGGGCGCACTCTGCGCGTGTGCGCGCTGTATCCGGACCTGATGAACATCTATGCCGATCGCGGCAACCTGCTGGTGCTGGAGCGTCGCTGCGCCTGGCGCGGGATCGGCTTTCAGCTGAACGGCAGCGGGATCGGCGAGCCGCTCGATCCCGACAGATATGACCTGTTCTACATCGGTGGCGGCCAGGACCGTGACCAGCGCCTGTGCGCCGAGGATCTGCTCCAGGCCAAGCGCGCATCGCTGCACGCGGCCGCCGCGCGCAATGCGGTCGTGCTCGGCGTCTGCGGTGGCTACCAGCTGCTCGGCAACGCGTATGTCATCGGCGACGATGAGATCGAGGGCGCCGGGCTGCTGGACGTACGCACCGTCCGCGATCCCGGTCCGCGGTTGATCGGCAACGTGGCGATCGAGGTCTCCCTCGGCGAGGGCGCCGGCCCCGGTCCGCGCGTGCTGGCGGGATTCGAGAATCACGGGGGTCGTACCCATCTCGGCGCGAACGCCGGCCCGCTTGGGCGTGTCATCAAGGGATATGGCAACGACGGCCGCTCCGGCCACGAGGGTGCTCGGCGGGGCAACGCGATCGGGACCTACCTGCACGGTCCGCTGCTGCCAAAGAACGTATGGTTCGCCGACTGGCTGATCGCCACGGCGCTGGGACTTCGCCCGGACGAGCTGCAGCCCCTGCATGACGCCCTCGAGCGCGAGGCCCATCAGAGCGCTCGCCGCGCCGCGGGCGTGTGAGACGCCGCGGCCTCAGCCGAGAGTCAGCCGAGAGTCTCGCTCTCCCGCCGGTACCCCAGCCGTGCGGAGATGTGATCGGCCGTCGCGATCAGATGCGGACCGAGGGCGTCGGCCAGCTCCTCCACCGCGATCCCCGGCGCGTTGGCGGTCATGTCGATCGCGGCCGCTATCTCATTCGCCTCGTTGAGGACCGGCGCGGCGATCGCGATCCTGCCGCTCGCAAGCTCCTGATCCTCGATCGCGAGCCCTTCCTCCAAGATCTGGGCGAGCTCGTCCCGCAACACGCTTTTGGTCACGATCGTGTTGGGGCCCTGAGGTCTGAGCTCGACGCCGGACAGCGCCTCGCGGAGCTCGGACTCGGGCAGGTATGCGAGCAGGACCTTGCCGAGCGCCGTGCAGTAGGAGGGCAGCCTCGATCCGGGTTTCGTGTCGGGACCGGCCACACCGTGGCGGCGGCGCAGCCCCTGCACGCGATCGACGCAGACGACTTCGCCGCCCTCGAGCACGGCGAGACTGGTCGTGTAGCCCGCCCTGTGTGAGAGCTCCGCAAGATCGGCATGGGCGTGCTCGCGCAAATCCGTGCCGTTCAGCGCGGACATCCCCAGCGCGGTCACGCCCAGGCCGAGCCGGTACTTGCGCCTGGCCCCCTGCTTGAGGTATCCCAGCGCGACCAGCGTGGTGACGTAGCGGTGAGTGGTCGAGCGGCTCATCCCCAGACGATCGGCGATGTCGGCGATTCCCAGCACCGGAAGCTCGGGAGTGAAGCACTCGAGAATCGCCAGGCCGCGCTCCAGCGACTGGGAGTACCGGGGTTCGGACAGATCCGGAATTCTCCAGGTGTCCGGGTAGGGAGACGCGGCGCGGATCGGCATCGCTATGCCTCCCCGGTCTCCATGGGGAGCGAATCGCTGTACGGTCCCCTCTCCGGGGTGCGCGCAGGCCGGTCGATGTCGTCGCTCTTTGCCACCGGGGCCGATATTGACGATCCCGCGATGCCCTGTATAGCGACACGTCGCTATTTATTCGACTACAGGCCGTGTTCGACCGAATGAGCATCGTCAATTCGGGGTCGATATCCGAGCGCCCTGCGCGTCCAGCCCCGTCCGGTGAGGTATGATTTTGTATGCAGTGTTGCTTGGTTGCCCCGGAGCGCTTGTCTTTGCGAGAGGATGCGCTCCGGGGTTTTCCTCGTGTCGACCTCGACGATCCCAACCCGCGGAACAACTGCCGCCTCGGCGACGGCGACAAGAGGATGTTTATCAGATCGGAAAGGCGACGTGTCACCGGAGTGAGCCCGTCGTTTCGCGGCAAGATGCCTGCAAATGTCGCCTTTTGTCGGCACTAAAGGACAAATCTCCTGCAACTACGGGAAGTCCATATAGAAGGATAGTTCGCCGTTCATCGGCGGTGGGCGAATCTAAAACTTTTCTAAAGTCAGCGGACGAGGCCTTTCGCTGACTCTCCGGCCAGTTGGGGCAGGCCACCCCACCGGCCGGCGTACGGGCCGGCCGGCGAGCCGCGGCTCAGCCGCTGCGCGCCAGCTCGCCCCGGCGGTTATATCCGAGCCGCGCGGAGATGCGCTCGGCCGTGGAGAGCAGCTGCGGGCGAGCGGCGCCGAGGAGATCCGCCAGCGAGATCGTCGCGGCGTGAGCCGAGAGGCCGAGCGCCGCGACCACCTCGCCGGAGTCCGAGCACACGGGGGCGGCGATCGCGTGCACTCCCCCGGCGAGCTCCTGGTCGTTGACGGCGATGCCTTCATCCCGCACGTGGTCGAGCTCCACGCGCAGAGCGGTCCTGCTGGTGATCGTGTTGGGGCCGCGCTTTGACAGCTTCCCCGAGGCGAGCAGCTCGCTCTGCTCGCCTCCGGGTAGGTTCGCCAGCAGGACCTTGCCCATCGCCGTGCAGTGGGCGGGCAGGCGCGATCCGATGCCGAGGCCGACCTCCTCCCGCTCGTTCGGGAAGCTCGGAGCCCGGTCCACGCACACGATCTCCGCGCGGTCGAGCACGGCGACGGCGACGGTGTGGGAGGTCTCCCGCCACAGCTCATCGAGGTGGGGATGGGCGAGTTTGCGCAGGCCGGCCGCGTTCAGCACGGACATCCGCTGATTTTGACGATCTCGCGAGCGCCTGTATAGCGACACGTCGCCATACGACACGTCGCCATACGTTTTGACTATACCCAATCGTTTGACTGAACGAGACGGCCATCCGCCCCACGCGCAGGGGCGCGGGCGCCACGACCCGAGGGAAAGTGGTCGTGGCGCCCGCTGGTGATGGGACCGAACACGCGTGGGGGCGCACGTCCGGGCCTTCCTCGAGCGTCCGCTTGGAGGGGCTTGCGGTCGCTCAAGCTTCATCGGCGGTTATTCGCTTGCCTTCACCGCCTCGGCGTTCGCCGTCGACAGCGTGCCTTCGAGGATCGCCGTGTTGTGACCCGGTTCGGAGGGCAGGCCGAGCTCGGAGTTGACCGCCGGGTCGACGATCGAGGAGAACGCCCCGCCGCAGCCTTCGGCGCCCGGGGCGCCGTAGGAGTTGTTCACGAGCCTCCCGCCGCTGAGGGTGATCAGGGTGAACGCTTCGTTGTGCGTCAACGTGCCTTTGGAGCCTTTGATCGACACGTTCGGCGGCGGCGGTTCGGTCGCGCCGGTCGTGAAGTCGATCACGATCGGGTTCGAGTCCGAGCCGATGTAGCAGCTGCTGCCCAGGAACGCGTTGCTGAGCTTGATCTTCACCGGCAGCGACAGAGCCGTTTCTTCTTCGAAGATCAGGTTTTCGGTGTTGAGGACGATGTTGCTGGCGGGACCCGCCAGTTCGGTCGTCTCGGTTACGCCCGTGATCCCTTTGTTGACGAATTCTTCAAAGCGTTCTTTCTGTTCTTTGTTGAGGTTTTTCGGGGCCACGATGTTGAACAAGCCGCCGGGGACGTACTGCGGGGTTTTCGACAGCGTTTCGGCGTTTTCGGCGCCGACAAATGCGCCCGTGTCGGCGAGCCCGCCCTGCAGCGTGATCGCGCTCTTGATCGGCACGGTCCTGTTGCCGACCGTGAATTCGCCCGCGGTCGTTTCCGCCAGCACGCAGTCGACGACCGCCGAGTCGCTCAGCGGGCAGTACTTGAACGGCGCGAATTCGCCCGTGGGATTGTGTTCGGCCGCCAGAGCCGGCGAGGCCAGGCCCAGCATCGCGAGAGGCATGGCGAGCGCAAGGAGCGCTCGCCTTATCGTGGTGATCGTTATATGACTCATGTCCTTCCTTCCTTACTTTGCTTGGTTTGCTTGGTTTGGTTTGGTTTTTGATCAGCGATACGCGGAAGCTTTCACTACCTTGCGCAACGTGCTCTTGCCGCTCTTCAAGACGATCTCGAGCTCGACCGTCCCGCGGTTCCTGCCGGCGTTCGTGAGGGAGACTGCGATCTGGTGTTCGCCGGCGGCGAGCCCCCGTTTGGCCTCCTTCACTCCCCTGCCGGTGACCGTCAGCGTCCCCGCGACGGTGCTCCTGAGCGTCAGCAGCACCTTGCCGCCGGAGCGCTTCTTGCTGACGAGCACGATCGCCGGCGTGCAGCCCGTCACGGAGATCGCCGTGCTCTGCTTGATCAGCGCGCCGTTCTGGCCGGTGATCGTCGTCGGCATCGCCAGGCTCCGCCCGCAGAGGCTGCCGCCCGGAGCGGCGAGCGCGGAGTGCGGACCCTCCGGGAGGATCGTTTCGAACGAGCCGATCGGCGCGTCGGGAACGGTTTCGAATTTGCTGTAGGTGATCCCGCCTTTGATGTCGGTCTTGCCGTCGAGCACGATCTCCACGCCTTCGCCCTGCAGGATGAACTCGACGTCGGGGAAGGCCGCTCCGCCGTGGGAGACGAGGATCGCGGGGCCTGTCAGCGGCACGTTGAGAACTGGCGTGACAGCCGTCGCCGTGCCGATGAACGACCCCGGCGGACATCCGGCCGGGTTGGCGTTGAACTGCGCTTCGGTGCACGCTTTCTGAAGAGTCGTCAAGCGCGCCGGCAGCGCCTTGGGCAGCGCCAGGTCGACCTTGTGGATGTCCGCTTCGCCGTTCTTCTGCGCGACCTTGACGACCAGCGAGGCGCCGCCGGCTTTGCTGGTCGAGCCCTGCGTGGAGGCCGTGAACGACGGCTTGAACGGCAGCGTCGCGCAGTTCGCGGCCTCGAACGGGCTGGACGCTGAGGCGCTCGCGCCGGCGGTGGAGCTGATCGTTCTGCTCACCGACAGCGATTCGCAGTTGGTGGGGTTGAACATGAACTCGGGCCGGTTGACGGTCACGTTGACCGTGCGGATGTCCAGCGGGATCCCTTCGATGATGCTGGGCAGGGCGTCTGAGAGGACCGCCACCTGCGCGGTGCTCGGGTTCACCCGGATCGAGGCTCGCACGACCTCCTTCCCGTAGCCGGCGTTGCCGGTGAGCGTGAACGGCCCCGCGGTCGTCGGCACGACGACCGACAGGCCGAACGGGCCGCCGTTGTACGGACCGGTCAAATACACCTTGCCGCCCGTCACCCAGTAGGGGTCGGCACCGGCGCCGACCGCGGTGCTGGCTTCCCCGAGCAGGCTCCCTTCGCCGCATTCCCCTCTGCCCGCCTGCGGTTCTGGGCACAACGGGATCCCCGCGATCTTGCCGAGCAGGCCCGGAGGCATCGTGACCTGCACCCCCGAGAAGCGCTGTTCGCCATCCTGGCGCGAGAACGTCAGGCTGAACGGGCTGTACGCGCCCGCCTGGTTGTCGGTCGTGCCCGCGCTGAACGACGGCGAGAAGCCGCCGGTGGCGCAGCCCTGGCCGATCGTGAGTTTGCCCGACGGTTCGGCCGGCGGATTGCCGTCCCATGGCGTCAGCTGGGAGGTCGTCGTGTACGTGCCGCACGAGGAGGGCGTGGTCAGCGGCGCGCGGGGGCCGCCGAAGAAGTGGAGCGTGAGGTCTTCGAACGGCAGCTCGGGGTTTTCGTCGAACGTCGTCGTCAGCCGGCCCGTGACCGGGTTCGCTTCGACATGACCGGCGAGCTTGACCACGACGCCGCTGAGCGGGTCTTCGACCGCGATGTAGATCGCCAGCAGCGAGCCGAACGGGTTTTCCGTCTGCTTGGCGAGATAGACAGCGCCGGGCAGCGGGTGTTCGAGCAGAGGGGTGTCGACTTCGACCGTGCCGATCTTCGACGCGTCGGGGCAGTTCGCCGGTTGGCGGGATTGCAGGTTGATGCCCACCGCTTCTTTGCTTTCTTCTCGTTCTTCCTGCGCTTTTTCCGTGCCTTCGAGCAGCGGGCACGTCGCCAGGCCGCCGGCGGCGGAGGGGTTGACGACCATCCCTTCAGGCAGCGTCACGACCGCGTCCTTCAGGTTCGCCTCGGCGCGCGCGCCGTACTGCTCGCTCTGGGGGATGTGCAGGTTGACATGCAGCCCGGTCGGGGAGTCCGCTGCGGCCGCTTCCGGTTCGACGGGTTCGACCTTGATCGACGGCGTGAAGGGAAGCGAGGAGCAGCCTTCCACGCCCACAGGTGACTCTCCCACGCCACCCGTTTCGCCGTGTGTTTCAAAGCTATCGTGGGCGAACACGCCGGGTTGTTGCCAGGAATCCGCTTCGATCGTCGTCGTCAGCGGACCGGAGCAGGCGCTCGGCATCGTCAGCAGTGCCGTATTGGTGGGCGGCACCGAGCACGGCGGGATGTGGCCCTCTTCGAGTTCGAGCTGCCCTCGCTCGCTGGCGCAGTAACCGCGTTCGCTGTCGTGTGAGGGATCGGAGGGATCGCCCCAGAGGGTCACGGAAGCGCCGAGGATCTTCAGCTTGGCGGAAATATCGTGCGCTTCGGCCGAGAGCCCGTAGTCGCCGCCCGTGCGCACACGCCCGTTGAGGATCACGCTAACGCCCGCGCCGTAGTCGTTGAACCCAAACTCGGCAGGAACGCCGGCCGGCGGCCGTATCCGGTAGACCGAAGGCCTGCTCTCGACTAGTTCTTCCGCGGCCTCGACATAAAGGGTGGCGACGCCCACGGCCGAGGAGATCGGGCAACCCTTTTCTTCCTTCTCTGCACTTTGGGTCGTTTCTTCCAGCTGGGCGGGCGTGCACATCGTGGTCACGGCGCTGGGGTCGACGATCATGCCGCGAGGAAGGTTGACGGTCGCATCCCGGAGCCGTGAGATGGGAAGGCCGGCTGCGGGTTCCGGTTCTTCTTCTATGAAATATTTCGCCGTCATCCCCTTCGGGTACTGCCTTCTCAGCTTGCCCAGTGTGTTTTCGGACGCGAAGCCGATGGTGAGCGCGTAGGGGTGCGAGCCCGCTCTGGTCGCCGGCGGACCGGGATCTTCGGCGTCGAAGAAGGGGAAGGAGAAGACGCCCGGATCTGACAGCGGCGGACCGATCGGTAACGACCCGTCGAAGCCTTCGGAGCCCGGCAGGAAGCGGAACTCTTCGGGGGCGGCCAGGGCCGGTACACAGAAGGCCCAGGCCAGCAGTGCGGCTGCCACGCCGGCGCAGAGAAGACGCACGCTCATCCGCTGTGACTCCTCTCGCTACGAGCGGGTCCGGCGGCCGACTTCACAGCCTTCTTGCCGTACGCCTTCCTGGCTTGGGATTCGCAGGCGCGACGCTTCTTCTTCGCCTTCTCCTTCCCGCACACCTTCAACGCCTTCGCGAGCTTCTGCGCGCGTGTCAGCGGTTTCGTCTGCGGTTTGCTCGCGGGTTTCGATTCGGCCGATTCAGTCGCCGGCGTCAGGTTTCCGGCGCCCGAGAAGGCCTGGCTGACGGGCGCCTGAAAGACCGGCGGCGGAGAGGACGGCGGCCTGCATTCTTCGCCTCCGCAAGGCGTCGAGCGCACGTTCTGCGCGGCGATGCCGCCGTCCACGCGTGCATCGTAGATGTCATAGATCTGATCGCCGTCCTGGGCGACGAGGGGCTGGGTGGTGTCGATGAAGACATCTTCGCCCGAGGCCGAAGCATCGACAAAATAGGACGGTTCAGAGCTCTGCCCAGTCGAGAGCAGGTACAGGCAGCCCGACGAGGCGGCACTGAAGGTAGCGCTGGTGGGTTCGCAGGAGCCCGAGCCCACAGCCTCCCACTCATAGGGGTTGCGGACACCCGCTTCGGCGGTGTCCTGCCCTAGCAGCCGTTCGGAGCTGTCGAAGAACACGCGCGAGCCGTCAGCCGAGAGGTTGCGGGTCATGAAGGACAGGACTCCCGCGGGGGCTAGGCCAGTAGGCGGAGGGGCGAAGAGCGTTGCTTCCGCTTCTCCCGCTGCCGTAGGCGAGGCCCCGTCGGGATCGCAGGAGATGCAGACAAGATTGCCATGCTGGTGCGCGTCGCTCGGTGCTTCGTAACGGTAGAGCTCCGCATGGCCCCTGCCTTCATAACTGGTTTGATTCAAGTTCGAGGAGAACAGCAGAACCGTGCCGCCCGGACTGACGCGCGAGCGCTTCGGGCGTGAGGGGTTGCTGCCGAGATGCGGCGTGGGCGTCCAGTCGTACCAGTCGGTGGCGAGTTCCCCGGTGGTGTGCAGTGGAGCGATGAAGGTGGTTTGACCGTCATGCCACAGGTAGAGGTTGCAGGTCGCTACCGCGAAGGGTTCATTCACCTCGCAGGTGCCGGTCGCGGCATGGGTGCCGTCGGCACCTTCGTTGGTGGCAAGCACGGCGTTGGCGGCGAAGTAGACATAGGAGCCGTCTTCACTCATGCCGAGAACACCAATGACCCCGCTGCCTGAGGGGGCTAACGTTGTCGAGGCGACCACGGGGCCGGGGGCGACTGCGTACTCGACCAGTTCGCTGCCGTTGTCGGCGAGAAGCTCAGAGCCCGCGGGGTTGGCGGCGTCGAAGTGGGCAGTCGCGACAAGGGCGCTGACGCCGCCTTCGCTGACGTAGAGCTTGCCGCTGCCGGTGGCGGTCCAGAAGACTCGCGAGCCGTCGTCGGACACCACGTTCTGCATGTAATATACTTCTGCCCCGCCGGGTTCTTTGATTTCGCCTTTGAGCCATTTGTACGGTCCGGCGATCGAGCCTTCCGTGGGAGCTTTGCCGCCTTCGGATGCGGGGAGCACGCCCACCAGGCTGAGCTGTTCGGTTTCGGCATCCCACTCGTAGACGTTGACTTTTTCTTCGAGACGCCCGAGCCGGAGCAGGTTCGCCCGTGGCTTCGAAGACGACATGTGACCCGTCCGGCGTGATCGAGTCCAGCTTGATTCCACTTCCGCCGTCGACCATGCGTGCATAGGCCCCGGTGGCGGAGTCGCGCAGGTAGAGTTCAGTAGCCCGTCCCGGCGCCCGCCAGCTCCGCTTCTTGCGCCTTGTCCGCGACCGTGGCGAGGTCTTCGCCCCAGCCCAAGATCGCTCAGTTTCCTTCTCGATGTGCGGTGGGGGCGAGCAGTCCCTCGGTGGACCAGCCGCCGATCCGCGCGGCTGGCGAGATAAGTCGGGAATTCCGCAGCGCCCTCGATCGGGGACCGCAAAGGGCAGCACCGAAAAAAAAGTGAGCGCGTCCCGTTTGGGGACGCCTGCGCTGTGTTGCCGAGCTCGGGGCTGAACACCATTCTTTTCCACAGGAGTGACCTGCTCGTAGGCGCGGCAGTCCGGCAGCGCCAGCGTGTACCCGCCGATCGCCTGCTGTTCGCGCAGCGCTTCGTTCGGGCAGGCCCCGGCCGCCGCCGCGCGCCCGTGGGAGCCGAGCAGCAGCAGAAGCCCAACAAGAGCGCCGCCGCTACCCGCGAAGCATCTTCGTGATCCACCTTCACAAGCACCCTCTCCCTCTCAGTCTGATACATATACCACTTCCCCTCCCGTAGATCACATCGCCTCCTAGGCGGGCTGGGGCCAGACGTGCGTCCGGCCCCAGCCCACCATCAACTAACTTAATTGCCTCCCAGTATCCACCGGATCCCAGTTTCACTTTCTCGGTACTGGTGAACTTCGCGGGTTTGCCGTAGAGTGTCAGTGTATGTTCGCAGGAGGATTCTTTGAAAACGATTTCATTTTCCATTTGAAACACATTTTCAGTGATTTCGCCCGTACAGGTTCCTTCCACATTGTATGTTCCTTTGATCACACATTCCGACCCTTCGATTGTTATTGCGACGAATGGAGTGCCTGCGACTGCAGGTTTGAATTCGTCTCCCGGCGAGAGCAGCTTACTTAGGAAACTGAATTCGATCGGTTCATGAACACTGCAATGTTTGACTGGTTTATGGGTTTCAGGGTTGATCACTGCGCATTCGGTGAACTTGACTTTGCCTTTGTTTTTGCCTTCTGCTTCAAGTTCTCCGGTGAATGTATCTTTTTGACATTCGATGATAACTTTTACCGTGAGAACTTCGCCTTCCAGTATCGAGACTTTGCTCGTTCCTTCGACTGGGACTTTTTCGCCCGCTGCGATGGGAACCCGTTCCCATTCGCCTGTTGGTGGCGTCACTCCTTCCGCACATTTTTTCGCCGTTTCGTATTTGTGTCCCGGTCCTTCTTTCTTGCATATTACAAATTCATCTGCCGAAGCCGAAGCCGCCGCGACCGCGCTGAACGCGAGCACTGCGAGGAGGCTCAATAGGCCTATTCTAATTCGTGACATTTGTCACCAGTCTCCTTTGTTTCGATTACCAATAACGATGCCGCGCCGGGCGCTCATCGTAAGAGCCATTCCGGAACGGGTCCTGCGGCGAGATCGGCGCGACGGGTCGGTTCCAGCCGCGGGACCTCGCATACGGCCTGAGGGTTTCATCGCCCTAGTACGCTAGCCCCCGGCTCGTTCGAGGGGAAGAAACGGTTTCTATCTCGGGGAGGCCGCTGATCCCGATCTCGTGATCGTGTCCTTGTGTGGGGCCCCGCGGGGCCCCACACACAGCGTAACGGCCTGCTGCTGCTGGCATCTGCTACTGGCCTGGGAGGCGGACCTCCAGCCCAGCGTCGCCTGTGATCGTCTGTTCGCTTTGCAGACCCGCTTCGCCTTTTTCACCTCCGTCGGGTACTCCGGGCCCTTTGCGTATATTTTCATCCTGTTGCCGATACCGGAGCTTTCCCAACCCGGCCCTGGCTCTATCTTCTCGACGCCTTCCGTTTCGGCATTGTCGCCTGTGGGGTACCTGGGTTTCGAATCTATCCACGACCGGGGTCACCCCAGGCGTGACTTCGGCTGCTGCGTTAGTAGGTCACTCCCATTCGACCATGTCACTCGTCTCACCGTTCCGCATTTGAATTCCACAACCTGTTCCGCAGGTTGAAGGCTGTCGACGAAGGCACGCGAGTTTGTACGCTGAGTCCTGCTTCCGAACATTCCAGCTAGGTTTTTGAGTTCTTTGATTTCGATGTTCCCGGAGCCTCGTTTTCGCATGGTTTACCTTCCGATTCACAGCCCGTGAACGTGATCGTCTCATGGATTTTGGGGCGTCCGAAAGGACCGTTCGACCCGTTCGGTGATTTCGCCGGTGCCTGTGCTTGCCGCGCATTTCACTGTCGCCCCTGGGCCCATTCTGGGGTACGCGTTTCCTTCGTTCAGGCCCTTCTTCTATTTCAGTGTAGGCGTAGATCGCGCTCGGACCACTCGAGGTGGTGATCTTATTGCCGGGTTCCTTTTCGTAGTGAGCCCTTGTGGTTTGCCCTTCTTGTCGTCTTGGTCGTGCAGCCTGCGATTCCGCGTATTTGCCTTTCTTCTTGGCCACATACGCACACGTGGGAAGTTCTTCACTCCATTCGTAGTGACCCTTCGGTTCGCCCTTCTTGTTCTGTCCACTGTTTTGCAGTCCCGATTCCGTGTATTTGCCGTGCTTCTTGGCCACACAGCCCGACCATATTCCGTGAGCTGTTCACGTACACGTTGCCTGTGCCGCCGAAGCGACCATCGCGCCGAGCGCGAACACGGCGACGAGGCACAGCCCCGCGATCCTGATGCGTCTCATATTCCTCACTGCTCCTTTTCTCCTCCTGGATCAGATCCGCCGGCCCGAATATCCCTCTTCAGGACGGGGCACCCCGAAGCCGGCCCTAGTTGTTACCAACAGCGGGCGAAACCCATCTCGCCCATAGGGCGATACGCGAGCTGCGAAACGCGCAGGAGAGCAGACAGGAGCTCGCCGAACAGCACGTCGATGGTGCTCTGCGCCGGCTCCTTGGCGCCTTCCCCGCATGCAGCCTGAAGGTTCCATCCCCCGGGTACGCTAGGCCCCGGGCCGTTTGATGGCAAGAAGCGGTTTCTATCTCGGGATCGCCCCAACAGCTCGTGCGAATGACCGCGGGGCTGGTGGCGGAGATCCTCGGGTTCACGCTCGCCGCTGCGGTACACTTCTAATCATGGCTAAGGACAAGACAGAGATGGTGCATGAGCTTCGCGAGCGTTTAGGGCTGAGCGAGAATGACGCCAAGCGCACCGTTGAAGTCGTAGACGAGGTGCTCGCGAACGAACAGTCCCAGGAGCCAGAGGCCGCCTCAGCGCCGCTCGGCGAGTTCTTCAAGGATGCGGTCGTCATCGGAGAGTACCGGGCTCCTGAGAGTCCCGGCAACATTCGGGCGTCTGCGGCGTCGCAAGCGCCGCCAGCACAGTGTGAGTGCCTAATACAGCGCACGCCCTCCACAGGAGGAATGTACAGTGCGAAGCGCGCGCCCGACCGCCCGTCTCCCGCGCGAGCGGCGGCGCGCCACACGGATGAGATCAGGACCGATTGCCTGAAGGCCTCTGGCCCTTGCTCCTTAGAAGAAACAGCCGCCCTCGCTGTGCTCGAAAACTTCGAACATCGCCTCGTACTCCTGGTCCTGCACCAGCTCAAGCAACTCCGCCGGGGTAGCGGCGTCGGCGATCACCTCATGGTCGCGCACCGCGACCCAGCGACCGACATACTTGGCCAACGGCACGCTCAGCGCTTCCTCAGCCTCCTGAAATCGGCTCAGCTCAGCCGTGACCATGGATCCAGGGTAGCACGGGCTGCGCGGGCTGTTGGTCGTGCGGGCAAGCAATCCAGGTGTCGGTGTCGTCGAGTACCAACATAGGCTCGGCCTCGCGGGCGAGGGTGCCGCGACGATGACGGCTTCGACGAGGTCGCGCGCTTCTACCTGCCTCATCATCGTCCCCCGACCGGCGTGAAGTGGCACAAGGGGAAGGGCGTCGCCGGTTGGACGTGGGCGGAGAACAAAGACGTCTGCGCCGATCTTCGACCGCTGATCGCACGGCTCGAAACGATCGGCGCAACAGCCTTCGACGCACTCGACTACGTCATCGTTCCCGTCGAGCAACTCCAGCTCGTCGAGAAGCACAGCTGAGTCTCACCACCGCCCGCTGCTCCCGATCAGCGCGAGCGCGCCGCTCTTGCATGCTCGGTGGTTGGCTCTGCACCGAGCTCGAGTCGCGGAAGAAACGGACGGCGTGGTTGTGTCGGTTGCATGCCTGATCGACCTGTTTCCTAAAGCGGGCAGAACCTGAAGCCTTACTCGGGTGGCTGCGCTTGCCGTAGCGCTTGTGTGAGTCCACGCGATACGAGCGTTCGCAGTCGTTGGGTGGCGATCCGGTTGGTCCATTCCTCCAGTTGCGTGGAGTCGAAACTCTCCGGTAGGGAGAGCTCAGGGAGGAAGATGCGCGCCGCGCGCGCCGCGCGAATGTATACGGTGTCGAACAGGGCCTTCTCCGGTGTTGCGATATACCCGCTTTCTTGTGAGCCGCGGTAGCCGTCGAAGAGCTCGGGGGCGAGATGGTGGATCGAGTAGGTGCCGATCGTGGTTTCCAGCTGACGTGTTCGATCGAGTGAGGCGACGGAGATCTGGCGCGGGATCTGTTCGATCATGTCGTGGCGGGCGAGCGCGGACCAGAACGACACGTACGCGGGGAATGGCGTCGTCAAGTAGGGCGCGAGGATGAAGGGATCGACGTCGGGACGCAGCGCCCAGAGGCCCCGGCGTAGGCGGAGGCCGAGGCCGGCCTCCTCCATCGAGCGCAGGAGGTGGCTGGCGCTGCTGAGGGATACGTGTAGCCGTGTGGCCGCTTCGCGCGTCTGGATGGCCGGGCGGCCGATGCGCAGCAGCTCGCCGTATGCCTCCGCCGCTCTCACTGGGCTGTAAGCAGCGTGTCGGTGACGAAGAGCTGCATCTGCTCCCAGGTGGCCGGGGTGTCATAAAGCTCGGTGACTTCGGGATCGAGGAATCCCAGCACCTGGTCGCGGAAGGCTTCGAACGGCAGGGCGAGGCCTCGCTCGGCCGCCCGCTCGAGGATCTGCGAATCGATCGTTCCGGGGGCGAGTGGCTGGCGGCGCAGAAGCAGGTCGAGATCGAAGACGTCGCGGGCTTGGGTCTCGGAGCGTCCGGCGAGCGCCTTGATCTTCTGCTCGGTGGCGGCGTCGGCTGTGTAATGCTGCATTGTGGGCGCCCGCAGCGCGTACGGTGCGACGATCCGGCCGGGCACCGGCTCAAGGACATGTCGTGGCTCGCCGTTTCGATGGCTGAACTCGATCTTGGTGCGCAGGGTCTCGCGCCGCCCGGAGACCGCGATCGCGACCTTCCAGCGTTGCGTCGTCTTCGTCTGCTTCGGCTTGGTGAAGTGCTCGACCGTCAGACCGCCGCTGCGCAGGACGGCGTCTATCGTCGCGGAGTCAAGGATCCCGTCCACCTTCTCGGTGAGCGCCCACGGTTCGATCTGATCCGCGTCGAGGTCGATGTCCTCGGAGTAGCGCACGCTGTCGAAGAAGTAGCGGAGGTTTGCGCCTCCCTTCAGCACGTAGCGGGCCTGGTCCAGGCGTGCTTGTAGGACCTGGAGAAACGCCAGGTGGAACAGCTCGATGACCTGCGCGTCGCGGGACTGGGGCATGCGCTAACAATACCGTCTATTGACGAATCCGTCAACTATTTGTCGCGCTAAGCACCCAATTGGAGGACGGCTGGATCACGGTGTCGATCCCCGAGGTGCCCGGCGTCCTCAGCCAGGGCCGCACGCGCAAAGAAGCGCGGGAGATGGTGCTCTCCGCCTTGAACGACTGGCTGCGCTTCTACGTTGAGGATCAGGCCGGCGGGGAACTGCGCGAGATCCCGGCAGACGCCGACACCGAGCCGGTGCACCTGAGCTTCGCGGCGTGAAGTGGCGCCAACTCGAACTGGCCCCTGACCGAACACGGCTGCAAGCTGGACAGAGAGGGCGCAGAGCACTCGTGGTGGGCCGCGCCGGGCGGCAAACCACGGGCCTCGATCCCGCGCCACCGCGAGCTCGGGTACGGCCTGGCGCGCAAGATCTGCCGGCAGCTGAAAATACCCCCACCGGCGGGATCGCGCTAGAGGGCACGCAAAAGGGGGCGTGGCCCCCCGAGGGTGAAGGGACCACGCCCCGTGCTGCGGGTGTCCTCGGCACAAACGGGAGGGAGTCGGAGCCGAGGCATCCCCGAGCGCCACCATCCTCCGATGACGACGCTCGAGCTCTCAAAGAGCGACGCGTGCCGTGCTCTGCACAATCTCCACAAGCTACTTCTTCTTCGCGGCCTTCCTGGTGGTCTTGGTCGGGTACTTCTTGTGCGCCTGCTTCTCGCATGACAGGCGCCTGCTCCTGCTCTTGTCCTTCCTGCAGCTCTTCAGGGCTTTGGAGAGCTTCTGCGCATTCGTGAGCTTGACTTTTTTGGCGCCCAGCACTCCCCCGCCGGCCGTGGGCGCCGGCGCCGGCGCCGGTGTCGGCAGCACCACCACGGGCGAGGGTGGCGCCGTCAGCAGCGTTTCTGGCGGGTAGGCCGGTGTCGTGAACGTCTGATCGGCGCCGTAGACGGTGGCCCTGGGATTGCTCGCGATCAGCCGGTAGTGGTAGGTGGTGGCGGGTGTGAGGCCGGTGAGCACATGCGCGATCGACTCCGGGGCGCTCGCTTCGCCCGCCGGGCTTGATATCGAGCCCGTTATCGAGCTGCCGTAACTGGTGCTCGTGCCGATTTCCCAGGTGTAGGTCGTGAGCTGCCCGTTGGGGTCGATCGTGCCGGTGATCGTCGCCGTGGTCTGCGAGACTTCGCTCGCTGGGCCGGTGGATGCCTGCGCCGGTTCGAACACGGTCGTGAAGGAGGCCGCTTCCGTGCTCACGGCTTCCCCGGCGGGGTTGGTCGCGACGAGACGGTAGTGGTAGGCCGTCCCCGGCTGCAATCCTTCGACCGGTTCGCTGCTGACCGGCACAGCGCCGTAACCGGACGCCACGCTCGTCACGGAGGTGCTGTCGGGATAGGGGCTCAGGTAACAGCTCGCTTCCGAGACGCACGGCCCGTATTCGAAGTGGACCTGTGTTTCGCCGCTGTTCTCCGGGTTGACCGTGCCGTTCAACATCGCCGCCCGTTCAGAGACGCCCGACGCTTCGGAGGCGACCGGCAGCGGTGCGCGCGGCTTGGTCCGGAACGCTTCTTCGACCTTCGCTTCGCTGCCGTTGGTGTTCGTCGCCGAGAGGCGGTAATCGTATTCCGAGGCGGGCTCCAGACCCGTGATCACGCCTTTGGCTTCGCCCGGCGCGTTGAGCGTGCCGGAGAACGCTTCGCTGAAGCCCCCGCCGCCGATCGGACGGTAGGCGAGCTTCCACGTCGCTTTTTCCGCTTCCGGGGCGATCGTGCACGCGACCGTCGCGCCTTCCGCCGCCGGTGTCGCGCCACACCCCGTCACTTCAGGCGGACCCACGTACTCGAACACGTGAACCTGATCGCTCGTGGCGTCGCTGAGGAACACGGTGCGCCCGTGACCAGCACGGACGCCGTAGGCGATCCCCGAGGACGCGCCGACTTCACCCATCAGCGCGAATTCTTCGACGGACGCGCTGTTCGCGGGAGCGCTCGCCACGAACACCTCCACGTGCGAGGCGCCCGCCTTTTCGACGTCCACGTACACACGCCCTTCGCCGCCTACAGTGAGCGCCTGGAAGACCGCTCCCGCGGGCGCCGCGGCGATCGCGGTCGCGTCTTCCAGCTCATAGCCCGCACCAAGCTTGTAGCGCTCCAGCCCCATCGCCGCGCCCGTCAGGTACACGTAACCCCCGGTCACCGCCACGCCCTGCGCTCCCGCGGGCAGCGCCTGCGCCGGGGCAAGCACCGCCCCCGACGGTTCGCGCACCGTAAGGCTCTGACCATAGCTCACGAACACATGGCCACCAGAGTCCACGGCCACACCATCGACCGCTTCTTTCTTGGAAGGACTTTCAAACAGCGTCCCCACATATTCGTATTCGTTCGGGTGGCCCGCCTTCGGCTTGAACTGGAACACGTCCTTCGAGCTCGCGACATACACATCCCCCGCGAACGCGCCAGAGGAATCATCGACCGCGACACCCGAATAGGAGCCCAGCTTCAGCGCCTTGTTGTCCTTCGGCCCCCACGCCGCGATCCCCCCGACCGGCAGATACCCGCCACCGGCCTGCGGTTCGAGCTTCACCACACGCGCGTTACCAACATCGACCACGAACACATCGCCCGTGGACGCTTCCACGGCAACCGCACGCGGCCCTTCGAAATCGCCAAGACCGGCGCCCTGAGCGCCAAACGACGATTCCAGCGAGAACTCATCAGCGGCCGCGAACGCCGGCTGAACACCGACCGACAGCGCCGCGCCCGAGAACACGAGCACCATGCAGACAATCGACATTCTCCCGCGCACACCCAAGCCCGAAGGTTCCATCCCGCGAGTACGCTAGGCCCCGGGTCGTTCGAGGGCAAGAAGCGGTTTCTATCTCGGGACTGGGTTTCTATCTCGGGACTGCCCCAACAGCTCGACCGCTCGACCGCCCGTCTCGTGCCCGGGCGGCGCCGCGCAAACGGACGCGACGCTGCCATCGAGCCCTCCCTCGGATATCATCGAGGGTGCTCCGCCGACTTTGGTCGGCGTTGTGATTACCAATACGGCGGCGCCGGGGTGCTCATCGTAAGCAGCACCAAGCCACCCCGGCGCCGAGCCTTCATCCGGGGCGCCCGACGGGTCCACCGGACGATCGGGCGAACGGAAGCAGAGCCTCGTTTAGCACACCTTGAGGGCGCTGTGTCACCAGCATGAGGCCGTGTGCGCAGGGCCGCCGAGTCCGCAAATTGCGGGATCGGGGCGAGATGCGACCGATTGCCCTGCATACCTGGAAAGTCCAAATCGACGGACGCATCGGAGAAACGGACGTTAAGTGTAGATAAAATGTTCCTAAAGACGGCTCGGGTGAGATTCGGCGGATTCAGGCCAGAAGCGCCGCGCTCGAAGCGGCGATGACAGCCATCAGCAGCTCCTCGTCGCCGCTCATCGCGATCGGCCCCTCACGCCCGAGCAGCGTGTCGCACCACACCGCCGGGGTCGCGCGGCCGGCGGCGTCGGGCGGCGCCACGGGAGGGCCGGACAGGGCGATGAGGTGGCCGGCGCGGGCCGCCAGGTAGATGTCGTGATCGCCGGCGCCGACCGTGTCGAAGCGCAGCCGGCAGGCGCCGGCGATGCGCTCGGGCGTGCGAGCCACCGGTGCGAGCATGCGCAGCAGCTCGCCGAGGTCCCTGCCGGGCGCCGGGCGCGCCGGCCTTGACCATCGCCATTCCCAGCGCCCGGCGAGCATCGCCACGAGCGCGAGATGCCGGGCGCGGTCGGTCAGCTCGTAGCGCCGCGGGATCCGTCCTCCGTCGCTCCGCTCCAAAAGCCCTGCGAGGACCAGCTCGCGCAGGCGCCGGCGCAGCGCCGAGCGGCCCAGGCCGGGCATTCGCTCGTCCAGGTCGCTGGTGGACAGCGGGCGGTCGGCCAGCAGCAGCGCGATCTCGCGCATGTGCTCGTCGGCGGTGAGCCTGATCGCCAGGGCGCCGGGCGGGCCTCGCCGTTCTGCCCGCGGGCGCCAGCCCTCTTCCCAGCGGACGGCTCCGGCGGTGACCTCCAGCAGCGCGCGGCCGGCGCCGGTCAGCTCGTAGTGGGCCTCGTGCGGGACGGGCGCTCTGCGGGGGTGCGGCGGCCGTCCGGGCCGGTGCTCGTAGGTGACGAGCTCGCGCTCGAGCAGGCGGTGCAGCCGTCGCATCACCAGCGAATGCCGGCCGTCCGGCAAGCGCCGCTCGAGCTCCGTCGGGCGCAGCGCGCCCCCGGCCAGGCCCTCCAGGACCGCGACCATCCGCTCCTCGGCGAGCAGCTTCAGCGCGCGCTCTCCCAGCTCGTCTTCTCGGCTCATGGCTTCCTCGGTCCTGCTCCTCGCAGCTCGCGGTGGCGGCGGACGGACAGGACGAGCATACTACCTCTGTTCCAGTTACGCGAACAGTCGTTTTTCCCTGATCCTGCCCCCGCTTCCGGGGATCAGGCGTCTTCGGCGCCAGGGATCGCCCGGGCGGCGGCCTCGCCGCCGATCACAGGGGCCAGTGCGATGTAGGTGGCGTAGCCGGCGAGCTCCGGCAGCTGGCGCGTGGCGCCCTGCGTGACGTAATGGTGGACGATCCCCCAGACGGCTCCGACGCTCGCCTCCAACGCCAGGCGCGAATGCACGCGCGAGGGCGGCAGGCCGCGCAGGAGCTGGTCGGTGAACTGGCCCAGCTGGCGTTCGCGGCGCTCGATGCCGGCCGGGCCGACGGCGAAGACCTCCACGAACGCGACCCGGACGAGCACTGGACTGGTGGCGAGGTGGCGCATCGATGCGGCGACTCCGGCGTACACCGCCGCCAGGCCGCTGGTCCTCTGCGCGGCCCGCGTCGCGCACACCAGGGCCTCCAGACTCAGGCGATCCAGCGCGTCGAGAAAGCACTGCTCGCTGCTCTCGAACAGCTCGTGGAACCTCGCTTCGCCGACACCGGCCTCGTGCGCGATCCGTGCCGGGCTGAGCTGGGCATAACCGCTGCAGGCGGCGATCTCAGCCGCACAGCGCAGCAGGCGCGCCCGATCGTTCTCGCCCCGAGCCGGGGGGCAGCAGGGCGAAGGACCATTGTATTGCGCGGTCGGGGCGGTGCCCAGCCCGGCCGCCGCGGGAGAGCGGTAGGAGAGCGCCCACTCAAGCAGCTCGTCCGCGAGCGCGGGCAGCGCCTCGACGTCGTCGGCGAGCAGCCGCTGGCGCGTGATCCGCTCCATCCCGCACACGATCGCCTTGACGATCAGCGGCGGCAGCGTTACGCCGTCGGGAGCCTCGCTGAAGCTGGCGCCGATCACCTGCTCGAAGATCAAGCGCGTGCGCCGCATCCGCTCGAGCGCCGCCGGCCCCGCGCCGAGGCCCTCCACGAGCACGAGCCGCGCCGCCTTGGGCTCCTCCACCACCTCCGCGGCATAGGCGGCGAAGCCCGCGCGCAGCCGCGCCTGCCAGTCGCCCTCGCAGCGGTAGGCGGAGCCGATGCGCTTGAGCGCGTTTGTCACGATCGCGTCATACGTCGCCAGGAAGTAGGCCTCCTTGGTGCCGAACAGCTCGTGGAACGCCCGCTTGGAAACTCCCGCCAGCGCGACCAGCCTCGCCAGGGTCGTGCCGGCGTAGCCCAGCTCGGCGACCTCCTCGATCATCGCCCCGATCAGGCGGCTGCGCTGATTGCTGGCGACCGCGCCATGCTCGAGAGCCTTTGGGCCGGGAGGCAGCTTCGCGTACAGCGGCTCGGGCCGGAGCCACGACCCCTCGCTCGCCCGGGGCCCGCTCACCGTGACCACATCCCCCGGGCCACGGCCCCGCCAGCCGCGGGTCGCCGCCCGCAGGCGCAGGATCGGCGGACCGGGAAGAACCGGGCCGCGACCGACCGCATAGCTGGCACTCCTGAGACCCTTTCCACCAGCTCCTCCTGTTCCACCGACCGACACAGGCGAGCCATATATACCGCCTGTTCACGGCCGCGTGTCAGCGTAAGAGCAACGCGGCCGCGGCCGCCGGGCGCTCGAGAACGGCCGTCGTTCTCCCTGCAAATGACAATATCCTGCATCTCGGGAAAGTCCAAATTGGAGGACGCATCAGAGTGGCGAGTTCACAAACACAAATAAAAGTTTCCTAAAGCGGCGTCGGGGTCCGGTCACGGCCTCCCACGACACAGTCATATTTCGCTTTCTCCTCGGAGGACTCTCGCCTCCAACGGAATTGGGCGAACGATTCACATATGCTACGTCCCCTTCCAACCTTGACAGCCCATAGGCTGCGTCCCACGACACCGACACGCACGGGGTGACCGCCACTCACGCCGAGCGCCGGTGCTGCAAGCGGGCTGAAGGATGTCGCGCCCGGTTGAGCGACCATCCCCGACAGATAGAACATAGTCTCTGGACGAGGACTGCTCAGACCTCACCGCGTGAGCCGAGCCTCTGCCGGCAACGCCGGGCGGGCGCAGCGTTCCGGGCGCGCGCGCTCGCGCCGGCGCAGCACCACGCGCGACCCGGCGTGCGGCGTTACGATCACGCTTCGCCAGCGCGGACGCTCCATGCGCCGGCTGGCGGTGCCGACGGTCATGGTCTCGAGCGCCGTTCGCAGCACGGTCTTCATCTCCAGCATCGCCAGATGCGAGCCGGGACAGCGCTTGCGACCTCCCCCCCACGGCAGCCACGTCTGCGGGCTCGGCTGACCTTCCAGGAACCGCTCGGGACGAAACTCCTGCGGCTCGGGATAGGCCTGCGGGTCGTGGTGAAGAAGGTAGGTGCACGCGAGCAGGTGCGCCGGCGGCGCGTACGTCCGCCCACCGATCTCGATCGGCTGCTTGACCGCGCGTGGGATCGCAAACAGGAACACGGGCCGGTGGCGCAACACCTCCTGGATCGTCGCCGTCAGATACTCGTCGCCCGTTTCGCCGTCGATCTCCTCGATCAACCGTCTCTGCACCCTCGGATTGTGCGCGAGCAGCTGAAACGCCCACGCGAGCTGAGAGGCCGTCGTCTCATGCCCGGCGAGGATCAGCGACATCACGTTGTCTCGCAGCTGGGCCCCTGTCAGCTGACTGCCATCGAGGTTGCGTGCGGCGAGCAGCATCGCGAGCGCGTCCTGCTCGCCGCCCGCCCCCGCCCCCTGGCGGCGTTCGTCGATCAGGGCATGGATGAGCGCATCCGTGTCGGACCGGTCTGCAAGGAAGCGCCTCCAGGTCGCGTGTCCCGGGCCGTGTCGCAGGATCGGGACCGGCAGCACGAGACTTCCGGTCACCGTCAGCATCGCCAGCACCGCGTCCCGCAGCGCAGGCAGGCGATCCTCCGAACCAGGCTCCGGTCCGGTGAAGATCCTTCTCAGTATCACCTCGAGGGTCAGGGCACGGAGCAATGGATGCAGCGGCACGGGGACATCCACCGGCCATGACCTGATCGCACGATGCACGCTGCCGATCACCAAGTAGGCCTCTTGATGGATGGCGCTTTTCCGCAAAGCCGGCAGCACGGCCCTGCGCCCGCTCAGGTGCTCCTCTCCGTCCATGAGCATGAACGATCGCTCCCCGACAATCGGCGTGATCGTCCCTCCGCCCTCGCCCGGGTGCAGCACATCGGGGGGCGCGAGCAGCATCGCTTTCACCTCAGCCGGATCGGACAGGAACACCAGTCTGGGAAAGCTCGTTGTCCTCAAGGTGAAGCTGCAGCCATAGTGAGCGCGACACCACTCCAGATAGGTGAAAGGCCACCTCCAAAGCGCGCAGGTCTGAGCTATCGCGGGCAGCGGCTGACCCCGAGGCACACCGCTGTCAGTTGTGGGTCGCATCGTTTCGCCGACCTATGCCGAGCGCAGGGCGTACGCCCTGCGCCACATACGCAGAGCGGGTAGCAGCAATCTCGTGCAAATGCCCCCAGCATCGGTCAGTTCCCGGCTGGCCTGGCGCCGCTTCGGCTCAAGCGCGCTGTCATTTGACAGATACATCGCAATCATGCACGCCGCAACCACGACGTGACGGGTGCCATTGCGCAGACCGCGCGCCTCGTGGACCGATCGGGTGATCAGCTCACAGATGCGTTGCGTCGCGAGCTCGGGAGTTTGATAGTGAGTTATGTAACTGTGATCGTTGCTCTCGATATCCCGCGCTTGATCTACATAGCTGTCGAGCATCGTCGCGATGAGCGACAATCCTGGAAAGTAGACGGCGCATGCCTCGTTTATCTCGCTATCGTCGCACGCCGGTTTCGCGGCAAGCGCCAAGAGCATGTGTATCGTCAACGGAGCAGTCGCCGCTCCACTCAGCTCGAACCACCTGGCTTGCGCCTCGCCTGGAAATTCACGTAGGACCCAGCGGCGCAGCGCGAGGTCCCGACAACGTGGATCGGGGTCGTGATTGATCGCCAGAACCTGCGCACGACGCGCTTCCCTGAGCACAAGTCGTCGAACGCGGGGATAGGAGGACAGCGATCTGCAGTGCTCACGGCAGGTCTCGACAAGCGTCCGTAGATAGCCCCCATCTTCACGCCACGGGTGGTGGCGATAGTAGTCAGATACAGGGGCGTCTGGGTCCAGCGCCTCCACGAGCGCAAGATGAAGCTGACGGCCATTTACGACCCCAGCATCCGCGGCGCGCTCGTTCATGTTGTCCAGAAACTCCAGGATGAGCTCGTACGCGACCAGGAGACGCAGCAAATGAGGATTGCGCCGGCCCGGCAGAATCCAAAACAGAGCCGCGCCGTCGAGATGGGGACGCTTTTGAGCGAGCGCGCCGAGCGCGTCGCTACGTGTCTCCGCGTCTGGGATTACCGCCGCTCTCCGGCGCCAGTCCTCCACCTCGTCGGCGACCGCCCTCAACCCCCAGAACAGCTCGCGAGCCGCGGCAGCGGCTATGGCCCAGACCTGTGCTGGAGATAGACATGGCGTGTCAGTAGCTCCAATGGTGGCGATGTTTCTAAGGCTAGAAGATCGACATGACAGACTTATCGCATAAGCTCGACACGCGCAATCCGGGCGCTCGGCCGCAGCCGCCTGCGCGCGCGCCCCTACGAGGCTACGCGTCAGGCCACGGGTACGGGGCTATGCCAGCCGCGCGATACCCGGGTATGGCCACGCATGCAGCCGCCACGACGGTCACCAGCGCGAAGCTGGCGAAGGCGACCAGCAGATTGGCCGAGAAAACGACTGGAAAGCCGGTGACGGTCGCGAGCGCGTGACTCAACAGAAGCTGCCCGTAGACACCGAGCGCCGCTCCGATAAGGCAGCCGACGCCGATCAGGAGCGCGCTCTCACAGATCAGCGCCTGCCACAAGACCAGGCGCTGGTACCCCTGCACCTTCATACGGGCAAACCGGCGGCGGCGCTGCCAGATCGTTGCTCCCATCACCGTCGCGGTCGCCAGCGCCCCGGCCACCAGCACCAGCAGGGCGATCTGGCTCAGACGGTCAAGCCCCTGCCGGCCTGCCGCCCGCTGGCTCTGTTCGCGCTGCGTCGTTGTTTCGACGGCAAGCCCGGACGAGGGCCCCAGCACGCCCTGAATCTCCGTGCGAACGTCCGTCGGCGATGCGCCGGTCCTCAGGATCACGTTGTATGCGCTTGGGTCCGGGCTTCCCCAGGCACGCGCATAGTCTTCGCCGTTGAGGATGATCGCGCCCGGCGGCCATCCCAGGTTGGTGGTCAGCGCCGCGACTCGAAACGCGGCCTCGCGAGGCGCGGGCAACACGAAGCTCTGACCGATCCGCAGATGATGCTCGGTGGCGAGCGTCTTCGAGATGACCGCCCAGCCGCCCGCTCGCAGCCTTGCGTTCGCCAGCGCGAGATTGCCGGTGACGAGCTGGCTCGGCGGCAGCGGCGACGACGCCGTCGGCGCCGGCGCGAGCACCCATACACGACGATCGCCATATTCGAGAAAGCCCGCACGGTACACTCCGACCGCCTTGACACCGGGCAGATCCGCAAGCGTCGCAGCCGAGACGCCTCGGAACGATGTGGTTGCCAGCAGATTCTGTTTGCCAGAAGGCGCAACCCACACATCTGCCGCCATCGACAGCTGATGCACGAGACGGTCGAGTCCGCTTTGAAGGTTGCTCCTGGCTCCTTGGATCACGACCCCCCCAAACACCGCGACCGCTGCGGTCGCAGCGATCGCGATCGACCGGGCTCGCGTGTTCGGCGAGCGCAGTTCGATGATTGCAAGCGCTGTGGCCCCGCTTCCGGACAGACGTTGCAGACGGTCGAAGCCCGCAACGATCGCCTCCAGCAGCAGTGGCAGCAGAAGCAACAACGCAACGATCAGCATCACGATGCCGACGATCGCCGACTGCGGGGCCGCGAACAGGATGATTGCGGTGCCTGCGAGGCAGGCGCACCCGCCGGCGAGCATGCTCGCCTTGAGCCAGCTGAAGGCGCGTCGCTCGCGGGACACGCCGGTCGGCTTTGCGTGCATCCAGATGTCTCGCATCGGAGCCAACACACCAACGCACGCAGCGAGAGTCCCCGCGCCAACGGCGATGAGGACGCTCTCCCATGTGACTACACGTTGCGAGCCGATCGGGAACGCGAACGACAGAAATCCGGGGGTTGAGCTGAACGCGACGATCGAGAGCAGATCGCCCAGCGCCAGGCCCACCACCGAGGCGACCGCGGCGAGCACGAGCGCGTCGAACAGAAGCGTCTTGATCGTCTCCCAACGTGTCGCGCCGCCGCGCCGCAGTTCCCGTATCAATGCTCGACGCAACTCTGTTGTGAGCAGCATCGCGCAATACGCGAACATGAAGCCGACCAGCGCGCAGATCGCCGCGAACGTCTGCGTGGACTGGTTCACCGACGCCGCGGCCTGGCTGAAGAGCGTCGCCTCGAAGTCGGCCGGCTCGAGATTGAGGCGTCCGGCGGCCAACCGCGACAGCCCCGCCTGAACTTCACGATCGTGTCCAGGCTGTGTCTGAACGAATATGCGGGTGATCCTCCCCTGCATCTGCGTGAGCCTTTGGGCGTAGGCAAGCGGTGCAATCGCAACGGGACTGTTGACTAGCGCGCCGATGCTCCGAGCGTTCAGTTCGGCGCCGACAAGGGCCCGCGCGACCGTAGCGCCGACTTGGAGCTTGACCACCTCCAAGGGCCCCGTCCCGACCGCTTCCGCAATCGGGACGGGCAGCGCGATGGCCCTCTGATTAGCGAGTTGCGACGCCCTGAAATGCCGTAGCAGCGGCCCGGTGAGACGGACGTAGCGGGGGTCGGTGGCGATCAGGTCAACGGACTGGCTGCCGGCTGGGCCGGTCACGCTCGCCTCGGCCTCGAGCACGGGTATGGCCGTACGCACACCCGGCAGGCGCTGAACCTCACCGAGCAACGCTTCACTGAACCCCTGCGCACTGCGCGACTTGAGTTGGTATTTCGCCTGCCCCACCACTCCATTGGTGAGCTGGGCCACCGACCCGTCGAGGCTCGAGCTGGCTATCTGGGAGCCGAACAGCAGCGCCACCCCAATGGCGATCCCAAGCACAGCGAACAGCTCCTGGACGAGCACGACCCTCGCTTGCAGCCGCACCAGATACAGGTGGGCGATATTCGACAGCCGCATCGCTAAGAGGCGGCCCCGGGCGAGGGCGCCGGAGCGAAGAGGCGGTCGGGCTCGTACTCGACGATGTGGCCGTCCAGCAGCGCGTGCACGCGATCGGCAAAGGCGGTCGCCAGCGGGTCATGGGTGACGAGCAGCACCGCGGCGCCATGCTCGCGGCAGACCTCTGCCAGCAGCTCCAGGACTTCGCGGCTGCGCTGGGTGTCGAGGTTGCCCGTCGGCTCGTCGGCGAGGACGAGCTTCGGCTCGGTCGAGAGGGCGCGCGCGATCATCACCCTCTGGCGCTCGCCCATCGAGAGCTGGTCGGCGCGGTGGCCCAATCGATCGCCCAGTCCCAGTCGCACGAGCAACGGCTCGATCCTGTGCTCGGCCCGACGGGCGTGTTCGAGCAGCCACAGCTTCATTGCCGCGTTCTGCACGACGCTTGCGCCCGGCAGCAGGTCGGTGCTCTGATCCACGAAGCCCAGCTCGCGCAGCCGATAGCGCGAGCGCTCGGCGTCCGTCAACGTCGAGATGTCCCGGCCATCGACGAGCACCGCGCCGCTGTCGGGGCCGATCAGCGCTGCGATCAGCATCAGCAGCGTCGTCTTGCCCGACCCGCTCGGCCCGTACAGCGCGACCAGCTCGCCGGCGTTGACCGAGAGCGACACTCCGTCCACGGCGCGCACCGGCTCGCCGTCACCGAGGTGGTAATGCTTGACGAGGTCGCGCAGCTCGAGCATCGGGGTTCGTATGGCCCTACGAGGACGCGTGCCGCGGACGCTCGCCAGGGAAGTCGATGATGTTCCCCGGCTCTGGCGCAGACGAGGGCGCGACCAGCCTGCCCCCGCCAAGCGAGGCGATCCGATCCGCCGCTCCGCTGGAAAGACCCGGATCGTCGGCGCAGAACAGCACGGCGATCTGCCGCTCGACGGCGAGCCCGCCGAGCAGCTCAGCGATGTCCTGGCGCTCGACGATCCCGAGCGTCGCGGTCAGGTCGTCCACGAGCAGCAGCTTCGGCTCGCACGCGATCCCGTGCGCAAGCGCGACCAGTGCGCGCTCCCAGTCGGCCAGCTCGCTCCAGTGCTGATGCGAGCATTCGGACGCGCCCACATACGCCAGCGCGTCGCGGGCGCGCGCATATGCCTTACGCCGTCCATGTGCGTCGAGCAGCGGCAGCGCGACGCCGGTGAGCACCGGCACGTCGAGCAGCGGGGCGGCTCGCTCGACCAGCCCGATCTGCCCGCGCAGCAGTCGTGAGCGCCGCCTGTCGGACAGGCGCCAGACCTCCTGCCCCATGAACTGAACGCTGCCCCGATCGGGGCGCTCCATCCCTGCCGCGACGCGCAACAGCGAGGTCTTGCCCTGAGCGCGCTGGGCGAGGACCGCTACCACTTCGCCAGGCCCCAGATCGAGCGACGCGTCCGCCAGCACGCGCACGACGTGCCGGTGCCCGCGCGAGAAGCTCAGCCACACACCCCGCAACGACAGGACGGCGTCCATCACCGCGCAGGCGCCTGCCCGCGCCGCGAGCCAGCATTCCTCTGCTGGCGCTCGTACTGTCTCTCCAGATACAGACGCACGTCCTGCAGCCACTTGATCCTCGCATCCCACCAGGTGACTTCCCCGGCGATCACGATCAGCTGCATCGCCCGTTCCCACTCATTCGCGCCGCTCCTCTGCCGTTCGACCCGCGTTCGCCTGTTCAGCTCCTGCAGCTGCAGCGTGCAGGACATCTCGGCCTCGCGCACGATCTCGATCAGCCGCGAGATGTCTTCTGAGCCCCAGAGCGCGATTTTGGCGTGCAGCTCCTCGCGCACCGGCGGAGTCTGGGTGGAGGCGCGCAACCAGCTCCTGAAGTGCTCCTCCCCCGCCGGCGTTGGCTCGTAGACCGTCTTGCGGCGACCGTCCACGATCCGTAGATCCGCCTGCGCCTCACGCTCGGACGGGCGCACGAGATCGCGTTCCAGCAGCCGTTTCACCGCGCCGGCGGCGGCGCCGCGACTGAACTGGGCTGAGCCGAGCCGTTCGGCCATGCGCTTGTCGAGCTGATAGCAGCTGTCCGGCCGCTCGACCAGCAGGCCGAGCACGATCTCGCCCGCGGACATCTCCGATTGCTGCACGGTACTTGCCATCACATGGAATCGTATTCCACTCGGCGACCTCACAGGAGAACTGTTTCGATGACCGGGTCAGCTGTCGCCCGGACAAACACCCGATTAGGTTGCGCCGAGAGCCCTCGCTTTGCGCCCGCTCGTCGCCACTGAGACCCAAGAGAGCCTCTCAATCCGATCAACGCAAAATCGAGGATCGCGTCCACCGGAAGCCAGCACATCCCCTTACGATCACGCGAATGGAGCTATCGGAGTATCAGCGTCTGTCGCGGCGTACCGCCGAGTATCCGCGCGAAGCCTGGCTCGCCTATCCCGCCCTGGGGTTGTCGGGTGAGGCGGGCGAGGTGGCCGAGCACGCCAAGAAGGCGATCCGTGATGATGGCGGCGCCATCTCTGAGGAGCGTCGCGCAGCGGTGGCCAAGGAGCTCGGCGACGTGTTGTGGTATGTCGCACAGATCGCAACAGAGCTCGACCTCGACCTCGACCGGATCGCCCAGACGAACCTCGACAAGCTGCTTTCGCGCCAGCGGCGGGGTGTGCTCAGCGGCGATGGGGACGATCGCTGAGAAGCGCGACCGCTTGGACGACCCTGAACCGTTGAACGACGGACCTACGACGCCACGGCGAACTTCGCGAAGCGCTCAGCCAAGCGCGCCGGCAAAAGCGCCCGCACCCTGACCCCCTCGGGCGTGTCCTGGCGGGCGATCTCGCCGGCGAGATCGTGCAGTTCCGCGAGACTGCCTCCATTTGCGTAGGGAACCAGCAGCTCCACCGAGCGCAGCGTGTGCGCCAGCTCGCGCTCGATCCGCTCTCCCAGCTCCTGGAGCCCACAGCCGGTCTCGCCACTGACCAGCACCGCGTCGGGATGACTCGTGCGCAGATCCTCGCGCGCCTGCGCGTCCAGCAGGTCCACCTTGTTCAGCACCAGCACCCTCGGCCGATCGTCCGCCCCGATCTCCTGGAGCGTCGCCTGCACCGAGCGCCTCATCGCCTCCCTCTCCCCCTCGGGGGCGCTCGCGTCGATCACGTGCGCGAGCAGGTCCGCGCGCCGGGTCTCCTCGAGCGTCGCGCCGAACGCGTCCACGAGCTGATGGGGCAGCTTGCGGATGAACCCGACCGTGTCGCTGAGCAGGTATCTCCTGCCGCTGAGCCTCACCGTACGCACCGTCGGGTCGAGCGTGTTGAACAGCCTGTCGCGCACGCTCACCTGCGCGCCGGTCAGCGCGTTCAGCAGCGTCGACTTGCCCGCATTCGTGTACCCGACCAGCGCCACCGACGGCAGCGCCGCGCGCTCACGCTCGGCCCGCATCACCGCGCGTGTGCCCTTGACGTGCTCCAGCTTTCTGCGCAGCGCGGCGATTCGGTCGCGCGCCAGCCTGCGATCGGTCTCGATCTGGCTCTCCCCCGGGCCCCTGGTGCCGATCCCACCGCCGAGGCGCTCGAGGTGGCTCCACAGCCCGCGCATCCGCGCGAGGTTGTATTCGAGCTGCGCCAGCTCCACCTGCAGCTTGCCCTCGGCGCTGGCCGCATGGTCGGCGAATATGTCGAGGATGATCGCCGTCCGGTCCACGACCGGCAGGCCCAGCGCCTCTTCGAGGTTGCGCTCCTGACGGGGACTCAGCTCGTCGTCGCAGGCGATCAGGTTCGCGTCGCACGCGTGCGCGGCCTCCTTCGCCTCCCTAACCTTCCCCGGACCCAGATACGTGTTCGGATGGGGCTCGTCCCGGCGCTGAACCATCTCTCCCACAACCGCCACCCCGGCAGTGCGCAGCAGCTCACCCAGCTCGGCCAGGTCCTCCCCATCGGGCAGGACCGCTATGCACAGGGCTCGCTGACGTGCGCGCTGGGTCTGTTCCATCTACCTCACAGTCTAGATCTATGAGCCCAGCGCCCCCAACCGCTTGACGGCCTCCAGCAGTCGCTCGTCCGGCGTGGTCAGAGAGATCCTGAACCAGCCCTCCCCCGCGGGTCCGTATATGGACCCGGGCGATAACACCACGGCGGCCTGCTCGAGCACGTGCTCGCAGTAGGCCTCGGAGCTTGAGTGCCCCGCCGGCACGGGCGCCCACACGTAAATCGTGCTGCGTGGCGGCTTCACGTCCACGCCGATCTCTTTGAGCGCATCGCACACGAGATCGCGCCGGCGCACGTACAGCTCGCTCATCGCCTGAACCTCGGCGTCGGCGTCGGGCGAGAGGGCGGCGACCCCGGCCAGCTGCACCGCGTCGAACATGCCCGAGTCGATGTTCGTCTTGCACCGCCAGTACGTCTGGATCGCCTCGGCGTTTCCGACCACGACCGCACAGCGCCAGCCGGTCATGTTGTAACCCTTGGACAGCGAGAACACCTCAACCCCGACGTCCTTCGCTCCCGGCGTCTGCAGGAACGAGGGCGCGTGGTATCCGTCGTATGAGATCTCCGAATATGAGTTGTCGTGCACGACCAGGATCTCGTATGCGCGCGCGAACTCGACGACCCGCTCGAAGAACCCGTCCGGCACGACCGCCCCCGTCGGGTTGTTCGGATAGTTCAGGAACATCAGCTTCGCCCGTTTTGCGATCTCATCCTCGATCGCGCCCAGGTCCGGCACGAACCCCAGCTCTGCTCGCAGCGCCATCAGCACCGGCTCCGCTCCCGCCAGCCATGGCCCGCCGGTGTACACCGGGTATCCAGGGTCGGCCGCGAGCGCGTAGTCGCCGGGGTCCAGGAACGCGAGGTTGAGATTGAAGATCGCCTCCTTGGCGCCGAGCGCCGGCACGATCTCGCTGTCGGGGTCGAGCCTCACGTCGAAGCGGCGCTCGTAGAAGTCCCGGACCGCGGCGCGGAAATCCTCGCGCCCGCGGTTGCTCGGGTATTTGTGCGTTTCCGGCTCGCTCACCGCCTCCTGCATCGCCTCGACGATCAGCGGCGGTGTCGGGCGGTCCGGATCGCCGATCCCAAGGCTGATCACGTCCACGCCTTCCTTGCGCTTCTGCGCGATCTTGCGCTCCAGTTCGGCGAACGCGTATGGCGGAATCCGCTCCAGTCGCTTACTCGGTTTCATGCAGCTCCTTCAGGAAGTCCTCGCAGAGCGTTCCCGCGAACACGGGCCGCGCCCAGCCTGCCAAGTCAACGTGGAAGAGATGATCCACCTCCACATTCAGCTCCCCACCTTCTAGCAGCACCCGTATGGACGAGGGGCCGCCGCGTAAGAGGTGTGCGATGGCCGCCCCGGTGGCGCCGGTGCCCGAGGAGAGTGTCTCACCTGCACCACGCTCGAAGATACGCGCGTGGATCGTGTCGCCGGAGGGATCATGCGGGTCTGCCTCCGTGTACCACGACACGTTGGTGCGGTTGGGAAACAGCTGGTGCCCTTCAATCGCCGGTCCGATCGCCGACAGGTCGAGCGCGTTCAGGCTCGCCAGGTCCTTGACATGTATTGCGCACTGGGGGTTGCCGATCGACACGTGCTGAAACCGCACCGTGTGTCCGTCCACGGTCAGCTCTCCCCGCCCGTCGTCGTGACCTGTCGGGTAGTCCACAGACGTTAGATATGCGCGGCCCATGTCAACACGACACGTGTCCGGACCCGTGATCGTGGGCCGTATCTCGCCCGCGGCGGTCTGGATCGAGAACGCGTCTTGGTCGGTCCAGCCACGTCTGCGCAGATACAGGATCGCCTCGCGCGCACCGTTGCCCGACAGCTCCGCTTCGGACCCGTCCGGGTTGTATATGCGTAGGCGCGCTACATAACGTTCGTCTGCTGAGCTTTCCAGCAGCAATAGGCCATCGGCGTCCACCCCGAAGTGACGCTTGCAGATCTTGCGGATGCGCCCGGGCGTCAGCTCGAACGGAAGCTCGTCTGACTCGACGATCAGATAGTCGTTACCCAGCGCCTGCCACTTCTCGAATTTCATCCGGTGCCGGAGTCTAGGATCTCGCGGGCCACATCGTCCGGGTCGCGGCCGGTCACGTCGATGACATGGACCCCGGCGAGCTTGCGCATCCACGTCAGCTGGCGCTTGGCGTAGTTGCGTGTGTGCCGCTTCATCGCCTCGACGTCGTCCGCCAGGAGCTCTTCGAATCCGAGCGCCTTGCGCGCGGTCCGCGACGCCCCCGCCTCGTGCGCGCGCCGCACCTCCTCGCCCGCCCCCGCCTCGACGATCGCCTGCACCCGAGCGTCGATCCGTGCGTACAGCGCCTCGCGCTCCATCGTCAGCCCGACCAGCAGCGTCGGGTGGCGCACCTCCTGGCTCCACAGCTGCGACGGGCCATCCGGCGGAGGCGGCTTGAAGTCCAGATCGGTCAACGCGGCGCGCAGATACAACCCCGTCCCACCCACCACGATCGGCCGGCGGCCGGCCGCGAGCAGCCCGTCGATCTCCGCGTGCGCCAGCTTCGCGTACTGCCCGGCGCTGAACGTCGCCTGCAACGGCACGAACGACACCAGCCGGTGCTCCAGCTCCGCTCGCTCACTCGCACTCGCGACGCCCGTGAGCGTCTCCAGGCCCGCATACACCTGCAGAGCGTCCGCGGACACCGCGACCGGGTCCTCTCCCCGCGCGCACAACCGCCCCGCGAGCGCGAGCGCGACCGCGGTCTTGCCGACGCCCGTGGGGCCGAACAGCGCAACGACCTGCATTGACGTAGGCTCCCAGCTCATGCAGATCTCCGGCTCCAGGGTCCTGCTCACGGGGGCCACCGGCGGTCTCGGCCAGGCGATCGCGCGCGCGCTGCACGCCCGCGGCGGCGAGCTGATCCTGACCGGACGGCGCATCGACGTGCTGGAGCCGCTTGCCGCTGAGCTCGATGGGCGCGCGCTGGCCATCGATCTGGGCGAGTCAGCGGCGGTTGACCGCCTCGTGACGGAGGCCAGCGAGGTGGACATTCTCGTCGCCAACGCCGCGCTGCCGGCCTCGGGCCGCCTGGATACCTTCACCCAAGAGCAGATCGACCGTGCGCTGAACGTCAACCTGCGAGCGCCGATCATGCTGGCACATGCGCTGCTTCCAGCGATGCTCGCGCGCGCGCGCGGACATCTGCTGTTCGTGTCTTCCCTGCAGGGCAAGGCCACCGCGCCCGACAGCTCGCTTTACAGCGCCACGAAGTTCGGTCTGCGCGGCTTCGCGCTGGGCCTGCGCGAGGATCTTCACGCGAGCGGCGTAGGCGTCTCCGTCGTGCTGCCTGGCTTCATCAGCGACACGGGGATGCGCGCGAACGTGGACGTGAAGCTTCCTCTGGGCGTGGGCATGCGTACGCCGGAGCAGGTCGCGCGCGGTGTGATGCGCGCGATCGAGAGCAACCGCGCGGAGGTGGAGATCGCCCCGCTGGCGTTGCGCGCCGGCACCGCCTTCGCCTCGCTCGCCCCGGAGCTGGCCGCACGCGCTGCGCGAGCGATGGGCTCGGAGAAGATCGCGCGCGAAGTCTCGGCTGCCCAGAGAGAGATGCGCTGAGCTGCGGGCCGGGCCGCAGCGCGAGCAGCGCTGAGCGCGTCAGGGGACGAGCGGCAGGTCCGTCTTGGCGAAGTCCTCCCCCACGCAGAGCAGCGGCTCGCCGGCGAGCAGGGCGGTCGCATAGGTGAGGCAGTCGCCGAAGTTCAGGCCTGCCGGGTGACGACCCTTGCCGAAGCGCAGAAAGGCTTGCACGGCGATCGTCCAGTGCTCTGAGTCGCAAGGCAGGATCGCAAACTCATATACCTGAGCAAGCCGACCGAGCAGTGTCTGGCCTCGCTCGCCGATCCGTGCCGCGAGCACGATGCCGGTCTCGACCATCGTCGGCGCCCCTACGCCTGGCTCGGGATTATCCGCGAGGCGCTCCAGCAGCCGCTCGTGGCCTGGCTCCTTCAGCAGGACGGCCACGATTGCAGAACTGTCGAGGATCAAACGCCCTCCGACCCGTAGCCAAGAATCGCTTCGCGCCGCTCGCGAGAGATCGGCTTGCCCAGAACCTCCGGCGGCACCTGGGGCCAGATCTCCCCTTCGAGCAGATCGGCCAGACGCCGCGAGCGCTCCTTTGGCGAGAGGCAGCGTGCAAGCCGCTGCTTGCGCTCTTCCAGCGCGGTCCGCACGGCTCGTGTCTTGGTCTCTCCGGTCAGTGCCGCGAGCTCGTCCGCGAGGCGGATCGTCTCGCTGTCCTTGATGTTCAATGCCATGGTGGAAAGGTAGCATAAATGTAGCCTGCTACCCATCCTGGCACCACCACTGGCATCTGGAATGGTGTCCCCGCCTTCACCCCACCGCCCTGACCAGCAGGCGCTCCTCCCCCGCGAGCGTCTGGCTCGTGGCGGCGGTGATCTCCACCTGGGTCAGCTCGCCGGGAGCGGCCAGGCCCGTGAAGTTGACGGCCTTGTTGTGCCTGGTGCGGCCCCGCAACCGCTCGGGGTCGGTGCGCGACGGGCCTTCCACCAGGACCTCCACGGTACGCCCGACAAACCGTTGGGCGCGCTCGCGGGCGCGGCGCTGGACGACCTCGAGCAGGCGCTCCATGCGCTCCACCTTCACCGGGTGCGCTACCACTCCCTCGGTCAGCTCGGCGGCCTCGGTGCCGCGTCGCGGGGAGAAGATGAACGTGAACGCGCTGTCGTAGCCGACCTGCTCTGCGACCTCGAGCGTCTGCGCGAAGTCCGCCTCGCTCTCGCCCGGGAACCCGACGATGATGTCGGTCGTCAGCGAGGCGTCGGGGACGTGCTCGCGGATCAGGGCCACGCGGTCGAGGTAGCGCTCGCGGCTATAGGTGCGCCGCATCGCCTTCAGGATCCGGCTCGAGCCCGACTGCAGCGGCAGGTGGATGTGCTCGCACATGCTCCGAAGCTCGGCGTGGGCGCGGATCACGTCCTCGCGCATGTCCTTCGGGTGCGGGCTCGTATAGCGGATGCGCTCGATCCCGTCGATCGCATCGATCTCTCCCAGCAGCTGCGCGAACGTGGGCGATGAGCGCCCGCCCGTCCGTCCGTCCATCCGCAGGTCGCGCCCGTAGGAGTTGACGTTCTGCCCGAGCAGGGTCACCTCGCGCACTCCCTCCCCGGCCATCGCCCGCGCTTCGTCGAGGATCTCCGCCGGCGGGCGCGACACCTCGCGCCCGCGCGTGGAGGGCACGATGCAGTAGGAGCACGCGCAGTTGCAGCCGACGCTGATCTGCAGCCACCCCTGGAACGGGCGCGCGCGACGCGCGGGCAGATGGCCGGTGAAGCCCTCGAACTCGAAGTATCCCTGCGCGCTGATCGAATCGCTGGTCAGGAACTCGGCGAGCTTGTGCACCTGCCCGGGGCCGAACGCGACGTCCACGAATGGAAACCGCTCGAACACCTCCTCCTTGAGCGACTGCGCCCAGCAGCCGCCGACGCCGACCACCCGCTCGGGCCGTTCGCTCTTGAGCCGTTTGGCCTCGCCGAGATGCGCGATGAAGCGGCTGTCGGCCGACTCGCGGATCGAGCACGTGTTGAACAGGATCACGTCCGCCGCCCCGCGCTCCGAAGCCTCGGCGTACCCCAGCGACTCGAGCATCCCCTTCATGTGCTCGGAGTCGTGCTCGTTCATCTGGCAGCCAAACGTCGTGAGGTGGTAGGTCTGCATCGTCTTCGAAGGGTAGCCGCACAGCGCTACCACAGGCCACCCGCATGGCGTTCGGACGCTTCCATCGTCCGAATCGAAGATCAGGGCTGAGCCCAGGGTGTGTTTATCCTTCTGTTTTTGGCAGTTTTCAGAAGGCTGCTGCTATGCTAGGTGGCATGAGCAAGAGTGAGCACCGTCAGCTCGTCGCAAGCTTCGTGACCCTTGATGACGCGATCACTCGCGCCAGCGACGCGTTGGCCAATGGCCGTGTCACCGTCGCCGAGCGTGCGCTTAAGCAGGCCAAGCAGACCGTATACACCGACGCGCCAGCACTGACTGTGCCCGAGGTGGCCGAGGAGCTTGAAGTCAGCCGCCCGACTGTACGTAGCTGGATCGCGAAGGGCCTGCTGGAGGGCGTTCCCGGCACATCCCCGCAGCGCGTGAAGTTCGCAAGCGTCCAAGAGCTCAAGGAACGCCTGGCTAAGCTGCGCGCCGTCACCAAGGATGAGCGGCGCTTCTCGGCGCTGCTACGCGAGGCGGCTGATCAGCGAGCGCTGGCACAGCCCGGAGCGCAGGAGGGCCTGCAGGACGCCCTCGCGGGCGACACCGTAGAACTCTGAGTGCGTACCCCGCCCGACGGCTTGCACATGGCGCCCAGGTTCAAAGTCACCGTCGCACGCCGCTGTGAGCCGCGGGTCAAAGCACTGCGAGGAGAGGCCAAGAAAAGCTTCGAGCGTGTCATTGAGGAGCTTCGCCACCGTGGATGCGAGGCCGGCGGAACACGCATGCGCGCCGAGACGAGCGACGACCACCACGTCTGCGAGCGGCGGTTCTACCGAGATTGGCGCATGCACCTGGTCTTCGGAGACCAAGACGAGATCGTCATCTCCTGGGTGGGCCAGCACACCGAGGACGAGGCAGTCCATGTGGATGGAGCTCGAGACATCCCCGGCCTCAGCGGCATCGGCCGCGCCCGCGATCACCAGCCGCAGTGCTGCGAGACCCTCGATGATCCACCCACCGACCCCGATCTGGTACGACTCGTCAATCAGATCCGCCCCACCCGTAGCCGCCACCCACGAGCGCGCACAACATAGCGGTAGTCGGCTCGCGATCACGAATATGCATTTGCGGAACTACGTCGTCAGGTGGTAGCGCTTCATGCCTCCACAGATTACCTCCGCCACCCGTCCACGGAGGCGAACAGACGTTCCGTCCGAGGCTATCTCTAGCTTGTCCGTTCCATCTCGACCGGAGGAGCAAGACCATGCCCGTGAACGAAGAGGAGAAGGCCGCAAAGGCACGCGACGCCGCCCTGAAGGGAGCGTTGACTCAGATCGAGCGCGAGTTCGGCAAGGGCACGGTCATGCGCATGGGCGATGAGGGCGCGCAGGTACGCTGCGACGCGATTCCCACGGGCGCGCTGTCGCTCGATCTGGCGCTCGGCATCGGCGGCGTGCCCCGGGGACGCATCGTGGAGGTGTTCGGGCCGGAGTCGTCGGGCAAGACGACGATGATCTACCACGTGCTCGCCGAGGCGCAAAAGCTCGGCGGAGTCTGCGCGTTCATCGACGCCGAGCACGCGATGGATCCGTTGTACGCGAGAACGATCGGTGTCGACATCGACGAGCTGCTCGTCTCCCAGCCCGACTATGGCGAGCAGGCGCTGGAGATCGCCGACATGCTCGTGCGCTCCGGCGCCGTGGACGTGGTCGCGATCGACTCGGTTGCGGCGCTCACCCCGAAGGTCGAGCTCGAGGGGCAGATGGGCGATCAGACGGTCGGCGCGCAGGCGCGAATGATGTCCCAGGCGATGCGCAAGCTCGCGGGCAACCTGAACCGCACGCAGACGCTGTGCATCCTCACCAACCAGATCCGCGAAAAGGTGGGCGTCATGTTCGGCTCGCCCGAGACTCAGCCGGGCGGGCGGGCGCTGAAGTTCTACGCCTCACAGCGCCTGGACATCAGGCGCATCGAGACGCTCAAGGACGGCACGGAGGCGGTCGGCAATCGCGTGCGCGTGAAGGTGGTCAAGAACAAGGTCGCCGCGCCGTTCAGGCAGGCCGAGTTCGACATCGAGTTCGGCAAAGGCATCTCGACCTCCGGCTGCCTGCTCGACCTTGGGATCGAGCACAACATCGTGTCCAAGTCCGGCTCGTTCTTCTCCTATGGCGAGGATCGTCTCGGCCAGGGCCGCGCCGCCGCCAAGGCGCACCTCGACGCCAATCCGGCGGTGGCGAAGGAGATCGAGCGGAAGATCTACGCCGCGCTCGGCGTCGGCCGCGAGCACGTCACCCCGATCGATCGGGACAAGGCCCTCACGCCGGTGGCGGCGGTCGAGGAGCCGGCCGTGGCGGCGGCCTGAAAGGTCGCGGTCTTGATCTAAGAGACATAGTGGCGTCGTAACCAGGCGCACGGGCGCGCTTCCGGTTCTCGGCACGCCTTCCATATCGCCCGCACACGTAGGCGTGACCAGCGCTCGCCCGCTCTGACACGTTCGTCCAGCCGTTCCGGCACGTTTGTCCAGATATCAGCACCTGCCTAGCGCTTCCGATCCGTGCCGACGATGCAGGGAGCGCGATGACCCGCTCGTCCTACACCGCATCCCCGACAGGCGTTTCCACTCGATTCATCCTCACCACCGCACTCGTGCTCGCCACGGTGGCGCTCATGTTCGCCTTCGCCGCCTCTTCGCGGGCGAGCGCGCAGGCGCATAAGACCGCCTGCACCACTCACTCAAGGCATGGCTCGCACGCGTGCTCGGCATCTAAAAGCCGCAAGGGGCACGCAAAGGGCAAGCCGAGGGCCGGAACCCACCGCGCCAGGCGCCACGCCGCCAAAGTAGGCCATGCCCCGGGCGCGGCCGGCGGCGAAGAAGGATCCGAAGCGAGTTGCTCGCAGGAAACGAACGCCACCGCCGACGGCGAAGGAGCCCTCGCGTGCGCGAACGGCTCCGAACAGGGCTGTGAAGAAGGCTTCACCGCGGACATATCCACTGACGGCTCGGCGCTGCAGTGCGAACCCGAAGCGAGCGGTGAAAGCAGCGGCGAAGAAGAAGGCTGAGCGCGGTCGTAGGCGGCGAGGTCTCTGCGGCTATGACGGCACGAGCGCCCTGCCCCCGCACCACCGTCCTCGCCCACGCGGTCAACTCCTCGCACACATAAGCCGGCGGATCTACCGCTACGAACAGACGGGCGACGGGAGTGCTCGTCACCTCAACCTTCAGCCGTCGGCCTCGCCCAGCAACAATCGCCTCACCAGATGCAGCGCCACGGTCGTAGCGCGGTCCCTGACATCCGCACGTCCACCCGGAAGGTTGACCGAGCGCGTGATCGATGCGCCCTCGGGTCCGGCGACGCTCAGCCAGACCAGGCCGACGGGCTTCTGCTCGCTGCCGCCGCCGGGGCCCGCCACGCCCGTGACGCCCACCCCCACGTCGGCCCCCAGCCGCGCGCGTGCGCCCAGGGCCAGCGCCCTGGCGACCGGCTCGGACACCGCGCCATGCTCTTCGACCAGCTCCGGACCGACGCCCGCGAGTGCGATCTTGGCCGCGTTGGCATACACCACCATGGCGCCAGCCACGTACTCCGACGCGCCCGCCGGAGTCGTCAGGCGGGCCGCCAGCTCGCCGCCCGTGCACGACTCCGCGACCGCGATCCTCCAGAGCGGGCGGGATCCATCTCCGCGCAGCATCACCGCGACCTGCTCGTCAACCGTGGCGCCATCGCTCGAGAACAGCGTGTCGGCGTGACGCTCGCGCACAACCCGCTCGAACGCCTCATACACGCCCGCTGCCTCCGGCTCATACCGCGTCACGACCTCGACCTCGCCACGTTTCAGGCAGGTGGTGACCTCGAGTCTCCCGAGCTCGATCCCCCGCCCTTCGGCCTCGCGCAGCGTCTGGGCGATCTCCGACTCGGGGATCCCGAACAGGCGCAGCGTCCGCTGCTCGTATACGGTCGCCCCCACGATCGCCTCTCGCAGCGCCTGCGTCTGCACGGCGGAGCTCCACATCGGTTGCAGCTCGCGGGGCGGCCCCGGCAGAACCACCACGGTCGGGGCGCCCGCCTGCCGTGGAGGCACGACCAGCCCCGGGGCGGTCCCGACCGGCTCGAGCACCGTCGCGCCCGCCGGGACGGTCGCCTGCTTGCGTGTGCCGATCTTGATCGCCTCCGGATCGAGGTTCGGCCACCGGCTCAGCAGCGGCCTGACGATCTCTTCGATGCGCCCCTCGAGCGCCTCGTCCAGCACCATCTCCCGTTCCTGAAAGGAGCCCACCACCTCCGCCGTGATGTCGTCCGCGGTCGGCCCGAGCCCGCCGCTGGTCAGCACCAACTCGATGCTCTCCTCGGCCATGAACCGCAGCGCCCTCTCCACGTCGCGCGCGCGGTCGCCCACGATCGTCACATACGCGAGATCCACCCCCAGCTCGCCCAGCCTGTCGGCCAGCCATGGGCCGTTGCGATCGCGCACGCGGCCACTGAGCACCTCCGTGCCGGTGACGACGATCCCTGCGCGCACGGTCATTCGCAGGTGGGCAGATGCCCGGGCGGGAGCGTCCGGCGACCGGCCTTGGTGATCGAGTACCCGATCGCAGCGCCACTCGCCGGCACCGCCCGCGGAATGCCGTCGATCGTCAGTGCCACCGCGTTGTTGCCCAGCGTCAGCTCGAACCGCTTGGCCTGGAACGTCGGCGTGCGCGCGCCCGCTTGAAGCGTTTGCCCAGCGATGAGCTTGCGCCCGTCTTCCCCGATCAGGCACACGTACACGGTCCCCGTCGCCTGCATCTGCAGAGAGATCGTGTCCGACGCCCGCGAGGTCGTCGCCCCCGGCCGAGCCGTCCGGTGCCTGCTCGTCGTACCGGTGCGCGCATTCGTCCTGCTCGACGGCCCGCCGCTCCCGCGCGAGAGCAGTCCGACGATCAGCAGCACGATCACGATCCCGACCACCCCCACGAGCGCCATGTATCCGCGCGATGGACCCGGCCCGCCCGACCTGCTCGGCCCGCGCGGAACGCGCACTTTACGTGGACTCGCCACGATCGGCTCGGGCGGCTCGCTCGGGCGCTCGTAGTTCAGGCGGTACTCCTCGACCAGCGCCTTCCCGTCCAACCCCAGCGCGGCGCCGTACGTGCGCAGGAAGCTCTTCACGAACGTAGGACCAGGCAGCAGATCCCACTCTTCGTTCTCGAGCGCCCGCAGGTACTTCGCCCGGATCTTCGTCGTGGCCTCGATCTCGGACACGTCGATGCGCTCACGCATCCGCGCCTCTCGCAGCGTTGCACCGATCTCAGGCATACCAGCGAGACAGGCTAGTGAGTCCTGTCATGTTTGGCGTGTAGTTCCAACCGGCGCATGCGCCGGTTGGCTGGACCGCACATGTGCGGTCCAGTTCCGGGCCTTGCATGCAAGGCCCGGCTTGACGGTGCATGCACCGTCAAGGATGACGCCGCATGCGGCGCCATCATCCCACTATCGATGACCCGCCGGCTCACCCGGGACCGCGGTCTCGCTCGTGGCCTGCACGCCGAGCTGGGCGGGCGGAGATTCCAATCCACTCAGCACCCGTGGCAGATCCGCCTCGCTCACGAGCACCTGCCTGGGCTTGGAGCCTTCGTAACCTGAGATCACGCCGCGGCGCTCGAGCATGTCGATCAGCCTGCCGGCCCGCGTATACCCCAGCCGCAGCCGGCGCTGCAGCATCGAGGTCGACGCCGTCCCCATCTCCGCCACCAGGACGATCGCGTCGCGCAGCAGCGGATCCTCGTCGGGATCGAACTCGTCCGCGCCGCCGTCCTCGGGCTCTGGAGGCTCGACCTCCTCCAGCAGCTCCTCGCGCAGCTCGGGCTCTCCCTGCTTGCGCCACAGATCCGTCAACCCGGCGATCTGCGCCTCGTCGATGTAGGCGCCCTGGATCCGCTGCAGCCGTGAGCTGCCGACCGGGCTGAACAGCATGTCGCCCTGCCCGAGCAACGACTCCGCGCCGTTCTGGTCGAGAATCACGCGCGAGTCGGTCTGGCTGGAGACCGCGAACGCGATCCGCGAGGGCACGTTCGCCTTGATCATGCCGGTGATCACGTCCACCCGCGGACTCTGCGTCGCGAGCACGAGATGGATCCCGACCGCCCGCGCCTTCTGGGCCAGGCGGATGATCGAGTCCTCGACGTCGGCCGGCGCGACCATCATCAGGTCGGCGAGCTCGTCGATCACGCACAGGATGTATGGCAGCGGCGCTTCGCCGCGCTTGGCGCGCACCTTGTTCAGCTCGATCAGGCTGCGCGTGCGCGCGAGCGACATGATCCCGTAGCGCTGCTCCATCTCGCGGACCAGGTTCTGTAGCGCGTTGGCCGCCATCCGCGGGCTCGTGATCACGGGGGTCAGCAGGTGCGGGATCGACTCGTAGTGGTTGAGCTCCACCTGCTTGGGGTCGACCAGCACGAGGCGCAGCTCGAGCGGGCTGGCCCGCAGCAGCACGCTGCACAGCATCGCGTTGATCGCGCCCGACTTGCCCGCGCCGGTCGTGCCCGCCACGAGCAGGTGCGGCATCTTCGCCAGATCGGCGCCGATCGCCTTGCCGGCCACGTCCTTGCCCAGCCAGACCGTCAGCGGCGACCAGTCGCGGGGGGGCTGCTGGAAGACATCGCCGAGGCGCACGATCCGCCGGCGCGCGTTCGGCACCTCCACGCCGACCGCCTGCTTGCCCGGGATCGGCGCGAGGATGCGGATGTCGGTCGCCGCGAGCGCGTAGGCGAGGTCGTCCTTCAATTGGGCGACCTTCGCGACCTTCGTGCCGGGCGCGAGTCGCAACTCATAGCGGGTGATGTGCGGGCCGGCGACCGTCCCGATCACCTTCGCCTGCACGCCGAAGTGGCCCAGCGCCTCGACCAGGCTCGTCGCGGTGCGCTCCTGCCCGGCGGTGTCCGGCCTGGACTGCTCGCTGCTGGAGCGCGTCAGCAGCCGGCTCGCGTCCGGCAGCTCCCAGACGAAGTCCGGATCTTCGGTCACGCTGTCCCGGTAGCGGCCCTGGGGCGTCAGCTTGTCCGGGTCGGTGTGCGCCACGCCGGAGATCGCCTCCTCCGCCTCCGCCTTCTCCTCCTCTGCGCCTTCCTCCTCCCGCGGATCGACCGTAACGACATCGTGATCTGGTGTCTCGTCCTGCGAGGGCGCCTCCACATGGGTCGCCCTGACGATCAGCTCCTCCGGCGCCGGCTCGGGGGGATGCAACGCAGACGCTCCATAGCCGGCGGCGGGAGCCGTGGAGAAGGCCTCTCCCACACCGCCCGTCGCCTCGTCGGCGGCCACGGGTCGGCGCGCGTGCGCAGCCGCGGCGCGCAGATGCTCGATCGAAGTCTTGGTCCACCCAGCCACCCGGCCGATGACCGAGCGCAGCACGCCCGCAGGCGAGGCGCCGGTCAGCAGGGTGCTGCCGACGAACAGCAGCACGGCGATAATGAGATCGACGCCCACGCTCTGTACCGAGCGGTGCGCCGCCTGATACAGCGCCTCGCCGACGACGCCTCCGTGGGCCTGCATGAACACGCCCGACCAGGAGGATTCGCCCGTGTTCGGGCTCGCGCCCGAGCTCACCCCGAGCGTTCCGGCCGCCAGCGCCATCGTCACGGCCGCGGCCAGGCACGTCGCGCCCGCCCTCAACGGGCGCATCTGCGGCCACGCCGGTCGCGCAAGCAGTAAGCCGCCGCCCGCGACGAGCGTAACCGGGGCAAGCACCTTCGCTTCCCCGACACACCAGCCGAGCGCTTGCGTCAATGCGCCGCCGACGCGTCCCCCGTTCCAGCCGCCGTACAGCACGAACCCGAGGAACACGCCCAGCGCGATGGTCGCGAATCCGAGCATGTCCCGCTGGCGCTGATCGAGCTCGGGCGCGCGCGGGGGCCACATCCGGGCCAGCAGCGCGCTTGGGGCGAACGTCGAGCCTCTCCGGCGACGGGGACGGGCGCGCGTACGCGTACGCGTACGCCCCGCTTTTTTCGCAGTCGTTCTCCGCGGCGCACTCGAGCGCCTCCTGGTCGCAGCCATCTCGCGCAACTTCGACATCGCGTGAGCAGACCCTCTTCGGAGCACCCGTCTGCACGTCGCGTATCACCGACCGTCGCCGGGAAGCAGCCTTGTCAACCGGCACAGGCCTTACCATCGCTTAAGCGCGTCCAGCTACATAAAGAAGCCTGCTCATGAACGATTTTGCCCGTGCCCCCAGAGTGCTCATCGTCGAGGACGACGAGGACATCGCCCAGGCGCTTCAGCGCTCGCTGCGGATGGAGGGGTATGAGGTGCGCGCCGCGGCGGACGGACCGTCCGCGCTGGAGCACGGACGCGCGTTCGCGCCCGACCTGGTGATCCTCGACCTCGGCCTACCCGGACTGGACGGGCTGGAGGTCGCGCGCAGCCTGCGCGCCGACGATGACGTGCCGATCCTGATCCTGACCGCGCGCGACGCGCTGGAGTCGCGCGTGGAGGGCCTGGACGCCGGCGCGGACGATTACCTGGTCAAGCCGTTCGAGCGCCAGGAGCTCCTGGCGCGCATGCGCGCGCTGCTGCGCCGCCGCCCTCCGCGCGGCTCGGCGCCGCTGCGTGTGGCCGATCTGTCGTTGAACGTGGACACGCACGAGGTGATCCGCGGCGAGCGCACGATCGATCTGACCCAGCGCGAGTTCGAGCTGCTCGAGTACCTGATGCGCAACGAGCGGATCGTCATCTCCCGCCAGCGGCTGCTCGACGAGGTGTGGGGGTATGACCCGTTCTCCACGACGAACACGATCGAGGTGTTCGTCTCGAACCTGAGACGCAAGCTGGAGGCCGAGGGCGAGCCCCGGCTGCTGCACACGATCCGGGGAGCCGGGTACGTCCTCCGAGCCTGAACCCCCACGCCCCGAGCCCGCGGATGTCGCCGACGCCCCGGGCGCCGCCGGTGACCCGCGGGCTGGCGGCGACCGGGGTACCGAGCATGTCACCGGCGCCGCGAGCGTCCCCCGGCGCGCCATCCAGAGCCTGACGGCGGCGTTCGACCGGCTGCCGATCCGCACGCGCCTGGCGGGCGTCTCGGCGCTGCTGACGTTCACGATCCTGTGCGCGTTCGCGATCGCGATCGGCTCGCTGACGGTGCGGCGCATCCGCTCGGACTTCGACAGCCAGGTCGAAGAGACCGCCCGGCAACTGCCCTACCAGCTGAACATCAGACTCAACCCGGCGACGTACAGGATCGAACACATCGAACCGCCGCTCGCGGATCTCCTCACACCCCCGCACGCCGCGGTCATCACCGTGTTCGCGGAAGGCGGCGGCGTGATCGAACGGGCCCCCGCCGGCGCACCCAGCCTCGGCAGCCCCTCCCCCGGGCCCGTCACGATCCACGGCTACCGCGTGATCAGCCATCCCGCGGTCGTGCGCGTCGCCGGCACCGGAGAACCGATCGGCCAGGTAATCATCCAGTACGGTCGCTCCGAAGCGGACACGAACGCGACGGTCGCGCGCGTCGAGCTGTTCCTGCTCGTGGGCGTGTTCGCCGGCGCCGGTCTGGCGCTGCTGGCAGGCGTAGCGATCGCCCGGCGCGCGATGGCGCCGATCGCGGAGCTCACGGGCGCGGCGGAGCAGATCGCGCGCACCCGCGACCCCTCGCGCGCCGTGCCCCAGCCCGCGGCCGACGACGAGGTGGCCGAACTCGCGCGCACACTGGAAAGCATGCTCCGCGAGCTGGACGCCGCGCGCGGTGAGACCGAGGCGATGCTCGCGCGCCAGCGCCGGTTCGTGGCCGACGCCTCGCACGAGCTGCGCACGCCCCTGACGAGCGTGCTCGCGAACCTCGAGCTGCTGGCCGACTCCCTGCACGGCGAGGAGGGCGACGCCGCCCGCTCAGCGCTGCGCTCCTCTCAGCGTATGCGCCGGCTCGTGGCGGACCTGCTGCTGCTCGCGCGCACCGACGTCGGGCGAGTGGTCGCGCACGAGCCGTGCGACCTCGCACAGATCGTGGTCGAGGCCGCGGGCGAGCTGGGAGCAGTCTCAGACGCGCACGACATCGAGCTGGACGTCGGGCGGGCGGGACCGATTCTTGTGGAGGGCTCCCGCGACGAGCTGCACCGTTTGACCATCAACCTGATCGAGAACGCCCTGCGCCACACCCCGCCCGGGAGCGAGGTCCGGGTCTCAACGCGCCCGGCCGGCGATCGGGCCGAGCTCGTGGTCGAGGACAACGGCCCGGGCGTGCCTCCCGAGCTGGCCCCCACGCTGTTCGAGCGCTTCGTGCGCGGCGCCGGCGACCGCGGCGGCTCATTCGGTCTGGGCCTTGCGATCGTGCGTGCGGTCGCGGAGTCCCACGGCGGTTCGGTGCGCCTGGAAACCCACCATCCACACGGCGCTCGGTTCGTGGTCGATCTTCCGGCCGCCGCGCAGACCCTCACACCTCGACAACCACGGGCAGAACCATCGGCCGCCGCTTGAGCCGGTCATAGACCAGTTGCGCCAGATCGTCATGCAGGACCTGCTGGAGCAGGTCCACCTCGTGGATTTCCTCGCCTGCTGCGCGACGCAACGAGCTCTCGACGGTCGCGCGAATCTCATCCACGAGCTCATCGGCCTGGTCCATGAACGGGACGCCGCGGAATATCACCTCGGGGTCGGCGACGGAGCGCCCGTCCTGCTCGGCGATCGTGGCGACGACGATGAAGATCCCATCCGCGGAGAGCATGCGCCGGTCACGCAGGGCGACGTCGGCCATCTCGCCGATCTCCACGCCGTTGACAAAGATCATCCCGGCCTGCTCGCGCGAGCCGAAGCGAGCGCCGCGCGAGTCGATCTCCAGCGGCATGCCGTTGTCGCCCTGGAAGATGTCCTCGGGCGCCACCCCAACAGCCTCGGCGAGCTGGGCGTGCAGGCGCAGGCGCTTGAAGTCGCCGTGGAACGGCATGACGTAGCGTGGGCGGACGAGATTGAGCATCAGCTTGACCTCCTCGGCATAGCCGTGCCCCGAGGCGTGGACGGGAGCATCGGCAGGAGTGATGACGTCACAGCCGATGTGGTAGAGCCGGTCGATCGTCTCGTTGACGGCGCGCTCGTTGCCGGGGACGGGGGTGGCGGAGAACACGACCGTGTCCCCACCGCGCAACTCGACCTGGGGATGGTCGCGATGGGCCATCCTCCGCAGGGCGCTCAGGGGCTCGCCCTGAGAGCCGGTGGAGATGATCACGATGCGCTCGTCGGGAAAATCGGCGATCTCGCGCGGGCCGACGAGCATGCCGTCGGGCACCTCGATGTGGTCGAGCTGACGGCCGATCGTGACGTTCTTGCGCATCGAGCGCCCGACGAGCGCGACCTTGCGGTCAAGCGCGTGGGCGGCGTCGAGCACCTGCTGGACGCGGTGGATATTGGAGGCGAATGACGTGACGACGATCCGCCCCTCGCAGCGCGCGAAAACCTCCTCCAGATGAGGCCCGACGCCGGACTCCGATGGAGAGAAGCCCGGCCGGTCCACGTTCGTGGAGTCCCCGCATAGCAGCAGCACCCCTTCACGGCCGAGCTCGGCAAGTCGCGAGACGTCGGCGGGCGGACCGTCCACGGGGGTCTGATCGAACTTGTAGTCGCCGGTGATCAGGATCGTGCCGAGCTCGGTGGTGAGCGCGACGGCCGAGGCGTCGGGGATCGAGTGGGTCATGTGAACCATCTCCAACTCGAACGGCCCCAGCTCGAACGCCTCACCCGGCGCGACGTCGCCCAGCTCGACATCCTTGAGCTTGTGCTCCTCCAGCTTCGACTTGGCCATCGCCAGCGTCAGGGGGCCGCCATAGACGGGCGGATTGGCGCCATGGACGGCCAGCTCGCGCAGGACCCAGGGCAGCGCGCCGAGATGATCCTCGTGCCCGTGCGTGACGACGATCGCCTCGATGTCGCGCGCACGCTCGCGCAGGTAGGAGAAGTCGGGCAGGACGAGGTCGATCCCGATCATCTCGGGCGTCGGAAACCGAAGACCGACGTTGACGACGACGATGCGGTCGTCCTGCTCGACGACGGTCATGTTCTTGCCGATCTCCCCCAGGCCACCGAGGGGCAGCACACGCAGCCGCGATGCGCTCACGCGGGCGCTCGGGCGGGTAGGGCCTGTAGGAGGCCGTGGCGCTCGAGCATCGCTCGTACCGCGGCGGTCTCCTCTGGGGTGGCGTTGACGATCGGCAGGCGCGTGGTGCCGGCACGCAGGCCGAGCAGGTTCAGCGCAGCCTTGGTGGGAGTGGGGGACGCCGTCATGAACAGCGTCTCATACACGTCGCGCAGGGACGCGTCGATCTCGGCGCGATGCTCGGGCTCCTCGACCATGCGGCGCATCTCTGCACCGACTATGTGGCTGGCGACGGAGATGGCACCGGCGCCGCCCATGTCCAGCGTGCGCGCGAAGGTGGCATCGTCGCCGGTGTAGAGGGTGAGACCGTCGATCAGTCCCAGCTCCGCGGGGTTGGACTGCTTGACGCCCTCGATACCCTCGATCCGCCCGAGCTCTTCGAGCAGGTCAGGGGGTATGTTCGTGCCCGTGCGACTGGGGATGTTGTAGAGCAGGATCGGCTTGTCGGTGGCGGCGGCGACGGCTTCGTAATGACGCTTGAGACCCAGCGGGCTCGGGCGGTTGTAATAGGGGGTCACACTCAGCTGCGCGTCGACGCCGAGCTCGCTGGCGCGTTCGGTGAGAAACACCGCGTGGCGTGTGTCGTTCGTGCCGGTCCCCGCGACGATCGTTGTCCCGGGCGGACGCTCGCGCACGGCCAGCCCGATCAGGTCCAGGTGCTCATCGTCGCTCAGCGTAGCGGCCTCGCCGGTCGTGCCGGCGACGACGAACCCGTCCGAGCCGTTGCGAGCCAGATGGGCCATCAGCGCGACGAAGGCGTCCTCGTCGACGCGCCCGGAGGCATCGAAGGGCGTGACGATCGCCGTCAGGATCGTCCCCAGGTTCAGGTCGGACATGGCCGCAGTATTCCACGAAGCCGGGGTCGATTCGCCGCGGCTCAGAACAGCAGCCGCTCGAGTCCGATCAGCGGCGATTCGTCCAGCTCGCCGATGCGGCGCACCGCCAGCAGGACGCCGGGCATGAACGAGTCGCGGCCGGTCGTGTCGTGACGGATGGTGAGGGTCTGGCCGACGTCGCCGAGGATCACTTCCTGATGAGCGACGAGGCCGGGCAGGCGCACCGAGTGAATGGGGGGCTCTGATCCACCACTGGCGGCGGCCATCAGCTGCGCCGTGCGCTTGGCGGTTCCACTCGGCGCATCGAGCTTGGCGTCGTGGTGGAGCTCGACGATCTCCGCACGGGCCATGTGACGGGCGGCCTCTACGGCGAAGCGCATCATCAGCACCGCGCCGATCGCGAAGTTCGGGGCGATCAGGACGTTGGCCCGGGGCAGGCCCTCGGGCGTGCGAGCAGCCAGCAGAGGCTCGACGTCAAACCCGGTCGTGCCGATCACGACGTGAACTCCCGCCTGCACGCAGGCGAGCGCGTTCTGAAGGACGGTGTCCGGCTGGGTGAAGTCGACCACGACCTCCGCGTCTGCGAGCACGTCCGCGAGCGCCACCCCCAGCCGCGGATCCGCGCCTCCTACGAGGTCCATGTCCGGCGCTCCCTGCACCGCCGCGCACACGGTCGCGCCCATTCGCCCCGCCGCGCCGGCCACCGCAACCTTGATCACGATGCTGGCGCTCCGACCGCCCAGCGCCTGTTCCCCTCGCCGGCTCTTCCAAGGCGGAGGGTGGCCGAGGCGATCACGCAGCCACCTTTTCCAGCGGCGTGAGCGCCCGCAGGAACGCCTGCTCCTCGGCGCCCACACCCGCGGCGGACAGCGCCTCGAGCGCAAACAGCTCCTGTGCAAGCTCGCGCAGGTCCTCGACCGTGACCGCATCGATTCTGTCCACGATCTCATCGACCGAGTAGATCGGCAGGCCGCCGAGCAGGGCCGAGCCCAGCCGGTTCATGCGCGCCGCCGTGGACTCCAGCGACAGGGCGACCCGGCCCTTGAGGTTCTCGCGCGAGCGATCGAGCTCCTGCGGGCTCGCAGGGTCTTCGATGACGCGCTCCAGCTCGGAGACGATCGTCGCGACAGCCTCCCGCAGGTTCTCAGGGCGGGTGCCGACGTACAGCCCGACCTCGCCGGTGTCGGCGTACTGGCTACAGAAGCTGAATACCGAGTACGCCAGGCCCCGGCGCTCGCGCACCTCCTGGAACAGTCGCGAGGACGACGTGCCCCCGAGCACCCCCTCCAGCACCCGCAGCGCAAACCGGCGCTCGTCGTGGCGGGATATGCCGCGCCCGCCGAGGCAGACGTGGTACTGCTCGGTGTCCTTGCGCAGAAACCGCACCCTGCGCTCGAACACGGGCTCGCCGGGGTCGTGCTCGGGAGCGCCTGGATCTTCGGCCTGTGAGCTGCGCTCGCTCGCCATCCGCACGAGCGCGTCGTGATCGACCGATCCGGCCGCGGCGATCACGATGCTCTGCGGGCCATAGCGCTCGTCGTGAAAGGCCCGCAGCTGCTCGCGCGTGACGGCGCCGACGACATCCGCCGCACCGATCACCGCGCGTCCCAGCGGGTGCGAGCCGAACACGGCCTCGCCCAGCACATCGAACACCCGGTCCTGGGGATCGTCCTCATACATGGCGATCTCCTCGAGCACCACCTCGCGCTCGGCCTCCAGGGATTCGAAGCGCGGCCTGAAGACCATCTCGGCGACGACGTCGAACGCCCGCTCCAGGTGGCGATCCAGCATGCGCGTGTACAGCGAGGTCGATTCGCGATCGGTCCCAGCGTTGATCTCCGCACCCATCGCATCGAAGATCTCATCGATCTCGTGCGAGCGATAGCGCTCGGTTCCGCGGAACAGCATGTGCTCCAGCAGGTGGCTCGTCCCCGCCTGCCCGTCGGACTCCATCGCCGAGCCCGTCCCGATCCAGAAGCCGAGCGCCACCGAGCGCACGTTCTCGATGCGCTCGGTGATCACCCGCACGCCGCTTGCAAGCGTGGTTGTGCGGTGCTCTGTCATCTCATCGGCCGGCGTCGCCGTAACCGCGCCGCGATTGCTAACGATCGCGCCCGGACCCGTGCCGGGGACGACCCGAGCCGCGACCCGAACCTTCCGGTCGTGCCCCCCCATCGCGACGAGGACCGCCGCCGCCCTCGCGACCGTTGCTGCGTGGTCCGCCGCCCTCGCGCGGAGGACGCCCGGGTGGGCGGGATCCAGTACCCCCGCCGGCGCTGACGCCCGCGAGCTCCTCGACGGACTTGCCGGCGATCTCCGGATCCTCGGCGAGGCGCAGGCCGATGCGGCCACGCTCGCGGTCGACCTCGACCACGCGCACGTTGATCTCATCGCCGCGGTTGAGCACGTCCTCGACGCTCTCGACGCGCTCGCCGGGCGAGACGTTGGAGATGTGCAGCAGCCCGTCCGTACCCTTGCTCAGCTCCACGAACGCACCGAACGTCGTCGTCTTGACGACTTTGCCCAGGAACTCGTCGCCGACCTCGACCTCCTTCATCATCACGCGGATGCGCTCGGCCAGCGCGTCGGCGAGCTCGCCGTTGGCCGAGTAGACCAGCACCTGACCGTCGTCGTTGACGTCGATCTGAGACTCGTACTCCTCTGAGAGACCCCTGATCGTTTCTCCGCCCTTGCCGATCAAAAGGCCGATCTGCGACGGGTCGATCTGGATCGTCTGGATGCGCGGCGCGAACTGTGAGAGCTGCTCGCGCGGGCTCTCGATCACGTCGGCCATCTTGGCGAGGATGAACGTGCGCGCCTCTTTGGCCTGCGCGAGCGCGTCGCGCAGGATGTCGAAGGTGACGCCCGTGATCTTGATGTCCATCTGCAGCGCCGTGATGCCGCGCTCGGTGCCGGCGACCTTGAAGTCCATGTCGCCGAGGTGGTCCTCGACGCCGGCGATGTCGGTCAGCACGATGTAGTCATCGCCCTCTTTGATCAGGCCCATCGCGATCCCCGCCACCGGGCGCTTGATCGGCACGCCCGCGTCCATCAGCGACAGCGAGGAGCCGCACACCGACGCCATCGAGGATGAGCCGTTTGACTCGAGGATGTCCGAGACCACGCGGATCGAGTAAGGGAACTCCTCGATCGAGGGCACCATCGGCGTGAGCGCACGCTCGGCGAGCGCGCCATGACCGACGTCGCGGCGCTTGACGCCGCCCATCCTGCCCGCCTCCCCGACCGAGAACGGCGGGAAGTTGTAGTGGTGCCAGTAGTACTTTTTCGTCTCCAGGCCGAGCGTGTCGATGCGCATCTCCTCCTTGAGCGTGCCCATCGCCACGACGCTCAGCGCCTGGGTCTGTCCGCGCGTGAACAGCGCCGAGCCGTGCGTGCGCGGGGTGACGCCGACTTCGATCGAGATGTCGCGGATCTCGTTCTCCGAGCGCCCGTCGGGGCGCTTCTTGTGGACGGCGATGCGCTCGCGGATGATCGACTTCTCGAGCGTCTCGAACGCGAGCTGGACCGCCGCACGACGCTCCTTGGCATGCGCGAGCTCGCTCTCCGAAGCACCGTCCCCGGCGGGTGGTGCGTGCTGCTCCAGGATCGCCTCCTCGACGGCCTTGGTCGCGTCCTGGCGCTCGAGCTTGTCCTCGACCTGCGTCGCCGCGTCCAGGGCCGCGCCGTGCGAGGCGCGGATCGCGTCGAGCGCCGCCCCCTCGACCTGGATCGCCTCGAAGACTTTCTTCTCCTTGCCGACTTTCGCGGCGAGGTCGCGCTGCAGCGCGCACAACTTCTTGATAGCCGCGTGGGCGATGTCCAGCGCGTCGAGGATCTCCGCCTCGGGGATCTCGTTGGCGCCGGCCTCGACCATCAGGATCGCCTCCTCGGTGCCCGCGACGATCAGGTCGAGGTCCGAGCGGCCTTCCTCGGCGTCGGATGTGCTCAGGTCCTCCTCGCTGGGGTTGACGACGAAGTTGCCCTCGATCTTGCCGATACGCACAGCGCCGACGGGCGTCGGCAGCGGGATGTCGGAGATCATCAGCGCGGCGGACGCGCCGTTCATCGCGAGGATGTCGTACGGGTGGACGTGGTCGATCGAGAGCGGGATCGCGACGAGCTGGGTGTCATAGCGCCAGTCCTTCGGGAACAGCGGCCGGATCGGGCGGTCGATCATGCGCGCGGTGAGCGTGCCCTTCTCGCCGGGCCGGCCCTCGCGCTTGAAGAACGAGCCGGGGATTTTCCCGGCCGCGTACATCCGCTCCTCGACATCCACGGTCAGAGGCAGGAAATCCACGTCGCGCAGGCTGCCCGCGACGGCTGTCGCCAGAACCATGGTGTCGCCCTGGCGGACCACCACCGCCCCGGAGGCCTGCTTGGCCATCCTGCCCGTCTCGAACGAGATCTCACTGCCTGCGATCTCCACGGAAACCCGCGTAACGGCGTCATTGCTGCTCATATGCTTTCTACTCCTATGCTCCGCCCGTCGGGTTGGGACGAATGTCCCTGGCGGATCGTGTTATCTCTTATTCCGAACCAGCGCAGCTTAGCGGACACGAGCCCGCTCGCCGGTTCATGTGGGCCATCGGGCGAGAGGCGAGCTTCCGCGGCGTCCGTCAGCGCGTCGAAGACGGTCGGAGTGCGATCAGCCCGCGGTGGCGTCCGCGGCCGTCGCGAGACCCTCGCGCAGCATCTCCACGCCGGGCAGCTCCGCGGGCGTCGGCGCCTGATAGCTGAAGCGAACGATCCCGTCGGGGCCGGTGATCACCAGCGCGCGCTGGGGAAAGCCGCCCTCGTGCAGGACTCCGAACGCGGTGCACGCCGCGCCCTTGGGCTCGAAGTCCGACAGCTGGGGAATGCTCACGCCGAGCTTCTCCCTGAACGCCTTCTGGGCGTAGGAGCTGTCGCAGGAGACACCGTAGATCTCCGTGCCGCCCACCGTCAGCTCGCCGAGCGCCTGCTCGTAGAGCTGCAGCTGGTCGGTGCAGACCGGGCTGAACGCGAACGGGTAGAACACGAGGATCGTCGTATGCCCGCGCAGGTCGCGCTCGGTGAAGCGCTCGCCGTCTTCGCGCTGCAGCCTGAACGATGGAGCTGGAGTGCCGGGGGCGATGACGCTCATCGGCCTCGTCTCCTACTTACGTAGGCCGAGCTCCTTGATGAGGGCGCGATAGCCCTTGAGGTCACGGCGGCGCAGATAGTCCAGGAACCGCCGGCGGCGTCCGACGAGCATCAGCAGCCCGCGCCGGGAGTGATGATCCTTGGACTGCTCGCGCAGGTGCTCAGTGAGATGGTTGATGCGCTCGGTCAGCAGCGCGACCTGAACTCGGGTGTTGCCCGTGTCCTGCTCGCCCGATCCGAATTGCGCGGCGATCTCGCGCTTGCGCTCTGCGGTGATTGCGCTCATTTGCGGGCCAACGGTAGCAGACGCCCTTGGGCCCGAGAAGCCGCGGCTCGCCGACTCGAGGTCTCGAAGCCCGTCAGGCCACCGTGGCGATCTCGCGGGTTCGGGCCACGTCGCGGCGCATCTGCTCGATCAGCGCCTCTGGTGTGTCGAAGCGGCGTTCGCCCCGCAGACGCGCTAGGAAGTCCAAGCGCAGGGTGCTGCCGTACAGATCGCCGTCGAAGTCGATCAGGTATGCCTCGATCAGCTCGCCTCGGCCGGTCTCGAACGTCGGGCGCACGCCGATCGAGACGGCCGCCGGGACATCGCCGTTGGCCAGGCACGCATACACGCCATGCCCGGGACAGGCGATCGCCTCCTCGGGCACGAGATTCGCGGTCGGGAAACCCAGATCGCGCCCGCGCTCGTCGCCGTGGACCACCTCGCCGCGCAGCTGAAACGGCGCGCCGAGAAAGCGCGTGGCCTGGTCGACCTCGCCCGCGAGCACCAGGCCACGGATGTGGCTGGAGGAGACGATCTCGCCGTCCACCTCCAGCAGCGGATGAACGACCGTCTGAAAGCGCTCGTCGGCGGCGAGCAGCCGCGGGTCGCCCTGCGCCCGGTGCCCGAAGCGGAAGTTCTCACCGATCGCCACCCGTTCGGAGCCGAGCGCGCCGACGAGCACCTCAGAGATGAACTCATCGGCCGAGCGCGCGGCGAACTCCGCGTCGAATCCGACCACGATCAGCTCGCGCACGCCCAGCCCGGCGATCAGCTCCGCCTTGACCTCCAGCGTGGTCAGCAGCTTCGGCGTGTGCTGGGGCGCGACCACCGAGACGGGGTGCGGCTCGAACGTGAGCACGGTGTCCGAGCCGCCGATCACCTCACGGTGGCCGAGATGCACGCCGTCGAACGTACCGACGGCCACGCTGCGCGGTCGATCGCCCTCGCGTCGCTCTCGTACATCCGGCAGGCGCGTCACATCCACGGCAGCACAGCCTATTTGGGCAGCGTGTCAAGCGCTTGGCCGAGGTCGATCAACGGCGGATCTGGCCAGGGCTGCCCCCGGCGCGGCGGCGCAACCGCGGTGCTCACGTCGAACGGCCCGATCGCCGTGCGCCGCAGCTCCAGGCAGTAGGCGTCGCTCAGGTCGGCGATCAGCGAGCGCACGTAGGTTCCGGACGAGCATTCGATCTCATAGCCCGCGCGCATTCCTTCGCGCCACAACTGCTCGAAGCGATACACGGTCACGATCCGCTCGGGCATCTCGAACTGCTCTCCGCGCCGGGCGCGCTTGTAGGCGCGCTCCCCGCCGATCTTCACGGCTGAGTGCCGCGGAGGACGCTGGCGGATCTCACCCGTGGGCAGCACCGGTGGGTCGAGTGGGAGCCTGCCCGTGTCGACTATCTCCCCCTCGGTGTCTCCGGTGCTCGACGTCGCTCCGAGCCGCGCGACCGTCTCATAGCGCTTGGGCAGCTCCATCATCTGCCGCTGCACCTTGGTCGCCTGCCCGATGAGCACGATCAAGAGGCCTGTCGCGAACGGGTCGAGCGTACCGGCGTGTCCGACCTTGACGGCGCCATCCATGGCGCGCTTGACTAGAGCGACCACGTCGTGGGAGGTGATCCCAGCGGGCTTGTCGATCAGCAGAATCCCGTTCACGCTGGAGCAGGCGTGGCGTGCAGCTGCGCGGCAAGCGCGCCGCGCAGAAACTCGATCAGCGGCTCCACCTCCAGGGTGGTCGTGAACCCCGCCGCGCGCCGGTGTCCCCCGCCCCCCTGCTCGCGCGCGATCCGTGAGACGTCGACGTCGTCGTCGGTCGAGCGCAGCGAGACTTTGCGCCGTCGCGGCGCCCTCGCCGCCGGTGAGCTCGCGCACGAGCGCAGCCACCTTCGTGCCCTGCACCGCGCGCAGATGGTCGATGATCCCCTCTGAGTAGCTGTCCTCGGCGTCCATCTCGTGGAAGTCCTCGGCGCTCAGCGCCGCCAGCGTCAGCTCGCCGGAGTCGAAGCGCTGCATCTGACCCAGCGCGAGCGCGAGCAGCGCGATCTTTGCCGGGGGCATCTCCTCGTACAGCCGCCGGTAGACCTCCTGCACCTCCACGCCGGCTTCGATCAGCTCCGCCGCCATCTCGTGCGCGCGCGGACCGGTGTTCTCGTACATGAACCGCCCGGTGTCCGTGATCAGCCCCACATACAGCGCCTGCGCGAGCTCCGCCGTGGGCGCCACGCCCAGACCGTGCATCAGATCCCACACGATCTCCGCCGTGCACGACGCCTCCGGCACGACATGGTCGAGCGTGCCAAAGCGCGTGTTGTCGTGGTGATGGTCGATATTCAGCAGGTGCCGGCCCTGCTGCAGCACGATCGCCGAGTTGCGGTCGATGTTGCCGCAGTCCAGGAACACGACCGTGCGCTGCGCGATGTCGGCCGGGGGCGCCTGGATCAGTCCGTCCAGCGCGAAGAAGCGGTACTCGTAGGGAAGCGGCAGATCGTCCGCGGCGATGAACATCTGCGAGTCCTTGCCCAGCGCGGTGAGCAGACCCTGCATGCCCACCAGCGAGCCGAGCGCGTCGCCGTCGGGACTCTCGTGCGCGGCGAGCACGAACCGCGACTCCTCGCGGATGCGCTCCAGCACGCGCTCGCGCGTGACCTCGACGCTCTCGATGCTCTCGCTCACGATCTCTCGATCTCACTCAGCAGCGCGTCCACGCGCAGCGCCCGGTCGGTCGTGTCGTCGTAGGCGAACTCCAGCGCCGGGGTGCGCTTCAGTCGCAGCTCGGAGGCGATCCTGCCCTGCAGGTAGCCGTGTGCGCTGCGCAGGCCGTCGAGCGTGCTCTCGCGCTGGTCCTCCCGCGAGGGCCCGCCGTCCTCGCCGAGCACGCTCACATATACCCGCGCATGGCGCAGATCGGCGCTAGTTCTGACATCGGTCACGGTCACAAATCCAACTCGAGGGTCCTTCATCTCTGCTGTCATCGCCTCGCCGAGCACCTGCCTGATCGCCTCATCGACACGGCGCATGCGTCCCGAGCTCATCCTATCCCTCCAACTGCATCCGGGTATCGATGCCACCCTCCGTGCAAAAGACCATCGGCCGCCTCAGCTCAGCTCGCGCTCCTGCAACCGCGTCTCGTATGTCTCGAGGATGTCGCCCTCGCGCAGGTCCTGGAAGTTGGTGAGCACGATCCCGCACTCAAACCCACTGGCGACCTCGCGTGCGTCCTCGTTGAAGCGTCGCAGGCTTGCGATCGTGGTGTCGTAGATGACGGTCCCCTCGCGAACAACCCGTGCTTTGGCCCCGCGCGTGACCTTGCCCTCGGTCACGAACGAGCCGGCGATCGTCCCGATCCGCGAGGCGCGGAACAGCTGACGAACCTCTGCCTGCCCGAGCGGCGTCTCTACCTCGGTCGGCTCGAGCATGCCCTGCATCGCGGCGCGCAGCTCTTCGATCGCGCGATAGATCACCGAGTAGGAGCGGATCTCGACGCCCTCGCGCTCGGCCACCTGACGCGCCTCGCCGACGGGGCGCACGTTGAAGGCGAGGATCACTCCCTGCGAGGCCGCCGCGAGCATCACGTCGGACTCGTTGATGCCACCGACGCCGCGATGGATGATGTTGACATTGACCTCTTCCTGGGGGAGCTTGGCGATCTCGTCCTCGATCGCCTCCAGCGACCCCGCGACATCGGCCTTGACGACCAGGCCGAGCTCCTTGACGGCGCCCACCTGGGCGAGCTTGAACACCTCCTCCAGCGAGACCTTGCGTCCCGAGCGCCGGGCGAGCGCCTCTGTCTTCAGGCGGTTGGCGCGCTCGCCCGCGAGCTGGCGGGCGCGACGCTCGTTCTCGACGACCCGCACTAGCTCGCCTGCCTCGGGAACGCCGTCGAAGCCCAGCACCTCGACCGGCTGGCCCGGCGTGGCTCCCTTGACCCGCGTGCCGGTGAAGTCGTGCATCGCCCGCACCCGGCCGAAGTGTGCGCCCGCGACCAGCGCGTCGCCGACATGCAGTGTGCCGCGCTGAATCAGAACGCTCACGACCGGCCCGCGCCCAGGATCGAGCTTGGACTCGATCACGGTCCCCGAGGCCTGCGCGTCGCTGTTGGCCTTCAGTTCCTCCAGATCGGTGACCACCTGGATCGTGTCGAGCAGAGAGTCCAGCCCCTGACGGGTCTTGGCGCTGACGTCCACGAACTCGATCTCGCCCCCCCACTCCGCGGGCTGCAGCCCGTGCTGGGTCATCTCCGTACGCACGCGCTCGGGCTGGGCGCCCTCCTTGTCGATCTTGTTGACCGCCACCACGATCGGCACCCCGGCCGCCTTGGCGTGGTCGATCGCCTCCTCGGTCTGGGGCTTGACGCCGTCGTCGGCCGCCACGACGATCACCGCGAGGTCGGTCACGCGCGCGCCGCGCGCGCGCATCGCCGTGAACGCTTCGTGGCCGGGCGTATCCAGGAACGTGATCTCTTTGCCGCTATGTCGCACCTGGTAGGCGCCGATGTGCTGGGTGATCCCGCCGGCCTCGCCGGCTGCGACCTCAGTCTCGCGGATCGCATCCAGCAGCGAGGTCTTGCCATGATCGACGTGCCCCATGATCGTCACGACCGGCGGTCGCTCGATCAGGTCCTCCTCGGCGTCCTCGAACACGGGCTCCACCTCGACGTCGTCGGCGGCGTGGACGATCTCGATCTTCTTCTCGAATTCATCGGCCAGCACCTGGATCGCGTCGTCGGACAGCGTCTGGGTGAGCGTCGCCATCTCCCCCAGCATCATCAGCTTCTTGATCACCTCTGGGACGGGCGCGCCGAAATACTCGGCGACGTCCTTGACCGTCGAGCCGGAGTTGACGCGCACGAGGTCGGTCTCCTGGATCGCGGTCGTGTCGATCGGCGCGATCGTCTCGTCGTAGGTTCCCCGCCGGCGGCGGCCGCGGCGAGGACGGCGCTGGGGCTGATTGGCCGGGCCGCCCTGCTGGCGACGCGAGGCCTGTGAGTCGATAACCACGCGCCGGCGACCTCCGGCGGCGTTGCTGGCGGGCGCCCGCTCGCCCGTGCGCGAGTCGCGTGTGGGGCGCACGCGGTCGGCCGCGGGATTGGCGGGGGACTCGTTCGCAGGCGTGGAGGACTCGTTCGCAGGCGCCGCCGCGGGGGCGCTGGACGCAGGCGCCGTCACGGCAGCCGCGGTCGCGGTCGCAGAAGCTGTTGCGAGCGCGCCGCCATTGTTCAACGCGCTCAGCACCACGGCCTCCTCGACCGAGGACGAGGCCGTCTTGGCCTCCACGCCGGCGGCATGCAGCTTCTCCAGCAGCTCCCTGCTCGAGAGGCCCTGCTCCTTGGCGATCTCGTGTACGCGCTTCTTGCTCATCGATCAACCGATTCTACGAGCTCGACGGGAAGGGTCACCGCGCAGCGCAGCGCGCGCGCGATGCCGCCACGCTTCAGCGCGAGCGCCAGGCAGCCGGCGTCCGGCCGAGCGGGGGAGCCCGGATCTCGATCGCGACAGAGATAGGCCCCGCGACCCGGCATCCTCGCATCGCGGTCGAGCACCGCCCTCCGGGCACGGCTCGCACCGGCGCTGGCCGATCTTTGATCGATGAGCGCGATCCTGACCAGCTCTGGCTTCGGCGCGCTGCGCCCGCACCCCACGCACCTGCGCCGGGGGGCGCACACAGCGCGGCGGGCTGGGTCGGGGCCTATGGCGCCGGCTCCTCGGCCGGCGGGGCGGCGTCGGTCTCACCGTCGTGGGCGCGACCGGCAATGTCTTCGTCCTCGTCCTCGGCCCGAGCCTCCTCGCTCGCCGGCTCGCCCGCGCCCGGGTTCAGGTCCGCGATGTTGTCCGTCGCGATATTCGCGAGCGCCTGATGGGTCTCCAGGCCGCAGTAGCGCGAGCCCGGCAGCGAGGCGTTGGGGCAGCGGCGTCCGTTGGAGAGGACCGCCGCGCAGCGGCCCTGGACCTCCTCCTCCTCATATCCGTGCTCGGCCTCCTCGGCGGCGAACTCGGTCTCCGAGCGGATGTCCACGCGCCAGCCGGTCAGGCGCGCCGCCAGCCGCGCGTTCTGGCCCTCGCGGCCGATCGCCAGCGAGAGCTGGTCGTCGGGCACGATCACGGTCGCCTGCTTGGCCTCGTCGTTGACGAGCACCTCCCGCACGCGCGCGGGCGAGAGCGCCTTGGCGACGAACCGGGCGGGCTCGTCGTTGTGGGGGATGATGTCGATCTTCTCACCGCGCAGCTCCGAGACGACCATGCGCACGCGCGAGCCGCGCGGCCCGACGCACGCTCCGACCGGATCGACGCCGTCGGTGTTCGAGACGACCGCGATCTTCGAACGGTAGCCCGGCTCGCGTGCGACGTTGGCGATTTCCACCAGGCCGTCGGCGATCTCAGGGACCTCGAGCTCGAACAGCTTCTTGATCAGCTCCGGATCCCGGCGGGAGACGATGATCGAGGGTCCCTTGGTCGAGGGCGAGACCTCCTTGATGACGGCCTTGATCCGCTGGGAGTGGTCGTAGCGCTCGCCCTCGACCTGCTCGGACTTGGGCAGCAGCGCCTCGACCCGTTCGCGCAGCTGCACGAGCGTGTAGCGGGAGTCCGACTGCTGCACGATGCCCGTGATCAGCTCGCCGACACGGTCGCGGTACTCCTCATACATCATGTCCCGCTCGGCCTCGCGGATGCGCTGCAGGATCACCTGCTTGGCGGTCTGCGCGGCGATGCGGCCGAAATCGTCGGGGGTGACGTCGCGCTCGTCGATCTGATCGCGGTATTCGGCGAACTTGGCCGGGTCGATTTCCGGTTCCTCGGGTTCGCGCATCTCCCCCGTCTCGGGGTCGATCGTCGTTTCCTCGTCGATCGTCTCGACGATCAGGTGGGCCTCCAGGCGCTCGGGGATGATCAGCTCGATCACCCGGAAGTCGGCGGTCTCGCGGTCCATTTCCACGCGCGCGTACTTGGCCGAGCCGGGCTGCTTCTTGTAGGCGGAGAGCAGCGCGTCCTCGAGCGCGATCATCAGCTTCTCGGGCTCGATTCCCTTCTCGCGCGCCAGCGCGTGCATCGCCTCAAGGATTTCGCGTGACATATCTAGATCTTCACTCCTCGATGAGGTTCGAACGACGGATCTCGGCGTAGGGGATCGCGACGATCCCCTCTTCGGCTGCCAGCATGACCTCCTCCTCGGAGGCGCCGACCAGCTCGCCGGTGAAGCTGACCGACCTCTCCGAGGTCGGTGTCCCCGGACGGGCGCCCGCTGCCCGATCGGAGTGCGCCGCCGGCCGCGACCGATCGGAGATCGGCCAGCGCGTACGCACTCTCGCGCGGCGTCCGACGAAGCGGCGGAAGTGCGCGGGCTTTGTCAGCGGGCGCTCTGACCCGGGTGAGGAGACCTCCAGCGAGTAGCGTTCGCGCAGCTCGTTCAGGCACGCGCTCACACGCTCGCACAGCGCGAGCGTGACGCCCTGCGGGTGGTCGATGAACACGCGCAGGCGCCGGCCGCCCACCACCTCGGCGAGCAGCACCTCGACCTCCGGCTCGCTGGCGGCGAGCCGTCCTTCGATATCCGCCTGCAGTGCTGTCATCGGTCGGTGCTCACTACTCCCATATCTGTCAGTTTGGCGTGTCCCACCGGCTTTCGCCGGCCGGGTCCTGGCGTAAAAAAAGCGGGCGGGCGCCCACTCTCGGTACTGCTGCCGGCATCTGAACACCGGCACGAAAGCTGTCGGTCGAGGATAGCATCGGCTCGCCGGCACATCAGCGGCCTGCTCATCGCTCGCCGCTCTGCCGCCCTCGATCGCCGGCGTCGGCGCGCAGGCTCTGTACGGCATCGAGGATCGCCTCGGCGACGAGCGCCTTGGAGGCGCGGGGCACCTGCAGCTCGCCGTCGGCGGTGAGGATCGTGACCTCGTTGGCCTCTGACTCGAAGCCGATGTCCGAGCGCGAGATGTCGTTGACGACGACCGCGTCCAGGCCCTTGCCCGCGAGCTTGGAGCGGGCGCACTCGATCGCGCGGGAGCCGTGCTCGGCGGCGAACCCGATCAGGGTCTGACCGGGGCGACGGTGTCTTGCCAGCCCCGAGAGCACGTCCGCGGTCGGCTCCAGCTCGAGCTCCAAGCGCTCGCGCCCGGCCTTCTTGAGCTTGCCCTCGGCCTGGACGGCCGGCCGGAAGTCCGCGACCGCCGCGGCCATCAGCAGGACGTCGCAGGAGGGGAACTCCTCCTCGCAGGCGAGCTGCAGCTCGGCGGCGGTGCGGACCTCGCGCCAGATGACATCGGGCGGCGGCTGCAGCGCGACGTTGGCGGCGATCACGGTCACCTCGGCGCCGCGCGCGCGGGCGACCCGCGCAAGCGCGAGTCCCATGCGCCCGGAGGAGCTGTTGCCGACGAAGCGGACGCTGTCGATCGGCTCGCGCGTTCCCCCGGCGGTGACGAGCACTTTCAGGGCGCTCCACGCGCCATCTGCGGGCGCAGGCGCGCGCACACCCGCGCCTGCGCCCGCACAGGCGCCGGCGCCCGCACTCGGAGGAGCGCCTTTCAGCGCCGCCTCGCACGCCGCCAGGATGCACGCGGGCTCGGCCAGGCGACCGATCCCCTGCTCGCCCACGGAGGCGAGCCGGCCGCTGTCGGGATCCACGAGCAGCGCGCCCCGCTCGCGCAACGTCCGCAGGTTCGCCCTGGTCGCCGGGTGCTCGTACATGCGGCTGTTCATCGCCGGGGCGATCACGAGCGGGCAGTCCGCCGCGAGCGCGCAGCTGCTCAGCAGGTTGTCGGCCAGGCCGGCCGCGAGCTTGGCGATCGTGTTGGCCGAGGCCGGCGCGATCACGTACACCTCGGCATTCCCCACCAGCTCCAGATGGCTGAGCGGCTCGTGCGCGGGCAGCGGCTGTCCGGGATAGGCCCCGCGCGCGGGGTCGCGCTCAAACTCGCTGACGAGCACGGGCGCACCCGTCAGCCCCTCAAAGGACGCCGCTCCCACGAACCGCCTGCTCGCCGGGGTCTGCACGACCCTGACCGCATGCCCAGCACCAGTCGCCAGGCGCACGAGCTCGAGCGCCTTGTACGCGGCGATACCGCCGCTGACGCCGAGCAGGATCCGGGACATGACCTAGCTTTTAGACGGCCCGCCGATCGCGGGCAAGCACTGGTGGCGTGCTTGCGATCCCAGGGCTATCTGTAGTGATACTTGATCTTTCCTGCGGCTACCTCCTCGAGGGCGATCGTGAGGTAGTTCTTGGAGACGGTTTCCACCATCGGCGGGGGAAACTCGTCGAACGTGCCCTCGCCGAGGTTGTGGTAGTAGCTGTTGATCTGGCGCGCCCGCTTGGCGGCCACGAGCACGCTGGCGTAGTTGGAGTCGACGTTTTCCAGCAGTCTGTCGATGCGGGGTGAGATCACTTGGTGGGAGCCTTTCCTGGTTGATCTTCGATTGTAGTGGCTCGCCTCAATCCAGCTCAGCGGCGACGATGCCCATCAGCTGGGCAAGCGCGTCCTCGAGGCGATCGTTTACGACCACGTGGGCGAACTCGGGCTGAGCGGTCAGCTCCTGCTCGGCGACCCGCAGCCGGCGCTCGACCTCCTCGGGATCGTCGGTTCCACGTCCGATCAGTCGTGCGCGCAGAGCATCCAGCGACGGCGGCGCGATGAAGACCTGGACGGCGCCCGGCACGGACTCGCGCACCTGACGAGCGCCCTGGACCTCGATCTCCAGCACGACGGGCGCGCCCGCGCGCACACGATCCTCGAGCTCGGCGCGCAGCGTCCCGTAGCTGCGCCCGGCGTAGTCGGCGTGCTCGACGAACTCGCCCGCGCGCACCCGGCGGTCGAACTCGTCCCGGGCGAGGAAGTGGTACTCGACCCCGTCGCGCTCGCCCGGCCGCGGAGCCCGCGTGGTCGCGGAGACCGACAGCTGCAGCTGGGGCACGCGCTCCATCAGCCCCCTGATGAGCGTCCCCTTGCCGACCCCGGAGGGTCCCGTTATGACGAACACGCGCGCCACGACTTGGACCCTAATCGCGAGATCGGCGGAGCTTGCCGCGGGTCTGCGGAGCTAGCGGCGCAGGAGCGAGACCAGCTCGCTCCTTTGGCGCTCAGAGAGGCCGCCGATCGTCTTGCTCGGCGAGATCCGGCAGTGAGCGAGGATCTTGTTGACCTTCACGCGCCCATACTTGGGAACGGCCAGCAGCATGTCGAACACCTTGGCGGTCTCCAGGTACTCGGGCGGGTTCAAGAGCAGCGCATGGATCGACAGGCGCCCGGACTTCAGATCGCGCTTGAGCTGGGCGCGCTTGGTGCGAATCCGGTTGGCCCGCGCGAGCGCGTCCATGCGCTGGTTCAGGGACCGCTCGGGTGCCATCACGTGCTTTTGGCCCGTAGGTTCGGTCGCCGTCGCCATGGGCGGCGAGTCTACACACCGCGGGACGGCGATCAAGGGAAACTCGACGAATTCATCTATACCTCAACCCGAGGTTGAGGTATGTCGAGGCTTCTGGACGGTGGCATGGCGCGTTTGCAGGGGTTTTTATCTACCGATTCGCCGGCCCCGTCGAGCGCTCGATTGGCCGCTTGGCCAGTCCTCAAGCGGCTCTCAGTCCGCCCCGGCGGCGAGATCGCGAGCTATCCGCGCTCCCACCAATGGGTCGCGAAAGCTCTCCGTTCCGACCGCCACGAGCGTCGCTCCGGCATCGAGCAGATCCTGTGCGTGCGCCCCGTTCTGCACGCCGCCCATGCCGATCACGGGTATCTTCACGCGCGCCGCCGCGGCCGCCACCTGCGCGAGGGCGACATTGCGGATCGCGGGCCCGGACAGGCCGCCCGTGCCAGCACCCAGCCACCGCCGCGACGGGTTGACAGCAGTGCGCGGCGCGTGGGCCATGGCGCGCAGCGTGTTGATCAACGACACCGCGTCCGCCCCTGCATCCTGGGCCGCCCGCGCGCACGCGGACACGTCGGCGGTGTTGGGGGTCAGCTTCACGATCAGCGGCTTGCTCGTGGCCGGGCGCACGGTTCGCACGACCGTCTCCAACTGGGCGGGATCGGCGCCGATGTCAAGGCCGGTGCGCACGTTCGGACACGACACGTTCAGCTCGATCGCCGCGATCTCCGCCCGCGCGTCACACGCCTGCACGAGCTGCGCGATCTCGGCCGCGGTCGAGCCCATCACGTTGGTGATCAGCGGCACTCCCAGCAGTCGCGCCAGCTGGGGCAGATCCTCGGCGAGATAACCGTCCAGGCCACGGTTGGGCAGGCCGATCGAGTTGATCAGCCCGGCGGGCGCCTCCCACAGACGCGGCGGCGGGTTGCCGGCGCGCGGCCGCAGGGTGATCGTCTTGGACACGAACGCCGCGAACGGGAACTCCCGCTGCAGCGCCGCGCCGAACGCGCGGTGCGCGGCGATCGCGTCGAACGTGCCCGACCCGTTGATCACGGGATGCGCGAGCCGCAGGCCGCAGAACTCGACGCTCATGCGGGCGCGCCCGCGTGTTCTTCGACCCGATCCAGCGCAGCCGCGTCGATCACCGGGCCGTCGACGCACACGCGCAGGTATCCGCCGCCGCGAACGGGCACGACGCAGCCGTAGCACGCGCCGAACCCGCACGCCATGCCGGCCTCCAGCGCGAGCTGTGCGGGAACCTCGCGCGCGGCGCACAGCGCCCTGACGGCCTCCAGCATCGGCGCGGGCCCGCACGCATACACCGCCGCGTGCGCGTCCCGATCGAGCTCTGACGCGAGCAGGTCGGTGACGAGTCCGCGATGCCCGACGGAGCCGTCATCGCTGGCGAGGATCGCATCGCTCAGCAGCGCCGCGCCCTCGGCATGCGCGGCGTCGCGAAAGCCCAGCAGGACCGTGTTGCTCAGACCGGCGGCGATCAGCGAGTCCTGCAGGATCGCCAGCGGCGCGATCCCCACGCCACCGCCGACGAGCAGCGCACGGCGATCCTCGCACGGCGCCGCGAACCCGTGGCCGAGCGGGCCGAGCGCCCACAGCCCGTCCCCCGCCTGCAGCTCGCACAGCCGCCGGGTGCCCGGCCCGAGGTCCTCCAGCAGGTAGTGGGCCTCGCCGTCCAGTACGCGCGCGATCGAGAACGCACGGGTCAGGTAGGGGCGCTCGTCCTCCCCCCCGCCCCAGCGCTCGGCCGCGGCGAGCATCGCGAACTGCCCCGGGTCCGGCGCCGGACCGTCGGGGTCTGAGACTCGCAGCACGCGATAGGCGCCCAGCTCGTCCATGCCGGCGACTCTCAGCAGCCGCCGACCGAGGAGAGCGAGGCTCACGCCGTCCTCACGCCGTGCAGCTCCTGCAGGCACAGCACCTCGGGCTCGCCGCCCGAGCGCGCGCGTGCGATCGCGCGCGCCGCCGAGACGCCCGCGGCGAGCGTGGTCAGGCAGGGGATGCCGTGGGCGACCGCGGCGCGGCGGATCTCCCAGCCGTCGGTGCGCGCGCCCGAGCCGGTGGGGGTGTTCACGACCAGGTGCACGTCGCCGCGCTCGATCCAGTCGAGCACGTGCGGGGAGCCCTCGCCGATCTTGTTCAGCCGCTGCACCGGCACGCCCATGCGCGCGATCGCCTCGGCGGTGCCGCGCGTGGCGACGATCTGAAAGCCCAGGTCGTGCAGGGTCTGCGCGATCGCGAACGCGCCCGACTTGTCGGAGTCGGTGACCGTGATGAACGCGGTGCCCTCGCTGGGCAGCGGCACGCCGGCCGCGGCCTGGGCCTTGGCGAACGCGGTCGGGAAGTCGCGCGCGATGCCCATCACCTCGCCCGTGGAGCGCATCTCCGGGCCGAGCACGGCGTCGGAGCCCTCGAACCGGTCGAACGGCAGGACGGCCTCCTTGACCGAGACGTGATCGCCGTACCCCAGCCCCTGACGGTCGCGCGGCAGGTCCATCTCCGCGATCCGCTCGCCGAGCATGATCCGGCACGCGAGCTTGGCCAGCGGCACGCCGACGGCCTTGGAGACGAACGGCACCGTGCGCGAGGCGCGCGGGTTGGCCTCGATCACGTACAGCTCGCCGGCGTGTACGGCGTACTGCACGTTCAGCAGCCCGACGACGCCGATCGCGAGCGCCAGCTCGCGCGTGGCGCAGCGGATCTGCACGAGCATCTCCTCCCCGAGCGAGTGCGGCGGCAGGACGCACGCGCTGTCCCCGGAGTGGACTCCCGCCTCCTCGACGTGCTGCATGATCCCGCCGATCCATACGTCGGCGCCGTCGCACAGGGCGTCCACGTTGACCTCGGTCGCGTTCTCCAGGAACCGGTCCAGGAAGATCTCGCCGTCGCCGTCGGGGGGCGGCTCACGGCTGAGATAGTCGGCGAGCCCCTCGCGCGAGTAGACGATCTCCATCGCCCGTCCCCCGAGCACGTAGGAGGGGCGTACGAGCAGCGGATATCCGACGCGGTCGGCCTGCGCGAGCGCCTCCTGCACCGAGCGCGCGGTCGCATACGGCGGAGCGCGGTACCCCAGCTCTCCCAGCAGCGCGCCGAACCGCGCGCGGTCCTCGGCGAGGTCGATCGCCTCCACGCTCGTGCCCAGCAGCGGCACTCCCGCGGCGGTGAGCCCGGCGGCTAGCTTCAAAGGGGTCTGCCCGCCGAACTGGACGATCACCCCCTCCGGCCGCTCCACCTCGATCACACTCAGCACGTCCTCCAAGGTCAGCGGCTCGAAGTAGAGCCGGTCGGACGTGTCGTAATCGGTCGAGACCGTCTCGGGGTTGCAGTTGATCATGACCGCGTCCCGGCCGAACTCGCGCACGGTCATCGCGGCGTGCACGCAGCAGTAGTCGAACTCGATGCCCTGCCCGATCCGGTTGGGCCCGGCGCCGAGGATCACGACCGACGGGCGCTCGCCCCGCACGACCTCGTGCGGGGCGGGGCCGCCGCCGGCGGGCGGACGCTCCCAGCCGGAGTAGTAGTAGGGGGTGCGCGCCGGGAACTCGGCGGCGCACGTGTTGACCGAGCGAAACGAGCGCTCGCCCGCGAACGCCCCCTCGGGCTCGGTCGCCAGCGCGGAGAGCTCGCGCAGGAACCACGGGTCGATCGAGGTGCGCGCGTGGATCGACTCCACGGATGCGTCGCGGCGCAGCAGCTCGAGGATCGCCTCGTAGCGGTCGGGGCCGGGGATCTGCAGGCCGCCCAGCAGGTCCTCGTCGGCCACTGAGTCCAGGCACGGCGGCTTGTCCAGCTCGCGCGAGCGCAGCGCCTTGGCGAACGCCTGGGCGAACGTGCGCCCGATCGCCATCGACTCGCCGACGGACTTCATGTGCGTGGTCAAAGTCGAGCTCGAGCCGGGGAACTTCTCGAACGCGAACCGCGGCCACTTCACGACGACGTAGTCGATCGTCGGCTCAAAGCAGGCGGGGGTGATGCCGGTGATGTCGTTGTCGATCTCCTCCAGCCGG
>CAVYDM010000018.1:0-330607 GCA_963767255.1 uncultured Solirubrobacterales bacterium | reverse complement strand
AACGCTCCGACCGAAAAAACTTCCGTCTAGACCGACATCGCTAGCAGCCTCCCAGCTTCGCGTCGCGGCGGGGGGCGAGGCCCTCTCAAGCGATCGGTTCCTCCCAGCTCGGGCAGACCCCTCGCCACTGCTTCGGCGACGCCTCGGTCGTCCCCCGATCGAGCCGGCAGGCGATCGGATCGGCACGCTTGCGATCGCCGGTCGTCGAGACCTCCTTCGACGTTCGGACGTACCTGCTCGCGCACGAGTGGGTGATCCTCCATTGCGCGGGAAGGAGCACCGTTCGCGCCTGCATTGTCACCTCAAGCGGTACCGCGCATTGCCTCCGGTTTCGCGCTCGCTGGGGACGAAGACAGTGTCTGCGTCAGGGCCACGCGAGCGCTTCCGCTTCGCCAGTGCGAGCGGGCGCGTGCCGAGTCTTAGCTGAGCGGTGCTCACGCGGCGGCGTTTCCGAGCTCGTCGGAGCGTCCGGCTTGCATGGAGTTGCCGTCGCGCCGCTACGGGCCACGAACGTCGCGTAGCGGACGCGCTCGATCAGGTGAAGATGATCTGGCCTCCCGCGGCCTTTCCGTAGAACTCTCCGACGGTGATGATGTCCTGCACTTGAGGGATGAAATCGTCGCCGGTCAGGTGGAACAGGTCCACCGATGCCTTGCACGCGTACAGCCCGGCGCCGGAGTCGGCGATCATCTCCACGAACTCGGGGATCGGCGGGATGTCGAGCTTCTCCATCTCCGCGGCGAGCTGACGGGTGACGAGTGCTGAGATGCCTGGGACGCCGCCGGCCCAGGTCGCGAGATGCAGGCCGGGATTGCCGACTGTCGCCACCTTGACGTGTTCGTGCTTGGCCTTGTTGATCGCGTCCAGGCCGAAGAAGGTGAAGAAGAGGTTGGCCTCGATGCCCTCCATGCGGGCTCCGTTGGCCATGATCAGTCCCGGGTAGATCCCCTCGAGCGAGCCCTTGGAGATGATGATTGAGACCTTCTCGATGGTGTCGCTCATGGGTCCTCGATCTTTGGAAGGGAGATTTTTTGGGGGGATGGATTGGGGATCTTTTTTGGGGGGAATTTTTTTGGGGGGGCTAGATGCAGCCGCGGGGCTTGGGTATGCCACCGATTTTCGCGGCGAGCTTGGCGGGGCCTTTGGGGAACAGCTCATACAGCTCCTTGATCGGTACGCCGGAGGTCTTGCCGAGACTGCGGATCGAGGGCGCAGAGCCGGTCTGCAGGTAGGTGTCGCGCATGAAGTTGACGACTTGCCAGTGCCGGTCGGTGAGTTGCTCGATACCGACCGAGCGGGCGATCTCCCGCGCGATCTGCTCGTTCCACTGCGCTGGGTCGAGCAGGAACCCCTCCGGGTCCACCTCGACAGCCGAGCCGGCCAGCGTCACGGTGCTCATCGTGAACCTCCAGATCCCTGCATCGTGGTCGCGGGCGCCGCGGCGGGCGCGTGGAACTCGGCGCTCACGCCCGGGATGTCGTGTCCCGGCAGCAGCACGTGCCAGTACAGCGGCTGGAACGCGAGCTTGGCCAGGTGGTTGAGACGGGATTCGGCCAGCAGCGGCAGCGGGCCGAGGCGCCGCTCGGGGTAGCGGCCGGGGAGCGGCTCGGTGTCGTAGTCGAAGTCGATCAAGAGCGCCCGGTGAAAGCCCGTCTCGATGAAGCAGTTCGCGTGACCGTCGTATGAGCCGGTCAGTTCATCGCCCGCGAGAAACCGCTGGATGTTCTCCGCGACGGTCTCGCCCTCGAAGTGGGTGACCGAGCCGGCCTTGGACGTCGGCACGTCGGCGGCGTCGCCGATCGCGAAGACATTTGGGGCGGCCTTGGATTGCAGCGTATGGCGATCGGCCGGCACGAACCCGAGCGCGTCGCCCAGGCCTGGCGAGCGGGCTATGTACTCGGGGCCGCCGTGCACGGGGATCGCGACCAGCAGGTCGTAGGCGATCTCGCGCTCGTCCCAGCTGTATAGCCGCCGCGCGGCGGCGTCGACGCGGCCCGTCGCGAACTCGGACTCCACGCCGATGCCCCGCTCGGCCAGCAGCGAGCCCAGGCGGGCGGAGGCAACCGGCTTCGTGAACGCGCCGTCCAGCGGCGTGACGAACGTCAGCTCGACGTCGTCGCGCAGGCCGCGCTCGCGCAGCTGCCAGTCGGCGAGCAGGCAGAACTCCAGCGGCGCCACCGGGCACTTGATCGGCATGTCGATCAAGTTGACCACGAGACGCCCGCCGGTGAATCCCTCCAATGCCGGTCGCAGGGCGCTCGCGCCATCCAGCGAGTAGAACGTGTGGATCGAGCGACCCCACTCTCCTCCCGCGAGTCCCTCGGTCTCCTGGGGCTGCAGCGCGGCGCCGGTGGCGATCACCAGCACGTCGTAGGGCGTGTCGAGGCCATCGGCGAGATGGACGGTGTTCTCGGCGAGATCGACGCTTTCGACCTCGGCGAGACGGAAGTCGACGCCGCCGCGAAGCTGGGCGTGGCGGGGACGGACGATCTCGCTGGGCTCCGCGAGCCCGAACGGGATGAACAGCAGGCCGGGCTGGTAGATATGGGCGTCGTCGCGATCGATGACCGTGATGTGCGCCCGATCGCCGAGGCGCCGCAGCAGGCGGTTGGCGAGCAGCGTCCCTCCGGTACCGCCTCCGAGAATCACGATCCTGTCGGTGTCGGCCATCGCACCACGATCCTGGCCGGTCACAGCCGCCGCTCCAAGGGGGGCAAGCCGCGCGGTGAGTGCGGAAAACTGCGGAGTCGCGACGCGGACTGGCCGACGCGGGTTAGGAGTGCCCGAACCGCACGTCGGGCAGGATGCGCCGCCCCCACCGGGGCAGGTACCACGCGCGGGCGCCCATCAGCCGCAGCAGGACGGGCAGCAGCAGCAGGCGCACGAGCGCGGCGTCCAGCAGGACGGCGACGCCGAGGATGATCCCCATCTCCTTCGGCGGCAGTGGTCCGGACAGCGCGAACGTGAAGAACACCGCGACCATCACCGCCGCGGCGGCGAAGATCGCGCGGCCGGAGTGCGCTACCGCGCCGACCATCGCCTCGCGGGCATCGTGGGTGCGGTCCCAGTGCTCCTTGGCGGAGGACAGCAGGAACATCGTGTAGTCCATCGAGATCGCGAAGATCATCGCGAAGAAGAACACCGGCCCCCACGCGTCGAGGAACCCCTGCGGCTGGAAACCCAGCAGCGAGTGCAGACCGCCGTCCTGAAAGATCCACTTGGCCACCCCGAACGCGGCGCCCGTGGCCAGTAGGTTGGTGAGCACGCCCGCGGCGGCCAGCAGCGGCGCCTGCAGCGCGAACAGCAGCAGCATGAACCCGAGGACCAGCACAACGCTGATGACCAGAGGGGTCTTCGCCGAGAGTAGGCTCTGCAGGTCGTGGTTTTCGGCGACGGCGCCGCCGAGCAGCGCGCCCGCGGGCAGATGCGAGCGCAACCGGTCGATGGTCGCACCGACCGCGGGGTTGGAGGGGTCCTGGCGGGGGATGGCAGTGACGAGCGCGAGCCCGTCACTGCCGGGCTGGGTGGGCATGACCTGGGCGATGCCGGGGTCGGCTCGCGCGATCCGAGCGACGGTCGCGGCCTGGCCGGAGGGCGTGACGATCTGCAATGGGCCGGTCGCGCCCGGTCCCATCGCGGCCTGCACCTGGTAGTAGCCGATGCGCGAGGAGTCGCTGGTCGGCACAACCTTGATCGAGGGCATCGAGGTCTTCAGCTGCGTCACCGGGTAGGCAAGTGCGAGCAGCGCGAGCAGCGCAGGGAGTCCGTATCGCCAGGGGTGATGCCACAGACGTTCGCCCCAAGCGGCGAACCTGGGCGAGCGGTGCTCGCCGGAGTGCGCCCAGGGCAGCGAGAGGTTGTCGACCTTCGGGCCGAGCTTGGCCAGCACCGCGGGCAGCAGCGTCAGCGTGGCGGCGAGCACGAAGATGACCGCGAGCATGATGCCGAGGCTCATGCTGCGAAACGCCGGACTCGGCACGAGCATCACGGCCGTCAGGGAGATCAGCACGGTGACGCCGCTGAACAGCACGGCCTTGCCGGCGGTGTCCATCGTGACGGCCGTGGCCTCCTGGGCGTCGAGCCTGGAACCGAAGAACGCGCCCCGGAAGCGCATCACGATGAACAGCGCGTAGTCGATGCCGAGCGCGAGCGCGAACATCAGCGCGAAGTTCATCGCCCAGATCGAGATCGGTGCGATCCGCGTGCCGAGATACAGCGAGCCGGCTGCCGCGAGCAGCCCGACCATCGTCAGCATCAACGGCAGACCCGCAGCCACCAACGAGCCGAAGGCGAGCAGCATGATGCCGAGCGTGACCGGCCAGGAGATGACCTCCGATTTGAGCATCGCCGAGCGGTTGGCCGCGTTGAAGTCCGACCACATGCCCGCCGCTCCCGTCAGGTTGACCTGAACCGTGCTCGTGGACAGCTTGTGCAGGGAGCCCTTCAGGTTGTCGGCGGCGGTGACCATTTCGTTGGGGTCGCGCGCGGCGCCGGCCTGCACGATCGCGGTGTGACCGTCGGCTGAGATCGACAGCCCGGGCGCGGGAGCAACGACGGTGCGCACGGCCCCATTTGCGCGAAGGGTCTGCTCGACGCGTGCGATCGCCGACCTGAACGCCGGGGAGTCGACGGTCTGCGTCGGGGAGTGGACGACCGTCTCGAGGCCGTAGCTGCCCAAGCCGGCGAAGTCGCGTTCGACGAGCTTACGCGCCTGCGCCGACTGTGACCCGCTCGCTTCCCAGCCCGCCCCCGAGAGCGCCGTCTCGACACGCGGCGCGAAGAAGCCGAGCCCCAGCGCGAGGACCAGCCATCCGATCAGCACGGTGCGAAAGTGGGTAGCGGTGTAGCGGCCGAGACGGCCGATCGGCCCCACGCGGGCGATGCGCTGGACCGGCCGCTCGACCGGGCGCCCAGCGGTCAGGCCGCCGGGTGGCGTGGCGATCGTGCTCATCGGGCGGACCCCGGCGGCAGCAGCGCCTCGAGCTCGTCCAGCTGGCGGCGCAGGCCACCGCAGACCTGCTCGCACAGCTCGAACACACCCTCATCGGCGATCGCATACAGCGAGAAGTTGCCCTCCTTGCGCCGGCTCACCAACCCGCTGCGCAACAGCACCCCGAGATGCTTGGAGACGTTCTGCTGAGAGGCGCCCGTCGCATGCTGGAGCTCCCCGACTGTGGCCGGCGCGTCACGCAGCGCATCCAGCAGGCGAACGCGCATCGGCTCGGCGAGGACCCGAAAGCGCTCGGCGATAGCCTCGGCGAGCATCTCCGGCAGCGGGTGGGGAACATCCGTCGTCGTGCTCATGTGTCGCCCACCCTAGCACAACTGAATCGTTGTTTGCTATTGTAATTGTATGAGCGTTTCCTACGGATCAGATGTTGTAGTCGCGCCGGATCGGATCGCAGACGGCGTGAGGCATGGTGGTCGGCGATGAGCATGACCGCGACAGCACGCACCGCCGGCGGTGACCTCAGACAGGAGGTGGACGTCAACGGCCGCCACACGATCGTCACCGACGAGCCCGAGCTCATCGGCGGCACCGACCTGGGCCCCGCACCGCACGAGTTGCTCGCCGCAACGCTCGCCTCCTGTATTGCAACGATGATCGCGTCCTACGCCCAGAACCGCGGCTGGGACCTCGGCGAGACATCCGTCGAAGTGGACTATGACCCTGAAAGCGTGCCGCGGCGGTTCGCCATCGACATACACCTTTCCAACGACATCACGCCCGACCAGCGGCGCAGGCTCCAGCGCGTCGCCGATACCTGTCCCGTGCGCCGCGCCCTGGAAGCCGGCTTCGCCTTCGAGGAGCGGATCATCGAAGCACACGCCCCGAGCGCTGCCGCGTAGACACACTGGGCGCGGCGGCTTGAAGTGGCCCCGCTTCGCGTCGGTCGTTGTGTGTAGTGGATCTTCTCTGAGTTACCCGGCTGGTTCTATCTGCGCCGCTGCTTGTAATTGGCGACGATCAGCCGGCAGGGCACCCGGCCCGCCGGAGGCCCGTATACGCCCCCGCGACGCCCCCTGGGGAAATCCGTAGGGAAATCTGCGGGCCTCGTCTACACCTCCTGGTATGTTCTGTTTCGTTGGGTTTGCAGGACTTGTTGCTACGCCCCCGGCTGGATTCGAACCAGCGACCTGCGGATTAGAAGTCCGCTGCTCTATCCAGCTGAGCTACGGGGGCTCGCGGCCTGCAATCGTCGCATGGCGGACGGTCCTTAGACAAGATTGAGCAAAACCGTGTAGAACTCGGGCATGAGCAGTTCAGGGGTCGAGGACGACGAGGGAGATCTGACGCGCAAGCAGCGGCGCGAGCAGGCGCGCGCGCAACGCAAGGCGCTGGAGGAGTCCGAAGCGGCCGGGGCCAAACGCAGAGCGCGACTGACCCAGCTCGGCATCGTCGCGGCGATCGTGGTGGCGGCAGTGGTCGTGATCCTGATCGCCACGGGCGGCGGGGGAACGAAGAAGGTCGCGCCTCACAGCGCAGAAGCGAACAGCACGGTCGCCGCAGTGAACACGCTGATCGACGGCATCCCCCAGAGCGCCAACACGCTGGGCGACCCGAACGCGCCCGTGACACTGCAGTACTACGGCGATCTGGAGTGCCCGATCTGCAAGGAGTTCACGCTCGGCGCGCTGCCCTCGATCATCCAGAAGTGGGTGCGCACGGGCAAGGTCAAGGTCGAATACCACTCGATGGAGACGGCCACGCGCGAACCGGAAGTCTTCAAAACCCAGCAGATCGCCGCCTACGCCGCGGGCAAGCAGGACAAGGCGTGGAACTTCATCGAGACCTTCTACCACGAGCAGGGCGAAGAGGACTCGGGCTATGTCACCGAAAGCTACATCCAGGGCATCGCCCAACAGGTGCCGGGGCTCGACCTGACACAGTGGAGCAGCGACCGCAGCGACCCGGCGCTGGCCAACGAGGTGGAAAGCGACAAGCAGGCCGCCAACAACAATGGGTTCACGGGCACGCCGTCGTTCCTGATCGGCAAGACGGGCGAATCGGCGAAAAAACTCGAATACAGCTCATTGACCGAACCGGCGTCCTTCGACGAAGCAATCGAAGCGCTGCTCAAGCGCTAGCGCCATGAGCGCGCGCGCCCTGCGGATCACGCTGATCGTGCTCACGCTGCTCGGCCTGGCCGTGGCAAGCTACGTGACCTACGTCCACTACGCTGGGATCAAACCGGCGTGCACGGCCGGGGAAAGCTGCACGAAAGTGCAGACCTCGCGCTACTCCGAGCTCGCCGGCGTGCCCGTCGCGCTGATCGGGCTGATCGGCTACGTCGCGATCCTCGTCTCGCTGCTGGCGCCCGACGAGGAGCGATTCAGGTTCCTGACCGCGGCGCTGACCCTCGGCGGGTTCGGCTTCAGCGTCTACCTGACCTATCGCGAGATCTTCTCGATCCACGCCATCTGCGAGGAGTGCGTGTCGAGCGCGATCGTCATGACCGTGATGATGTGCCTGTCGATCTGGCGCTACCTGCGCGGGGACGTCGGCACGCGCGAGCCGGCGTCCGCGGGCGTGGGGATCGCCGCCTAGATAGAGCTCGCCTCGAACATTCGTCCAGCACGGGTTTGCTGGGCCCGACGATGGTGTGCGCGTGCCGAGGAGGGAGGGCGACAATGCGCGTCGAGACACCACCCACCGACCACGCCAAGCCCGCCGCCGAGCCCGCGGGTGAGCCCGCCGCCGAAGCCGAGACCGTCGCCGGAACCGCCGAGGCGGCTGGAGGCAACCACGGCGAGCCGGCCGCACACGCCGACCAGAACGGGATCGAACGGCTGTTCGAGATGACCAGCGACCTGCTGGCGGCGATCTCGCTCGACGGGCGGTTCACGCTGCTGAACCCGGCGTGGGAGGACGCGCTGGGCTGGTCGATCGACGAGCTGATGTCCCAGCCGATGCAGGAGCGAGTGCATCAGGACGATCTCGAGCAGACGCTCGCGCTGACGCTGGCCGGGCGCAACCGCACGGCCCAGCTGGTGAACTTCACCAACCGCTACCGTCACAAGGACGGCTCCTGGCGCTGGCTTTTGTGGAGCGCGCGCTGCGACGGGGAGGTGTGGTACGCGGCGGCCAAGGACGTCACCGACCGGATGTGGCTGGAGCGCCAGGCGCTGCACGACCCGCTGACGCACCTGCCCAACCGCCTGCTGCTGATGGATCGAGCGCACCAGGCGCTCGCGCGACTTCACCGCAGCAATGGGCCGATCGCGCTGCTGTTCATCGACCTGGACAGGCTGAAGTCGATCAACGACAACCTCGGGCACGCGGTCGGCGACCTGCTGCTGGTCTCGGTGGCGGAGCGACTGACGCAGACGCTGCGCGACTCGGACACGGTCGCGCGTCTGGGCGGGGACGAGTTCGTGATCCTCGCCGAGGACCTCGACTCGGACGCCGAAGCCCTGGGCGTCGCCGAGCGTGTGGTGCACGCGCTGGCCGAACCGTTTCAGGTCGGATCGATCGAGGTGGCGATGTTCGCGAGCGTGGGCGTCTCGATCTCGCGCGACGCCGAGGCCGACCCGGAGGACCTGCTGCGCGAGGCCGACGTCGCGATGTATCGGGCCAAGCGTGCGGGCGGGCACCGGCTGGAGCTGTTCGACGAGGAGCTGCGACGCTGGCCGATCGGAGATCCCGATGCGATCGCCGAGCGGCCGACCTCACGCGGCCAGACGCCTGTGGCGGCGAGCGGATCGATACGCTCGCACGCGCCATGGCATCCGATCGCTCGTCTGAGACATCTCCGCGGCTGAGCGGTTCGGGTCCGGAGCCCGATCGCGCGCGGAGCGGGCTGGACCCGGAGACGATCGAGGAGCGTAAGGATGCGGTCGCACGGGCGGAGGCGGAGCTGGTCACGGACGGGATGGCCCTCGGGCTGGGAACCGGCTCGACGGTCGCCTATCTGCTGAGGGCCCTCGGCGAGCGCGCCGATGAGCTGCGCGAGACGCGCTGCGTGGCGACCTCGCCGGAGACAGCTCGGATCGCCCGGGAGCTGGGGCTGAGCGTGCACGAGCTGGACGAGGTCGGTGAGCTGGACCTTGCGATCGACGGGGCCGACCAGGTTGACCCCGACTGCTGGCTCGTCAAGGGCGGCGGCGGCGCCCACACGCGCGAGAAGATCGTCGCGGCGGCGGCGCGGCGGTTCGTGGTGATCGTCTCGGCCGAGAAGCTCGTCCCCCGCCTGGCGCCGCCGATCCCCCTGGAGGTGCTCGAGTTCGGCGCACACCGCACGCTGGCGGCGCTCGGCTCCACGCGATTGCGTCACGTTGGGGAGCGTGGGGTGGGAAGTCACGCGCGCATCGGAGCCCGCAAGCGCTCGGCCGGAGACCGCGAAGCGGCGATGAGCCCGGACGGGAACCTGCTGGCCTGGTATGACGCTCCTTTCGAGGATGTCCGCGCGCTGGCGGAGCGCCTGAGCCAGACGCCGGGCGTGGTCGAGCATGGGCTGTTCGCGCCGGAGCTCGTCAGCGAGGTGCTGATCGCGGGCGGAGATGGGATTGTAAGCCGCCGGGGCGGCAAGTCAGACGGGTGAGCGGCTCTTCTGCGGGTGTCGCAGAGCAGGCTTTGCAGGTGTCGCAGAGCAGGCTACCTCCAGACCGACCCATAACCGCTGGCTATCACCGCCAGGCCGGAATCTGATCTAGCGGAACGGCCCTGCCGGGTCTAGCGTGGGATGCGATGAAACGTATTAACCACACGGTGAACTACGCATCCGGTTCAGTGGGTCCTTCGGTAGGCACCCCTCACGTGAGCGGGTTGACTGACGGCCGGGAGTCGCAGATGGGCGCCCACACCTACCAGAACACTACGAAGGAGTCTCTCATGCACAGGTATCATTTCTCCGCGCCTGCGATTATGACGGCGATGGTCGCTGCGGCGGCGGTCGCGGCGGCACTACCCAGCTACGCCCCGGCGTCTTCAGTCGCACACGCGGCCAGCACGGTCAAGTTCAGCGGCAAGTACTCGGGCAAGGCGTCGGTCACCGTCAAAGGCTCGGCGATCAAGATCTCATCCGTGAGCGGCTCCGGCAGCGGCACGGACGGCTTGAGCAAGCTCACCGGCAGCAACGGCTCAGGCCACACGAGCGGCACGTGCGGGTTCTTCAGCGGGCCGGCGTCGATCTCGGGCTCCGGCGGCAGCCTCACACTCGCCGTCAACTCCACGTCGAAGGGCTGCGGCGAAAGCAACGTGAAGAGCGTCAGCGGCACCGCCACAGTCAGCGGCGCCAGCGGCAAGCTCAAGGGCGCCAAGGGCACCCTGAGCTTCTCCGGCTCATACAACAAGAGCGCCGGCACCTTCACGGTCACGATCTCCGGTTCGCTCACATGACATGACAGAAAGGTTGAGGACCATGAAAAAACTACCAACGATCACGGTGCTCGGGCTGATTGCGGCTGCAGCTGTCGCGGCCAGCCCGGCCGCCGCAGCGGAAACTAAAGCGGTGACGGCGCCACCGGTCCAGGGCACAAAGCCGCTTCCCCTGGTCCTCTCCGTGGACACCGTCAACAGCGGCTCCGCAGTCAACAAGAAGCTGGAAGACGCAAAAGGCAACTGCTCGGAAACCAACACCATCCACGTGGGCCAGACGATCGTCTTTCGCATGTGGGGCGTGGACGTCAAGACCGGCGGCCAAGCCCTCAGCGAAGCGAACGTCGAAAACGAAAAGGGCGCCTACGTGATCATCCCCGGCATGCTGGTGAACGGCGTGTCATCGACGGTTCGGGTCCCGCTGGTGTGGGGTGAACACTCTCTGGCGAAAACACCCGAAGGGGAAAAAGCCAAGCACGCCTACTGGACGGCCGGCGTCACCACAGCGGGCGAAACCGCGGCGGCGGCGACTCCATGGCAGATCGAATCTCCCACAGGTGCGCTGACGCCAATCGCCGAAAAAACGAAAGTCGAAATACCGCCCAACGGGATCACGCCGCTCGCGTTCAAGATCCGTGTCGTGACGAAGCCCGTGGTCGTCACGAAGGTGGTGAAGAAGAAGGTCAAAAAGAACGGCAAGACGGTAATCAAGAAGGTCAAGAAGAAGATCACCGAACCGGGACAGGAAGGAGAATTCACGCAGGCCGGCTGGCCGATCTCCTCACAGCTCATGATCCTGCCGTAGGCAGATAAATGGGCACCACGACACCGAATTAGATAGACAGACAGGGGACAGACAGGAACAGGACAGACGAGACAGACAGAAATAAACAAGCAGAAATCACAGACACACACAACCAACTAATCGACGCAGCAAACGAAAGAAGGCACCAGACATGAGACGCAACCCGGCAGCAGCAAGCCGGGGTTTGGCGGCGGCGGCCGTGCTGGCAGGGGCTCTGCTCCTGCCAGCAGCCGCCAGTTTCGCCAAGGCCCCGCCCAAACCCGAAAATCCGACAGCGCTTCCAGCGCCCGCGATTCCAAACATCCCCCCGCTTCCCGGCCCGATCGCACCCGCGGCCAAGCCGGGATCGAGTGTCAAACCGTTGAACGTGACTCCCTTGGAAGGCGTCATCGGCGCGCCCGTGACGATATCCGCCTCCGGCCTGCCGGCGAACAAGCCCGTGACGATCACCTGGTCGACCACAAAGATCACCTGGGAAGCCGACCCGCGTGTGGACAGCGTCGACTACCTGGGCCTCGCCCCGGCCGAAGCCCTGACCGTGGCGCTCGCAACGGCCACCACCAACGCACAGGGTTCGTTCGAAGTGACCGTGAGGGCACCGAACGACTTCGGCGGCAAGCATGAAATCTACGCCGTCGTCGAAGACGTTCAGCAGGCTGTCGGCGCATTCACGATCGACCGATCGGCGACGATCAGCCCGAAGCGGGGCCCGATCGGGACACCGATCACGATCACCTATCACGGCCTCGGCTCATCCCTGTTCGAAGGCGGCGCCTCGGTGAACTACGACAACCATTTCACCGGCGACGTAACGGCGTATTGGACGCGCGGCAGCGCGCAGCTCAAGATCCGCGCTTCGGGCCCGGTCGGCAGGCACACGATCCAGATCGCCGACTCGATCACCTTCAGCTATCTCAACATCCAGCAGTCGCCGATCCCCTGGGGCGCCGGCAACACGGCCACGGGCGCTCCCAGCACGTTCACGTTCACCGTGACGAAGGACAGGGGCCGTCCGCAGCCTACGATGGAATGGCCGGTGAACGTCGTCCCGACGTACGGCTCACGCACGACGCTGCAGGCAAACGCCGTGGCTGCGGGCAGCACCGCCACCGCCACGCTCACGCCGATCAGAGGCACCGTGCAGACCGGCTTGCAAGTCAGCGCATCGGGACTGGCGAACGCGCCGGTCACGCTGACGTGGTTGACGGTCATCGGCAGCCGCGTGAACTGCCCGAAGTCGACATGCTGGAACTCCGTCTCGGTGCCGCTCGACAACGGCGAAGCGGTGACGCCGTCCGGCGGATCGCTGCAGACGAAGGTGACGGTGCCCGAAGGTCTCGGCGGCTGGCACGCCGTGCAGCTGACGCAGGGCGGCAAGGTCGTGGCGCAGGCGCCGTTCTATGTCCTGCGCAGCGTCGTCGGCAACGGCGTCTCCTCGCTCGTGCTGCACGAAGGCCAGCACTTCACCATCCACCTCAAGGGCCTCGGCTGGACGCAGCTCGACAACACGATCGCGGTCGACTACGACAACAGCTACATCGGCTACGGGTGCGGCTTCAACTCCAACGGCGACACCATCATGAACCTCGTCGCCACCGGCGGCCCCGGGACGCACCTGATCGACATGTACCCGCTGCTCTACAACAGCCAGCCGGCGTACGCCAACACGCCCTACGGCGTCGTCCCGATGCTGACGTTCAGAGAAGACCTGCCGGGCCTCGCGCTCGGCTACGACCTGCCGGCGATCAGGCTGGCGATCACGATCGTCAAGCAGCCGCGGCACGGCGCGACCAAGCACAAGATCCACAAAGGGACAAAGCAGAAGGCCCGGTGATCTTGACCAAGCTCGCCATCACGATGGCGAAGTGAGCGAATCCCGCGCGGGGTGGGCAGTGCCTTCTGGCCTGCTCCGCGCGGGGTCCTCACGCCCTCTCGGTCTCCGCTAGCCGCCCTCGGTCCGCAGCGAGCTGTCCTCGGTCCGCGGTGAGCTGCTGACGCGGGCCAGGCGCGCGATCGGCCCCGGCAGCCACCAGTTCCAGGAGCCGAGCACCGCCATCAGGCTCGGGACGAGCAGCATGCGCACGATCGTCGCGTCCAACAGCACCGCCAGCGCAAGACCCGCGCCGAACTCCTGCAGACCCGCCACGTGTCCCGCGAGAAACCCCGAGAACGCGGCGACCATGATCGCGGCGGCGGCGGTGATGATCGGTCCCGTTCGCCGCAGCCCCTCCACCACGGCGCGCTGGTTGTCGTGGTGCTCGTCCCAGGACTCGCGCATGCGGGTCACGAGAAACACCTCATAGTCCATCGACAACCCGAACAGCATCGCGAACAGGAAGACCGGTATCCACCCCTCGACCTGTTCGATCCGGTAGAGCCCGAGCAGATCGGCGCCCACGCCGAGCCTGAAGATCACGACGAGCAGCCCGTAGCTGGCCAGCACGGTCAGCAGGTTGAGCAGCACCGCCTTGAGCGGAAGCAGCAGCGAGCGGAAGGCGCGCAGCAGCACCACGTAGGTGAGCGCCAGCACGAGCAGCACGATCCACGGGAACATGCCGTACACGCGCGCGAGGAAGTCAACCCCCTGCGCCGGCGCTCCGCCCACGTACACGCGCACGCCCGCGGGGAAGCGCGCGACGGGCACGGCGTGGCTGCGCAGCCACCGCACGAGCGCCTGCATCGCCGGATCGCCGTATTCGTGGCGTCCCACGACGAACACGCGGCGGTAGCGACCGGTGCCGTCGACGTACAGCGCTTCTTCGCCGCTCGCCGTGATGTACGCCTCCGGGTCCTGGGAGATGCCCTGCACGAGCCGTTCGCTCGCCGCGCGGACGGCCGCCGTGCGCGCCCCGCCCGCGACGCCCGCATCGACGACGACCTCGATCGGCGTGACGGCGCCCGCGCCGACCCGTTCGTCCAGCAGCGCCAGCCCGCGCGCCGACTCGGTGGACTGCGGGATCGCGGAGATCGACCCGGGCGTGAGCCGCAGGAGCACAACCGGCGCCGCCGCCGCCAGCAGCACCGCGGTTCCTGCCAGCAGCACGACCACCGGGCGGCGCATGATCGCGCCGGCCAGCCGCGCCCAGAGGTCGCCTTCGCGAGCGCGCGTGTGCGGACGGAGCCCCGCACGCGGATGCGGCGCTCGCACGCGGACGGCGTGCATGCCGCGGCGCCCGAACAGCGACAGCAGCACCGGCTGCAGCGTCAGCGCCGCGGCGATCGAGACGAGCGGGACGAGAAAGCCGGCCACGCCCAGCGAGCGCATGAACGGAACCGGCATGATCAGCACGACCGCCAGCCCGATCGCGACGGCCACGCCGGAGAGGACGATGGCGCGACCGGCGGTTCCCATCGTGCGCACGACCGCCTCGTCCACCCCGGCCGCCTCGAAGGAGTGGGACGAACCCGAGATGGATGCTGCGGTTGGGGGTGCGCCCCGCGCGAGCTCTTCCCGGAAGCGGTACACCGCCAGCAGCGAGTAGTCGATCGCCAGCCCGAGCCCGATCAGCTCGACGAGGTTCGGGGCATAGGAAGAGATCGTCAGCGCGTGCGCGATGAGATAGAGGGCGGCTAGCGTGGCGGCGATCGTGCAGGCGGCGAACACGAACGGGATCAGCACCGCCGCCGAGACTCCCAGCACCGCGACGAGCACGAGCAGCGCGATTCCCAGCGCGATCGTCTCGCCGCGACGCAGATCGGCGGACAGGATCGGGTCCAGATCGTGCTGGATCGCCGGCTCGCCGGTGACGTAGGAGACGGGCGCACCCGGCTTGCGCAGCGCACGGCGCAGCGCGACCGTCCAGCCCTTCGCCTGTTGCAGGTCGAGCGTCGTGGCGACTTCGCCGTACACGACCCCTTCTCCGGAGCGCAGCGCGCTCGCGTGTCCCTGAGGGACCGCTCTGGCGGCGTATGCCAGGCGCCGATGCAGGGCTCCGAGCGCGCGCTCGGAGGGTTTGGAGACCACGAACACGACGGTGAAGGTCCCGTCGGGGCGCTCGTGGAAGTGGCGCTGAAGGATGGTCTGCGCCGCTTCGGAGCCGGTTCCGGGAACGGCCAGCGAGTTGGAGAGCAGCGGCGAGAGCCGTGCCGCCGACAGCGCGCCGAGCACCAACACGAACAGCCAGCATGCGAGCACGACCAGGCGCAGGCGCAGGACCGCTCGCGTCCAGCGCTCAAGCATCGGCGTAGTCTAATCGGCGCTTTGAGCCGGGGACCCGATCGCACCGTGAGCCCCCGCGTTCAGGCGCACCTGATCGGTGAAGGCGCGCACCAGGGGCGAGGGGTCCTCCTTGGTGCCGTACAAGAGCACGAAGCGCCGGCGGAAGCGCAGGCCGGCGACGTGGCGCACGAGCAGCCTCTCGTCCGCGACTCCCACCGCCAGCCGCGACAGCAGCGCCGGCGCGCACTCGCGAAGCGCCGCATCCTTGGCCGCCGCGGTGTTGCCGATCTCGGCGAGCGGCGCCGCCAGCGACAAGCCCAGCGACCTGAGCACGGCACCGACGGTGTGGCGGGTGTCGGCGCGGGGGTCGCGCATGATCATCCGCGTGCCGAGAAACTCCTCGAGATCGATCTCCTCCACCGCCGCCCAGGGGTGCTCGCGGGGCACGATGACCACAACCTCGTCATCGCACAGCGGGATCTGCGCCAGTGAGCTCTCCGCCTGCGCCGACAGGTCGGCCGCGGCCAGGCCGAGGTCCACGCGCCCCTCGCGCACCAGCTCGCGCACCATCGCCGAGCTGACGATCGTGAGCTCGATCGAGAGGTGGCGCTCGTGGCGCTCCTCGAAGTCCACCAGCAGTTTCGGCAGCACCGACTCGGCCATCGTCGGGCTCGCCGCCAGGCGCGCCGGCACCCCCTGGGCGAGCACTCCGCCCATCAGCCCCTCGATCGCCTCGTCCTCCGCGAGCACACGGCGCGCCGCCAGGTAGAGCCGCGTGCCGGCCGGCGTCGGCGACACGCCCCGGCGCGAGCGCTCGAGCAGGCGAACGTTCGCGAGCTTCTCCAGTACGCGCAGCCGCCTGGACAGCGCCGGCTGGCTGACGTGCAGCACCCTTGCCGCGCGTCCCATGCTGCCCAGCTCGACCGCGGCGCAGAACGCCCGCAGCTCCACCAGCCCGGGGCCGCGCGCGGGCCTGCTCACCACTCGTCCTCTCGCTGCCCGCCGTCGCCGATCGCCGAGGGGCTCGGCTTGACTGCGACGGCAGGCGCCCGCAGCGCGCCGATCCGCGCGATCAGCCGATTCCACTGGGCCGTGCTCAGATGGCCGCCCACCGGCGACGGCGACGGCGCGGTCCGGACGGAGCTCGCCGAGCGTGCGACCGTGGCGGTGAGCCTTGTGGTGGCGCCGGTCGGGCGAGGGCCGATCGGGATGCGGTTCAGGTCGCGTTCGAGCTGGCCCCTGGAGAGCGCGAGCACGTCGCTGGTCGTCGTGGCTTCGAGCGGATCGGCTCCTCCCTGTGCTCCCTGCGGGCGCGGGGCGCCCCGCGGGTGCAGAGCCGCGCCCAGCAGCACCCAGCTGGCCAGGATCGGGCGGGGATCGATCGTGTCCGGATCGCCCGCGGGTCCGATCGCGAAGCGCAGGTGGCCATCCTTCGCCCCGGACGGCACGCGCACCCGGCCGAGCACGGCGCCCTGCGCGACGAACGACCCGCGTCGCAATGGCACTCTGAGACGTCGTGCGCCGATCGATCCGTGCGAGCTCTTGGTCACGATGTAGCTCGAGGCGATGCTGCCGAGCCCGGCGTAGGTGAACACGTCGCCGTGGGCGTCGCGCAGGATCACGTAGAAGCCGAGCTTGCGGGAGTCGCCGAGCCCGACGATCCTGCCGCTCTGGACCGCCACCACGGAGGCGTGCGGAGCGCTCCTCAGATCCACGAACCGCGGAGCCTGCGTGCCCACGCCGGCCGCGGCCGCCGCAGCGGGCGCGAGGGCCGTGGCGTTGGGGGCCGCGGCGGGCGGCGATGGGGGAGCCGCGGGGGCGAACGATTCCCACGCCACCTTCCCCGTCAGGGGCAGGCGACCGTCGCTGAGGCAGGTGAGCGTCGCGATCGCGGACTCCGGATACGCGGAGATCAGCTTGGCCCGCAGGAGCACCGAGCTGACGTATTCAGCGGAGTGGTTGTAGGCGAAGATCGCCGCGGGCAGATCTTTCGCGGCGCCGGCGGTGCGCAGATAGCGAGCGGCGGCGAAGATCGCGTCCACCGGGTTGTATGGGTCCGCGTAGCCGGCGTCCAGGGCATCCACCCCGTATTGCATCCAGGTCGCGGGCATGAACTGCATCCAGCCGACGGCGCCCGCGGTCGACACCGACTGGTCGTTGCCGTAGTCGGTCTCGACTTCGTTGATCGCGGCGAGGATGTGCCAGGGCACGCCGTACTGGATGGCGGCAGCCCGATAGATGGGCAGCAGGAACGGTGGGATGCGGTAGAAGGCCAGTGCCTGTGCGGACGGCGCCAGTCCGCCGGCATCCGTCAGTTTCGCCAGCGCCTCGGTCTGGCTCGCCACGAGCCACGGCGGCGGCGCCGGCCTGCTGGGGCCGGTCGCCACGGCGCCCTCCGGTGCGTTGGCGACGCCTGTGACCCGCTTGGCGTGCCTCGGCTTGGCGTGATCCCGATGCTTGAACCTGGTGTCCTGCTTCGGCTTGGCGTGGGCGTGCCCGGTTCTGGTGCGCTTCGTCCTGGCCTTGGCGCGCTTCGTCTTCGGCTTGGCGTGTTTCCGCCTGGCCCGCTTCGGCTTTGCACGCGCGGCGTTCTTCGCAGTCGTCCGCTGCCGGCGTTGCGACACTATGGCAGGACCTTCGGAGGCGCCGGCAGGGCCTTCGGAGGCGCCGGCGGTCGCGGCGCTCGGCGAACCCGGTGGCACGCCCGCGCCGAGCGCCCCGCCGGAGAGCGGCCCACCCAAACCGGCCGCGGTCAGGGCGCCGGCGAGAGCGGACAGCAGCGCGCGCGAGGTCCGGTGGCGCAGGCCGGTCATCGTGCGGTCCCGTTGATCGTGGTCGGCAGGCACCGCTGGGCCCCGATTCTCGCTCGAGCCTGCTCTAACTCTGCACCGGCTCTGTGCCGTGTTCCGGCTTCGACGGCCCATATCTCGAGCGCTTGTTTATCGAGCGCTTGTTCAGGAATCTCGCCAATGGCGTCTCCGGCACCGCGCGGAGCGCGCCGGAGAGCGCGAGGATTCCGAAGCCGGCCCCGGCTAGGAGCAGCGCCACGCCGACGACGATCCCGAAGAGCCCAAGCTGTTCGGCCATGTAGGAGGCGTTCAGCGCGGTCGAGAGAGCCGTCTCGGTGACCCAGGTGGTGCGTGCCGGGTTTTCGACCGGCTGTTCGTGGGCCATCAACGCCTTCGTGGCTTCATTGGTGCCTTCGCCGTTGGCGGTCGCATAGTCCGGTATCTGCGAGTAGACCAGGCCGCCGGTCGACTCGAGCGCGTGGATGCGCATGTAGCTGGCGAAGCAGCGAGCGGTCGCGCCGTTGTCAACGGTCTTGCCGGCGACGCTGCAGGTCGGCAGGGTGATGCTCTTCGGCAGACCGGCCGCCTTGGCCTCGACCGCGGTCGCGCTGGGGTTCATGTCGGCCGCCCCCACGATTTTCTGCTGCAGGAGTTCGTGTTTGACGACGCTGCGCCCCTGCATGCTCATGACGATCGCTCCGGCGCCGAACGCAATCAAGACGACAGCGGCGATCACGCCGCCGATCTCCAACAATCTCCGGGCTCTGTCGTCGTGGGCCGTCGTGCCTTCGTCCTGGGCTGAACGAGCAGGCGCTTGCGGTTCATCGTAGACGCTCATTTTGGGGCTCCCTTCGTTTCGCTTATGCCTTCGTTTCGGCCTTCGTCTTGCTTATGCCGTTCATGCTAAGTACGCCATCGCCGCTCCGGTAGGCCCGACTCTGGCGTGGCTGCCATAGTCGACGGTTATGGGTTTGATGTGGGTTTGATGCGCTCGATCTCGAGCTCCATCGATGAGCTCCACCCCCAAACCGACCGCGGCGCCGGCTATGCTCACCATCCCGTGAGCAAGCCCGTGCGTCCGCCGGAGATCGCTGAGCTCCGTGCGTTCTGCGCGGCTGTCGATCTGGGCAGCCTCGGACGCGCGGCGAGGCTCCTGCAAGTCAGTCAGCCGGCGCTGTCCAAGCGGCTGCGGGCGCTGGAGGCCGTCGCCGGCGCGCAGCTGCTGGAGCGCTCGCCACGCGGCGTCTCGCCGACGGCGGCCGGACACGAGCTGTATGTCGCCGCGCGCAAGCTGCTCGCCGAGGTCGAGGTCGTCGAGGCGCTGATGGGCAGTCCCACTCCGCGGGAGGCCCCTGTGCGGCTGGCGGTCAGCCCGACGCTGGCGGAGTTCGCGCTGCCCGGACCGCTGGTCGAGTTCGGGCGCCACTACGAGCGCCACGTCCCGGTCGAACTGACGGTCGTCAACTCGCTGCTCGCGCGGGAGCTCGTGCGCGACGGCCGGGTCGAGCTCGGCCTCGCGGCGGTCGATCCGTACGGCAACGAGCCGGGATTGTGCGAAACGCCGCTGTGCGACGACGAGATCGTCGTCGCGGTGCCGCGAGCGCATCCCTGGTGCAAGCTCGAGGAGATCGAGCGCGCCGAGTTTGTCAGCACGCCGATGATCATGCGCGACCCCAACGCCAGCAGTCGCCGGGTCGTCACGCAAGCGCTCGAAGAGGCGGGACTCGCGCTCATGCCGCCGCTGGCCGAGTTCGGGAGCACGAGCGCGGCAAGAGCCACCGCGCTGTCGGAGTGCACGCCGGCGCTGCTCTCGCAGTTCGCGCTCGCGGGGCAGGAGCAGAACCTCGTCGTCCGTCGCGTGCGTGGGCTGCGCTTCACGCGCAGGTTCGTGCTCGTCCACGGCGGCGACGGGAATCTCCGGCCAGTGGCAAGGGCGCTGGCCGACCAGCTCCTGCATCCATCCTCCACGTCGTCACCGCCGGCAGTCACCGCATAGCTCTGGAGGCACCTGGCGTGCGGATAATCACTGACTGACTACGGGGCGCTCTACCGATGCGCAGGCGCGGCGCAGGCGCGAGCCTGCCTGTCGAGCATCGTCACCCGAGCAGGGGGTTTCTGGATGTCAGTGGTGGATGAGACCAGTGCTGGGAATGTCGTCCCCGCAGGCAGATGGTCAGTTGACGCTCCGCGCTCGAGCGTGGCGTTCGCCGTAAAGCACATGATGCTCGCGACGGTGAATGGGCGCTTCCGCAAGTTCGATGGGATGCTGGAGATAGGGTCAGGCGCCCCGCGGGCGACGGGAGTGGTCAAGACCGCCTCGATCGACACGAACGAGCCCATACGCGACGAGCACCTGCGGCTCTCGCAAGATTTCTTCGACGTCGAGCGCTACCCGGAGATCAGTTTCAACTCGACCCGGATCGAGCACCTCGACGGCGGGCGGTTGCAGATCGTGGGCGAGTTGACGATGCGCGGTCTCACCCGCGAGATCGCACTCGACGCGCGGCTGGGCGCCAGGAGACGCGAGACGGGCGAGGATGAGCGGATCGAGCTCGTGCTGCGAGGAGAGCTCAACCGCAGAGATTTCGGCCTCAGCTGGAATCAGGTGCTCGATACAGGCAGAGCGCTCCTCGGCGAGAAGGTGAAGATCGCACTCGAGATCTCGGCGGTGAGGAGCGAAGTGGCGTGACCCACGGCCATGTGCGGCGCCCGCAGTCAGCGAGAGCGTGATCTTCCGGGCGTCGTGCGGATTCAGCGGGGGACCGAGGAATCGAACCTCGAGCTCGGGTTTTGGAGACCCACGTGTTACCACTACACCAGTCCCCCCGGGACGTTCGGGTCCGGGCGCCTGCAAACGCCCGGCCGGCCATTCGCGCCCAAGCCCGCCTCAAACCGGCGTCCAGCCCGGCGCGAACCGTCGGGACCGGTGATTCTAGGGGCTCTGCCATGTAGAGTCGCGCGCGCAAGGGTCAACGCAAAGCAAGGGGATGGAAATGACTGATCGTTGGAGCAGGCTCGCGCCGCTGACGGGCGTGCTGTTCGCCGCGCTCGTGCTCGCCGCCGTGTTCGTCGGCGGGGAAACGCCGGAAGCGAACGCGAGCGCCGCGAAGGTGGTCGCGTACTTCACGACGCACCGCTCGGAAGCCGAGACGTCGGACATCCTGTTCGCGCTCGCGTTCGTCGTCGTAGTGCTGTTCGCGGGGGCGCTGCGCTCCTACGTGCGTGACGCGGCCGAGGGGCTCGGCACGCTGATACTCGCCGGCGCGGTGATCATGGCGGTCGGCGCCGTCACCGTCTCCGGCGTCGAATACGGCCTCGCCCACCACATCGCCGAACTGCGCCCGGGCACGGCGCAGACGCTGAACGTGCTCTCGAACGAACTCGGCCTGCCGATCCTGGCCGGCGCGTTCGTGTTCGCGCTCGCGAGCGGCCTGGCGATCCTGCGCGGAGCGGCGCTGCCGAAGTGGCTCGGCTGGGTGGCGATCGTGCTGGCGATCGCCGTGCTGATCCCGCCCGCGGGGTTCCCCGCCCTGCTCGTGTTCGGGGTGTGGTCGATCGTCGTGAGCATCCTGATGTACATGCGCCTGGGCTCGCCGGCCGGCCCGAGCGCGGCCGCTCCGCCGGTCGCCCCACAGCCGGCGCTGTAGCGGCCCGATGGCCTGACCGAGCGGGCGAGTCTCCGGGCTCGCCCGCTCTGCATCTCTGGGCTCCCATCCCCGCAACGGACGCGTAGCACGCGCGGGGGCGAAACCCTAAAGCCCGGCGGGGCGGATGCCGAAGCCTTGGGTACACCTATGCCCCTGCGCTTGTGATGATTGCCACTTTCTTGTCAAGGCCGGCCACCCCTGAGCCGGAACTGCCCAAACCCGGGTCGGAGGGCGGCTTCATGCTGCTCGAAGTCATCGTCAGCGCGCTGCTCGTGGCGCTGATCGCCGTCGGCACCTACTCCGGCCTGGTCAGCGCCGACCGCGCCGGCACCGGCGAGCGCGCCAGCGCCCAGGCGACGGTGATCGCCCAGCAGGACGAGGAGCGGCTGCGAGGGCTGAGCGTCAGCCCAGCTCGCGCAACTCGGCAGCGCGTGACCTACACCGTCCGCCGAAAACGGCATGTGCGTCGAAGAAGTCTCGGGAGCGTGGAAGTACTGGTCCTCCAGCGAAACCCCGTGACGACCTCCTGCGAAACGGTCACGGGCTATTCAAAGGCATCACCTACACGGGCAACGTCTTCACGGTCACCTCCAAGGCGCAGTTCGTCACCGCCGCCAAAGAATGCTTACGTGCGAAACCTAAACAGGGCCGGCCGCCAACTACATCCAGACGACCTCCTCGGTCAACTGGCCCTCCATCGGCAACCACTGCCCGGTCAGCGAGTCGAGCCTGTCGCCGTGCCCGAGCACCGGCACGTTGATGGTCAAGGTCAAAAACAGCAAAAACGAACCGGTCTCCGGCGCCGAAATGTCGAAGTTTCGACCCCTCGACCGCCACCACGGTCACCACAGAACAGACCACCCCCGTCTCGGGCTGTGTGATCTTCGGCGACCTCGCCGAAGGAAGTCAAGATCGTCACCTCAAAAGCGGGCTGGGTCGAACAAACGGGCAAAACCGGCCCCGGAAAAACCAACAGCGTCAAAACCATAGCCGAACTCGCTGAAGTTGAATTCATCACTCGAAGACCCAGGCGTGATCGAAGCCAAATTCGTCAACAGCGGCGGGTCAAGCCGTAGAAGGCTCAACGTTCGTCGCCTTTCAGACCCGAACTCGGCTCTCCGGCGTTCTACGTTGGCGGCGAAGCAAACCCAGTCGCCACCAGCGCCAAGCTCGAAGGCTCTTCCCGTTTGCCTTCCGGTCGACTAACCGACAATACACAGTTTACGCCGGCGATTGCGAAGCCAACAAGCCTGCCACCGTGGGTGCAAGCGGCACCAAAGAAGAATCGGTGCAGGTGAAACCCGGCGAAATCCAACGCCCGCATCGGTCGAAGTGGCGCCGATCAATGTGACCGTCTATCAGGGAACTAAAAGCAGCGAAGGCGTCCTAGCCAGCTCTACATCCGCCAAGATCAACAACACTGCATGTAAAGGCGTCAAAGCCAATAATGTCGGGACAGTAGCATATGAACATAAAGTGACGATCACGGGCGGCACGCTGGTGCCCAAGTATCAGCCATATGCAACATCGCTCGAATTTTGCGTAGTGGGGAAGGACGTAACCAACAACGAATATTATAAGTACACGACCACTTTCGCGAACACGTTCAAAGCCGGCACCACCGCATCATCTATCTACCTTGCCACAGTAGGCACCAAAGCAAAATCCACCACCACCTGCTGATGCCTTCCACCTTCCATCCCCACTCATGCCGAGCGCCGAGCAGGGCTTCACCCTGATTGAAGTGCTGGTTGGGATGGCCTCTGCTCGATCGTCGTACTCTTCGCCCTCTACGCGATCCTCAACTTCACGCTCAATCAGGAGACGCGCATCACCGAGGTGGTCCAGGCCAACCAGATCGGACGCACGGCGATGAGCAAGATCGTCGAAGAGCTGCACTCCAGCTGCACCGGCGTCACGCCGATACGTGAGCCGAGCGGCACACCGGAATCGCCGCTGGAAAAGACCGGGCCGCTCAGCCTCTGGTTCATCAGCGTCTACGGGAACGCCTCGAGCGGAGAAGCCTCGATCTCCAGCGTGACCCTGCACGACATCAGCTGGACGAAAACCGGCACAAGCAACACAAGCAAGAAGCTCGGCACCCTCACCGACTACTCGTTCACCAGCGAATCCACCAGCAAGTCCCCCGAATGGAAATTTCCCTCTCCGAAAATCGCCAACGCCAAAGCGAAGGTCCTGGCATACAACGTGATACCCACAGAAGTCAACGGCGAATCGACGATCTTTCAGTACTACAAGTACAAAAGCGGTTCCTCCGGCGCCGAACTGGAAGCGTTGCCGTCAAGCAGCCTCACCGAAACGACGGTCGCCACCATCTCCAAGGTGACGATCAGCTTCAGCCAGGCCTCCTCCAGCGCAGACACGCGGACCGATCGCACCGCCAGCTTCAGCGACTCGATCGTGCTGCGCATCGACCCCACCGAAAGCGGCTCCGAAGGACCATGCGAATGACCAGCTGGGAACATATCCGCCGATCCGCATCGCGCGAGGAAGGCATCACGCTGGTCGTCGCGATCCTGGTGATGTTCATCGCCTCGCTGCTCGTCACCGCGGCTTTCATCTCCGCCACCGGCGATGTCAAGCTGACCCGCACAGCCACCAACCAAAAGAAGGCCTACTACGCCGCGATGGCGGGCCTCTCCGCGTACAAATACAACCTGCAAACGAGCCCCAACTACTGGCTGACCTGCCCGAGCATCTCTGAAACCACGGTCACGGGCGCCACCGAAGAGAAATACAAGGTCAAGACGCTCCCCTCGAGCAAATGGGAAAAAGAAGGAGAAGGCCACACGAACACGACCTGCGCATCGAACAAACAGAGCTCGATCATCGAGACCTCGGGGTCGGCGTCGGGCACCTTCCGGATTGAGTCAACGGGTATATACGGGACGGGCACAAACAGGGTGACGCGCTCGCTCGTCGCCACGTTCTCGCATCCCGGATATCTCAACTACGTGTACTTGAGCAACTTCGAAGAGGCCGATCCAGAAACTAGGGGACAATCGGAGGCGGAATGCGAATTCTACCATGAAGAACGGGAAGCAAAAGGCCTGGAAAACACCTGCATAAGCTTCCCATGGATCGCTGCTGATAAAATTGAAGGACCATTTCACACGAACGACAAGGCCGACATCTCTGGATCGCCAGTGTTCGGCCGCTCCGGCCACAACGACGCCATTGAAATGGACAGGGGCTACTACGGCAGCACGCCGAAATTTGAAGGAAACGGTTACACCACGAAAGGGGCGACCCTGCTGCCACCAGAAGCACCGGCGACCGAACTGTTGAGCGAAGCCGGGGACAAATTCACGGGCAGGACGATCATAACGCTCGAAGGCAACAAGATGAAGGTCACAAGCGAAGGGACAACCAAAACAAACGTGCCCTTCCCCTCCAACGGGGTGATCGCCATCTTGAACTCATCGGCAGGCTGCTCTTACAAATATAAAGCCCTCGAAACGATGTACAACACCGAAGCCGCCGAAGGCACTGCATGCGGCAACGTGTACATCAAGGGCACATACACCGAATCGCTGACGGTCATCGCCCAAAACGACGTAATCGTCCTCGGCAATCTCACGACCGAAGGCGGAGAATCGGGAGGCGAACCCAAAGGCAATGCCGCGCTCGGCCTGATCGCGATCGGGCACGTGCGCCTGTACCACCCCATCAAGGAATGCGAAGAAACCGTTAACACACGGCAGAAGCAGAAGTCACGGAAAAATCGGAAATCCTGAAGAACGTATCGCCAACGTCGGGTGTCAGCGTTGGCTCCGAAGTCTCGGGCACGAAAATCGAATCGGGCTCGACCGTGACGAGCACCGCCAATCTTTTGTCTAAAGGTGAAATTACGATCAGTAACAAGGTTGCAGGTTCAGGCACAACAAAAAGCAAAGAGAAAATCGAATTCAAAACGAAAGAAGCAGTTGAATGTAAAAATACAGAAAGCCAAGGCGGGGCGGTTACGTGTCACAGTGGCGGAAATGCGACGGCGGCCGAAAAGCCCGCCAAAGAATTCGGAGAATCGCTCAAAAACCCCGTCATCGATGCCGCGATCCTGAGCACGAAGCACTCTTGGGGGGTCAACAACTACTCCTGCCCGGACGGGACCGGAGGAACACTGGGCAACATCACGATCTGGGGGTCGATCGCCGAGAACTTTCGAGGGCGCGTGACCTGCTGCGGCGGCTCCAACGAAGGCATCTACGTCAAGAACTACAACTACGACGAACGCCTGAAGTACACCAGCCGCCGGACTTCCTCACTCCGACCAGCACCGAGCTGAAACTGGCGCGGTCACCGCGCCGCCCAACGGCTTCGGCCGCCGCATTTCGTCGCTGCCATGCGCGCGCGGCCGCACAATGCGCGCGGAGGGACTCGAACCCCCAAAGGCCTACGGCCCACCGGCTCCTAAGGCCGGCGTGTCTACCAATTCCACCACGCGCGCGTACCGTTCCAGAGCCTATCGCCGTCCCAGTCGGCCCCGGCAGGGACACTCCCCGGGTGGAGCCGTTTCGCCGCTCGCGCGCACACCCGCCTGACACGCACGAAGACCGCCTGAGATTGTATGGTCATCGACACGATGTCTTCCCCATCCGGCTCTTCATCCGGCTCTTCCGCCCTCTCATCCGGCCATTCGGCCTCCGTCTGGGGGCATCCGGCGCCTGCCGAGGCGACCGTCGTCACGCATCCCAACCGCGACAAGCCGGTCGTGCAGGGCACGCGCGCGGTCGTCGTGCTGCTGCTGCTGATCTCCGCCGGGCTCGTGCTGATCGTTACCGTGGGCGGCTGGCAGGTGCTCCAGAGCGCCTGGGTCGTTCAGGTCGCCTACATCCTCGTCTACCTGACGCTGGCGTTCTTCGCCGCGCGCTGGAATCGGGGGGTGCTGCCGGTCGCCGCGGCCCTCGCCGTGCTCCTGCTCGTGTTCGCGCTCGTCTCCGGGCCCTTCTGGTTCGACCGCGACCACTCGGGCTTCATCCAGCCGACGATCAACGCCGGACTGCTCGGCGTGATCACGCTCCTGATCGTTCCCGTGCAGATGCTCCTGATCACGTTCGCGATGCGCGGCTTCAACCAGGGCTGGAACGTCGAGCTGGAGCGGCCCGCCGCCGGCGCGGGCGGTGCGGGCGGCACCGGGCACGGATATGCCGGCGCCGCGGCCCACTCGGGCTGAGCCCTGCCCGACTCGCAATGCGCGAGGACGGCTGCCGACGTCTCGCTGGCCTATATTGACCGTCGCACCCTGCGGCGGTGGCGAAATCGGCAAACGCGATGCTCTCAAAAGGCATTGTCCTCACGGACTTGTGGGTTCGAGTCCCACCCGCCGCACCAAATGTTTGCTAATCGAACCAGAATGTTGGTTCGATGGTTTTCCCTTCGCCGCACCTGTTGATCTCGGCCGGCCCACGGCCCGCTTATCCGCTGACCAGCTCCAGCAACTGGTCCACGAGCGCGGGCGGGGCGACCAGCACGCCCCAGGGCAGCCCCTCCCGCTCGGGCAGCTCGCGCGCCTGTAGACCCGCTCGTTCGCAGATCAGAACTCCCGCAGCGACGTCCCACACGTGCACCCCGCGCTCGTAGTAGGCGTCGTAGCGCCCCGCCGCCGTCCACGCGAGATCGAGCGCCGCGGCGCCGAACCGGCGGATGTCGCGCACGCGCGGGATCAGCTTCTCGATTACCCTCGCCTGGGCCTCACGCACGTGCGCGTCGTAGTTGAAGCCCGTGGCGATCATCGCGCTCGCGAGCTCGGTTCGGGTCGAGGCCGTCAGCGCCCCCGTGCCCAACCTTGGCTCCCCGTCGCGCGTCGCAGTGAACAGCTCGTTTCGCAGCGGGTCGAACACCGCGCCCGCCAGCGTCCCCTCGCCGTCCTGCACCGCCACGCTCACGCACCAGTGGGGAATGCCGAACAGGTAGTTGACCGTCCCGTCGAGCGGGTCGATTACCCAGCGCAGCCCGCTCTCCCCAGGCCGGTCATCGCCCTCCTCCCCCAGCAGCCCATCGCCTGGACGCGCCCGTGCGATGCCCTCGCGGATGTAGCGCTCGGCCGCCAGGTCGGCGTCGCTGACCAGGTCCGTGGGCGTGCTCTTGCTGTGCACCCCGTGCTCGGCGACGCCGGAGCGGTATTTCGCCAGCAGCAGCGCCCCTGCGCCCCTCGCCTGCTCGCAGGCCAGCTCCAGCAGCTCTGTCAGCGGCTCGCCGCCCGCGCTCACTCGAACCCCGGCGGGCGCTCCTGCGCCCACGGGCGCTCTGACTCGATCTGAGCCGCCAGCGCGACGAGCGTCGCCTCGTCGTTGGGCCTGCCCACGAGCTGCACCGCGCGCGGCAGCCCGTCCGCGGCGAATCCCGCGGGGACCGAGCAGGCGGGCTGACCGGTCTGGTTCCAGCAGGCCGCGTAGGCGACCGTCGCCGACGCCGCGAGCGTCGTTCCCAACCAGCTCTTGCCCTCCTGCGCGCCGATCTTCGGCGCCGGCGCCGGGGTCACGGGGGTCAGCAGCACGTCGTGGTCGGCCAGCGCCTCGTTCATCCGCGCCGCGTACCGCTCCTTGCGTCCGAGCGCCCAGTCGAGCGCGCCCGGCGGCAGCATGCCCCCGATGCGGGCGAGCGCGCGGATGCGCCGTTCCAAGCGCTCGGGATGCGCGAACGTCGCCGCCTCCTCGTGCAGGCTGCGCAGGTAGATGACCGTGAACTCGGGCGAGGTCGCCAGCGGGCCGTGGTCGACCTCGCGCTCGTTCACCTCGTGGCCGAGGCCCCTCAACAGCGCCACCGTCTCATCCAGCGCCGCGCGGTTCTCGGCGTGCAGCTTCGTCAGCGGCGAGGGCGGCAGCTTGCTGGAGACGGCGATCCGCAGGGTCCTGGGCGATGCGCCCTCCCCCGCCCCGCCGGGCCCGAGCGCATCCAGGAACGAACTGGGCGGCACAACCGGCGCACCGGGATCCGGCGGTCCATCGGCGATCGCGTCGTAGAACAACGCCGTGTCCCGGACCGAGCGCGCCAGCACACCATTGACGACCACACCGTGCCAGGCGTCCAGGTGCGGCGCCAGCGGCACGCGCCCGTGCTGGGTCTTCAGTCCGAACAGGCCGCAGTAGGCCGCCGGAAAGCGAATCGACCCGCCCCCGTCGCCCGCCAGCGCGGCGCCCACCAACCCGGCGGCGACCGCGGCCGCGCTGCCCCCGCTGGAGCCGCCGGGGCTGTGCTCCAAGCGCCACGGGTTGTGCGTAGCTCCCCAGGTCGGCGACTCGGTCCAGGGGAATGCGCCCAGCTCGGGCATGTGCGTCTTGCCGATCACCACCGCCCCCGCCGCGCGCGCCCTGCGCACGATCTCCGAGTCCGCGCGCGCGGGCTCGCCATAGGCGTTCGTGCCGAACGTCGTCACCTCGCCGGCCACATCGAATTCGTCCTTGACCGCGATCGGCACGCCCAGCAGCGGGCGCTGGGTGGGCGGGCTGCCGGCTCTTCTGCGGGCGTCGGCCTGGTCGGCCTCCATCCGCGCGCGCTCGGGGAAGATCACGCGAAACGCGTTCAGCCTCGGGTTGTACCGCGCGATCCGCTCTAAGCAGAGGTCCACCAGCTCGCGCGAGCTCACCTCGCCGGCGGCGATCAGCTCGGCCTGCCGTGCGATCCCGGCGTATGCGAGGTCGGTGGCATCCACGATCGACAATCTACCCCTACACCGGGGTCACAGCGTTGCGCTTGGCCGGCCACTCGCGCTGCTTTGACCGCGCGTGCGCAAAGCGCGTTATCAGCTCCCCACGGAGCTCACCCGGCTCGATCACCGCGTCCACGACCAGCTCGGAGGCGAGGTGCAGGATGTCGATGTCCTCGGAGTACTCCCTGCGCAGCTCCTCGGTCTTCGCCGCGCGCTCTTGCTCGTCCGCGATCGCCTGCAGCTGGTTGTAGTACACGGCGTTGATCGCCGCCTGCGGCCCCATCACCGCGATCGAGGCGCTCGGCAGCGCGAGGCAGCAGTCGGGCTCGAACGCCGGCCCCGCCATCGCGTACAGCCCCGCCCCGTATGCCTTGCGCACGACCACCGAGATCTTCGGCACGGTCGCCTCGCTCACGGCGCTGATCATCTTCGCGCCGTGCCTGATGATCCCCTCGCGCTCGACCTGCGTGCCGATCATGAACCCCGGCACGTCGGCCAGGAACAGCAGCGGCACGTTGAACGCGTTGCACGTCCAGACGAACCGCGCGGCCTTGTCGGCGGAGTCGCCGAACAGCACGCCCCCCTTGTGCTTGGGCTGGTTGGCGACGATCCCCACCGCCCGCCCGTCCAGCCGCGCATACCCGACGACGATCTCCTTCGCCCAGCGCGGGTGCACCTCCAGCAGCGACCCTCCGTCGACGAGCGCGTCGATCAGCTCTCTCATGTCGAACGGCTTGTTCTCGTCCTCGGGCACGATCTCCTCGATTGAGGTTTTCGATGCCGGCTCCTCGGGCTCGGCTGAGGGAGGACGCTCTTGCCAGTTGGCCGGCATGTACCCGAGATACCGCTTGGCCATTGCAATCCCGTCCTCATCGGTCTCGACCAGCTGATGGGCGCATCCGCTCACGCCCGTGTGCATCCGCGCGCCGCCCATCTCCTCCAGGCTCACCTTCTCACCGATCACCATCTCGGCCATCCGCGGCGAGCCGAGATACATCGAGGCGTTGCCCTCGCGCATGATCACGATGTCGCAGAACGCCGGAATGTATGCGCCGCCCGCGGCGCTCGGGCCGAACAGCACGCACACCTGCGGCAGCGCCCCCGACATCCGCACCTCGTTGTAAAAGATCCTCCCCGCCCCGCGCCGGCCGGGGAACATCTGCACCTGATCGGTGATCCGCGCCCCCGCCGAGTCCACGAGGTAGACCATCGGCACTCCCAGCGCAAGCGCCCGCTCCTGGATGCGGAGGATCTTCTCGACCGTCTTCGGGCCCCACGAGCCGGCCTTGACCGTCGGGTCGTTGGCCATCAGCGCGACCGTCCGGCCCTGCACCGTCCCGACCCCCGTCACCACCCCGTCGGCGCCCAGCCCCTCATCCTGCCAGTTGGCCAAGAGCCCCTCCTCGGCGAAGCTGTCCTCGTCCAGCAGCAGCGCGATCCGCTCGCGCACTGCAAGCTTGCCCTGCTCTGCCGCCTTCTCGCGGTGGCGCTGGGGACCGCCGGCCAGCGCGCGGTCGCGGGCGGCACGCAGATCGCTCACGTTGCCGTGCCCCCCGCCCGTCCCGGCGTGAGGACTGCCACCCCTCCCGCCGGCTGGCTCACGACCCGCATGCCGGTCCGCACGCGCCCGTCAGATCCCCGGATTGGCGAGAGGCGACTCGCCCGAGTAGTCGTAGAAGCCCATCCCCGACTTGCGCCCGTACCAGCCCGCGCTCAACATCTTGCGCAGCACCGGCGGCCGCGCGAACCGGCGCTCGCGGAACTCGTCGAACAGCACGTCGCAGATCGATCCGAGCGTGTCCAGCCCGACGAAGTCCGACAGCGTCAGCGGTCCCATCGGATGACCCGCGCCGGCCTTCATCGCCTCGTCGATCTCGCTCACCGAGCCGACGCCCTCTTCGTAGGCGCGCATCCCGTCGAGCAGGTAGGGCACGAGCAGCCGGTTGACGATAAAACCCGCCCGGTCTTTGGTTCCGATCGCCAGCTTGCCCTCGGACTTCGCGAACTCGAGCGCCATCGCGAACGCCTCGTCGGTGGTGGTCACGCAGCGCACGACCTCGACGAGCTTCATCACCTGCGCGGGGTTGAAGTAGTGCAACCCCACGAACCGCCCCGGCCGGCCGGTGGCCGCCGCCTGGTCGATCACGGCCAGCGAGGACGTGTTCGTCGCGAACACCGCCTCCGGCTTGACGATCTCGTCGAGCTCGCGCCACATCTGGAGCTTCAGATCCAGGTTCTCGGTGATCGCCTCGATCACCAGGTCGCACTCGGCCAGGTCCTCGTACTTCGTCGTGCCGTCGATCCGCCCGCGCACCGCGTCGGCGTCCTGTTGCGTGGACTTCCCCTTCTCGACCGCGCGCGCGAGCTGGGACTCGATCTTGCCGATCCCCTTTGCAAGCGTCGCCTCGTCGACCTCGCGCAGCGCCACCTCGTACCCCGACTGCGCCGCGACCTGCGCGATCCCGTGCCCCATCAGCCCCGCACCCAGTACGCCCACCCGCTCGATCCGCTGCTGCGCCATACGCCCTCCGTTTGCTCTTCGGTTTGATCGCAGAGCCTATTACGCGACGGTGGGAAGCACCCCGTCATTTACGCGACGGTGAGAAGCATTCCGTCGTGCTCGCGCGGCACGCCCGCCGAGCGCCCCGCGCCCACAGGGGTTCGCGCACCCACTCGGCGCGCGGTAGCCTGCGTCTCAGTGAGCTCAGAAGAGACGTTCGACCTCTCCGCCGCCGGACTGCGCGCCGACGGCACGGACCTGCGCATCTCGATCGAGGTGCTGGCGTCGAAGCTCGAGTCCTCGCTGCCCGGACGTACGCGCGTGGAGCGCCGCGGCGGAGGCCTGCTGGGGCGGGGCGAGAAGCGCGTGCGCCGCCTGCAGGTGGAGCTCGGCGGATGCGCCTACGAGCTGAGCGTCGCCGATGAACGCGTCGAGGGCTTTCGCGAGCGCCAGGTAGGGGGCATCTCGATCAAGCGCGAGCCGCTGACCCCCGAGGAGTGGGTAGCCGCGCTCACCGCCGAGCTGCAGTCGGAGGCGCAGCGCAGCGCCGAGGCGCGCTCGGCGCTGGAGGGGCTGATCGGCTGACATGGCGGAACCGACCCAGGACCCCGGGTACGAGCGCGAGCAGGCCGAGTCGCTCGCGCGGATCGAGGCCGGCGGCATCCCCCTGTCGGCCGAGCGGCGCCTGAGCGAGCTGGGCCGGACACGGGGCAAGAACGGCGGGGGCGGCGGATCGTTCACCTCCGAGTTGTCGATCAACGGCTTCGCCCTCTGCCACCAGCTTGGGTTGACGCCGCTCTCGCAGGTGATGGGCAGCTCGATCTACCAGATGGGCTACCAGTCCTCGTGGGGCACGACGAGCTACGCCGGCACGGCCCTGGTCGAGATGGACACGCTGTCGGAGGCGCTCAACGAGGTGCGTGGGCGCGCGCTTGGACGGCTCGCCGAGGAGGCCCATCACGTCGGCGCAGACGCCGTCGTCGGCGTGGAAACCCGCGCGGGCGAATCGGAATTGGCGGGCGGAGCGGGCGGCTCGCCGGCGCTCGAGCACGTGGTTCTCGGCACCGCGGTGCGCCGCGCGGACTCCCGCGGCGGATCCCCGGTCTTGACCGAGCTGTCGATCGCCGACTACGCCCTGCTGCTGCGGGCGGGCATCGAGCCCGCGGGGATCGTCGCGTGGAGCTCGGTCTTCTTCGCCAACTACGGCTACTACGGGATGCTCGGCCCGGGCTCCGGGATGGGCATGGGCTCCGTTCAGAACTTCGAGCTGCGCGAGTTCACCCAGGCCTTCTACGGCGCGCGCGAGGCGGTCATGACCCAGATCACCCGCCAGGCCGCCGGCCTCGGCGCCTCCGGCGTAGTCGGCGTGCGCATCTCCCACACCGCCCGGCCGCACACGCTCAGCGGCGGCATGGGCGGCGCCATCGGCGGATTCGGCGGGCGCGAGATTCGCGGCCTGATGGTGACGTTCAACGCGATCGGCACCGCCATCCACCAGCACGCCCACGCCGACGTCCAGCCGCCCGAACCCGTAATCGACCTGTTCGCATGACAAGGAGCCCCGCATGACCGAGGAGCACGAGACCGCATACGACCCAACCTCCCTGGAGGGCGTCCCCGAGGCGGGCCGCGCGCGTCTGGCGCAGAACAAGCAGGGCCTGTTCACCTCGGACCTGTCCGTCAACGAGTTCCTGCTCGTCAAGCAGGCCGGCTTCGAGCCGCTCGGCCTGGTCGTCGGCAGCTCGATCTACCACATCGGCATCCAGCTGGCGGGCTGGAAGAAAAGCCAGGAGATGACCGTCCTCTCCGAGGCGATGTACGGCGCGCGCCAGCTGGCGATGACGCGCATGGAGGAGGAGGCCGACCAGCTCGGCGCCGACGGCGTCGTGGGCGTGCGCCTGGACATCGGCCGCTACGAGTGGGGCCAGGACATGGCCGAGTTCATCGCGATCGGCACGGCGGTCAAGCATCGCGACGGCGTCCTGCACCGCGCCCCGTCGGGTCGCCCGTTCACGAGCGACCTCTCCGGCCAGGACTTCTGGACGCTCTTGCGCACCGGCCACCGCCCCGTCGGGATGGTGATGGGCAGCTGCGTCTACCACGTCGCCCACCGCGGGATGCTGCAGTCGATGGCCCAGACCGGCCGCAACGTCGAGCTCTCCAACTACACCCAGGCGCTGTACGACGCGCGCGAGCTGGCGATGGAGCGGATGCAGTCCGAGGCACAGGAAATCGGCGCCGAGGGCATCGTCGGCGTCTCTCTGGAGGAGAAGAGCCACGGCTGGGGCAGCCACACGATCGAGTTCTTCGCCGTCGGCACCGCGATCGTGCCCCGCGAGGGTCACGATGAGGAGATCCAGGCGCCCACGACGGTGCTCGATCTGAGCTGAGCAGCGGCTGACGCCTGTCGCCCCAACAAACCGCCCGAACCCAAACCCCGCCCACCGAACCCACCGCCCGATTCAGGAGGACACCAGACCATGAGCCTCGTCACCACCGAAGACCGCGGCCCCGTCCGCCATCTCGTGCTGAACAGACCCGAGAAGCGCAACGCGATGAATCAGGCGCTGCTGCACAAGCTGGCCGAGGCCTTGCACGAGGCCGCTGACGACGCCTCGGTGCACTGCGTGGTGCTGCGCGGCGCCGGTCCCGTGTTCTCCGCCGGCGTGGACCTCGGCGAGCTCGCCTCGTTCGCCGGCCAGCCCGACGTCCTGCGCCCGTTCCGGGGCGTGTTCCTCGACTGCGCCAACCTCTGCGAACAGATGCCCAAGCCCGTCGTCTGCCAGATCCACCACACCTGCGTCGGCGGCGCCCTGGAGGTCGCGCTCGGCTGCGACCTGCGCATCGCGTCCGATGACTCCCGCTTCGGCCTACCAGAGGTCCGCTTCGGCATCATCCCCGACGTCGGCGGGTCCTCGCGCCTGCCCGCGGTCGTCGGGCTCGGCCGCGCCAAGGAGCTGATCATGACCGGCGCCACGATCGACGCCACCGAGGCCCACCGCATCGGCCTCGTCAACCGCGTCGTCCCCGCCGGCGAGCTGGACGCCGCCACCCAGGCCCTGATCGACGAGCTGCTCGCCAACTCCCCCATCGCCGTCGGGCGCGCCAAGCGCGTGATCGACGCCTCCGCACGCCCAGCGCTCGCGGCGACGCTGGAGATGGAGGTCGCGGTTCAGGAGTACTGCGTGGCGGCGCTGCGGGAGGCGGCCCGGGCGGCCGAGACCCCCGCGCAGGCGGATACGGTCACCGCGAACTGACTCGGGCGCCCCGTCAGTGCCACCGCACCGGGCCGGCCACGAGCGTGTGGCTGCCCAGGGGCCGGCCGAGGATCTCCTGGGCGCGCCGCGCGCACGCCAGCAGCGCGTCGAGGTCGATGCCCGTCTCGATGCCCATCTCTCCAAGCATCGACACGAGGTCCTCCGTGGCGATGTTCCCGGTCGCGCCCGCCGGCACCGGGCAGCCACCGAGCTCGCCGAAGCTCGACTCGTAGCTGTCGATCCCCGCTCCAAGCGCCGCCAGCACGTTCGCGAGGCCCTGGCCGCGCGTGTTGTGGAAGTGCGCGGTCAGCTCGACGCCTCCCAGCCCGTCGCGCCACAGCGCGAACACCTCGCCGACCTGGCGCGGGTTGGCCATCCCCGTCGTGTCGCCGAACCCGATCTCCTGCGCGCCCGCGTCGCGCAGGCGCGAGGCGATCTCCAGCACGCGCTCGGGCGGCACACGGCCCTCGTACGGGCACCCGAACGACGTCGAGATCACACCCTCGCAGCGCAGCCCCTCCGCGCGAGCCCGCCCCAGCACGACCTCCAGTCCGGTGAGCGACTGCTCGATCGAGCGGTTCACGTTCTTGCGGTTGTGCGTCTCCGAGGCGGACATGAACACGTTGATCTCGTCGAACGCCCGTCGACCGCCCGCCGCGCGGATCTGCTCACGCAGCGCCAGCGCGCGATCGAGACCGCGCTCGTTTCCAATCAGCACGCTCACAGCCACGTCCGCGGGAACGTCGATCCGCGCGAGCACCTCTTCCGCGTCCGCCAGCTGGGGAATCACATCTGCGCGCACGAAGCTCGTGACCTCCAGCCGCCTGACCCCCGTGCGCGCGAGCGCGTCGATCAGCTCGACCTTGCGCTCGGTCGGGATCGTCTCGGGCTCGTTCTGAAAGCCGTCGCGCGGGCCGACCTCCCTGATCTTGACGCTGTCAGGCATCCCCATATCCGTATCTCCGGTCGGCGCATGCGCCGACCGGCGGGACCGCGCATGCGCGGTCCCGAGCCGGGGTCGCATGCGACCCCGGCCACCGGGCCGCATGCGGCCCGGTGAACATCACCACATCGAGGGGCACCATCCGTCGCAGCTTATACTCGGCCGCCGTGGCGCCCTCCCCCACCGATCCGGTCGCCGTAATCGGCGCGTCGGGCTCGCTCGGCTTCGGTCTCGCCATCCGGCTCGCCCGGGCAGGCGAGCCGATCGCGATCGGCTCGCGCGACCGCAAGCGCGCCGCGGAAACCGCCACGCGCGCGGCGGCCATCGTCCCCGAGGGAAAGTTCGCCGCCTACGACAACGCGGGCGCGGTAAGCGAGGCTCGCGTCGTGATCCTGAGCGTGCCGTTTCGCAACCAGTCCGAGACGCTCACCAACATCCGCGACGCCCTGCGCCCCGGACAGCTGCTGATCGACGCGACCGTGCCCCTGGCGGCGGCGGTCAGCGGCAAGGCGACGCGAATGCTCGGCGTATGGCAGGGCTCCGCCGCCGAGCAGGCCGCCGAGATGGCGGGCGAGGGCGTGCGTGTGGTCTCCGCCCTGCACACCGTCAGCGCCGCCTCGCTGACCGATCTGCACCATCCGCTGGATCAGGACGTGCTCGTGTGCGGCGACGCGCGGGCGGACAAGCGCGAGGCGGCCCTTCTGATCGAGCGGATCGAGGGCCTGCGCTGCGTGGACTGCGGACTTCTGGAGATGTCCCGCACGACCGAGTCGCTGACCGCGCTCTTGATCGGAGTCAACGCCCGCTACAAGGTCCACGCCGGGATACGCCTCGCCGGCCTGCCGGATATACCCTGGGATTGATGTCCACCGAAGTCGTCATCCTCGCCGGCGGAACCGGCGGCGCCAAGCTCGCGCGGGGCATGGCCGACGTGATCGACCCCGAGCGCCTGGCGGTGATCGTCAACACCGGCGATGACATCGAGATCTACGGCGCGCACGTCTCACCCGACCCGGACCTCGTGTCGTTCTGGCTCGCCGATCTGATCGACGAGCGCGGCTGGGGCCTGCGCGAGGATACGTTCGCGGTCATGGACGCGCTGCGCGGGCTCGGGCACGACGTGTGGTTCAACCTCGGCGACCGCGACCTCGCCTGGTGCTTGGAGCGCGCCCGGATGACGGCCGAGGGTCTCTCCCCCACGGCGGCGCTCGCCCGTCTGGACGAGGCGATCGGCGTGCGCGCGCGCGTGCTGCCGATGAGCGACGATCTCGTGCGCACATGGGTGCGCAGCGGCGCGGGGTGGTGCTCGTTCCAGGAGTTCATGATCCGTGAGCACGCCAAGGGAATCGTCGAGGGCCTGGAGTTTCGCGGCGCCGAGCAGGCACGACCGAGCGAGCAGGCGCTCGCGGCGATCGCCGACGCCCGCGCGATCGTGATCGGGCCGTCCAACCCGCTCGCCTCGATCGCCCCGATCCTCGCGGTGCCAGGCATCCACGACGCGCTCGTCGCGGCGCCGGCGCCCGTGATCGCCGTCAGCCCGATCGTCGGCGGGAAGGTCCTGAAGGGGCCGACGGCGGCGTTCATGGCATTCGCCGCGCTGGAGTGCAGCGCCGACGGCGTCGCCGACTTCTACGGCGAGCTGCTGGACGGGATCGTCGCCGACGAGAACGTCGCCCGCCTGCCCACGCTGCAGATCGACACCCACATGGACGATCCCGCTTCGCGCGCGCGCGTCGCCCGCCAGACGCTGGACTTCGCGCAGGCGCTCGCCGGGTAGCTCAGGCTCAAGCGGCCGCCGGGGGCTTGCTCTCGCGCCACGCCTGCAGCGCGTCCAGCGCGCCGTTCGTCACGCGTTGCAGGAACGTGTCACGGTCGTTGACGTGCGGCAGCGGCTCGTCGGGGACGTCCACTCCCAGGAACTCGCACAGCGGCTCCCACCCGTCGGCGACCGTCCAGACCAGCAGCCGCTCGGGCGGGACGGTCCGCTTGACCGCCTCGTTGTGGGCATTCGCCTGCTCGATCAGCTCCGCGGTGCAGTGGCCGGCGGCGAACGTGCCCCGCTCGCCCCAGAACATGCGGTCCACCAGCTGAAGGTAGGAGCGCCACCGCGGGTCGATCTCGCGGCGGGCGCTCGAGAGCAGGCGAATCAGCGACTCGCCGTAGCACATGTCCACGATCGTGCTCCGGAAGCTGCGCTCCCATGACTCGGGCTCGCGCACGCTCAGCAGGACCTTCGCCTCGGGGTAGAAGTCCATCAGCTCGCGATAGAAGTAGCCCCCGGGCCAGTCCGCGCTTGAGCCGCGCCCGGCGAACACCTCCTCCCAGACGGGCTCGCCGTCCAGCGCGCGGTTCCACAGCGGGACCTGCCGATCGAGGTCGGCCAGCACGTCGACCCAGTGGTAGCAGGACCCCAGGCCGAGCTGCTCCAGGGCCACCTTCTGCGTCAGCGTGCCGGTGCGCGGCAGGCCTGCTCCTATCAGCTTCATGCGCGTGCTCCTTCGGCGGTTGGTCGTTCCACGGCTCCTCCTGCCACGGCTGGAGTCCCGGGATCCTCACTCTTCGGACGCCAGCTACAAGCCCCCCGGACGGCAGTCGCAAGCGCAGCATATCGGCGGCGTGCGACGCGAAAGCACCGATGTGCGACGTGAAAAACTCCATAAGGACAGGAGCCTCTCGCAGGTGAACGCCAGCCGGCCGGGTATCGTTGAACGAGACTTCGCTGCTTCGACGGGTCAGGCTACGCCCCGCAGGTTCGACGGATCAGCTCGACCGACACCTCCAATGCCCACCTCGACGACAGCCAGGGAGCCCCGATTGTGAACACCGTGGTGACCGACCCGCTCTCGACCGTAGAGCCGCGGGAGCACATTCCCCCGTTCGTTCATCGCGGCCCGCGCATCGCCGCACTGGCGGTTGCCGACTCGGAGACCGTTCTTTCCCAGGCGCAGGTCCTGGAGCGCCTCGGGTTGGCGGGCGATGAGTTCGCCGAGGGCATATTCGCCCGCAGTGGCGTGCAGCGCCGCCACCTCGAACTGAGCGACGAGTTTCTCGCGCGGCCGCTGCAGGACCGCACCCCACAGGTCGAGCGGGAACTGCTGGCGCACTCGATCAGAGCGGTCAACGCGCTGGGGGTCAACCCACGCGAGATCGGCACCGTGATCAGCGCGAGCCTCTACTCGCTCGGCGTCCCCACGCTGGCGCACCGTCTGATCGACCACTACGCGATGGACCCCACGACCGACAAGTACCACATCACCGGCGTCGGCTGCGCGAGTGGGGTGCCACTGATGAAACTCGCCTCTCAGACCCTGCACGAGCACCCCGAGCGCAAGACGCTGGTGGTGGCCGCCGAGAGCATGAGCTCAACGCTCATGCGCGCCACCCCACACGATCCGAAGGCGAAGACCGTCGGCTCGGCGATCTTCGGGGACGGCTGCGCCGCCGCGCTGCTCTCGCGCGAGCACCGCGCCGGCGGACCGGCGATCCTCGCCTCCCAGGTCCACCAGATCGAGGACACCCAGGGCGCCGTCAGCCTCCATTTCTCAGCCGAACACAGCTACTTGCATCTCGCCCGCGAGCTGCCCGATCTGGCGGGAGCGAACCTCCCGGCGATCGTCGAGCGCTTCCTGCGCCGCAACCACCTCGAGCGTTCGGACATCGACCACTGGATCGTGCACCCGGGCGGCAGGCGCATCATCGAGAACGTCCAGACGGCGCTCGGGCTCTCCAGCGAGGACCTCGCGACGAGCTGGAGCGCCCTGGCCGACCACGGCAATGTCGGCACGCCCTCGATCCTGTACGTGCTCAAGGACACGATCGAGCGCTACCAGCCCGAGCCGGGCGAGCGCGGCCTGATGGTCACGATCGGACCGGGGGTCACGGTCGGCCTGATGCTTCTCGGCTGGTAGCGAACCCACCGCCACTATCGTCTGCGGGCACATGCGCACCGCTGCGATCCTCCCCGTCAAGCGCTTCGCCCGAGCCAAGCAGCGCCTCGGGGAGACCATCGCCGGCTCGCTGCGGGACGACTTGGCGCGGGCGATGGTTGGCGACGTGCTCCTCGCCCTGAGCCAGACGGGCTCGATCGAGCGCACGATCGTCGTGACAGGTGAGGATTCCGTCGCCGTGGCCGCGCGTCAGGAGGGCGCACTGGTTGTGCAGGACATCGCCGAGGAGAACCAGAGCGCAGCGGTAACCCTTGGCGTGGCGGCAGCGATTACCGACGGGTTCGAGCGAGTGCTGTGCATCCCCGGCGACTGTCCCGCGCTCGATCCGGCGGAGCTCGACTCGCTGCTGGCCCGGGAAATGCCCGGAACGGTCGTCATCCCCGACCGTCACGGGACGGGCACCAACGGGCTGCTGCTCTCGCCGCCCGACGCGATCGCGCCCAGCTTCGGCCCCGACAGCTGCAAGCGTCATCGGGCTCTGGCGCTCCAGGCGGGCACGGACTGCCGGATCGAGCGCCTCGAGTCGCTGCTGCTCGACATCGACACGAGCGCCGATCTCGACGTGCTGCGGGAACGCCTGTCATCGGAGCAAACGAGGGCACCGCGCACCCGCGCGGTGCTGGGTCTTGCCACGGCGCCATGTCCAGCCTGTCCGCCAGCAGCCTGAGCGGCCTACCCGAGATCCGCCGCGGAGACGATCTCGCCGCGCTGATCTCCGAGGCCGGGGATCGGCCGCTGCACGACGGCCAGGTCGTGGCGATCGCGCACAAGGTCGTCTCCAAGGCCGAGGGCGCCGTGGTCAACCTGTCCACGGTGACGCCCGGCGAGCGCGCGCGCGAGCTGGCCGAGGAGCAGGGCAAGGACGCGCGCGCGGTGCAGGTCGTGCTCGATCAGTCCGCCGAGATCCTGCGCGCGGCGAACGGCGTGTTGATCTGCCGCACCCACCACGGCTTCGTCTGCGCCAACGCCGGCGTGGACGCCTCCAACGCGTCGAGAGCGGGCGGAGCCGGGGGTGGCGAGAAGGGCGAGGGTGCGGGTGCGGGGGCAGGCGAGGGCGAGGGTGGAGCAGAGACGCTCGTGGTCCTCCCCCGCGACCCCGACGCCTCCGCGCGGCGCCTGCGCGCCCGCCTGCGCGAGCTGACCGGCGCGACGGTCGCGGTGCTGATCACCGACAGCTTCGGCCGCGCCTGGCGTCATGGGCAATGCGACGTTGCGATCGGCCTCGCCGGCATGCGGCCGCTGGATGACTGGCGCGGGCGCACCGACGCGAGCGGACTCGACCTCCGGGCGACCTGGCTGGCGGTGGCCGATGCCGCGGCCGCGACCGCCGACCTCGTGCGGGAAAAGGACTCGCGCGAGCCCGTCGTGGTGATCGGCGGCCTGGAGCGGTTCGTCACCCCCGAGGACGGCCCGGGGGCCGTGGCGCTGCTGCGACCGTTGGAGGAGGATCTGTTCCGCTGAGCGCTGCGGCGCTACGCGGTCGCCGACTCCCGCGGCTCGTCCGTGGAGCCCGCGCCCAGCTGCCGGCCGAGGAACGGCAGCACCGCCTCGGCCACCCGCTGCGGGTCGTCCTGGAACGGCCAGTGCCCGCTCTCGGGCAGGATCGCGATGTCCTGCACGTCGAAGAAGTCGCGCTGGCGCTCGGCGTACTCGACGCCGATGAACGGATCCTTCGCACCCCACACCACCAGCGCGGGCTTGTGCAGCTCCTTCATCGCCGCCCCGAGCTCGCGCGCGGTCTCGCCAGGGTCGGACGTCGCTCGATAGAGCTTCAGCACCGCGCGGCGCGTGCTGCGGTCGTACTCGTCGTACATCTTGTCGACGAACGCCGGCGGCAGCCCCTTCGGATTGCTCTTCTGCATCAAACGGCGCCACGCCGCACGCGGGATCCACGCCTGGATCAGCTCACCCAGGACCGGCGTGCGCCAGCGTCTGGCCATCGTGTGCCACGTGTAGCCGGGCATGACGCCGATGTTGATCAGCACGACGCTCGCCCACGCCTGCTGGTGCTGGATTCCCCAGAGCAGGCCGAACGGGCCGCCGAAGTCGTGCACGACCAGGTGCACCCGCTCGATCCCGAGCTCCACGAGCGCGCCCTGCAGGAAGTCGGCGTACGCCGACACCTCGTAATCGAAGTCGCGCGGCTTGTCGGCGCGGCCGAAGCCGGGCATGTCGAACGCGACCGCGCGACCGAGCTCCCCCGCGGCGTCCACGAGCGCGGTCCAGTCGCTGGAGGAGCCGGGGTTGCCGTGCACGAACACGACCGCCTCGCGCGCGTCCGCCGGGCCGGCTTCGATGCCCGGCGAGCCGATCCCGCCGACGGTGATCCTGCGAGTGCGCGGCATCTCAGGCCGCGATCGCGGTCGAAGCGGATCGCGGTCGCAACCCGCCGGGGTGCTTGACGCGGCTCAGGTTGACGCGCAGGATCCGCCCGATCGTGGCGGGAGTCATCATTTCCTGCGGCGTGATCCAGCGTCCGCCCATCTCCGCCATGCGCCCGGCGATCACCTCATCGCGCGCGGCGGCGCGGAAGAGCAGCTTTTCGCCGGGGTTGAACCGCTTCCCGCTCGAGTAAGCGGAGCAGAATTTCTCGTGCGCGTCGAGCCCCTTGCGATGCCGGGCCGCGTACGCCGTGAGCGCGCGGTCGATCGTGTCCGCGTCGCCCTTCAGCGCGGGTCCGACGCTCTCGGCGAGCCACTCCGCGGACTGCAGCGCCCAGCCGCAGCCGACGCCCCACAACGGGTCGGCCGCGAGCGCGGCGTCCCCTATAAATGCCAGCCCCGGACGCGTCGGCTGGCGAACGACGTTCGGGAAGTCGAGCTTGCCCATCACCTTCGACTCGCGCTTGGCGGGATCGAGGCGGGGACCTTCGGGCAGCCCGTCGAACAGGCGGACCATCGCCCGCTCGGGGTCGGCCCTGTACTCGGGCAGGCGATCCTTGTGGATCAGACACGCCAGCAGCGTGAGACCGCCGTCGGTCGGGAACGCGTAGGCGACGTCGGGGTCCAGCAGCCACAACTGCGCGCTGCTCCCGGTCACGAGCGGCGTGTCGCGATAGTGCGCGAAGTAGCCGAAGCGCTGGTTCGGCTTGAGCTCGGTCGGCTGGTCGGCCAGCTTCGCGATCGCGGAGTCGCGCCCGTCGGCGGCGAGGACGACGCGGGCGCGCAGCTCGCGCTCGGACCTGTCGCGCTCGCGCACCACGACCCCCGCGATCCGTTCGTCGGCGCTCGCGGCGCCGACACCGTCACGGGCACCGGCACCACCGGCACCGGCCCGGGCGCTGTGCCCGGCGTCGAGGCCGTCGCGCAGCAGCGCGGTGACCGTGTGCCCGAGCATCAGCTCGACGCCCTCGGTCGCGGCGGCGAGCTCGCGCAGCATCGGGTCGAAGGTCTCGCGGCGAATGTTCCACGCGGGGTGGTCGCAGATCGGCGGCGGCGCGGACTCGTGCTCGGCGGAGATCCAGCCGAAGCGCGTCCAGATGTTCAGGTCGTTGGGCTGCGCGCCGGCGTCTTCGATCGCACCGCGCAGGCCGAGGCGTTCGATCGTCGGCGAGGCGCTCGACTGGATCAGGTGCGTGCACATCCGCTTGTAGGTCTTCGGATCGCTGTGACTCTCCAGCAACGCGACCTTCGCGCCGGAGCGAGCCAGGAAGGTCGCGGCCGTGCATCCCGCGATGCTCGCGCCGACGATCGCGACATCGTAGTCTGGGGCGCTCGCAGGGGTGTCGCCCGCAGTGGCGCCGGTGTACTCGCTCTCAGCCATGACTCCGCCTTTCGCCCGGGGATCCGGCGCGCGCCAACGCGGAGTGACACGCGCGCTCTATACTTCGGGTCGCACTATACAGGACGTACGATGAAAAGCAAGCGGGTCCGCCGGCGGCGCGCCCAGCGGATAGCGACACCTGATCTCATACAGCGTCGTGCGCTCGGCCGCAGGCCTGCCCGCCCTATGCGCGGCGGCCACGAGTTCCTCGGGGTCCAGGCGCGTGCCGTGGTAGGAGCCGGCCAGGCGGCTGATCGACTCCTCCATCAGGGTGCCCCCGAGATCGTTGACGCCCCAGCGCAGCGACTCGGTGGCGGCGTCGAGGCCCATCTTCACCCAGCTGGCCTGCAGGCTCGGCACAGTGCGCCCGAGCGCGAGCCGGAATACGGCGGTGTGCTTGAGGTTCTCCTCGCGGGAGATCTCCTCGACGCCATGCGTGCGCCCGAGCAGCGTCTGGAACGGGATGAAGGAGAGCGGCACGAACTCGGTGATGCCGCCGGTGCGCTGCTGCAGCTCGCGGATCACGCGCATGTGCTCGGCCAGCTCCCACGGCTCCTCGATGTGGCCGAACATGACTGTCGCCGTCGAGCGCAGACCGGCGCGATGGGAGGCCTCGATGATCTGCACCCAGCGCGCGACCGGCAGCTTGTTCGGCGAGATGCGCTCGCGCACACCGTCGTGCAGCACCTCCGCGGCGGTCCCCGGCGTCGAACCGAGGCCCGCGTCGGAGAGCTGAGCGAACACCTCGTCCGGAGGCAGGCCGGAGATGTCGCACATGTGCGCGATCTCCATCGGGCTGTAGGCGTGCAGGTGCAGCTCGGTCCCGGCCTCGCGCGCCGTCTCCTTCGCGAACCGCAGCCAGCCGAGGTAGTCCTCGAGGCTCCAATCGGGATGGATGCCCGACTGGATGCACAGCTCGCTCGCGCCGTACTCGATCGCCTCGTGCACGCGCCGCGCGAACTCCTCGCGGTCGTGCTCGTAGGCGTCGGGCGAGCGCTTGCCCTGGCCAAACCCGCAGAACGCGCAGCCGACGGTGCAGACGTTCGAGACGTTGATGTTGCGGTTGACGACGAACGTCACCGTCTCCCCCGCCAGTTCCTCGCGCAGCTCGTCGGCGGCCTCACGGATCTCCTCGATCGCCTCCGTGCGTGTCTCCGCAAACAGGGCCGTCAGCTCATCGGGACTCAGCATCAAGCCGTCGCGTCCCCGCTCGATCGCGCCGGACACGAGCTCCGGACGGAGCGGCGGGACGCCGCTTGCGCTCGGGTCGGTGCGGCCGGACCCACGCCGCGGGATGAAGCTCCAGTAGCGCGCCCTGATCGCGTCCATCACGCCGTGGGACACCCACTCGGGGTCGATGTACTGCGGATAGACGCACAGCCGCTCGGTCAACGCGACTCCGTCGGCCTGCAGCCGCTTGCGCACCTGGTGCGGCGAGGGAAACGGGTGCTCGGGGGAGATGTGATCGCCGTTGGCGCTCAGCCCGCCGAGGTCGGTGGCGCCGGCGGCCACCAGCTCGCTCCACCAGTCGGCGAGATTCGGCGGGATCTGGATGCCCACATCGGGCATCAGCCGCCGCGTCTCGGCGATCAGGCGCTTCATGTCCTCTATGGACACCGGTCCGGCGCCCTCCCGCGCCCAGTCGGGCAGCGGCAGATCCGGCCGGCCGTCGGCGGGGTGGGCGGGGTCCTCGTTCATCCAGTGCTCGCGCGCTGCCGCGTCGGCGATCTGCGCCGGCTCCTGGCCGTAGTAGCGCTGATGCGGGACGAAGTTCTGCAGGATCACCTCCTGGATGTGCCCGTGCTCGGCGTGCGCGTCCGCGAGCGCTTCCAGCGATTCGATGCGCTCGTCCTCGCTCTCGCCGATGCCGACGAGGATGCCGCTTGTGAACGGGATCCTCAGCTCCCCCGCCGCGCGGATCGTCTCCAAGCGCCGGGCCGGGTGCTTGGTCGGCGAGCCCGCGTGCACCGTCTGCATCAGCCGCTCGGACACCGACTCGAGCATCAGTCCCTGCGAGGCCGTCACCTCGCGCAGACGCACCAGATCCTCTCGCGAGAGCACGCCGAGGTTCGTGTGCGGCAACAGTCCCCGCTCGAGCGCCCGCTCGCACGCCCACACGACGTACGCGGTGAAGTCATCGTGGCCGTGCTCGCGCAAGCGCGCGGCCACCTCGGGGTTGACCTCCGGGCGCTCGCCCGTCAGCACCAGCAGCTCCTTGACCTGCCGGCGCGCCGCCCCGTCGAGGATCTCGAGGACCTCCTCGGGCGCGTACAGATGCGCCCGGTGGGTGGCGAACGCGCAGTACTTGCAGTAGCACTGGCAGGTGCGCGACAGCGACAGCGTCAGGTTGCGCGAGAAGGTGACTCTGCGGCGCACCCGACGCAGTGTATGACCACCGCGGGGTCCGTCCGATGCAATTCGTAGGTTGTTGCCGCCATGTCCAAAGACACCCTGCGTCGCGCCGTCGCCGAGATGATCGGCGCGTTCACACTCACCTTCGTCGGAGCCGGCGCCGCCGCCGCCGCCGGCGTCGCCCACGACACCACCCTGATCGGCGTGGCGATCGCCAACGGGCTTGCGATCGGCGTGATGGTGTGCGCGCTCGGGTACATCTCGGGCGGGCACTTCAACCCCGCGATCACGTTCGGCTTCCTCATCACCCGCCGGATCAAGCCGGCGCTGGCGGGCGTCTACTGGGTCGCGCAGTTCGGCGGCGCCGCGCTCGCCGCGCTCTTCGTCAAGGAGCTGCTCCCGCGCGCCAGCACCGAAGCCGTGAACCTCGGCGTGCCCGCGCTCGGCCATGGCGTGGACGCGAGCTCGGGGTTCCTGCTGGAGGCGGTCCTGACCTTCTTCCTCGTGCTCGTCGTGTTCGGGGCCGCCGTGGACACGCGCGGCCCGTTCAACGCCGTCGCCGGGCTGGCGATCGGCTTGACGATCTCGATCGACGTGCTCTTCGGCGGGCCGTTCACGGGGGCGGCGATGAACCCCTCGCGCGCGTTCGGGCCGCAGCTCGTCGGCGACCACTGGGCCAACGGCTGGGTCTGGTACGCGGGGCCCGTGCTCGGGGGCGCCGTGGCGGCGCTGCTGTATCACTTCCTGTTCCTCGCCGGCAAGACTGAGCCGGAGCCCGAGACCGCGGCCGCGACCTGAAGCGTCCGGGTCCCGTGAGCGTGCGGCACGGGCCTCGGCCGTGAGGCGCCGAGCCCTATGCTTCGCCGCCATGTCCGCGCAGATGCCGGGAACAGGCAAGGGCGTATATCTCGCTCGTCACGGCCAGACCGCATATAACCTCGAGGGCCGGTTTCAGGGTCAGCAGCCGGTGCCGCTGGACGACTTGGGCCGCACGCAGGCCCACGAACTGGCCGAGCGAGCCGCCGAGCACGGGTTCACCGCGCTGTGGTCGAGCACGCTGCTGCGCGCGCGCGAAACGGCGGCGATCGTCGCCGCAAGGATCGGGCTGGAGCCGAAAGAAGACGCACGTCTGATGGAGACGAATGCGGGCGACTGGACGGACCGGCCGTTCGATGAGGTGCAGGCCGAAGCCCCCGAGCTGTTCGCCAAGTTCGTCGCCGGCGACCCGTCGTTTGCGTTCCCGGGCGGCGAGTCCTTCGCCCAGCAGGAGGTCCGCGTCGACGCGGCGCTGGACGACGTCGAACTGGGCGCGTTGCCCGCGCTCGTTGTCTGCCACGGCATGGTCATCCGCGCCGCTCTGTCGGTCCGGGCCGGGCACTGGCTGCCGCACGGACAGCGCGTCCCCAACGGCGCGCTCGTGCCGCTCGATCCAGCCCTTGCCGCCGAGGCGGACATCGGTAGCGGGGAGGCGACCCAGGCGAGCTGAAGCCCGGATCGAGCCGGAAGTCAGGCATTGGGGATTAATCCCCCAGGCAACTGTCACTCCCGTGTCACAAAGTTGGCACATTTGTGATCCACGTGTCACACATGGTCGTTCAGCATTGAGGGTGTGCTGAACGCTGTCTTCGCAGTTTCCTCGCTGCCTGATCTTCTCGCCGAAGTGGGCGCGGGAGTCACTATCGTCGGGGGATTCACAGGCTTGATCGCGGGCGGAGCATCGAGATCGCGGCGGTCACTCGAAGACCTCGCATTGGGCGCAGCGATAGGCGGATTTCTGGGGTGCCTGATCTCCGTTTTGCTCCACTTCTTCGCAACCGTCGCGGGCGGCTAAGATGTCGGGCATGGAGCGACTGAAGATGTTCTTCGTGTCTGTCGTGGCAATGTGCCTCTTGGCGCCCCTAGCGGGGGTATTTCTTGCCCGCGTGCAAGCAGCGCCGGGTTGGTATACCGGTGTGGGCATCTTCCTGGGAGGGCTGGGTGTCTGGCGCGCAATGGCGCCGCCAAGCGCTGGGATACGGATCCATGGATTTCGCCTAAGGCGGCGTTCGCCGATCTCCCACGCTAGCCCACCAAGGCACTGACGAGCGCAGCACCCTCACGGGCCATGCGCGAGCGCGGAACGACGAGGTCGAAACCGGCCTGCTCAGCGCGTTCGCGCGCGGGCACGTCCACGTGCGAGTAGAAGCCAAGCGTCTTGAGATCGCCCGGAGCGCCCTCGCCATCGAGTGCGCCCTCGGCCACAAGCGCCTCCACGACTGCCGCGCCGTCAAGCCGCGCATCGGTCAGGTCCACCACGAGCACATCCGCAACGGGCTCGTCGTCCCGGGCAAGCCGTGCCCGCAACCGCGCCTCGTCCGCGATCAGCTCGACCTCGTTACCCGCCGCGACCAGATCGCCCTGGACGCGCGAACCGAACAACAGGTCGGCCGTGAGCGCAAGCACCCGCGCCATCGCTCACAGGCCCCCAGCGCTCGCCTGCGCGCCGGCCAGGCCCGTCACAGCGCGCGCAGGCGCTTGAACTCCTCGCGCGCAGACTCAGGCCGGCCCCACATCTGCGTGACCTCCGCGCGCCCGGAGCGCAGCTCGCGTATGACCATCTCCCCCTCGATCCCCGCATCGTCCAGCAGCGCCAGCGTGCCGTGCACGGTCGGAGCCGAGGCGGCGTGGCCGAAGCGGTGGGCGATCAGCAGGCGCCAGTGCCAGTCGTTGTGGGAGTAGGGGCGCGCGTTGCAGGCGACGAGATACACGGACGCTTCTACGTAGCGCGACTCATCGGCGATGCGCAGGTCGAGCTCGAGATCGGTCCAGTCGTCGGGCAGCGAATCGACCATCCCCTGGAAGTCATCGGCGAAACCCATTGCCGGAAAGCCTACCGTGGCTATCCTCGAACGGGTGGCCGCCACCGACATCGACACGGACCGGCTCGGCGCCGAGTACAGGGCGCTCACGGAGTCCTGTGGCCTGCTCGACCGCTCCGAGCGGGGCAAGCTCGCGCTGAGCGGCCCCGATGCCAAGACATTCCTCGCCGGCCAGACGACCAACGACATCGAGGCGCTCCAGGCGGGGTCGGGCTGCTATGCGGCGTTCCTGACGCCCAAGGGCAAGATGCTCGGCGACCTGCGCGTGCTGGACGTGGATGTGCCCAACGCGGACTCGAGCGACGACGCGGACGCAGGCGACGCGGGCGAGCAGCTGCTGCTCGACACCGAGCGCGTATCGCTGCAGGCCCTGTTCGACATGATCCGCCGGTTCAAGATCGGCTACGACCTGCAGCTGCACAAGCGCACGCTGCAGCGCGGCCTGCTGTCGCTGATCGGCCCCGACTTCGCCCGCGTCGCGGGCGTCGAGCTGCCCGAGATCGAGCACGCCAACGCACCGGCGCAGATCGAGGGCATCGCGGCGATCGCCGTGCGCACCGACACCGGCGTCGATCTCATCTGCGCCGCCGCCGACACCGCCACGCTGACCGAGATGTTGCGCGAGCGCGCCGCCACGCCGGTCTCCGAGACGGCGGCCGACATCCTGCGCGTCGAGCATGGCCGTCCGCGGTACGGGGTGGACCTCGACGACAGCGTCATCCCGCAGGAGGCCGGCTTGAACGAGCGCGCGGTGAGCTTCACCAAGGGCTGCTACGTCGGCCAGGAGACCGTCGCACGCCTCTATTACAAGGGCAGGCCCAACCGCCTGCTGCGCGGCCTGCGCCTGTCCGAGCCGGCTCTGCCCGGCGCGGAGCTGCGCCTGGGCGAGCGCGCGGCCGGGCGGTTGAGCAGCGCGGTCCTCTCCCCCGTCTACGGGCCTATCGGCCTGGGGTTGGTACGCCGCGAGGCAGAGCCCGGCGCGCACGTGAGCGTGGGCGAGAACGGCGCGAGCGCGGTCGTGACTGAGCTGCCGTTCGCTCCCATATAGGATTGCGAGCCCGTCCTCGGGTGGGCGGGCACTTCAATCACCGGAGGTTCAAGAGCACGTGGCCGCAATCGATTCCCAACAAGTCTCCGAGGTGAGCGCCGAGCCGGGCGAGCTGCCCGCGACGATGGCCGCCTGGGTCATCCGCGAGGAGCGCTTCGGCGAACCGAAGGACGCGTTCCAGATCGAGGAGATCGAGGTGCCCGAGCCGGGCGCGTTCGAGGTGATCGTGCGCGTGATGGCCGCCGGCGTGAACTACAACAACGTGTGGGCCGCCCTCGGCAAGCCGGTGTCGGTGATGAAGTACGGCGACCACCCCGAGTTCGGCCACCACATCGGCGGCTCGGACGCGTCGGGGATCGTGTGGAAGGTCGGCGCGGGCGTGACCCGCTGGAAGATCGGCGACGAGGTCGTGGTGCACTGCAACCAGGCCTCCTACGAGGATCCCGAGGTCCACGGCCTGGACCCGATGGCCGCCCCTTCGCAGAAGATCTGGGGCTATGAGACCACGTGGGGATCGTTCGCACAGTTCACCAAGGTCCAGGCCCAGCAGCTGCTGGAAAAGCCCCACGCCCTGACCTGGGAGGAGGCCGCCTCATACGGCCTCGTCTACTTCACCGCCTACCGCATGCTGATCACCCGTTGTGAGCTGCAGGCGGGCGCGAACGTGCTGATCTGGGGCGCGGCCGGCGGGCTGGGCGTGTTCGCCACCCAGCTGTGCGCCGCGGCGGGCGCGCGCTGCGTCGGGGTCGTCTCATCGCCGGAGAAGGGTGAGCTCGTCAAGCGCCTGGGCGCGGTCGACTACATCGACAGGGCCGAGTTCGCCGGGATGATGCGCAAGGGCGGCGAGAGCCCCGAGGAGGAGAAGGCGCGGTTCGGCGTATCGCGCGAATTCTCCAAGCGCGTCAAGCAGATCCTCGGCGACGCGCCCGACATCGTCTTCGAGCACGTCGGGCAGGCGACCTTCCCGACATCCGTCTTCACCGTCAAGCCGTTCGGCAAGGTGGTCATCTGCGCCGGCACCACGGGCTTCAATCTCGATTTCGACGTCCGCTATCTGTGGATGAAGCAGAAGGAGATCCTCGGCTCCCACTTCGCCAACGCGTACGAGTGCACGAAGGCCAACGAGCTGATCGAGTCCGGCCAGATCAGACCGGTGCTGTGGCGCACGCTCGGCTTCGACGGCGTCGCGCAAGCCCATCAGCTGATGCTGGAAAACAAGCACCTCGGCAAGATCTCGATCCTCGTCGGCGCGACCGAGGAGGGCCAAGGCAAGACCGCCGAGGGCCCGGGAGCCATCCATGCGGAGGTGGGCGCCTGATGGCGGGATCAGGACCCCACCCACCCTCCTTCTTTCCGCCTGACGGGACGGTCGTCATCCCGTGGTACGCCACGGGCTTCCGCGGCGACGCGCTGGAGGCGGCGCTGAACGAGCTCGCCCCGGTCGCCCTGCGCTACGGCGCGAGCTCCTACGCCGTGTACCGCGCGCGTGACGATCGCTACAAGTTCCAGCAGTTCGCGCACTTCGATCGGCAGATCGACTGGGAACGCTATTGGGAGGGACCGGAGATGACCGAGTTCAGGGTGCGCCACTCCGGCGCCTACCAGGTGCCGGTGCTCTACGGCTGGTGGGATCTGACGGCCAGCGGCGCCCTGACCGAGGAGCCTGCGACGGCGGGCAACGGCCACGGGAACGGCGCGGCCGTGGGCGACGTCAGCTGATCAGCGGGCGAGGGGGGCCATCGTCAGGCCTGCGCCCTTGAGCTGCTCCCAGTAGTGCTCTGCGGGCTCCTGGTGGCCGCAGAACACGATCGCTTTGCCGGCGTTGTGGATCACGTTGGCGATCTCATGGCCGCGCTCCAGCGTCGTGCCGGGGATGTAGCGCGCGAGCGTGCGAGCGACGTGATCGAAGGTGTTGTGATCGTCGTTGCGCACGATCACCTTCCACGATTCGCCGAGGCCGCCACCAGGGGGGCCGACGCGCGGCAGCTCGATCGTCTGACTCATGGGACGACTGGATCATAATCGGCACGACCCGTCCGTACAATGGCTGCATGGACGAGAATTCGAGTCCGCGCCTAGCGGAGCGCGACCGGCCGTGGATGATGCGCACCTACGCCGGGCACTCGACCGCGGCGGCCTCCAACGAGCTCTACCGGCGCAACCTGGCCAAGGGCCAGACCGGGCTGTCGGTCGCGTTCGACCTGCCGACCCAGACCGGCTATGACCCCGACGACGAGCTCGCCCGGGGCGAGGTCGGCAAGGTCGGCGTTCCCGTCTCTCACCGCGGCGACATGATCGCGCTGATGGACGGGATCCCGCTTGCGGAGATGAACACCTCGATGACGATCAACGCGACCGCGGCCTGGCTCTTGGCGCTGTACATCGTCGCCGCCGAAAATCAGGGGGTCGATCAATCGCAGCTGCAGGGAACGACCCAGAACGACATCGTCAAGGAGTTCCTGGCGCGCGGCACCTACGCGTTTCCGCCGGCGCCGTCGCTGCGGCTGATCGCGGACATGATCGCCTACACCGTCGAGCACGTGCCGCGATGGAATCCGATCAACATCTGCTCCTACCACCTGCAGGAGGCGGGCGCGACGCCGGTGCAGGAGATCGCCTACTCGATGAGCAACGCGATCGCGGTGCTCGACGCCGCCCGCGAGCGCGTCTCGGCGGAGCGCATGAGCGATGTGTTCGGCCGCATCTCGTTCTTCGTCAACGCCGGCGTGCGCTTCGTCGAGGAGCACGCCAAGCTGCGCGCGATGTCGATCCTGTGGGAGGAGCTCGGCCGCGAGCGCTACGGCGTGACCGACCCCAAGCTGCTGCGGTTTCGCTATGGCGTTCAGGTCAACTCGCTCGGGTTGACGGAGGCCCAGCCGGAGAACAACGTCCAGCGGATCGTGCTCGAGGCCCTCGCGGTCACGCTCGGGCGGGGCGCGCGGGCACGGGCGATCCAGCTGCCCGCCTGGAACGAGGCGCTGGGCCTGCCGCGCCCGTGGGACCAGCAGTGGTCGCTGCGGATCCAGCAGGTGCTCGCGTATGAGACCGACATCCTCGAGTACCCGGACATCTTCGAGGGTTCGCACGTGATGGACGGCCTGGTGGCCGAGCTGCTGGGAGGCGCGCGCTCGGAGATGGCGGTCGTCGCCGAGCACGGCGGCGCGATCGAAGCCGTCCCGTACATGAAGGCTTCGCTCGTGGACGCCCATCGCGAGCGCATCCAGCGAATCGAGTCCGGCGAGCTGACCGTCGTCGGGCAGAATCGCTTCACCGAGACCGAGGACTCCCCGCTGACGGCCGGAGGGGATGGCGGAATCCTCGTCGTGGACCCGGCCGTGGAAGCCGAGCAGATCGAGGCGGTCCGCCGCTGGCGCTCGCAGCGCGACCAGGCCGCGGTCGATTCGGCCCTGGCCGAGCTGGCCCGGGTCGCCACGCTGGAGGGCGATGCGCGCGAGGGCGAGAACCTGATGATCGGAACGATCGCAGCCGCCCGCGCGGGCGCCACCACCGGCGAGTGGGCGCGAACGCTGCGCGAGGTGTTCGGCAGCTACCGCGCCCCCACGGGCGTCGGCGAGGCGGCGCCCGCCACCGGCGACGGCGAGCTGAGCGAGCTGCGCGAGCAGGTCGCCACATTGGGCGAGCGGCTGGGACGCCGGCCGAAGATCCTCGTCGGCAAGCCGGGCCTGGACGGGCACTCCAACGGCGCCGAGCAGATCGCGGTCCGCGCGCGCGACGCGGGCATGGATGTCGTGTACGAGGGCATCCGCCTTACTCCAGCCCAGATCGCCGCCTCGGCGCGCCAGGAGGGCGTGCACGTGATCGGCCTGTCGATCCTGTCCGGCTCCCACCGCGAGCTGATCCCGGCTGTGATCGGCGCCCTGCGCAACGCGGGCGTGAGCGCGCCCGTGGTCGTCGGTGGAATCATCCCCGAGCAGGATGTCGCGCCGCTGAAGCAGGCGGGCGTCGCGGCCGTCTACACGCCGAAGGACTTCGACATCACCCAGATCATGCGCGACATCGTCGAGCTCGTCGGAGCGGACGCCGAGCGATTGCCGAGCGGCACGGCCGCCACCGTGGCGTGAGCCGGGCGCCGCGCCCGACCCAGCGGGCACACGGCGCGCAGCGCCAGGTCGGGCTGGATGCCCGTGTGATCGGGGCCGCGATCGGCGCGCGGTTGCGCGCACGAGACCTCACCGCCGCACCGGACGCGCTCAACCTGCTGGAGAGCACCACCCCGGCCGATCGCGCCCAGGCCGCGGCCCTGCTGGCGGAGGTCTCTCCCGCCGCGCTCGGCCACGAGGCGCAGGGACACATCATCGGCGTGACCGGACCGCCCGGCGCCGGCAAGTTGACGCTGCTCTCGGCCCTGCTGCGCAGCTGGCGGGCGCACGGCAGGACGGTGGCGATGCTCGCTGTCGATCCCAGCTCGCGCCGTTCGGGCGGCTCGCTGCTCGGCGATCGCGCGCGCATCGACTTCGACCCCTCCGACCCGGGCGTGCTCATCCGCTCCAGCGCCGCCGGCACGCAGCTGGGCGGGCTGGCCTCGGCGACACGGGCCGCCGCCCAGACGCTGGCTGCCGCCTATGACATCGTCGTGATCGAGACCGTCGGCGTCGGCCAGGCCGAGACCGACATCGCCGATGTGGCGGACACGGTCGTCGTGGTCGTGCAGCCCGGCGGCGGCGACGTGCTCCAGTTCCTGAAGTCGGGCATCATGGAGATCCCCGACGTGCTCGTCGTCACCAAGGCCGACCTCGGGCAGGTGGCAATGCGCACCAGACGCGACCTGACCGCCGCGCTGCGCTCGCTCGGAGCGCGCTCGACCGAGGTGATCGCCGTGTCCTCGCTGCCCCCGCCACAGGGCGTTGCAGAGCTCCTCATTGCGCTGGACGAGCACCGCTCAGAACTCGACCTCCCGGCGCGCCGCCTGCGTGCCCGGCGAGCGAGCGCGCTGGCCGACTATGCGCGCGAGCATGGCGAGCGAGGACTCAGCGCCGTGGGCGGCCGCCACGCGGCACAGGCGCTGCTGGCCGAGCAGGACCCGGCAGCGGACGTGCCCTCGCTCGTGGGCACGCTGGAACGGCGAGCGGGCATATGAAGGTGGCGCGCGATCTGCTGACGATGTTCGGGGCGTTCGTCCTTGCGAGCCTGCTCGCGGGAGCGCTCGGGGCGATCAACCTCGGCACGGCGCTTGCGTTCGGGCAGATCGCGTTTGCCCTCGCCACGGTCTACGTCATCCTCAGGCGCTGAACCTGCGTGCGGCAAGGCGCCTGCGCGTAGGCTCCTGATGAGATGATCGTCCTCATCTGCTTTGCCGTGCTTGCAGGCGCGGGCACCGCGCTGTCGCCGTGCGTGCTCCCCGTTCTGCCCGCGCTGCTGTCCGCCGCCGGCGTCGGCGGCCGGCGCCGGCCGCTGGGGGTCGTGCTCGGGCTGATGGTCACGTTCACAATCACGATCGTGGGCATCGCCAGCGTCGTCGGCGGCGTCGGGCTCGGCTCGGACCCGCTGCGCGATCTCGCCGTGGCGGTGCTGCTCGTGATGGGGCTGGCGCTGATCGTCCCGGGGCTGACCGACGGCCTGGAGGCGCGCCTGTCCCCGCTGGCGCGCTTCGGGGCGGGCGGGATCCGGATCACGGGCGGGGACGGGTTCGCCTCGGGGCTGCTCGTGGGGGCGGCGCTCGGATTTGTCTACACGCCCTGCGCCGGGCCGATCCTGGCGGCCGTCATCTCCGTAAGCGCCGCGTCCGGTCGCACGATCGCAGTGGCGATCGCCTACGCGTTCGGCTCCGGTGTGGTGCTGCTCGCGCTGGCGCTCGGGGGGCACAAGCTGTTCGACCGCGTCCGCCGGGCCGGTCGCGGGGGTGGGTGGGGATTCAATTTAAACCGCGTGCTCGGCGCGATCATGGTGATCACCGCGATCGCGATCGCCACCGAACTGGACGTCAACTTCGACCAGTACGTCGCCCAGCACATCCCCGAAGTCAACCTGACCGCGTCGCTGGAGAAATCGCACGCCGTCGAGAGCCGACTGCCGGAAATCACCGGCCACAAGCTCAAGTACCAGGCGAGCACCGGCACGCCGTCGGAGCCGCGCGACGTCAGCCAGGCGAAGCTGCTGGCGGATGCGCGCGGGCTGAAAGACCTCGGCACGGCCCCCGAATTCACGGAAACGGAGGACTGGTTCAACACGCCGGGCGACAGGCCGCTCACCCTGGCCGGGCTGCGTGGACACGTGGTGCTGATCGACTTCTGGACATATACGTGCATCAACTGCATCCGCACGCTGCCCTACCTGAAGACGTGGAACGCTGCCTACGCCAAGGACGGGCTTGAGATCGTGGGAGTCGAGGCCCCCGAGTTCCAGTTCGAGAAGAGCGCCGCGAACGTGTCGAACGCGATCGAACAGTTCGGCATCGAGTATCCGGTCGTGCAGGACAACAACATGGGCACCTGGAACGCGTACGGCAACGAGTACTGGCCCGCCGACTACCTGATCGACGCGACCGGCCAGGTCCGCTACACCGCGTTCGGCGAGGGCGACTACGGTCAGACCGAAACCGCGATCCGAGCCCTGCTCGCCGAATCGGGCGCGCAGGTCGGCGCGATGAGCCACCCGACCGGCGTGATCGTGCCCAGCGAAGTGGCCACGCCCGAGACCTACCTGGGCACCAACCGCGCCCAGGGGTGGGTCAAGGGTCCGTTCGGCGGCGTGCACGACTACGGCCCGCCCCCGACGAGCGAACTTCCGCTGAACGCCGCCGCCTACAGCGGCACGTGGAACATCGGCGGCCAGCCCGCGGAAGCCATCTCGAGATCGGGTTCCCCCCCACCCGCCATCAACCTGCACTTCGACGCCAAGAACGTGTACCTGGTGCTGAGCTCCCAGAACGAACGCCCGATGCAGGTGCGGGTGATGCTCGATGGGCGTCCGATCTCCGCGGCAGACTCCGGCGCAGACGTCCACAACGGCATCGTCACCGTGCGCCGCCAGCGTCTGTATTGGCTCCTGTCTCTACCCGGCGACCAGAGCCACGAACTGGAGCTGCGCTTCGAGAACGGCGTCGTCGCCTACGACTTCACGTTCGGGTAGCGGTCGTCCCAGGTGGCGGGCATCCCGGGTGACGGGCAAATCCCTTCTTCCCCTCGCGCGCGGCGCGCTCCCGCACTCCACGACCCGCGTACCCGCGTACCGGACGCCGCCCCGCGACACGCCTACAATGAACCCCATGGAGGGCTCACTGTCCGAGACTACCGCGCGTAGCTGGCTGCGCTGCTATCGCTGCTGGTCCCAGGATCTGGAGGTCCAGGTCCACTACGAGGGGATCCACAAGATCGACCCCGACACGGGCGAGCGCTCGGAAGTCGTGGACGAGCTGCAGGAGGCCGTCGTGCAGTGTCTGGACTGCATGCACGACCAGCCCCATCTGGGCTTCAACAACGGCCGGGTCGAACCGATCGAGGACCGCTGGGAGCGGATGATCGCGGGCACGCCGTGGGTCGCCTCGTGCACGGTGACGGTCGACTCCGACGACGTCGAGAGCTGCTCGGGGCCGGAGGCGGGCGATGCCCTGTCATACGCCGCGTTCGGCGACCACGGCGTGCGCGAGTTCTTTACGCACGTGCGGTTTCACAAGCATGAGGAAGACGCGCGCATCATCGTGCACCTGCTCGTCGAGCTGTATGCGCGCTCGCTGGAGGAGGCCACCGACGTGCTCGAGTCCTCCGCGCGCGGAGCCTTGACGATCACCTCACTCGCCGAGGAGTCCCGCCCACCGGCGGCCGCCGGCGAGATCCACGACCACGAATAGCCCGGCGCCCGAGCGTCGCGGCTAGCCCAGGCGCTCTTCGAGCGCGCGAAGCTGGGCATTCAGCTCGTCCGGGAGGCGGTCGAACTTCGCGAGGTGCTCGCGGAACTGGGGCAGCTGGGCGCGCCACTCCTCGGCATCGATCCGCAGCAGCTCGGCCATGTCCTCGTCGGAGACGTCCAGACCGCTGGTGTCGATGCCCTCGCCGCCGACCGGCGGGATCAGCCCGATTGGAGTCTCCCTCGCCGCGCCGTGGCCGGCGCAGCGGGCGAACACCCACGACAGGATGCGCGAGTTCTCGCCGAAGCCCGGCCAAAGGAACCTGCCGTTGGCATCCTTGCGAAACCAGTTGACGTAGAAGATCTTCGGCAGCTTCGCGCCGGATGTGCGGCCGATTGCGAGCCAATGGGCGAAGTAGTCAGCCATGTTGTAGCCGCAGAACGGGAGCATCGCGAACGGATCGAACCGCAGTTCGCCCACGGTGCCGGTGGCCGCGGCGGTCTTCTCGGAGCTCATGATCGCGCCCATGAACACGCCGTGCTCCCAGTCCAGCGCCTCGGTCACGAGCGGCACCACCGTCGAGCGCCGTCCGCCGAACAGCATCGCGTCGATCGGCACTCCCGCCGGGTCCTCCCACTCGGGCGCGATCGCGGGATCCTGGGCGGCCGGGGTCGTGAACCGCGCGTTGGGGTGCGCCGCGGGCGTGCCCGAGTCCGGGGTCCAGTCGTTGCCGTGCCAGTCGATCAGGTGCGCGGGGGGCTCCTTCGTCAGACCCTCCCACCAGACGTCGCCGTCGTCGGTGCGCGCGCAGTTGGTGAATATCGTGTCGTGCTCGATCGTGGCGATCGCGTTCGGGTTGGTGGCCGCCCCTGTCCCGGGCGCCACGCCGAAGAAGCCGAACTCGGGGTTGATCGCATACAGCCGCCCGTCGGAGCCGAACTTCATCCAGGCGATGTCATCGCCGATCGTCTCCACCGTCCATCCCTCGAGCGTCGGGATCAGCATCGCGAGGTTCGTCTTGCCGCAGGCGCTGGGGAACGCTCCGGTGATGTACTTGACCTCGCCCTCGGGCGAGGTCAACTTCAGGATCAGCATGTGCTCGGCCATCCAGCCCTCGTCACGGGCCATCACCGAGGCGATGCGCAGCGCGAAGCACTTCTTGCCGAGCAGCGCGTTGCCGCCGTAGCCCGAGCCGAACGACCAGATCTCGCGCGTGTCGGGGAAGTGGACGATGTACTTGTTCTCGGCGTTGCACGGCCAGGCAACGTCTTGCGCGCCATCCGCCAGCGGCATTCCGACCGAATGCAGGCACGGCACGAACTCGCCTTCCTCGCCGAGCGCATCCAGTGCGGCCTGGCCCATGCGCGTCATGATCCGCATGCTCACGGCCACATACGTCGAGTCGGTCAGCTGCACGCCGACATAGCTGTGGTCAGAGCCGAGCGGACCCATCGAGAACGGGACCACGTACATCGTGCGCCCGCGCATCGAGCCCTCGAACAGCTCGTGCAGCGTCGATCGCATCTCGGCCGGGTCGCGCCAGTTGTTGGTCGGCCCGGCTTGCGCCTCGGTGGCCGAGCAGATGAACGTGCGGTCCTCCACGCGCGCCACATCGCCCGGGTCCGACAGCGACAGGTAGGAGTTGGGGCGCTTGGCGTCGGACAGCCGCTCGAACGTGCCCGTGTCGATCAGCGACTGGCACAGGCTGTCGTACTCCTCGGCCGACCCGTCGCACCAATGGATCTCGTCTGGTTCGGTCAGCGCCGCCACCTCCCCGACCCAGCTCAGCAGGCGTTCGTTGGTGGTGGGGGCGGAAGCGGTGGTGTTCATGGCGTGCTGAGGACTCCTAGTCTCGCGATCGTGATCGGCGCGCTCTGACCGGATTGGGGGATCGGTCGGCGCCGCCGCCGGGCCGTCACGGCCCCGGGAACGGAAAAACGCCCTTACTGGGCGATCCCGGAAGCCTATCGCACCCCTACTCGACGTTGCCCTCGGCCTCGTCGGGACGGCGCCCGGGGCCCGGATCTCTGCGCGGCACGAGCACGAGGCGCTTGAACTCGGCCACAAGCACCCCATCCTGGTTGAAGACGCGCGTGTGCACGCGCACCGTGCCCCGGTCGGGCTTGGACTGCGACTCGCGCTTCTCCAGGACCTCGGACTCGACGAACAGCGTGTCGCCGTGGAACACGGGCGCCGGGTGCTTGAGTTCTTCCGTGGCGAGGTTGGCGATCGCCTTGCCGGAGACGTCGGAGACGGACATGCCCAGCGCCAGCGAGTAGACGAGCGGGCCGACCACTACGTTGCGCCCCTGCTGGGATTTGGCGGCGTACACGTCGTTCAGGTGCAGCGGATGGTGGTTCATCGTGATTAGGCAGAACAGGTGGTCGTCCGACTCGGTCACGGTCTTGGCCGGCCAGTGCTTGTAGACGTCGCCGACCTCGAACTCCTCGAGGTAGCGGCCGTACGGGTGGGCGCCGCTCGCCTCGCGCGCGGCCTGGTCTGTCTCGAATGCGATGGTCTCGTTCATGGGCCGCAACGATACAGTTCAGCCTCCAGACGACCCAGGAGACCCAACTTGCGCAACCCTCGCGACTTCTTCAAGCCCCTCGCCATCGACGCGCCCGAGCCGGCCCGGGAGATCCCGTTCAAGCCGTCCCGGATGATTCATTTCATGGACTTCTCGAACCCGAAAATGGTCGAGAAGACGCCCGAGCTGGCGGCCAAGGTGGACATCCTGCTCGGCAACCTCGAGGACGCGGTGCCGCTGGACAGGAAGGAGGCCGCGCGCGAAGGGCTGATCCGCGTGGGCAGGGAGATGGAGTTGGGCGACACGGCGCTGTGGACGCGCGTGAACGAGCTCGCCTCGCCGTACTTCCTGGACGACATCACCCAGCTCGTGAGCGAGATCGGGCACAAGCTCGAGGTCATCATGATCCCCAAGGTCGAGGGGCCCTGGGACATCCACTACGCCGACCGGTTGCTCGCGCAGCTGGAGGCCAAAGCCGGGCTGAAGCGCCCGCTGCTGATCCACTGCGTGCTCGAGACCCATCTGGGGGTGGCCAACCTGGAGGAGATCGCCGCCGCCAGCCCGCGCATCCAGGGCATGAGCTTCGGCCCCGCCGACCTGGCGGCCTCACGGCGGATGAAGACCACGCGCGTGGGCGGCGGGCACCCCGGCTACCGCACGATCGCCGACCCCGACCCGGACGATCCGGACGCGTCCCGCCCCAGCTATCAGCAGGATCCGTGGCACTACTCGATCGCGCGCATGGTCGACGCCTGCACCGCCGTGGGCGCGCTGCCGTTCTACGGCCCGTACGGCGACATCAAGGACACCGAGGGCTGCGAAACCCAGTTCCGCGCCTCGTTCCTGCTGGGGTGCGTCGGCGCGTGGTCGCTGCACCCGGCGCAGATCGCGATCGCCAAGCGCGTCTACTCGCCCGATCCCGAGGAGGTCGCGTTCGCCAAAAAGGTGATCGCCGCGATCCCCGACGGCCGGGGCGTGCACATGATCGACGGCAAGATGCAGGACGACGCCACTTGGAAGCAGTGCCAGGTGATGGTCAAGCTCGCGGAAATGCTCGCGCGCAAGGATCCGGAGCTGGCGCAGGCGTACGGGCTCGGGCCGGCGAACGAGCCTGCCACCCCCGCCGCCGTATAGGCTTCCGCGCCGCATGAGGTTCTTCGAGTTCGAGGCGCGCGAGATCGTCAAGCGCGCCGGCATCCCCGTCACCGACTACGGCTTTACAACCGATCCGGCCGAGGCAGCCGAGATCGCGCAGCGGATCGGCGGGCCGACCGTGATCAAGTCGCAGGTGCTCTCCGGCGGGCGGATGAAGGCTGGAGGGGTCAAGTTCGCCGATACGCCTGAGCAGGCCGAGTCTTACGCGCGGGACATATTGCAGCTGGAGATCGGGGGGCACATACCCCGCGGCGTGCTGGTCGATCCGAAGGCGGAGGTCGAGCAGGAGTACTACGCGGGCGTCGTCTGGGACGGGACCGCCAAGAAGCCGCTGATGCTGTTCAGCGATATGGGCGGCATCGACATCGAGCAGGTCGCCGAGGAGCACCCCGACCATGTGGGTCGTGGTCATTTCTCCACGCTCGAACCGTTCTCCGACTTCCAGGCCAAGCAGGTCATCGCCGCCGCCGGCGTCACCGGCAAGGCCCTGCAGCGCGCCACGCCGGTGCTCGCTCGCCTGGCCCGGCTGTTCCTCGACAACGACATGACGCTCGCCGAGATCAACCCGCTGGCGCAACTGAAGGACGGCTCGTTCGTCGCGCTCGACGCGCACATGGAGATGGAGAACGAGGGCATGCCGCGTCAGAAGGGACTGCTAGAGGCGCTGGGCATCGGCGCGGAGGAGGGCACCCGCGAGAGCCACACTCCGACCCCGTTCGAGCAGGCCGTCAAGGCGATCGATGCCGCCGATCACCGTGGCGTCATCCAGGGCAAGGACACCGGCTTTGACGGCAACATCGGCCTCGTGATCGGCGCGGGTGGCGGCTCGCTGACGCTCACCGACGCCGTGCGCCAGCAGGGCGGCAGGCCCGCCAACTACTCCGAGATAGGAGGAAATCCGTCCGTCGCCAAGGCCTGCGGCCTGGCCAAGGAGGTCCTCCGCAAAGACGGCGTGCAGAAGATCGCCGTGATGATGTCGATCGTCTCGAACACGCGCGTTGACATCGTCGCGCGCGGCGTGATCAAGGCCTGCCTCGAGCTCGGCAAGGACCCCGGCGAGACGATCGCGATCTTCCGCATCCCCGGCGCCTGGGAGGAGGAGGGCTTCAAGATCCTCGACCGCTACGGGATCGAGTACTGCGACCGCTCCGTCTCGCTGTGGGAGGCCGCAGGTCGCGCGGTCGCCAAGATCCAATCCGACCCGGCCGCGGTGGTCTAGCCATGTCCATCCTGATCGACCAGGACACGACGTTCATCATTCAGGGCATCACCGGGCGCGAGGCCGTCAACCTCACGCGCGAGTGCCTGGACTACGGCTCGAAGATCGTCGGCGGCGTAACCCCCGGGCGCAAGGGCCGCGAGGTCCACGGCGTGCCGGTGTTCGACACCGTCGAGCAACTCGTCGAGCACAACGGTGGCGTGGTGCCCGACGGCTCGGTCGTCACCGTCCCGCCCGCGGGCACGCGCGACGCCGTGTTCGAGGCGCTGCACGCGGGCATCAAGACGATCGTGATCGTCACCGAGCGGATCCCGCGCCGCGACGTCGCGATGATGGTCGAGCTGGCCGGCATGAAGGGCGCGCGGATCATCGGACCGAACTGCCTCGGCGTGATCGTCCCGGGCGTCGCCAAGATGGGCGGCATCGGCGGCCCGGCACGCAACGCCGCCGTCGCCTACCAGCCCGGCGCGGTCGGCGTGATGAGTCGCTCCGGCGGCATGACCACGGAGATCTCCTCCACGCTGACTGCCGCGGGACTCGGGGTCTCCACGGCGGTCTCGATCGGCGGCGACGCGATCATCGGCTCGACCTATGCCGAGCTGATGCCGTACTTCGAGGCCGACGAGCAGACCCAGGCGATCGTGATCTACACCGAGCCCGGCGGGCGCATGGAGGCACAGCTCGCGCAGTGGGTCGCGGACAACAACTCGCGCCTGCCGATCATCGCCTTCATGGCCGGGAAGTTCATGGACGACGAGGAGATGCAGGGCATGTCGTTCGGGCACGCCGGCACGATCGTCGAGGGTATCCAGGACAGCGCGACGGAGAAGATCGCCCGTCTTCAGGCGGCCGGCATCCCCGTGGTGCAGCGGATCGACGAGATTCCCGATCTGGTCAAGGCCAAGCTCGCCGAGCGGAGCGCGGCGTGAGAAAGGACGCCCTCTTCATTGCGGTCGATGTCGATGACCGGGCGGCTGCCGACACCGAGTTGGCTCGCCGGCTGACCGAGGCCTGCCCGGTTGACATCTTTGCCCAGAAGCCCGACGGCACCTTGGAGATCGTGGAGGAGAACCTCGACGAGTGCGTACTCTGCCGCCTGTGCCTGGACGCCGCGGGTGGGTGGGATCCGGGTCCTGCGGTCGAAGTGATCAAGCTCTACGACGACTCCGCCGTCCTCGTCTGAGGACCGGGTCGCCTATCCTGTAGACAGGAGCTGGCTGAGCATGAATGAAAACTTCTCGCTGATCGTGATGTGCATCTTCCTGCTGGCCTCGCTGGCGTTTCTGGCGCAGCAGCTGACCGCTTACCACTGAGCCGCTGAGCCTTCGGCAGACCTTCGTACAGGCGATTCGGGCGCTTATAGATTAGGACTGATGTGCCTTGCGCGTATGCGCGCGTTCCAGCTGCTTCTCGACGACGTTGGCGATCAGGCGCATGTACTGCTCGACGCCGCTGGCCTTGGCCTGGCCGTAGGTGAACGCCTCGATCCAGTCTGGCACCTTCGCGTCGCGGGCCATCGCGTTGAAGAACTCTCGCCGCATGTCCACCCGGATGCGGGCGTCGGCGGCGATGTCCTTGGTGACCTGCAGCTCGGGCAACTGCACCCGGAACTGCTGCACATCGCCGCGTCCGCGCAGATCGACTCCGACGACGAGCTTCATCGGCGCGAGCGCCGGCACCTCTGCAAGGAAGTTGCGCACCGCCGTCTCGATCAGTGTCTTCGCGTCCTCCGCCATCAGATCTTGTGCCGCTGCAAGAGCTTGCGCCCGATGACCATGCGCTGGATCTCCGAGGTGCCCTCGCCGATCAAAAGGAGTGGCGCGTCGCGGTAGATGCGCTCGATCTCATACTCCTTGGAGTAGCCGTAGCCGCCGTGGATGCGCAGACACTCCTCGGCGCAGAAACGGCCGGCCTCCGAGGCGAACAGCTTGGCCATCCCGGCCTCCAGATCAGAGCGCTCGCCGGCGTCCTTCATCCGCGCGGCGCGCAGCACGAGCAGACGGGCGGCGTCGACCTGGGTGGCCATGTCGGCGAGCTTGAACTGGATCGCCTGGTGCTCGGAGATCGGCTTGCCGAACGTGCGGCGCTCCTGTGAGTATTTGAGCGCGAGCTCCAGCGCTCGCTGGGCCAGACCGACGCCGCGGGCGGCGACGTTGACGCGGCCGAGGTCGAGCGCGTCCATCATCTGCACGAACCCTTTGTTCAGCCCCTCGGCCTCGCCGCCGAGGATCTGGTCTGCCGGACAGCGGTAGCCGTCGAACACGAGCTCGGTCGACTCGACGCCCTTGTAGCCCATCTTTTTGATCTTTGGGGGGACGCCCAAGCCGGCGAGCGCGCCGGTGTTCTCGGCCACGCCCGGCTCTTTCTCGCAGATGAAGCACGTCATCCCCTTGTACCGGGGGTCCGCGTCGGGGTCGGTCTTGACGAGCGTGAACACGACCGAGGACAGCAGGCCGTTCGTGACCCACATCTTCTGGCCGTTGATCTCATACGTGCCGTCGTCCTGTCGGCGAGCGGAGGTTTTGATCGCCTGCACATCTGAGCCGAGCTCGGGCTCGGACAGCGAGAAGGCGGCGCGGATCTCGCCGGTGGCCATGCGCGGCAGGTAGCGCTGCTTCTGCTCCTCGGTGCCGAAGTGCATGAGCAGGTAGGAGCCGATGAAGTGCGTGTTGACCACGCCCGAGATCGAGATCCAGCCGCGCGAGAGCTCCTCGACGATCATCGCGTAGGTCGTCAGATCGAGGCCCATGCCGCCGTACTCCTCGGGGATCGTCACCCCGAACAGGCCGAGCTCCTTCATCTGCTCGACGATCGGCTCGGGAAACGAGTCCTCGTGGTCGTAGTGCTCGGCGTTGGGGATGATCTGCTCGTCGGCGAACTGGCGCACCATCTCGGTGATCGCCTGCTGCTCGTCGGTCTTCTCGGTGTACGGGTCGGCCACGGCCATACTCTCTGCGCTCCAGGGGTCGTTCGGGTTTTCCCGCAGGATACCTGGGCGCGGTGGGGTGGCAGACTTCCGCTCGCATGGCACCTCGATGTGGATCGATTTGGACGGGAGACCGAGTCAGCGGACCGCGTTCGCCAAGCACGCTGTCACTCCTCGCCAAGCCCGTCGATCACAGGAGCGTGAAACGGCCGTGAACTTCGCGCGCGACGTCCTTGACCGGCGCCCGCCGGGAGATCTGGCGCTCGTGGAGCTCGCCCGCGACGGGTCCCGGCGCGAGTGGTCGTTCGGTGAGGTGTCCGATCGCAGCGCCCGCCTGGCGGGCGGTCTACGCGCGCGCGGGATCCGTGAGGGCGACGTGGTGATGACGCTGATCGGCAACCGCCCAGAGTGGGTCATGACGATGTGCGCGTGTATGCGCATCGGCGCGATCGTGCTGCCATGCACCGAGCAGCTGCGCGCCAAAGACCTGCGATTGCGCATCGAGGTGGCGAAGCCGTCGCTGATCGTGGCCGACAAGCGCAACCGCTCAGAGCTCGAGGCGGCGCGGCCGGATTGCGAGGTCGTGCTCGTGCCAGACGAGTCGCTGTTCGCCGCCGAGCCCACCCCCGCGATCGAGCTGGCGAAGGACGACCCGTGCCTGATCACGTTCACGAGCGGCACCGCGGGCGAGCCCAAGGCGGTTCTGCACGCCCAGCGCTATCTCGACGGTCAGCGCGTGCAGGCGTCGCACTGGCTGGGAGCGCGCGCCGGCGAGCTGGTGTGGTGCACGGCCGCCTCGGGCTGGAGCAAGTCCGCGCGCAACGTCTTCATCGCGCCGTGGCTGTCCGGAGCGGGCGCGCTGCTGCACGACGCGCGGTTTCACCCGTCCGAGCGACTGGAGCTGATCGAGCGCGAGGGCGTGCAGGTGCTGTGCATGGCCCCGACCGAGTACCGCGTGATCGCCAAGCGCACAACTCTGCCCGCGCTGGGAAGCCTGCGCACGATGGTGGCCGCCGGCGAGGCGCTGAACCCGGAGGTGCAGCGCGCCTGGCGCGAGGCGACGGATCTGGAGATCCGCGACGGCTACGGTCAGACCGAGACCGGCCAGATGACCGGGATGGCGCCCGGCGAGCCGGCGCGGCCGGGTTCGATGGGCAGGCCGCTGCCGGACGTGGCGCTGTCGGTGAGCGACGGCGAGCTGATCGCCGACCCCGAAACGGTGGCGACGTTCTTCCTCGGCTACCTCGGCGAGGGGATCGAGCGCGGCGAGGACGGAGCCTGGCACGTGCGCGACCGCCGCGCCGGGGGGCCGTGGCACACGGGCGATCGCGTGCGCGAAGACGACGACGGCTACCTCTGGTTCGAGGGCCGCTCAGACGACGTGATCGTCTCCGCCGGCTATCGCATCGGCCCGTTCGAGGTCGAGTCCGCGCTGGTCGCGCACCCGGCGGTGGCCGAGGCCGCGGCGGTGGCGGCGCCCGACTCCGAGCGCGGATCGGTCGTGCGCGCGGTGGTCGTGCTGCGCGAGGGCTACGACCCCTCCCCCGCCCTGGGACGCGAGCTGCAGGAGCACGTCAAGCGCGAGACCGCACCGTACAAGTACCCCCGGATCGTCGAGTTCGCACGCGCGCTGCCGAAGACCGCGAGCGGCAAGGTCAGGCGAGCGGAGCTGCGAGCTGACCGGCTCAGCTGAGCGCGACGATCGCGTCGATCTCCACGAGGGCGCCCCTGGGCAGCCCGGCGACCTCGACGGTCACCCGCGCGGGCGGGCGATCGCCGGGGAAGAACGAGGCATACACCTCGTTGACCGTGGCGAATGCGCCCAGATCGGTCATATACACGGTCAGACGCACCGCCTGCGCCAGCGAGGCGTCCGCGGCCTCGCACACGGCGTGCAGGTTCTCCAGGCACTGGCGCGCCTGCTCGGCCGCGGTGGCTCCCACGAGCTCGCCGGTGGCGGGGTCGAGCGAAATCTGACCCGAGCAGAACAGCAGCCCGCCGGCGCGGACCGCGTGGCTGTAAGGGCCGATCGCCGGCGGCGCGCCGGGGGCGGAGACGATTTCACGAGCTGTGGCGATCGGCTGACACTAGCGCGCCGTCGACCAGATCGATTAGATTCCGGCCATGCGATCGAGGGCACTGCTCGCCGCCATGTTCGTGGCGACGAGCGCGTGGGCATGCGCTCAGACCGCCACCGCACAGGCTCAGATCGCGTGGGCGCCGTGCGGGGAAAGCAACGAATACGCCTGCGGACACCTGACTGTGCCACTGGACCCGGGCGGCGCGCAACCAGGGACGATCACGCTGGCGATGCGCCGGCACCGCGCGCCGGTCGGGGAAGCGCACGAAGCGGTGATCGCGCTCGCGGGCGGGCCGGGCCAGGCGGCGATCCCGTTCGCCGAAGACTTCTCCCAGCTGCTCGGCCCGATCCTCGCCACGCGCGATCTGATCGTGTTCGACCAGCGCGGCATCGGGCTCTCGCATCCGCTGTCCTGCCACCGCTTCGAACTGAGCGCGGGCGGACCCCCGGGCTCGCAGATCTCCGAATGCGCCGCCCAGATCGGCCCCGAACGCACCGACTACACGACCGCCGATACCGTCGCGGACATCGAGGCGATCCGCCAGGCGGGGGGATACGAAAAGCTCGTTCTGTACGGGACGTCCTACGGGACGAAGGTGGCCGAGCGCTACGCGCAAACATATCCCGGCCACGTCTCCGCGCTCGTGCTCGATTCGGTCGTGCCGCCGAACGGGCCGGAACCGCTGAACCTGCCGACGTTTGCCGCGATTCCGCGCGTGCTGCGCCAGCTGTGCGCGCGGCGCGCGTGCGCGCACATCACGCCCGAACCGGTCGCCGATCTCGACAAGCTCGTCAGGCGGATGGGCGGGGGTTCGCTGAATGGCCACTGGATCGACGGCGACGGGCACGCGCATACGCTGCGCTTCTCCGCGAACACGCTGCTCGATGTGCTGATCGCCGGCGATCTGGAACCGGCGCTGCGCGCGGAATTCCCCGCCGCGGTGCGCTCGGCGGCCAATGGCGATGAGGCGCCGTTCGCCCGCCTGCTGCACGCGGCCTCCGAACGGGGCGAAGGCGGCGAAGAAGAAAGCCCGAGCGAGAGCTTCGACACGCCCCTGTACTACGCGACCAGCTGCGAAGAGGAGCCGTTCGGGTGGAACCGCTCCTCCAGCCCCGCCACGCGCCTGGCCGAAGTCACGGCGCAGATCGCGGGTCTGCCCGCGAGTGAGATCGCTCCCTTTGGGCCGGCGAACGTGCTCGCGATCGGCGACATGCCCGCGTGCGCGTTCTGGCCGTACACGGCGCCCGCGCCCGCGCCCACGCAGGCGCCGTTTCCGAGCGTGCCCACGCTGATCCTGAGCGGCGCCGACGACCTGCGCACACCGACGTCGGGCGCGCGCGAAGTAGCCGCGCAGATTCCCGGCTCGCACCTGGTGGTCGTGCCGGAAGTCGGACACTCCGTTCTCGGCAGCGATCTCAGCGGGTGCGCGAACAAGGCGCTGCAGGCGCTGTTCAAGCCCTCTCCGGTCAAGCCGTGCGCGGGCGGAGCGCAGATCCTGAGCCTGCTCAAGCTGGCGCCGCTGGCGCCGGCGCGCCTGTCCGACGTCCCCCCCGCCCGGGGCAGCCACGGACTGCCCGGGCGCACACTGGACGCCGTGGCGCTGACGCTGGCGGACTTCGTGCGACAGGAGGCCGTGCGGGCGATCGGCGCGCTGGAGTCCGGCGACCTCAACGGGTTGAGCACGCTTCGGGTCGGCGGCCTGCGCGCCGGCTGGGCGGAAGCGACGAAAGCGGCGCTGGCGCTCCACGGCTACTCCTACGTCCCCGGCGTGACCGTCTCCGGGAAGATCACCTCGAGCGAAGTCGTGCTGCGCATCGGCGGATCGGCCGCTGCGCACGGCACGCTGCGACTTGACTCCCATCGCAAGCTGGCGGGCACGCTGGGCGGCCGGCGGGTGCTGTCAGCGCTCGGTTCGATGGCGGCGAGCCCAGACGCGAGTGCCGCTATTGTCAGAACTGATGCGCAGGCCGCCCTCACGCTCGCTCCTGGCGGCTCTGCTGCCTGTGCTGACGCTCGCGATCTGGCCGGCCTGCTCGAGCGCGTCCCTTAGCCCCACCCCCTGCGCCGCCGGCGCTCCCGTGGGATTCACCTGCGCGACCCTGCCCGTGCCGCTGACCCGTAACGGCCTGGCGCCGGGCACGATCGCATTGAAGATAGAGCTCGAGCAGGCTGGCGCCGCACCGAGCAGGAGCGCGGTCGTGGCGCTCGCGGGCGGCCCCGGTCAGGCGGCGCTGGGGCTCGGGGAATTCATCGCCAAGGCGATCGGCCCGGCGCTCGGATCTCGCGACCTGCTCGTGTTCGACCAGCGCGGCACCGGCGAATCGGACCCGTTGAGCTGCCCCGCGTTCGCCAGACCGAGCGAAGTCGAACACGCCCACTCGCTCAGCGAACTCCTCGGCACCTGCGCACAGCAGATCGGACCCGCGCGCGCCGGCTACACCACACCGGAATCCGTCGAAGACATCGAGGCGATCCGCCAGGCGGGCGGATACGAAAAGCTCGTGTTGTACGGGACGTCCTACGGGACGAAGGTCGCGCTCGAGTACGCCGAACGCTACCCCCAGTACGTGGAATCGCTCGTGCTCGACTCGGTCGTCCCGAGCAACGGCCCCGAACCGTTCTCCCTAGCGACGTTCCAGGCGATCCCGGGCGTGCTGAAGGAGCTCTGCTCCAACGATGCCTGCGCGGGAATCACATCGAACCCGACAGCCGATCTCGCACGCCTGATCGCCCAGCTGCGCAAGCACGCCCTCAGCGGCTCCGTCTACGACGGCTCGGGGCATCGCCATACCGTGCGGATGAGCGAGGCCGGCCTGCTGGGGATCCTGCAGGCGGGCGACCTGAACCCGGCCCTGCGCGCGCTGCTGCCCGCAGCGGTCGTGTCGGCCCTGCGCCACGATTCGGACCCGCTGCTGCGCCTGTACCTGCTGTCGGAGGGCTTGATCCCGAACGTGCCGGCCAACCGGCCCACCGAAAACTCGGGCTCGATCGACGAAGCGCTGTTCATCGACACCTCCTGCGAAGAGCTGCCGTTTCCCTGGCAGCGCTCGGCCTCCGCGTCGACACGCCAAGCCGAAGCGCTAAACGCGCTGCGGGCCATTCCGAGCGTGGACTTCTACCCGTTCGATACGACAACGGCGCTCGACGCGAGCCTCGTGTCAGACTGCGCGAGCTGGCCGGACGCCTCGCCGCCACCGCCAGCTCCGAGCCCGCTGCCGGACGTGCCGGCGCTGATCCTCTCCGGCGAGCAGGACCTGCGCACGCCGACGTCGGGCGCGCGCGAAGTCGCCGCGCGGATCCCGGACGCACAGCTGCTGGTGGTCCCCTTCACCGGCCATTCGGTCCTCGGCAGCGACTTCAGCGGCTGCGCCGAGGCGGCGGTGCAGACTTTCTTCGGCGGCGGGGCGGGCGGGCAGCCAATCCAGCCGTGCACATCCACGCAGAACCCGTTCGCCCCCACGCCGATCACACCGACCAAGCTCGCCTACATCCGCCCGCCATCCGTCCTTTCCGGCAGGCCCGGACAGACGCTGGCGGCGGTGCTCGACACGATCCTCGACCTCAATCGCCAAGTGATCGGCGCGACGCTGCAGGCCGATGCGGAACTGCCGGTCGGGTCGAGCTTCGGCGGCCTGCGCGGAGGCTATGCCCGGCTCGATGGCGCCTCCGTGGTGCTGCACGAATTCACGTTCGTGCCCGGCGTCAGCCTGAGTGGGACGTTCCCCGTAAAGGACGGCCAGCTGCAGACGGCCACGATCCGCATCTCCGGCTCGGCGGGCTCGTCCGGCACGATCAGGCTCGGCAGCGGCGACACCGCCAGCGGCACGCTCGGCGGCAAGCGCTTCGACGTGAACATCGCCAAGGTCAAGCTCGCGCGGGCGAGCGGCAGCGGCGAGAGCGAATGGCCGACTGGCAGGGTTTCCTTCCCGCTGCCCGGCCTCGCCCACGTGCGCTGAGGCCGCGACGGCGAGAACATCCCGGGGCGCTCCGGTCTTGGCGCACCACGCGAGGCGAACACGCCTCGTGCGCCGGGTAATCTGGCCGGACATGCCGAACGCGCTCGCCGCCGAGACCTCGCCCTACCTGCGCCAGCATGCCTGTAACCCGGTCGATTGGCTCCCCTGGGGGCCGCTCGCGCTCGCGCGCGCTCGCGACGAAGACAAGCCGCTGCTCGTGTCGATCGGCTACTCGGCCTGCCACTGGTGCCACGTGATGGAGCGCGAGTCCTTCGAGGACGAGCGCACCGCGAAGCTGATGAACGAGGAGTTCGTGTGCGTGAAGGTCGACCGCGAGGAGCGCCCCGATGTGGACGCGCTGTACATGGAGGCCGTCCAGAGCATGACCGGCCAGGGAGGCTGGCCGCTGAACGTGTTCCTCACCCCCGAGCAGCTGCCGTTCTACGGCGGCACCTACTTCCCGCCGGACCCGCGTCCGGGCATGCCGGCGTGGACGCAGGTGCTGCAGGCGATCGGCGAGTCCTGGTCGGAGCGCCGTGAGGAGATCAGGGCCGGCGGCGAGCGACTGCGCGAGCGACTGTCGGGCGGCGCGCTGCTTGAGCCATCGAGCGAGCCGCTGAGCGAAGACGCGCTGGATGAGGCCCTCGCAGGGCTGCGCGCCGCGTTCGACACGCGCCATGGGGGATTTGGAGGCTCGCCCACCCATGCGCCGAAGTTTCCGCAGGCGTCGGTCATGGAGCTGCTGCTGTTGCGACGGCCGGACGAGCGTATCGATCGCCCAGCGGCCGGCGCCGAGGAGAGCTCGACCGGCGGGGGGCCGATCCGCGACGCCGCCGTTACGGGCGCCGCGACCGACATGGCGTTGCAGACTCTCCGCACGATGGCCGCCGGCGGCATCTACGACCAGCTCGGTGGCGGGTTTCACCGCTACGCCGTCGACGCAGCCTGGACGGTGCCGCACTTCGAGAAGATGCTCTACGACAACGCCCTGCTCGCGCGCGCGTATCTGCACGGGTGGCAGGCAAGCGGCGATCCGCGCCTGGCGGAGGTCTGCCGCGAGACCCTCGACTGGGCGCTGCGCGAGATGCGCGGCCCCGAGGGCGGGTTCTACTCGGCCCTCGACGCCGACTCGGAGGGCGTCGAGGGACGCTTCTACGTGTGGACGGTCGTTGAGCTGCACGACGCTCTCAGCGAGGACGCGAACACCGCGATCGCGTGGTTCGGCGCGACCGAGGAGGGCAACTTCGTCGATCCTCACCATCCGGCCCCGGGGCTGAACGTGCTCCAAGGCACGGGCCAACGCCCCGACGATGACACGCGGACGCGCATTCGCGACCGTCTGCTCGAGGTCCGCGAACGCCGCACCAGCCCAGGGCTGGACGACAAGCGCCTGACCTCATGGAACGCGCTGATGATCGCCGCGCTCGCCGAGGCCGGCGCCGAGCTCGAGGAGGCGCGTTACATCGACGCGGCCGTAGCCTGCGCCGAGTTCGTGCTGCGCGACCTGCGCGACCCGGATGGCCGATTGCTGCGCACCTACAACGACGGCCGGGCAAAGATCAACGCGTATCTGGAGGATCACGCACACCTGCTGGAGGCGCTGATCGTGCTGTTCGAAGCTACATGCGAGGAGCGCTGGTTCACGGAGGCGACGACGCTCGCGGACACATTGATCGCCAAATTTGCCGATCCCGAACGCGGCGGCTTCTATTCAACCGCCTCCGACGGCGAGCAGTTGATCGCCCGGCGCAAGGACCTGGAGGACACGCCAATCCCAGCCGGACAGTCGAGCGCGGCGATGGGCCTGTTGCGCCTGTCCCAGCTCACCGGCAACGCCGAGTACGAACGCCACGCGATCTCGGTCCTGCACCTGCTCGCGCCGATCGCTCCGCGCCATCCGACCTCGTTCGGCCACGCGCTGCAGGCGCTGCACTGGCACTTCGCCCCGGCCCGCCCGATCGCGTGCGCGGTGCCATCTACAGGGGCGACCGAGTAGAGGACAGGATCGCAACATTTTTCGGCGCAGACGCCGAAAATGTTCGTCCTGGCCTCAAAACCACAGCAACCGACCCCCCAGCAAATCGGGTCTACAGAATCGACAAGTAGCGATCGAGCTCCCACTGGGTGACCTGCACGCGGTAGTCGTCCCACTCCTGGCGCTTGATCTCGACGTAGCGATTGAACATGTGCTCGCCCAGCGTGCGCAGCAGCAGCTCGGACTCGGCCGCCAGCTCGATCGCCTCGCCGAGCGACTCGGGCAGCTGCTCCACGCCGAGACGACGGCGCTCCTCGTTTGACAGGTGGTACAGGTTCTTCTCCATCGGCTCCGGGAGCTCGTAGCCCTTCTCGATCCCCTCGAGCCCCGCTTGCAGCAGCGCCGCGAAAGTCAGGTATGGGTTGCACGCGGGATCGGGGCAGCGCAGCTCCATCCGCGTCGCACGCTCGCGACCCGGGTGATACAGCGGCACGCGTACGAGCGCCGAGCGGTTGCGCCGCGACCAGGCCACATACACGGGCGCCTCGAACCCGGGCACGAGGCGCTTGTACGAGTTGACCCACTGTGCGAACACCGCACAGATCTCCCGCGCGTGCTTGAGCTGGCCGGCGATGAAGGCCTTGCCGACGTCTGACAGGTAGTACTGATCGTCGGGATCGTAGAACGCGTTCTTACCGGCGGAGAACAGCGACTGGTGAGTGTGCATGCCCGAACCGTTCTCGCCGAACAGCGGCTTGGGCATGAACGTCGCATGCCAGCCGTACTTCATCGCGTACTCCTTGACCGTGATCCGGTAGGTCATGCAGTCGTCGGCCATCTTCAGGGCGTCTGAGTAACGCATGTCGATCTCGTGCTGTGACGGACCAACCTCGTGGTGGGTGTACTCGACGTGGATCCCGAGCTGCTCCAGAGCCAGCACCGTCTCGCGGCGCACGTCCGAACCTGCGTCGAGCGTCGTCAGGTCGAAGTAGCCGCCCTCGTCGAGCACCTCCGTGGAGCGGGAGTCGCGAAACAGGAAGTACTCGAGCTCGGGACCGACGTTGAACGTGTCGAACCCCATCGCGTGCGCGCGCTCCAGCGCGCGGCGCAGCACGTGGCGCGGGTCGCCCTCGTAGGGAGTGCGCTCGGGCGTGACGACGTCGCAGAACATCCTGCCCACGCCCTGCTCCTCCGGGCGCCAGGGCAGCACCGCGAACGTGCTCGGGTCGGGCATCGCGATCATGTCGGACTCCTCGATCGCGTTGAACCCGGTGATCGAGCTGCCGTCGAACCCCATCCCCGCCTCGAACGCGTCGTCGAGCTCGGCCACGTTGATCGAGAACGACTTCAACTGCCCGAGGATGTCGGTGAACCAGAACCGTATGAACCGGATGTCGTGCTCGGCCACGATCGCCTTGACGTCATCCGCGCTCTGCGCCTGCTCCAGTTTTGGCTTCGACTGCTCGGCCATCGCGCGGACCTTAGTAGATGGCCTTCCCAGCCGCTATCGACGGTTGGCCAAACCGATGAAGACTCCGAGCGGCCCGGATGGAAGTGCGCGCCTGAGGGCCTGAGGGATCAGTGGCCGGCGACCGCGGCTACGAAAGACGCGACGTCTTCGGCTTCCTTGCCTTGATACAGCAGTGCCGGCATGTTGCCTTTGCCGAGGGCGGGACCTTCGAGGATGGTGCTCAGCACCAGCGCTCTGCGTGCGGCCACGGATGGAATGCCGCCAACGAGCACATCGAGGTTCGGCCCAGTGCGACCGACCGAGTTGACCGCTTTCAGCGTATGGCAGAAGACGCAAGTACGCGCGAACAGTTCACGGCCCTTCTGCTGTTCGGCGTTCAGATGCACGCCGACCGCGACGCTCGCCTTGTTCTCGGCGTTGGACGCGAGCACGAACCCGGGCACGATCAGACCGAAGGCGAACACCAGCGCGATCCCGATCTTGATGGCGCGCTGGCTGGCCTTCGATTCGGTCTGCGGGGGGCGGTCGGAGCTCATGTAGGCGGGGACAATATCGTCTGCCGCGGCCCGACGGTCGGTAGGCGCCGCCCAACGTTCCGGAGGCGCTGCCTGACGCCGCGGCCCGCCGGCACGGAGACGATCGTGAGAGCACTCTCACGATCCGAGCCCCAGCCTTTAGCCTGGCGCAAAGCTGCGGCGCTACTCTGGAGGTGGAGTTTGCATGACCTATCTCCTTCGCAGATTGCCCCTGTCGCGCCTGCTGCTCCTATGCGGACTGGTCGTCGTCATCGGCATCGGTGCGACCGCGCTCGCCTTCGCGCTGGGCACGGGACCCACGCCACCACCCGAGCCGCTCGCCGACGCGGTCCGCGGCGCGCTGACGGCAGCTCCGGTCGAAGGGGTCAGCGCGCGCGTGCAGCTGACCGACCATCTGCTCGAAGGCGCCAACCTGGCCAGCGGTAGCGCCGGCGGTGCCGGGGAGCTGTCCTCCAACCCGCTGCTGACCGGGGCCTCCGGGCGGCTGTGGATCTCAAAGGCCGGGCGCATGCGCCTGGAACTGCAGTCCGAAAAGGGCGACACCCAGATCTACTACGACGGACACACCGTCTCGATGTACGACGCGGCGTCGAACACGCTCTACCGCTACACGCCCCCCGCTCACGAAGCCGGCTCGGGCCGGGGATCGGGCTCGGCGGGCGGCGGCACCGGACCGGGGGGCACGAGCGACCACGAACCCCCGAGTGTCACCAAGATCGAAGAAGCGATCTCGCACCTGAGCGAGCACGCGAACGTATCCGGCGCAACGCCGACCGACGTCGCCGGCCAGGCCGCGTACACGGTACGCGTCACGCCCAAGGAAACCGGCAGCCTGCTCGGCGGCGCGGAGCTCTCCTGGGACGCCGTCCACGGCGTGCCGCTGCGCGCGGCGATCTACTCCTCGACCAGCTCCTCGCCCGCGCTTGAACTGGCGGCCACCGAAATCAGCTACGGCCCGGTCGAATCGTCGGTGTTCGAATTCACGCCCCCGGCGAACGCGCATGTCGAAGAAGTCGTCCTCCCGCACAAGCACCCCTCCAACTCCGGTGAATCCGGCCACAGCGGCGAACATCCGCACGTGAGCGCCGACGGTCACGGTCTGTCGACGATCGCGGTGATCGAAGAGAAGACGAAAGCGAGCGCCGGCAAAGAACCGGCGCTGCCCGAAGGCCTGCAGAAGGTCAAGATCAACGGCGTCGAAGCGACCGAGCTGCCGACGGAGCTGGGCACGCTGCTCAGCTTCGAGCGCTCCGGCGTGCGCTATCTGCTCGCCGGAGCGGTCGGTCCGGCGGCGGTCGAAGCGGTCGCCCGAGGCCTGTAGCGTGGCCGAGGAGGCGCCGCCGGTCGCGGTGGACGCCGACGAAGCCCTGCCGGTACGCGCCAGAGGACTGGTCAAGCGCTACAAGGAGGTCGTGGCGGTCGATCACATCGACCTGAACGTCCACACCGGCGACGTGTACGGGTTCCTGGGCCCGAACGGCGCGGGCAAGACGACGACGCTGCGCATGGCCCTCGGTCTGATCATGCCGACCGAGGGCGCCGTCGAGCTGTTCGGGCGCGACCCGATGCGCGTGGGCGCGCGCGCGCTGGAGGGCGTGGCAGGGTTCGTGGAGGCGCCGCGGTTCTACCCGTATCTGAGCGCGCGCACCAACCTGGAGCTGCTCGCCGCGCTTGACGGCGCCGGCGCGAAGGGACGAATCGCCGAGGTCTTGGAGGTGGTCGAGCTGAGCCCGCGAGCCGAGCACCGGGTCGGTGGCTACTCCCACGGCATGCGCCAGCGCCTGGGTATAGCCGCGGCGCTGCTGCGCCGTCCGCGCCTCTTGATCCTCGATGAGCCCGCGACGGGACTTGACCCGGCGGGGATGCGCGACATGCGCACGCTGATCCGCCGGCTCGCCGACGAAGGGATCACGGTCCTGCTCTCCAGCCACCAGCTGCCGGAGGTGCAGGAGCTGTGCGACCGTGTGGCGATCGTCGACCGTGGACGCGTGGTCTACGAGGGCGCGCTCTCGGACCTGCGCCGCCAGGGCGGAGCGGGCTACCGGCTGCGCAGCACCGACGACGCGCGCGCGCTTCAGGTGCTGCGCGCGCAGCCCGGGATCGAGCACGCCACGAACGGCGGGGCGCCGCACCAGGATGGCGGGGCGCCGCGCCAGGACGGCGGGGTCGGCCTGACGTTCCAGGCGCAGGAGTCCGACGTCGGCGCGCTGTCGCTCGCCCTGGCGAAGGCGAACGTGGGGATCCTCACGCTGACGCCGGAGCTGGCGACGCTCGAGGACCTGTTCTTCCGGCTGACCGAGGGCAATGGCGCCCATCCCGAGACAGCGAACCTCTCGGGAGCAGCCGCATGAGCAGCGCTGCCGCCTCCTCCCACCTCGCCCCACCTGTCGCGCAGGCGCCCGGCATCGGCCACGCGCGGCGCCCATCGACGCTGATCGTCTGGCGCTGGGAGGTGCGCAAGCTCGTCTCGCAAAAGCGCACTTATCTGGGCTTGGGCCTGGCGGTGCTCTTGCCACTGATCTTCGTGGTCGTCCAGAACCTGCACCAACATCAGGGCCGCGGTCGGGGCAACATCTTCGCCTCCCACATCACCCAGTCGGGGCTGGCCACCCCGGTGCTGATGCTGCTGTTCATGGCGGCGTTCATGCTGCCGCTGATCGCTGCCCTGGTTGCGGGGGACATCGTCGCGGCCGAGGACGGCAACGGAACGTTGAAGACGATCCTCACGCGCTCGGTCGATCGCGGTCAGGTGTTCGCCGCGAAGACGATCGCGGCGATGACATATGGAGCGATTGCGGTGTTCCTGTCGGCGGCCGTGGCGACGATCGCCGGCGTGGCCTCGTGGGGGTTCAACCACGTGATCACGTTCTCGGGCTCTGTCGTCTCCGCGCCCGAAGGCCTACTGCTGGTGTTCGCCGCAAACGCCTGCTATGAGATCCCGCTGCTGACCGTGGTCGCGATCGGAGTACTGCTGTCCACCGCCACCCGCAACAGCGCCGCCTCAGTGGTGGGCACGGTGGGACTCGTGATCCTGCTCTACATCGTCGCCCAGATCCCCGGCATCGAAGGCATCAAGCCATATCTGCTCACCGAACAGTTTCAGGCCTGGCAGGGACTGCTGCGCACCCCGACCGACTGGGCTCCGATCGCCCACTCGGCGTGGGTCTGCGCGCTGTACGGAATCCCGGCGCTGGTTGCGGGCTATCTCGTGCTCCTGCGCCGCGACGTGGCGGGAGGGTAGGGCGCCGTTCAGCCAACCTCGATCGGCTCGACCTCCGTGAGCTCGACCTCGCCCATCAGGCGACGCGCCTCGCGTGGATCGATCAGGCCGGCGCCGAGACGAGTGGTGGACTCCGCGCCGCAGGCGACGCCGAAGCGCAGGCACTGATCGGGGGGGCGCGATTCGTAGCGCGCGGCGACGTAGCCGGCGAGGAAGGCGTCGCCCGAGCCGCGCTTGGCGACAGGCTCGCGCGGCTCGATCCGCGCGCGCTTCAGTGAGGGGCGCCCGTCGACGAGCACCTGCGCGAAGCAGCCGTCGGCGAGCGTCATGATCGCCTCGCGGGGACCGAGCGCGGCGATCTCGCGCACAGCCATCGAGCGCTCCTCCTCGCCGGCGAACTCGTGGCCGACGAGCTCCTCGGCCTCGAGCACGTTGGGCGAGACGACGTCGGGCTCGGCGCGAACCGCATGGTGCAGCGGCTCGCCGTCGGTGTCGATCACGGTCGTGACCTCCATCCGCGCGAGATCATGGATCAGCGAAGCGTAGATCTCGGGGGTGACGCCCCGTGGCAGCGAGCCGGCGAACACGACGATCGCGGCGCCGCGCGCGAGATACAGGAGCTTGTCCGCGAACAGTTCGACCTCGCGCTCGGACACGGACGGGCCGCGTTCGTTGATCTCCGTCTGCTCGCCGCTGGTAGGGTCGAGGACCGAGGTGTTCGTGCGCGACTCCTCGCGGATGCGCACGAAGTCGTTGAGGATCGCCTCGTCCGTCAGCTGCTCGACGATATGCGTGCCCGTGGCGCCGCCCGCGAAGCCGGTCGCGATCACAGGCTGGCCGAGCACCTTCAGGGTGCGCGCGATGTTGACGCCCTTGCCGCCGGCCATCGTGCGCTGCTCGACGGTGCGATGCCGGCGCCCGAGCCGGAAGTTCGGCACCGAGAGCGACTTGTCGATCGCCGCGTTGAGCGTGACCGTGATGATCATTGCGGGTTCAGACTACTCCAACTCCCAGGCTACCGCGCGCAGGCGCTCAGCCTCGGAACGGGCCGCACCGGCCGGGTCCCCGCCGCGGGTCCGATGAGCGCCGGCGATGCTGCGCGAGGCCGTGATGAGACCGCCCGCACGACCGGGGAAGAACGCGGGGGCGAGGTCCTCCACGCGGCCGCCCTGCGCGCCGACGCCGGGGAGCAGGAACACGGCGTGGGGCATCAGCTCGCGCGCTCGCGCGAGGTGTCCGGGGGCGGTGGCGCCGACGACGGCGCCGACGTCGCTGAGGCCGTCCTCCCCCATGCCGGGCTGGCCCAGCTCCTCCACGAGCCCGGCCAGCCGCTCCCATACGGCGCCTCCCCCAGTGAGCTCGAGATCCTCGACGTCGGCGGCGCCCGGGTTGGACGTGCGCACGAGCAGCAGCACGCCGGCGCCGGCCGCGCGCGCGGCCAGCACGAACGGCTCGACGGCGTCTGAGCCCATCAGCGGGTTGACGGTCGCCATGTCCGCGCCCAGCCCGGCCACATCCCCGAACGGAGTGGACACGCCGCCGAACAGCGCCTGGGCATAGGCCCGAGCGCTCACGTCGATGTCACCGCGCTTGCCGTCGGCGATCACGAGCAGCCCGGCGTCGTGGGCGTGCCGCACGACGGCGTCCAGCACGGTCCTGCCAGGGGCGCCCAGCCGCTCGAAGCAGGCGAGCTGGGGCTTGACCGCGACGCACGCCGGCGCGACGGCGTCGATCAGCGCGCGGCAGTGAGCCTCGACCGCGCTCGCGGCCCTGTGCTCGGCGGAGGACGCGGCGTCCGACCCCGCGGACCCCGCCACCGCAACCGGCGGCGCGCCGCCGGTACAGAGCGGCTCGCCCGACCCGGGCCACAGCGTGCTCGGGTCGGGGTCGAGCCCGAGCACGATCTGAGACTCGCGCCCGGCGACACGTGCGGCGAGCGTGTCGCCAAAGGCGTTCAGCGGCTCTTCACCGCGTTCTTCAGGCCGCTGCCCGCGGTGAACCGCGGAACCCGCGAGGCGGCGATCTGGATGCGCTCACCCGTGCGCGGATTGACGCCCTGGCGCGCCCCGCGCTCCCCTACGTGGAACTTGCCGAATCCGGACAGCGTGACCTCGCTGCCGCGCCGCAGCGCGTCCTCGACGGTGCCCAGCACCGCGTCGATCGCACGCGTGGCCTCGCCCTTGGTCAGACCGCTCCGATCCGCCACCTGGTCAACCAGCTCGGACTTCGTCACATCGTCCTCCTCGTTCGTAACGGCTTTGCGATCACGCTAACAGCGCATGCGGACGGTTGACCGTCGGCGGGAGGGGATGCCGACCTGCGGATCGGCGAGAATGTGGGCCGATGACATTCGAACGCGTCGCTTGGAGCCTGACCGTGTTCGTGGCGCTGCTCACGGCGGTGTTCCTGCTGCTCGCCGGCTACAACGGCTACGCAGGTCTCTCCACAGCGGTGGCGGGCGCGGCGGCGATCAACCTGCTTTAGGACTGAGCCACGCGATCAGGCTCCTCACCGCTTGGCCGCGGTGGCTGATCTGGTCCTTCTGCCCGTCGCTCAGCTCGGCCATCGTCTCATCGCCGTGCCACTCCTCGGGCAGGAACGCCGGGTCATAGCCGAAGCCCCGCTCGCCCCTGGGCTCGGCTGCGAGCGTTCCCGTGCAACGACCCTCGAACACGCGCTCGACTCCCGTCTCAGGATCCACGTACGCGAGCGCGCACACGTACTCCAGTGGGCTGTCCACCGGGGCCTCGCGCCTGAGCTTGGCCAGGTTCTCCTCGTCGCTCGCATCCTCTCCCGCGTAGCGGGCAGAGCGCACACCGGGCCCTCCTTCCAGGGCCGCGGCCTCGATGCCCGAATCGTCGGCGATGCTTGCCCTGCCGGTCGCTTGGGCGGCCGCGCGGGCCTTGCCGAGCGCGTTCTCGGCGAACGTCTCCCCGTCCTCGGGCGGCAACTCGATCCCCTCGGGGAGCGCGTCGATCTCCCAACCCGCCGATCGAAGCTCGGCCAGCAGGCGCGCGAACTCGCGGCGCTTGTGCTCGTTGCGCGTTGCCAGCAGCAGCGTGTTCATCGCGCGAGCAGGACCCGCCTCACGTGGCGAGCGTCGCCTCGGCGATCGCCATCGCCTGCAGCTCACGCAGCGTCTCGATCCCGCCCGCCGCGAGCGCCAGCAGCTCGTCCAGGTGTGCGCGCGACAGCGGCGTGCGCTCGGCCGTGGCCTGCACCTCGACCAGCCCTCCCTCCCCCGTCATCACAACGTTCGCGTCGACCTCGGCGTTTGAGTCCTCGCCATAGTCCAGGTCCAGTCTCGCCTGGCCATTGACGATCCCGCAGGAGACCGCCGCGACCGAGCCCGTCAACGGACTCGTCTGCAGCTTCTCTTTCTCTTGCAACTTCACGCACGCCAGCGCGAGCGCCACATACGCGCCCGTGATCGACGCGCAGCGCGTCCCCCCGTCGGCCTGCAATACATCGCAGTCGAGATAGACCGTCCGTTCACCGAGCGCCTTGACGTCCACGACCCCGCGCAGCGAGCGTCCGATCAGGCGCTGGATCTCGACGCTGCGCCCGTCCAGCCGCCCCTTGGCGATGTCGCGCTGCTTGCGGTCGCCCGTGGAGGCGGGCAGCATCGCGTACTCGGCCGTCACCCAGCCCCTGCCCTTGCCCATCATCCAGCGCGGCACCGTCTCCTGCGCCGAGGCGGTGCAGATCACGCGCGTCTCGCCGACCGAGATCAGCGCCGAGCCCGTCGCCGTGCGCACGAATCCCGGCTCGATCGTCGTCGGGCGCAACCCGTCCGCCTCGCGGTTGTAGCTGCGCTTGCTCACGCGAGCGCCCCCACGGCCGCCAGCTCGACGTGCTCGACCTCGCCCAGAGGCATCTGCAGGAACCGTGTACCCAGCTCGCGAAAGGCCTCCACATCACCCGTGCACAGGAACCGGTACTCGCCCTCGCCCTCCGTCCGCGACCGATCGGCCCCACCGCTGGCGAGCGCGGTGGCGGGCCGGCCCAGATTGCGCGTGCTCAGCGCGTGCTCGACCTGACGCGCGAGAGCGGCTCCTGAGGTCACGAGCGTCACATCCGGACCGAGGATCCGCTGCAGCATCGAGCTGATCAGCGGATAGTGGGTGCAGCCCAGGATCACCGTGTCCACGCTCGCTGCCCGCAATGGCTCGCACGCCGCGCGGACGGTGGCCACAGCCTGCGCGTCGAACTGCTCGCCCGCCTGGATGATCGACGCCAGCGTCGGGCATGGCACCGCATGCAGCGTCACGTGCGGGTCGACCGCGGCGATCGCCCGCTCGTACGCGCCACTGGCAACGGTCGTGGGAGTCGCCAGCAGCCCGATCCGCCCGCTGCGGGTGGCAACGACCGCCTGCATGGCCTCGGGCCTGACGACACCCAACACGTCGACGCCGAGCGTCGTCTGGCGCATGCGCGCCGTGAGACTGGGCAGCGCAGCCGAGGTGGCGGCGTTGCACGCGACGACGAGCAGCTTGGCGCCGCGGTGCAGCAGCTCCTCGGCGATCTCCGCGGCGAATCGCTCGATCTGGAGTGGCTCGCGCTGGCCATAGGGAAACCTGGCGGTGTCGCCGAGGTAGATGTAGTCCTCGCGCGGCAGCCTCACCAGCAGCTCGTGCAGCACGGTCAGCCCACCCACGCCCGAGTCGAACACGGCGATCGGCCGCGCCCCGGGGTCCCGGCCGGCCGGCCGCTCCGGCGCGTCCGATCCGCTGAGGCCGCTGTTCATGCGGGCCATCATTCCACAGGGTCGAGCGCTACCGTCAACGCCGTGCGCGCGCTCGTGGTCTCGAACATGCTGCCCGACGGCGCCCATCCCGCGCGCGGGCGCTTCGTACGCGACCAGGTCGACGCGCTGCGCCGCCTGGATGGGGTCGAGGCGCAGCTGTTCGAGATGGCCCCAGGCGCGAACTCGCTCGTACGCGGCGCCTGGGAGATGCGTCGCCGCTACGGGCGTGAGCGCCTCGACGTCGTCCACGCCCACTTCGGCCTGTCCGCATGGCCTGCGCTCGCGGTTCGTGCCCGCGTGCGCGCGCTGACCGTGCACGGCACTGACCTCAGCCATCCCCGCACGCGCCGTCTGACCGCCCGTGTCATCCCGCGCATGGACATTCTCGCCGCTGCCTCCGCCGAACTGGCGGAGCGCCTGCCGGTCGGTCGCGAGCGCGCGCAGATCCTGCCGTGCGGTGTTGACCTCGTCCGTTTCCATCCGATCCCCCGCGCCGACGCCCGCGCAGAGCTGGCTCTGGACCCCGACGAGCCGTTCCTGCTGTTCCTCGCCAGCCCTTCACGTCCGGAGAAGCACTACGACCACGCACTCGCCCTGGCCCGCGACGCCGACGTCGAACTGCGCGCCCTCTACTCCGTCGCGCCCGAGCTCATCGCCCTGTGGATCAACGCAGCCAACGCCGTGCTCGTCCCCTCCGCGCGCGAGGGCTTCGGGCTGGCCGTGCTCGAGGCGCTGGCCTGCGACGTCCCCGTGCTCGCCACGCCCGTCGGCGTCCATCCAGAGGCGCTGCGCGACGTGCCCGGCACGCTGTGCGCTCCGTTCGAGCTCGATGCCTGGCGCGACGCGCTGGCTCCCCATCTGCGCAACCCAGACCCCCGTATAGCCGGGCGCTCCCACGCCGAGCCGTTCTCGGCGCTGCGCATGGCCGAACAGGTGCTCGCGGCCTGGCGCGCCGCCCTCCGCGACGCCGGATAGCATGGGTAGGTCCTATGGAGTATGCCCAAGCCACCAGTCAGGCGACGGAGGAGCAGACGCCCGCGGTAGAGGACGCGGCGGCCGGCTCGCCCGGATTCAGCGAGCGCGGGCGCATGCGCCGGCGCATGCGCTTCCTGCGCAAGGCTCGAGAGCTGGCCTACCGCGACCTTGGCGGGCTCGTGTTCGACCTGCACCGCTTCGGCCGGCGAAACGACGAGCTGGTCCTCGCCAAGCTCGAGACGATCGGGCGCATCGACGGCGAGCTGCGCGCCTTGGAAGCGACCCTCTCCGAGCACCGGCCCGTAACCGTCCTGCGCGAGGCGGGCGTCGCAGCCTGTCCGCGCTGCGCAGCCATTCACGGCAGCGACGACCGCTTCTGCCCCAACTGCGGCCTGGCGATGGACCTTCGCGCCGAGCGCCCCGTGGCCGGCCCTTCCACGGCGACGTCCGCCCCGGCTCCCGCTCCCGCTCCTGGCCCCGCTCCCGCTCCTAGCCCGGCCCCCGCTCCAGCTCCAGCTCCCACCCCAGTGTCGGCCCCTGCGGTCCCCGTGCCCACTGCGAGCACTCAGCCGGCGGGGCCCGCACCGACGATGGACCAGCCGACCGAGATCGTCCGCCCACCTGCACAAACGCCTTGAGCGTCGCCGCCCCGCCGCCCAGCACTCCTCTCCCAAGCCAGGCGCCGCCCGTGGACGCGGCCTGTCCGCTGTGCGGCGCTCCGCTCGATCCGGCGCAGGAGTGGTGCCTGAGCTGCGGCGCGGCGGCACGTACACGTCTGGCCGCACCGACGAACTGGAGGGCCCCGATCGTAACGATCGCCGTGATCGCCGTATTGGCGCTCGGCGTGCTCGCCGCCGCGCTCGTCAGACTCAGCGGCGGCCCCGGGACGACGAGGACGCTTCCCGCCGTCACGACGACGATCACCGCCGCCACTCCCACGACGCCCGCTCCCGGCGCAACGACTGCGCCCACCACGGGCGCCGTCACACCGGGCACGCCCACGACGATCACGCCCGGTGGAACCACGGCCCCCACGACGACGCCGAGCACGACCACCCCGACAACGAGCAGGAGCTCGACCGCCGCCGAAGAAGCGCTGCGCAAAGCCGGTTTTGAGCCGCGCACGAAAAAATAGTCTCCGTCCGCCGTCGCCGGTCGATTCCATCGCGATGCCCTCCATCCCCCAGCGGTCCACGCCGACGGCCGATCTGACGACGGCCGACATTGCGGTCGTCGGCGCCGGCGCGGCCGGGCTGTATGCGGCGCTGTGCGGCGCACGCGAGGGAGCGCGCGTCCTGCTCGTCTCGGCGACCCCGCTTGCGCAGACCGCGAGCTACTGGGCGCAGGGCGGCCTCGCCGCCGCCCTGGCCGCGGACGACAGCCCCGAGCGGCACCTGGCGGACACCGAGCTGGCGGGGCGCGATCTGGTCAGGCGCTCGGCCGCGGAGATCCTCGTGCGCGAGGCGCCCGGCTGCGTCGCCGATCTCCAGTCGCTCGGCGTGCGCTTCGACGCCGACCGCTTCGGCCGCCTCGCGCTCGGGTTGGAGGGCGGGCACTCGATCAGGCGCATAGTCCACGCCGGCGGCAGCGCCACCGGGCGGCGTGTCGTCAGACAGCTTTCGGCGCTCGCGGCGGCCGAGGAGCTGATCACTGTGTTCGAGGGCGCCCGCGCGCGGGCGCTGTGGATCGACGCGAACCGCTGTCGCGGGCTTGCGTGCGAGGACGGACGGATCGTGTCCGCGAGCGCGGTCATCCTCGCGACCGGCGGCGCCGCGGCGCTGTGGGCGCGCACGACCAACCCACCGGGCTCACAGGGCGTCGGACTGCTGCTCGCGCACACCGCCGGCGCGCAACTGGCCGACCTCGAGCTGCTGCAGTTCCACCCGACCGCGGCGATCGGCGTGCCCGGACGCGAAGGCTTCCTCGTGACCGAGGCCATCCGCGGCGAGGGCGCCACGCTGCACGATCTGAGCACAGGCGAGCGCTTCGTCGAAGAGCTCCTGCCGCGCGACGAGGTCTCCCGCGCAATCCAGGCCCGCCTGCGCGAAACCGGCTCGAGCGCAGTCGGCCTCGACATGCGGGCGATCGACCCCGCCCACTTCCCCAACGTCGTCGCGGCTCTGCGCGAGGCCGGTCTCGACCCCGCGCGCGAGCTGGTGCCGGTGGCGCCGGCCGCTCACTACGCGATGGGCGGGATCGCCGTGGATCTGAACTCGGGCTCGTCCGTGCCGGGCCTGTATGCCGTCGGCGAGGTCTCCTGCACGGGTCTGCACGGCGCCAACCGCCTTGCCTCCAACTCACTCAGCGAGTGCTTCGTGTTCGCGCGCCGCGCCGTCGCCGCCGCCCTGTCCGAGCCCACCCCCGCGACGCCTTCCGCGGAGGAGACCCGCGCATTGGGAGCCATTCCCGCGCCCCCCCTGGCCACGCCCGAGACGCGCACGGCCCTGTGGCGCGACGCGGGCATCGAGCGCACGGGCGAGGGTCTGAGCCGGCTCCTGGCCGATCCCCACCCCCTGGCCCGCCTGATCGCGCAGTGCGCGCTCGCGCGAACCGAGAGTCGCGGCGCGCACCTGCGCGTGGACCACCCAGCACGGGATCCCGCGCTGGATCACCGCCACGCGGTCGTCCCAGGCGAGGACGAGGTCTCCTGGGAGAGGTGGGACTAGACCTGAATGAGGACCTGCGCAACACCGCATCTTTTCTGGTACGGGGGGTGTTGTATGGGATGAATGAAGGGGGGACGATCGAAGTCTTTGGATACGGCGGGCGTGCTCAAAGTCAAGAGAGATCGACCACGAGAGGGAGACACGCCATGTACCAGTTCAGCCGGGCCATCTACAGAGAGCTCGCGCCCCGCATCCTCCCGCTCCAGCACGGCGCGAGCTCGAGCGCCGATCACGGACAGGTCCTGCGCGCATGCGAGGCCGTCGTCGAGCGGATGGCGACCGACCGCCACTACTTCGCCAACCCCGCGCGCACGCTCTACTGCGACATCCGCACATACTTCGCCATCAGCGAGCAAGGCCACGTCCACCGTGTCGTCAACCGGTACATCGGCTACGCCGAGCGCTACCTCGCCGAGAACCCGGTCGCGGCCTACACGGCCGTCAGCGGTCAGATGCCACAATGCCGCGCGACCACCCGCAAGGGCTCGGCCTGCCAGCGCGTTCCGCTGTCACACAACGGCTACTGCCCCTCCCATCAGCACCTCGCGGAGACCGAGGACCGGGAGCTCGCGGCAGCCTGACGGTTATGCGGCAAACGGGCATTGGCCGCCCGGTAGAGACCGCCGGCCCACGGTCCGTTAAAGACAGCAGGGCCTGAGTGACCTTTCAATCTGTGCGGATGAGCGCACGTCCCAAAAAAAGGGGCGATGTGTGCGCTGACAAACCCATAAACGACTGGCTGACGGGCCAGTCAGTGGGGTGCTTTGGCGCAGTCTTCGCTCCCTAGTCGCGGTCAGTCCGACTCGTCTTCTGTGCTGCCACGGGCTGCTTGAAGGATCGCGCCAGCGAGGAAGAGCTGGCCCCATTTGCGGCCGGTCATCTCGCGCAGTATTCCTTGTGCTTCGAGGTCTCGAATGGCCGCGCGCGCGGTTGGAGCCGACACTTTCAAGACCTTGGCAGCGCGAGGGGCCGCGATGTAGGGGTTCATGAAGAGCTGATCTACGAGCCGATGGGCCGCTTGCCGAGCCCGCGCCTTGGAAAGAAGCTCGTGATAGCGGGCCTGCAAATCGAGAAGGCGCTCCGCGTCATCCACCGCGGCCTGAGCTTGGATCGCTACGCCCTTCAAGAAGTAGGTGAGCCACCCGTGCCAGTCGCCGTGGGTGCTGACACGGAGCAGACGATCGTAGTATTCGGCTCCGCTTCGCTCGAAGTAAGCCGAGATGTAGAGCAGCGGTTGCGGGAGGAGCCCCCGCTCGTGTAGCAGCAGCGATATCAGCAGCCTTCCGACGCGCCCGTTCCCGTCGCCGAAGGGGTGGATGGCCTCGAACTGGTAGTGGGCGAGCGCGGCGACGATAAGCGGCGGCAGCGTTTGGTCGTGCAAGAAGTCCTCGAAGTCACTGAGCGCGGTCTGCATCTCGGTCACCGGCGGCGGCACATACCGTGCCTCCTCAATCGGTGCGCCCGGGTCGCGGCCGATCCAGTTCTGGTAGGAACGAAAACTCCCGGGATGGCGCTCATGGCCACGGACCCCTCGCATGAGGCGTTCATGGACTTCTCGCAGCAGGCGAAGGCAGAGCGGCAGCCCCTCAAGGGCCTTTAGTCCGTATTCGTGTGCCGTGAGGTAGTTGCGGACCTCGCGGACATCGCCCCTGGCGCTGCCCGTTGCCTCGTCCTCGTACAGGTCCGCGAGCGTGCTCATCGTCCCCTCGATCCGCGAGCTTAAGACGGCCTCGCGGCGAAGATATGGCCCGATGAGCAAGGTCGGATTCTGGAGGTTGCGCCCCGTACCCGCGAGTAGGCCAATGCAGCCAGCGGCCTTGCTTAGGTCTGTGACCAGCTCGGGAGGAAAGTCCAGCGGGGGCGGCAGGGGTGCGGGCACGAAGGCCACGTTGCCGTCGTGCCTGACGAGGCGACCGGGAGCATTGGCGACAAAGCTAGAGGGGTCCATGTATTTGGGGCTTAGAAAGAAACCTTGCCAAGTCTAGACGATTTGGAAACGAAATTGGATTTGCTTTCTTTTCTCGTGTAAGACGGAAAGCGGTCTTTCCAAGGCTAACGTTCGCCGCGACACGCTCCGTCGCCCTACGTCCGCACGAAGGTGTGGACTGGCGACGCCGCCAGCGATCAGGACGCCCGGACGAAACATGGGCATCATGGCGTGCGGCGAGCCCACCGGCCAAATGGCCACCCGAATCACGCCACTCTGACGCCCCCGAGCCTCGCTCACAGGCCCGTTTTGGGTTTATCGGCGCACATATCGCCAGAAAAAGCCTGCATTTGCAGGGGATTTGGGATTTCCGCCAGGATTTCGTATCTTTTAATGATCAGCCGTCCTGTTGTGGCGGACGGCAAGTAGCGCACATATCAAGACGTTCCCCCCTCAATCATCCCCGGTCAACCCATGCCAATTGCTTTCAAAGAATGGGCCGTCACCGTCCGCGCCCTCGCGGAAGGCGAGCAGCTGCTGACGCTCCGCAAGGGCGTCCTGCGCGAACCCGGCAAGCCGTTCCGGCTCGCCCATGAGCGCTTCTTCCTGTATCCGACATTCGACAACCAGAGCGGCGACCTCGTGCGCGAGTCCCACCAGCCCGAGCTGCGTCGGGCGCTCGAGGAGGGCGTCTGGAGCGACGGCGAGCCGCCGCTGCACGCGTTCAACGCCGGCGTTCCCATCCAGCAGCCCGACCGCGTGCGCATCCGTGCGTGGGCCGAGGTCGCCGGACACTTCACGATCACCGACCCGCGCTGCGTCGACGCGCTCTCCCCGTTCTATGTGTGGACGCCGAGCTATGCGGAGAGGCGTCTAGGCTGGCGCCGCCAGCAGCCGCTGCACGTGCTGCTGCTGCGCACCTACCGTATTCCGCGGCCGGTTACGGTCAAGGTCAAGGACGAGTACGCCGCCTCCCAAACCTGGGTCGAGCTCCAGCGCGAACTGCCGTTCGAGGGCACGCCCGTGCTCTCCGACGCCGAGTTCGAGCGCGCCAGCGAGGAGATCGAGGCGATCGCCAGCGAAGCTGGCCAGCCGGTCCTCGTCTGATCTGAGTAGGCCCTCGGCCCTACTCCGCGAGCGGTGCTTGCAGAGTCTCACGGGCAGCTTCGACACCTGACTCCGGCACCAGGATGTCGCGCGGACCGGCCGCCAGGAAGTCGGGAACGTCGAAACCGGCCGCGCGCCGCGCCATGCTTGGAATACCCTCCTCCAGCAGCAGTCCTTGGATCAGCTGCGCCTCCGGCAGGTTCTGTGCGTAGGCCACCTTCACGAGCCGACCCTCGCTGTACTGGGGCTTGATCTTGCGCGCCTGTTCGCGGCGCTCACCCGGTTCGCCGCCGGTCGCGCCGGGGGGATGGACCAGCGGCATCCCGCAGGAGGCGCAAAAGCGATCACTCGGAGGGTGCTCCCGCCCGCACGACGGGCACAGGAGGTGGTCTGCGTCGGGTTCGGGGCCCATCACTGCACCTGGAGCGCTACCTCCCGGACGGCGCCATCCTCGATCAAATAGCACCGAACATCGGGCTCGCCGTCCGCTAGGCCCACGATCACCCACTCGAGGCCGGGCCAGTTGGCGGCGAAGTTGATGTCGGTCTGGGAGGGATACGGGCGGCTGCGCACGTGCGAGTGGTAGACCGCACCGAGCTCGTGCCCGCCGGCCTCAATCCCGAGATACAGGTCGAGCAGCTCCTTCGGGTCGATCTCGAACTTCAACGGGCTCGCGTGCACGTTCGTCGCGCGCAGCACGCGCACCGCGCTCGCATCCTGCTCGCCGCCGGCGCTATGTGCCCCGTCCGCGTGCTCGACCGCGACCACGCCGCAGACCTCGTTGCCCGGATCCTCGAGCGCGTGTGCCACCAGCTCGTCGAGCAGCTCGCCGGAGATCCTCACGTCCGCCTCACCCGCATTCGCCGGCCGCGCCGCCGCTTGCGACGGGGCCTACCACCAGACGGTCGCGTCGAGGTTCTCGACCTCGTCGACCGGCAGCGTGTAAATGCCGCTCGACAGATACTTCCAGCCGTCGTCGGCGACGACGAACACGACGTTGCCCTCATCCAGCTCCCCGGCGATGCGCACCGCGATGGAAGCGATCGCGCCGCTGGAGACGCCCGCGAACACGCCCTCCTCGTCCAGCAGCCTGCGCGTCCATATGATCGCGTCGCGGTTGGTCACGAATATCTTGCGGTCCAGCAGCGAGATGTCGATGATCGGCGGGATGAACCCGTCGTCCAGCGAGCGCAGCCCCTGGACCGGCTCGCCCTGCATCGGCTCCGCGGCGACGATCTTCACGGCGTCGCCAAGCGTCTCCTTCAGCCGGCGCCCGTTGCCCATCAGCGTGCCGCCGGTGCCCAGGCCGGCGACGAACGCCGAGACCTCGTCCAGCTCGTCGAGTATCTCCAGGGCCGTACCGTTGTAGTGGGCGTTGGGGTTGGCCTCGTTGCCGTATTGGTAGGGCATGTACACCGACGGATCGGCCTCGGCCATCGCCAGGGCCTTTTCGACGGCGCCGTTCGAGCCCAGGGAGCCCTCGGAGTAGACGATCTCCGCGCCATACATCCTCAACAGCTGGGTGCGCTCGGGCGTGACGTTCTCGGGCATCACGACCTTCAGGCGGTAGCCCTTGCGCGCCGCGATCATCGCCAGGGAGATGCCCGTGTTGCCGGAGGTCGGTTCGAGGATCGTCTGCCCGGGCGAGAGCAGACCCTTCTCCTCGCCGTCCTCGATCAGCGCCCGCGCGACGCGATCCTTGACCGAGCCCGTCGGGTTGCGCGACTCGAGCTTCGCCCAGATGTGCACGCCGGGCTTGGGCGACAGCCGCGGCAGCTCGACCAGCGGCGTGTTGCCGATCGACTGCACGATGTCCCCGTAGCGCCCTCCGCAGGGTCGATTCTTCAGAGGCTGTACAGCCATTACTTCACGGAATATAGCGGTCCCTGAACGCGGTGGTGGGTCAGTTTGAGTCCACCGGCGAACGCTCCCGAGATCGAGGCCGGCTCGCCCCAACCACCTCTCAGCCTCTGTAGGATGGGAAGCAGAGGGATGAACGTGGATGTAGAGCGAGACTACGACTGGCTGGTGATCGGCTCGGGCTTCGGCGGCAGTGTCTCGGCGCTGCGGCTCTCCGAGAAAGGCCACACCGTCGGCGTGCTGGAGTGCGGACGGCGGTTCGCCGACCACGAGCTGCCGAGCTCGACCGCCGACCTGAAGCGCTACTTCTGGAGGCCTTTGCTCGGGATGAAGGGCATCTTCAGGCTGACCACGTTCCGGGACGTCTCGGTCGTCTCCGGCTGCGGCGTCGGCGGCGGCAGCCTCGGGTACGCCAACACGCTGTACGTGCCGCCGAAGGCGTTCTTCGAGGACCGCCAGTGGGCGGACATGAACGACTGGGAGTCGGCGCTGGCGCCCCACTACGCCGAAGCGCAGCGGATGCTCGGCGTGGTGCAGACCCCCAACGACGACCCCGCCGACCAGCTGTTGCGCGAGCTGGGCGAGGAGCTCGGCGTCGGCGACACCTACAAAAAGACGCCCGTCGGCGTGTACTTCGGCGAGCCGGGCGTGACCGTCTCGGACCCGTTCTTCGGCGGCGAGGGACCCGAGCGCACCGGCTGCCGGGAATGCGGGCGCTGCATGGTCGGCTGCCCGCACGGGTCCAAGAACACGCTCGTCAAGAACTACCTCTACCTGGCGGAGCGCCGCGGCGCGCAGGTGATGCCGGAACGCACGGTCGTGGACATCCGCCCGCTCGGCGACGGCTCGGGCGAGCAGGGCTACGAGGTCGAATCGGTGCGCTCGGGCGCGTGGCTGCGCAAGGAACGCCGGGTCCAGCGTGCGCGGGGGGTCGTCGTCGCGGCCGGGCCGCTGGGCACGAACAAGCTGCTGCAGCGCTGCCGCCTGAACGGGTCGCTGGGCCGGATCTCGGCGCGCCTGGGCGAGCTGGTGCGGACGAACAGCGAGTCGATCCTGACCGTGACCGTGCCCGAGGACTACCCGGAGAACCTGATCGAGCGCGTGGCGATCACCTCCAGCATCTACCCGGATCCGAACACGCACATCGAGACCGTCACATACGGCGACGACGGCGACTCGATGCACCGCCTGTACACGCTGCTCGTCGGGGATGGCACGCGGCTGACGCGCCCGCTGAAGCTGATCGGACAGAGCCTGCTGCATCCCAAGCGCGTGGCGCAGGTGCTGTTCCCCAAGCACTGGTCGCGGCGCACGATCATCATCCTCGTGATGCAGACGCTCGACAACGCGATCGCGCTGCGCCCACGCCGTGGCCCGTTCGGCTCGCTGTGGCTGCGAACCGAGCAGGACCCAGAGCGTCCGATCCCGACGTTCATCCCGGTCGCCAACCAGGCGGCGGAATGGTTCGCGCAGCGCACCGGCGGGATCGCCCAGAGCTCGGTCACCGAGGCGTTGTTCAACATCCCCACGACCGCGCACATCCTGGGCGGCGCGGTGATCGCGCCGGACCCCGCCCGCGGCGTGATCGACGCCCACCAGCGCGTGTTCGGCTACGAGAACCTGCTCGTCTGCGACGGCTCGGCGATCCCCGCGAACGTGGGCGTTAACCCGTCACTGACTATCACGGCCCTTGCGGAGCACGCGATGAGCCATATCCCGGCGGCCGGTCAGGCCATGGCCGAGCCCACCTCGGAGACTGCCGCGGCCGCTTAGCGCCCGCCGGCCATGGCGGGCAGGATAACCAGGGTGTCGGTGTCTCCCACAGCCGTCTCAAGCCCGCCGAGAACGCGAACGTCCTCGTCGTTGAGATAGACGTTCACGTACCGGTTCAGCTCGCCGTCGGCCGAGAACAGCTGATCCTGGGTCGCCGGGTGGCTGGCGGCCAAGTCGCGCAGGACATCGCCGACGTTCGCGCCGGTGGCGCTCACCTGCTTCTCACCGCCGACGGAGGCGCGCAGGACTGGGGGAATCTTGATCGTCGCCATGCTTGGGCGCGCAGACTACCGGCTACCCGGCCGCGGCGCAGAAAGCCTCGTAGTCGGGGAAGGAGCCCATCTCCTCGTCGGCGATCTCATCGGGGGGGCGCGAGCAGATCGGACAGTCGGGGTCGCGGTGGACCTTGACCTCGGTCAGCGTCGCCCCGAGCGCGTCATACAGCAGCAGCCTGCCGATCGCGGGCTCGCCGATGTCGAGGATCAGCTTGACGACCTCGGTCGCCTGCAAGAGGCCCATCGTGCCGGGCAGCACGCCGAGCACGCCGTTGGCGCCGCAGGAGGGCGCGAGCTCGGCCGGCGGCGGCTCGCGGAAAAGGCAGCGGTAGCACGGGCCCTGATAGGGCTTGAACACGGACAGCTGCCCGTCGAAGCCGAGGATCGAGGCCGAGACGACGGGGATCTTCAGGCGCACGGTCGCGTCGTTGAGCAGGTAGCGGGTCGGGAAATTGTCTACGCCGTTGACGATCACGTCGTAGCCCTCGATGATCGACATGATGTTCGAGGCATCGATGCGGGTCTGGTACTTGACGACGTTCACGTCGGGGTTCAGCGCGTGGATCGACTCCTCGGCGGAGTCGACCTTGGGGATGCCGATGCGCTGGGTGGAGTGGATCACCTGGCGCTGCAGGTTCGAGAGGTCCACCTCGTCGTCGTCGACGATCCCCAGCGTGCCCACGCCGGCCGCGGCGAGATACAGCGCCGTCGGTGAGCCGAGACCGCCGGCGCCGAGCAAGAGCACCCGCGCGTCGAGCAGCTTCTGCTGGCCCTCGGCGCCGATCTCGGGGATCAGCAGGTGGCGCGAGTAGCGCTCACGCTGCTCGGGAGTGAGCGTGCGCGGGACCTGCACCTCGTAGCCGCGGTCCTTCCACAGCGTGATCCCGCCGGTCATCGAGGACACGTTCGTATACCCGAGATCCTCCGTGAGCGTGCGCGCGCCATAGGCCGAGCGGTTGCCGGACTGGCAGTAGAGCACGATCTGCGCATTGCGATCGGAGACCACGCCCTCGATGCGAGTCTCGAGGTAGCTACGGGGCACGTGCTTGGCGCCGGGCAGGTGCCCGGCGGCGAACTCCTCGGTCTCGCGCACGTCGATGATCGCCACGCCCTCGCCGATCAGCTCGCGCACCTCGGAGGGGTCCACCTCGTCGATCTGGGACTTCACTTTTTTGAGCAGCTCCGCGCCTGACGGGCTCATCGCGATACTCCTAAATCATGGTCGGGATTCATGGAGACTTCAGAAAGTATAGCGAGTTCTATGCCGGAGATGGGGTTGATGAGACCGAGCCCGCGCGGCCGGCGAGCCCCGTCCCAGCGACCGCGGCCCAGCGCGTGTGCGGGCCGATCGGAGATCCCATCGATCTCCGATCGGTCGGAGCGCTCGCAAAACGGAGCCCATCCCCAGAGACAGGCGCCGGAGAACCCGTAGGCTCCCGAACGCGATGCGTCCGAACGCCCGGATCGTCCTGCTCGGCGTGAGCGCCCTCCTCGCGGTCGCGCTCGCGCTCGTGCTCGTTGTGGGCGGCTCCTCCAGCCCGCCCGCTTCTCGGAGCGGCGATTTCGACGGCGCCGTGTTCCCGCCGGGCGTGCGCGCGTATGACTTCACGCTCTCGAACCAAGACGGGCAGAAGGTCTCGCTGAGCTCCGATCGCGGACGGGTGGTGGTGCTCGCCTTCCTCTTCTTCGAGCTGCGGCACGTGCGTGCTCGTAGCCGATCAGGTGCGCGGGGCGCTTGACGAACTGGAAGGGAGCCGGAGCCCGAGCACGATCTTCGTGAGCACCGACCCGGAGGCGGACACGCGCGCGAGCGTAAGTCGCTTCCTGGACGAAACGTCGCTGACCGGCCGCGTCGAATACCTGACCGGGACCACAAGGCAACTGCGAGCGGTGTGGCGCGCCTACGGAGTCGCCCCTGTGAGCGCGGGCAGGACGGCCTCCGAAGCACAGGCGCCGGTGCTGCTGATCGACCGCACCGGCATCGAGCGGGTGGGGTTCAGCCCCGAACAGATCACGGCCGAAGGGCTTGCGCACGACATCGGCAAGCTCCAGGCCGGCTGATACCCTAGCTCGCGGGTAGGTATTTGAGCGATGATGTTCTCAACCAAGGCCGAGTACGGCGTGCGCGTGATGGTCGAGCTGGCTCGGCGAGCCGGCGAGACGGGCGTCGGGGACCCCATCTCGCTGGCGGAGATCGCCGCGCACGACGGCCTGCCGCTCGCCTACCTGGAGCATCTCGTCGCGCGCCTGCGCAAGGCCGGCCTGGTCGATTCGCGCAGGGGCTCGCGCGGGGGCTACCTGCTCGCGCGCCCCGCCGGCGAGATCACGATGGCCGAGGTCGTGGAGGCGCTCGAGGGATCGATCGCGCCGATCGAGTGCATCTCCCAGGCATCTGACGGCTCGATCGTCTGCTCGCGCGAGTCCGATCCTGATCACGTATGCCCGACCAAGCTGCTGTGGACGCGCGTGCGTGGCGCGATCGTGCGCACGCTCAAGGACACGACGCTCGCCGATCTCGTCTCGAGTCCCATCCATCCCACACTCGGAGCCCTCCCAACCATGGCGCCCCTGAGCATTGAACCCAAACCCCTCACGACCGGAGTCTGAAAAAGAAAACATGGCCGACCTAGAGATCAGAGACCTGCACGTGCGCGTCGAGGAGCGCGAGATCCTGCGCGGCGTGGACCTCGACATTTCGCGCGGGGAGATACACGCCCTGATGGGGCCGAACGGCTCGGGCAAGTCGACCCTCGCCAGCACCCTGCTGGGACACCCCGCGTATGAGATCACCGAGGGCACGATCGTGTTCAAGGGGCAGGACATCACCGAGGCAGAGCCCCACGAGCGCGCACGGGCGGGCCTGTTCCTCGCGTTTCAGTACCCGGTCTCGATCCCGGGCGTGTCGGTTGCGAATTTCCTGCGCATGGCCATCAACGCCCAGCGCGAGGCGGACGAGCCGATCGGGGTCAAGGAGTTCAGAACACAGCTGCAGCACGCGATCGATCTGCTCGACGTGGACCGCTCGTTCACCTCGCGCCACCTCAACGACGGATTCTCCGGCGGTGAGAAGAAGCGCGCGGAGATCCTGCAGATGGCGATGCTCAAACCGGACGTGGCGATCCTCGACGAGACCGACTCGGGCCTGGACATCGACGCGCTGAGGACCGTCGCCGAGGGCGTGCAGCGGCTGCATGACGAGCAGGGCGTGGGCGCGCTGATCATCACGCACTACCAGCGCATCCTGCACTACGTCAAGCCCGAGTTCGTGCACATCCTGATGGACGGGCGGATCGTGCTGGAGGGCGGCGTCGAGCTGGTCGAACGGCTGGAGCGCGAGGGCTACGATCAGATCCGCCAGGAGTTCGGCTCAGGCGAGGCGGATGCCGTCGCGGCCGGTGACGCCGGTGCCTGAGTCGCCGGCGCCCGAGTCCCCCACGCGCGCGAACGAAGCCGCCGCGTTCGGGTCGGCCAACGGCAGCGCCCCGGACGGCGGCGTGCAGGTCAAGCCGGGCCGCCATCGCGAGGCGAGCCTGTATCACGCGCTGCACGGCGCCGGCGCGGGCGACGGTCGTTCGCCGCTGGAGCTGCGGGAGGCCGCGCTGCGCATCTACGAGGCCGCCGAGCTGCCCGTGTGGCGGCGCTCGGGGTTCTGGACCACCAGCCTGCGGGACCTCGATCTGGACGCGCTGGAGGTTCGCCTGCACGACCCGAGCGAGGATGCCTTGGGCTCGTTGCCGGCTGTCGTGGCGCAGACCATCCCGGAGCGTGCGCGCGCCGGGCGGATCGTGCAGCTCGACGGGTCGGTCGTCCACGTCGAGCTCGACCCCGAGCTGGCCGAGCGCGGGGTGGTGTTGTGCTCGCTTCAGAGCGCATTGCGCGTGGGCGATCTGCCTGCGGGGGCACTGAGCGCAGACGTGCCGGCGCACGCGCGTGCGCAGGCGCTCGAGCACTTCTCCAAGCGCTTGACGATCGACCGGCACAAGCTCGAGGCGGCCAACGCCGCGCTGTGGACGGGCGGGGCGTATCTGTACGTGCCGCCCGGCGTGGTCGTCGAGGAGCCGTTCGAGGTCGTGTACGCGATCGGCTCGGCCGGCGTGGCCCAGTACGGGCGCACGCTGATCGTCGGCGAGGAGGCGAGCGAGTTCCGCGTGCACGAGTACGACCTCGCGGGGGACTTCGAGGGCCAGGCGTTGCACGCGGGCGCGCTCGAGTGCTACCTGCACGACGGCGCGCGCTGCCGCCTCGCCCAGGTCCAAGACTGGGGCCGTGGCGAGGTCTACGACGTCTCCACCCGCTACGTCGGCGTCGGGCGCGACGCCTACTGCCACTGGCTGCCGTCGCTGCTGGGCGGGCATCTCGTGCGCCAGCACCTGGAGCTGGCCGTCAACGAGCCCGGCGGCGACATGGCCTTCCGGGGGTTGTTCTTCACCGAGGCGGACGAGCATCTGGACGCGTTCGCGGTGGACCTGCACGAGACCGGGCCCTCCGGCGGGGACGTCCACTGGCGCGGAGCGGCGACGGGTGAGAGCAGGGCCTCGTTCGAGGGGTTGATCCAGATCGACCCGGGGGCGCAGAGGACGCACACGTATCTGCAGATCCACACGATGATGCTCTCGCCGAAGGCGCGCTTGGACGCGATCCCGTCGGTGCTCGTGTCCGCCGATGACGTCTCGGCCTCGCACGGGGGCACGGTGGGCGAGCTGGACGAGTCGGCGATCTTCTACATGCAGTCGCGCGGGCTGGACCGGCCCGCCGCGGTGCGGGTGCTGGTGGAAGGGTTTTTCGAGCCCGTGCTCTCAGAGCTGCGCGACGAGCCGCTGGAAGAGCTGATCCGGGCAAAGCTCGCCGCCAAGCTCGCCAGCGCGCGCGAGGACATCGAGGCGTATGCCGTCAGTCGCTGAGGATCAGGTTCCGTGACTCACGCGTCCGCCACCGCAGCGGGTGCCGGACCCACGGGCGCCGCGCCGTCGTCGCTCGGAGTGCGCGAGGACTTCCCGATCTTCGCCCGCCGGATCGACGGCCGGCGGCTGATCTACCTCGATTCGGGCGCGACCTCACAGAAGCCCGCGGTCGTGATCGACGCGATCGGCGAGCACCTGCGCGCGCACAACGCCAACGTCCACCGCGGCGTCTACGCGCTCGCGCGGGAGGCCGACGCCGCATACGACGGAGCGCGCCGACGGGTCGCCGAGTTCGTGGGCGCAAAACCGGAGACGACGGTGTTCACCAAGAACGTAACCGAGGCGATCAACCTCGTCGCCTACGCCTGGGGACGGACGAACGTCGGTCCGGGCGAGGCGATCCTGATCACCCAGCTCGAGCACCACGCGAACATCGTCCCCTGGCAGGTGCTGTGCCGCGAGCGGGGAGCGGAGCTGCGCTACCTGGACGTGGACGCGCGGGGAGAGCTGTCGCTGGAGCAGCTGGACGCGGAGCTCGCAAGGGGCGACGTGAAGCTGGTGGCGTTCTCGCACGTGTCGAACGTGCTCGGCACGATCGTGCCCGTCGCGGAGATGACCGCGCGCATCCGCGCGGCAGGCGCCGTGTCGCTCGTCGATGGAGCCCAGGCCGTGCCGCACATGCCCGTGGACGTGGAGGCGATCGGCGCGGACTTCTATGCGTGGACGGGGCACAAGGCGCTCGGGCCTACGGGCATCGGCGTGTTGCACGGACGCACGGAGCTCCTCGAACGGATGGAGCCGTTTATGACCGGCGGGGACATGATCTCCTCGGTCGATTTTCAATCCGCCACGTGGAACGAGCTGCCGTACAAGTTCGAGGCCGGCACGCCGCCGATCGCGGAGGCCGTCGGGTTGGGCGCCGCCGTGGATTACCTGTCCGAGCTGGGGATGGAGCGCGTGCGCGAGCACGAGCGGGCGTTGACCGCGTACATGCTCGAGCGCCTCGCCGAGATCCCCGGCCTGCGCGTGGTCGGCCCTCCCGAGGCCGAACGCCGGGGCGGGCTGGCGTCGTTCACGATCGGGGGCATCCACCCCCACGACATCGCCGAGCTGGCCGACCGCGGGGGCGTGTGCATCCGCGCCGGTCACCACTGCGCGCAGCCGTTGATGCGCTGCCTCGGAGTCGGCGCCACCGCGCGAGCGAGCGTCGGCGTGTACAACGAGCCCTCGGACATCGACGCGCTCATCGACGCGCTCGTGGCCGGGCGCGAGGTGTTCGAGCTGTGAGGGTCGGCGGGAGCGGCTGAGCATGGACGACCTGTACCGCGACTACATCCTCGACCACTACAAGCGCCCGCGCAACTTCGGCGAGCTGGAGCCGCACGATCTGGAGGCGCTGGAGCACAACCCGCTGTGCGGAGACGAGCTGGGCGTGCATATCAGGGTCAAGGACGATCGCATCGAGGACCTGCGCTTCCACGGCCACGGCTGCGCGATCTCTCAAGCCTCGGCGTCGATCGCCTCCGAGGAGCTGATCGGCATGGATCTGTCAAAGGTGGGCAAGCTGGGCGCCGACTGGATGCTCGAGCTGCTGGGCATCCCCGTCTCGGCGACCCGGCGCAAGTGCGCGCTGTTGAATCTGAAGGTGGTCCGCGGCGCCGTCACCGGCGACCACGCCTGGCCGACCTGACAGCCCGTCCGCGCCAGTCCTGCAATCCCCCGGCTCAGTGCTCCAAAAAGGCGCATGAGCCCTGATAATTTTGGACGCGTGAGCAAAGCGAGCAGCCGAAACTGCGCGGTCTGGCTTGGGTTTTTCAGGTCGAGTCCACGTTGTACATATCGGCTAACTGCACGCGCGGAGGTCGCGATGAAACCCAAAGACTGGCCGCTTGACCCGATATCCGCCGCCGCGCTCGTCGCGCGCGTGATCGACGACCTCGACTCAAGCAGCGAAGACCAGCGCGACGCGCTGCTCTCCGAGCTCCTGTTCGTGGCGTGGGGGAACCTCTGGGCCCAGAACCAGTAGGACCTGGTGACATGTCCCGTGACCTGTCGCCGCCGGCGCAGACGACCTCTCGCACGGGGCGCTGGCGACCTCACCGCCGGGCGCGATAGAATCCCTACCTCCGAGCACGGAATTTGATCAGAAGGAGCGCCAATGGCCGCCACCGACACCGTCAGGATCGCCAAGCCCAGCCCGATCGCCAAGCCCAGCCCGATCGTCGAGGACGACCAGGGTCAGCTGCGCGCCCGGCAGGGCATCTCGCGCGAGGTCGTGAGCGAGCTCTCGAAGATCAAGGGCGAGCCCGACTGGATGGCCGAGAAACGAATCAAGTCGCTGGAGATATTCGAACGCAAGCCGATCCCGACGTGGGGTCCCGATCTGAGCGGATTGAACCTCGACGATCTCGTCCTGTACTCGCCGCCGACCGCTGGGCGCTTCAACAGCTGGGACGACGTGCCCGAGGAGATGAAGCAGACCTACGAGGATCTCGGCATCCCCCAGGCCGAGCGCGAGCACCTCGCGGGCGTCGTCGGAGTGTGGCGCCAGGAGCCGGTGTATGAGGGGTTGAAGGAGGAGTATGCAAAGCAGGGGATCTTGTTCTGCTCGATGGACACGGCGATCACCGAGTATCCGGAGCTCGTGCAGAAGTACTTCATGACCAAGTGCGTCCCCGCCCAGGACAACAAGTTCTCGGCGCTGCACGGCGCTGTGTGGTCGGGTGGGGCGTTTTGCTACATCCCCAAGGGCGTCAAGTGCGACCTGCCGCTGCAGTCCTACTTCCGCATGGAGGGGGCGGGAGAGGGCACGTTCGAGCACACGCTGATCGTCGCCGAGGAGGGCTCGGAGGTGAACTACATCGAGGGCTGCACTGCGCAGACCTACTCGGTCAACTCGATGCACTCCGCCGTGGTCGAGATATTCGTGCACGAGGGTGCCAAGGCGCGGTATACGACCGTGCAGAACTGGAGCAAGGACGTTTACAACCTCAACACCAAGCGCGCGGTCGTTGACGCGAACGGCACGGTCGAGTGGGTCGGCGGATCGATGGGCGCCAAGTACGTGATGCTGTACCCGGGCTCGTATCTGATGGGCGAGGGTGCGCGCGCGGACCATCTGAACGTGGGCGTGGCCGGCAAGGGAGTGCACAAGGACACCGGTGCGAAGGTCGTGCACCTGGCGCCGAACACGACCTCGAACATCCTCGCCAAGTCGATCTCCAAGGACGGCGGCATCATGGGCTACAGAGGCTTGGTCAAGATGGGCCAGCACTCCGCCGGCTCCAAAGCCAGGGTGCAGTGCGACGGGCTGATGATGGACGGGGAATCGCGCTCGGATACGTGGCCGGACATCCAGATCCAGAACCCACACGTGACCGTCGCCCACGAGGCGACCGTCGGTCGCATCTCAGATGACCAGCTGTTCTACATGGGCTCGCGCGGGTTCACCGAGGACGAAGCGGCGGCGATGATCGTGAACGGGTTCATCGAGCCGGTGACGAAGGAGCTGCCGATGGAGTACGCGGTCGAGCTGAACCGGCTCATCCAGCTGGAGATGGTCGGAAGCATCGGCTGAGGAGCGCGATTCGCTGCGTCTGACGGCGTCCTCGGTCGCTCGCGTACCGATCGGAGATCGACGGGATCTCCGATCGGCCAGCACGCCACGCGGGGTGGGCGGGCTCCGGATTCCTTGTCAGCCTTGCGACTAGCACCCCTCAGGGGCGTTGTGATCCTCATGAGGGTCTCTGTAGACACGATCGCAGCACCGCTGTTTCCGACGAAGCTGCCGTGGGTGAACGTCCCCGGCGGGGCGGGGGGCGGTCAGGCGAGCACCATCCAGCGCGGCAAGCCGATGTTGGTCGAGTTCTGGGACTTCTGCCGGCCCAACTCGATGCGCACGCTGCCGTACATGCAGGCCTGGCACGAGCGCTACGCCGAGCACGGGCTGCGCACGATCGGGGTGCACTGTCCGGGGTTCGATCCCTCGCACTCAGAGCAGGCCGTCAGGGACGCGGTCGCACGCCTGGGGATCGAGTATCCGGTGCTGATCGACAGCGAGCTGGTGCTGTGGCGGGAGTACGAGAATCGAGGCTGGCCGGCGCGCTACCTGTTCGACGGGCGCGCGCGTCTGTTCGACTACCACTACGGCGAGGGCGCGTATGTCGAGACCGAGCTGGCGATCCAACAGCTGCTCGGCGTGGAGCGCGAACCGGTGGTGGCACTGCGCCCCGAGGATGTTCCCGGCGCGCGCCTGAAGCCCCAGACAAAGGACCAACCGGGCGCCTACTCAGGGCCGTATGAGGCTGGCGGCGTGTGGGCCGTGTTCGACGGGTCGGGGACGGTGCGGGTCAACGGCCGCGAGCGCGAGGTCTCCCATCCGGGCGCGTATGCGCTGATCGAGCACGAGCGCCATACCGCGGGAGTGATCGAGCTGGAGATCGGCCAAGGTGCGCGCTGCTACGCGACGTGCTTCACACCGGGTGTGGCTCAGGACCTGGCAAGCTAGGCACGAGCGTTCACGCGCTGACGCCGTCGACCGGTCGCGGCCGGAGCTCTGCGTGCGAGCGGTCCAGCAACAGCCGCTTGAGCACAGGCGGGCCGGACTCCTCGACGAGCACGCAGGTGCCCGGCCAGTATGGGCTCTCTCCGGGGGTGGGAGTGAGGAAGATCGAGTCATACGTCCAGCTGCCGGCGTTGACCAGACGGGCGCCGGAGCGCCCGCGCCACTCCGACTCGGGGTCGTCGGGGAATGGACCGGCGCGGTGGGTGTGGCCGAAGACGACGTATGCGTCGCCCAGGTCCAGCCGGGCCGCCACCTCCCCCATCGCGCGCAGGCCGGCGCGGCGCAGCTCGGCGCGTGAGATGTCCGCGTTCAAGGGTCCGAGCCCGGCGCGGTTGAGGCCGCCGACCATCGGCGGAAAGGCGCCCTTGAGCGCGCTCCTGCGAGCCGACGCGATCGCGGTGCGCAGCAGCTTGCCACCCCGCTGATAGCCCGCGCCGAGCCTCCCGTTCCCGTCGGCGCCCGCAAGACCCCGGCTTTCCTCGCTTCCGCCGAGCGCACGCCATGCGCGCGAAGTGGCGAGCCCGTTGAGAGTTGGACCGGCGCGGCCATAGCGGGTGATCGCATCGCGCCAGGCATAGATCGGAGCGGTTACGGCCTCATAACCCTCGACGGTGTGAAGCGCGTCGAGCGGGCGTTCCAGCATGCGGCTCATCGCGCCGACTCCGATGCGCTCGAGCGTGGGGACGGTCAGATGGGCGTCGAGGTAGTGGCCGTGCGTCGCATACATGTCCGGGCGCACCCACAGGCCCGGGTAGGCGACGGTGACGCGCGCTGGGGAGGCCCACTGCGCGATCCGGGCGAGCATCGGCGACGCCTCGCCCGGATCGATGCGCTGCTCGGCGCGCAACGGCTCGGGCGCGGGCTCGCACAACGCGTGCGCGTCCAGCCAGCCGCAGACCATCAGATGATCGTGGTTGCCCGCGCTCACGACCAGCTCGCGCTCGCCGCCGAGCACGCGGCCGACGTCCTCGAAGAACGGGCGCGCTGCCTGCAGCGCCTCGTGGGGTGGGCCGTGGCGCAGCTCGAGCACGTCGCCGAGCAGGACCAGGCGGTCGACACCCTCGAGCTCGGCGAGCAGCGAAGCGCGCAGCTGCGGCCGGCGCAGCAGATCCACCCCGGACAGCCCGCCGAGGTGCAGGTCGGAGACGATCAGGGTTCGCGTCAAGGTGGATGCGCTGGTTCAGGACGCGCTGCCGGCGGCCGCCAGCTCACGCACCGGCTTAGGCAGCATGAAGCGGACGTCCTCGCGGATCACATCCACCTCGCAGACATCCTGGACACCGCGCGCGCGGAAGTAGTTGACGAGCTCTGAGACCAGGTTCTCGGGAGCGCTGGCCCCGGACGAGATGCCCACGACGCGCCTGCCGGCGAGCCAGTCCTCGCGGACCTCGGAGGCGTTGTCGATGAGATGCGCGTCGGTGCCGCAGTCGCGCGCGACCTCGACCAGGCGGACCGAGTTCGAGGAGTTGCGCGAACCAATCACGAGCATCAGATCGCACTCGCCCGCGAGCTGCTTGACGGCCGCCTGGCGGTTGGTGGTCGCATAGCAGATGTCATCGGTGCGGGGACCGGCGATCGCCGGAAATCGCTTGCGCAGGCGCGCGACGATCGAGTCGGTTTCGTCCACCGACAGGGTCGTCTGGGTGACGTAGGCGATCCGCTCGGGGTCCTCGATCTGCAGGGCGTCCACGTCAGCCTCGTTCTGCACGAGCACGATTTGCTCGGGCGCCTCGCCCATCGTGCCTTCGACCTCCTCGTGGCCGCCGTGACCGACGAGCACGATCGTGTAGCCCTCCTGGGCGAATCGCGCAGTCTCGCGATGGACCTTCGTCACCAGCGGGCAGGTGGCATCGATCGTGCGCAGCCCGCGCTCCTGCGCGCCGGCGCGCACACTGGGAGCGACGCCGTGCGCCGAGAACACGCACAGCGCGCCCTCGGGGACCTCTGTCTGCTCGTCGACGAACACCGCCCCGCGCTCGCGCAGGCGCTCGACGACATGCCGGTTGTGGACGATCTCCTTGCGCACGTACACGGGCGCGCCGTGTGCGTCCAGCGCGCGTTCGACCGTCTGCACGGCACGGTCCACGCCCGCGCAGTATCCGCGGGGAGCGGCGAGCAGCAGCTTCTCGATCGTGTTGGCCTCAGCCACATTGCCCATTGTAAGACGGGCGGGTACGCTTGACCGCGATGACGCAAAAGCACCTGGACAGGCTCACCCCGGTCGACGCATCGTTCCTGCATCAGGAGGGGCCGAGCTCGCACATGCACGTGGGCGGGCTGACGGTCGTCGAAGGGCCGCCGCCACCGATGGAGGAGTTCCTGGAACAGATCCGCCTGCGCCTGCATCTGGTGCCGCGCTACCGGCACAAGCTCGCCCATACGGCGCTGGACAGCGGCCGGCCGGTGTGGATCGACGATCCGAACTTCAACCTCGACTACCACGTGCGCCACACGGCGCTGCCGACGCCGGGAGAGTGGGATCAGCTGTGCGCGCTGACCGCACGCATCTTCTCCCAGCAGCTGGACCGCTCCAAGCCGCTGTGGGAGATGTGGCTGATCGAGGGGCTTGTGGACGAACGGTTCGCGCTGGTTTCGAAGACGCATCACTCGTTGATCGACGGTATCGCCGGGGTCGACCTGGCGACGGTGCTGTTCGATCTGAGCCCCGACCCTCCGCCGATCAAGCACTCGGGGCGCGCCTGGCGCCCGCACCCGGAACCGGGCGCGCCGGAGCTGATCGCCGCCGGCCTGAAGGGGGCGGCCCGTGCGGGGATCGAGCTGGCGGAGGGCGCCCTGGAGGCGCTCGCGCACCCCGATCGCGCACTGGCGCGCACACGCGAGGCGGCGGAGGGCATCGGCGAGATCGTGTGGGCGGGGCTGAACCCGGCGCCGGAGACGCCACTGAACGTCCACATCGGGCCGCACCGGCGCTTCTTCGGCGTCGCCAGCCGGCTGGACGAGTTCAAGCTCGTCAAGAACGCGTTCGGCGGGACGGTCAACGACGTCGTGCTGGCGGTCGTCACCGGAGCGCTGCGCACGTTCTTGACCTCGCGCGGAGTGCGCACCGAGGGCATGGAGCTGCGGGCGCTCGTGCCGGTTTCGGTGCGGGCCGAGGACGAGCACCATCAGATGGGTAACCGCATCGTCGTGATGCGCGGGCCACTGCCCGTGTACATCGCCGATCCGGTGCAGCGACTGCAGTTCGTCTCACACGCGATGGACGGCCTGAAGGAGTCGAAGCAGGCGCTGGGCGCGGAGGTGATCGCGGGCGTGCAGAACTTCGCGCCGCCGACGATCCTCGCGCAGGCCTCGCGGTTGAACTTCTCCACGCGACTGTTCAACCTGATCGTGACGAACGTCCCGGGACCGCAGTTCCCGCTGTACGTGCTCGGGCGCGAGATGCTGGCGGCCTATCCGGTCGCGTTCCTGCCCGAGAACCACGCGCTCGCGATCGCGATCATGTCCTACAACGGTCAGATGAACTTCGGCCTGCTCGGCGATTACGACGCCCTGCCGGACGCTGATCTGATCGGCGAGGCGGTCGCGCAGGAGCTGGCCACGCTCGTGGAGCTCGCGCGCGAGTCGATCGCAACGCCGGCCTGAGCCCCCTCAGTAGCCTAAGGCGAACTTCGCGTCCTCGGACATCCGCTCCGGCGACCACGGCGGCGTGAACACCATCTCCGAGTCGATCGTGCGGACGCCGTCGAGCTCGCCGACGAACTCCTCGATCTGTTCGGTCACCTGCGGACCGATCGGACAGCCGGGCGTGGTCAGCGTGAACGTGACGCTGACGTTGCCATCGTTGACCTCAACGCCGTAGATCAGACCTAGCTCGACGAAGTCCAACCCCAGCTCTGGGTCGATCACGTTCGACAGAGCGTCCATCACCTCATCGACGGTCGGGGGGGCGGCGATCTCGGACACATCTTCAGTCTACCCGCTCCAATTAGGGTCGATGAGCAAGCTGGCCGATCGGAGATCGCATCTGATCTGCGATCGGTGAGGACGCAGCATTCGCGCCGCTCAGCGGCCCTAATTGTCGCAGCCGAGGCGATCCCAGGCATACAGCTGAATGCACTCGTGCGCGAGCTCGATCGCCCGCTCGCGCGACAGGCACGGGAGCACCGTGTCGAGGGCCTGCTCCTCGGAGACGCCGGCCTGGAATGCTTCCTCGCCACGAAACCCGGCGGCGATCTTCAACGCCTCGCGCCGGTTCTCGCCGAGGCTCGGAAACACACCGACGAGGAAGTCGGTGTTGGGGATCGGCTGGCCGACCTCCAACGAAGCGTGCCAGGCCGCGAGCAGGTGCAGATCGTCCTCGTCGAGGTCGGCGATCGCCCGGGCGTAGTGGACGGAGAGCTCCTGGTCGGGAATGTCGTCGACCCACGCGCGCACCACCTCGCCGACGAGCTGGCGGCGCGCCTCGCGACCGACAGACTCGGCGATCACGCGAATGGCGTCTTGAGGCTCGATGAAGCACAGTGGCATTGCGCAGACTGTAGGCGCCGGGGTGGACGGCACTTTTGCGCCGGCGCGCCATGTGCGGAGTGTTTGCCGGCGGGCGCCGGGGCTCGCCGAAGACGCCGCGCGTCACTCCGCGACAGGTGGGAGGCCGAGCGCGTCGCGGGCGCGCTCGGAAGCGTGCGCGTCGACGGTGTCGGGGCTGAATCCGAGCGTGGCGCGCTCGCCCGAGCCCCAGTTGGCGAACGCGAGATCGAGCACGTCGATCGGCACGGACAGCCGCTCGGCGAACGCGAGCGCGCGACGCTCCAGGTAGATCGGATCGCCGACCGCGAATATGCGCTTGGCGGCGACGGTCGTGAGGTCGCCGAGGTCGGTGCCGCGTCCACCGGTCAGATGCAGCGAGTCCGCCTCCAGCTCGTACAGTCCGAGGCGACCGAGCGTGACCAGCAGCTCGTAGCGACCCATCCGTCCGAAGCCGGGCAGCGCGAGGCGCTCGAACGCACGCTCGAACCGGCGCTGGGGAGTCCAGGACTCCTCGCCGATGAGCGCCCACGCCCGAGAACCGCCTCCGGCGGCGGTGCCCCCGGAGTGCTCGGCCCGGTGCCGGTAGGCGAGCAGTGTCTCCGATCCGCGCGCGGGGTCGTGGGAGGTACGCGAGCCGAGTGGGATGCCCTCCAGCGAGGGGACCTCGAGCTCGCGCAGGGGCACGCGCTCTCCTGGGCTCTCGCCCACGCTCTCACCCCCATCGCCGCCTTCGCCTTCACGCTCCAGCGCGAGTCGCACGCCCGCGAACGGGTCGTCGGTCGGCAGCGGAGACAGGTAAACGGTCAGGAAGCAGATCCAACTCGCCCGCTCGAGCTGGCCGTCGCTCGCGAGCCGGCGGATCTCGTCGAACAGGTCCGGCGGCGACTCGCGCAGACGCAGGGAGCGACCGCTGGCGAAGGCGATCTCCTCGGCCAGGCGGGCAGCATCCTGGGAGGCGTGCAGGCCTGGCGCGAGCTCGCTGCGATAGCCGTCGTCCTGGGCGCGCAGCTCGCGGCGGACGCGCACCTCACGTCCGTCAGCGCGCAGGCGGGTCTGGCCAGAGCCGGAGGATCGACCGCCCGCCGTAGCCCCATGCCCCCCGCGCGCACCGGCCCCGGCGCCGTGCGAGGACCGCCGCGCACCGGCGCCGGTGGAGGGGTCGGCGCCGGGCAGCGTGCGGCTGCAGATCGGGCAGCGCTCGATGAAGCGGTTATGCCGGCAGAAGGTGGGCACGAGCCCGCTCGGCGCCGGCGCGACGCTCGAAGGCGAGGTCGCGGAGGTAGTCGTCGAAGTCGACCTGGATCGTGTGCCGCTTGGAGGCGACGTAGCGTCTGCGCATCGCGGCCTGGTCGGCGTCGATATCCCGTCGCATCTCCGCCGGCGAGGGCAGCGCGTAGTCGCCGAGCAGATGGTCGCCCACCCACTCGCTCTGAGCCTCGGCCAGGGGCATGATCGCGCCGAGCGGCTGGAGCAGGCCGATGAAGTAGAGACCGGGGATGTCGGGGTGGAACACGCGCCGGAACAGCTCGATGTGGTTGTCGGGGGCGGACACGAGGTCCTGATCGAAGAACGGGAAGCTGATCTTGTATCCCGTGCAATAGACGACGACGTCGGCATGCACGACCGTGCCGTCGGTGAAGCGCACCTGCGAGCCCTGCAGCGCGGCGATGTTCGGCTTCGGCGTGATCGTGCCGTGGGCGATGCGGTCGAGGATCCGTCCCGACACGGTCGGATGGGCCTCGCCGAACTTGTGGTTGGGCTTGGGCAACCCGTAGTTCTCGGGGTCGCCGGTGTAGGAGCGGATGATCTGGTGGATGATGCGCCGGCGGATCCAGAACGGGATGCGCGGGTCGTTCGGCAGCTGATCGACCGGCCGGCCGAACACGTACTTGGGGATGATCCAGGCGCCTTGGCGAGCCGCGAGATAGGTGTTGGCGGCCACATACGAAGACTCGACGGCGATGTCCATCGCTGAGTTGCCCATGCCGAGGATGACAACATCCTTGCCCGCGAACGTGGAGTTCTCGACATATGCGTGCGCGTGCAGCTGCTCGCCGGCGAACTCCTCGGCGCCCGGGAACGCGGGTTCGGGCCAGCGCGGGTCCCAATGGTGGCCGTTGGCGACGAGCAGCGCGTCGTAGGCGCGGGTCTCGCCGCTGTCGAGCGTCACCTCCCAGATCCCGTCCTCGCGCCGGGCGGCGCGGGTGACGCGCGTGTCGAACGTGATCAGGGGGCGCAGGCCGAAGTGGTCGACGTAGGCGTTGAAGTACTCGGCGATGTGCGTGTGATGGGGAAAATCGGGATAGGACGTCGGCATCGGATAGTCCGAGTAGGCCATCCGCTCGCGCGAGACGTTGATGAACAGGTCGCGGTAGGCGGCGGACATGCCGTTGCGATTGGCGAATACCCAGTTGCCGCCGATCTCATCTGAAGCCTCGAAGCAGTCGAACGGGATGGAGCGCTCGTGCAGCGCCTTGACCGCGGCTATGCCGGATGAGCCGGCGCCGATGATGCAGGCCCGGGGTATGGATCCATTCGCGGAGGGCATGCGATCAAGCGTAGAAGAAAAGACGAGGGTGTTGAATATGCCGAGACCGGGACGGGCGCCAACCACGACGCGCAGTGTCCGCGGCAACGCGCGTGCCCGAAGACGGAGCGCTCGCAAAACGGATCCTGCTGAGCGGATGAGTCAGCGCATCGACTCAAAGCGCCATAGCGCGCGCGTGACTACCCCGCCGGAACGCCCGGCCCAACGTGCATGGGAGGCCCCTCGGGACCTTCGTCCGCGTCGGCGTGTCCGGCTATGCCCTCGTCCGCGGGCTGGGACTCGCCCGCAGAGCCATTGCGGGCGCGGGCCAAGTAGCGGTTGACCATGCGCGCGCACTGGCGGCCCTCGTTGATCGCCCACACGATCAGCGACTGCCCGCGACGGGCGTCGCCGGCGGCGAAGATGCCCTCCACCGAGGTCGTGTACGGCTTGACGGCCTTGACATTGCCCTTTTCATCCTTGGCGACCCCCAGCTGATCGAGCAACCCCTGCTCCGGGTGCAGGAACCCCATCGCGAGCAGCACGAGCTGAGCGGGCAGTGGGCGCTCGGTGCCCGGGACCGGACCGAACGGGGGCGCGGGCTCTGCCTGGGCGATGTGCAGCGCCGCGACCCTGCCGACCACGCCGTCTGACCCAGCCGTCCCGATTGTGTGCCCCGGCGCGCCATCGCCGGAGAAGTGGGTCGTCGTGACCGAGTAGTCCTGCTCGCCCACGCCCTCGCGCAGCGCCTCCTCCATCGCGTAGCTCATGCGGTACTTCAGCGGCCACTCGGGCCAGGGCGTGCGGTCGTCCGGACGATTGGCCGGGGGCTCGGGCAGGAGCTCGAGCTGGACGATCGAGCGCGCGCCCTCACGCAAGGCGTTGCCGACGCAGTCCGCGCCGGTGTCGCCACCGCCGATCACGACCACGTCCAACCCCGCCGCGCTGATCTCGCGCTCGGCCGCGGGCTGCGGAACATCCGGCATGGGGCCGAGCTCGCGGGCAACCCAGCGGTTGCGCTGATAGAGATAGTCCATCGCGAAGTGCACGCCGTCGAGCTCGCGGCCGGGGACAGGCAGGTCGCGGGGGACGCGCGAACCGGTGGCCAGCACGACCGCGTCGAACTGGCCGCGCAGCTCATCGACGCTGATCCCGCCCGCGCCGCCGACATCCACGCCGCAGCGCAGCTCCACGCCCTCGGCGATCAGCTGGGCGACGCGACGCTGGACGACTGACTTTTCGATCTTGAAATCGGGGACTCCGAACCGCACGAGGCCGCCGGCGGCCTCGTCGCGCTCGAACAGCACCACGCGGTGGCCTGAGCGGCGCAATTGCTGGGCGGCGGCCATGCCCGCCGGTCCAGAGCCGATCACGGCGACCGCCTGGCCGGTCTCATGCCGGGGCGGCTGCGGCGCGATCCAGCCCTCGGACCACGCGCGGTCGATGATCGCGAGCTCGATCTGTTTGATCGTGACCGCGTCGTTCTCGCGGATCTCGAGCACGCACGCTGCCTCGCACGGCGCCGGGCACAGACGGCCGGTGAGCTCGGGGAAGTTGTTGGTCGCATGCAGCTGGGTTATCGCGTCCTGCCAGCGGTCGCGGTAGACGAGGTCGTTCCAGTCGGGGATCAGGTTGCCCAGGGGACAGCCGTTGTGACAGAACGGGACGCCGCAGTCCATACAGCGTGCGCCCTGCTCGCGCAGCTCCTCGGCCGGGCGGGCGAGGAGGAACTCGCGGTAGTCGTGCGCGCGCTGCAGCGGATCCCGGTAGGGGATGCCGTGGCGCTCGATCTGCAGAAACCCGCCGAGCTTGCCCATCAGGCCGCCCCTGCCATCCCAGCCGCCCCTGCCATCCCAGCCGCCCCTGCCATCCCAGCCGTCCGCAGGCCCAGGATCGAGCAGCCGGCCATCACGCCGCCACCGCCGGCGGGGCCGTCTCGGACGGTGAGCCTGCGCTGGCCGCGGCCGCCCGTTCGCGCAGCACGCGCGCGTAGTCATGGGGCATCACCTTCACGAAAGCGCCTCGCGCCAGCAGCTCGTCCCACTCGGCGAGCACCCGCGCAGCGACCGGCGAGTCGGTGCGAGCGGCGTGCTCGGAGACGAGCGCCCTCAGCTCGGTCGCGTCCTCGGGGCTCGGCGCTTCCAGGCCGACCATGCCGGCGTTGCAGCGCTGCGCGAACGTGCCGTCCTCGTCGAGCACGTACGCGATCCCACCGCTCATACCGGCGGCGAAGTTGCGCCCGGTGGGCCCGAGCACGACGACACGCCCGCCGGTCATGTACTCGCAGCCGTGGTCGCCGACGCCCTCGACGACCGCCGACGCGCCGGAGTTGCGCACCGCAAATCGCTCGCCGGCGAGGCCCCGGAAGAACGCCCGGCCGGCGGTCGCGCCGTAGAGCAGGGTGTTGCCGACGATCACGTTGTTCTCAGCCCTGAACCCGGGCGCCATGCCCTCGCGCGGGCGCACGGCGAGCACGCCGCCGGAGAGGCCCTTGCCCGTGTAATCGTTGGCGTCGCCGCGCAGCGTGAACGTGACCCCCGGGGCGAGCCAGCCGCCGAAGCTCTGCCCGGCCGAGCCCTCGAACTCGACCTCGATCGAACCCTCCGGCAGCCCGGCCGCCCCGTGCGCGCGAGCGATGTGGCTGGAGAGGATGCCGCCTACGCAGCGGTTGCCGTTGCGGATCGGCAGCGAGAGCTCGATGTGCTCGCCGCGCTCGATCGCACCGGCCGAGCGCTTGACGAGCTCCCAGTCAAGCGCGTCGGCAAGCACCTCCGGAGGCGGCTGCACGCGGCGGCGCGGTGCGTCATCTGCCAGCTCGATGTGGGTGAGGAGATGCGTCAGGTTGACGCCGCGGGCCTTCCAGTGTTCGATCGCACCCCGGGATTCGAGCAGGTCCACGCGACCGATTGCCTCCCCCAGGGAGCGCAGTCCGAGCGAGGCGAGGATCTCGCGCACCTCCTCGGCGAGGAAGAAGAAGAAGTTGACGACGTGCTCGGGCGTGCCCTGGAACCGTTCGCGCAGCGATGGGTCCTGCGTGGCAATCCCGACAGGGCAGGTGTTCAGGTGGCAGGCGCGCATCATGATGCAGCCGGTCGCGATCAAGGGCGCGGTGGAGAACCCCATCTCGTCCGCCCCGAGCATCGCCGCGATCACAACGTCGCGGCCGGTCTTCAACTGGCCGTCGGTCTGCACGACGATGCGCGAGCGCAGGTCGTTGAGCAGCAGCGTCTGCTGGGTCTCGGCCAGCCCGATCTCCCAGGGTATGCCCGCCGCCTGAATCGAGGACAGCGGCGAGGCGCCGGTGCCGCCGTCGTGGCCGGAGATCAGCACGCGGTCGGCGTTCGCCTTCGAGACGCCCGCGGCGACCGTGCCGACGCCGACCTCGGCGACGAGCTTGACCGACACCTGGGCGCCCGCGTGGGTCTCCGTCGGCGGGTTCGAGCAGCGCAGGTCGTAGATCAGCTGCTTGAGATCCTCGATCGAGTAGATGTCGTGGTGCGGGGGCGGCGAGATGAGGCCCACGCCGGGGGTGGTGTGGCGGATCGAGCCGATGTAGGAGTCGACCTTGCCGCCCGGCAGCTGACCGCCCTCGCCGGGCTTGGCGCCCTGGGCCATCTTGATCTGCAGCTCGTCGGCGTTGACGAGGTAGTTGATCGTCACCCCGAACCGTCCCGAGGCGACCTGCTTGATCGCCGAGCGCCGCCGGTCGCCGTTGGGGTCTGGCTGAAAGCGCGCGGGGTCCTCCCCGCCCTCGCCCGTGTTCGAGCGCCCGCCGAGCCGGTTCATCGCGATCGCGAGCGTCTCGTGCGCCTCGCGCGAGATCGAGCCGAGGCTCATCGCGCCGGTGCAGAACCGCTTGACGATCTCACTCGCCGGCTCGACCTGATCGATTGGGATCGCCCGCCCGCCCGGACCACGCACTGCTGTGTCCGCGCCACCGCCACCACCCTCGCCGTCCTCTGCCCCGGCGGTCCTGAACCGCAGCAGCCCACGCAGCGTCGCCTTGCGCGCAGCCTCCTCGTTGATCGCCTGCGCATACTCCTGGTACTTCGCATACGCATCGCTGGAGCGCACCTGCGCGAGCGCGTCGCCCTCGCCCTCCAACGCCGCCGCGACGTTCCCATTGACGGCACGCACCGCGTGCTGGACGAGCGCGATCGTCTCGGGATTCCACATGTGGTGCTCGCCGTCGCGCCGCCACGCATAGACGCCGCCGACCGGCAGCAGGGAGTCGTGCGGAGCGGGATATGCACGCGCGTGGCGCTCCAGCGCCTCGGTCGCGAGCACGTCCAGTCCGACCCCGCCGATGCGTGAGGCGGTGCCGGTGAAGTGGCGGTCGATCAGCTGGCGCTCCAAGCCGACGGCCTCGAAGATCTGCGCTCCGCGGTAGGACTGGATCGTGGAGATGCCCATCTTGGAGATCGTCTTGAGCAGTCCTTTGCCGATCGCCTTGATCGTGTTCTGAGCGGCCTCCTCGGTGCTCAGCGGTCCCCTGTCGCCGCTCGGGTCGCTCGCGCGCGTCAAGCGCCCGCTCAAGACGAGATCGTCGAGCGTCTCCAGCATCAGGTACGGGTTGATCGCGCTCGCGCCGTAGCCGATCAGCGTCGCGAAGTGATGCACCTCGCGCGGCTCGCCGGACTCGAGCACGATTCCCACGCGCAGGCGCGTGCCCTCGCGCACGAGGTGGTGATGGACGGAGGCGGCCGCCAGCAACGAGGGGATCGGCGCGCGGCGCGGGCCGATCGAGCGGTCGGACAGCACGATGATGTTGACGCCGTCGGCGATCGCGTCGTGCGCCTGCTCGCAGACCCTCTCCAGGGCCTGCGCCATCCCGCCAGGACCGTCGGCGACCGGCCAGGTGATGTCGATCGTGCGCGCCGCGAACAGCTCGTGCGAGATGTGGCGCAGGGTCTCGAGCTCGCGGTTCAGCAGGATCGGGCGCTCCAGCACGAGCTTGTGGGCGTGCTCGGGGGTCTCCTCGAAGAGATTGCGCTCGGTGCCCAGAGTGGTCGCCAGGCTCATCACGATCTCCTCGCGGATCGGGTCGATCGGCGGGTTGGTGACCTGGGCGAACAGCTGCTTGAAGTAGGAGAACAGCGGCGGCGCCTGGTCGGAGAGCACCGCCAGGGAGATGTCGTTGCCCATCGAGCCGATCGGCTCGGCTCCGTCGCACGCCATCGGACCGAGCAGCACGCGCAGATCCTCCTGGCTGTAGCCGAACGCACGCTGGCGGCGGGGCAGCGGCTGGTCGGAGATCGTCACCTGTTCGGAGGGCTCCAGCTCCGAGAACTGCACCGAGCTGCGCTCGTACCATTCGCGATAGGGCCTGCGCGTGGAGAGCTCGCGCTTGACCTCGCCGTCCTCGACGATCCGCCCGCGCTGCAGGTTGACGAGGAACAGCTTGCCGGGCTGCAGCCGTCCCAGCCGCACGATCTCCGACGGGGCGACGTCGAGGATGCCGGTCTCCGAGCCGAGCACGACGTGCCCGTCGGCAGTCTCCACCCAGCGCCCCGGACGCAGCCCGTTGCGGTCGAGTGTCGCGCCGACCACGCGCCCGTCGGTGAATGCAACCGATGCCGGCCCGTCCCAGGGCTCCATCAGACAGGAGTGGAACGCGTAGAAGCCGACCAAATCCTCGGGCAGGTCCTCGCGGTGGCGGTAGGCCTCGGGGATCATCATCATCGCCGCATGCGCGGGCGAGCGGCCCGCGAGCAGCAGCAGCTCCATGACGTTGTCGAACGTCGCCGAGTCGGAGTTGCCGGGGGTGACTACCGGCAGGATCTTGCGCAGGTCCTCGCCGAACAGCTCGCTCGACAGCTCCGACTCGCGCGCGCGCATCCAGTTGACGTTGCCCATCACAGTGTTGATCTCGCCGTTGTGGCAGATCGTCCGGTAAGGGTGCGCGAGCTCCCAGCTGGGGAACGTGTTGGTCGAGAACCGCGAGTGCACGAGCGCCAGCGCACTGGTGCAGCGTTCGTCCTGCAGATCCGGATAGAAGTCCGCCAGCTGCCAGCTGATCAGCATGCCCTTGTAGTTGAGCGTGCGCGAGGAGCTGGACGCGACGTACATGCCGGCTCCATCGGGGCTCAGCTCGCACACGCGCCGGATCACGTACAGCTTGCGCTCGAACGCGTCCTGGTCGAACCCCTCGCTCCTAGCGTCGATCGCAGCCGCGCCATCGGGTCCCGCCCCCACCACGCCCTGAGCGCCAGCGCCTACGAACAGCTGGCGGATAACCGGGCGGCAGGCGCCGGCGACCTCGCCGGTGTGCTCCGGTGCCACCGGCACATCGCGCCAGCCGAGCACCGTCTGGCCCTCATCGCGCACGGTCCGCTCCAAGAGCCCTTCCAGCCGCTCACGATGCAGCTCGTCGCCGGAGGGCAGAAAGCACATCAGCACGCCATACCGACCCGCCCGCGGCAGCTCGAACTCGACCACCGCGCGCAGCAGCTCGTCGGGCATCTGCATCAGGATGCCCGCGCCGTCGCCCGTGCACGGATCCGCCCCGGACGCGCCCCGGTGCTCGAGGTTCTTCAGCGCGGCGATCCCCCGCGCCACGACCTCGTGCGTCGGCGTGTTGTCCAGGCGCGCAACCATGCCCACGCCGCACGCATCGTGCTCGAAGCGGGGGTCGTAGAGTCCGACGGCCTTGGGCGGCTGCATGGTTTGCGAAGTCATGGAAGTGCTCCCTGAGGGGCGGTGCATCCCGCGCGAACCGTCCGCGCGGGCACGGGTGGACACCTGAGGCGGTGCCAGAAAGGGTATCAGTGCGCGGGGGAGCGCTCGGTCGCGCACGGGGTCGGTGGGAGGTCGAGAGCCGACCCGGTGGAGAGTGCGAGAACCGGCCGCGTCATGGCGAGGACCGGAGCTGGGTCCTCACGTTCGGCTTTCGGCTGAGCCCAGCTGAGCTCAGCTGGGCTTCGCGGGCGATTTCGCGGGGCGGGCTTTCGCGGGAGCCTTCTTACGAGCCTTGGGCTTGCGGTCGCCGTTGGAGGCGGCTCCACTGCGCTCGCGCGCCTGTTCCAGGCTAGCCTGCAGCGCACCCATCAGATCGGGGGACCGCAGCTCCTCCGCGGCGGGACGCGGCTCGACCACGATTTCCTCCCCGCCGGCCTTGCGGTCGATCAGGTCGAGCACGGCCTCGCGATAGGTGTCTTTGTAGCGGCGGATGTCAAACGGCTCGGCCAGGGACTGCACCAGCCGGCGCGCGACGTCCAGCTCGCGCTCGCCCACGATCACCTCCTGCTCCTCGCCGAGCTCGCTCAGCTCGCTCGTTGGGTTGACCTCGTCGGCGTAGGTGAGGGTCGTCATCATCAGCACGTCCTCGCGCGGATGGACCGCGACCAGCCGCTCGCGCGAGCGCAGCACAACCCGGGCGATCGCGACCTTGCCGGTATCGCGCATCGCCTGCAGCAGCAGCTTGTAGGAGCGCGCACCGCCGCGGTTGGGGACGACGTAGTACGGCTGGTCGAAGTAGATCCGGTCGATCTCATCGATCTCGACGAAGTCCTCGATCTCGATCGTCCGTGTCGCCTTCGGTGCGAGCGCCGCGAGCTCTGAATCCTCGATTACGACATACCGTTCGGGCGCTAGCTCATAGCCTTTGACGACGTCCTCGAACTGCACCTCCTCGCCGTCGGCCGAGCACACGCGCTTCTGATGAATGCGCGCGTGATCGGCGGCGTGCAGCTGGTTGAAGTGCACGCTCCTGCTCGTGATCGCGCTGTACAGCTTCACGGGCATGGATACGAGGCCGAAGTCGAGCGTGCCCATCCACATCGATCGTGGCATCGTCACAGTGTCGGGAGTCGAGCAGCCGATGTCAACCCGTGGGCGGGCTCATACGGCCGCTCCGGGCGTGTTCAGCCGGCAACCCAACGGCACGTCGGTTCCATCCACGCTCAGCACGGGCGCGGGCTCGTGCGCGGCCTGTGCGCACAGCCCGGGCAGCTGTGGCGCCAGCGCCGGACCCAGCCAGGCGATCGGCGGCGCGCCCGGGCGATCGCCCGGCCAGCTGGCGAAGTCCACCGCCCCGCTCAGCAGCAGCCGCTCGCGGGCGCGGGTCATCGCGACATACACGATCCTGTCCTCCTCCTCGGCCTGGGCATCCCTGCGCTCTTGGGCCAGCTCGGCAAAGTCCAGAGCCGGCCGCGGCTCGGGATCGGACAGGCTCATCAGCCGCACGCCGATCCGAGCCCCTCCCTCGGAGGTGGCGCCCCCTGAGACGAGCAGGTCGGGCACACCCATGCTCGGGGCGCGCCCGAGGTCGGCGACGCACACGACGTCGAACTCCAACCCCTTGGCGGCGTGCACGCTCATCAGACGGACCGCATCCTCGGCCTCGTCCCCGGCAGGCGCGTCCGGCTCGGCGATCGCTTCGGCGTTTGCCTGCAATCCGCCGCCCGCTGCCTGCTGAAAGGCGGCCTCCTCGAGAAACCCGCGCAGATCGCGCCCTTCGCTGCGTTCCCACTCCCGCGCGAGCGCCACCAGCTTGCCCAAGTTGGCGAGTCTGCGCTGCCCGTCCTCACTGCGGCCCGGGCGCTCGTCGTGGCCGCCGTGCTCGATCGCCCGCTCCAGCAGCCTCGCGAGCTCCAGCTCAGGCGCGAGCGCTCGCTCCTGCTCGAGCCACGCGCAAAGCTCGGCCGCGCGCGCGCCGACCACCTCGTGGTCGCGGGCGAGCTCCCACACACTGCAACCCTGCTCGCGCGCCGCGCGTGCAAGCAGGCCCAGCGCGTCGCTCGACAGCCCGACCGGCGGCGCGGCGAGCGCCCCGTACAGCGCCAACTCGTCGAGCGGGTCCGCCAGCGCGCGCAGGTACGCCAGCATGTCGGCCACCTCCTGACGCGCCCAGAACGCCCCAGCGCTGGCAACGGTGCGCAATCCCCGCTCGCGCAGCGCCTGCTCGTAGCACTCGATGTCGCCCACCGCCCGCAGGAGCACCGCCACCGTCCCCGGGCTGGACTGACCGTCACGCACCAGCTCATCGATGCGCCGCGCCAGCGCTCGCGCCTCCGCCTGACGCCACGGGGCGGCGCCGGACGCCGGCCGGCCGGCCCCGAGCTGCGCCTGCTCGCCGCTCCAGCCACGCCTGTCGGTCAAGAGCAGCTCGATCGCCGGCTCTGTCTGGGCCTCGCGCTCGCGCGCTCGCTCGCGGCCCGCCCGCAGAGGTGTGAATGCCCCGCCGAAGCGCGCCGCGAACACCGCGTTCACAGCCTCCAGCAGCTCGGCGCGGCCGCGAAAGTTGTGCGCCAGCCGTAGACTCTGACCGCGCGGCGCCAGCTCGGCGTGGCGCGCCCTGAACAGACCGACGTCGGCGTGGCGAAACCCGTAGATCGACTGCCATTCGTCTCCGACCGTGAACAGGTTGTCTCGCTCCAGCGCTCGCACGAGCGCCAGCTGGCGCGGGTTTACGTCCTGCAGCTCGTCCACCATCAGAAGCTCGAACCGCTCCGCCCACGTCCTTCTGAGAGTCACCTCACGCGCCAGCAGCTCGCCCGCGAGCAGCTCCAGATCGTCGAAGTCGAGACCGCCCCGCGCTTGCTTGATGGCCTCGTAGCGCTCGCCGAACCGCTCCAGCAGCTCGTTCCACAGCGCGACCGCGCGCGCGCCCTGTTCGTCGAGCGCCCTCTGCGCCCTCCGCTCGCCCTCCGAGCTCAATTCCAGCTGGCGCGCCGCGGCGTGCTCGGGCCTGGGCACGGGCAGCCGCGGCGAGCGCTGGCCGCGACTGCGCAGCTCGGCATATACCCCCAGCACCGTCGCCCGGGCGCGATCGGCTGTATATGCGGCGATCAGATCCACCGCCTCGCCGCGCTCGCCGCGCTCGCCGCCGACAAACTCACCGAGCGCATCGGCAAACGCCTGCCTGCGCGATCTCGCCGCGAGACCCTCGTCGAGGACCTGGAGCTCCTGCGCCCGGCCCGATTCGCGCGCATGGGCGCGCAGCACGCGCGCGCAGAACCCGTGGAACGTGCCGACATACGCTTCGTCCATCGCGCCCGCCGCGGCCGTCTCGCCCAGCGCGATCAGGCGCGCACGCACGCGCTCTGCCAACTCGCCAGCCGCGCGCTCGGTGAACGTGATCGCCAGGATCCGTCCCGGCGCGATCCCGTCCTCGCGCACGGCCCTGACAAACCGCTCGACCAGCACCGAGGTCTTGCCGCTCCCGGCCCCCGCGGCCAGCAGCAGCGGCTCATCGCGCCGGCCGATCGCGTGCTCCTGCTCGGGCGTCAGCCTTGGCGTTTGCGCATCCGTCCCCGGACGAGCATCCGCCGGCTGAATCGCGCCTGCGTCGAGCGATTCGGGAGCGGATCCGGAAGCGGCCAGCTCCCATCCCGTCAGCCGCTCCACCACATCACCGCCCGCACCCGCAGATCGCCGGATACTCACAGCCTCCGGTATAGGCGCACGTCTGCGGTCGCGCCTCGATCGCACCCGCAATCGCCTGCGCCGCCGCCTCGCGCGCGAGGCCGATCGCTTCGTCCATGAGCGCGTCGAGCTCGGATGAGTCCAGCAGATCGGTGCGCACGCACTCCAGCCCCGCGCCCGCTCCACCGTCCAGCACGCCGCGCGCGCGCAAGTCGACCCCGCCGAGCGGCTGATAGAACCCGCCGACCACACGTAGCCCGAGCAGCCGTTCGGCCGCGCGCATATACAGCGCGAGCTGGATCTTCCCGTCCGCGATCCACCTCGCCCCGGGCGTGACCCGCGCGCCCTTGTAGTCATAGACGACGGCCTCCCCTCGGGAGGTGAGGTCGATGCGGTCGATGCGCCCGCGCAGCATCACCCCTCCGCCGAGGTCCAGCGCCGGCAGGCCGCCGCTGTTCTCACCACCGTCGGTGTCAAACCCGAACTCCAGCTCCAGCCACCTGGGCTCCAGCGGGCTGTCTTGTGCCGCCGCATGCACGAGGTAGCGCTCCAGGTCGGCCTCCAGGCGCCGGCGCGCCCCCGGCACGCGCTCGGGCGAGGCCGACAGCGGGTAGTCCCGCTCGTGCCGAGCCAGCGCCTCGCCCAGCAGCTCGCGCGCGAGCTCCAGGCGGGCCGCGGTCAGCCGCGCCGAGCCCGTCCGCTCTCGCAGCCCCTCGAGCGTGTCCCGCAGCGCCGCGTGCGCCAGTCCGCCGCGCGCGAGCGGCTCGGGGTCGGGGTCAGGACTCTCAGGGCGCAGCATCCGCTGCACGAACCACTTCGCCGGGCACGCGATCCACAGCTCCAACGAAGACGCCGACCACGGGCGTGCGCTCAGGTCGGCGAGCAGCCGGGGATCGCGCAACGGCGCGGGCCCGCTAGGCGGCAGTGCGCGCCTCGATGTCGCTGCCCGGCTGCTCGGCAGCGGGCGTCTCAGCGGCCTGCGCGTCGGACTCGGCGTCCGGCGGCTTGGCGCCCTCCTTGGCCCACGGCTCGTCGAACTCGACCCGCCATTTGCCCTCCTCGGTCTGCTGGAGCGCGAGGTGGGCTTTGAAGCTGCGTCCGCTGCGCCCCCTGAACCCCGTGATCGCGCTGGCGGTGTAGCCCGTCTTGATCAGCTCGCGCGCGACTTCCACGGGCAGCTGCTTGCCGGCTTTGCCCTTCCAGATCACGAACCCGCAGCCGGGGTCGTTGCGCGCCCAGCACGAGTACCCCTTGCGGTTTTCCATGATCTCGTGCCCGCACACCGGGCACGGCCCCAGGCTCGCCCGCGGAATGCGCACGTCCTTGAGCTTCTCGTCCAGTTCGGAGATCGTCTCTTTGGCGAACCCCGCGATGTCAGCCATGAATTTCTCACGCGAGTCTTCCCCGCGCTCGATCTTGCCGAGCCGGCTCTCCCAGTCGCCCGTCAGGCCCGGAGATGTGAGCGCGTGCTCATTCAGCAGCCTGATCACGTTCACGCCCTTCTCCGTGGCCACGAGCGAGCGTCCGTCGCGCTCGATGTAGCCGACCGTGATCAGCCGCTCGATGATCGCCGCCCGCGTCGCCGGCGTGCCGATGCCCGAATCCTTCATCGCCTCGCGCAGCTCGTCGTCGTCGACGAGCTTGCCCGCGGTCTCCATCGCGCCCAGCAGCGACGCGTCGCTGTAGCGCCGAGGCGGTTTGGTTTCCTTGCGCGCGCTCTCGATCTCCCGCGTCTGCACCTGCTCGCCCTGCTCGAGCTTCGGCAACTGCTCCTCGGCGCCCTCGTCCTCCTCGCCCTCGGCTTTCGTGCTCGCTTTCGCGGCGCTCGCCGCGGAGGACTCGTCATAGACCCCGCGCCAGCCCGGCACGAGCAGCAGCTTGCCGCGCGTGCGGAACACGTACCCGCCGTCACGCTCGTCTCCGCCGGCGGGGACCGTCGTCTCCACGCGCGTGTTCTCGAACACCGCCTCCGGATGGAACACCGCCAGGAATCGCCGCGCGACCATGTCATAGATACGTTTGTCATCCGAGCCCATCCGGTCGAGGTCGTGCTTGGACTTGGTCGGGATGATCGCGTGGTGATCGGTCACCTTCGCGTCGTTGACGACCCTGCCCAGAGGCAGCACGTCCAGCCCGAGGACATACTTGGCGGCCTGTGCATACTCCTTGCGCGAGCCCACGAGCTCTGCCGTGGGCTTGATCTCGGCGACCATGTCTTTGGTCAGGTATCTGGAGTTGGTCCTCGGATACGTGAGCGCCTTGTGCTCCTCGTAACAGCGCTGCGCCGCCGCGAGCGTACGTTTCGCGGAGAACCCGTAGCGGGTGTTGGCCTCGCGCTGCAGCGTCGTCAAGTCGTACAGCATCGGCGCTTTCTCGCGCTGCTCTTTCTTCTCCAGCTTGGTGATCCTCGCCGTCTTGCCCTTGCACGCTTCGACGATCGCCGTCGCCTCGGCCTCGGTAGCGATCCTGGGCTTGGTCCCGGCATGAAACCGCCCGCGATAGGACCGCTCTGCGTCCGCGCCGCCGTCCAGCTCACCCTCGCCGTCGCCGCCAGCCCCGCCGCCGCCGGCCCCACCGTCACCGCCGGCCTCCGCGAGAGGATCGGCCACGAACTTCGCATCGACCAGCCAGTAGGGCTCGGGCTTGAACGCTTTGATCTCCTCCTCGCGCCGAGCCACGATCGCCAGCGTTGGAGTCTGCACCCGGCCCAGGGACACCGCCCCGTCGAATGAGCTGCGCAGGCGGATCGTCGCCGCGCGGGTGGCGTTCATGCCGACGATCCAGTCCGCCTCCGAGCGCGAGCGGGCGGCTTGCTCCAGCGAGGCCAGCTCCTCGGAGGGCCGCAACGAGGACAGCGCCTCTTTCATCGCGGCGTTCGTCATCGAGCTCAGCCACAGGCGTTTGACGGGCTTGTCGCCCTTCGCCTTCTCGAACAGATACGCGAATATCAGCTCGCCCTCGCGCCCGGCGTCGCAGGCGTTGACGACCAGGTCGACATCATCGCGCCCCAGCTGGGCGCTGACGACCGACATCTGCTTGCGTGAGCGTTCGTCGCGGACCACGAGCTTGAAGTGCTCGGGCACGATCGGCAGGTCCTCCATCTTCCAGCGCTTGTACTTCGGGTCGTACTCGTCGGGCTCGGCCAGCTGCACGAGATGCCCGACCGCCCACGTGACCACGTCCTCTGGCCCCTCCAGGTATCCCTCCTTCTTCTGGAACGGCCCCTTCAGCACACGCGCGAGGTCCTGCCCCACGGAGGGCTTCTCGGCTATGAGCAGGGTCTTCGCCACGGCGGTCAGCGTAGCGGGTGGGCTGGCTGCGGCTGTGTCAGCCTTTTTTCGGGAGGGGCGGAGGCAAGGCCGCGTCGGGCACAATCGCAAGCCCGGGCCGGACAAGGTCTTTGAGATCGCAGCTGACCAGTGTCCAGTCGTGCTTGCGGGCAGCCGCCACATAGGCGGCGTCATAGACCGTCAGATCGTGTTCGGTTGCGATCTTCGCGGCGTCATGCATATTTTGCTCGTCCACCCGGTCGAGGGTCGCTGGGCATGCGAGGCGGATCAGCTCGACAAGGCGCTCGGCGTCGGCCTGCGAGCGCCAGTTGACGACAGCGACGTTCGCGACCTCGTAAAGCGTGAGGTCAAGCGCAGCGAGAGTGACAGGATCATCCTCGGTGGCATCGTCTTCACTTGCATCGTCTCCCGTATCTGCGTCGGCATCATCTCCGGTGTGTTCCACAAGCGCCTTGGCGGCTGTGTAGTAGCGATCGTCGGGGTCGAGGGCCGCCAGCCATACGCTGGCATCCAACAGTAGATCGCTCAACGCGCTCGCCGCAGCTCACGCACGTGGCGGGCGTTTTCTCCACCGTGAGGTGAGGCAGTCGCAAGCACCTTGCGAATCGCACGCCCACGCAGATCGGCGCGAAGCTCTTGCTCGGCGAGAGTGCGCAACAAACCGCTGCGAGTGGTCCCGCTCCGGCGAGCGTGATCGTCGAGTCGCCCGAGCAACTCGTCCGGGATGCTGATCATGACCTTGGCCACGTTCTTTAGTATATACCATAATGTGGTTGGTATTGCCGCCTGCGATCCCTCCCGATTGGGTGCGGGCTTGTTCATTACAGACCTACCCCGGCTCGTGCCCCGCGCTAACCCCTGGCTGTCGCGGGCGCGGAGATCACTTGATCACGATGATCTGTGGGTGCGTGGCGAGCAACATCTGCGTGAACACATAGTCGAACGTACCGATCCCCACGAACGTGATCACTACGGCCTGATTGACCGCCCGGCCCACGCCCTCAGCACCACCGGACGCGGTCATGCCCTTGTAGCAACACACGATCGCGATGAGCGCCCCATACAACGTCGCCTTCAACACCGAACCCCACAGGTCTGTCGTGGAAGCATTCGCGAACAACGTATTCCAGAACGGACCGAGCGGCTGACCCTTGACGATCTCCGCCATCAACCCACCGAACAGGCCGAACAGGATCGCGTAGATGTTGAACAAACCAGTCACGATCATCAACGCCAGGAACCGCGGGACAACGAGGTTCTTGATCGGATCGACGCCCAACACCTGCAACGCGTCGAGCTCCTCACGGATCTTGCGCGCACCCAGATCGGCGGTGATCGCCGTGCCCGCGACGCCCGCCAGCACGATCCCGGTCACATCCGGGCCGATCTCCCGGATCGCCGCGAGCACGAACACACCCCCTAATCGATCCAGAGCGCCGAAGATCTCGAAGAAGTTCGCCGCCTGCAACCCCGGCGCCGCGTAGTTGAGGGTCACCGTCGAGATCAGCAGCGGCAGCCAGCACAGGCGCAGCGCGAACAGGAACTGTGAGACGAACTCGCCGCCATACGGATACGGCGGGCGCAGGGCGGAGGAGATCGTCCGGCCCGTTAGGATCATCATGTCCCCGATTTCCTCGAGCAGGTTCCTCGCCGGCAAAAACGCCCGCTCTGCCGAACCGCGCACCATCAACGCCCCGTTTCGCTCAATAGGCGGCATCACAGGTGAGCGGAAGGTGGGCGCAGCGTGCAGTCGTTCTCGGTGCAGGTGCGCTGCACTCGCCCGGCGGAGACGATCTGGATCAGCCCGGCGATCCAGCACGTTGGGCAGCCGCGGAGTGCGACCATGCCGGGGGCCGCGAGCAATAGCGCAGCCGGGCCGTGGCTTGAAGTCAGCGCCAGTGCCGAGCCGATCAATCCGAAGCCGATTGCCCCACGCGCGAGGTGAGCGGCAACGGAGGTGCTTGCGAAAACGCTTCGTTCGGGGTCAGGCATCGTCGGCGCCACCACCCTCGGCATCTTCAAGGCCGGTCGCGGGTGTATCGAGTTGCGAACGGACGGTCTCGCGACCGCGATGCAGGCGCGACTTCATCGCGGCACGGCTGAGACCCAGCGCCTGAGCCGTCGCTGCACCCGACAGGCCCTGGATGTCGCGCAGCACGAGGACCGAGCGCTGCTCGGCGGGAAGCCTCGCGACGCAGTCGACAATTCGCTGCATCTCCAGACGCGCGAGCGCGGCGTCTTCGGCGGAGGGCTCGGTCGTGGCGGCGGGGATGGGTCGGCGCAGCGCCAGTCGCGTTCTGCGAATGCACTCGTTGCGCACGATCTGAAACATCCACGATGCGAGTGCGGCGGTGGCACGGAGCGTCCCGATCTTTCGGTACAGAACGATCAGCGCCTCCTGCGTCGCGTCCTCTGCGTCCTCGGGAGTTGAGCAGAGCGTCCGGGCAAAGCGCTGCACGTGCGCACGCGAGCCGGAGACGAGCGTCGCGATTGCGCGGGGATCGCCCTGCTGGGCGGCGCTGACGACCTGCTCGCTGGGCCAGGACGAGGAGGCGCGGCTCACCGTGCACGCCTCCAGCTTGCCCGCCAGGCGGCAACGGAGTCATGACGGCAAGGCTCATCGGGGGCTATCGCGGCGGCGTGAAGCCCTGCCGCCGCCGCCGCACGAAGCCCTGAGTGAGTGCGCATACCCGTCATGAGAGCGGCTCGCGTGAGACTACTTCCTGGGACATGGCATCTTGTACGAAGCTTCCGAAACAGCGCCGCCAAGGAAGCTCAGTTCCACCTTCACCGGCCAGCCTCCCCGCGAGCATGTCTTGGGCAGGGTGATGTAGGAGATCGTCTTGGAGCCCTGCCTGTACGCCGCGCCACCGGAGATAGTGCCTTCCTCGAAGGAGGCGTCGAGCGCTCCGGGCACCGTTTCGATCAGCGGCACTTCACCGATGAACTCTAGGCCGAACGGCGAGGCAGCGGTGACGAAGTGGGCCGGCACGAGGATTTCGAGCGAGACCGGGCTCGTGCCGTCCACGAAGCCCTCCAAGCCGCCGCCCGGGGCGAAGAACGGCTGCACCGACACGGTCTCCGGCACGCGTTCTGAGCCGAAGCTCACGGTGCCCGTCGCCGAGCCCTTCGGTCCCGCGATCGATCGCTTCGGGCACGAGCGGGGCCCTTCCCTTTCGAGCGTGCTCGGCGCGCAGGTGGCGAACCCCTGCGGGTGCAGCTTCGCGCCCGTCGGCGCGTAGAACCTGATCTCGACAAGCGGCGGCGGGGAGCCGCCGTATTCGGTCCCCGAGATCGCGCCTTCAGCCTGCACCGCGGTGCCCGCCCCGAGAATGTCGCCGGTGCCAGGGAAGCCCGGAATCGGCACGGCCGTGATCTTGAACTTCGTGATCGTCGGCGCCGCCGACGCCGTGGCCGACAAGCCCAGGACGGCAAGGCCGAGCACGGCCAGACAGATGGACATTCTGCGCGGAAAGCTGGCGATGGTCATGGCGATTGAGTCCTCCCGTTCAGGTCGATCGAACGCCGACACGTACATAAGAGGCCCGCCATCGCGAAAAGGATTCCGCTTCCTCTCTTACGGCTCTCGAACACGACCCTCGAACGTCTGCTCCGATCCCCCGACTGTCCCGTCCCCGTCCCCCTCCCCTCTCCCGTCTCGACCAAAAACTCATCCGGCCGCGCACGGCCCCGTGCTCACCGCCGCCGACTCCACGCCGGCCAGGATCTGCGCGACCGTCGCGTTGGCGACCCCGTAGCCGCCGGCGGGACCGCCTCCGACGGTGCCTGCGAAGACCGTGGTCAGCACACCGCCTTCGGGGTCGACGAGCGGCCCGCCGGAGTTGCCGGGACGCACCAGCCCGCGCAGTGGCGTCAGCAGCCGCGAGACGGGCCCCTGGCCGTAGGCGTTGTCGGTGAGCACCGTCTGCGTGCGCCCGATGCGACCGGGCTGCACGTCGTAGGGCCCATTCTCGGGATAGCCCAGGATCGCGCCCGCGAGGCCGGACGCGGGTTCGGGCACGAGGCGCAGCGACGGCACGCCGCCGAGCCCGGGAACGCGCAGCACAGCGAGGTCCACGGTCGGGTTGAACGCGACCGCTTGCGCGGGCAGGGCGGGCGGCTGGCCTTCGACCTCGACCGTCGTGTCCTGCTCGCCTGCGACGACGTGCGCGTTGGTGACGATCTCATCGGGCCCGGCGACCCAGCCGGAGCCCTCGATCGCCAGGCCGCAGGCGGTGCCGAGCACGCGCACGACGCTGCGCGAGTCCGCGCGCACGCCCGGCTCCCGGCCGATCCGCGGCAACGGGGCCGCCACGTCTGGCGTGGGGCCCGCAACCTGGGGCAACGGGTCCAAACGCGAGAGCGCGTTCAGGATCGGCCCTGAGGGCGGCAGCAGCCGGTTGAGCTCGCGCAGGATCGCCGAGCGCTGGATGTCCGCGCGCAGCTGGCTGTCGTTGGAGGTCTGTCCCGCGACGGCCGCGACGATCCACACGATGCCCAGGCCGAGCGCCGCGCCGAGGGCGGCGCCGAGCAGACCGTCGAGCAGACCGAGACCCGGCACCATCAGCGTGCGGCGCAGCCTGAAGCCGAGGCCCTCCAGGCCGGTCGCGAGGATCGCACCGGCAAGCAGCGCGCCGATCAACCCGAACGCGGGTGCATACGGGGAGGCCGACCCGCGCGAGAGCAGTAGAGGACCGAGGCGCGTTCCGAGGAATGCGCCTACTGCAAAGCCGGCAAACGAGAGCGCCCCCACGATGAACCCCCGCCGGAAGCCAAATCCCGCGAACAGCGCGGCGAACCCGACGATCAGCCAGTCGAGCGTCGTCATGCACGCACCCGCGGGCAGAGAGCGTCGTTGCAGTGCGCACGCGGGTTCACCAGGTCATGTTCTACCGTTCCGCGACGTGGACACTCGCAGCTTGGATCGATCGTGAACGCGATGTCCCCAAGCGCACGCGCGAATGTGGGAGCGTCAGCTCGCCATCGCGACCCCGAACGCCGGCAGCGCGCCAGGCGGGCGCGTCCGGTGATCGCGCTGGCCGCGCTTGCGTTCGTCGTCGGGGCGATCGTCGGCGCAAGCCGTGGCCCGGACGCCGCGGATGCGCTCGCGGCGAAGTTCGTCACCGCCTGGACGAAAGGGGAATACGTGACGATGTACGGCGACATCGACGCCTCCTCCAAGCGGACGGTCTCCCCGCAGGAGCTGGCAGACGACTACGAGCACGCGCTGAGAACCGCCACGGCCACGCGCCTGCAGGTGACGGGCAAGCCCCACAGCGCGCCGGGAGGATTGGTGGCGGTGCCTGTGCGCGTGCACACACGCCTGTTCGGGACATTGCGGCTCGCATTCGCATTGAAGATCGCCGGCGGCAGCGGCGAAGCCGGCGGGGTCGTGTGGTCGCGCTCGGCGGAGTTCCCGGGGTTGCGCCCGGGCGAGGTGCTCAGCCGCAAGATGGAGCTGCCGCCGAGGGCGACGCTGCTGGCGCGCGACGGGTCCGTGCTGGGAGAAGGCGCCGCCACCGAAGCCGGGCAGCGCGCCTCGGCATTGGGCGCCGTCGCGGTGGCGGCACTGGGCGAAGTGGGGTCTCTCCCGGCCGAACGCGCAGCGCAGCTGGAAGCCGAAGGGGTCCCAACGGACGCGATCGTCGGCGTCAGCGGAATCGAGGAGGCATTGGACTCGAGCCTGCGGGGCACCCCGGGAGGCGAACTGCTGGCGAAGAGCGCCCAGCCCGGCGGGCCGAGCAGGATGCTGGCGAGAGCGGTGGCGAAGGCGGCGCCCACCGTGCGCACGACGATCTCCCCCGCGGTGCAGCGCGCCGCCGTGGAGGCGCTCGGCGGCCAGCTCGGCGGAATCGTGGCGATGCAGCCAAGCACGGGCCAGATCCTGGCCGTCGCCGGCCTGGGCATCGACGACGTGCAGCCACCCGGCTCGACGTTCAAGATGGTCACCCTCAGCGGCGTCCTGCAGGCCGGAATCGCCAACCCGAGCACCACCTTCCCCTATTCCACGTACGCGACCCTCGACGGGGTCAGGTTGAGCAACGCCAACGGCGAGGAATGCGGCGGCTCGCTGGAACTGGCGTTCGCCGTCTCGTGCAACTCGGTGTTCGCGCCGCTCGGCGTCGAGCTGGGCGCCCCCCGGCTGGTGGCGATGGCCGAACGGTACGGCTTCAACCACGCACCGGGGATCGCCGGCGCAGCGGAAAGCACGCTGCCGGCGGCCTCTCAGATCCAGGGCGAACTGGACGTGGGCTCGACGGCGATCGGGCAGGGCGAGGTGCAGGCAAGCCCCCTGGGGATGGCGACGGTCGCGGCAACGATCGCCGATGGCGGGCACAGACCTCAGCCCACATTCGAGCTCGACGCCCGCCCCCACACGGTCGCGACAGCCACCAGCGCCACCGTGGCGCACACGGTCAGGCGCCTGATGATCGGGGTGGTGCGCGAAGGCACGGGCACCGCGGCCGCGATCCCGGGGGTGACTGTGGCGGGCAAGACGGGCACGGCCGAAGTGGGCCCGCCGAGCTCGTGCTCGGGCGCCAGCCAGGAAGGCGGCGCGAAAGAAGGCAGCTCAGGCGAATCGCACGCCTCGGGCTGTCAGGGCGCGGCGAGCGAAGCGAGCAGCACCGACGCCTGGTTCGCGGCGTTCGCGCCCGCGCTGACTCCGCGCATCGTGGTGGGTGTGTTGATGGTCAAAGACGGCGCGGGCGGCGCCACCGCCGCGCCGGTCGCGCGAGAAGTGCTCGAAGCCGGGCTTCGGGCGAATCTTTAGGGCGTCGATTTAGACGTCGAGGGTGGCAGACGCCGTGTGTGATGCGTCGGCCGGATCGACGATGTGGATTGTCCACGGCCGGTTGTCCAGCGAGGCGACCTGGACCTTGTAGAGCAGCAGCGCACCCTGGGTGCTTCCGTTGGCGGCGACAGTGCCGGGCGCGGGGATCCTGCTGTTGGCCGAGATGAGACCGCCGCGATAAGCAAACTCGTTTGTCTGGTCCAGCGCAAGCGGGGTGTAGACGTTGTTCTCGGTGTCGCTGATCGTCACGTTCGTGGCGCCGACGTGGGGCGTCGAGGTCTGGTTGTAGACCTGGATGAACACGCCGAACCACTCTTCGCCGGGATTGAGCGTGCGCTGCGCTGGCGCGACGCCCTGCAGGTAGGCGGCGTCTTCGGCGTTGGCGGGGTTGAGCTCGCGCGAGATCTGCACCTCATACACCAGCGGGCCGACGTTCAGGTACGGGGCGGCCCTGCCGGCTTCGCCGGCATAAGTGCCCGTCGTCACGCGGGTGTGCGAGTCCCCGCACGCTCCCAGCGCGAGCGTCGCGAGGAGCGCGAGGGTCACGGCCGCGGCCCCGCGGAGGGTGAGGTGCGCACGTGCGCGACGGGTCCTGGGCGCGAGGTGGGTGCGTGCGCGGCCGGAGCGCGAGCGGGGTCGATCGGATGAGGTTGTGCGGGCGGGACGGCTCATGCGACGCGGCAGTCTATCCAGTACCCGGAGTTCGCGCCCACTGCAGCCGGCATCCACGAAAGACGGCGGTTTGTGCCGCGTGGACGCCGCTTTCACCGGCAGCTACCCGCCGGCGACCGTGACGCGGTGGCCGCGGCCGGCGTCCGACTCGAGGATCGTGCGCAGGCGGCGCATGGCGCGAACGTTCTGGCGGCGCATCCAGGCGCGCGCTCCAAACCCCTCGAGCAGGCGATCGGAGAGCGTGGCGGGCTCGGTCTCGATCGTGAACTGCACGCGCGTCGTGCCCGACGCGCCCGGCGCGAGCTCGTAGACACCGAGTGTGCGCACACGATTGTTCTTGCCGGTGCGACCGACCTCGACGATCCGGTGCGGCCGGTCGACCTCGACGAACGTGACGTCGCCCCAGGAGAACCGCGCCCCGGGAGCCTTCACCCGAAAGCGCGCCCCCGCGCCCCGGCCCACGGAGTCGATGCGCGTCAGATGCCAGTCGAGGAGGTAGTGGTCGGTGAACTCCGGATGGTTGGCGATGTCCTGCAGGTAGTCGAACACCTGCTCGCGCGGGCGGTCGACGATGATCGAGACGGTCACGGGGTCCATGGGCGGCGCCAGTCTATTCGCCGGATGCAACGATCGTCGTCGAGCCGCCGCGGCGATCTGCCGCGATGCCTGGCGCGTGAGCGCCGCCGATCTACGCCGCGCGCCTGAGCCGCACGGTGTGGCCATGCTCGGAGTGGCGCACGAGCTCGGTCGCGACCGGGTGCTCGCGGCGCAGCGAGTTGCACAGCTCGCAGACGATGCCTCCAGCGCGCGCATACAGGTGGACATGCTCGCCCACGAGCGGAGTGCGCCCGCAGTCGCTGCAGCGGTCGCGATCGGCCTCCAACGCGCCGACGCCGCGGCGCAGCAGGACAAGCTCGAACTGTTCGATATCGCGCTCGGCGGGCTGGCTCATGGGGCGAAGTTCGCCGCCGTCCGCCGGGCTCCTGCCGGTGCGCAGCCGATTGCGCAGGCCGACATGGGCCTCATCCGGCCGTGCGTGAGCCCGGCCTGACGGCGGTTTGCACAGGCCGGCCGGTGGCTGGAGAACAGCGAGGGCCAGCGGGGGCCAGACGAGATATCAGAGCCGCACGCAAAGTGCTAGATTTTCGTTGCCAGAATTTGTGACTGCGGTTTACATCGATGGTTCCACGGCTGTTATGATCGTCACGAGTTCTTCCTGATTGGCAATACAGCAGTACCCCGGGGATTCGAAGTAGAAAGGCCAGGCACAGGATGAAATCGCTTACTTCGGGGACGATGGCGGGCGCGGGTTCGTTCCGCTGCAGGAACTGCGGATACATTCTGACGCTCGCGGGCACCGACACGCTGAGCGACTGCCCGGACTGTGGGGGCAGCGACTTCGCGCGCGCGTCGCTGTTCCGCGCGGGCGCCCAGGCTCGCGACCGCTCGACCGGCACGGCCATGACGGGCGTCTCCGGCGGCCCCGGCCCAATCCTCGCCAGCCGCAGAGCCACCGGGGCCGCCGGCGCCTCCTACTCAGATGCGCAGGCGGCCGACGCGGACACCCTGAATGCGGGCATCACGGGCGGCGCCCTGTCCCAGCCCGAGCCCGTCAACAGCGACGCTTGGCTTGAGCAGGCGCGCGAGCAGCTGACCGAGCCCGGCGAGTATCTCGCCTATGAAGACGGCGAAACGCTCAAGACCGTCGCGCTGACACGCGAGTGGACCCGCATCGGGCGCAGCCTCGTGGCGGACGTACGCTTCGACGACCCGACCGTATCGCGCCGGCACGCCTTGGTCGTGCGTCAAGCCGACGGCGTCAGGGTGCTCGACGATCGCAGCCTGAACGGCGTGTTCGTGAACGGATCGCGGATCGAGTGGAAGGTGCTCCAGGACGGGGATGAGATCGTGGTCGGGCGTTACAGGCTGCGCTTTCTCAGCATCGCCCCCATCGCGGGCGAGACTCCGCCCTCGAGGACCCTTCACAGCGCGAGCTGAGGCCCGCGCGCCCGGGCGCGTAGTATCGCGCCTGATGACGGCATCCAGGACGACCACAACCGTCGCTGTCCTCTCCCAGAAGGGTGGGACCGGCAAGACGACCACGGTGCGCACCCTGGCTGACGCGTTCCGGCGGGCGGGCGTGAGCACGCTCGCGGTCGATCTCGATCCGCAGGGCAATCTCTCCGACTACTTCGACCTGCCGCCCGAGGTGGAGCCGACGATCGCGGATGTGCTCTCCGGCCGCGCATCGGCGGGCGAGGCGATCCACGACGACCTGATCCCCGCCAATCTCAGCCTCGCGGAGGCAGAGCTGATGCTCGGCGGCAAGATGGGCCGTGAGCTGACGCTGCGCCGCGCCCTGGCGGACGTCCCCGGCGAGTATGAGCTGATCCTCGTCGACTGCCCGCCGTCGCTTGGCCTGCTGACGGTCAACGCGCTCGTCGCCGCCGACCGCGCGCTGGTGACGGCCGAGGCCCAGTACTTCGCGCTGCAGGGAGTCGAGCAGGCGATGGAGGTGATCGAGCGCGCACGGGACAGTCTCAACCCGGACCTGCAGCTGCTCGGCGTGCTGCTGAACCTCGCGGACATGCGCACGGTGCACTCGCGCGAGGCGCTCGCCTCCCTGCGGGAGAGCTTCGGCGAGCTGGTGTTCGACACGACGATCCGCTCCTCGATCGCCTACGCCGAATCGGCCGAGCGCGCCGTCTCGATCCTCGACCACCGGCCCGACCTCGGCGCGGACTACCTGACTCTCGCCGGCGAAACTCTCGCGCGACTGCCGGGGTTCGAGGATGCGGGCGGGCGAGTGGCACGCCTGCCCTGACCCGAGATGTCTGGCCCCGAGATGTCCTACATCTCCCCCACGTAGGCCCCTTGGGCCTCGAATGGGGTCCGCAGCAGGCTCGCCCAGCCCTCGATCTCTGAGCGCAACGCCTCGACGACGGCGCCGGTCTGCTCGTAGAAGCACCACACGAGCACGGTCGGTCCCGCGCCTGAGATCGTGGCTCCCAGGGCACCCAGCTTCCGCGCGCGCAGGGCCAGCTCATAGGAGCGGGGAAACAGCGAGCAGCGACGCGACTGGTGCAGGCTGTCGTGCAGGCCGCGCGCCACCAGATCCCAGTCGCCGCGGGCCAGCCCGAGCGTGAGCAATGAGGCGTGGGCGATGTTGAACACGGCCTCGCTCAGCGGCACCTGCTCGGGCAGGGCCTGGCGGGCGGACTCGGTACGCACCGCCTGCTCGGGCACGACCGCGATCGCCTCGAGGCCTGTCGGCGGGTCAAAGCGCGTCGCCTGTCCGTCCGCGCACACCACGAACCCGCCGTGCAACGCCGCCGCGACGTTGTCGGGATGACCCTCCAATTCGCTCGCCAGCGCCAGCAGGTCGGCGTCCAGCTCGAACAGGTGATCGGCCGCCATCAGCCCGGCGACGATCGCCGCAGCGCTCGATCCGAGACCCCCGGCGAGCGGGATGTCAGAGGCGATCCCGAAGGTGAACCCGTCGGCTGGATGAAGCCGCTCGAACGCCCGCACGCACAGGTTCTCGCGCCCGCGTGCCACGGGCAGGTCGGTCTCGACCGCGAACCGTTCCGTCTCGCGCACTTCGAGCTGAAGGTGCAGGCCTACGGCCGCGGCCATGCAGTCGAACCCCGGGCCAAGATTGGCCGAGGAGGCGGGCACGCGCACGACCCGCCTACGGATCACCCAGCACCGCCTCCTCGATCGCGGAGAGGTCCACCGGGCAGCTGATGATGCGGCCGTCGTTGTTCGCGATCGCCGTCTCCGGGTCCTTCAGGCCGCGGCCCGTGAGCACGCACACGATCTGCTCGGCCCCGCCGGCGCCGTACCGAAGCAGACCCGCGACCGACGCGGCGGAGGCCGGCTCGCAGAACATGCCTTCGCGGGAGGCGAGCAGCCTGAACGCCCGCAGGATCTCCTCGTCGCTGACCGCGCGGATCGCGCCGCGCGAGTCGCGCGCCGCGGCCATCGCGTCCTCCCAGCGCACGGGGTTGCCGATCCTGATCGCGGACGCCACGGTTTCGGGGTGCTCGATCACCCGGCCCTCCACCAGCGGCGCGGCGCCCGCGGCCTGATAGCCGTACAGACGCGGCGATGCGCCCATCTCCTGAAAGCCGCGCCAGTAGGAGGTGATGTTGCCGGCGTTGCCGACCGGGATGCAGAGGGCTTCCAGCCCGCCGTCGAGGCCCTCGTGGATCTCGAACGCGGCGGTCTTCTGGCCTTCGATGCGGTACTCGTTGACCGAGTTGACCAGCACGATCGGGTGCGTGGCGGTCAGCTCGCGCACGAGCGTCAGGGCCTGGTCGAAGTTGCCGGCGAGCGAGATCACGCGCGCGCCGTGCACGAGCGTCTGGGCCATCTTGCCCTGGGCGATCTTGCCCTCGGGAACGATCACCGCACAGGTGATGCCCGCGCGCGCGGCATACGCCGCCGAGCTCGCGGCGGTGTTGCCCGTGGAGGCGCAGATCACCGCCCTCGCCCCGTCGCGCACGGCGGCCGAGACCGCGCAGGTCATGCCACGGTCCTTGAACGAGCCGGTCGGGTTGGCGCCCTCGAGCTTCAACCGCACGCTCGCGCCGACCATCTCCGAGAGCACGGGGGCGCGCAGCAGCGGCGTGGAGCCCTCCTGCAGGCTGACCAGCGGATCGCCCGGCTCGAACGGCAGGCGCTCGCGGTAGCGCTCGATCAACGGCACGTGCGCGCCGGTGGGCGGGATCCCCTCCACGGTCGGAACCTTGACTGTTGCCTCGTTCACACGAACTCCTCTTCGATAACGCGAATCGTCCGCGGAGTGGAGCGTACGAAATCGAACTCCTCCAGCCGCGCGATCGCGGCGCGCAGGCCCGACTCGGGGACGACGTGGGTGACCATCACCAGCCGCGCGCGCTCCCCCAGGCCGCGCTGGAGCACCGATCTGATCGACACGTCCTGCTCGCCCAGCACCCGCGTGACCGCGGCCAGCACGCCCGGCTCGTCGGTCACGTCCAGGTGCAGGTAGAACGCGCTCGGGACATCCTCCAGCAGGCGCAGTGCGAGCGGCGGGGCCGGCGGGCGGGCGCCGCCGGTCATCACGCTCACCACATCCCCCAAGACCGCGCTCGCGGTCTGCAGCCCGCCGGCGCCCGGGCCGGACATCGTGATCTCGGTGATCGCCTCCGATTCGACGGTCACGGCGTTGAACGGGCCCGAGACCGAGGAGAGCGGGTGCCCGGCGTACAAAAACGCGGGATACACCCGCACCGACAGCCCGCCGTCGCGGCGCTCGGCCGTGCCGATCAGCTTCAACCCGAGGCCCAGCTCGCGCGCGTACTCCATGTCGTCGCTCTGCAGGTGCTCGATGCCTTCGTAGGGGACATCCCCCAGGTGCACCGGCGCGCCGAACGCCAGGCGCGCGAGGATCGCCATCTTCGCGGCGGCGTCGCGGCCGGAGACGTCATCGGAGGGGTCGGCCTCGGCGTAGCCCAGGCGCTGCGCCTCCGCCAGGGCCTGCGCGTAGGTGCTGCCGCGGGCCATCTCCGAGAGGATGTAGTTGGTGGTGCCGTTGACGATGCCGTGGATGCGCTCGATCGGCGTGGCTGCCAGCGACTCCTCCAGTAGCCGCACGACCGGCACCGCGCCGGCCACCGCGGCCTCGAAGCGCAGGCGCACGTCGTGCTCGCGAGCAACCTCGAACAGCTCCTCGCCGTGCTGGGAGAGCAGCTGCTTGTTGGCGCTCACCACGTCGCGTCCGGCTCGCATCGCCTGCATCAGATACGTTCGCGCGGGCTCGATACCGCCCATCACCTCGACGATCAGCTCGGCGTCCTTCAGGATCTCCGCGAACTCGCCGCGCGAGCGCGTGAGCACGCCGGTGATCACCGGAGCTCGACCGTTGAACCGCTCGATCTCCCCGGCCCGCTCGTCCAGGAGCGCGGCGAACGCCGAGCCGACGGTGCCGTGCCCGAGCAGGCCGATGCGCAGCGGATCAGACATCGCGCGCGATCAGATCGTCGAGCGTCTCGCGCCGCACGACCACACGGGCGCGCCCGGAGCCGCAGAAGATCACCGGGGGGCGCGGAACTCCGTTGTAGTTGGAGGCCATCGCATACCCGTACGCGCCGGTGGCGGGCGTGACGATCACATCGCCCGGCCGCGGATCGTCGAGCAGCGCCAAGCGCACGATCACATCGCCGGACTCGCAGTGCTTGCCCGCGAGCACGCACTCGGCCCGGCCGCCGTAGCGGTCGGCGACGTGGGCTTCGTAGCGCGCGCCATAGAGCATCGGGCGCAGGTTGTCGGACATCCCGCCGTCCACGGCCACCCAGCGCGAGACGTTCTGCTTGACGGACTCGACGGTGTACAGCGTCACACCCGCGTTGGCGGTCAGCGCCCGGCCGGGCTCGATCAAAAGGCGCCGGCCGGAGCCGGGGCCCATGCCGTGCTCGCCCGCGGCCCCAACGAGCGCGCCGACGTAGGCCTCGATCGACGGGGGCGCGGGCTGCTCTGCGGTGTATTGCACGCCGAGACCGCCGCCGAGATCCCAGACCGGAAAGTCGCCGAGCCGGGAGAGCTCAGCGACCTCACGGCGAAATGGATCGAGCTCGAGCAGCTGCGAGCCGATGTGCGCGTGCAGCCCGGCCAGCCGCAGGCCGGGGACGCGCCCGATCCGCGCGATCGCCTCGGGCGCGTCGGCCATCGCGAACCCGAACTTCGAGTCGGCCTGACCGGTCGAGATGTGATCGTGCGTGTCACCACGGACATCGGGGGTCGCACGGATGAGGACATCCTGGACATCGTGTACACCCTCCAGCAACAGCGCCAGTCGCGAGATCTCGTCGAAATTGTCGATCGCGATCAGCCCTACGCGCGCGTCCAAGGCCATGCGCAGCTCGGACTCGGACTTGGCGTTGCCGTGCACCACGATCCGCTCCGGCGCGCATCCCGCATGCAGCGCCAGGTGCAGCTCGCCGGCGGAGGCGACGTCGCACCACAGGCCCTCCTGGGCGAACAGGCTCAGCACGGCTGTGCACGGGAACGCCTTGGACGCGAACACGACGTTGAAGTCCTCGTGCCCGGTCCGCCGGCCGGCCTCGACGAACGCGCGCGCGCGGGCGCGCAGATCGTCCTCGGCGACGACATACGCCGGCGTGCCGAACTCCCGCGCGAGCTCGATCGTGTCGCAGCCGCCGATCTCCAGGCGACCGCGCCCATTCAGGCGGCTGCCGAGGGGCAGCGCCGGCGAGAGGTCGGTCTGCGGCTGGGTGACGGAAGTGGCCATGCATGGATTATCGCTGGCCGCGGCGATTTTCCCCCGCCGCCCGCTAGAGACGCCCGTCCGTGCCCATGTTCGAGCGGCGAGAGCGGTCGATCAGGCTCGGGCAAGTCGGGGCGGCCCGGAACCGGTGCGCAGCCCCGACACGCCATCCTCACGCGCCATCCATGCCAGCCACACGAGGCCGGCGATCATCAGCCCGATGCTCTCCAGCTGGGGCGCCGTCAGCCCCGCCCAGACCTCGGCGTTGCGGCGGATGAACTCGACCAGGAACCGCTCGAGGCCGCTGAACACCATGTACAGCGCGAACACCACGCCCGGGCGCACGCGATCGCGCAGTTGCCACAGGCAGTAGGCGAGCAGGCACATCGCGACCGTCTCGTAGATCGGCGTCGGCTGCACCGTCACGCCCGGCGGGGTCGGAACGGTGCCGTGCGGGTAGCCCATCGCCCACGGCAGGCTCGATCTGATCCCGTAGTCGCCGTCGCCGGAGACCTGGCAGCCGATCCGGCCCATGCCGTAGCCCAGCGCGAGCGCGATCGCGCACATGTCGAACATCCTCAGTTCCATCGCATCGCGCCAGCGCATCCACGCGAGCACCGCGATCGCGCCGCCGATCGCGCCGCCGTACCAGACCAGGCCCGAGCCGGAGAAGATGCTGCCCAGCAGATTGTGCTTGACCTGCGAGTAGTTCTGGATGACGAAGTACCCGCGGGCGCCGATCACGCCGCCCAAGAGCGCGGAGAACACGATCTCATACGCCCAGTCCACGGGCCGCTCCAGCTCGCGCAGGCGGCGCGCGACGAGGAGGCCGCAGGCGAGGAACGCCAGCGCGAACGCCATCCCGAACGTCTTGATCGGGACGCCGAGCAGATGGACTTCGGGCTTCATGCACCGGACTCTAGTCGCCTTCTGCGACAATCGAGTCAATGGCGAAACGACCAGCGAAGTTCGGCAAGGATACGGGCCTGCAGGCACGGATGGTGCTGACGATGTTCCTGCTCGGGCTGGTGTACGTGGTGTTCGTCGGGGTGCTGTTCGCAGTCGGCGCCCAGGCCGGACTGATCGTGGCGGTGGCGCTCGTGCTGCTGCTCGTGCAGCTGTTCGGCTCGGACAAGATCGCGATGGCGACGATGGGCGTCAAAGAGGTATCCCCCGCGCAGGAGCCCGAGCTGCACGGGATCGTCGAGCGGCTGTGCGTGCAGGCCAACCTGCCCAAGCCGCGGGTAGCCGTGATCGAGACCTCGATGCCAAACGCCTGCGCGATGGGCAAATCGCAGAAGTCGGCGACGGTGTGCGCGACGCGGGGAATCCTGCAGCTGCTGGAGCCCGCGGAGCTGGAAGGCGTGATCGGGCACGAGCTCACGCACGTGATCAACCGCGACGTGATGGTGATGACCCTGGCGAGCTTCTTCGCCACGCTCGCGTCGCTGATCATCCAGTTCTCGTTCTTCTTCGGCGGGGGCTTCGGCGGCGGCTACGGGCGCGACCGCGACGAGGAGGAGGCGATGATGGTGATCCTGCTCGTATCGGTGCTCGTGTACGTGTTCTCATTCCTCTTGCTCCGCGCGCTCTCGCGCTACCGCGAGTTCGCCGCCGACCGCGGCTCGGCGGTGCTGACCGGCCGTCCCTCGGCGCTGGCCTCGGCGCTGCTGAAGATCAGCGGCACGATGGACCGCGTCCCCACCCAGGATCTGCGCCGGGCGGAGGGGATGAGCGCGTTCTTCATCCTGCCCGCGCGGACGAAGAAGTCGATGATGAACATCTTCGCCGACCACCCCCCGCTGGAGAAGCGCCTTCAGGCGCTGGAACGGTTGGAGTCCCAGCTGCAGGGCACGACCGGCGCCGTAGTCGCGTAGCGGTGCCGGCGCGCGTGAGCATGCCCGGGCGCAGGAGACACGCTCCGATGGCGATACCCTCGCCGGTGACCGCGGGGCGCTGAGATGGGCCTGCGCGACATCATCGTGGGCCGCCACACGGTCGCCGGTCCGGCCTCGGACCGGCTGTTCGCGATCACGACCGCGTATATCGCCCTGCAGGCCGAACATTCGATCGACCCGACCGGGGTTGCGGCGATCGTGTTCCAGGCGCTGGCCACGAGCGAGTTCGAATCCACCCTGCGCGACATGGAGGAAGTGGTCAAGGCCACCGGGGGGGACAGCGGCACGCAGGTCTGCACCCAGGACGACAGCTACGGCTACCGCTGGATGGTCCTGCGCAACCCCGACGGTGAGCCCAGTGTCGAAGACCTGGCGGTCGGGATCAACGCGGTGTCGAGCTCGATCGAGACGGCCGGCTATGGCGAGCGGCTGCTGTGCTCGGTGTTCGCGTTCACCGATGCTCAGAAGCGACCGGTGTACTTCATCTACAACTACAAGCGCGGCTACTGGTACCCGTTCGTGCCCGTGAGCAGCGATTCGACCAACGAGCGCTCGACCGAGCGCGAGCTGCAGCTGAAGGCCCAGATGTCAAGCGAGCTGCCGATCGAGCCCGAACTGGAGCGTTGGTTCCCGCTCTGGGGAATCCCGATCTGATCAGTCCGGGATCAGGCCCTCGCCCGTGAACTCGCGCCCGGCCTCATTGAAGCTGAAATCGGCGGGCGGGAGGATCACGTCCGAGCCCTCGAGCTCGTCGTCGCCGAGCAGCTCGCCGTGCGTGCGCACATAGTCGAGCAGCGCGGCGAAGGCATCCACGAAGCCATCCTCGTTGCCGCTGTCAACGATCTCGAGCGCTTTGCCACGCAGCTCGTCCACGCCCTCGGCGTCGCTGTCGGCGAGCCGATACTGACCCTCGCCCGAGATCCGCACGATCATGATTGGCCGCCCTCGGCCGGCGGGGTCTGCGCAGCCTCAGCCGGTGCGGGCTCGCTGGGGGCGGCGATCTCTCCGGCGGGGGCTCCGTCTCCGGCCCCGATTTCAGCCTTCATCTTGGCGAGATCGTCATCGACTGCGGACTTGCTGGACAGCGACTTCAACTGGCGATCGATGTCGTCTTCGCCGGAGCCGAGCGCGGTGAGGTCCTCGAACGTCCCGGCGGCTTCCAGCTCGGAGACGGCGTCGGCGCGGGCTTTCATGTTTTCGGTCTTGTCCACCGCGCGCTGCATCGCCAGCCCCACGTCGGCCATCTGCTCGCCGACGCCGGTCGCGGCCTCGGAGATCTTCACCTGGGCTTCGGCGGCGGAGTACTGGGCCTTGATGACCTCCTTCTTGGTACGGAACGACTCGATCTTCGCGCGCAGCTTCTGCTCGGAGTCCGTCAGCTTCTGCTGCTGGGATTCCAGTTCGGCGACCTGCGTGTCGAGACCTTGCAGCTCGGTCTGGGCAACGTTCTTGCGCTCGAGGGCCTGCCTGGCCAGATCCTCCTGGCCGGCGGACACCGCCTGGCGGGCCTGGGTGTCGAGCTTGACCACGCTCTGCTGCAACGACGTCTCCTGCATCTGCAGGCGCTTCTTGGCGGTGACGACGTCGGCGATGCCCTTCTTGACGTTCTGCAGCTGTTCGACCTGCTTCTGGTAGCTGTAGTCGAGCGTCTCGGCCGGATCTTCGGCACGGTCCAGCAACTTCGATACCTTCGCCTTGACGACGGTTGACATGCGCCCGGTCAGACCGGCCATCTGATCCTCCTATAGCTGTTCACACCTACGGTTCGCTCAAGCGTAGCCGAACCGGCGCGTCGCCCTACAGCCCGAGCGGGTGGCGCACGACGAAGCCCGCGTTTTCCGGGCGCAGAGGGCGCCAGCGGGGACCCTGGAGGTTGGAGGGGTCGTTGGCCGAGCTCGTGTCCAGGCGAAGACCGGCGACCGTCATGTAGGCGTGGCCGCCGTTGGCGAAGACCGTCACCCACGTGCCCACGCCGCTGCCGCCCCAGCCCTCGAATTCCGTGGAGTCCATAGGCGTCGAGAGCAAGGTCGCGCCGTGCAACGCATAGGAGACGGTGCCCGAGCAGTCGTAGCCGGGCGAGACGAACGAGGCGTGGCCGCCACCGTAGATGTAGGGCAGACCGACGATCTGGTTGCCGGCCCAGATGATCTCCTGGATGGCGAGGGGCGCATCGATCGGAGCCGCCGCGAAACCGTTGACGATGCGCGCGGTGTGGCCGGGGACGAGCAGCTCGGGCTTGGTCGCGGAGATGGACGTGACGGGACTGCCGCCGGTCGCGTCGCCCAACGTGGAGCCGCCGGTGGCGCTGCTGGCCGTGGCGCTGCCGGTCTGGGCGGGAGTCATGGCCGGCGCCGGCGTATAGGGCACGAGCTGACCGGTCGTGGTCTTTTCGTAGATCGGGCCGCTGTAGGCGATGTTGGGTGTCTTGGCGGTGATCGGCGCGTAGTGCGTCGAGGGCGAAGATTTCGCTGGCTGGCTCGTGGACGGAGTCGTCGCAGAGACGCCGCCGGCCACCGCGGTCGAACCGGCGCTACCCGCCAGAGCGGGCGTGGCGGCGCAGGCCGCGATCGTCAAGCTCGAGCAAAGCGCCACAAAAAGTGTTCGCAACCGCACAACGACCTCTTTCGTCGGCCTGCGGGGTTAGCTGACGGGCTAGCGCTGAAAGAGCCTGCGCTTCTCACGGTTCACCGTGGGATTCGCCCCAACAACTTGGGTCCCCCGTTCCCTGATATCTGGTCAGGGATTCGGCGTTGATCGCGGCACCCTAGCACGGTGCAACGACGGTTGCATTGGGTCTACGTCGTTATGCAGGTTTTTCCTGCATTTTGCGAACGTTCGGGACGGTGCAACGGCGGGCCGGCCCAGCGCACACCCTCATCCAGGGGCAGCGCAGCCAGGACATCGGCGAGCCGCGTGCCGGCGGGGTCGGTCAGCTCGAAGTCGAGCTCCAGCGCGGGAATCAGGACGAAGCGTCGGCTGAGCAGCTGCTCGTGTGGGAGGCTCATGCGCTCGTGCTCGACGACGAGGTCGCCGAACAGCAGGATGTCGATGTCGATCGCGCGCGGACCGTGGCGCACGCCGTCCTCGCGGCCCAGCTCGCGCTCCAGGCGCTTGACCGTGTCGAGCAGCTCCAGCGGCTTAAGCTCCGTCTCGACGCGCAGGCACGCGTTGAGAAAGCTGGCCTGGTCGAGCACCTCCCCGACGGGATCGGTGTCGTAGACCGACGAAGAGGCGAGCACGCATACCCCGGCGCCGGGCAGCGCATCGACGGCGCCCTGCAGCTGGGCGCGGCGGTCGCCGACGTTGGAGCCGAGGCCGAGCAGTCCTATGCGGCTGGGCATATCTAAGACCGTATCTGAGGGTCCACGAACCCATGCGCCCAATGGTGTGCCGAAGCCCATCGCGCGACGTTGCTCGCGTGTGCTCGGGCTGCCGATGCGCGGCGGCGTGCGCGCTACGCGCCCGAGGGCTCGCTGAGCCCCTCACGCAGCCCGATCCTGGCGTGCAGGCGGCGCAGCGGCCGGGGCGCCCACCAGGTGCGCTCGCCGAGCAGACCCATCAGTGCGGGTACGAGCAGCGCGCGCACGACCGTGGCGTCGATCGCTACCGCGAGCGCAGCACCGACCCCCAATTGCTTGATGAAGAAAATGTGCGAGGTCACGAACGCGCCGATGGCGACACAGAACAGCAGCGCGGCGGCGGTGATCAGGCGCCCCGTACGCTCCACCCCATATGCGACCGCGTCGCGCGTGGTCAAACCCGTGTCGTGGGCCTCCTTGATGCGGCCGAACAGGAACACGCCATAGTCGGTGGACAGCGCGAACGCTACGACGAACAACAGCACGAGGTTGGACTCCTCCAGGCCGCCGATCGGGCTGAAGCCCAGCAGCGAGGAGAAGTGACCGTCCTGAAATATCAGCACGAGTAGACCGGCGCCGACGGCGACCGTGAGCAGGTTCATCAGCAGCGCGACGAACGGCAGCACCAGCGAACCGGTCATCAAGAACAGGAACCCGCCCGTGACGAGCGCGAGGATCACCAGCGCCAGGGGCGTGCTCGCCGCGATCGCGGCCTTCTGATCGACGAACCACGCGGTCGAGCCACCCACCAGTAAGGTCGGCGGACTGGCCAGCGCGCGCAGACGATGGACGAGTTGCTGGTTGGCGGGCGAGCCGTCGGTGCCACGGGGCAGCATTTCGATCTCCCACATGCCCCTGCCCAGGTAGCGCGGCGGTCCCGCCAGTTTGGCCTGAGCGCCGGCCGTGGCCTGAGCCCGATGCGCAAGGGCCACCACGACCGGCCCGCCATGATCGGGACCCGGCCCACCCCGCGCGACCATCGTGATCGTCTGCGAGCCGTTGACTGCGAAATCTTTCGTGATCGCTTCGGCAACCTGGCGCGGCTGTGCGGAGGATGGCAGCACGTGCGCGTCGGCCGGTGTCAGTTGCAAGCGCAGGGCAGGCAGCGCTATCACGAGCAGCACGGCGGCAGTTCCCAGCGCGACTGCGCCGGGACGGCGCATGACCCCGCGCGCGAGCCGGTACCAGAAGCCGCGCTCTGCAGGTTGCGCCGATTGTGCGGCGCCCAGCTGCAGGCGTGCGGGCGCGAGCGCGTTGATGCGCGGGCCGAGCGCGATCAGAACGGCGGGCAGCACGATCAGCGAGACGGCGCCCGCGGACAGCGTCACGAGCGCGCCGCCGACCCCCATCGAGTAGAGGAACCGCAGCGGGAACACGAGCAGACACGAGAGTGCGCCGGCGACGGTCAGCGATCCGAACATCACGGTTCGCCCGGCTGTCTGCAGGGTGCGAGCGATCGCCGCACGGGAGTTCAGGCCGTGCGCGAGCTCCTCGCGGTAGCGGGACAGGATGAACAGGCTGTAGTCGATGCCGAGGCCCAGCCCGACACCGGTGACGAGGTTGACCGCGAAGATCGACAGTCCCATGAACTGGTCGATCAGGCGCAACAGCAGGAACGTGATCACGATCGCAAACCCACCCACGAGCAGTGGCAGCGCCGCCGCGATCAGACCACGGAAAACCCAGAACGAGAGCAGCAGCAGGATCGGGAACGCGAACGTCTCCGCGACTCGCAGGTCAGAGGAGGTGCGCTTGTTCAGTTCGGTGAACACGACGTCGCTGCCGCCCCAGCTCACCGCAACGCCGCTGCCGGCGGGTGGGCGCAGGACGGGGAGCGAGCGCACGTGTTCGACCGCTTCCGCGGAACGTTCGCGAGTGGCGAACGCGGCGAGCACGAGCATTTGGCGGCCGTTGCGTGAGACGAGCGCGGGCAGGTGCGTCGCCGGATAGTCCAGCGCGCGCTGATAACCGGGTTGCCGGGACAGCAGTGCAACCGCGCGCGCTGATAGCGCCTGGGCGGCCGCGTCGCTGCGGACGTCGGTCGGGCTCGATACCAGGACCGCGACCCCGTAGTAGGCGGACTGGCCGGTGGCGTGTTCGATCGCGCGCAGAACCTGCTGATTCTCGGCGTGCGGGTTCTGGAAATCCGAGGATTCGCTCTTGAGGATCGTCACGATCGGCGCACCGATCGCCGCCGCCACCACGAACACGATGCCCGCTCCGATCAGCACGCGGCGTGCATTGCCGGTGTGCGTTGCCAGCGAGACCAGGCGCGCAATCATCGGCTGGGACCGTTCGCGACCGTCTCGAACCGATGCACATCGAGGGCTCGATCGGGAGTTCGCCGCCGCATCTTGCGGCGATTATAAGTGAGTGCTAACTAATGTCAAGGGGAATCTTGGGATCTGCTGCGACGCGCGCCGAGGCGCCGCGCCTATTCCTCGGTCTCGCGCCAGACCTCCACCGACACCTCGTCCACGGGCAGCGCGATCGGCGGCTCGGGCTTGGTCGCCTTGACCCAGACGCCCTCCAGCTGATAGTCGCCGAGCAGGCGATCGGCGATCGTGGAGCACAGCCGCTCGAGCGTGTTATGCGAGCGCTGCTGGGCGATCAGCGCGACCAGCTGGCAGACCTCGCCGTAGTTGACGGTGTCCTGCAGCGAGTCGGTGACGGTGGCGTCGGATTCGCCGAGGTCCAGACGCAGATCGAGCACGAGCCGCTGGCCGACCTCGCGCTCGGCCTCGCTCACGCCGTGGTGGGTATACAGCGACAGCCCGGCGATCTCGATCGTGACCGACTCGCCGGTCTCCTCACGCTCGGCGTCGAGCTCGTCGTCCAGGCTCAGCTCGTCCTCGTCGGGCTCGTCCGCGTCGTCGGGGTGATGCTCCTCATCGTCCATCTCGGCCCCAACGTAGCAGCAGCCACCGCCAGCGCATCGCGCACCGGCCCGACATCATGCACCCTGAACACGCTCGCACCGCGCTCGTACGCGAGCACGTTCGTGGCGATCGTCCCAGGCAGCCGCCCCGCGGTCGCCACCGGCTCGGTCTCCCCTGCCGCGTCCGCCTGGACGCGACCCAAGAAGCGCTTGCGCGAGGTCCCGATGACGAGCGGCCGTCCGAGCGTGCTCAGCTCGTCCAGACGGCGCAGCAGCGTGAGGTTGTGCGCGGTCGTCTTGCCGAACCCGATCCCCGGGTCGAGCATGATCCGCTCCTCGCGCACGCCCTCGCGCACGGCGTACGCCATCCGCTCCTCCAGGAACGCCTTCACGTCGTCCACGACATCTCCATACTGCGGGTCGGCCTGCATCGTGCGCGGATCGCCGAGCATGTGCATCAGACAGCACTCGCATCCGCTGCCGGCCACGAGCCCCGCCATGTCAGGGTCGGCGCGGAACGCACTGACGTCGTTGACGAGGCTCGCCCCCGCATCGAGCGCCGCGCGCGCGACCGAGGCCTTGGACGTGTCGATCGAGATCTGCGGGCGGGTAGGTGAGACGCCCGCCGCGATCTCGGACTCAACCATTCTGGATCCCGCGAGTCCGGACGCGACAATGCCCTCAACGACCGGCAGCACGCGTCGCAGCTCCTCATCCGCAGATACAGGCTCGGCGCCGGGCCGGGTCGATTCGCCACCGACGTTGACGATGTCCGCCCCCTCGCCCACGAGCTCATGCGCGTGCGATATCGCCGCGCGTGCGTCTATGAACAGTCCACCGTCCGAGAACGAGTCCGGGGTCACGTTCACGACCCCCATCAAACGGTACGGCGCGGCGTCAGACAGGCTCAGGGCGCTCTTGGTCGCTTGCGCGTATGTCGGCGGTGCCGCCGGCGAGCCCCGGGCGAGGGGTCACGCGCGGGGTTTCCCGCTCCGGGCGGTCCGCCGGCGCGGGCGGGGCGGGCAGCTCGGGCTTGGAGGAGCCTTCGACGCCGAACACTTCCTCTTCGGAGGAGCCGTCGAGCAGGGCCAGGAACTCCTCCTTCTCGATCGTCTCGCGCTTGACGAGGATCTCGGAGATCTTCGTGAGCTGGTGCTGGTGCTCGGTCAGGATCTCGCGGGCGCGAGCGTGCGCGGCCTCGATGATCCGCCTGACCTCGTCGTCGATCTCGCGCGCGATCTCGTCGGAGTAGTCGGGCTCGGTGGAGAACTCGCGTCCGAGAAACGGCTGGCCGTGGTCGTGGCCGAACACGCGCGGGCCGAGCTTCTCGCTCATGCCGAACCGCATCACCATCTGCTTGGCGGTCTGAGTCACCTTCTCGATGTCGTTCGACGCACCGGTGGTGATCTCGCCGAACACGAGCTCCTCCGCGGCGCGCCCGCCGAGAGTCATCGCCATCGTGTCCTTCAGCTCCGCGCGCGTGGTCAGGAACCGGTCTTCCTGGGGCATCGAGATCGTGTAGCCGAGCGCCTGTCCGCGCGAGATCACCGAGATCTTGTGCACCGGGTCGGAGTGCTCGAGAAAGTGCCCGACGAGCGCGTGGCCCATCTCGTGGTAGGCGGTGATCAGCCGCTCTTTCTCGCTCATCACCCGTGTCTTCTTCTCGGGGCCGGCGATCACGCGCATGATCCCCTCCTCGAGCTCGTCCTGGCCGATCTCGCGCTTGCCCGTCCGGGCGGCCAGCAGAGCGGCCTCGTTGATCAGGTTCGACAGGTCCGCGCCCGTGAAACCGGGGGTCTGCCCGGCGAGGGCGTCGATGTCGATGATCTTCGCCAGCGGCTTGCCGCGCGTGTGCACCTCGAGGATCTTGGCCCGGCCCTTGCGGTCTGGGCGATCGACGGCGATCTGGCGATCGAAGCGCCCGGGGCGAAGCAGCGCCGGATCGAGGATGTCGGGCCGGTTGGTGGCGGCGATCATGATGATGTTGTCCTTCGCCTCGAACCCGTCCATCTCCACGAGCAGCTGGTTGAGCGTCTGCTCGCGCTCGTCATGGCCCCCGCCCAGGCCGGCGCCGCGATGGCGCCCGACGGCGTCGATCTCGTCCATGAAGATGATGCACGGGCTGTTCTGCTTGGCCTGCTCGAACAGATCCCGCACGCGGGAGGCGCCGACGCCGACGAACATCTCGACGAAGTCCGATCCGGAGATCGAGAAGAACGGCACGCCCGCCTCGCCGGCGACCGCGCGCGCGAGCAGCGTCTTGCCGGTGCCGGGCGGACCGTACAGCAGCACGCCCGTGGGTATGCGCGCGCCGAGCGCCTGGAACTTCTTGGGGTTCTCTAAGAACTCCTTGATCTCGTGCAGCTCCTCCACGGCCTCGTCCACGCCGGCGACGTCGCGGAACGTGATCTTCGGCGAGTCGGCGGACAGGCGCTTGGCCCGGGACTTGCCGAACGACATCACTTTGGAGCCGCCCCCTTGGACCTGATTCATCAGGAAGATCCAGAACCCGAGGAAGATCACGAACGGCAGGACCGTGATCAGGATCGACAGCAGCGCGCTGCTCTTTTCCGATTCGACGTTGAAGCTCACCCCGGCCTTTTCGAGCTGGGCGATCAGCTGAGGCGCGGCCTGTTCGACGTAGCCGATTTCGTACTTTTCCTTATTGCCCTTGCTGTTGAGTTCGACCGCGAGCGCTTTGCCTTTGTTCTTGAACTCGACCGACTTGACTTCGCCCTTCGGAATTTCTTCGCTGACGAGCGTCTTGTAGCTGTGCGTGCGGCCGCTGCTGGTGCTCGTGCTGACGAATTTCACGACCAGGAACGCCAGCACCAAGACGATGAGGATTGGGAACGCGGCGCTCTTGAATGAACGGCTCATGGCGATATCACTGGGTTTCTGGCGCCGGTTGCGGTCGTGGTCGCCAGTTTCCTAGCGTACCATGCAACACCCCAATTTCCGGCCGTTGCGCTGCGGCCCGGGGGCTCTGTGGGACTCTCTCTAGCTCTCCAGCGCGGCGACGAACGGGAGGTTGCGGTGGCGCTCTGCGTAGTCCAGGCCGTAGCCGACCACGAAGCGGTCCTCGATCTCAAACCCGACGTACCGCGCCCGAAGCTCGACCTTGCGCCGGGCGGGCTTGGTCAGCAGCGCACACACCTCCAGCGTGCGCGGGTCGCGCGAGCCGAGGTTGCGCAGCAGGTACTGAAGCGTCAACCCCGAGTTGACGATGTCCTCGACGATCAGCACGTCCCGGTCCTCGATCGCCGCGTCGAGATCCTTGAGGATGCGCACCACCCCTGAGGAGTCGGTCGCCGAGCCGTAGGAGGCGACGGCCATGAAGTCGACCTCGACGGGGATGTCGATGAACCGCATCAGATCGCTCAGAAAGAACACCGCGCCCTTGAGCACGCCCACCAGAAGCAGTGGCCGTCCGGCGTAGTCGCGCGAGATCTGCTCTCCCAGCTCGCGCACGCGCGCCTGCAACTCATCGGCGCTGACCAGCACCTCCCCAATCTCGCTGTGGACCTGCTCGGGCATGACGGTGGCCACCAGCGGAGTGTAATCACTGCGGCGGGAGCTTGACCATCCTCAGCTCTCCGCCCTCGATCGTGGCGCTGACGTTCCCGCCGACGTGCACCTGCGCCGTGCCGCCACGCTTGGCCAGCGCGAGAATCTCTCCCACCCGCGGACCCGCCTGAGGCACCAGCTCGCCGGCGGCATCCTCGGCCAGGCGAATGACCACCAGCCGTGCCAGCGCCGGGTGCAGCTCGGCCAGACGCGCCACGGCGATGGTGTCCCGCGAGCGGGCGAGCTCGGCGTCGACGAGGCTGTCCAGCAGCTCTGTCTCCTCGCGCAGCAGCTCGGCCGTGCGCAGCACGCTGTCCTCGGCTGCCGGATGCACGGCGCGCAGGGTGGGCACGAGCTGGGCGCGCACGCGTGAGCGTGCGTACCGCTCGTCCTCGTTGCTCTCGTCATCGCGCCACTGCAGGCCCCGCGCCCGGCAGTAAGCGCCCGTCTGCTCGCGGGTCACACCCAGCAGCGGCCTGACCAGCCGGCCGTCTCGCCGGGCCATCCCCAGCAGCGCGCGCCTGCCGGGCGAGGCCGCCAGGCGATACAGGATCGTCTCGACCTGGTCGCTGGCGGTATGACCGGTCGCGACGAGCGCGTCCAGCTCGACCGCCAGGCCTCTGGCGATCCCGTAGCGCAGCTCGCGCGCCCACGCCTGCAGGTTCGAGCGCGCGCCCAGCTCGCGCTCCTCGGCGCCGACCCGCACGAGCTCCAACTGCACCCCGAGTCTCGCGCACAGCTCGGCCGTATGACGCTCATCCTCATCGGAGGCCCGTCCGCGCAGCCCGTAGTTGATGTGCAGCGCACGCACGCGATCTGCTCCGCACACCGCCGCCGCGACGTCCAGCAGGCAGACGGAGTCGCGCCCTCCGGAGATCATCGCCACAACCCGATCGCCCTCCCCCAGCAGGCCCTCCGCCCGCACCCGCTCGTGCAGATCCTCGGGTGTCACCGCGCGCAAACGCTCCCTGCGCGTAACGGGCGATGGAAACCGGCGCCGGCGGCTGTGTTCGGTGAACTGACTCTCGCGTTTCCCACCCAAAACCAACCCGCGACGTTCGACACCGCTCCAGATCACTCTCCCCGCGCGCGGGCCAGGAACAGCTCGGTCGGCTCGTTGAAGCCCTTGAGCACCACCTCGCCGATCAGCTCGAACTCCAACCCATCCCCCCTGCTCGCGACATCGACGACCGGGCGCGTCACGAGCACCTCGCCTCCGGCCGCCCTCGCAACCACACGCGCAGCCCGGTTGACCTCGCGGCCGTAGTAGTCGCCGTCGCGATACAGCGCCGCGCCGCTGTGAACCGCGATCCGCGGGGGCGGAGATCCGTCCGGCAGCTCACCCGCCAGCCCGACGGCCCAGCTCGTCAGCGCACCGGCATCCGCCCCCACGACCATCACCTCATCGCCCAAAGTCTTGATCACGCGCGCGTCGATCGGCAGCGTCTGCTCCACGGTCTCCACGAACCGCTCCACCGCGCTGACCGCCTGTACCTCGCCCGCCTCCTCGGTCAGCTTCGTGTATCCGGCGAGATCGGCGAACGCGATCGTCACGCGCATGCGGCCCTCCTGACCCGGCCCGTCGGGCTGTGTGCCTGTCTCTTCGTCGTCGAGGTCTGACTCGATGTGACCGATCACGTCCTGCTCGACGAAATGCCCGAGCATGCGCGCGTGCAGGTAGTTGATGAAAGGGACCGCAAACGGCAGCATCTCGCGGGTCATGCCCTCCATCGCCTGCGCCACCTCGATGCCGGGCACGCCGTCGCGCATCAGCGGCTCGTGCAGATACAGGTGAAACAGCCTGACCTCCGCGTCGGCGACCTGGGCCATCGCCTGCCCATAGACGCGCACGATCTGCAGCAGCGCCGGCAGCGGCAGACCTGCCGCCAGAACCTCCGCGCCATAGCGCAGCACCTGCAGGTCTTCCTCTGATATCTCCTCGGTCGAAAGCGCGTTCAGGCCCATCGCGGAGATCAGCCGTTCGATCAGCGCCGGGTCCAGGTCGATTTCGCGTGAGGCCTCCTGCAGGGTGTAGCGCGCCTCGGTGCTCGGCAGCAGTTCGTCTATGTATCCGAACGCAAGCCGCCCGCTCTGGCTTGCCTCCCTGATCCGGCGCACGCTGTGCCCGCGCTCGCGCAGCCGCGCGACGATCCGCACGTGCGAGGCCGAGGCCGGCGTCCATGCTCCCTCGTACTGCGGTACGAGCCCCTCCTTCACCCAGCGCCTGACTGTGGCCGGGGTCACACCCGCGCGCGCGGCGACCTGCTTGAGCGTGAGCTCGGCTGGCTCCGGGTCCCCAGGGACATCGTCCGTGGGGTACTCGGCAAAGCTGTCGGCAGGCGCGTCCATCAGCCGGAGTCTAAAGTCGCGGCCAATGTCGCTGCCCGAGCCCTCTCAGCCGGCCGGTCCCGTTCATCGGTCGAAGCCCGTGCAGCCCCAGGTGCTGCACCTGCGCCCCACTGCGAAGCTGGCCGAGCGAGTGCTGCTCCCGGGCGATCCCGGACGCGCGCTCGCGCTCGCGCAGACGTTGATCTCCGAGCCGCGCATGTTCAACCACCACCGCGGGCTGTGGGGCTATACCGGACCGGCGCGCTGCGACGGCGAGCCGTTGACGATCCAGTCGACCGGCATGGGCGGGCCGAGCGCCGCGATCGTGTTGAGCGAGCTGATCTCCCTCGGCGCCCGCCGTTTCGTGCGCGTCGGCACCTGCGGCGCGCTGAGTCCCGACCTGCAGCTGGGCGAGCTGGTGATCGCGCGGGAGGCCGTCTGCCGCGACGGGGCTTCTCGCACGCTATGGGCCGGAGAGCGTGTCCCGGCCGATCCCGGCCTGACCGAGGCACTGGCGCGCGCCGCGGCGAACGCTCACACCGGGTCGGTTGTGAGCGTGGACCTCTTTTACGACGACGTTCGGCCCGATACGACGACGGGCGGCTCGATCGCGATCGAGATGGAGTCCGCGACCCTGTTTGCGCTCGGCGCCCGTAAGGAGGTGCCCGTGGCGTGCGTGCTGGCGGTGTCGGACACGTTCGAGGGAGACGGATCCCACCCACCCACGCGCACGCACATCGACGATCACGCGCTGCTCGAGGCGGCCGAGTCGATGGGCGCGATCGCGGTCGCCGCGCTGAGCAGTCCGTAGACCCGTCGCTCAGCTTTTCTTCGGTTTGGGTTTGGCGGAGCGGCGCGCGCGAGGTTTGGCCGGCTTGGGCTTCTCCCCCAGCTTGCGGGTGAGTGTTCCCAGCTGCTCCTCGATTCGCGACAGCCTGGTCTCGACCCCGTGCGAGGACAGCGCGCGGTCCAGACGGTGGACGCCGTCCTCGATGCCCTCCAGGCGCTGGGAGACCGAGCGCAGCCTGCGCGTCAGCCGTTCGATGTCGGCGGCCGAGGGAATGTTGAGCGCACCCATCGCCAGCTCCTGCGCCTGGGCGGCCTTCTCGCGCGCGTCGAATGCCCGCCCAATCGTTCCCGTCAGCAGCGGATTGTCCAGCAGCTCGCCCAGCGCCTTGCCAAGATGGTCTTCGCTGGCGCCGGCCAGGCGCTCACGCAGGTTCTTCACGGCACTGCTCGCGTCGGACATGTCGCTCCCAGGTTGGTCGTACGGCTCCCGGGTTGGGAGTACGTAGCAGGGAAGGATACGGTGCAGCTGTGCCAGAGCGCCTGTTCCTGTTCGTGCAGTGCGAGCTTCCGTGGGCGCTGGGCGCTCCCGACGGGCGCTATCTGCTGCGCTCGCACGCAGACGGAGAGCCTGAACGCGTGATCGTGCTCGGCACGCTCGGCGCCAGACGAGCCATGCTCGCACGCGGACCCGGCCGGTTGCGGGCGACGGGGCGCCGGCGCAGCGTTCCCGCGGAGCCCGAGCCCGAGCCGGTGCTGACGACGCGCGCGACGATCGTCGACCCCGTGTCGGTGTCCGCCGAACGCCAGGCGCGGGCATGGCTTGCCGACCTCGATCCAGAGCGAGAGCTCGCCGCGGCGTTCGCCGCGCTCAACCGGTTGCTGCACGCGCGGCGGATCGCCACGGCCGATCCCTACACGCGCGAGGTCTCCCCCGAGCAGGCCCTCACGATCAGAGCCGGCTGGGGCGAGGGCGAGCAGGTCGCCGAGGGTCTCTGGCTGCACGCCGTCGAGCTGGCAAGCGCCGATCCCCGGGAGCGGATACGGCGCCGCGCCTCGGCATTGCGCCCGGACGAGCGCTTGGCCGAGCTGCTCGGGGCGCGCGAACAGCCGCTGCTGTGCGAGGAGCTCGCCCTGCGCGCGCGCTTGGATCTCGACCAGGGCCGTATTGCCCACGCCGCGATCGAGCTGGACCGCGCCCTCGTGGCCGCACTGACGGAGCTGGCCGGCGAGCACCGCTCGGACCTGCCGCTGCGCATGTCCGAGCTGGGATCCCTGCACGCCGGCGTCGCCGACGCCGCACGGGCCGCGCTGGGTCTGGACGGCGCTTCCGATGCTTCCGATGCCCCCGATGCCTTCGGCGCCGCGAGCACAGGCGAGAGCGCCGGCACGCCCGCGGCCGGGAGACCGGCGGACGCGGCCGCTGAGCCCGAGGAGGAGACGATTCGCCACGCGCTCGGGCGCCTGGAGGCGATGCTGCGCGCACGGTCAGTCGCAGGGTTTTAGGCTGAGCTCGACCTCGCCGCGTAAAGTGGAGGCGCGATGGACCCGACCACCACAGCGATCGGAACCTGGAGCGGCGGGCGGTACATGCGCTTCGGCGAGCCGCTGGACGATGGGCGCCTGCAGGCCCTGCTGCGGCCCGGGCGCGGCATCGACACGGTGATCACGGCCGACACCTACGGCGCGGGCGAGGCCGACAGCCTGCTCGGCCGCGCGCTGCAAGGAGCCGATCGCGACAGCTACTGCCTCATCGGCGCGATCGGCCACGACTTCTACACCGGCGAGCGCGACGGCGCGAAGGGATACCCCCGCTTCACCGACCCGCGCCTGCGTGGTGAGAGCGAGTATGCCGACTACATCACGATGGCCACCGAACGCAGCCTGCAGCGTTGCGGCGTGCAGCGGTTCGATCTGCTGCTGCTGCACAACCCCGACCGCACGGGCTATAGGAGCGAGGCCGTCTGGCAGGGCATGGCGGCTGTGCGCGACGCCGGATTGACGCGTCTGCTGGGGGTCGCGCCCGGTCCGGCGAACGGGTTCACGCTCGATCTGATCGGCTGCATGGAGCGTTACGCCGAGCTGATCGACTGGGCGATGATCATCCTGAACCCGCTCGAGCCGTGGCCGGGCGAGCTGATCCTGGACGCCGCTCAGGCCAACGATGTGAGCCTGATCACGCGCGTGGTCGACTATGGGGGCCTCTTCCACGACGACGTGCTTCCGGGGCATAGGTTCGCCGAGCACGATCATCGCTCGTTCCGCCCCGACGGCTGGATCGAGGCGGGCAGGGAGCGCCTGGAGCTGATGCGCCCGATCGCGCGGGCACACGATCTGACGATGCTCCAGCTCGCGTGCCTTTGGAACCTTGCGCAGCCCCCTGTCCGCTGCGTCGCCCCGACCCTGAGCCAGGAGCTTGGAACCCCGCCCACCCCGGGCGGCGGCCCAACCCCCAGATCGATCGAGGACAAGCGCGCCGAGCTCGCGGCCGTCGCGACCCTGATCGAGCGATCGCCGCTCGATCCAGAGGAGGTGCTCGAGATCAGGACGATCGGCGAGAACACCGGCTGCATGGCCCTGAAGGGCGCCAGCCCCGCGCACGAGGGACCGGCGCACCCGGACCGCTGGGGACTGGACTCCGAGCTGCGGAACATCGCCGGGCGCTGGGGTATCGATCCCGCGCGGGACCTGGGCTTCAGCCACGCCGCGTAGAGGACGCCCCAAGCGCGCTCACGCCGTCTAGCGGCCCTGAAACCGCGGCGCGCGTTTGGCCAGGAACGCGGAGATGCCCTCGCGCCCGTCCTCTGAGGCGAACACGCTCGCGAATCCCGCCTGCTCGGCGGCGATGCCCTCGTCGAGATCGCCCGCGCCCGAGACCCGCTTGATCTGCTCGATCGCCAGCGGCGCCTGCCCCGCGAGCTTGCGCGCCCACGACAGGGCGGTGTCGAGCAGTTCGTGATCCTCGACCACGCGGTTGGCGAGTCCCAGCTCGAACGCCTCCTCGGCCAGGATCGGATCGCCGATCAGGTTCATCTCCAGCGCCTTGCTCTGCCCGACCAGGCGCGGCAGGCGCTGGGTGCCGCCGAAGCCGGGGATGATCCCGAGCTTGATCTCCGGCTGGCCGAAGAGCGCAGAGCGCGCCGCGATTCTGATGTCGCAGGCCATCGCCAGCTCGCAGCCGCCACCGAAGGCGAGGCCGTTGACCGCGGCGATCGTGGCGACGCCCGAGCTGCCGATCTCGCGCAGCAGCGCGTGCGTACGCTCCAGCAGCTCGCGCCCGCCGGACTCGTCCATCGTCGTGAACGCCTTGATGTCCGCGCCCGCGCTGAACAGGAACGGGTTGGAGGAGGCGATCACCAGCGCGCGCACGGGTGGGTGGGAATTCGCATCCTTGACCCTCGCCCAGACGGCCGCGAGATCCTCGACGACCTGGGGGGAGATCGAGTTCATCTGGCCGTTCGCCAGCCACGCGATCGCCACCCCTGCACCCTGCTCGCCGGCGTACCCTGCGCGCGCGCCGTCGCTGCCGAGTGTCTCCAGCTTGATGACCTCCGCCGGTTGAGTCGCGTCGGGACGGGGGTAGGCGTAGAAGCCCTGGCCGCTCTGCTGGCCCAGCCGGCCCTGGGCGACGAGGCGACGCAGGATCGTCGGCGGCTCAAACCGCTCGCCGTAACGCTCCTGGGCCTGCTCCATCCGCTCCAGGACCGTGTCCAGACCCTCGCTGTCGGCCTTCATGAACGGCGGCATCAGCCCGCGCCGTGGATCCAGGCCCGCGCCGGCCATCATCCCGAAGTCGATGTCCCGATGGGTGGCCACGCCCTCCTCGAGCACAAGGCAGGCCTCGATGAGGGTCTTCAAGGACAAGAGCTCGACGAGCTGCTCCACGTCCGGCTTCGCATCGCCCGGCACGTTGGGCTCGCCCTGGGGATCGTAAAAGCCGTCGCCGCCGGTCTTGGCCCCGAGCTTGCGTTCGGACACGAGCTTCTGCATGCCCGCCGGCACGTAGAAGCGCTCATCGCCATAGGACTCGGCGAGGTGCTCGGCGACGTGCAGAACCGTGTCCAGCCCGAGCAGGTTCACGAGGAAGTACGGCCCCATCGGGACGACCCCGGCGGCGCCCACGCCCTCGTCGATCGCCTTGATCGACAGGCCCTGCTCCTCCTGCGCGCGCCACACCTCGGAGATGCCCGAGTTGAGGATCCGGTTGACCACGAACCCCGGCACCTCCGCGCAGGTGATCGGCTGCTTGCGGATCGCCTGGGCGAACGTGACCGCCGCGGTGACCGTCTCGGCGGAGGTGTCCTCGCCCTCGACGATCTCGATCAGCGGCATCATCGAGGCGGGATAGAAGTAATGGAACCCGACCACCTTGTCGGGACGCATGGTGGATTCGCCGATCTCGGTGATCGACAGCGAGGAGGTGTTCGAAGCGAGGATCGCGTGGCCGGGGGTGGCGGCGTCGAGCTCGGCGAACACGGCCTGCTTGATCTCCATCCGCTCGGGCACCGCCTCGACCACGAAGTCGACGTCGCCGAAGTCCGCGTATGACGTCGTCCCGTGGATGCGCCTCAGCACCTCGGCGATGCGCTCATCGCCCTGCTCTGCGCTCAGCTTGCCCCGCTCAACGAGCTTTGCAACCTGCCCTGCGGTGACGTTGCGAGCCTCGTCCAGACCCGCCCGCACGAGCGCGTCGTCGATGTCCTTGAGCACGACTGGGATGCCGGCGGCGGCGATCGTCTGGGCGATCTGCCCGCCCATCGTCCCGGCGCCGACGACGGCGGATCTGAACACGAACATCTACTATCGCTCTCCTCTGCTCTGGCGGTGACTGGGTCTGGGTCTGGCCGCGGAGCCTAGTGCACGCAACCTGAAGGCACGCGGTGGCGATCCCGACGCTCGCGATCACCGTCAGGCGGTTCTCGGCGCTTTTGAGCTCCACGGCCGCTCGAGCGCCTCCAGCAGGCGCCGACCCGCACCGCAATTCTCATCCCGACCGCACCTAGAGGCCCCGCCAGGGTTTATACAGACGGCAGGGGGAGCCCGGGGGCGCCAACCTCCGGCCGGAATCGGAGAGGTCCGGCCGGAGGCGCGTGCATCACGCGGGGACGGCCGAAGGCTCCTCCACCCTGCGCGGCAGCAGCGTTTCGCGGGCGATCACCAAGCGCTGGATCTGGGAGGTGCCCTCATACAGCTGCATGATCTTGGCGTCGCGGAACAGCTTCTCGACGGGGTACTCCTTGATGAAGCCGTACCCGCCGTAGACCTGCACGGCTTCGGTAGCCGTCTTCATCGCGGTGTCCGCGGCGAAGCGCTTGGCGTGCGAGGAGATGAGCGTGTTGCGTTCGCCGTTGTCCAGCATCGTCGCCGACTTCCAGGTGAGCAACCGCGCGGCCTCGATCTCGGTGGCCATGTCGGCGATGATGAACTGGATCGCCTGGTGCATTGCGATCGGCACGCCGAACTGGACGCGTTCCTTGGAATAGTCGGTCGCGAACTCGAACGCCGCGCGCGCGATGCCGGTCGCCATCGCCGCCACGCCCGGGCGGGTGCGATCGAGCGTCATCATCGCCAGCTTGAACCCGGCGTTTTCCTCGCCCAGCAGGTTCTCGGCGGGGACCTCGACGTCGTTGAAGGAGATCGTCGCCGTGTTGGAGGCACGCTGACCGAGCTTGTCCTCCTTCTTGTTGACGACCACGCCCCAGTCGCGCTCGACCACGAACGCGGAGATGCCGCGGTGGCCCGCATCCTTGTCGGTCTTGGCGTAGACGGTGTAGTAGTCGGCGTAGCCGCCGTTGGTGATGAAGCACTTGGAGCCGTTGAGCACGTACTTGTCGCCCTGGCGGACCGCGGTCGTGCGCATGCCCGACACGTCCGAGCCGGCGTCGGGCTCGGTCAAGCAGAACGATGCGAGCTTCGGCGATTCGGTCAATGCGCCCAGATACTTTTTCTTGGTCTCATCCGATCCGCCGAGCACGATCGGGGCGGTCGCCAGGCCGTTGCAGCCGAGCGATGTCTGAATGCCCGAGCAGCCCCATGAGAGCTCCTCCTCGATCAGGCAGCCGTCGAGGTAGCCGGCGCCGACGCCACCGTACTCCTCGGGGATGTGAGTGTTCATCAGGCCCACATCCCAGGCTTTCTCGATGATCTCCCCGGGCCAAGTCCCGTCTTTGTCGTACTCCCAGGCGACGGGCCTGATCTCTTTCTCGGCGAAGTCGTGCGCGAGTTCGCGCAGGTTCTTTTGCTCGTCTGTCAGCGTGAAATCAACCATAGCTCTGCTCTCGCGGCCTCCATAGATTGACCAGTCAGTCAACGCAGAGAGTAGCGAAGGCCAGGCGGCCGAGCAATAATCGATCGATGCAGAGCGCGTTCCCGATCGTCGTGTTCGGCGCGGTGGGGCTGTCGGTCGTGATGTCGATCGTGTTCCTCGTGAGCCGCGGCAGCGTGTATGACGAGATCGGCCAGGGCGGCCTACCGGGTGGATCGCCGTTCGGCCAGAGCATGGACATCGACGAGTCGCTCGGCACGAGCGCCGAGCTGCAACGAGCCGAGCGCGAGCAGGAGATCAGACAGATGCTGCAAGCGCGCAGCGAACGGCTGGTACGCCGGGGAGAGCCGGCGCTGGACATCGACGCTGAGGTGGCCAAGCTGACGGCGGCGCAAGCGGCGAGCCCGCCCCAGGATCAGGGCATCGCCGAAGAGGTGCGCCAGCTGGTGGTGGCGCGCAACGAGCGGCGCGAGCGCCAGGGCCTGCAGCCGCTGGACGTGGAGACAGAGGTGGCGCGAACGCTGGCCGAGCTCGACCCCTGAGCATGCGAGCGCGCGGTCGGGTATAAACGCGCCATGGCCGACCACCGCACGTTCGAGCTCGACGAGCTGACCAACCGCCCGGGTACTTACTTCAACCCGCAGACGGAGGTCCTGCTGATCATCGACGACTCGCCCGAGATGGACCACGAGATCTTCAACATGGAGGAGCTCGAGGGCACCGAATGGGTGCTGATCTCCGACGAGTCCCCGGTTGACGAGCACCGCCGGGACGAGCTGATCGAGCGGTTCCAGGTGACCTACCACGCGGGGGGCGAGCACTCGATCGAGGGCGACGCGGACGACGAGGAGGAGGACACCCTCGAAGCGGACGACCAGGAGGTCGGGCGAGAGGATTGAGGCGGGCCGCGTGCTGCTGGGGCGCAACTGCTTGAGCCCGCAGGAGTTGGAAGGACATGCGCAGGCATGCGAGGGAGCCCGGACTGCAACGGGCTGTGCAGGGGCGGACCTGGACGAGGGCGAGGCATAGCATCCGCGCGATGTTCGGCCGGCCGGCCCAGCGCGCGTGTGCGCGCGTGCTCCCCCTTACGACAGTCCTCGCCTTGCTGAGCGGGCTGATCGCGATGGCCCCCGCCCAGGCGGGGGCGCGGGCCCCGACCCCGACCGTGACCGCGGCGCTGGCGAGCCTGAAGAGCAGCGGCGCGATCACCGAAGCCGCGTATGCGCAGTACACGACCGCGTATGCGGCAGCGCAAAGCTCGCTGAAGAGGCTGGGCGGCACGCGCAAGGCGGAATTGCAGAGCGTTATCGCGAACACGCAGCAGATGGCCGCCGCCAACGAGCTGACGCCGTCGCGCCTGCCGGTCGTGATGCTGACATTGGAAAAGAACAGGCAGTGGTGGACGACCGAACCGCTGATCGCAAGCCGCGAGCGGGTGAGCTTTCCGCCGAGCAAGATCGTGTGGGAGTACTACGCCGGTCAGGGCATCCAGATCCAGTGGCTGGGGACGTTCGGCGAGGCCAACGGGTACTACCTGTCGGGCAAAGAAAACGCAAGCCTGCGCCAGCTGCTGAACGAAGTGATCCCGCTGGCGACCCAGCGCGCCGGGGGGATCGCATGGGAGTACATGTTCCACTTCGACGGCGGATCTCCGCCGTGGACGAGCGGGCTCTCGCAGGGCACGGCGCTGCAGGTGCTCTCGCGCGCGTCGTCGCGGTTCAAAGAACAGGCCTATCTGAGCGCGGCCCAGCAGGCACTCGGCATCTTCCAGACCCCGCCGCCGGCGGGAGTACGCGTGCAGACCGCCGCGGGGGCGGAGTACGCCGAGTACACCTACGCGCCGAGCGACATGATCCTGAACGGGTTCATCCAGGCCGACGTCGGTCTCTACGAATACACGTCGATCACGCATGACCCGCTCGGGCTGAGGCTGTTCGAAGAAGGCGACGCCGAGGCCCGCACAGAGGTGCCCGGCTACAACACGGGCGCCTGGTCGATGTATGACCAGCATGGCGAATCGAACCTGAACTACCACGAACTGCTGACCGAATTCCTGCAGCACCTGTGCGAAAAGACGAGCAAGGGCACGCCACTGGCCGGGGCGCCCTCTCCGGCGCCATCCCCCACACCGGCGCCGTCGAGCCCACCGGGCGCCAGCACCAGCTCGGGCGGGGCGAGCGCGGCGAGCGTGACCGAGCCCGCGAAGACGGCGGCCAGGAGCGCGCAGACGCCGATCCCGGGCGATGAAATCTACTGCACGACCGCTCAAGCATTCACGGCCGACCTGCACACGCCGCCGGTCGTCTCGCTGCTCACGACCACGCTTCCAAGCAGCTCGCGGGCGGGCGTGCAGGTGTCGCTGTCGAAGGTCTCAGACGTGCACATCACGATCAGGCGAGGCACGAGCACCGTGTGGAGCAACGGCGCGACGGTGCAGCGCGGCAAGCCGAAGCTGCTGTGGATCACGCCATCGCAGACCGGTAGCTACTCGGTGACGGTCACGGCGACCGACCTGGCCGGCAACTTCGCGACGGCGACCGGCACGATCACGCTGACCAAGCACTGACCGCTGGCACCGGCGCCTAGACTGAGAACCATGGCGCTGAACACCACGATCGGGCGCACCAGAGAGCCGGCCTGATGGCGGGACGGCTGATGCGCGACTGGCGGGCCCTGGCGCCCGAGCAGAGACTGGCGGGCGCCTCCGCGGTCGCGCTGTTCGTGACGATGCTGCTGCCGTGGTACCAGCAGAACGCGGTCGTCAACGAGCCCAGGACCGCGCCGCTGCAGAGCCGGAATCTGAACGCATTCCAGGTGTTCTCGTTCGTCGAGGCGGCCGTGCTGCTGGTCGCGATCGCGGTGATCTACCTGCTGTACGCGCGGGCGGAGGGCCGGGAGTTCCATCTCCCCGGCAGTGACGGCGCGGTCGTGATGGCCGCGGGCCTGTGGACGGTGCTGCTGCTGGTGTTCAGGCTGTTCGACAAGCCGGGGATCTCCAGCCACGGGGTCGCCGCCAACGTGGGAGTGCAGTGGGGAATCTTCTTCGCATTGGGCGCCGCGGGGCTGATGGCGTACGCCGGCTCACGCATGCGCGCGGCGCGCCGCCACGAGCCGCCGCTGCAGCGCGTGCGTCCACGATATCCCGAGCCCCCGCCGCCCCGAGCGACGCCGCGGCCCGCCAGGCCACCGGCGCCGGGGCCCTCGCGCAGACCCGTGGCCGCCAGCCCGGCGACCGAGCAGCTCTCCTTCGAGGATCAGCCGCCCGACTCCGGCTGACACCTATCATTGCGCGGACGATGTCGAGTTCGTCCACGGCGCCAGCCTCCGTCCAAGCAGTCGCTGAGGGGCTGCGCGAGGTCGGGTACCTCCCGGGCGAGTCAACCGCGCTCGTGGCGTATCTGGCGACCAAGCTTGGCAAGCCCGTGCTCGTGGAGGGACCGGCGGGGGTCGGCAAGACCGAGCTGGCCAAGGCGCTGGCGAAGTATCTGGGCAGAGAGCTGGTGCGACTGCAGTGCTACGAGGGACTGGACGAGGCCAAGGCACTGTACGAGTGGAACTACCGCAAGCAGCTGCTGCGCATCCAGGCGGAGGCCGACGGCGCCGGATGGGACGCTGTTCAGGAGGACATCTTCGGGGAGGAGTTCCTGCTCGCACGGCCGCTGATGAGTGCGATCTCCTCGGAGCAGCCGGTGGTGCTGCTGATCGACGAGATCGACAAGACCGACCAGGAGTTCGAGGCGATGCTGCTGGAGGTGCTCTCGGATTTTCAGATCTCGATTCCGGAGCTCGGCCGTGTGCAGTCGCGTACGCACCCGGTGGTGCTGCTGACCTCGAACAACTCGCGCGAGCTGACCGAGGCGCTCAAGCGCCGGTGCCTGTACCTGTGGCTCGACTACCCGTGCTTGGAGCACGAGCTTGCGATCGTCAGGCTGCATGCGCCCGAGTTGGGAGAGACGGTCTCGCGCAGGCTGGTCGAGGTGATCGGCATGGTCAGGGAACTCGACCTGAAGAAGCCGCCGTCGATCGCCGAGTCGATCGACTGGGCACGGGCGCTGCTGCTGCTGGGCGCGCAGGACATCGACGAGGAGACTTTCACCGAGACGATGTCGGTGATCGTCAAGCACAGGACCGACATGGACCTCGTGGCCGAGCGCGTCGGGTTGAAGCTCCGTCCGGCGGCCGATGCCGTCTGAGGGTCCGCCGAGTTCCGCAAGCGCCCCGACGCCACCGGCGGGGTTCGCCGCGCGAGTGCTGGAACTGGGCGAGGAGCTGCGCCGCGAAGGCGTCGCTGTCGGGACCTCCGAGCTGCTGGACGCGTTCGCGGTGCTGAGAGAGGTCAAGTGGACCGAGCCGGAGGACTTCCGCGAGGCCCTGGCCGCGACGCTGGCCAAGAGCCAGGAGGACAGGCGCGTGTTCGAGCTGGTGTTCGACCGATTCATGTTCCGCGCGGTCGAGCTGGCGGCGATCTCCGAGGACGTGCGCGAGCAGGACGACGTCGCCGGCGCTGCGCTGGACCTCGACGAGCTCAGCGACGAACAGCTGGAGGGTCTGCGCGCGCAGATCGCCGCGGCGCTGAGAGACGGATCGGAGGGCGCGATGCGCGACCTCGCGCGGATGGCGATCGCGGCGTTTGCCCGCCGCCAGGAGGGATCGGGCGTGATCGGCGTGGACGTGCAGCGGATCCGCCGAGCGCTGGGCCTGCGCTCAGAGCCACAGCCGGAGCTGCCCGCCGGCGATCCTCGCCGCGACGGACTGCCACGCGAGGCGTTGCGGCGATTCGAGGCGCTGCTCCGACGCGAGCTCGAACGCGCCCAGATCGAGCGCACCGGCAGCCTGCCCCCGGCACGACCGCTGGGCGAGCTCGATCGGGCGCTGCCGTCGGGACCGTTGCAAGACCTGGCGGCGGTGCACCGGGTGGTGGCCCAGCTGCGCCGGAGGCTGGCGACGCAGGGGCTGCAGGCACGCGGTCACTCGCGTCACGCGCACGTGGACGTCAGGCGCACGATGCGCGCCTCGCTGCAGACCGGAGGCGTGCCGGTCGTGCTCAAGTACCGCCCACGCCGCCCGCGGCGCCCTGAGATATACGTGCTGTGCGACGTGTCCACGAGCGTGACCTCGGCCTCGGTGTTCTTTCTGTCGGTGCTGCACGCGCTGCACGACAGCTTTCGCCGCATGCGCTCGTTCGTTTTCATCGAGCGGATCAGCGAGGTCACCGGCATCTTCGAGCACGAGCGCGACTTCGGGACGGTCAGCGAGCGGATCTCCGGCGACGCCGGCGTGGCGGACATCTCCGGATACACCGACTACGGGCGTGTGTGGTCGGAGTTCCTGGCCCAAGTCGAGGACGATCTGCACCCGCGCGCGACCGTGATCGTGCTCGGCGACGCGCGCACGAACGGGCGCGACCCGCGCGCGGACATCTTCGCCCAGATCGCGGCGCGCGCGGGCAGGACGTTCTGGCTGAACCCTGAGCCGAAGCTGTACTGGAACTACGGCGACTCGGTGATAGCCGCCTACGAGCAGTACTGCACCGCGTTCGAGTGCTGGACCACGGCACAGCTCGAGGACTTCGTGCGCGCGCTCGCTCGTCCTGGCATCGCGATGACGCAGTAGCATCGCTTCAGAGCAGATGACTCAGGGGAGCTGGCGGGTGCGGCCGGCTGAGATGGCGCCCCGAACGGATGACCCGGCGCCGACCCGTTGAACCTGTGGGGTAATGCCCGCGAAGGGAGACATGCGTGCAGACGGGGCTGGATCCGGGTCTCAGAAGAGAAGCCAAGAGCGACCCACGAGAGAGTGCCGTGCGCGTCAGCGGTGTCAGCCGCTCCTACGCCGGCAGTGACGGTGCACCGGTGCGGGCGCTGGCAGACATAACTCTGCATGCAACCACGAACGAGCTGCTGGCGGTGGTGGGGCCGAGCGGATGCGGCAAGACGACGCTGCTCGAGCTGATCTGTGGCCTGCAGAGGCCCGACGAGGGGGCGATCGAGTGCGCGCCCGCGGCACTGATGCCCCAGCGCGACCTGTTGCTGCCGTGGCTGAGCGCAGTGGACAACGCCGGGCTGGCACTGCGAATCGCCCATGTCCCGCGCGAGGCTGCGCGCACTCGGGCAGCTGAGCTGTTCGCCGAGCTGGGACTGTCCGGGTTCGAGCAGGCTCATCCGTATGAGCTCTCGGGCGGAATGCGCCAGCGGGTCGCGTTCGTGCGAACGCTTTTGTCTGGCAAGCAGCTGCTGTGCCTGGATGAGCCGTTCGGCGCCCTGGACGCGATCACCCGCGCGGAGATGCACGCGTGGCTGGTGGATGCGCTGGAGCGCGAGCCCAGAACGGTCGTGCTGGTGACGCACGACGTCGAGGAGGCGATCGTGCTGGCGGATCGCGTCGCGGTGATCTCACCACGGCCCGGCCGGGTCGTGCAGGAGCTGGAGGTCGCGCTGGAGCGCCCCCGATCGCGCACCGACCCAGAGGTGGTGGCGCTACGCGAGCAGGCGCTTTCAGCGCTCGGACAGGGAAGCCCGCGATGAGAACCGGACGCCGCATCCGCCAGGCCCTGCCGGCCGTCGTGCTGGTCGCCGCGCTCTTGGGCGCGTGGGAGGCGTACGTGGAGCTCGGGAGCGTAAACAGGCTCGTGCTGCCGGCTCCTGACGAAATCGCCGCGTCGCTGTGGAACAACGCCGGCCTGCTCGCATCCAACTTGAAGCCGACCGCCGAGGAGGTGGTGCTCGGGATTGCGCTGGCGCTGGCGAGCGGGTTCGCCCTGGCGATCGCGATCCACGTGTCCCCCATGCTGCGCCGCGCGGTATACCCGCTGGCAGTCGGCTCTCAAGCGGTGCCGATCGCGGTGATCGCCGCGCTGCTGATCTTCTGGTGGGGCTTCGGCATCCTGCCCAAGCTGGTGGTGATCACGCTGATCTGCTTCTTCCCGGTGCTGGTCACGACCGTGGACGGACTGGCGGCAGTCGACCCCGAGCAGCTGAAGCTCCTGCGCACGCTGGACGCCTCGCGCTGGCAGGCGTTCCGCTTCGCGGAGCTGCCGGCGGCGCTGCCTGCCGCGATCAGCGGCGCGCGGATAGCGCTGACGGTGGCGGTGATCGGCGCGTACATCGCCGAGTCCCAGACCGCGACGACCGGCGCCTACGCGGGGTTGGGACACGAGATCAACGCCGACCTCACCGCGCTGCAAACCCCACGCGCGTACGCAGCGGCGCTGGTGCTGTTCGTGTTCGCGATCGCCTGCTTCTATACCCTCGCCCTGCTCGAGCGCCGTCTGGCGCCGTGGGCGCATCGATCGAGAGGAGAACTCCGTTGACCCTGCCAGCCGACCGCCGCCACACCCCGCGCCCGACGTGGACCGAGCTTGGGCGGGTCCGCCATGCGCCGCGAGTGGCCGCCCTGATCGCGCTCGCCGTCGCCTGCGCGCTGACCGTGTCCGCGTGCGGGACCAAGCAGGACGTGACCTCAGCACCTGCGGTCAAGCCGTTCACGGTGATGCTCGACTGGTTTCCCAACGCCGATCACGCGCCGCTGTTCTCGGCGATCGCTCACGGCGACTTTCGCGCCGTCGGGCTGGAAGTGCGTCCGGTCGTCCCCTCCGAAACGGCCGAACCGCTGAAGCTGCTGGCGGCCGGCAAGGTGGACATGGCGATCTCCTACGAGCCCGAGCTGCTGCTGGCGCGCGATCAGGGCCTGAAGCTGGTGTCGATCGGGGCGCTCGTACAGCGCCCGCTGACTTCGATCATCGCCCTGCCCGGCCAGCACGTCTCGACCGTGGCGGACCTGGCGGGCAAGACGGTGGGCACGGCCGGGATTCCCTACCAGGCGGCCATGCTGCGAACCGCTCTGCAAACCGCGGGCGTGAATCCCTCGACCGTCAAGGAAGTCAACGTCGGATTCAACCTCGTGCCGGCGATGCTCTCCGGGAAGGTGGCCGCGACGCTGGGCGGCTACTGGAACTACGAGGCGATCCAGCTGACATTGATGCACAGGCACCCGGTGACGATTCCCATCAACCAAGCAGGCGTGCCACAGTACGACGAGCTCGTGCTGGTCGTGCGCGAAGACGAGGCACGCAGCCGCGGCCAGGACCTGCGCGCGTTCATGCAGGCGCTGACCCGCGGCGAGCGCGCGGTGCGCTCGGACCCGCAGGCGGCTGTCGATCTGCTGCTCAAGGCCAACCCGTCGCTCGAACCGAAGCTCCAGCTCGAATCGATCCGCCAGACGCTGGGAGCGGCCATGCCGGCCAACCCAAGCGATCCCTACGGCTGGCAGGAACCGTCGCAGTGGGCGAGCTTCGGGGACTGGATGCTCGCGCGCGGGCTGCTCCAGCACAACCCGAACGGCGGGCTGCCGCCGTTCACGAACGAGTATCTGCCCGGCCAGGGCATCTAGGATGGCGAGTTGATGTTCGAGAACGTGATCGTAGGAGTGGATGGGCGACCGAACGGTCGCGATGCGATCGCGCTCGCCTCCCGCCTGCTCGGAGCGGATGGCAAGCTGACCCTCGCCAACATCCATGGCGGAGCCACAAATCCCATGCACGCCTCCACGCCCCGGCGCCTCACGGAGGAGGATGCGGCCTCGCACGAGCTGCTCGAGCGCGAGCGCGCGAGCGCCGAGGTGCAGGCCGAGCTGATCGGCCACGCTGCAAGCAGTCCTGGCCGGGGCCTGCACGATCTGGCCGAGCGCCAGGACGCCGACCTGCTCGTCGTGGGCTCCTGCAGCCGGGGACCGTTCGGCCGGGTGTTGATCGGGGACGACACACGCACCTCGCTGAACGGCGCGCCCTGCGCGGTCGCCGTCGCCACCCGCGGCTACGCCGAGCATCCCGTCCCGATCGCCGCGATCGGGGTCGGCTACGACGGCTCGCCCGAGAGCGAGGTCGCGCTCGCTAAGGCGCGCGAGCTTGCGGCGAGCAATCGCGCGCTCGTGCGGGCGCTCCAGGTCGTGTCGCTCCCCAACTACGCGTTCACCGGATTCGGCGCGCCCGCGCTGGGCGAGAGCATCGAGATCATGATCACCGAAGCCAGCGAGCGCATGGCACACATCGAGGGCGTCGACGGACGCGCGGTTTATGGCCTGCCGGGAGAGGAACTGGCCGCGTTCGGGGACGAGGTGCAGCTGCTGATCGTCGGCTCGCGCGGATACGGTCCGATGAAGCGGCTGATCCTCGGCAGTACCTCCGACTACCTGCAGCGGCATGCCCGCTGCTCGCTGCTGGTGCTGCCGCGCGCCGCCGGATGAGCTTCGGCGGAGGATAATCGACGAGATCCTGCCGCCGGCAGGGCGGCCGGGAGATACGCTCGGCATCCGTATCGAACCGCGCGAATCACCGTACTTTTCCCGTAGACGCACCGGGCCATTACGCGATACGTTCGTCACTCTCTATGCCAGACCACCAGACACAGCATGTAAAGGCCGGCCCAGACTCTCGCGAGTATCCCGCCACGGATACGATCAAGATCGTGCTCGCCGACGATCACGCGGTCGTGCGCAGCGGCCTGCGGTTACTACTCGACGCCGAGCACGGGTTCGAGGTGGTGGCCGAGGCCGGCGATCTCGACAGCGCCCGGCGTTACGTACGTGGCCACAACCCAGATGTGCTCGTGCTGGACCTGAACATGCCCGGCGGATCGAGCCTCGAGGCGATCCCCGACATCCGCTCGGAGTCGCCCGAGACGCAGATCGTCGTGTTGACGATGCAGCAGGAGCCAGCTTTTGCGCGTCACGCGCTCGGCGCCGGCGCGATCGGGTACGTGCTCAAGGAGGCCGCCGACGACGAGCTGGTGGAGGCCGTGCGGCGCGCGGCGGCGAATGAAAGCTACCTGAACCCCCGGCTCGGCGCACGCATGGCATCCGAGCCTCCGCCCGGACCACCCGACGACCTCTCCGAGCGCGAGCTCGAAGTCCTGCGCCTGATCGCCCTCGGACACACCAATGCGGAGATCGCCGAGCAGCTGTACCTGTCGGTGCGCACGGTCGAGACGCACCGCGCGCATATCCAGCAGAAGCTCGGCCTGTCCTCGCGAGCGGAGCTCGTCGGCTACGCGCTGCGACGCGGGCTCGTCAGCGCCTGAGCCTCGCCGGGCTCTGCGGACCGAACCCGTGCCGCGTGCGATCGTGGAGAATGCGAGCACGATGCGCGTTGGGCTGCTCACCGGTGGAGGCGACTGTCCCGGGCTGAACGCCGTCATCCGCGCCGTCGTGCGGCGTGGGCTGGCGGACGGAGGACATAGCTTCGTCGGTTTTCGCCATGGCTGGGCGGGTGTGCTGGACGACGACGCGATCGAGCTGACGCTGCAGAGCGTCGCAGGCATCCTTCCGCGCGGTGGCACGATCCTCGGAACCTCGCGCACCAACCCGTTCGCCGGGGATGAGCACGGACGCGGACTGCAGACGATCCGCCGGACACTCGCCGCACGTGGAATCGACGCGCTGATCCCGATCGGCGGCGAGGACACGCTCGGTGTGGCGCTAGCACTGCATCGCGAGGGCATCCCGGTCGTGGGGGCACCGAAGACGATCGACAACGACCTCGCAGGCACCGACGTGACGGTCGGCTTTCAGACGGCGGTCCAGATCGTGACCGAGGCGATCGACCGCCTGCACACGACCGCGGAGTCCCACAACCGGGTGATGGTCATCGAGGTGATGGGCCGACACGCCGGCTGGATCGCCACGCATGCCGGGATCGCCGGGGGCGCCGACGCGATCCTCGTTCCGGAGCGTCCGTTTGACATCGAGGAGGTGTGTGCGCATCTGCGCCGCCGTCACGAGCGCGGGCCCAGCTTCTCGATCGTGGTCGTGGCCGAGGGCGCAACCCCGATACAGGGCACGCTGCAAACCCTCGAGGGCGCCGCCATGGACGCCTTCGGACACGCTCGGCTCGGAGGGATCGGGGTGATGCTGGAGAGGGAGATCGAGCGGCGTACAGGCTATGAGACCCGCGTCACGATCCTCGGACATGTCCAGCGCGGCGGCACACCGAGCGCATTCGATCGCGTGCTCGCTACCAGGTTCGGCGTGGCGGCGATGGACGCCGTCGCCGGCGGGCGCTTCGGGACGATGGTGGGGCTGCGCGGCACCGAGATCGTCGAGGTCTCGCTGGAGGAGGCGTTGCGCGAGCCGAAGCTGCTCGATCCGGCGCTGTATGAGACCGCGGAGCTGTTCTTTGGCTGACCGGGGCTCCGCGCCTGACCGAGGGCTCCGCGCCCGACCGGGGCTCCGCGCCCGAGCAGGGCTCTGCGCCCGGGCAAGGCTCCGCGCCCGAAAGATCGGATCGGCGCATGCGGGCAATGGTGTTCGAGGGAGTCGGCCGGCCGCTGCGAGCTGTGGAGCGGCCGGTGCCCCGTTCGGGTCCGGGGCAGCTGTTGCTGAAGGTGCAGGCATGCGGGGTGTGCCGCACGGACCTGCATCTGCTCGACGGCGAGGTCGAGATCGAGGACCCGCCTCGCATCCTCGGACACCAGATCATCGGCACGGTCGAGTCCACCGGCGAGGAGACCGGACTGCCGGCTCCAACCAGCTCAGGCGCCGCCAGAGCCAGGCCCGGGGACCGCGTCGGCGTGCCGTGGCTTGGCTGGACGTGCGGAGAGTGCGAGTACTGCCGCTCCGAACGGGAGAACCTGTGCCCCCGCGCACGCTTCACCGGACGGGACATCGACGGCGGGATGGCACAGTACGCAGTAGCGGATGCGCGCTTCTGCTTTCCGATCCCCGCCGGCTATCCAGACGCGCAGGCCGCGCCGCTGATGTGCGCGGGACTGATCGGCTACCGCGCCCTGCGCATGTGCGGGCCGGCGCAACGCATCGGCATGTACGGGTTCGGAGCCGCGGCCCACATTCTCGCGCAGGTCTGCGGCGCCCAGGGCCGCGAGGTGTATGCGTTCACCCGAGCGAGGGACGAGGCCACACAGGCATTCGCGCGCGAGCTCGGCGCGGTCTGGGCCGGCGCATCGGAGGACTCCCCGCCGGCGCCGCTGCACGCCGCGATCATCTTCGCCCCGGTCGGCTCGCTGGTGGTGCAGGCGCTGCGTGCCCTCGCTCCCGGCGGGACGGTCGTGTGCGCAGGAATCCACATGAGCGACATCCCCAGCTTCCCCTACAGCAGCCTGTGGGAGGAGCGGGCCGTGCGCTCGGTGGCCAACCTGACCAGAGCAGACGCCGAGGAGTTTCTCGCGCTCGCACCCACCGTGCCGGTGAGAACGCACGTGAGCTCCTATGAGCTGCACGACGCCGGGCGGGCGCTCGAGGACCTGCGCGCCGGACGGTTCACGGGCGCCGCGGTGATCGTGCCCTGACCCGCACACGCGGTGAGCGTCGTTTTCCGAAATGGAGGATCTCGCCGCATGCGGCGAGATCGGCAAGGTCGCATGCGACCTTGCCCGGAGCCACACATGTGTGGCTCCGCCGGTAGGCGCATGCGCCTACCGGAACAGAATCCATAGACGGTCGGGGCATCGCGTTCGCGATCCCAGGAGCCCTGACTTCTGACATCCCGAACCTGAACGCTATACGAACCTAAACGCTATATAATCGCCGCTTCGCCGAACAGCTCATGAGAAGGGGATGAGCATAGAGTCCGAGCAACCGTGGATCCGTCGCCTGCTCGACGTGGGTCGCGCGCTGATGACCGAGCTCGACCCGCAGACGGTGCTCGACCGTGTGCTCGAGACCGCGCAGGAGATCACCGGCGCTCGCTACGCCGCGCTGGGCATCCTCAACGAGGACCGCACCGAACTGGACCGCTTTCTGACGCTCGGCGTCGACGACGAGACGCATCGCGCGATCGGCGATCTGCCGCGGGGGCGCGGCGTGCTGGGGGTATTGATCGAAGAGCCGAGGCCCTTGCGACTGCAGGACGTTGCGATGCACCCCTTGAGCTATGGATTTCCGGCCGGGCACCCCGTGATGCGCAGCTTCCTCGGCGTTCCCGTGCTGATCAGGGGCGAGGCCTGGGGCAACCTGTACCTGACGGAGAAGGCCGGTGGCGAGGAGTTCAGCGAGACCGACTCCGAAGCGGTGACGATCCTCGCCGACTGGGCGGCGATCGCGATCGAGAACGCGCGTCTGTACCAAACCAGCGAGCGCCGCCGCATCGAGCTGGAGAAGGCATTCCGCGGACTGGAGGCGACCCGCGACGTCGTGAACGCGATCGGCGGGGAGATCTCGCTCGAGCACGTGCTCGAGATAATCGTCAAGCGCGGGCGTGCGCTGGCCGATGCGCGCAGCCTGGTGATCATGCTGCGCGAGGGCCACGAGCTCGTGCTGGCGGCAAGCGCCGGGCACGTGCAGGGTGTGCTCGGCACACGGATGCCGATCGCGGGCTCGACCTCGGGCCAGGTGCTGCGGCGGGGCCGCTCCGAGCGGATCGACGAGGTCGCGAGGAGGCTGCGGGCGCCGCAGGAGTTCGGCGTGCCCGATCCTCGTAGGGCCCTACTGGTCCCGATGATCTATCGCGACGAAGCTCTGGGCGTGCTCGCGGCGTTCGACCGCAACGAAGACGAGGCTGCGTTCACCGAGGACGACGAGCAGCTGCTGCAGACGTTCGCGGCAAGCGCCGCCACCGCTGTGGCGCTTGCCCAGGGCGTGCGATCCGAGCGATTGCGCAGCTCGCTCGCCGCAGCCGACGCCGAGCGCGGCAGATGGGCGCGCGAGCTGCACGACGAGACGCTGCAGGGATTGGGAGGCCTGCGCGTGCTGCTGTCCTCGGCGCTGCGCCGAAAAGACGAGCAGCACACCGAGCAAGCTCTGCGCGAGGCGGTCGGACACATCGAGCGCGAGATCGAGAATCTGCGCGCGGTCATCACCGAGCTGCGCCCCGCGGCGCTGGACGAGCTCGGGCTGGAGCCGGCGATCGAAGCGCTCCTGCAGCGCCACCGCGAGCACAGTGGGTTCGCGATCGACAATCGCCTCGCATTCACACACTCACAGCCTGGCGAGCACCGTCTGTCCGCGGAGCTGGAGACTGCGGTCTACCGCCTGGTGCAGGAGGCGCTCACCAACATCGCCAAGCACGCACAGGCCAGTCATGTGCGGGTGACGATCGCACAGACCAGCGAGGAGTTGCGAATCGAGGTGCAGGACGATGGCACGGGTTTCGCTGTCGAGGCGCAGACCGCCGGGTTCGGGCTGGAGGGGATGCGCGAGCGAGTGAGCCTGGCCGGCGGCACATTGCGGATCACATCGAACGACCAGGGGACGATTGTGCGGGCGCACCTTCCTGCGTCCGATGATGTGCCGGCGTCTCGCGTCGCGCAGATGCAGGGCTAGATGCAGGGCTAGATGCGGGGCTGAAGCGAGGCAGCTCGATCTCGATCCGCGCGCCGCCCTCCGGCGAGCGTCCTGCCCCAACCCCGCCGCCGTGGGCCTCGGCGATCGCGCGCACGATCGCCAGCCCGAGACCGGTCCCGCCGGAGGCGCGATCGCGGGCGGCGTCGGTACGGTAGAAGCGGTCGAACACACGCTCACGCTGAGCGGCCGGTATGCCCGGACCATCGTCCTCCACCACGAACCGGATACGCCCGTCCGGGCTGGCCTGCACCAGCATGCGCACGAGACCACGCTCTGAGGCGGTATGGTCGATCGCGTTGCCGATCAGGTTGCGCAATGCCTGGGCGAGCCGATCCGGGTCGGCGTTCAGGGTGCCCTGCGGGAGCGCGCCGAGCTCGAAGCGGCGCTCCGCGAGCAGGCTCATACCGTCCCACAGCTCCTGCACGAATCCGGCCAGCGCGATCGGCTCCATGCGCAGGAACTGAGTCTGCTCCGCCTTGGCCAGCAGCAGCAGATCGTTGACCAGCCGGCTGATGCGCGCGATCTCGGCCTGCACCAGGCGCTCCACGCGGCGCACCTCCCCGCCCGACGGGCTCCTCTGCGCGGCCAGCAGCTCCAACTGGCCGCGTATCACCGTCAGTGGTGTGCGCAGCTCGTGCGAGGCGTCGGCCACGAACGCGCGCTGCCCGGCGAACGCGTCGGTGAGCCGATCGAGCATGTGGTTGAACGCGTCCGCAAGCACCCTCACCTCCTCCCCCTGGCCGCCCAGATCGTGGATGCGCGGGTGCAGGTCGCCGGCGTCCACCCGGACCGCCACCGCCGCCATCCGACGCAGCGGAAGCGACACGCGCGTACCGATCAGATAGCCGCCCAGCAGCGCACCGACCAGCGCAAGGATCCCGGCGAGGATGAACGCGCGGGCGACGCCATCCTGGGCGTGCGCAACGGGCGCCAGCGGCTCACCCACGCCGATCGTCACCCGCAGCCGACCGGGCACGTGCACGACGCGCTTGAGCAGGCGCAGGTTGCCGACATCGGGCAGCGCCAGCGTGGCGTAGCCCGGCGGCACGGTCAGCAACTGCGCGGAGAGGCGGTTCTCCTGGTGCTGCTCGGCCACGGTCTCGCCGTTGTCGGGCGCCGCCCGCGCGAACAGCTCGGGGCGGTTGGTGCTCGTGCCGGCGCCGGGTACGATCGCGAACAGGAACGTGGAGCTGGCGCTGAACGGCTGGTTGTCGATGTAGACGCTTGCCGCATGCGCCACCTGCGCGGGCGCGCGGGCGTGCGAGCTCGTGAGGTTGTGGGCGAGCTCCGCCGCGTCGCCCGCGATCTCACCGTCGATCTGCTGGCGCAGCTGCGTGCCGGTGCCGCGGTAAACGGCCACGAACGTGATCCCGGTGCACGCCAGCACGACGACCGCGATCCATCCCGCGAGGCGCCAGCGCAGCCCGCCGGGAACGGTGCGCGCGAGCACCGGCGGCAGTGACATAGCTCAGGTTTCCTGCCTGGATGGCCCGCGGGCTGGAGGATCCGAGAGTGCATCCCGACACGATGGCCTCCAGCGCGACGGCGCCCGGCACGCTCCCATCAGCCCGCACCGCCCAGGCGATAGCCGACCGCGCGCACCGTGTAGATCGGCGCCGGATCGTCGCGACGGGCCAGCTTGCGACGCAGGTAGCCGATGTAGACGTTGACGACATTGGTCGCCGGGTCGTGCTCGTAACCCCACACGGCGCTCAGGATCTGCTCGCGCGAGAGCACCTGCCCGCGATGGCGCAGCAGATAGACCAGCAGCTCGAACTCGGTGCTCGACAGCTGCACTGACACATCGCCGCGGCGCACCTTGCGAGTGAGCAGGTTCGCCTCGATGTCGGCGCCTCGCAGCGTCGTGGGCGATGCCTGCGCCACCACCCGAAGCTGCGCGCGCACGCGCGCCAGCAGCTCCGCCAGCGAGAACGGCTTGACCAGATAATCGACCGCACCGGCATCCAGCCCGGCGACGCGATCCTCGATCTCACCGCGCGCGGTGAGCACGATCACCGGGATCTCCGGCTTGGCTTCTCGCACCGAGGCGAGCACCTCCAAGCCTCCCCGGCCGGGCAGCATCAGATCGAGCACGATCGCGTCGAACCCGTCGGCAAGCGCCAGCCGTTCGCCCTGGAGACCGTCCGGCGCCGTCTCCACCTCAAAACCATCCGCCTCGAACCCGCGCCGTATGAAGTTGACGATCCCGGGCTCGTCCTCCACCAGCAGGATCCGCGCATTGGCCATGACTCAAGGATAGGGCCCGCACAACGCGCAATTTCGCGTGCGCCAGATTCGATGAGGTTTCTCATCAACCAGTTATCAGTTCCTTAGCTGGGCGTCACACACTCGTCTCATGGGCCCCCAAGCACACACCCGAGACGCCGCGCTGCGCCGGCTGCACCGCGTCAACCGCTGGCTGATCGCCGGGAGCGTCGCGTTGACGGGCGTGTTCGCCGACGTGGCGGCGAACGCATTCCCCGGCCGCAGCACAGCCAAAGCGGACGCCGTCAAGCGCGCTGGCAGCTCCGCCCAGCGCTCCTCCCCCAGCGCGTCCGCTGGCTCCTCCGAATCGGTGCAACCTCCCGCCCAAGCCCCTCAGGCCGCGCAGGAATCGACACCCGCACAGGCCTCACCAGCACAGGAAGCCCCGTCTCAGGAATCGGCTACCACCCAGGAATCCGCGCCGGCCGAGGAATCCGCGCCGTCTCAGGAATCGGCGCCGTCTCAGGAAGCGGCGCCGTCCGCCCCCGCCCAGGAAGCGGCTCCCACCCAGGAATCCGCGCCGGCCCAGGAATCGGCGCCGGTCATCTCCGGAGGCTCCTGAGATGAGCGCTTCACAGGCAACACTCCCCACACCGAGCGCGGTGCCTTTGCATTCCGCCGCCCTGGCACGGCCCGCCTCGACGCCGGCGACGGTACCGCCGCCCTTCGGAGCGCCGCCTCTCGCGCCACCCATCCGTGAGCGGTTCGGCGAGGCGAGCTGGGAGGCGCTGGGCACACGCGTCGTGCTACGCCTCACCGACCCCTCGGCACTCGGCCCCGCGCGTGCGGCGGTGGAGCACGAGCTGGATGCGATCGACCGTGCATGCAGCCGCTTTCGCGCCGACTCGGAGATAACCCGCGTGAACGCAAGCGCCGGACGGGTCGTGCGTGTCGGTCCACTGCTCGCCGATGCGCTCGCGCTGGCCCTGCGAGCCGCAGCGCTGACCGATGGCGACGTTGACCCGACCGTGGGTTCGGCGCTGGTACTCAGCGGATACGACCGCGACTGGCGCCTGCTCGACCCGCCCGATGCACACCCGCCCGCCGGCGAGCATCGGTCTGGGGCCCAGGCGTACGAGGCCCACGCATCTGCGGGGCCGGACCATGAGAGGCATCCCCATGAGGGGCATCCGTCCGATGGGCCGTCCCAGCGAGAGCCCGCGCGGACGGGCGGACAGGCGGACGGAGGGGCTCCCATACCCACAATCTCCGCGCGCGGGGTCTGCGGCTGGCGCAACGTCATGCTCGATCGCGCCGCCCTCACGGTACGCGTGCCGGCGGGATTCGCGATCGATCTCGGAGCGACCGCAAAAGCCTGGGTGGCCGACCGTGCCGCCCACGCAGCCGCGCTGGCCGGCGACTGCGGCGCGCTGGTGGGAGTGGGCGGAGACATCGCCACGAGCGGCCCGGCTCCCGCGCGTGGCTGGGCGGTGCACGTAACCGACGATCACCGCAGCGCCCCGACCGCCCCCGGCCAGACCGTCACGATCCGCTCCGGCGGCCTGGCCACCTCGAGCACCGCGGTGCGGCGCTGGCGTCATGGGGGTGAGACCATGCACCACATCATCGACCCCGCCACCGGCGCGCCCGTGCGCGGAACCTGGCGCACGGTCAGCGTCGCCGCCGCCAGCTGTGCCGATGCGAACATCGCCACCACATCAGCGCTCGTCCGAGCGGGCGCCGCACCCGCGTGGCTGGCCGGACTGGGCGTGCCCGCTCGGCTTGTGAGCCATACCGGGCGGATCTACACGATCGGCGAGTGGCCATGAGCCCGGTCCTGGCCACCAGCGCAAGCCTTTACTGGTATCTGACCCGCTCGACCGGCGCGGTCGCGTTGCTTCTGCTGACCGTCGCGGTGGTGCTTGGGGTCGTGGACGTAAGCCGCTTAAGCACGCCCCGCTGGCCGCGATTCGTGCTGGACGCACTCCATCGCAACGTCGCACTGCTGGCGATGGTGTTCCTGTGCCTGCACATTCTCACCTCGGTGCTCGACTCGTTCGCACCGATCTCGCTGATCGACGCGGTCGTCCCGTTCGCCGGCTCCTACCGGCCGTTCTGGCTCGGGCTTGGCGCGATCGCGTTCGATCTGCTGATCGCCGTGACGATCACGAGCCTGCTGCGCCAGCGCATGGGCTATGCGAGCTGGCGCACGGTCCACTGGTTGACCTACGCGAGCTGGCCGATCGCGCTGCTGCACGGCCTCGGCGCCGGCAGCGACGTACGCAGCACATGGCTGCTGACGCTGAGCGTCGCGTGCCTGCTGGCGGTGCTCGCCGCCGTGATCGTGCGCGTCGCCGACGGCTGGCCGCAGAATCTGCGTATCCGCGGCGCGGCGCTCGGCGGCGCGGGCGCGTTCGTGCTGTTCCTGGCGATCTGGATGCCGGGCGGACCGCTCGGCACTGAATGGGCACGACGCTCGGGCACCCCGTCCTCACTGCTGGGCCACCCCAGCTCCAGGGCGAGCACCGGCTCGCATAGCGGGAGCGGGCGATGAACAACGAGACCCTGGTGATCGACCAGCCGACGGCGTGGAACGACATCGCGCCCGGCGATCCGCAGCCTCAGGCGACGCTTCCCCGCCTGCTGGCCGGCATGCCCGCGCACGGCGCGATGAGCCTCGACGAGCACCTCGCCGTCCACGGCCAGGCGCCCGCCTACCCGCGCCCGCGTGGCCGCGGGCGCCGCGCGGAGTCGCCGCTGATCGAGCAGATCGAGCGATCCGGCCTGCGCGGGCATGGCGGAGCGGGATTCCCGACCGCCACGAAGCTTCGCGCCGTCGCCGACTCGCGCAAGCGCGCGATCGTCGTCGTCAACGCCGCCGAGGGCGAGCCGGCGAGCCTGAAGGACAGCACCCTGATGCGGATCCTGCCGCATCTGGTGCTCGACGGCGCCCAGCTGGCCGCTCAGTCCGTCGGCGCCGAGGAGCTGATCGTGTGCGTGTGCCAGTCCGATCAGGCAAGCTTCGAGCATGCCGCCCAGGCAATCGCAGAACGCCGGCGCATGCCCGGGGACGCCGCGCGCGCGCACGTCACGACCGTCCCCAGGGATTACGTCGCCGGGCAGGAGTCGGCGCTGGTCAATCACCTGAACGGCGGCCCCGCGATCCCGACTTTCACCCCGCCGATGGTCTTCCAGCAGGGCGTCAACCGCCGCCCGACGCTCGTCGCCAACGCCGAGACTCTCGCTCACGTCGCGCTGATCGCCCGCCACGGGCCAGACTGGTTTCGCCAGCTCGGGACGCCCTCCCAGCCCGGATCGGCACTCGTGACGCTTGCCGGTGCGGTCTCCCATCCGGGCGTGTATGAGATCGAGCACGGCGCATCCCTGTGCTCGCTGATCGACGCCGCGGGCGGGATCCTCAGCCAGCCGCGCGCGCTGCTCCTCGGCGGATACGGCGGCAGCTGGATCGACGGCCGGCTGCTGCGCGGGGTCGCGCTCTCAGACGAACATCTCGCGCCTCACTCCGCCTCGCTCGGCGCGGGCGTCCTCTTTCTCCTCTCCGCCGACGCCTGCCCTGTCGCGGAAACCGCGCGCGTCACCCGCTGGCTTGCCACACAGAGCGCCGGCCAGTGCGGGCCGTGCGTGCATGGCCTGGACTCGATCGCCACATCCGTGCAGGAGATCGCCGGCGGCAGCGCACAGGCCGACGCGCCCCAGCGCATCGCCCGCCTCGCGGCGCTGGTCCGCCGTCGCGGCGCCTGCGGCCATCCCGACGGGGCGGCCCGCATGGTCACGAGCGCACTCGACGCGTTCGCCCCCGAGCTCGCCGACCACGCCCGGCACGGTCCCTGCGATAGCTGCGCCCGTCCCGCCGAGCTGCCCCTGCCCGCCCGCCGCCAGGCGGAGGCCGAGACCCGTGAGCGGGTGTCGTTGCGATGAGTCGCCTGCGCGTGAACCCGATCTCCTGCGAGGCCCACGGCATGTGCGCCGAGCTCCTGCCCGAGGCGATCACGCTGGATGACTGGGGCTATCCGATCGTCGACGAACGGCCACTGGCGCCCGAGCTGCTCGACCACGCCCGGCGCGCCGCCCAGGCGTGCCCCACCTTCGCGCTGCTGCTCATACGCGAGCGCGATCGCCTTGCCTAGACCAGCGGCCAGAGGTCCGAAGTCCGTCCGGCTACAACCCAGCCGCGTGCACCGCGGCCAGACCGGCCCACTCGCCGTAGGGCGCGAACAGCTCGCGCACCTGCTCTTCGCTGGCCCGCACCCGCGGGTCGCCGCCGCTGAGGACGCGCCCGGCCAGCTTCAGCAGCCCGAGGTCTCCCGCCGGCAGCTGGTCATAGCGGCCCTGTCCGCACAGCGCCAGCATCTCCACCGTCCAGGGCCCGATCCCGGGGATCGCGCGCAGCCTGCGCCAACCCCGCTCGACCGGCTCGACGCCATGCAGATCTACGCGCCCGCTCGCCACCTCGCGCGCGGCCCTGCGCAGAGCGATCGCACGCGCGGCGGCCAAGTCGCATGACTGAAGCAGCGCCGGGGCCGCCCCACTGATCCTCGCCGCGCTCGGCAGATCGCGCAGCCCGCTCGCCCATGCCTGCGCCCGCGCATCACCGCCCGTCCAGCGACGGCCCAGGCGCGTGACCAGGGTGCGCTGGATCCGCGCCGCGTGGTCGTACTCGATCAGCTGCTCGCACACCGCCCACACCAGCGCCTCGAACGGCTCCGGGCGGCGCCTGACCCGCAGCCACGGTCGCTTACGCAGCGAGCTCCCGATCAGCGGATCCCCGGCATGCCGGCTGCGGAACGCGCGCAGATCGTCGTCCACTCCCAGCGCGAACCGCATCCGCGCGATGCCGTGCTCGGCACTCCGCCTGCTGTTCGCCCGCGCCCCGAACAGCACCGCCTCCGGCGCGGTCTGCGCCACGCGCACGACCACCGGCTCTCCCTGCTCGTCGTGCAACAGCCGTTCGATCACGCCGGCGCGCCTGCGCGTAACCCCGTCCTTGCCGAGCATCCGCGGCAGCCTGAACGGGCTCGCCGGCCTGACCTCTGCTCGCAGCTCCACCTGCCCGCCCTGCTCAGCGCTCGGCGCCGCCCAGCAGGTGGATGTCCACCAGCAGCGACCTCGTGCCGACGATCTGCACCAGTTCGCTTCTTCTGCCGCCGCCCTTCCCGCGCGCGCCACGGCGTCCCTTGCTCAGCGCTCGCGCCCCTCTCCTCCCGCGCCGGCGACTTGCCAGCCCGAACACCGCCGCGCCCGCGACGAACCCGCCCGCCGCGACCGCCATCGCCTGCGCCGCCGGAGCGACCGATCTGACGAGCGCCCCGCCCCGCGGCTCGCTCGCCGGGGTCAGCACCGGGACCGCCTCCACCTCCTGCACGACCTCGATCTCGCCGATCTCTTCGCTCACGCAGGCAAGTGTAAAGGCCGGCCCGGACCGCTACAGGATCCGCTCGTACACCCGGTACCGGCGCTTGATCTCGCCGCCCATCCCTTCCATGGCGCGGTTCATCGGCTTGTTGACCTCCAGGATCCAGCCCATCTCCCCGCCCTTCTGCGGGGTGCGTTCGGCGGCGTCGAAGTGCATCTGGTAGAAGCGCGCCGCGACCCCCGTGTGCTGATACTCGGGCTTGACGCCGAGCGCGAACACGCGCACCGCATCGATCTTACGTTTCTCGCGCAGCGCCGTGATCCAACCGAAGGGCAGCAGCCGTCCGTTGAGCTTCGCCAGAACCTGGTTGAAGTCGGGCAGCGTCAGCGCGGCGCCCACAACCTCCCCGGTGTCCCGCTTTTCGGCGACCATTGCCCAGTTCTCGTCGAGGACGGGTTTGAGGTCCTTGGCGTAGTGGCGGACCTCCTCCTCGTTGAGCGGCACGGAAGCCCAGTTGTTCTCCCAGGCAGCGTTGTAGACCTCGAGGAACCTAGTCACCTCGGCGTGGAGGTCCTTCTTGCGGAAGCTGCGGCAGACAATCCCGTGCTCGGACTCGAGTCTGTCGGCGGCTTCCCAGATCGCGGGATGCACCTTCTCGCGCTTGTCCACATACAGGCTCCACATGTACAGGTCCATCGCCTTGGTCATGCCGATGTCCTGCTCGAAGATGCGCTGGTAGTAGGGGTGATGCCAGGGGCAGAGGATGATCGGCGGATACTCGTGTCCCTCGACCAACAGCCCAATCTCGTCGTTGGTCGTGAAGTCCATCGGGCCCACCATCCGGTCGCGACCGCGCTCGCGCAGCCACGCCTCGGCGGCGTCGAGCAGAGCACGGGCGGCCTCGGGGTCGTCCTCACACTCGAACCACCCAAACAGACCCCAATCGTTGCCCTGAAACTCGTTGAAGTTGCGATCGATATGCGCACTGATGCGACCAACCGCCCGCCCGTCACGCCAGGCAAGGAAGTACTGAGCCTCGGCGTGCTTGAAGAACGGGTTCTTATGCTGGTCCAGCCGCTTCTTCAGATCCATCAGCAGCGGCGCCACCCAGTTGGGCTCGTTACGATAGAGCCGCCACGGCAGCTTGATGAACGTGCTCAGCTCACGTCGGGACGTTACGGGCCGGATCTCCACTGCCATTACGGCGCCACCTTATATGTCCATCTCGACCGACGCCTCCGCGACACCCGCCGACGACCCTGCAACAGCAGTCGCCGACTCCCCCGCCGACGCACCCGTGACCGGACCCACAGACGTCTTCGCCAAGGTCAGAGGCCACGAGCGCGAACAGCTCCTGCTCGCTGCCCGCGAGGCCGGCGTGCTGCCCTACTTCCACGTCCTCACCTCCGCCGCGATGCCGGTCGTCGAGATGGAGGGATCCCAGCGGATCATGCTCGGCTCCAACAACTACCTCGGGCTGACCGGCGACGAGCGTGTGCTGCACGGCGCCGAGCAGGCGCTGCACCGCTATGGCACGGGCCTGACCGGCTCGCGCTTTTTGAACGGCACGATCCCGCTGCACCTGGAGCTCGAGCGGGAGATCGCGCAGTGGATGAACACCGATGCCGCGCTCGTGTTCACGACCGGCCACCAGGCCAACCTCTCGGCGCTGGGCACGATCCTCTCACCGCGCGACACGGTCATCGTCGACTCCGGCGACCACGCTTCGATTCTCGACGGCTGCCTGCTCTCGCGAGCGAAGCTGCGGCCGTTTCGCCACAACCGCCTGGACAAGCTGCAGAAGATGCTCGACCGTGCCCAGACCGATGGCGGCGGCGTGCTGGTCGTGGTCGACGGGGTCTTCTCGATGGAGGGCGACATCGCGCCGCTGCGCGAGATCTGCGATCTGTGCGAGCGCTACGGCGCGCGACTGATGGTCGACGAGGCCCACGGCGCAGGGGTGCTCGGCGCACGCGGCGCGGGCACCGCGGAGCTGCTCGGGGTGGAGGATCGGGTCGACCTGCGCATGGGCACCTTCTCCAAGTCGCTCGCCTCCTGCGGCGGTTTCATCGCCGGCCCGGCGGACGTCATCGAGTACCTGCGCCTGTACTCGCGCGCATTCCTGTTCACCGCCTCCGCGGTCCCAGCGGCGCTCGGAGCGGCGCTCGGAGCGCTGCGCGTGGTGCGCTCGCCCGACGGCCCACCCCTGTTCGAGCGTGCGCTTCAGAACGCTCGCCATCTGCGCGATGGCCTGCAAGACCTCGGCTTCGCGGTGGTCCAGCCACAGTCCCTCCCCGCCGATGTCTCCCCGGCGCCTGGCATCGTCGGGGCGGGCGCCGGCACACCGCGGATCGTCACCCCGATCGTCCCGGTGCTCGTCGGCGACGACTGGCGCGCGGCGCTGCTGTGGCGCGCGCTGTACGACGGGGGCGTGTTCGTCAACACCGCCCTGCACCCCGCCGTGCCCCCGGGCGGCGCGCTGCTGCGCACGAGCGTGATGGCCACCCACGACGAGGCCACCATCGACCGCGCCCTGGACGTGTTCGCGCGGGTAAAGCGCGAGTTCGAATCCGAACACGGTCGCTTACCCGGCCCTGAGGATCGTTAAACACCCGGGCGTTACTTGTCCAAATCTTCACAAGTGCATCGGCCGACGAAAAACCTCGCTTCTAGCGCACGAACCGTGAGCGCATAGTTGACCGGAGCCCCCCCACTGGCGTAGCTTGCAGGAGCGCTCTGCATGACCGTTCGGGTTCGGCCCGACGAACACATACACCGGGAGAGGAGCACAATCCTCTGGGGGCGGTGATATAGCTGAGACCGGGCTCCGCGGCTCTGCCACGGACCGATCCCAGACGGCCATGAGGAGCGTTCACACGTCCGAATGTCAAGCATCGATAGTCGCCCGCCGCCGCCGGCGGGGGCGACGGGGAGAGTCTCACCATGAACGCGACTGCGACGATCGCCCCTGCCGGTCCTCAGTACATGCGCGCGCTGGAACGCGCCAACCAGGTTCGCCTCGCCCGCGCCGAGCTCAAGCGCCGGATCGCGACCGGCGAGCTCGACGTCACCGAGGTGCTGCTCGACTGCCCGTGGGAGGCCGAGAGCATGGCCGTCGCCGACCTCCTGATGAGTCAGCGCCGCTGGGGCCAGACCCGCTGCCGCAAATTCCTCGCCCAGCTGCCGATGTCCGAGAAGAAGACGATCGGATCGATGACCGACCGCCAGCGCCAGACGCTGGTCGCGATGCTGCGCGGCGCGAGCGTCTACTCCCTGCGCGACTTCCGGGCCACGCCGCAGCGTGACCCTTGGCTAACGGACAGCCTGACGAGAGCTTGACCTGCCACCAGCCTGCGAGCATCCCGATCAGACCCAGCCGCGGACGGACGTTCCACACGCCGCAACCGTGTTCCCCGAGATCGCGCACCGGCAGGCGCACGAACTTGTGACGAGCAGGGTCGCGCCGCATCCGCTCCAGCAGCTCGCGCGAGCGAGTCTCGAGCTCCGCTCGTTCGGCGCTCGCCCGCCGGGCCGCTCCGACCATGCCGACCAGCTCGTCGCGCGTACGCTCCAGCTGCTCTAGGTCCAGCAGGCATGGAGCGCATGCCCCTCGATGGCTGCGCCCGCTCCCGCGCGCACATGACGACGATAGTGACGGTGGCGGCGGCGGCGCGATGTGAGGGAAGCCCTCGGCGACGATCGCCGACAGCTCGCGCTCGAGCTTGGCCACCTGCGCCCGCAGCGCGCGCCGTGCTTCCCGCTGCGCCGCATGCTCGTCCGCTCCCGGGATCGAGACGCGATCGGCGCGATCGATGGTCAGCTGCACTGCTACCGCTCCTCCAGACTCGCCTGAGCGCCGATCTTACCAGTGCCCACCGGTCACCGCCAGCGCTCACAGCTCACATTTGGAGCCTCACCGCAATCATGTCCGACACCTCCTGCCGATGTGCCTCATCAAGAGGGCCTACCCGGCCTGCTCCAGGCCGTTGCGGGCACTCCACAGCGCCTCCTCCACGTACAGGCTCGGCACACCGGCGACCTGCACCGCGAACAGCTCGAGCTCGATCGTGCGCGCCCCGGGCTCGCAGTCGTGTGCCAGCTCGCCGAACAGCAGCCCCAGGGCCGCCGAGCCGTCTGCCACCACGAGGCTGCCCGCCGGCAGCGGCCGCGCGTCCGGGGCCCTGCCGAGCGGCTCGCCCTCCCGGCTGATCCTGATCCCCAGCTCCCCGTCGAGCATCTCGGCGTCGAGCGCCCACACCGGCACGCCCGTGTCGATCAGGGCGATCAGCAGCACATCTGCGAGCAGACCTTCGGAGGCAAACCCGCCGTGCATCATCCGCTCCAGCACGGCCGCCTCGATCGGCGTTCGCGCCACCTCCGGGTCCAGGCCGATCTGGCGGTAGAACGCCCTGTATGCGGCCGGCACCGGTTCGCGGCGCACCCCCACCGCACGCGCTCCCCGGTAGCGGTCCGAACACTCGTGCACCTGCCGCTGCACCCCCTTCGGGGAACGGCGTCCGCCCGCGCCCGCCCTGGACAGCCCCACGCGCGAGACGACGATGCGCAGCTGCGGCAGCTCTTCCTCGACCTCCCGCGCACACCAGCCGACCCTCGGCGCCCGCTCGCCTTGCATGCCATCCTCCTCACTCGTGCCGGTCGCCTCGCTCATGCTGGCGTCTTGGGGCTGGAGCCGCGCGCCCTGGACGACGCCACCAGCTCCGCGACACGTGCGCGCAACGTCTGCCCCGAGGGTGTTCGCAGCAGCGCCGGACTCTGGACGATGCCCCCGGGCAGCACGAAGCTCACCTGCGGACAGCTCGCCACCTTGTAGAGACTGGCCAGCACTCCATCGCTGTCGAAGCCGACCTTCACGCTCGTCAATCCCTGCTTGTGCATGAGCTCCAGCAGCGGCCCCCGTTCGCCTTTGATCGCCACCGCGGCGAAGCTCACTCCCGGAAACGAGCCCGCCAGCGCCTGCATCTCATCGAGCACCGCCGCACACGAGTCCGCGTCGACGAACAGCGCGAGCACCAGCGGCCTGCCCGCATACAACTCGCAGATATTCAGCACACCCTTGCCCAGCACATCACAGGCCGGGATCTTGCCCGCAGAGCCTTCGTTGGCGTGCCTGGCGACGTTCACGTCTCCGTTCAGGCTGCCCTGCGCCAGCGGCGCCGCGAACGGCGGGATCGCCCGGCCCGGTTCGATGCCCCTGCTCCCGTTCGATTTCGTCACCAGCGCGTTGATCGTGAACAGCACCAGGATCACCACGACCAGCACGCCGACATACCGGCCGTAACGGTTGGGGTATGAGCCGAGCAGCGGTCCGCGACCCGGCTCAGACGGGTTCATGACCTGCCCGACCAGGCGCGCGCCTGCGCTGGGTGCCCATGTGCAGCCGCGCCCTGCTCTCGCGCTCCGCCAACACCAGCGCGGCGGGCAGCGCCACGAGCACACCCACCAGCGACACGCTCAGGTCGATCAGCGTGACCAGGCCGAAGTCGCGCAGCATCGCGATGTCCGACAGCACGAGCACGCCGAACCCGGCGATCGCCGTCACCCCCGACGCGGCCACGGCCGTGCCCGTATAGCGATAGGTGCGGCGCAGCGCCACCACCACGTCGTGCCCGGCCATACGCTCCTGACGGTGGCGCTCGGCCAGCAGCACACTGAACTCGGTGGCGATAGCGATCACCAGCACCCCCAGCGTCACCGACATCGGGTTCAGCGGCACCCGCACGGCGAACAGGATCAGCGCCGACCAGCCGCTCGCCAGCACGATCGGCGCAAGCGGCGTCAGCGCCCGGCGGACATCGCCGCGCCATGCGATCAGCAGCACCAGCGCGACCGCCGCCAGCCCCGCCAGCAGCGTCTCCAACCGCCGCCAGGGCGAGGCGACCTGGGCATTGGCCCGCGCCGCCAGCACCGGGAGCCCCACGAGCTGTGCGCTCACTCCCCTGGGCGGGCGCAGGCCCGCCTGCATCTCCTCGATCACCCGCTGCTGTTCGTCGAGACTCATCAGCTTGATGCCGAAGGCCAGCGTCGCCACACGCCGATCCGGGGCGATCACGTCTTGAGAGAAGTACGGCGGGATCGTGTCGAGCAGACCGTTCACTTCGGCCGCGGTCAGCTTCGATTTGGCGCCTTCGCGCTGAAACAGGTCAGGGAGCGAGAACGCCGGACACAGCCTCGCCTTGCCGCAGCCACGGTCGCTGGTGTAGCCGAACCGCTTGAGCATCGCGCTCTCATATGAGCTCATCCATTCGATCGTCTTCGGCTTGACCACGTCTGCGCCGCTGATCATCAGGTCGATCTCGCCGCCCACGCCGCTGAGACGCTCCAACGTGTTCAGGTTTCGCAACGAGGCCGTGTTCTGGGGCACTAGCTTTTCGATGTTGGTCTGGACCTTCGTCTGCGTATCCACGCCCCAGCCGAGCGCCGCCAGCGCGAGGCCCACGCCGAGTACGCGTGTGGGACTGCGAACCGCGTATCCCAGCGCCGCCCGCGACACGCCGCGCGTCAGCGGGTTGTCCACGAGCAGTTCGCGCGCCCCGCGCCAGGCCGGCCCCAGCACCTGCGCCGGACGTGAGATTTGCCACTTGCGCGCGGGCGAGACGTCACCTCCGCTCACGACCAGCGCCGCCGAGCCGACGGTCAGCGCGCACGCGAACGCGATCGCGATTCCGACCGCGAGCAGCACGCCGAACCCGCGCACCATCGGCACCGGCGAGAGCAGCAACACAAGTGTCGCCGCAGCACTGGCCGCCACCGCGGTGGCGATCGTCGGCGCCCCCACCCGGGCCGCCTCGCGCACGGCCGCGCGGCGGCGCTCGTAGATCGACCCGGTCGGCGCCACCGCGGACAGCGCCTCACCCGCGCGCGACTGGAACTGGATCGCGTAGTCCACCGCCAACCCGATCAGCACGGGCAGCACCGCGACCTGGGCCACGGTCACCGACGAGCTGACGAGCGACAGCGCGCCGAACGTCAGCGCCACCGCCAGCAATGCCACTCCCAGCCCCAACAGGCGCGGGCGCCCTCCGAACACCAGGCCCAGCACGATCGCCATCACCACCAGCACGGCGATCAGCAACAGCTCGATCGAGTGGCTGATCGAGCTCGTCAAATCCGAGACGATCGCCGGCTCGCCTGTGACCAGGTAGGTCTCGCCGTGCTGCGGACGCCATTGCCTCATCGCGACCGCCCGGTCGATCAGCGCGATCGTGCGCGTGCGCTTGGCCTGGGAGAGCCCGGCGCGCATCCGCACCGAGATCAGCGCCGCTTCCGGGCTCGGGAACAGGTAGGCGAACTTCTGCTTGGGTGTCCCTACCGGCTTTGCGGAGTCGAATACGAGCGTCGAGACGAACGCGGGATCGTCGAGGCTCGGCTTGGCGGTCAGCCCGTACTGGAGCGCCAGCGTCGCGATCCCCTCCTGAAACCGCGCCATCGTGATCGAGCTCGCCTGCTTGCCCAACGTCTTTGCTTCCACAGCCGAGTGCCCGTGCGCGAGCGCGGCCCTGCTGACGACCCGTTCGGCTTCGCGAGCCTGGACTTCGGCCTGCTTGGTCTGGTTGCTCAGCTGTTCGTCGATCTGTTCGGCGGCCTCGTTCACGAACGTTCCCGGCCCGAGCACCACCTTCACGGTCTTCAGCTTCGCCAGCTGCCCGCACGGACCGTTCAGCCCGCCCTCGGCGCCCAGCGCGCTCACCGGGACGTTGCCCGACAGGCACCCCTCCAGGCCGACCAACCGGTCGATGTCCGAGCTGAGCAGCAGCTGCTGCAGGCTGCCCTTGACGACCACCTCCACGGGCTCTTCGCCGAAGCTGTCGTAGTAGCGCTGCGTCGCCCGGTACTGCGGGCTCGAGCTCGACACGAACGTGCTCGTCGCCGCGCTCGGGCTGAGCCCCAGCGCGAGCGCCACCGCCCCCACACCGAGCGCTGCCGCGAGCCCGAGCGTCAGCCACGGCCTGCGGGTGACGCCGCCAACCAAGGAGGAGAGCATTCTGGCGCTGTTCACGGGTCGAGGCTAGTCGGTCGGCTCATCACCGCGACGCGCTACGTGGCGAGACGCCAGGCGCACACGGCTCACTCCATGCCGAGCGGGCCGGCCGAGTCGCCCGAGAGGAACTGCCGAACGAACGGGTTTTCGGAGGCGAACAGCTCGGCGGCCGGGCCGGACTGGACGATCTCCCCCTTCCACAGCACCGAGATGTGCTCGGCCACGCGCCGCGCGCTCATGATGTCGTGCGTGATCACGACATAGCACCCGCCATTCTCGGCGTGGATTTCCTTGATCAGCTCGCACAGCAACGCCGTGCGCACGGGATCCAGCCCCGAGTCGGGCTCGTCGAACAGAACGATGTCCGGTTCGAGCACGAGCGCCCGCGCGAACCCGGCGCGCTTGCGCATGCCACCGGACAGCTCGTTCGGCATCTTCGTCCCGGAGTCCCCCAGACCCACCTCGCGCAGGCGCCGGTTGACGATCTCCGCGATCTCCTCGTCGCCCTTCTCGGTGTGCTGGCGCAACGGGAACGCGACGTTGTCGTACAGGTTCAGCGACCCGAACAGGGCGCCGTCCTGGAACAGCACCCCAAATTTCTTGCGCATCTCGAACAGCTCCGCGTCGGGCAGGCTCGGCACCGACACGCCCTGCACGAGCACGTCGCCCTCGTCCGGATACAGCAGCCCGACGATGTGCTTGATGCACACCGACTTGCCCGTCCCCGACGGTCCCAGGATCATCGAGATCTGGTCATCCGGCAGGCTCATGTTCAGCCCGCGCAGCACCTGGTTGCGCCCGAACGCCTTGTGCACGTCGATGAATTCGATCGCGTCCCGTTTGACCTCGATCGGCTCTGTCGCCTCAGCCGCGCCCGCCGCCTGGTTCTTTCCGTCCGCCCTGTTCTCCCCATCCACAGGGTCATCCTCAGCCACCGGGTTGACCTCCCCCATCGACTCCTCCCCGGACACGGCTAGCCTCCGATCGGAGCGCGCGGGTTGGAGCCCCAGAAGACCTGCGTGCCGAGCATCCCGATGATGTGCACGAGCACGAGGTTGAGCACCATCGACTTGGCCGTGGCCCTGCCCACGCCCACGGGCCCACCACTGGCGTTGTAGCCGTAGTAGCACCCCACCAGCACGATCGCCGTGGCCATGGCCATGGCCTTGATCAGGCTGTACAGGTAGTCGGGAGGGGCCTGGAACTGCCAGAAGATCAGCAGGTACCCGCCCGAGGAGACGTATCCGATCTGATCCACCACCGCCACATAGGAGGCGAGGAACGCCGCTCCGATCCCGGCCATGTACACGAACGGCAGCACGATCCAGGCGGCGAGCAGGCGCGTGGCGCACAGGAACGTCATCGAGTCGATGCCCATCACCTCCAGCGCGTCGATCTCCTCGGAGATCCGCATCGCCCCGAGCTCCGCGACGATCCCGGTGCCGACCTTCGCGGCCATCATGTAGCCGAACGCGTACGGCGTGATCTCGCGCAGATCGCACCACGCGCTGAACACGCCCGAGTAGGCGGGGGCGCCCTCCGCATAGGTGAAGTACGCACCCTGGATGCCGCACTGCAGGCCGAGGATGAACATCAGCGTCCAGATGATCAGCGTCGAGGAGACAATCAGGATCCCCGCCTGGCGCAGCGACTCGCCGAAGAAGCGGAACACGCGCAGGCCCCATACGTCGCGGACGATGTTGCCGGTGAACCCGGCGATCTCGCCCGTCGCCGCGATCCATTCGCGCGGCATCGCCAGCAGTTCGTTCATCGCCCGCTCACTTGATCACGAGGATTTGGGGATGGGTGGCGAGGAGCAACTGCGTGAACACGTAATCGAAGGAGCCGATACCCAGGAAAGTGATCACGACCGCCTGGTTGACCGCCCGACCCACGCCCTCAGCGCCGCCGGAGGCGGTCATGCCCTTGTAGCAGCACACGATCGCGATGATCGCCCCGTACAACGTCGCCTTCAAGACCGAGCCCCACAGATCGGTCGTCGAGGCGTTCGCGAACAACGTATTCCAGAACGGGCCGAGCGGCTGATGCTTGACGATCTCCGCGAGCAGCCCGCCGAACAGCCCGAACAGGATCGCGTAGATGTTGAACAAGCCCGTGACGATCATCAGCGCCAGAAACCGCGGGACGACCAGGTTCTTGATCGGATCGACGCCCAGCACCTGCAACGCGTCCAGCTCCTCACGGATCTTGCGCGCGCCCAGATCGGCGGTTATCGCGGTTCCCGCGACACCCGCCAGCACGATCCCCGTCACGTCCGGGCCGATCTCACGGATCGCGGCCAGCACGAAGATCCCCGCCCAGGCGATCGAGCGCACCGAAGATTTCGAAGAAGTTCGCCGCCTGCAGACCCGGCGCGGCATAGCACAGGCACACCGTGGAGATCAGCAGCGGAAACCAGCACAGTCGCATCGCGAACAGGAACTGCGACACGAACTCTCCGCCGTAGGGGTATGGCGGGCGCAGTGCGGACAGAATCGTCCGGCCCGTCAAAATCATCATGTCCCCGATTTCCTCGAGCAGGTTCCTGGTCGGCAGGAACGCCCGCTCGGCTGCGCTGCGAACCATCTCTACTGACGCCCTCCTCGACTGACGATCGACGGTCGCACGAACTCTACGCGATGCGCTGGCGGCGCGCCAGCCCCCGCTGGTATCGTGGCTGCGCCGTGAGGGGGTTGCATACGTACACCGTGGTTCTGCTCGGCGCCTGCGCGGCGTTCGTGGCCGGCTGCGGCGGCGGGGCCCGCCAGGACTCGGGCGAACCGGTCAAGACGTTCACGGTCGCGGTCGTCCATGCGAGCTTTCCCGCCAAGCAGTCGATCGTGCGCCCGGCGACGATGACGCTCGCGGTGCGCAACTCGAGCGATGCGACGATGCCGAACGTCGCGGTCACGGTCGACTCGTTCGACTACTCCTCCAACTATCCCGACCTGGCCGACAACAAGCGGCCGATCTGGGTGATCGAAGAAGGCCCGGGCGTAAAGCCGCAGGAGCTCGTCCAGACCCAGACCGTCAGCCCGCCCGGGGGCGGGCAGACCGCCTACGTCAACACGTGGGCGCTGGGCTCGCTCGCGGCTGGCCAAACGCGGACGTTTGTGTGGCACGTCACTCCGGTGAAGCCCGGCGTGCACACGGTTGACTACACGATCGCCGCCGCACTGGCCGGGCGCTCCAGGGCGCGCTTGGCCGACGGCGCGATCCCGCACGGGCAGTTCACGGTCGCGATCGCCCCGCGGCCGCCGGCGATGCACATCAACCCGAACACCGGCCTCCTCGTCCCCGGCAAATATCCGCCGGCGCCGTACCCCACGCCCGAACCCTGACCGAGGGCGTTTGGCCCGCTGTCGAAACCGCGAAGCGCCGATTTCGCCAGACGGTGATGCCGATGGGCCGCGCGAGGGCTACGATTGCACTCCGGCCGAAACGCCGCCCCCAACACTTCATCAGGAGGAATCTCCCAGCCCATGCCCAGGACCCGTCAGCACAACGTGACCGCCGCTCAGTGGAGCGCCAACGGCTCGGCGCTCGGCTCCCCCGATCTGACGCTGCCGTCCAACCAGGTGTTCGCGTCGAACGTGTTCAGCGCGAACCTCCAGCGTCACCGGCTGCCCAAGCACGTCTACCGCGCGCTGCAGCGCACGCTCGAGCACGGCGAGGCGCTGGACACCTCGCTCGCCGACGCGGTCGCGCAGGCGATGAAGGACTGGGCGATGGAGCGAGGCGCCACGCACTACACCCACTGGTTTCAGCCGCTGACCGGAACGACCGCGGAGAAGCACGACTCCTTCTACGCGCCCGTGGGCGACGGCACGGCGATCGCCGAGTTCTCCGGCAAGGAGCTGATCCAGGGCGAGCCGGACGCGTCCTCGTTTCCGACGGGGGGCATCAGGGCGACATTCGAGGCGCGCGGATACACCGCCTGGGATCCGACGAGCCCGGCCTTCATCCTGGAGAACCCCAACGGGGCGCTGCTGTGCATCCCGACCGCGTTCACGTCCTGGACGGGCGAGGCGCTGGACAACAAGATCCCGCTGCTGCGCTCGATGGACGCGCTGTCGGGGGCCGCGATCCGGGCATTGCAGCTGCTTGACAGCGCCGAGGGCGCCGATCGCGTGTTCACGACCGTGGGGCCCGAGCAGGAGTACTTCTTGATCGACGAGCAGTACTACTTCGAACGCCCCGACCTGCTCACGACCGGGCGCACGCTGTTCGGCGCCAAGCCGCCGAAGGGGCATGAGCTGGACGACCACTACTTCGGCTCGATCCCCGAGCGGATCCTCGCGTGCATGATGGAGACCGAGCTCGAGCTCGCCAAGCTCGGCGTGCCGGTGAAGACGCGCCACAACGAGGTCGCGCCCAACCAGTACGAGCTGGCGCCCGTGTTCGAGAACTCCAACGTCGGCTGCGATCACCAGCAGTTGACGATGCAGGTGATGCAGAACGTCGCCCGCCGCTACGGGCTGGTGTGCCTGCTGCACGAGAAGCCGTTCGCGGGGGTCAACGGGTCGGGCAAGCACAACAACTGGTCGATGGGCACCGACACCGGCGTGAATCTGCTGGAGCCCGGCGACACCCCGCACGAGAACCTGCAGTTCCTGTTCTTCTGCACCGCGGTGATCCAGGCGGTGAACACCCATCAGGCGCTGCTGCGCGCGTCGATCGCCTCGCCCGGCCAGGACCATCGCCTCGGCGCCAACGAGGCGCCGCCGGCGATCATCTCGATCTTCCTCGGGGCCGAGCTCGAGAAGGTGTTCGCGGCGATCGAGTCCGGCAAAGCCCAGCAGTCCAAGCCCGGCTCGTTCCTCGGCTTGGGCACACCCGTGCTGCCGCCGATGCCGCTGCACGGCGGCGACCGCAACCGCACGAGCCCGTTCGCTTTCACCGGCAACAAGTTCGAGTTCCGCGCGCTGGGATCCTCGATGTCGCTGGCGCTGCCGAACACGGTGTTGAACACGATCGTCGCGGAGGCGATCGACGACCTCTCGGGCAAGCTGAAGACGGCGCTGAAAGGCTCGGGCGGGCTGGAGAAGGCGGTCGCGAAGGTCGTCAAGGAGAGCTACGCCGCCAACAAGCGGATCGTGTTCGGCGGGGACAACTACTCGCCGGAGTGGCACGCAGAGGCCAAGAAGCGGGGGCTGTACAACCTGCGCTCCACGCCCGACGCGCTGCCGTGGCTGGTGGACAAAGGGACGGTGGCGCTGTTCAAGAAGTACAAGGTCCTGTCCAAGCGCGAGCTCGAGTCACGCCACGAGGTGTTCCTGGAGCAGTACGCGACCAAGATCAACATCGAGTCCGAGACCGCCGCGGCGATCGCCCGCACCGAGATCCTGCCCGCCGCGGTGAGGTATCTGAACGAGCTGAAGATCGCCGACCTGGACGAGCTGATCGGCGAGGTGCAGCCGGTGGTCAAGGAGCTGCACTACGCGATCCTCAAGCTGGAGGACGTCAACCTCAAGGAGAACCAGGACGACTCCAACGCGGTGAAGTGGGCCGCATACATGCACGACCGTGTGATCCCGGCGATGGACGACGTCCGCGACGTGGCCGACCGGCTGGAGGGGATCGTGGCCGACGATTTGTGGCCGCTGCCGAAGTACTCGGAGATGCTGTTCATCAAGTAGGGGGCCGGGCAGGTACCCGGCGTGCGGGCGGCGCAAGGTTGGTGTCCCCGGCGGGGCTTGCCAGCCGGCGCTCGAGGTCCGTGAACGCGGTGACGATCTCGCGTGCTTCGAACGCCCGATTGCGGCGTCCCATGCTCACCTGCCGGACGATCCCGGCGTCGAGCAGGCGTGCGATCGCCTCGTTGGCGGCGACGAAGCTGCGATCGATGAGCGCCGCGGCGCCCGTGGCCGTGAACAGGGGAGCACCGGGGAGAGCGCGCACCAGCAGATCCAGAGCGGAGCCCTCGCGGACCGACCCCAGCCGCTCGCGCCAGCCCACCTCGATGCGGGCGATGCGCGCTTCGAACGCCACGGCGTCGGCGACCGCGCGTGTACACGCCGCGGCGAAGCGAGCGATCCACAGGTTGATCCCCTCGTGCGCGGCACGCGATGTCGCCGGGCCGCGATAGCGATAGGCGGTGAGCCCCTCGACGTAATCCCGCGCCCATGTCGCCAGGACGAGTGACACGGGGACGAGCACGCGGCTGGCCAGGCCACGGCGACGCAGGACCAGGTGGATGAGCGCGCGCCCGGTCCGGCCGTTGCCGTCAACGAACGGATGGATCGTCTCGAACTGCGCGTGGGCGATAGCCGCCTGGGCAACCGCCGGCAATGAGTCCTCATTGCAGAACGAGCACAGGTCCTTGAGCAGCCCAGGCACGTGCTCGGGGGGCGGCGGCACGAACACGGCCGAGCATGGGTTGTAGCTCGAGCCGCCGATCCAGTTCTGCTCGGTGCGCACGACGCCGGCGTGCTTATCAAGCCAGGTCCCGCTCAGCAGCCGCCGGTGGACCTCGAGTAGCTGTTCCAGCTTGATCTCGTCTCCCGGACCGACCTCCTTGAGCGCGAACCGCATCGCGTCGATGTTCGCGAGCACCTCCGCGGCGGTGAGATCTTTGACATGCCCACCCAGTTCGCGCGCAGCCTCGGCGCGCAGCAGCCTGCCGGCGCCGACCTCCAGACCCTCGATACGCGAGGATGCGACGGACTCGGCCCGCAGCAGGATGCGCGCCAGCGCCTCGGTTTCGATCAGCGCCGACGCCTCGACGTCCAGGCGCGCGATCGCCACCTCCGCGTCCGCCACGTCGGCGGCAACATCGCCATCGAGCGCTGTGCGCCGGCCCACGAGCGGATCGGGAACATACGCCGCGTACTCGCAGGACAGACGGTCTTTGCGGGACATGCCCGCCCCGACGTTGCTGCTCCAGTGGCGTTTGATGATTTTGGACATGACTCTTTCAACCTTCAATATGGCTTCGCCTTACTATAGATTATTCGATAACCCATAACAAGCTCCTTCCTTGTTTAGCCTTCGGCGAAATCGTCGTCAACCGAAGGATCGCGGATAACCTTCGACTGCAAACAGTCATAATGAAGCTTGTGACACAACCCTCAACATGCCCGCTGCGAGCGGCCTGCGGAAGCCGCCGGCAAGCTCGCCCCCCGCCGCTAGCATGACCTGAATGCCCTCCCCGCCCCGCGACTACCTGCAAGCCATCTCTGAGCGCGTCATCGTCTACGACGGCGGCATGGGCGCGACGCTGGAGCAGTTCGACCTCACGAGCGAGGACTACGGCGGCCTGCAGGGCAAGTGCCACGAGGCGCTCGTGCTCAACCGGCCGGACGTGATCGAGGGCGTGCACGCATCGATGCTCGACGCCGGCGCGGAGGTCGTGGAGACGGACACGTTCCAGGGCTCGCGGATCAAGCTCGGCGAGTGGGGCCTCGCCGACTACACCGTCGAGATCAACACCAAGGCCGCCGAGATCGCGCGCAAAGCAGCAGGCGAGAGTCGGTTCGTCGCGGGCTCGATCGGGCCGACCGGATACTTGCCGGCCTCGGAGGATCCCTCGCTCGGGCAGATCCGGTTCGGCGAGCTGGTGGAGGTCTTCGCCGAGCAGGCCGCGGGCCTGATCGACGGCGGCGCGGACCTGATCATCATCGAGACCGCACAGGACATCCTCGAGGTCAAGGCCGCCGTGTTCGGGGCGCGCGAGGCGTTCGCCAGCACGGGTAGGACGCTGCCGATCCACACATCCGTGTCGTTGCTGCCCAACGGCGGCAAGATGCTGCTGGGAACCGACATCTCCGCGGTGCTGTGCACGCTGGAGGCGTTGAAGGTGGACGTGATCGGCCTGAACTGCTCGACGGGCCCGGAGGACATGCGCGACGCGATCAGGTTCCTCGGGGAGTACTGCCCGGTGCCCGTGGCATGCATCCCCAACGCGGGCCTGCCGTTGCAGGGACCGGACGGGGAGACGATCTTCCCCGAGCGGCCCGAGCCGTTGGCGGAGGCGCTGAAGGAGTTCGTCGAGCGCTACGGCGTGGGGATCGTGGGCGGCTGCTGCGGGACCACGCCCGAGCACATCCGCGAGATCGTGCGCCGCGTCGGACGCAGCGCCGAACGCCCAGACGGCCATCCGGTCGCCGCTCGGCCGAGTCCTCGTCCCCCCCACCTCTCCTCGATGATCGCCGCCACGCCGCTCACGCAAGAGCCGGCGCCGACGATGGTCGGCGAGCGCGTGAACTCGCAGGGCTCGCGCAAGGCCAAGGAGCTCTTGCTGGCCGAGGACTACGACGGGCTCGTGCAGATCGCCGAGGATCAGGTCACGGGCGGCGCGCACGTGCTCGACCTGTGCGTGGCGCTGACCGAGCGCTCCGACGAGGACGAGCAGATGCGGCTCCTCGCGAAGAAGGTCTCGCTCACACAGCCCGCGCCGATCCAGATCGACTCGACCGAGCCCGAGGTGATCGCCACGGCGCTCGACCAGATCCCGGGACGGGCGATCGTGAACTCCGTCAACCTCGAGGCCGGGCGCGACAAGCTCGACCGCATCGTGCCACTGGCGCTCGCGCACGGCGCCGCGCTGATCGCGCTGACGATCGACGAGGTCGGGATGGCCAAGACGGCCCAGCGCAAGGTCGAGGTCGCCAAGCGCATCCGCGAGTTGTGCTGCGAGGAGCACGGTCTGGACCCGGAGCTGTTGATCTTCGACTGCCTCACGTTCACGCTCACGACCGGCGATGAGGAGTGGCGCCCGTCCGCCGTGGAGACGATCGCCGGCATCAGCGCGATCAAGGCCGAGATCCCCCATGTGAAGACCTCGCTGGGGGTCTCGAACGTCTCCTTCGGCGTGAGCCCCGGCGCGCGGGCGGTGCTGAACTCGGTGTTCCTGCACCACTGCGTGCAGGCGGGGCTGGACCTGGCGATGGTCAACCCCAACCACATCACGCCGTATTCGGAGATCTCCGACGTAGAGCGCGAGCTGGCCGACGACCTCGTGTACAACCGGCGCGAGGACGCGCTGGAGCGGTTCATCGCCCACTTCGAGTCCAAAGGCGAGGAGGACGGGGCGGGCGGGACCGGATCTACCGACCCGACCGAGGGGATGGAGCCGGAGGAGGCGCTGCACTTCCACATCCTGCGCCGGCGCAAGGAGGGCGTCGAGGATTGGATCGACAAGTCGGTCGAGAAGATCGGCGCCGTTCCAACCCTCAACAAGGTGCTGCTGCCCGCGATGAAAGAGGTCGGCGATAAGTTCGGCGCCGGCGAATTGATCCTGCCGTTTGTGCTGCAGTCGGCCGAAGTGATGAAGCGCGCCGTGGCGCAGCTGGAGAAATACCTCGACAAGATCGAGGGCTACACGAAGGGCACCGTCGTGCTGGCGACCGTGTTCGGCGACGTGCACGACATTGGCAAGTCGCTCGTGAACACGATCCTCACGAACAACGGCTACACGGTGATCGACCTCGGCAAGCAGGTGCCGATCCAGACGATCCTCGACGCGGCGGTCGAGCACGAAGCCACCGCGATCGGGCTGAGCGCGCTGCTGGTGTCGACCTCCAAGCAGATGCCAGCCGCGATCCAGGAGCTGCATGCAAAGAACCTCGACTACCCCGTGCTGATCGGCGGCGCGGCGATCAATCGAGCGTTCTCGTTCCGTGCGCTCTACCCGGGCGGCAAGGACTCCGAGGAGCCATACGCGCCGGGCGTCTTCTACTGCAAGGACGCCTTCGAGGGCCTCGCGGTGATGGATCAGCTGATCGACTCAGACGCCCACGCCGCGCTGCTGGAGAAGCTGCGGACTGAGGCGACCGCGTTCCGTGCGAAGGGCGAGGAGCCTGTCGAGGAGCTCGACTTCACCGACGCCTCCGTGCGCTCGGCCGCACGCACCGATGTGCCGGTGCCGGAGCCCCCGTTCTGGGGTGTCAAGGAGATCCCCGTCGACCTCGACGAGGTCTATCCCCATCTCGACACGCATGTGCTGTTCAAGCTGCACTGGGGCGGCAAGGGCGTCAAAGGCGAGGCGTGGAAGACGCTGCTGAACGACGAATTCCGGCCCCGCCTGGAGCGGATGTGGAAGGAGCAGGACTACCTGCACCCGCGGGCGCTGCTCGGCTTCTTCCCGTGCTACTCGGAGGGCAATGACATCGTCGTGCTCGACCCCGAGGACCGCACGACGGAGCTCACGCGCTTCGTATGCCCGCGCCAGCCGAAGGGAGATCGCATCTGCCTGGCCGACTTCTTTCGCCCGGCGATCGACGGCAAGCCGCCGCAGGAGCTGGACGTGATCGCGGTGCAGGCGGTGACGGTCGGATCGGAGGTGACCGAGCTGATGGCCAAGCTCGAGGCCGACGGCGAGTTCGCCGAGCAGCTGTTCGTGCACGGCCTCGGCGTGCAGACGGCCGAGGGGCTGGCCGAGTGGCTGCACTACGAAGCCCGCAACATGCTCGGCATCGCCGCCACCCAGGGCCGGCGCTACTCCTGGGGCTACCCGGCTGTGCCAGAGCAGTCAGAGCACCTGAAGGTGGAGAAGCTGCTCGGGCTGGGCGACATCGGCATGCAGATCACCGACGGGTACGCCCCGATCCCCGAGCAGTCGACCCTCGCGCTGGTGGCGCACCACCCCCAGGCGATCTACTTCGGTACGCGCCAGGGCCGGCTGCTGGGAGAGGGCTCGCCCGACGACGTGATCAAGGGCTCGGCGCGGGACCCGTCGCTGTTCGGCGAGCTGGACGACGAGGACCCGCCGGACGGCGCGGTGGAAGCCGAGGACGAGCCGGCGATGGCCTCATAGCCAGGGGGTCCGCCCAAGCGCGTGGTCAGGGGTGCCGAGCCCACGCGTTGGGCAAACCGACGCAAGGTGACCGCGGCAAATCGCGCCGGCAAGGACGCAGCGCTTTCAAAATGGCTCTCATCCCCGGTGTCGAGCTGGTTGAGGGGACGGTGTACGTGTGGGCGGCGGTGATATATCCGGTCAGCGGGTGTGCGGTGCTCTGTTGCGGGGTTCAGTCGCGGTAGGCGCGGCCGCGGGGCAGGATGCGTAGGACGTGGACGGTGTTGGTGGTTTGCTCGCGGGTGAAGCGCACGCGCCAGTCACCGACCCGTAGGCGCCACTCCGCCTCGATGCCTGTGAGACGGCGGATGTCCCCGCGTGGGGACTGGGCGCTCAGGCCGTCGAGAGCGTCTATCACGCGGCGGCGGATCTGGGGGTCGAGTCGTCTGAGGTCCCGCCGTGCGGCCGGGGTGAGCTCAACGCGCCAGTCCTCTTCGCTCACGCCGCGAACTCGGCGCGGATCTCCTCAAGGCTTATGGTTTCGCCGCGCGCGAGCTCCTCGCGTGCGATCTCGACGGCCGCCTCCTCCTCGGGGGTGCTCGGCTCGTCATCGGCGGGCGCATGCTCGAGCAGCTCGCCCAGCTCGTCGTGTTTGCGGCTGGCGATGTAGTCCAGCGCGCTCTCGGCCTCGCCCTCCGAGAGCTCCTCGACAACCACGCGCAGCTTCTCCTTCGCGGTCATGACCAGACCAACGGTAGCGCGCCAGCGATCCCACCACCAGTCCTGCAAGCATCGCCGCCGGGATCGTAGACGATCGTCAAACGCAGCGTCTCACTCACGGGGGGCCCACCCAAGCGCGTGGTCATGGGTGCCGAGCCCACACGTTGGGCAAGCCGACGCGCGGTGACCGCGGCAAATCGCGCCGGCAGGGACGCAGCGCTTTCAAATGGCTCTCATCCCCGGTGTCGAGCTGGTTGAGGTCAGCCCTCAACACGGGATAGCCCACGAGCGCCCTCGGGCAGCGCCGGCAGCGTGATCGGGGCGGCGTGCATCGTGCGCAGGCGCACGTCGCGCCATGAGAGGCCCTCGCCCAGCAGAGCGGGCACGCCCATCAAGAGCGCGGTGGAAACCTCGACCGCCTGCAGGACGATGCCGTAGGCGATCGCGTCGGGCGTGGAGACGTGGTAGGCGCCGGCGAGCACGGCGACGCACGCGGCCTGGAACACACCGACGTTGGCGGGCGTGGCGGGTATGAGGGCGGTGACGTTGACCGCGAACAGGACCCCCGCGGCGGCGGCGGCGCCCGCGTGGGAGTCCAGTCCGAGCGCCATCAGCAGAAGCCAGCAGGACAGCCACTGCAGCGTCCATGCGCCCAGCTGAAACACGGTCGCCAGGGCGGCCTGGCGAGGCCGGCGAAATACACGCAGCCCGTCGCGCAGGCGCATCAAGACGGAGCGCAGGCCGGCGAGCAGCGCCTGCAGGCGGCGTGAGCGGGAGAGGGCGGTGGGCGGGATCAGCACGGGCGCGAGCAGGACCGCGACCAGCGCGGCCAGCGGCGCGAGCGCGACCAGGAGCAGCGCCCGGTCGTGACCGTCGAGCACGCTGACGCTCGAGAGCGTGACGCAGCCGAGGATCGTCAGGGCGAGCACGTTGAGCAGCGTCTGGGAGACCATCGTGCCGAGCACGACGGGCAGCGTCTCGCGCGCGCGGCCGAGACGGCGGGCGACGATCAGCGCGCGCGAGGGCTCTCCCAGGCGGGCGGGCAGGGTCGAGGACATGAGCACGCCGATGAACGTGCCCTGCATCGCGTCGCGACGTTTGGCGCGCCGCCAGGTCGGGGCGACGACGAGGATCGCGTGCCAGGCCAGCGCGCGAACGAGCATCGCACAGCACATCACGGCCAGGCCGGCGAGGAGCAGGCCGGGCTTGGACGCCAGCAGCGAGGCGGCGACGCGGGTGACGCCGATGCGCTGCAGCGCCAGGGCGGCGAGGCCGGCGCCGAGCAGCGAGCTGGTCGCCAGGCCGATCCGGCGCAGCGCGCGCAGGCGGCGCGCACGGACCGGAGCGGGCGTGGCGGCGGCCGATCGGGAGTCTCCCTGCTGGGATGGCGCCTGCAGGGAGGGCAGCCGCTGGGCGGGGATGCGCGGAAGCAGGTCGGCGGGAGCGAATCCGTGGCGCACCGCCGCGCGGGTCAGGCGCGTGGCGGGCTCGCCCACGGCGCGGGCCTGCTCGTAGCAGTCGAGCACTTCGGCGGCGACATGCGGCCATGCGAAGCGCTCGGCGCGCTCACGCGCGGCGGCGGCCATGCGCGCGCGGCGGGCCGGGTCCAGGGCGAGCCGGCGCAGGGCCTCGGCCAGCGCGAGCGGATCGCCGGCCGGGACGAGCTGCCCGTCGACGCCGTCGCGCAGGACGTCGCGATAGCCGGGGATGTCGGAGGCGAGCACGGGCGTGCCCGCGGCGAGGCCCTCGGTGATGACCATGCCAAAGCTCTCGCCGCCCAGAGAGGGAGCGCAGAGCACGTCGGCTCGGGCGAGCTCGGCGAGCTTGCGCGCCTCGGAGACCTTGCCGAGCGCGCGGACGGCGCGGTCGTCGAGGGTCATGTGCGCGATCTCCTCTCTGGACGCGCCGACGAGCGTGAGCGTCGCCGGCACGTGGTCGCGCAGAGCCTCGAACGCGCGCAAGAGGACGGAGAGGCCCTTGCGCTCGACGGCCTGACCGACGAACAGGATGCGCAACGGTTGGCGACCCTCCTGCGATCGGGCCGGGGCATCGCCGAGATGCACTCCGTTGGGCACGATCCGGTAGCGCCCGCCATAGAAGCGCCGCGCGGTCCAGGCGGCGGCCTCGGACACGGCGATGCGCACGCGCAGGCGGTTGATGCGCCGGCGCCCGCCCAGCGGGACGGCGGCGATGGTGTTGGTGATCGGGTTCTCGGAGTAGGTGTGGAACGTGCCGAGCAGCGGCAGATCGCCGGCGCTGAGCAGCGCGTCCCAGCAGACGACGGGGACGATGGGCTCATGGACGTGGGCGACGTCGTAGTGGCCGCAGCGCAGCTCACGGCGCAGGGCGAAGATCGCTCCGGGCGCGCCCGTGATGTTCGAGACGGCGCCGTTGGCGGGCAGCCCGAACGTGCGCCCGAGCGAGACGAAGCCCGCGGGCGGCTCCAGACGCTGCGGGCGGGCGCCGCGGTGCAGGCGGCGGGAGAGCGCGTCGTCGGGGTCGTACGGCGCGAGGATGCGGGCGTCGTGCCCGAGCGCCGAGAGCTCGGCCGCGAGCGCCTCGATGTGGCGCGTGACGCCACCGGGGTAGGTCCACGAGTAAGGCGAGATCAGCGCGATCCGCACAGCTCGTACTGTATCTGTCCCGCCGGTGCGATAATCGGGCGGTGGCCAAGCGGCACTTCGTCAAGTACACGTTCCTGAAGCTGGACCCCGCCTGGCGGCGGTTGGACGGCGCCCGGCGCGAGCAGGACAAGCGCGAGCTGATGGCGGCGTGCGAGGACTTCGCCGACGGGCACCTGCTGCAGTCCTTCTCGCTCGTGGGCACGCGCGGAGACGCCGAGCTGCTGCTGATCGCGGAGGCCGAGAACCTCGAGCGCATACACGAGCTGCACGTCGTGATGGCCCAGAGCGGGCTGATGAAGTGGGCGAGCATCCCGCATTCGTTCCTGGGGATGCGCAAGAGCTCGGAGTACTCCGAAGACGAGCGCACGAGCCCGCGCGGGTTCGTGGGCTCCTACGTGTTCGTGTATCCGTTCGTCAAGTCCCGGGAGTGGTACGGGCTGCCCGCGCAGGAGCGCTGGCGGATCATGCAGGGACACATCCAGGTCGGGCGCGAATATCCGGGCGTGGACAACCACACGACGTACTCGTTCGGCTTGGACGACCAGGAGTTCGTGGTCGCGTTCGACACCGACGACGTGGGCACGTTCCTGGACCTGGTTCAGCGACTGCGCACCACCGAGGCCTCCAAGTACACGGTGCGCGACACGCCGAGCTTCACCTGCATCAGGATGTCGCTGGAGCGCGCGCTGAACGCGCTCGACGGCGAGCCGATCGGCGCCGAGGCGCTGGGCGCGGCCTGAGACGAGCACGGTGGCCACCACGACCGCCAAGCCCCGCTCCCGCCGCCCGGGGCCGCGCGCGGGCCGCGCCCATCTGCTCCGGTCCGACCCGGTGCTGGCGGAGGTGATCGAAGCCGTCGGCAAGCTGCCGAACGCGCGCGATGGACGGCCTGACCGGGACGACCACTACGGCGCGCTGGTGCGCTCGATCGTCGGCCAGCAGCTGTCGGTGCACGCCGCGCGTGCGATCTACGGGCGGCTGACCGATCGCTTCGGCGGCCGCCCGCCCACGCCGGCGGAGATCCTCGAGGACGCGCCCGAAGAGCTGCGCGCCGCCGCCGGGCTCTCGCGCGCGAAGGTGAGCTTCCTCAGATCGCTCGCCGAACATGTGTTGACGGGCGAGCTGGAGCTCGAGCGCATGGACGAGCTCGACGACGAGGCGGTGACCGCCGAGCTCGTGGCCGTCAAGGGCTTGGGCGAGTGGACCGCGCACATGTTCTTGATGTTCCACCTGGAGCGCCCGGACGTCTTGCCCGTCGGCGACCTCGGCATCCGCCGCGCGATCGAGCGCGCGTATGAGCTGGACGGGCTGCCGGACGCGCCCACCATCGAGCGGACCGCCGAGCCGTGGCGCCCGTATCGCACGCTCGCGTGCCGCTACCTGTGGCGCTCGCTTGCGAACGAGCCCGGATAGGCGCCCCGTACGACGAGCCGGTTGGGCGCGCTACCCATTCTGCGCGCTACTTCTTCTTCTTCTTGGACTTCTTGGCGGCCTTCGGCCCGTACTTCTTGCGAGCCTGCTTTTCACAGGCGAGGCGCTTCTTCTGCTTGTGCTTGTACTTTGTCCGGCACGTCTTCAGCGTCTTCGCGAGCAGCTGCTCGCGCGTGAGCTTGGTCGCTTTGGAGCCCTTGACCGCGCCGCAGCCCAGGATCGCGACGTTCGTAGTCTGGCCGATGAACGCCCCGTCCTGAGCGGTGATTTCGGTGGGGATCGTGAGCGTGTGCTTGCAGAGGTTGAAGTCTTCCTTTTCCGGCACGTTGGGAGTCAACACGGAGTGCGGACCGGCCGGGAAGGTCGATTCGAACTTCGTGAACGGCGCGTCGGGCAGCGATTCGAACCGCGAGTAGGTGATGCCGTTCTTGATCTGGGTCTTGCCGTCGAGCAGGATTTCGACGCCGTCGCCTTTCAGCACGAACTCGATGTCGGGAAACGCGGCGCCGCCGTGGGAAACCAGATAGGCCCTGCCCGTGAGCGGTTCGGAGAACACCGGCGTGGTCACGGTTGCATGCCCGATCACCGAGCCTTCGTCGCAGCCGGCCGGGTTGACGTTGAAGACCGCTTCCAGGCAGGCTTTCTGGAGCGTCGTCAGGCGGGAGGACAGCAGCGGGGGGATCGTCAGATCGACCTTGTGGATGTTCGCCTGCCCCAGCCCGGGCGATTGCACGGTTACGTCGAACGTGGTTCCGTCGGCTTTGCTGCCCTGACCCACGACCGAGGCCGTCAGCTTCGGTGCGAACCCCAGCGCGGAGCAGTTGGACCATCTCGAACGGGGATGACGGTCCGCGGCGCTCGCCCCTTCATCACCCGTCAGTCTCCCCGTGACCGTCATCGGTTCGCAGTTCGTCGGGTTGAACATGAATTCCGGACGGTCGATGGCGACGTGCAGCTGTTTCAGCTGCACCGGCACGCCCTTGAGGATCGCCGGGATGGCTTCGTCCCTGGGGCCCGGGTCGGTGGTGACGGTGACGGCCGCCGTTTCCCGGTTCACCTCGATCCGTGAGCGCACGTTGACGGTGCCCAGTTCGAACGGGCCGGCGTGCGCCTGGATGGACACCAGCAGGCCGTACGGCGCGCCGTCGTACCCGGTCGTCAAATACACGCCTTCATGCCCGCTCGGCGGAGCGTTTTCGGTGCTGAGCGTGACGGGGTCAGGGCCGAGGCCCGAGCTGGCGGTGGCATGGCCGATGAGGCTGTCCGCTCCACACGCCCATTCCTGCCCGGCGGGCGGTTCCGGGCACGGCGTGACCTTGGCGATCAGGGCCGCGACCCCCGGCGGCAGTTGCATCGTGACGCCTGCAAGCGCCTGATCGCCGTCCGGGCGTTCGATCGTGAGCGTGAAGGGCGTGAACGCGCCGGCCTGGTTGCCGACCGAGCCGGCCTGGAAGCCCGGGGCGAACGGCAGCGCGCCCGAGGGACACGGCGATCCATTCGGGCCTTCGGCGATTTCGAATTCCTTCGGGTCGGAGGATACGTTGACGGGCGCAGCGGGCACGCCGTTTTCTTCCGAGAACGGGGTGAACGATGCCCTCGTCGGGTAGGCGCCGCACCGGGACGGCGTGGAGCTCGCGGCGCGTCCACCGTTGGGGAATTCCAGTTCCAGTGTTTCGAACGGCAGCGGCGGCGTGTTCCTGAAGAACGAGGTCAGCTGGCCGGTGGATTCGTCGATCTGCACTTCGCCCGCGAGCTTCACGCGCACGCCCGAGAACGGGTCGTAGGCGATCAGGTAGAGCACCAGCGGCGACTTGAACGGGTTGGTGTCCTGCCTGGCCAGGTACACGGAGCCCGTCAGGGGATGTTCGAGCAGCGGCGAGACAATCTTCACCGTGCCGATCTGCGACGCTTCGGGGCAGCTCGTCGCTTCCGGGGAGAAATGGTCGTTTTCCAGCTGCGTCACGAGCGTGCCTTCTCCTTCGGAGCCTTCGAAGCCGACCTGTTCGGCGAGACATGGCTGCAGGCCGCCGGCCAGTCCGGGGCTGGCCTGCACGCCTTCGGGGAGGGCCACGGTGGTGGCCTTGATGTTGTCCTCGGCCAGCCCATCCGCCGCCAGCGTCGTTTCTTGCGGCACGTGCACGGTGAACTTGAACCCCGTCGGCGTGCTGGCGCGGCGTTCGTCCGGCGTCACCGCGATCGTCGGGTGAAACGGCAGCTTCTGGCAGCCTTCCAGGGCGGGGGATGTGAACCCGGCTCCCATCCACCGGGGGTCGGTCGGGTCGGGCAGGCCGTCGGGAAGCAGTCGCCCCGGTTCAGGCCAGGAGTCCGCCACGACGGAGCTCGCGAACGGCTGCGTGCATACGGTCGGAAGCGTCAGGTAGGCCGGCGGGTTGGCTTCGTCGTGGGGTTCGCAGTGTCTCGCGGGCGTGAAGCTCGTGTCGAAATGACCGCCGTCGATGCATTCCCAGCCGCGCGACTGGTCGTGGCTGGGCTCGCCGGGCACACCCCAGAACGTCACCAGGCTGCCCAGACTCGCCACGGACTCGGAGAAGCTTCTGCTGCTCACGACCGCGGCGTAGTCGCCGCCGGTGAGCAGGGAGGTGTCGAGCACGACCGAGACTTTGTCCGTCTCGAAACCGAACCGCGCCGGTTCGCCGTGTTCGGGCTTGAGGTTGAACACGGGCACCGCCTCGGTGTACGCGGGCACCAGGGCGGGTTCGTTGATGGACAGCAGGGCCACGCCCACCGCCGTGTCGGCCGGGCAGAGGTTGCTGTCTCCGATCAGGATCGTCGAGAAGTCCTCGCCGGAGCACTGCGCCACCGCCCGCGCGTTGGCGAGCAGGCCCGGCGGCAGGGTGATGTATGCATCCCTCGCGAGCGCGGGGACCGATGGATAGAAATTGTGGTGGACGGGGTAGGGGTCCAGTTCGAGGGTGTCGTTGAAGTCGAGCAGCGTCGTCAGCTGGAAGGGATGAGAGCCCGCCTGACGGTCGGGGGAGCCGCCTTCGTTTTCCGGTGTTAGTTCGTAGTTTTCGACGCCGAAGGGGGTCGCTTCCCCGCTCACCACGATCGGCCGTTGCAACGTCTTGGGCGCTATCGGCTCAGACGCGGCGGTTTCGCCGCCCTGCACCGCGACCCTGTTCTCTTCGCCCGATTTGGCGCCCTCCACCTTCACGTGGATGACGAGCTGCAGGTCCACGTAGGGCGGAAGGACGACCGGAATCGATTCGGTCTTGCCCACTTCCACCGCGTGCGACGGGAGCGTGCAGGTGAGAGCGGCGCCCGCCGCGACCTCTTCGCTCGTCGGGCAAGTCAATGTGACGGGGTCTTCGTCGTGCGGAACGCCTCCGCTCGTCTGGCCTTCGATCGATACGGCCTTCAGGTTGGACGGCAGCGTGTCGGTGATCTCGATCGGGTGCGCTTCATCCAGCATCTCTTCGTCACCGAGGTTGGTGGCGAAGACCGTGACCTCGCCTTCGCCTCCGGGCGGGAGGTTGGTCGGCGCGGTCCGGGAGCTGAGATTCCACCACGCGCCGCCGGCGAGCGCCGGTGCGGCGCCGGCCGACATCGCCAGCAGCAGCGCCAGCAGCATCCCGACGACAAAACCACCGAGAGCGCCCGTGGTGGGGGTCGGCCTGCGCCGGATCATGACCGCACGCCCCTGACGCCCGCCCGATGAGACGCGCTCTTCTTGGCCTTCGGCTTGGACGGCCCGTATTGCTTTCGAGCCTTCTTTTCACACCCCAGGCGCTTGCGCTTCTGCTTGTCTTTCCTACAGGCCTTCAGCGCCTTTGCGAGCTTCTGCGCCCGCGTCAGCGGCTTCGGCTTGACGATTTCCTTGACCGGGAGCACTCCCCCGTGCGCGACGAGGTTGCCCGAGCCGGAGGACGTCGCGCTCTCCGGCGCCGCGAAGCTCGGCAGCGGGGGAGATGATCCTTGGCATTCTTCGCCCTGGCACGGCGGGGGCGGGGTGCTCGGCGCCTGCGGGCATGGCGAGGCCGCTTCGCAGACGTGAGCGTCGTAGACGACGTCGGCCGTGTCGAGATCCTGCGGGACGAGCGCTGCGGATGTGAGGATGAACACGTCGTTGCCGCTGACGCTGGCGTCGAGGAAGTCCGATTCGTGGGAGGAGGTCCCAGAGGAGATCAGGTTGACGCAGCCGCCCGCCGCTTCGCTGAAGGTGACGCTCGAGCCCGTGCAGCTGCCGGTGCCCGGCGGCTCGTACTGATAGACGTTCTCGACGCCGACTTCCGCTTCCTGTTCGTCCACCCGCTCCATCCTGGTCTTAGCCGTCACCCGCGGCGAGAGCGCGTCGGCGCTGTCGAAGAACAGCCGGCCGCTGTCGGAGAGGTAGCGGGGCTCATAGACGGCTCCGTTGATGCTCGTGGTCACCCACCCCGGGATGCTTGCGGCCAGCCAGTGGTCGACCCCCTTGACTTCGGTGCTCCAGGTGTGGGGGCGATCGACGAGGAGCCCCAGCCCTTCGCCGGATTCCTGGGTGTCGAGGACCCCCGTCGGCCGCGCGCCGGTCGGGTCACACGACGCGCAGAGAAGGCGTTCCGAGTTCGCGTCGTAGAGATAGACCTCCTCGTCGGGCTGACCGCTGCCGGCGTCGCGATTGTCGTATCCGGTGAGGGGCCTGTCCGACATGAACGCCACGTAGCGGCCGCTGGGCGAGACCCGCGAGGTGACGTGGCCGAGACCACCCTGATCCGCCTCCTTCCAGTCCGGCTCGTCTTCGCCCGACAGGGCCGCGATGAACTTGATCGTCCCGTCGTGGGAGAGGTAGAGGTTGCACGTCTCACCGGGGACCAATGGCTTTTCACCAACCACGCCGGTTTCGCAGTCACCGGGAGCGGCGCCGTCCGCCAGGACCCCGTCGGCGACGAAGTAGACGTAGGAGCCGTCTTCGCTCGAGCCGAGCGCGAGGCCCTGCACGCTGGCGTATTCGCCGGGGCTGCTGTCGGGCGTCAGGTCGGTGAGCGTGCCGCTGTTGACATCGAACTCGTAGAGGTCGGCGTAGCCGCCTTCCGTCGCCGTGGCATCTGAGGGCTTGGCGGCTTCGGTCAGACGGTATCTGTCGGCGAAGAACACCTTCGAGCCGTCGGCGCTAGCCGTCTGGAACACCGCTTCGGCTTCAGCCGGTTCCGCGACGCCCTGGGCTTTGTCGAGCATGACCGTTTCCCCGGTTTCCGTGTCACGCATGTAGAGGTGGTGAGTCGTGTTTTCGGTCCAGAACACGCGCGAGCCGTCGCCCGAGATCGCGTTTCTTTGGTTGCGGGTTTCGGGGGCGAGGGCTGGAGTGCTGGAGCTGCCCAGGCTCGGCGCGGCGGCCGGGTTTTCTGCGGTTCCCGGGAGCACGCTCACATCCCGCAGCTGTTCCCCGGCCCACTCATAGAGGTACGAGCTCGATGCGATTTTGGATTTGGACTGCGTCAGCGCCACCGTGGAGCTCAGCAGGACATGGGTCAGGTCGGGAGTCCCGTCCAGAAACGTGAGCTTCTCGCCGAACGGGTCACCCGCCGTGTCATCGAGAGCCGTGACCAGGGGCAGGTAGCCGGGGTTGTCCATGGTTACGCCGTTTTTCTGGGCTTGGCTGTAGATCGCTTCCTGTTCTTCGGAGAGCTTCTTTTCCCCTGCGGATGCTTTAGGCGATACCGGCGTGGGAGATATGGGCGCGTCGTCGCGCAGGTAGATCGTCTTTTCCTGGTAGTCGAGCGCTTCTCCTTTCAGCTCCTCTTCCTGCTTGCGCTGTTCTTCCACCGGCGAGGCGGGCGGCGACAGCGGCGGTTCCGCGAGCGGGGTTTCGCTGCCGAACGGCTGCACGAGGCCAACCGACAGATCGGAGGAGAAGAGCTGGTACTCCACCGGCGCCCCGTCGTCGACGCCGGTCTGCCGGCTGCTGGGCGGAACGATGTCCCGCGAGCGCCAGGCGCCCTGAACACGGGTGGAGAGGATCTGCGCCGGTTCCGGATCGCGGGCGCCTTCCGGTTCGGCTTCGATCGGCGCATCCGCCACGTAGGCGATCGAGTTGCCGTCCGCGGATGCCTGGATCGCTCCTCCTTCGTGCGTGATCGGTTCGATCGCGCCGCCGTGCTCGTCCGGCGGCGAGACCAGTTCCCAGGCGCGACCGTCGGGCAGCGCGGGTTCGCCGGGGAACGGCGTGGTCGGAGGCGGTTCCAGCGTGAAGACATCCACCCTGTGGGTGGCGGAGTCGGCGACGTAGACGTTGCCGTATTCGGAGTCCACGGCGATACCGCGCCCTTCCGTCAGGCTCCCGAATTCCTGGATCGGGGATCCGTTCGGGGCGAGCGCGGACACGGCGGTCCCGGTGTCGATGTAGACGTCGGAGCGCCTTTCGGGATCGCTAGAGGTGTTGACCGCCACCGCCACGGCGGTCTTGCCGCCGAATGATTCGAGGCCGGGGACGGGCTTGCCTGAGCTTTCGAGCTTTGCGATGACCGGCGCGCCCGATTCGCCTTCATGGGCGACGTAGAGACTCCCTTCGGGGCCGACGGCGAGCCCCGGCGCCGCTGACGCCCTGTGTTCGGCGCCAGAGCTCACGCTTTCGAGGAATTCGTTTGCCTTGGCCCCGCTGAAGCGGTCTATCCGGCCCGTCTTCTCATAGACCCACAGGTCTCCGTCGGAGCCCACGGCGAGGCCGTCGATGCCTTTGAAGCGCTCCTTCTTCGCGCTGTCCTTCAGCTCGAGGACCGGCTCGTCAAGAGCATTCAGCTTCTCGATGAGCGGCGCTTCGCCGGTCGCGTCCTTGACCACGTAGACGTCGCCCGCGGAGGGGCCCGTCGAGTTGTCCACCGCGATCGCCCCCGGAGACTTGACCTTGACCGCCGACACGTAGCCGCACGAGGAGGCGGTGCAGCTGAACTCCTGGATCCGGCCTGCGCCGGGGTCCACCACATACAGCAGGTCCCCCAGATCGTCCACGGCGACCCCGTCCGGTCCCCCGGCGCCGAACTGGCCTACGCCCTTGCCTTCACCGCCGAACGAGAATGCCAAGGCGTGCCCGCGCTGGGCCAGAGCCGGCGCGGGGGCGCTCCACCACAGAAGCAGGCTCCCGGCCAGGAGGCCTAAAACTACTCCATAACCCTTCACCTAAACCACACTCCATACCTCTTCGCCTAACACTACTACTCCATGCCCTTCACCTCAAACTACCTATACCACTTCACCTATATACTCCGTACCCCTTTACCACAACTAATCCATACTCCTTCACCTAAACGCCACTGACCTATCGGGACAACCGCAAGGGCGTGGGGCCCACAGTGAGCACCACGCCCTTGCCTACTACTTATTGCTACCTATTACTTCTACTGACCCTTATCGAGAGTGGCCGCTACGGCGCCAGGATCTCGACTGCTTCACCTGTGTTGGTCGCTGTGGTTTCCTCCCCAGAAGGAGTTCCTGGTGCGGTCGGTTCCCAACCCGACCCCGTGTTGAATTGGGTGAACAACGACTTTTCGAAAGGCACACCCCCTTCAAGCGAGGTGTATTCCGCGATGCCACCCGACTGGTTGTAGGCGGTTTTGGATGTTGTGCTGATTGTGTTGACGTTGCCGGTTTGAACGCCGATCGCGGTACCAGCGGTGCGAATCGATACCCCGGCCAGCGCGCAGGTGAATTCTGCGAAGTACACCGCCGGCGGTGTCGGGCTCAGCGTCAGACCGACTACGGTGCCGCCAGCCTCGTCTACGTATTCCCCTTCGAGAGCCGCGGTTGTGATCGTTCCGCCCGTCCCGCATGGCGCGCCGCCGACATTGCAACCAGTGAAGGTCTGGACATCGTCGATGACCTTGTTCGGCGCTTCGAGATCGCCTTTGCCCGAGCTGGCCGTGCATTCAACCACGGCCGGTGCGCCGTACGAATGGAGCGCGCCCGCTCCGGCCGTATCCGTGAACGGGTGTTTGATGGTCTTTTTCTTGCCTTCCTTGACCTTGACGCCCTTGCCGAGCCCTTCCGCGATTCCGTACTTGTTCTTTGATTCCTTTGCGTTTTTCGCGCTGCACGTCGCATTGTCGTATTTGAGTCCGGGCCCGTGCTTCACGCAGACGGCGAACCTCGGTGTCGCTGAGGCGCTCGCCGCTGCGATCGCGGCGAGCGCGAACACGGCAACGAGGCACAGCCCCATGATCCTGATGCTTTTCATCACTGCTCCATTCCTCCGTTAGATTCGATTCGCCCTCGCTTAGACAGACCGGCGCCGACGCTGCTCGCGTGCCGGCCTCCCTACGGGCTTGGTCATTCGGCGGGCTTGGTCATTCGATGATCCGAGCGCTCGGCCTCTGTCCTGCTCGCAACGCCCGACTGCTTTTCGGGGTCGCCCAAGCCCCATCCCTGGTCATTGACAGCCAAAGTCCTCTTCTGACATGATGTAAAGCGCAGGGTATCACTGAGTTTACTTAATGTCAACCTTCGTACGCGACGACCGCCTACCGCGGGATGCACAGCAACTGCGGGGGGTGCGCCCCAAGCTGCGCATGCTCCCCGCACGCTCCCTATACGCGCACGCTCGCGCCCTCCCCGCGCACACTCCCTGTCCGCACGCGCCACACGACAACGGCGCGGTCGGCCTCGGCGACTATCCGCGCACGCGCCGCACTACCAGCGACTCACTGCTCGCGACCGCGCACGCGCCGAACCGCGACGGTGCGGTCGGCCTCGGCGACGATCTCCCAGCCGGGCGTGCGCCCGTCGGAGCGGAAGTGACGTGTGACGACCGCGGTCGGTCCCGGCAGACCGCGTCCGCCGGGCTGGCCGGCACGGGCGTCGTGAAAGACGACATGGCCGCCGGGCGCGACCTTGCCCTGCCATGAGACCCAGTCGAGCTCGCATCCGGACTCGGAGTGATCTCCGTCGATGAACACCAGATCCGCTTCACCCCGCCAGCTGCAGGCCAGCTCCGCGGAGAGGCAGATGTGCCAGTGCACGCCCGGCGCCTGCCGACCGCGCCGGTGCTGGGCGCGCGAGACGGCCCGCCGGGTCGCCCACTCGGTGGCTCCCCAGCCGGATGGCAGGGCGTCGGGATGGTGGCCGAACGGGTTGACCAGGTGAAGCTCGGCGCCGGGACGCAGCGCCCCGCACAAGAGGACCGCGGATGCGCCCTCGTAGACCCCGATCTCGACCACGCGCCGCGCGTCGCGTGCGGCCTGGAGCAGCACAGCGGCGTCCTCGGCGGAGTGCATCGTGCGCGGGGGAATCAGCCCACAGCCGACCGCCAGCGCGCGCAGGCGAACGTCGTCGCGCAGGCGAACGGGCGTCAGACGACGCAGACGAGCGGGCAGTGCAGGCATCGCGAGCGCACCCTACGCGCTCGCGCGATCAGACTGCGGAGACCTGCTCCTCGTCGGCCACCCTGAACGAGGAGCCGCAGCCGCAGGCGGCGACGACGTTGGGGTTCTCGACCTTGAAGCCGGCCCCCTGGAGGGTCTCCTCGTAGTCGATGACCGAGCCGCGCACGAATGGAAGGCTGTCGTTGTCGACCAGCAGCTTGAGGCCGTGGGTCTCGAACACGGCATCCTCGTCGCGCTGCTCGTCGAAGGCGAGCTGGTACTGAAAGCCCGAGCAGCCGCCGCCGCGCACGCCGACGCGCAGGCCGGCCATGCTCACATCGGCCTCCTGGGAGGCCAGGAACTCACGGACCTTCTCGGCGCCTTTGTCGGTGATCGTGACCATCGCTTTCCAAAGTATAGCGAGCCACGAAGGAGTGTTCTAAGCTGCCAGGAGCATGCCGAACGCCGATGAGATCAAGCAGCGCATCGAGGCCGCGATCCCGGGTGCGCGGGCCGAAGTGGAAGACTGGACCGGCGGCGGCGACCACTTCAAGGCGACCGTCACCGCGCCCGCGTTCGCCGGGCGCAGCCGCATCGAGCAGCACAAGCTCGTCTACGAGGTGTTCGGCGCGGAGATCGGCGGCCCCATCCATGCGCTGTCGCTGAAGACCCAGAGTCCGCCGAGCCCCCAATAGCCGCCCCGGCCCGCCACACTACGACCCCCAGCCCCACGACCGATCCCCAGAGCCACCGCCACACCTCAAACCACTGCCACATCCCCTACCGGCGCCACCTACCCCCCACTCTCGAGCCCCCACCACCCAGGAGCAGCCATGTCAGACACCGAGCACAACGAGATCCGCGACGCGATCGCACAGGCGATCGAGCAGAACGAGACGATCCTGTTCATGAAGGGGACGCCCGAGGCGCCCGCGTGCGGGTTCTCGGCGCGCACCGTGGCGGCGCTGCAGGCGCTGGAGGCGCCGTTCGCGGCGGTCGACGTCCTGCCGGATCCGCGCATCCGCGAGGAGCTGTCGGCGATCTCGCAGTGGCCGACGATCCCGCAGCTGTTCGTCAGGGGCGAGCTCGTCGGTGGGTGCGACATCGTGATCGAGATGTATGAGTCGGGCGAGCTGGCGCAGACGCTCGGCGTTGCGATAGCGTCCCCGTAAGGGATGCCGACCTCCGTCGCAGTCGTCACCGACAGCACGCAATACCTGCCGCGCGAGCTCGCGGACGAGCAGGGCATCCGCCAGGTCAGCCTGTATGTCGGCTGGAAGGGCCAGCCCGAGCGCGAGCTGGAAATGGACGGGTTCGACAGCTTCTATGAGCGCCTGGCTTCAGACCCCGAGCTGCCGACGACCTCGCAACCGTCGATCGGCGACTTCCTGGCCGTGTGGGAGCCGCTGCTGCTGGAAGGCAGGGATGTCGTCTCGATCCATCTCGCGGGCGGCATCTCGGGTACGTGCGAGGCGGCCCGGCAGGCGCACGGCCTGCTCAGCGAGCGCGGGCTGGGTGAGCGCATCGAGGTGATCGACTCAGAAACGGCCTGCGGCGGGATGGGGCTGCTGGCGCTCGCGGGAGCGGCGGCGGCCAGGGCGGGCGCGGACCGCGATGCGGTGGTGGAGCGCGTGCGCGAGACGCGCGCGGCGCTGAAGATCTGGTTCTGTCTGGACACCCTGGAGTACCTGCGCCGCGGCGGGCGCGTGGGCAAGGCGCAGGCATGGCTGGGCGGCACGCTGCGGATCAAGCCGATCCTGTCGATGGAGTACGAAATCGTCCCGGTCGAGCGGGTGCGCACCGCGGGCAGGGCGTTCGAGCGGATGGTCCAGTACGCCGAACAGCTGCACGGCGAAGGGTCCGACGGCTGGGTGGTCCAGCACATCCAGGCGACCGAGCAGGCCGAGCGGCTGATCGCGTCGCTGCCGCGACATATTCGACTCGGAGCCGGTGTTCACATCCGAGGTCGGACCGGTGATCGGCACATACACCGGCCCGGGCCTGATCGGCGTGGGCGCGGTGCCCCGCGCACTTCTCGCCTGATCAGCCGCGGCGACGACGGCGTCGCAGCAGGCGACTGCCGACCATGAGACCCACGACGATCGCGCCGCCGATCTTCAGCTCGCGCTCGTGACGCGCGATGTGCCCGCGCCAGTCGGTGAGGTAGGCGACCTCGCCGCGCAGCTGGCCGATCGAGACGGCGAGCTCGTTGCGGTTGGCCTCGATCGAGCTGCGGATCTCGGCAGGCGAACGCTGGGCCATCAGGCGTCTCCCTCTTTCTCTGTGCCCGCGGCAGGCTGCTCGGTGGCGGGGGGCGCGGTGGCGTGTGACCCGGTGGCGTGTGGGGCGGCGGCGCCGTAGGGCGCGGGGGGCGGTGCCGGCGTGTCGGGGGCGGCCGAGGAGACGGCGTCGCGGATCAGGCGCGCCTCCTCGATCGCCATGTCGGGCGTCGGCGGCGCGCCCCGTTTGACCGCCCGGGCCGCGATCAGACCGGCGATCAGACCGAGGATCAGCAGGATCGCGGCCATCGCGAAGAAGCCCCAGAAGTAGGTGAAGGCGTTGCCCGGCAGGTAGTAGTAGAGCAGCCACGCGCAGCCGATCAGAAAGAAGAACAGCGCTGTGACCACGAAGATCCCCGCGGCGACGCCGATGACGGCGCCGCGGACGAGCTTGGTCGCCTTGGCGGTGACCTCGGCCTTGGCGAGCTCGATCTCCTCGCGGACGAGCATGCTCGCGCGCTCGGAGATCTCGGCGATCGCCGTGGCGATGCCTTTGGGAACCTCGCCGCTCCGAGCCCCGGCGTCAAGTCCACTACCGCCCTGGCCGGCGCCGGTGCGATCGCCGCCGAGAGGGGGAGCGCTCACTCGGGCGGCTCCTCGTCGAACAGCCGCAGCCAGACCCGTGCGGCGATGCGGTGGGCGATCACGCTCGAGAGCGCGCCCACCCCGGCCAGCAGGCCGGACCACATCAAGCGCTTCAGCACGTCGTTCTCCATATCGCTACCGCAGTCTATTGCCCGGAGCCGACGGGCTCTGAAACGGCCCATTCGGGGGCGCCTGGCCCGGTGAGGCGTCCAGCCCGCCGCAGACGGTCTCGACCACCAGCCGCTTGGCCTGTTCGTAGTGCTCCTCTCCGCTCGGCAGCAGGCCGAAGATCCAACCGGTCAGCACCTGCTCGATCGCCCCGTAAAAGGCGATCGCGGCGAACTCGGCCGTGATATCCGGCTTGAACTCGCCGGCGGCCTGCGCGCTCGTGACGATCTCGGAGATCAGCGTGAACGCCTCGCGGATCTGAGCCAGGTGGGTCTGCCCGAATGAGTTGGCCGCGCGCGTGACCTCGACGATGATCACCTTCATCAGCTCGGGGTCGTGGGCGTAGGAGTCGATGATGAACGAGGCGATCGCCGCGAGCTTCTCCCGAGCGGGGATCTGCTGAGCGTTGACGTGACGGATCGTCTCGAGCATGACGTTCCAGCGCTCGAGGAACAGCGTGTCGAGGATCTCGTCCTTGGAGGCGAAGTAGTGATAGACGAGTCCGTAGGCGACGCCCGCCTCGTCGGCGATGTCGGCGACACGACAGGCGTGAAAGCCCTGACGCGCGAACACGCGCACGGCCGCATCGAGGATCGAGCGGCGCTTGTCGGCGGCGGTCTTCGCGCGGGCGACGCTCACGAGCCCGTCTCCCCCACGCCGGCGCTGCCCGCCGCCGGCGCCTCGGGCCAGCTGTAGGTCTCCGGGCGGCGGTTGGCCAGCGCGGGCAGCTGCGCGCGGATCTCCGACTGGCGCTCGAAGTCGAGCTCGGCAACGACGTGATGCTCGCCGTCGGGCGCCTGCGCGAGGACGACGCCCCACGGGTCCACGATCATCGAGCGCCCGCCCGAGCGGTGACCGCCCGGATGCGGGCCGACCTGGTTTGCGGCGATGACGAACGCCTGGTTCTCGATCGCGCGTGCGCGGACGAGGACCTCCCAGTGATCGCGCGTCGTCGGCAGCGTGAACGCCGAGGGCAGCGCGAGGATGCGCGCCCCGCGGACGGCGAGAATGCGAAAGATCTCGGGGAAGCGCAGGTCGTAGCAGATCGCGAGACCCAGCTCGATGACCGGCCCGTCGGCGTCAGGCACATCGGCGCCAGGGACTTGGGCGCCAGGCACCTGGGCGCCAGGCACCTGGGCGCCAGGCCCATCGGCGCCGGAAGCGATCTCGCTGAGCACGATCTCATCACCGGACAGCTCGAGGTCCGACTCCCGGTAGGAGTGCCCATCGATCGTGACGTCGAACATGTGCAGCTTGCGATACACCGCCCGGACGGCGCCCGAGGCAGAGACGTGGACGCAGGTGTTGGCGAGCTTCTGCTCCCCCGGGATGCGCTCCAGGAACGACCCAGCGACGAGGTCCACGCTCAGCTCGCCGGCGATCTCGCGTGCCCAGGTGACGGCGGGCCCGTCCAGCGGTTGCGCCGCGGCGCGAAGCTCCTCCTCAGAGCCCATCGCGGTCCACTTCTCGGGCAGGACGATCAGCCGCGCCCCGTCCGCGGCGGCGGCCCGCGTGAGACGGTCGGCGGTGGCGAGGTTCGCGCCGAAGTCGGCGCTGCAGTTGAGCTGGACGGCTGCTGCCTTCATATACATCTCCCCCGCAGGCCTCTACCAACCGGCGGAACAGTAGATTGACTGGTCAGTCAACAGGCAAGAGCATAGCTCCCCTCCCGGAGCCAAGGGCCTGCCGAGACAGCCTCTAAACCCGAAACGTGGAGCCCTGCGGCGCGGACTGCGCCGGTCCCGCGGCCGCACCGCTTTCAAGCAGCGCGGCGAGCGCCTCGGCGGTGTAGCCGGCCTCGCGCAGCGCCTGCTCGGTGTGCTCGCCCAGGGCCGGGCCGGGCAGACGCGCGTGCGTTGCCGGCGTGCGCCCGAGCTTGACCGGGATCCCGAGCTGGCGCACCGGGCGCTCCGCGCCCGGCTGCTCGATCTCCACGACCATCTCGCGCGCGCGAACGAGCTCGGAATCGAGCGCCTCGTCGAGGTCGAGCACGGGCTCCAGACAGCAGTCGTGCTCGCGCGCGAACGCCTCCCATTCAGTGCGCGTGCGCGTCCTGAAGATCGCCTGAACCTCGGCGTGGGCCTCGGAGCCGGGAGCCTGGAACTGCGCCTCGATCAGATCCTCGCGGCCGACGCCCTCACACCAGGCCCGCCAGAACTTCGGCTCCAGCGCGCCGAGCGTGACCCAGCCGTCGGCGCACTCATATGGCCGGTAGCAGATCAGCGAACCCGCGAGCGGCAGCTCGCCGCGATGTGGGACGGCTCCGTCGGCGAAGTATCCGGCGGCGACCATCGCCAGCCATGACAGCGCGCCGTCGGCCATCGAGACGTCCACGATCTGCCCTTCGCCCGATCCGGAGCGCGCAGTACGACCATCGCGCGCGGGCGCACCATCGCGCTCGCGCAGAGCGGCCATGATCCCGAACGCGCCCATCAACGCGCCGCCGCCGATATCGGCGATCTGCCCAGCGGATTGAATGGGACCCCCACCCACCCCGCCGCCGCCGCGCGGGGAGGGTGGGTCTCCCGTTAATCCGAGCAGGCCGACGAGGCCGAGGTAGTTCATGTCGTGTCCGGCGTCCTGACGCTTGGGGCCGGTCTGGCCGTAGCCGGAGATCGCGCAGTACACGATCCCGGGATTGACCTCGCGCATCCGCTCGTACCCCACGCCCAGCCGGTCGAGCACGCCGGGGCGGAAGGACTCGAGCACGACGTCGTGCTCGCGCACGAGCCTCAGCAATGCCTCGCGCCCGGCCTCGCTCTTGAGGTCGAGGCGGATCGAGCGCTTGTTGCGGTTCAGCGACAGGAACAGCGCCGACTTCGCGCTGTCGTCGGCGCCGTTGACATACGGCGGGGACCAGCGGATGTAGTCGCCCATGCCGGTGTCCTCGACCTTGAGCACGTCCGCCCCGAAGTCGGCCAGCAGCAGCGAGCAGAACCCGCCTGGCAGCAGGCGCGAGAGGTCGAGCACCTTGATGCCCTCCAAGGGCAGGCTCACGCGGCGCTCGCCGTATCGCGCGGGGCGATCCCCAGCAGGCCGCGGGCCTCGACGACGGTGGCCGGCCGGCGACCGACGTCTTCGGTCATGCGCCGAGCTTGGGCGATCAGGTCGCCGTTGGAGCGGGCCATCTCGCCGCTGGGCAGATACAGGTTGTCCTCGACTCCCGCCCTGATCGATCCGCCGAGCGTGAGCGCGGTGGCGATCAGCTTCCATTGCTCGCGCGAGATCCCGATCACGCCCCAGTGCGAGCGAGCGCCACCGCCGACCCAGCTCTCCGAGCCGTGTGCCTCGGTGGCTACGCCGGGGATGTTGTCGACCATCGCGGCGAGGTTGCGCGGCGTCGGGGGGATGCCGCCGACGACGCCCATCACGCAGTTGACGTGCAGCGGTGCGTGCAGCACACCCATGTGCACGAGCGGCTGCAGCGAGCCGACGTGTCCGATGTCGAAGCACTCGTGCTCGGGTTTGATCTGCAGCTCGTTCATCGCCCGCAGCAGCTCGATGATCTCGTCGAACGGGTTGTTGAACACCATCTTGAACACGAAGTCTTTGCGCGAGCGCGAGTACTTGGCGTAGTTCATCGAGCCCATGTTCAGCGCGGCCACTTCCGGACGGCACGCGCGCAGGTACTCGACGCGCTTTGCGACGGGGACGCCGATCGTGCCGGTGGAGTAATTGATGATCACGTCGTCCACGGCGCCCCTGATCGCCTCGGTGATCGCGCCGAAGTCCTCGATCTCGTAACTGGGCGTGCCGTCGGGCTTGCGCGCGTGGATATGGATCATCGAGGCGCCCTCCTCGACCGCGCGGCGCGCCTCCGCGGCGTACTCCTCGGGGGTGTAGGGGATCGCCGGGCACTGCTCGCGGTTGGCGATCACGCCCGAGATCGAGCACGTGATGACCACGGGATCCTCGACGCTCATACGGGCACGACTCCGGACTTCTTGTAGGGACGCTCGATCTTCTTGCCCTCGGCCAGCTCCAACCCGCGGCAGATCGTGATGCGCGTCTCGCGCGGGTCGATCACGTCGTCGATCAGGTCGTTGCCAGCGGCGATGTACACGTCGAACATCTTCCTGAACCCCTCGATCAGCTCGGCCTTCTTTGCCTCTGGGTCCTCGGCCTCGTTGACCTGTTTGCGGAATGCGATCTCCACTACGCCCTCGGCGCCCATCACGCTGATCTCGGCGCTCGGCCAGGCCACGATCAGGTCGGGCTCATACGCGCGCCCGCACATCACGTAGTAGCCGGCCCCGTAGGCCTTGCGCGTGATGACGGTGATCTTCGGGACCGTCGCGTTGGCCACCGCGTAGAGCATCTTGGCGCCGTGGCGGATGATGCCGGCCGCCTCGACCTTCGTGCCCACCATGAAGCCGGGCACGTCCTGGATGAACACGAGCGGAATCCCGAATGCGTTGCAGAGGTTCACGAAGCGCGCGGCCTTGTCGGCGGAGTCGTTGTCGAGGATGCCACCGAGCTGCTTGGGCTGATTGGCGACTATCCCCGCCGGGCGCCCCCCGAAGCGCGCGAAGCAGGTGATGATCGTCTTGGCCCACTGGCCCTTGATGTCGAAGTACTCGCCGTCGTTGACGATGCGCTTGATGACCTCGTACATGTCATACGGCTTGCGGTTGGACTCGGGCAGCACGTCGAGCAGGTCCTCCTCGCGCCTGTCGATCGGGTCGCCCACCGGTCGCAGCGGCGGACGCTCTTCGCAGTTCTGCGGCATGTAGGACAGGTATTGCTTGATCCGCTCGATGCACTCCTCGTCGGATGCGACCTCCATGTCGCCGACGCCCGACTTGCGGCAGTGCACGCGCGAGCCGCCAAGCTCCTCCTGGGTGACATCCTCGCCTACCGCGGCCCGGACCAGGTGCGGGCCGGCGAGCGCCATCGATCCCCGACCCTTGACCATCGGCACGAAGTCGGCCAGCCCGGGGATGTAGGCGGTGCCCGCCGCGCACGGCCCCAGCAGCGCAGCGACCTGCGGGATCACGCCGCTCATGATCACCTCCTCGCGGAACAGGTGCCCCGAGCCGGCGAACATCGCCCCGGCCGCCTCCTGCACGCGCGCGCCGGCGGAGTCCAGCAGCCACACGAACGGGATGCGCTTTGTGAGAGCCAGCTCGCGCAGGCGCGTGACCTTGAACTCGCCGGTCATGCCCATCGAACCGGCCATCACCGTGAAGTCATACGCACACACCGCCGTCAGACGGCCATCGACCTTGCCGTAGCCGGTGATGACGCCGTCGGCGGGCGCCCGCACTCCGTCCATCGCGCGCTGGGAGGTGTGCGGCCGTCCATGGATGCCGAGCTCGACGAACGTGCCCTCGTCCACGAGCAGCGCGATCCGCTCGCGCGCGGTCAGCGCGCCCTTCTCGTGCTGGCGATCGATCTTCTCTCCTCCCCCGCCGAGCATGATCTGCGCGCGCCGGGCCCGCAGGTCCTCGACCAGGGGTCGCAGCATGGAGGTGGTCTCTTGCGTGCTCATCACCGTCCTTTCCACTGCGGATCGCGCTTTGCAAAGAACGCCGTGACCCCCTCGACGATGTCCTCGGTGGACAGCGCGAGCGAGAGCTGGGCGCGCAGGTAGTCGAGCGCGTCGTCCAGGGGCATGTCGAGCTGGCGGCGCATCGCCTCCTTGCCCAGGCGCATGATCACCGGCGACTTGCCCGCCAGCTTGCCGGCCCAGTCGGCGACGAAGGAGTCGAAGTCCTCGGCGGGCACGACGCGGTTGACGATCCCGGCCGCGTGGGCCTCCTGGGCGGACCAGCGCTCGCCCAGCAGCAGCAGCTCGTTGGCGCGCTTGCGCGGGACGTTGCGATAGATCAGCGCCATGATCATGAACGGGAACGTGCCGATGTTGATCTCGGGCGTGCCAAACGTGGCGTCCTCGGAGGCGACGATCAAATCGCACGCCAGCGCGATGCCGAGCGCGCCGGCGAGCACGTGGCCGCGGACGGCGCAGACGGTGGGGATCGTGAGCGAGCCGATCAACCGGAACAGCTCCACGAAGCGCTCGGTGCCGAAGTGCTTGTGCACGAGCGAGACATCGCCGGCGAACCCCCCGAGCGCCGCTCCGGAGGAGAAGGTCCGCTCGTGCGAGGAGCACAACACGACGCAGCGCGCGCCAGAATCGTCCTCGGCCCGCTGAAACGCCTCGACCAGCCCGGCCAGCAGCTCCGGCGAGAGCGCGTTGCGCGTGTCGGGGTCGTTCAGCGTGATCGTGGCAACGCCCTCGGCGAGGTCATACAGGACGGGCTCAGGGGACACGACGGCACATCCTAAGCCACACCGGGAAACCCACGCCCTTCAAACCCCCGCCCCTCCCAATCCACGCCCCTTCAGCCCCAGGGACAAAGGCGCACCCCTGATACAGTCCGCGCGATGTCCGGAGGACAAACGCCCAAGCAGAAACAGTCGCATTCGCGTACGGCCCAGCGCCGTGCCCAGCACAAGATCGCGCCTGCCGCCTCGAATGAGTGCCCGCAGTGCCACCAGCCCAAGCTGCCCCATCGCGTGTGCGCGACGTGCGGGTCGTACAAGGGCCGCGATGTCATAGACTCGGGCCACGGCGCTCCCGCCGAGGAGTAGCGCGGAGCGCCGCAGTGCCGGGCGGGTTCTCATCCGGCGTGCCTGCGCTACGCGAGCGTCCCGCGTGGATGGCGCTCGAAGGGCATTACAAGGAGATCAAAGACACGCACCTGCGCGAGCTGTTCGCCGAGGACGACACACGCGGGGAGCGGATGACGGCGCAGGGCGCGGGGCTGTACCTGGACTACTCCAAGAACCGCGTCACCGGCGAGACGCTCGGGCTGCTCGTGCAGCTGGCCGAGCAGTCGGGTCTGCGCGAGCGGACGGAGGCGATGTTCGCCGGGGAGAAGATCAATGTCTCGGAGAGCCGCTCCGTCCTGCACGTCGCGCTGCGCATGCCCGCCGGCGCGTCGCTGGTGGTGGACGGCGTGGACGTGGTCGCGCAGGTGCACGAGACGCTGGAGCGGATGGGCTCGTTCGCGGAGCGGGTGCGCTCGGGCGCGTGGCTCGGGCATACGGGCAGGCCGATCTGCAACGTGGTGAACATCGGCATCGGCGGCTCGGGCCTCGGGCCGGTGATGGCCTACGAGGCGCTGCGCCACTACTCCCAGCGCGAGCTGACGTTCCGGTTCGTCTCGAACGTCGACTCGACCGACTTCGCCGAGGCCACACGCGATCTCGATCCCGCGCAGACGCTGTTCATCGTCTCATCGAAGACGTTCACGACCCTGGAGACGATGACCAACGCTCACTCCGCGCGCGAGTGGGCGCTGGCCGGGCTGGGCGGCGTGCAGGAGGCGATCGCCAAGCACTTCGTCGCCGTCTCCACGAACGCCGCCGGCGTGAGCGAGTTCGGGATCGACACGGAGAACATGTTCGGGTTCTGGGACTGGGTCGGCGGGCGCTACTCGATGGACTCCGCGATCGGGCTCTCGACGATGCTCGCGATCGGGCCGCAGCGGTTCGGCGAGCTGCTGGCGGGGATGCACGCGATGGACGAGCACTTCCGCACGACGCCCTTCGCGCGGAGCCTGCCCGTGCTGATGGGCATGCTGGCCGTCTGGTACTCCGACTTCTTCGGCGCTCAGACGTGCGGGGTGATGCCCTACGAGCAGTATCTGAAGCGGTTTCCCGCGTACCTGCAGCAGCTGACGATGGAGTCAAACGGCAAGCACGTCACGCTCGACGGCGCCGACGTTGACTACGAGACGGGCGCGATCTACTGGGGCGAGCCCGGAACCAATGGCCAGCACAGCTTCTACCAGCTGATCCATCAGGGCACGAAGCTCATCCCCGTCAACCTGATCGGGTTCGGCCAGACGCTCAATCCGCTCGGCTCCCACCACGACATCCTCATGTCCAACGTGTTCGCCCAGGCCCAGGCGCTCGCGTTCGGCCGCACGGCCGAGGAGGTCCGCGCGGAGGGCACGCCCGCGGCCGTCGTCCCGCACAAGGTCATGCAGGGCAACCGCCCGACGAACACGATCCTCGCGCAGCGGCTGACACCCCACGTGCTGGGCGCGCTGGTGGCGCTGTACGAGCACAGCGTGTTCACGCAGGGGGTCGTGTGGGGCATCGACTCCTTCGACCAGTGGGGGGTCGAGCTGGGCAAGGCGCTCGCCAAGCAGATCATCCCCGAGCTGACCTCCGCAGCCGAACCGGAGCTGCAGCACGACAGTTCGACGAACGCGCTGATCCGGCGTTACCGCTCGCTGCGAGATCAGTAGCTGAGCGTGAGCGCCGCGGGCTCGGCGCCGGTCCCCTCGCCGTCGATCTCCGGCGGGTCCACCCGCGCGTAGCGGCGCATCAGCACGAAGTCGACGGCTCCGAGCGCGACATACAGCAGCGCGAACCCGATCAGGGTGGTCGCGATCATCGCCGAGGAGACGTCCGCGGAGTTGGCCACGGCGGTCTTCAGGAGGCCCTGCACGATCCACGGCTGGCGGCCGACCTCCGTCAGGACCCAGCCGGCGGTGGCGGCGATGAACGGGAACGCGATCGCGACGATCGCCGTGCGCAAAAACCAGCGGCTGGACTCGAGCTTTCCCTTGCGATACAGCCACGCGCCGACGGCCGCGATTGCGAACATCAGCGCGCCGAGGTAGGCCATCACGCGCATCGACCAGTACACCGCCTCGACCGGCGGCGTATACGTGCCCGGGCCATAGCGGGCGCGCTCCTGCGCCTGCAACTGATTCAGCCCCGGAACCTTGCCGTGGAACGAGCCGGTCGCCAGGAACGAGAGCATTTTCGGGATCGCGATCGACACGCTCGGATCGGGGTGCGCGGCGGAGAAGCCGCCGATCTGAAACAGCGAGAACCCGGCGGGCTGTTCGGTGTTCCACAGCGCCTCCGCCGCGGCGATCTTCATCGGCTGGTCGGTCTCGGTGACGATCCCGAAGCGGCTGCCGACGAGCAGGTTCACGAACGTCACCGGCACCGCCACGATCAGCGCGAGCGCGATCGCGCGGCGGAACATGTCCACGTTGCGCCCCCGCAGCAGGTGCCAGCTGCAGACCCCGAGCACGAGCAGCGCCCCGGTCGTCAGGCCGACGAGGATCGTGTGCTCGAAGGCTTTGATCGCGAAGTTGTTTTTCAGCAGCGCCGAGATGGACGTCAGTTCGGCCTTGCCATTCACCATCCGGTAGCCGACCGGGTGCTGCATCCACGAGTTGGCGACGAGGATGAAGTACGCCGACAGCCACGTTCCGGCCGCGGCCAGCCAGATGCTCGCGAGGTGCACGCGCGGACGCAGGCGATCCCAGCCGAAGATCCACAATCCGAGGAAAACGGACTCCAGGAAGAACGCCGCCAGCCCCTCCATCGCCAGCGGCGCGCCGAACACGTTGCCGACGAACTTCGAGTAGACGGCCCAGTTCATCCCGAACTCGAACTCCTGCACCAGCCCGGTGACGACGCCGATCGCGAAGTTGATCAGCATCAGCGTCCCGAAGAACCGCGTCAGCCTGAGCCAGCGCTCGTCGCGGGTGCGATGCCAGAGCGTGTGCATGACCGCCACGATCGGCGTCAGCCCGAGCGTGAGCGGGACGAACAGGAAGTGGTAGATCGAGGTCATCGCGAACTGGACGCGCGCAAGGTCCACGGTCGTGCTGGCGAGCGGCACGCTCATCGCCCGCGCGCCCCCATGGCCGTAGGATTCCGATCAAGCGCCGCTGGCACTGCAAACAAGGTACCGGCCCGATCGGCCGATCCGAGGCGCCAGCTCGGCAAAACGACGAACGAAGGAGCCGGCGATGGCGACAGCAAACCCTATGCAGTTGGGCATGGTCGGACTGGGGCGAATGGGCGCCAACATCGTGCGGCGATTGATGCACGACGGCCATCGCTGCGTGGGCTATGACGTCAGCTCCGAGGCGGTGGCCGCGCTCGCGGCCGACGGCGCGCAGGGGGCGGATTCGATCGCCGACTTCGTGGCCAAGCTCGATAAGCCCCGCACGGCCTGGGTGATGGTGCCGGCGGGCGAGATCACCGACCGCACGATCGCCGAGCTCGCGCAGGCGATGGAGCCCGGCGACACGATCATCGACGGCGGCAACACCCACTACCACGACGACATCCGTCACGCCGAAGAACTGAAGCCGAGGGGCATCCACCACATCGACTGCGGCACCAGCGGCGGCGTGTGGGGGCTGCAGCGCGGCTACTGTCTGATGATCGGCGGCGAGACCGCGATCGTTGAGCGCCTGAGCCCGCTGTTTGCGACGATCGCCCCGGGAGTCGACTCCGCGCCGCGCACGCCCGGGCGGGAGGGCGAGCCGAGCCCGTCCGAGCAGGGCTACCTGCACTGCGGCCCGAACGGGGCGGGGCACTTCGTGAAGATGGTCCACAACGGCATCGAGTACGGCCTGATGGCGGCCTACGCCGAGGGTCTGAGCATCATCCACTCAGCCGACGCCGGCCTGCACTCCCAGGAGCAGGACGCGGAGACGAGCCCACTCGAGAATCCGCGGTACTACTCCTACGAGATCGACACGACCGAGGTCGCCGAGGTGTGGCGCCGGGGCAGCGTGATCGGATCGTGGCTGCTGGACCTGACCGCCCAGGAGCTGCTGGCCTCGCCCGAGCTGCAGGAGTTCGCCGGGCGCGTGTCGGACTCCGGCGAGGGCCGCTGGACGTCGATCGCGGCGATCGAGGAGGGCGTGCCCGCGCCCGTGCTGACGGCGGCGCTGTACTCGCGCTTCGCCTCGCGGGAGGAGGACGAGTATGCGAACAAAGTGCAATCGGCGATGCGCAAGGGCTTCGGCGGGCACGACGAGAAGCCGGCGGAGTGAGGGGCGGCTTCGCCGCCCGGGAGCGCGCATGCGCGCTCCCGCCGAACTGTGCATGCACAGTTCGGAACACAAGCCGCATGCGGCTTGTGTCGGGAAGGCACATGTGCCTTCCCGCCGATGGCGCATGCGCCATCGGAACTACTGAATCTCAGCCAACCGCTCGATCAGGATGATCCGGGCAGCGGCCTCGATCAGGGCGAGGTGGGAGAACGCCTGGGGGAAGTTGCCGAGGTGGCGGCCGGTCTGAGTGTCGAACTCCTCCGCGTACAGCCCGAGCGGGGAGGCGACGCTGAGCAGCCGTTCCATCAAGTCGCGCGCACGCTGCTCGAAGCCGACGATCGCCAGCGCGGAGACGAGCCAGAACGAGCAGATCAGGAAGCTGCCCTCCTTGCCCGACATGCCGTCGTCGGTCTCGCCGGTGCGGTAGCGCAGCACGAACCCGTTCTCGGTCAGGTCTTCGGCGATCGCCAGAACGCTCGCGCGCAACCGCTCGTCCTCGGCCGGCAAAAACCCGAACAGGGCCGCCAGCAGCGTGGAGGCGTCCAGGGCGTCGGTGTCGTAGTGCTGGCGCAGGACTCCCTTTGCCGTGAGCCCATGCGCGAGGATGTCCTCGCGGATCTCCTGCGCCGTGGCCGCCCAGGTGGACTCCAGCTTCGCATCCCCGCGCATCGCCGCCAGCCGCGAGGCGCGGTCCATCGCGACCCAGCACATCAGCTTGGAGGACACGTAGTGCTGGGGCGCGCCGCGCGCCTCCCAGATGCCCTGATCGGGGTTGCGCCAGACTTCGCTCGCGCACTTGGCCTGGGCCTGCACGATCGGCCACAGCCTGCGGGGCAGGCGTTCGGAGCGACGGGTGTGCAGCAGGATCGAATCGAGCGCCGCGCCGAACACGTCGTTCTGGCGCTGATCGAACGCGCCGTTGCCCACGCGCACGGGCCGCGCGCCGGCGTATCCGGAGAGGTCCTCGCGCGTGGACTCGCTCAACTCGCGGCGGCCGTCGATCCCGTACATGATCTGCAGTCCGCCGTCTGCGTTGGGCTCCAGGTCGGCGACGAACTGCATGAACTCCTCCGCCTCCCAGTCGAGGTTCAGGTAGTGCAGCGCCTGCAGCGTGAACGTCGAGTCGCGCAGCCAGGTGTAGCGGTAGTCCCAGTTGCGCTCTCCCCCGGGGGTCTCCGGCAGCGAGGTCGTCAGCGCCGCGACGGTCGCGCCCGTGGGCATGTACGTGAGGCCCTTGATCGCCAGCGCCGAGCGCTGGATCGGCTCGCGCCAGCGGTGGTCGGGCAGGCGCGCGCGCCCCAGCCAGCCGCGCCAGTAGCGCCCGGTGCTGGCCAGGCGGGCGTTGGCGTCGTCGATGTCCTCGGGCGCGCCCAGGTCGCCCGCCCAGGAGAGCGCGCAGTAGATCTGCTCGCCTCCTTTGAGCACGTGCCGCGCCCGGACCCAGTCGCCCTCGACGCCGACGGTCATGTCGGTCTGCAGCCGCAGCGTCAGCCCGGCGCCGGGCGCGTCGGCGCCGTCGGCCCCGGCGCCGCTCGCGTCCGCGCGGTGGCCGTCCTCGGAGACCGTCCACACGGCGGTGGTGCGTCCGTAGTCGAAGACCGGTTCGCACGTCAGCTCGACCTCGACCTCGCCCTCCAGGCAGACCGCCACGCGCACGAGCAGGTGCTCGGCGTCTTCGTCGGTCGGAGGCCGCGTGTGCGGGGTGACCAGATCCACGCCGCGACGCGGTCCGAGCGTGAGCGCGTCGCGCACCGCGACCCAGCCCGTCGGCGTCGTCCAGGTGGTGAGCAGCGTGTTCGTGCCCGGCTCGTACGCGCGCGCGGAGGGCACGTTGATGCCGAACGGCGCGAACCGGAACGTGCCGGCCTCGCGGTCGAGCAGCGTGCCGAACACCGACGGGGCGTCGAACCGGGGAACGCACAGCCAGTCGATCGCGCCGTCCGGCGCGACGAGCGCGCCGGTGTGGCAGTTGGACAGGAACGCGTAGTCGGCGATCGGCGGGAACGGAGAGGGCGCCGCCGCGCTCTGGGGCGCCGTGTCGTTCACGTCGCGATCCACGGACCGTGCCAGCCGCCGTAGCCGGCGACGAGACGGTCGGCCTCGACCGGGCCCCAGCTGCCGGGGGCGTAGGAGTGCACGGGCGGGGGCGAGTCCAGCAGCGACTGGAATATGCGCCATGCCTCTTCGACGGAGTCCTGGCGGGTGAATCGGGTGGAGTCGCCGTCCATCGCGTCTGCAAGCAGGACCTCATACGGGGTCGGCGCCTCGCCCCCCTCTTCGGCGAACTCCATGTCGAGCGTGATCGCGCGCGGGCCGCCGGCGTCGGCGCGGTGGGCGTCGAGGATCACCCGGGTGCCGGTGGAGGGGTCGAGCTTGATCACGAGCTGGTCGGGCTCGGGGCGGCGGTGGCCGTGCTCCATGAACCCCAAGCGCGGCGGGTGGCGGAACACCACGCGCAGCTCCGTCTGGGTGACGGGCAGCTGCTTGCCCGTGCGGATGAACCACGGCACGCCCGACCAGCGCCAGTTGTCGATCTCCAACCGCATCGCGGCGTAGGACTCGGTGGTGGAGTCCGGCGCGACGCCGTCGATCTTTAGGTAGCCGTCGTACTGGCCGCGCACGTAGTGGGCCGGATCGGCGGTCGCGGTCGAGCGGAACACGGCGTACTTGGCGTCCTTGAACGTTTCCGCGTCGTCGCCCGCGGGCGCCTCCATCGCGGCGACGGCCAGCACCTGCATCAGGTGGTTGACGACCACGTCGCGCAGGGCGCCGACCGGGTCGTAGAAGTGGCCGCGGTCCTCGACGCCGAAGGACTCGGCCATCGTGATCTGGACGCAGGCGACGTGGTTGCGGTTCCAGATCGGCTCGATCATCGTGTTGCCGAAGCGCAGGTACAAGAACTCGTCGGTGCCCATCTTGCCGAGGAAGTGATCGATCCGGTAGAGCTGGGACTCGTCGATGTGCTGATGTATTTCCGCGGCCAGCGCCCGCGCGGAGGCGAGGTCGTGACCGAACGGCTTCTCCACGACTACCCGCCCCGTCTTGGTCAGACCGGCGCCGGCGAGCTGGCCGATCACCGGCCCGAACAAGAACGGCGGGATCTCCAGGTAGAACACGGGGCTGTGGGCGTCGCCGACGGCGGCGGCCACGCGCTCATAGGTGGCGGCGTCGGTGAAGTCGCCGCTGACGTATGCCAGGCGCGCGGCGAACCGGTGGAACACCTCTGCGTCGATCGGCTCGCCGGTGCCTTCGATGCACGCGCGCGCGTGCTCGCGCAGGTGCTCGACCGTCCAGTCGTCCACCGCGACGCCGACGATCGGGCAGTTCAGCAGGCCGCGGCGCTCCAGGCGATACAGCGAGCGAAACGTCATCACCTTGGCGAGATCCCCGGTGATGCCGAACACCACAAACACGTCGGCCATGAGATGGGAGGCTATCGCGAATGACAGAATTGGCTCGTGGCAGCCACTTCGCCCGACTGGAGTCCGCGCCTGCCCTACCATCCCGGCTTGGACGGCGTGCGCGCGCTGGCGGTGACGGGCGTGGTGCTCTACCACGCGGGCGTGTCCTGGATACCGGGAGGGTTTCTCGGTGTGGACGTGTTCTTCGTGCTCAGCGGCTACCTGATCACCTCGATGCTGCTCGTCGAGCGCGCCGGCTCGGGGCGCATCGACCTGGGGCGATTCTGGAAGGGGCGCGCCCGCAGGCTGCTGCCGGCGCTGGCGCTGGTGGTGCTGTTCGCGCTGATCGCCACCTCGACGATCGCGCGCGACGACCTCGCCCGCACGCGCGCAGACGCGATCGCCTCGGCCGTGTTCATGACCAACTGGCAGGAAATCATCTCGAGCCACTCCTACTTCAACGCGTTCGGGCGACCGTCGCTTTTGCAGCACCTTTGGTCGCTGGCGGTCGAGGAGCAGTTCTACCTGATCTGGCCGCTGCTGCTCGTAGGCGGGCTGAGGTGGCTGGGCAGGCGCAGGATGTTCGTGCTCACAGCGCTGGGCGCGCTGGCGTTGACCGGGCTGATGTGGACGCTGTATAGCCCGAACCTGGATCCCTCGCGCGTGTACTACGGCACCGACACGCGCTCCTCGACGCTGCTGGTCGGCGCGCTGCTGGCGTTCGCGTGGCCGGCGACGCGGATGCGCGCGCAGGCCTCCGCCCGCGCGCGGAACGTGCTCGACGGGATCGGACTCGCGGCGCTCGCGGGGATCCTCGCGGTGTTCTGGCGCGCGTCCGACTTCGAGCCTTGGCTGTATCGCGGCGGGTTCCTGCTGGTGGCGATCTGCGCCGGCGTGCTCGTCGCGGTCGCCGTCCACCCAGCCGCGCGCCTCGGCGCGATCCTGGGCTCACGGCCGCTGCGGTGGGTGGGTGTGCGCAGCTACGGCATCTACCTGTGGCACTGGCCGATCATGGAGCTCACCCGGCCCCGCGTTGACGTGCCCTGGCACGGGTCGCTGCTCGTGAGCGCCCAGATCGGCGCGACCGTCGCGGTCGCGGCCGCCTCCTACCGGTATGTCGAGCATCCCGTGCGCACCGGGGAGGCGCAGCGGTGGCTGCGCGCGTGGCTTGACGCGCGCACCCCGCGCCAGCGGCTGGGGTGGGCCGGCGGGACGCTCGCCGCGCTCGTGCTGATCCTGGGTCTCACGCTGGGGCTGCCGGCGCCCGGCTCGGGACCGTCGCAGCTGGCCACGCCGGCGGCGCTCGCGCGCGGGAGCACCCTCGCGGACTCGATCTCCGGCGCGGATCCGGCCTCCGGCGGGAGCCTGGGCGCCCTGGGCGGGGGCGCTGCCCGCACCGCGGCGGGGACGGTGCCATCGGGGCCGATCCTCGCGCTCGGCGACTCGGTGATGCTGGGCAGCGCGCCGGTGCTCGAACAGCGGCTCGGCTCGCGGCTGCGCGTGGACGCCGTCGTCGGGCGCCAGGCCGTCGACACGATCGCTCGGATCGCCGAATACCGGGCCCACGGCGCCCTGCCGCCGACCGTGATCGTGCAGATCGGCGACAACGGCCCGGTCTGGTTTGAAAACCTCGAACGCCTGCGCGGCGTGCTGAGCGGCGTGGCGCATGTCGTCCTGGTCAACGTGCGCGTGGACCGCGACTGGCAACACGAGGTCAACCACACGCTCGAAGCCTTCGTGCCGGTCTGGCCGCAGGCGGTGCTCGCGAACTGGTACGCGCACTCCAGCGAATCCCTGCTGGTGGACGGCGTGCATCCGTCGGTCGCCGGGCGAGCCGTGTATGCGCAGACGATCGTCGAAGCGTTGCGGCAGTTCGGAGGCGGCGGCGCCCGGTAGCCGCTCGGCCCCGCGGAGGAGTAGGCTCGCCGTACGATGCTGGAGCACAACGAGCCGCCGGCGGCGGCTGCTGAGACGATCGCGGAGCACATGGAGGTTACGCGCGCCACCGCCAGGTCCACGCCCGCGCCGGAGCACGCGACGGTCGATCGGATCGCCAACCTGGTAGTGACGATCGTGCCGCTCGGGCTGCTGGGGGTGGCGATGTGGCAGCTGTGGGGCGGCGCGCTGCGCTGGGCAGACCTGGTCGTGCTGGCGGTCACGTACACGCTCACCGGCGTCGGCATCACGGTCGGGTTTCACCGGATGCTGACCCACCGCAGCTTCAAGACCAGCGCGCCGCTGCGGGCGCTGTTCGCGGCGCTCGGCTCGGCCGCGATCGAGGGGCCGGTGATCGAGTGGGTGTCAAACCACCGCAAGCACCATCAGTACTCAGACCAGTCCGGCGATCCGCACAGCCCCCACGTCGATCGCCCCGGCGGCTGGAGCGGGGCGCTGCGCGGCCTGTTCCATGCGCACGTGGGCTGGATATTCGCCGGCGACGCGCTGGCGAACGAGGAGCGCTACGCCAAGGACCTGATCGCCGACCCGGTCGTGAAGTTCATCGATCGCACGTTCGTGGTCTGGGTGCTCGCCGGGCTCGCGTTCCCGTTCGCCCTGGGGTACGCGCTGACGGGCACCCTCTTCGGAGGGCTCATGGGCCTGCTGTGGGGAGGCGCGGTGCGGATCGTGTTCCTGCACCACGCGACGTTCTCGATCAACTCGCTGTGCCACTTCTTCGGCCGGCGCGGCTTCCAGACCTACGACGAGTCGCGCAACAACGTGTGGCTCGCGCTGCCGACGCTCGGCGAGGCGTGGCACAACAACCACCACGCGTTTCCGACCTCCGCGCGCCACGGCCTGCGCTGGTGGCAGCTCGACCCGTCCGGGTGGCTGATCTGGGCGCTGGAGCGGATGGGGCTCGTGTGGGACGTCGTGCGGATCGCACCCGAGCGGCAGCTGGCGAAGAGCCTCCCGGCGGGCTAGGCTGGGCGGTGGCGGCGACCAAGATCTACACTGGGCAGATGGTTCTGTACACCTGTCCCGCGCGCACGCACGGGGCGAACGCGCCGCTGATCAAGCATCCATGCGGCGTGGCCGCCCAGGCCCTCGACGACGCCGGGCGCTCGTACACGGTCGAGGTGGTTGGCGGATTCAAAAACGTCCCGCTCAGCCGCCGGGGCAAGCGCAAGGAGATCCTCGAGCTCACCGGCCAGGAAGACGTCCCGGTGCTCGTGCTCGACGACGGCACGACGGTCAACGGATCGGGCGCGATCGTCGCCTGGGCCGCCGGCCATCGCGCCTGAACGAGGCGGCGCGACCGTGGCGTCAGCGCCTGTGCCTGCGCCCCGCGATCAGCGCAGCAGCGTCCTGACCTGCACGCCCGCTGCTGCTGAGATGTGAGCCCACAAACACCTGCATAGCAGGGACTTTCTGCAATCGGGGCGAACGGTTAGAGTTGGCTTGGGTACAGGGGATTTGGGGTTTCTGCATCCCGTTTGCAGCCCTCCAGACCACGCTCATGCCGAGCTTCGAGCCGTCGAGGCCGGGTGTATGCCATCCTGAACGTGCGTATAGCGATCCACACCCGCTATCGCTCGTATGCCCTGCCCCGCGGGAGGACGTGCCGGACGAGTACGGTCTGTGTGGCACGGTCGTAGTCGAAGATCACTCGCCAGTCGCCTACGCGCAACCGGAAGTGCTCGCTGCCCGTGAGCCGCCGGACATCGAGCGAGCGATCATCGGCGCTAAGACGATCCAACGCTCCCGAAACGCGCGCACGGATCGGCGGGTCGAGGCGCCGCAGCTCCTTCTCGGCGGTGCGCGTGAAGCGCAGCGCCCGCTCGCCGCTCACTCCGCTCCGAGGCCTTGCTTCACCTGCGCGTAGGAGACGGTACGACCGGCCGCGATGTCCGCGTCGCTGGCGGCAAGCGCTGCGTGCTCCTCGGGACTCAGCGGCTCGTCGTCCTCGGGACGCGAGTCCAGCCAGTCACCGAAGCTCTGGCCACGCGCAGCGATGAACTCAAGGGTCGCCTCGGCCTCCTGCTCGGTCAGATCCTCGACTCTCTCGTGCAGCTTCTCCTTCGCCGTCATGCGTCAAATGGTAGCGGGACCACCGCCAATGGCCGCTCGGCGCTGCGCTTGCTGACCACGCAAGGCAAAGAGCAACATTGCCCCAAAGCTAGCGGAGTGAGCCGGGGCTACTCCGCACGCCTGCGGACCATAGTCAGCGCGAGCGTGAGCAGTCCGACCACCAGCAGCACGCGCCCTACTGCGGAGTCCACGGTCGTCCAAGCGGCGCCGACGAACACACCAGTCAGCACGAGGGAGAGCGCCCACAGCGCGCAGCCCGCCGCCGTGAGCGCGACGAACGCCCCGAGCTTGACACGCCGAGCCCCGGCGGGCAGAGAGACGAACGTGCGGGCAAGCGGCAGCAGTCGCGCGAGGAACACAGCGCGCGTGCCGTGGCGGACCAGCAGGCCGTCCCAGCGATGAAGCACCGAGCGCGCGACGGGCACGCGCTCAACGAGCCGGCTTGCACCGAGGCCATAGGCGAGCAGCGATCCGACGAGGTTGCCTGCGGTCGCGGCGAGCACAGCGAGCGGGAGACTCATCCAGCCCTGGTGGACGGCGAACCCGGAGAAGAGGAGCGTGACCTCGCTCGGGATCGGGATGCAAGCGCTCTCGGGCACCATGAGCAAGAAGACGCCGAGCGGCCCGAATTGCTCGATCACGCCGGTCACGGGCGCTCTCCTCGGGGACGCGGGGGGCGCGGCGTCGCGGGCGTGCGCGGCCCCTTCCCAGGCGGGCGAGGCACATGCCCCGGACGCGGCGCGTGCCGCGGCGGCGGGGGAGGCACGCCGGGAGTCGGCGGGCGTGGGCGGCGGTAACCGAGCGCAGTCTGCACGCTCGACGGCCGCCAGCGGTCGCCGCCGCGCGGCGTCGGCACGCCCTCCTCGTTGAGCAGGTTGGCGATGGCTTGGAGGCTTTCGCCAGCGTCGCGGAGCGTCCTGATGCGGTCGGCCAGCCCAGGCGAGTGATGAGCGAGCCCGGGGCGCCCCCGCGTCGCGCTGCCGGGTGGCCGCTCGCGCTCCCAGCGCTCGACCTCGCGCAGCACCCGGGCGAGGTGCGCGCCCGCTCGCGTCGCGGTGTCCAGACCAACGTCGAGCGCGATCAGGTCGCCGTCGCACGCGTCGAGCCAGTCGAGCAGCGCGACCAGCTCCCCCAGCGAACCGGCCGCGTCCGCGAGGCGAGCCACGAGCAGCGCCGACGCCGCTCCAGCGCCGATGCGCTCCAAAGCCCCCACGGGGCCGTCATGCACAACCCCGATCACGTCCACGCCGATCCGCGCACCATCGGCCCCGGGATCGGCCTCTACGCTGGTCGGGTAGTACGCGAGGGCGGTACGCTCCACACAGCCATTGTACGCAAATATATTGCGTAAAAGACAAGTCCGTCGCGCCGGACGGTCACGGTCTGTATCGACTGGCATAGGCCTCGGCGCACAGCGCCCATACAGCTGGCGACCTTCGGGTTCTCAACTCGACAGTGGCGTCTTGGCGACGGGTCAGGTCGCCACTCCCGCGCTCGCCGACGAGCCGTGGAGCGCAGCGGTCCTCCCCCCGTTGAGTCGTGTGCGGTAAGCGTCCAGCAGGCGCCGGTGTGTGAGCCAGCCAACGACTTGCTCGCCTGTCTCCGCGAGGACTGGCACGCCGTTTTCGTCTCTGCCGGCGAGTGCTTGCACGGCTTCTTCGAGGGATTCATCGGCGCGGACCTTGGCCGCGGGGCGGGCGAGTCCTGCGGCGGTCAGATCGTTGCGTCCCTCCTCGATGGCTTGCTCAACGTCGGTTGCGTCCACGACGCCGAGCAGTTTGCCGTGGCGGTCGATGATCGGCAGCGTGTCCGATTCCTCGGCCGAGAAGCGTGCGATGAGTTGGTGCAGCGGCTCCTCGGGTGTGAGTGTGCTCGGGAGAGCGCCCATCGCCTCGGCTACCGGGATTTGTGCCATCAGGCTCGCCGGTGTGGCCTTGTCGATGTCGATGCCGCGACGGCGGAGCTTGAGCGTGTAGATCGTGTCGTGCGTGAGCGCGTTTGAGAGCGTCGTCGCCACAACGACCGCGAACATCAACGGCAGGATGATCCGGTAGTCGCCGGTCAGCTCGAAAACGATGATGACCGCTGTTATCGGGGCGCGCGCGGTGGACGCAAACACGGCACCCATCGCCACCAGCCCGTATGCCCCGGCGGCGACCGCGAGATGCGGCGCGAAGTGGTGAGCGATCGCGCCGTAGGCCGAGCCGAGCATGGCACCCATGAACAGCGAGGGAGCAAACACGCCGCCGGACCCGCCGATCCACATTGTCAGGCTCGTGGCGATGATCTTCGCTGCAAGCAGACCGACCAAGGCGAGGATCACATAGTGCCCGGCGACCGCGAGCTGGAGCACCGGGTAGCCCACACCGTACATCTCAGGGACGGCAAGCAACAGCAGCCCGAGCAGCACCCCTCCCGCGGCGGGGCGCAGCCATTCCGGGCGCCCGCTCCACAGCCGGTCGGCGGCGTCCTCGCCCGTGTAGAGGACGCGGATGAACGTAAGCCCGACGCCCGTGGCGAGCACACCGAGGCCGGCATACAGCACAAGCTCGACCGGCGAGTTGAACGTGAACGACGGGAGCGTCAGGAAGGGGTGGTTGCCGAACGCCGCGCGACCGATCGCATCGGCGGTGATCGAGCTGAGGACGACGAACCCGAACGAGCGGGCCTGGAAGTCGCGGAGGATCAACTCCAGTGCGAAGAACACTCCGGCGATCGGCGCGTTGAACGTCGCTGAGATGCCGCCCGCCGCGCCGCAGGCGACCAGCAGCCGCAACTGTGACTCCGGCAGGCTCAACAGTTGCCCGGTGACCGACCCCAGCGCGGAGCCGATCTGGACGATTGGCCCCTCCCGTCCGACCGACCCGCCGGAACCGATGCACAGCGCCGAGGCGAGCGACTTCACGATCGGCACCTGCGGGCGCATCCGTCCGCCGAGACGGTTCACCGCATACATGACCTCGGGCACGCCGTGACCGCGCGCCTCGGGCGCGAAGCGGCTGACGAGCGGCCCGTAGATCAACCCGCCGATGACCGGCGTGATGATGACGAACCAGATGCCCAACCCAGGCAGGAGCGGGTTGATCGCGTGCCCGGCGGCGCTGTAGTCACGATGGCCGGTGAACAGATAGGTGAAGCCGAGGATCATGTAGCGAAACCCCACAGCACCAGCGCCCGCGCCGGCGCCCACCAGCAGCGCCAGAACCGTCAGCCCCGTGGAGTCACGAACGAGCGAGCGCTGCACACGCTCCCGCCAGCGCCCGCCCGACAGGGTGATTCGAGCGACGGTCACCCTGGTTTTACCTGGCCTCGATGCCGGCAAGCATCACGTCTATCGCGCGGCGGATATTGCGCCAGCGAAACGCACCCGGATCGAGCGCGCCGTGCAACATCAGGCCGTCGGTGAGCGCGAGCAGGATCGAGGCAAGCGCGTTGGCTGGGATAGCCACCAACTCGCCGCTGCTCACCCCGTCCTCGACCCACGAGCGCACGAGCTCGCGTCGGCGTTGCGTCGCTTCGGCGAGCTGGCCACGCACCCCTTCGTCGGTCAAAAGCTCCGCCCATAGGTCTGCGCGTACCTGTACGCGCGCTGGATCGTCACCGCGCGCGAGCATCACCTGCGTAAAGCGTCGCACCCGCTCCACGCTCGAAACGTTGCCCTGCGTGATCCGCTCCAGCTCGCCGTCTAGCGCAGCCGCGTCATCCTCCAGCAACGCAAGCAGCACATCCCGCTTCTGCGTGAAGTAGCCATAGAACGCGCCCTTGCTCACGCCCGCCTCCGCGCACACGTCATCAACGGTGAGATCGCGGAAACCACGTACCGCAGCGCACCGCCACGCAGCATCAATCAACAACTGCCGACGCTCAACACGAGTCTCGGGCCGAATCTTGGGCATCACCGACCTCCTTTCCTCGGACTACAAACCGACTCGTCGGTTTTTATGTAGGATATCGGATTAGGCTCAAAGCAGGTCTGGATGCTGCACCGACCGTCGAGTTCCGACTGCGGCGCAGGCTCGTCGGTCCCCGTGCAGCCGATTGTCTCTTGCGGGTCGCCACGGGCTCTGCTCTGCTCTCCCGCCCCAAGACATCGGCTCGGCATCGAACATTGAAAGTGCCATCGGCCTTCGTGAAAGGATCACGCGATGTTCGACACCCGCTACGACTCGATCGGCGCGCAGTACGCCGCGACCCGCCGGGAAGACCCCGGCATTGCGGCGCTCATCCACGCGGCGCTGGGCCAGGCGCGCACGATCGTAAATGTCGGTGCTGGCGCGGGCTCCTATGAGCCGCGCGACCGGCACGTCATCGCGGTTGAGCCAAGCGAGGTAATGATCGCCCAGCGCGACCCGGGGCTGCCGCCTGCGATCCCTACCGGGGCCTATCCGCTGCCGCTGGAGGATCGGAGCGTTGACGCGGCAATGGCGATATTGACGATTCATCACTGGGACCGGGACCAGGAGCGAGGCGTCAGAGAGCTGCGCCGCGTCGCGCGTGGGCCGGTCGTGATCCTCACCTTCGACCCGCAGATCAGCGCCCGCATGTGGCTCATGGCTGACTACCTGCCCGAGGTCGCCGAGCTGGACCGGCGTATCTTCCCAACGCCGAAGACCCTCGCTCGGTGGCTCGACACAGAGGTCGATGTTCGGGAGGTTCCGATTCCCCGCCACACATCGGACTGGACGCTCGGCTCATTCTGGGCTCACAGCTGTGGAGCCTGTTCGCGCAGTTGCTCGGCGCGCATGGCTATCAGACGGCCACCGGGATTCTCAGCGCCGAGCGCTACGGCGTGCCACAGACCCGCAAACGGGCGTTCCTGATCGCCTCCCTGGACGGCCCGGTAAGCCTCCCGGCTCCCACGCACCGCTCCTACAACCCGCGCCGCCACGACACCCCTGCGGACGAGCTTCACCTGCTGCCGTGGGTCAGCATGGCCCAAGCGCTCGGCTGGACACCGACCGATCGGGTTGGCTTTCCCCGTCGTAGTGACCAGGACGACGGCAAGAGCTTCCGGGAGCGCGACCGCCGCGCGGCGTCGGCGCCCGCGTTCGCGCTGACCGGACGGGTGCGCTCGTGGACGCGCGAGCAGCGGGCGTGGGTGGAGGTCAGGCGCAGCGGCGAGCGCATCCACGAGGGCTTCGACCCCACGAGCGCACCGTCGCAAACCGTCACCCCCAAAATCAATCGCTGGCAGCCCCGCGGCGTCGCGCCATCGTCCGATCCCCGCCCGGCGCAGGCAGACGCGGACCTCGGGTGGCCAGCTCGTCGTCCAGCTCCGACGCTCACGACAACGCGCCGCTCCAAGGACGGCGCGCTCGTCGGCCGCCAGCTCCCAAGCGGCGAGGGACAAGAGCGCGGAGGCTGGGCGTGGCGCAACGGAACGCGCGCGAGCGCGACCGTGCGCGAGACAGACGAGCCCGCCCCGACGATTCACTTCGGTCACTGCGCGAACAAGGTCGAGTGGGTGCCACCCGACGCCGACACGCCGCACGACCAAGCGTCAACGCCTCCGTGGGCGCAGGAGCGCCCAGCGACGACCGTCGCGTGCGACAAGCGAGTGCAGCCACCAGGGCACAAGGAGAACGCGAGCGACCCGCCCGGCCGCTATCAACAGCGTCGCGGCGCCAACGCCGTGCGCGTCACTATCACACAAGCCGCGGTCCTCCAAGGCTTCCCGCCCGACTACCCCTGGCAGGGCACAAAGACCAGGCAATTCGAGCAGGTCGGCAACGCCGTCCCTCCGCCACTCGCCCGCCACGTACTCACGTCTGCGCTACGGCCCAGCCAAGGCGACCGGAAGCGCACCGGCCCGCGTGGAGGCACCCGGCGATCCGCACGCAGATCAACGTCGCGGCGATCGACGGTGCGCGCATGACACGATCCACCAAGCCGGTCGTCGTCAGCCTTGCGCCCGCGTATGCTGAGGCCGAACGTGTCCGGTGCGACGGTGAGAGACGCAAGCGAGGACGACGCGCCGGCGTGCGCGGCGATCTACGCACCATACGTGCGCGAGACGGCCGTCAGCTTCGAGGGCGAGCCGCCGACGCCCGCGCAGATGGCCGAACGCATCGCGGCGGCAACGAGCACGCACGCATGGGTCGTGCTCGAAGACGACCACCGCGTCGTCGGCTACGCCTACGGCGGGCCGCACCAGACGCGAGTGGCCTACCGCTTCTCATGCGAGGTCAGCGTCTACGTCGAGCAGGGTCGGCGACGCGCCGGCTCGGGTCGCGCGCTGTACGAGGCGCTGTTCGACCGGCTCGCGGCGCGTGGCTACCTGATGGCGGTCGCGGGTATGACGCTGCCGAACGAGGCGAGCGTGGGCCTGCACCGGGCGATGGGCTTCGAGCCGGTCGGCGTGTATCGGCGGATCGGCTGGAAGCTCGGCGCGTGGCACGATGTCGCCTGGGTGCAGCGGGCGCTCGGCGTCGAGCAGGACCCTCCCGCCGAGCCGCGCTGAGGCGACCGGGCGCGTCTTCGAGCGCATGGGACGGCTGCTCCTTTTCCCGAGGCTCGACCCGCTGCCGCTCGATGAGCGCGTTCTCCGCACCAGCACGCCAGAAACGCGCCCCGGGCCTGTCCACACGATGCGCGAGACCTTATCTCTGTCAGGACCTTGAGATCACGGCTCGGATCTGCTCTGATCGCAGGCAGCGATGCACCACGCTCGCGGGACACGGCAAGCAGCGCCAGCGCCGGCCCCTCTTTGGCCGGCGCGTCGCGCAGGCCACTGGCGCCCACACGGCAGGCACATGACGGCCGCGATCGAGGCGCGCGAGCACTGGGTCACGAAGCAGCAGCTCGCCGATCACCTGCAAGTCACCCGCCGCTGGATCGAGATGCAGCAGCACCAAGGCCTCCCCTACCTGCGGATGGGCGGCATGAACCGCTACATCGTCTCTGAGGTCGAGGCATGGCTACGCGAGCGCTACGCCTCCACCGTGGCAAAGGAGGGCGTGCCCGATGCCGGTTAACCGAGGCTCACGTCACAGTCCGAAGTGGTCCGGGTTCGCCAAGTACAAGGGCCGCAGGAAGTGGATCGGCACGCACGACAACATGGAGGAGTTCCGCAAAGCCAAGGAACGATGCCTAGCGGAACTGCGCGAGGAAGTCGCCAACCCCTCCCGGTGCGTCGCTCCCACCGTGCTTGAGTTCGCAGGCGCAACGATTCACGAGAACGGCCGGATCACCATGACGTGGCCGGATGGCGAGGCGACGCAGAAGGAGACGGGGCGACGCGATTCGTCCGTGCGACGGTTGCGCGATGGGCTGCGACCGTTCCTCCGCGAGTTTCACGACCGGCCGATCGACAGCTTCACTCGTGACGAGGCGGTGACGTGGACGCGGCCGAAGGGCGCCAACATTCAGCAAGCAGTACGGCAGTTCTTCAACCACGCACTCGACCGCGACTTGATCGAGCGCAACCAATTCACCCGCCTTGGAGCGAGCAAGCGCAAGCGCCGAGTAGATCGACCCGACTTCGAGATCATCACCGACGAGCAGTACGAGCGACTGCGCCACGCCGCCCGCGAAAGCCGGGCCGACGATTACGGACTCATCCTTGAGGGCGCAACCCTCGGCGTGGGCGACGCAGCGATGCGTCCCGGCGAGGTATTCGCGTTGCATCGCCCCGATATTCACTTCCCGGAGAACCTGATCCATGTGCGCTGGCAACTCGACCTCGACACCGGCAAGATCACATGGCCCAAGGATGACGACGGCCGATGGGTCGTAATGAGCCCCCGCTTTCGCGCTCACCTAGAAACGATGCCGCATCGAGGAAAGACGATCGACCGTACCAAGGGCGAGATCGTGTTCCCGGCGACGCGCGGCGGCTACATGCTGCGCAGCACTTGGTCAAACCTCTGGCACTCGGTACGCGCATCGGCAGGGATGCCAGGCCAGGAGTTCTACGAGTTGAAGCACCGCGCGATTCAGTGGATGGTCGATCCCATCGAGGACGGCGGCCTCGGCCTCGACCCCGCGACGGTCGCAGAAATAGTCGGCCACGACGACGGCGGCTACCTCATCGCCACCGTCTACACCAAGCTCGGCCGGCGCCGCGCGCTCGCCCGTGCGCAGCGCGCGATGGACGACTACGGGCAGCGGATCACCGCCGCCGAGACACCGCGCCACCTTCACGTCGTCAACTCCGCATAAAGCACACGCCGACGCCTCCCGGTAGGCAATGCTGTGCAGATGTCGCCGAGTCCTGAAACACCTACCCTCCCCCGTGCAGCGCAATCGTCGGCCTATCTGAATCAGGCGCTTGAGGCGCTGACCGCTGCCAGTAGCGCACCCGCCCTCTACGCCGAGATAGCGGACTACTACCACGGCTCGATGCTGGAGGCCTCGCAGCGTCGGCTCAGCGCCATGAACCGTCGCCTCAGCTTCCTACGGAACGCGGTGCTGTTTGCTGCCCTCTCCACCGAGGCGTATGCCAATGAGTTCCTTGAGGCTGCGCTGCCCGCACGAGACGCGCAGGCGCTCGATCGGCTCGTTACGACGGAGAAGCTGTTGATCGGCTCCCGCCTGGTCGGCGTCGAGCCGCCGCTCGACCGTGGAAGGCTGCCCTTGCAGCGACTATTCGCTCTCTTCGAGGTCCGCAACGCCCTCGTACATCCGCGTCGCTCAGGCGCCAAGAGCATCAGTGCCTACTCGCACAACGTCACCGAGCAGGACAAGGAGCTGGTCGGTCCCAAGGCCGCCGCCAGCTACATAGTTGCCGTCGCCGAGCTGACCGTTCGGTTGGAGCCGTACATGCCGGGGCGATCATTCATTGGCGAGGCCACCACCATCGTCAATCACCGTGCCGTATTGGACGCTCATCGCAAGCTGCTTGGCGATGAGATTTTGGTCGTGCCCGACCCCGAGGATGCGGCGCCCGTGCCGCTGCTCATCCAGATGCAGCGCCGCGCTGCCAAGCGCGCACGCTAGTCGTCGGCGGCGACCCCGATCAAGTCGCTGGTCACCGGCCGGGGAAACCGCCTTGCATCCCGTTTGCATCCCGTTTCCGCAGCCTTGCATCCCGTTTGCGGCCCTCCAGACCACCGAACAGCCGCGAACACGGGCAAACCGCCCGCCGCTAGGGCCAGTGTTTCCGGGGGTTTTCGCCCGTGTTCGCGGGCCTTCGCGGTTCTCTAACCAATCGGGGCGCCCGGATTCGAACCGGGGACCTCACCGACCCGAACGGTGCGCGCTACCAGGCTGCGCCACGCCCCGACGCGAATGGAGTATCCCACACCAATGCCGGCGTCCGTCCCGGTGCCCACGCCGGCGCCCGAGCCAACGCCGCGCACGCGCCTGCGCCAGCGCCACCACCGGCACCAGCGCTATCGTCGCCCGCATGCCTACGTCCACCGCCGAGATCCTCGCCGAGCTCGACGCGCTGCTTCAGCCGGAGCGCTTTCAGGACTACTGCCCCAACGGCCTGCAGGTGCCCGGGCCGGCGACGACGTCAACCATCGCCACCGGCGTGAGCGCGAGCGCGGAGCTGTTCGAGCTGGCCGCGCGCGAGCGCGCCGGGCTGCTGATCGTCCACCACGGGCTGTTCTGGGGTGATGGTCCCGGACCGATCGACGCCCAGCTCAAGCGCCGGCTGCAGATCCTCTTCGACGCCGACATCGCGCTCGCCGCCTACCACCTGCCGCTCGACGCCCATCCCGAGCTTGGCAACAACGCGCTGATCGCCGAGGCGCTCGGAGCGCAGCGACTAAACGACCCGTTCGCGCATCACCACGCCGAGCCGATCGGCTGCCTCGCGCGGTTCCCCGGCGAGGGCCTGCCCGCACGGGAGCTGTTCGCGCGCGTGCATGCCCTGACCGAGCGCGAGCCGCTCGTGTTCGACGCCGGACCGTCCCATGTCCGCACATTGGCGATCGTCTCTGGAGCCGGCTCGGACTACCTCGCGGACGCGGCGTCCGCCGGCGCCGATGCGCTGCTCACCGGCGAGCCCGCAGAGCGCGTGATGGCGCAGGCGCGCGAGCTCGGACTGCACCTGATCGCCGCCGGGCACTACGCGACCGAGACGTTCGGTGTCCGCGCCCTGGGCGAGCGCCTGGCAGAGCGGTTCGGCCTGAAGCACGTGTTCCTGGACGTGCCCAATCCCGTGTAGGGCGCCGGCGCCCTTCCCGAGCGAGCGTTGACGCCCTAAGATCAGAGCCAGTGCTCGCGCGTCAGCGACACTTCAGTCGTCGATCGAGGAGGAAAAGTCTTCATGGAGGTAACCGCCGCGCCGTCGGCAACCGAATCGCCGGCAACCGCGTCGCAGACGATCGCCGACCTGGTCCCGCACGCGGCCGAGCGCTACGGCGACCGTACCGCCGTCCGCTACAAGCGCGACGGCGCCTGGCAGGACGTCACCTACGCCGAGCTCGATGAGATCGTGCGCGAGACGGCGCTCGGCCTGATCGACCTCGGCATCCAGCACGGGGAGCGAGTGTGCATCCTCGCCAACACCCGCCCGGAGTGGTCATACGCGGACCTCGCCGCGACATCGGTCGGTGCGATCGTGGTGCCGATCTACCAGACCAACTCGCCCGAGGAGTGCCACTGGGTGATGTCCGACTCCGACGCCTGCGCGATCGTCTGCGAGGACGCAGCCCAGCTGGCCAAGATCGCCGCCATCCGTGACACCCTCCCGCATCTGCGCACGGTCATCGTCATGGATCAGGTGCGCGGGTCCGCCTCCGAGGAGCAGGCGCCCGAGATCGCGGCGCTCGGAGCGATCCCGCTGGAGGAGGTTCGCGCGCGCGGGCGCGGGCGCTCCCCCGAGGAGCTCGAAGCACGCCGCGCCGGGGTGCGGCCGCAGGACACCTACACGATCATCTACACCTCCGGCACGACCGGCCCGCCGAAGGGGTGCGTGCTCACCCATGGCAACTACCGGGCGATCGTCAACATGGTCGAGCAGCGCATGAGCCTCCAGAGCGACGCCGGGGACGTCGTCTACCTGTATCTGCCGCTGGCCCACTCGTTCGCGCTGCTGCTGCAGCTGCTCGTGTTCGACCTCGGCGTGACGCTCGCCTACTGGGGCGGGGACACCAAGCAGATCATCGGCGAGCTGGCGGACGTCAAACCCACGTTCCTACCCTCGGTGCCGCGCATATTCGAGAAGATCTACACGCTCGTCTGCGCCAACGCCGACCCGCAGGAGCTGGCCGGGGCCGTGCGCGTGGGCATGCAGGTGCGCGAGCTCCAGCTCGCCGGGCAGCCGATCCCGGAGGAGCTGCAGGGCCCGTTCGAAGAAGCCGAGGAGAAGCTCTTCAAAAACGTGCGCGCCGCGTTCGGCGGGCGCGTGCGCGAGGCCGTCAGCGGCGCCGCGCCGATCGCCAAGGAGATCCTCGAATTCTTCTACGCCTGCGGCGTGCCCGTGATGGAGGGCTACGGCATGACCGAGACCGCGACCGCCGCGACCGCGTGCAGCCCCGAAGCGCATCGGTTCGGCAGCGTCGGGCGGCCGTTCTCCGGCGTCGAGGTCAGGATCGCGCAGGACGGCGAGCTCTTGATCAAAGGCCCGAACATATTCCAGGGCTACCACAACCGCGCGGAAGAGAGCTTCGGCGCGGTCGAGGACGGCTGGCTGCACACCGGCGACCTCGGGAAGATCGACGAGGACGGGTTCGTGTACATCGTCGGGCGCAAGAAGGACATCATCATCACCGCCGGCGGCAAGAACCTCACGCCCGCGAACATCGAGAACGACCTCAAGCAGTGCCGCTGGATCTCACAGGCGGTCATGCACGGCGACCAGCGCCCCTACCCGGTGGCCCTGGTGACGCTCGACGAGGAAGAGATCCTCCCCTACGCCGCCGAGCACGGCCTGCCCCAAGACATCCCCTCGCTCGCGCGCGAGCCCGCCGTGCTGGCGCTCGTCCAGGAGGCGCTCGACCGCGCCAACGCCAAATACGCCCAGGTCGAGCAGGTCAAGAAGTTCGCGATCCTCGACCACGACCTCTCCCAGGAGACCGGCGAGCTGACGCCGACGCTGAAGGTCAAGCGCAACGTCGTCAACGACAAGTACGCCGGCGTGCTCGACGGGCTGTACGCGGGCTGACGCCCAGTTAGCTGCGAAGATAGGACCGATGCGCACCGACCCCTCTGAGACCGGCGGTCTGTTCGTCGGTCGCCGGCCCGGGACCGCACCGGTCCACTATCGCGAGCTGCCCAAGCGCGGCAGCGACTTGCGTCAGCGCTTCGACGGCTCGCTGGCGAGCGTCCTGCTGGCGGCGATCATCCTCCTGAGCCTGCTCTGCTGGGGTCCGATCCCGCTCGCCTGTCTGTGGGTCGGCTCGCAGGCCAACTACCTGACGGGCAGCGTCAGCCTCGGCATCTTTACCGCGTTCGTCGGGCTGTTCGTGCTGCTGTTCGGCACCCTGGCGATCCTGCGCCGTCTCGACCAGGCCTGGATCCTCGTGCGCCGCGCGGCGGGCCACGACCAGCGCACGGGCATCCTCGGGCGCGTGTTCGCCATCACCGCCGCCGTGTGCGGGAGCGTCTTCATCTTCTGGTTCGTCGTCATCCACGGCCCGGGTTACGGCGCATAAGCGTCCCACTGGGCAACGGCACGCATGAGCCTGCTCGACTACTACAAGCAGTTCGAAGGGATGTCCGAGGAGGAGGTGAACGTTGGGCTGCGCGAGGAGGCGATGGAGCGCAAACGCAAAGCCCTCGCGCGCGTCGAGACGCTCGACCTCTCGCAGACGACCTGGCCCGAGCTGCCCCATCCGAGCATCGTCAGCGCGATCACGTTCGTGGCGCGGCGCGGCATGCACCGCTATCCGCACCTGCGCGGCTCGCAGCTGCACGACGAGCTGGCAGAGCGCCATGGCGTGGACCCGGGCCGGATCATCCTCGGTAACGGCGCGGCCGAACTGCTCAGCTCCGCCGCGCGCGCGCTGATCGAGCCGGGTCAGCGGCTGCTCAGCCCGTGGCCCTCATATCCGCTGTATCCGATCATGGCCCGTCGCGCTCACGGCCGGGCCGTGGCGGTGTCCGGCGATGTCGATGAGCTGCTGCGCGAGGCCACCGAGCCCGGCACCCGGGTGATCGCGATCGCAAGCCCGAACGATCCGACCGGCGAGCTGCTGGGAGCGGCCGAGCTGGAGCGCCTGCTCATCGGCCTGCCCGACGACGTCGTCGTGCTGCTGGACGAGTCGCTCGTCGAGTTCGCCGACGCCCAGCCGATCGACTCCTCGCTGAAGCTGCTGACAGAGCACTCGCGCCTGTTCGTGTTTCGCAGCTTCTCCAAGGCCTGGGGCTTGGCCGGGTTGCGCGTGGGCTATGCGATCGGCGGGCCCGGCTCGGAGGAGCTGCTGGCCGAGCTCCAGCCCGACCTCGGTGTCTCGGAGGTCTCCCAGGCAGGGGCGCTGGAGGCGCTGCGCAGCTGCACCGAAATCGTCTCCCGGCGCGTGAGCACGATCTCGCGCGAGCGCGCCGTCGTGGCCGCCAGCCTGCGCGAGCGCGGCTTCGACGTGGCCGACAGCCAGGCCAACTTCGTGTGGGCCGCCCATCCCGCCATCGACGGCGGCGAGCTGTCCGCGCGCCTGGCCCGCGCCGGCGTGCTCGTCGCGGCAGGCGCCGCGCTGGACGAGCCCCAGCACGTGCGCATCGGCCTGCGCGACTCCGCCGCGTCCGCGCGACTGCTCGACGCGCTCGACAAGTCGCTTTAGCCAGTCAGGCCGGCCTGGCGCAGGAGAGCGCCAGTGGTGCCCTCGAGGATCTTGCGCCACGCGCTCTGCTCGGTTTCGATCTGGTCGAAGTGCGCCACCACGCGCCGCAGCCGCTCGCCGGAGATGTCCAGCCCGTGACGCTCGGCGATGTCGCGATAGGTCGCGTATTCGCCCGCGAGATGCTGCGTGACCGACTCGAACCCGTGCCGGGCGATTTCCACGCGCGAGGCGTAGTGCATCATCGAGGTCTGGAACATCAGCTTGTCCGCCGGCTCGGGCTCGATCAGCACGATGTCCACGCCCGGATAGCGATCCCCCCAGCGCTCGGCCAGCTCGTGCAGGCGCTGGTGGGCGAGCAGCTTGAACGCCTGGTATCCGATCTGCGGGAACCCCATGTCCGAGACCCGCTTCGCGCGCACGCCCTCCAGCGTGCGGACCGTCTCGGAGAAGTCGTTGACGAACGGCACGATCGGATTGATCACGACGACCAGCTTCGCGCCCGCGGTCACCGCGATGTCCAGATTGGTCGTTGACACAAGGCCCCCATCGACCAGCTCGCGCTCGCCGACCCGCACCGGGGCGTAGACCATCGGCAGCGCGCCTGACGCGCGGACGGCTGTGGAGATCGGCACATCCCGGTAGCCCTCGCGCCCGAACACGACCCGCTCGCAGGTGTCCAGGTCGGTCGCCGTCAGGTACAGCTCGCGACGCAGCTCGCCGAAGTCATCGCTGCGACCGGGCTCGCTGAGAACCTTGTGCAGGTAGGCCTCGATGCCCGCGCCCGTGTAGGCGCCCGAGGGCAGGCCCTCCGCGAGTCCCAGCGCGAGGTCCAGCAGCGAGACTTGTCCGCGCTGGCTGAGCACCTGGCGTGCGAGTCCCAGCGCACGCAACGGCAGCAGCGCGCCCTTGCGCGCTAGCTCGAGCAGGTTCGGGCGCAGCAGATCGCCGAGATCGACGTCCTCGAACGGCGAGGGCGCTTCGCGCAGGAGCACCTGCATCATCTCCTCCGGGGTCACACCGTTCGCGCACAGCGCGGCGATGAACGACCCGGCGGAGGTGCCGACGTAGATGTCGAAGTTGTTTACGGTGCTGTTCGTCGCCAGCAGGTCCAGTGCCCGCAGCGCGCCGATCTCATACACGCCGCCGGTGAACCCGCCGCCCCCGAGCACGAGCGCGGTCTTGTCGCTTCGCCTGCGCCGCCGCCGGCTCGTGCCTGTCCGCGCCCGCGCCCGCGCGCCACCGGCGGCGGCGCGCCGTGAGGATCTCTGCTGCCTCTCCGTGGTGGGTTGCAGCTTGACAACCTTGCCCATACACGACATTTTACGGTCGCGTGCGACGGAACCGGTTTGCCCAGTGCTCGAGTCTGCTCTGCGGACTCCTGCTCGCCTCGACGATCGTGTCCGCGACGGCGAGCGCAGCCGGCAACCTGAGCGGGCTGCGGTCCGATCTCTCCAACCAGCTCTCGCTCGCCGGGCCGGCGGACGGCGCCTACGTGTACGACCTCACGACCAAACAGCCGCTGTTCTCCGAGCGCGCCACCACGCTGCGCCCGCCGGCGTCGGTGGAGAAGCTCTACACCGCGACCGCCGCCTTGGAGCGCATGGGGCCGAGCGCACGGCTGAGCACGACCGTGTACGGGACCGGGCGACTCGCGCCGGGCGGAGTGTGGGAAGGCAACCTGTACCTGCGCGGCGGCGGCGATCCGACGTTCGGCTCGAGCTCGTTCATCGACTCCCACTACGACGGCGTCGGCGCGTCGGTGTCCACGCTCGTGAGCCAGCTCGTGCACAGCGACGGCATCCGCCGCGTCACCGGGTCGGTGTACGGGGACGAGTCCTATTTCGACTCGCTCCGCGGCGAGCCATCCAGCGATTACGCGCCCGACCCGTTCCTGGAAGGCACGCTCTCGGGACTCGAGTTCAATCGCGGCGAATCCGGCTCTGAACGCGGCCCGCACGCGCCCGCCGCGTATGCGGCACGCGAGCTGCGGGGGGCGTTGAAGGGCGATGGCGTGAGCATCGCCGGACACAGCGGGGCGGCGAGCACGCCCGCTGGGGCCACTCAGCTCGCGCAGGTCGATTCGCCCACGCTCACCCAACTGCTGGGGTTGATGCTGCCGCCCTCGGACAACTTCTTCGCCGAGACCCTCGTCAAGGACCTCGGCGCGCGCTACGGCGGCGCGGGGACGACAGCGGCGGGCGCGGCGGTCGTGCGTGAAACGATCGGCTCGCTGCTGGGCATCCATCCGCAGGTCGTGGACGGATCGGGGCTGTCCGAAGCCGACAAAACCTCGCCTTATGAGGTCGCCGACCTGCTCGTGGAGCTCGCCTCGACGCCGATTGGTCCCGTGCTGCGCGACAGCATGGCCGTGGCCGGGGAGACGGGCACGCTGGCCGAACGGATGCGCGCCACCGGCGCCGCCGGCCGCTGCCAGGGCAAGACCGGCACGCTCACGGGCGTGTCCAACCTGGTCGGCTACTGCAACGCCGCCGACGGACACACGCTCGCGTTCGCGATCTTCACCGACGGGATCCCAACCAAAACCGCGCACGTCTTTCAGGACCACATGGCGATCGCCGTCGCGGACTACTGATCCAGCAGCTCGCGCAACCCCGATTCGTCGAGCACCGGTACCCCCAACCGCTCGGCCTTCGCCAGCTTCGACCCCGCGGACTCGCCCGCCACCAAGTAGTCGGTGTTTTTCGACACCGACCCAGTCACCCGCCCGCCCGAGGCCTGGATCCGCTCAGTGACCTCCTCGCGGGTACAGTTCGGCAATGTGCCGGTGAGCACGAGGACCCTGCCGGCGAGAGGGCCCTCGGACGGAGAGGGACCCTCTTCGGCGAAGCGCAGGCCGATGCGGCGCAGATCCTCGATCGCCTCACGCATGTGGGAATCGTGGAGCTGGGCGTGGATCGAGTGGGCCATCTTCTCGCCGATCCCGGGGGTTTCGCCCAGCTGCTCCTCGGTGGCTCCCAGCAGCGCGTCGATGCCACGGAAGCGCTGGGCGAGGTTGCGCGCGGTGACCTCGCCGACCTCCTCGATCCCGAGCGCGAACAGGACGCGCGCGAAGGGTCGCTGCTTGGAGTCCTCGATCGCTGCGAGCAGGTTGCGCACAGAGATCTCGGCGAAGCCCTCGAGCTCGAGCAGTCGCGGGACGTCGTCCTTCAGGCGGTAGAAGTCGCCGGGCGTGCGCACCAGCCCGTGCTCCTGCAGCAGGCGGACCTGCTTCTCGCCAAGCCCCTCGATGTCCATGGCGCCGCGGGCGACGAAGAGCTTGAGCAGCTGCCACGCGCGCTCGGGGCAAGCGCGGTTGGGGCACATGGTGAACACCGAATCGGCGGGCTTGACGGTGGGGGTCGCGCAGAAGGGACACTCCCTGGGGGGCCGCGGTGTTGGGGGGCGATCGGGGCGCTCGACGACGTGTGGGGCGGGAGAGATCACCTGGGGGATGACATCGCCGGCGCGGAGCACGATCACGTCCTCGCCTTCGCGGATGTCCTTGCGGAGAAGGTCCTCCTCGTTGTGAAGCGTGGCGAGCTTGATCGTGACGCCGCCGACGGAAACCGGCTCGAGCATCGCATAGGGGCGCAGGTCGCCGAACTTGCCGACGTTCCATCCGATCCGGTGCAGACGGGTGAGGGCGGTGGTGGGGGGAAACTTCCACGCGATCGCCCAGCGGGGCTCGCGGCCGACAGAGCCGAGGCGACGCTGGAGCGCAAGGTCGGCGACCTTGACGACGACGCCGTCGATCTCGAAGTCGAGCTCGCCCCGGCGCTGCTGCCACTGAAGGCACTGAGCGACCACGTCGTCCTCGCTGTGCAGCAGGCGGATGTCGCGGTTGACGCGAAAACGGTGCTCGCGCAGCCACTGAAGCGCCTGCCAATGGCTCGAGAATGCAAGCCCCTCGGTGACTCCAACCTGGTAGCACCAGATCGAGAGGGGGCGTTCGGCGGCGAGCGCGGGGTCGAGCTGGCGGACAGTGCCGGCGGCGGAGTTGCGGGGGTTCATGAACGTGGAGAGCCCCTGCTCGGCGCGGCGCTCGTTGAGCGCGGTGAAGTCCTTCAGGGACATGTACAGCTCACCGCGGACCTCCAGCAGAGGGGGCGCGTCGGGGATGCGCAGCGGAATCGTGGGGATCGTGCGGAGATTGTGGGTGATGTCCTCGCCGATCTCGCCGTCCCCGCGGGTGGCGCCACGCTCGAGTACGCCGTTTCGATAGATCAAGCTGACGGCGAGCCCGTCGACCTTGGGCTCCACGACGTACTGGAAGCGGGGCTCAGCGATGCCCTCGCGAGCGAGGTGGTTGCGCATCCGCTGCACCCACTCGCGCAGCTCGGCCTCGGAACGGGCGTTGGCGAGCGAGAGCATCGGCTCGAGGTGGGCAACCTTCTCCAGGCGGCTGACCGGCTTGCCGCCGACCCGCTGGGTGGGCGAGTCGGGCGTGCGCAGCCGCGGGTAATCGGCCTCGATCCGGCGCAGCTCGTCGAGCAGCGCGTCGTACTCGTCGTCGCCGATCTCCGGATCGTCGAGCACGTAGTAGCGATAAGAGTGATGTTCGAGCTCTCCGCGCAGCTCTGCCGCCCGGGTCAGCACCTCCTCGGGCACGGTCGCAGCGGCGCTCACGACGCCGGGTGTGCCGGCCGATCTGCTGGCCGATCTGCTGGCCGATCTGCGGCCGATCTGCGATCGGTGGTGGTGGCGGCGGCGGCGGCGACCTGAGCAGCTCCTCCAGGTCGAAACCGCGGAGCGCCTGCAGACCGGCGCGGTCGGTCAGGTCGAAGTGGATCGGTGTCACTGCCACCCTCCCTGCCGCCACAGCCGCGAGGTCGGTGCCCGGCTCGTCGTGGAATCCCGGGTCCGCTCCGTAGATCCAGTAGCGCCGGCGGTGCTCCTCCTCGCGCTCGAGCTTGAGCTCGTCCTTGTAGATCCGCTTGCCGATGCTCGTCACCTCGACACCACGGGGCTCGCCCGCGGGGACGTTGACATTCAGCAGCGTGCTCGCCGGCAGCGGCACGTCCTCGATCCGCTCGACCAGTCGCGCGACGAACTCGGCAGCGACGTCGAAACCGAACCCGCCGTCGTAGCGAAAGTCCAGCGCCCGCGCACGGGACTGCTGGGAGACGGCGATCGCCGGGATGCCCAGCACGACCCCCTCCAGCGCCGCGGCGACCGTGCCCGAGTAGGTGATGTCGTCGCCGAGGTTGGCCCCGTGGTTGATGCCCGAGACGACCAGGTCGGGCTGAAACCCAGCGATCAGACCGAGGCTCGCGAGCCTGACGCAGTCCACGGGCGTGCCGTCGCTGGCATACCCGACGGTGCCGTCTGAGAACGGCGTCTCGGCGACCCACAGCGGCCGGCGCGTGGTGATCGAGCGCGCCATCGCCGAGCGATTGCCGTCGGGCGCGATCACCGCCAGGCGCACGCCCTGCACGCGCGCAAGCGCGGCGCGCATCGTCTGCAGGCCCTCGGCCTCGATTCCGTCGTCGTTGGTGAGCAGCACGTTCAGCATGGTCTGCTTCAGCATAGGGGCCGGTGCGGCCCCCGCTCGTGGCAGTCCGGTTACCGGTGCTCACCTGGGGTCATCCGGCGCTCAGTGTCGCTCACCCGGCGTCACTCACCCGGCGTCACTCAGCGCGCGGGTATGCCACCGAGGCCAGCGCCAGTCCGTGCGCGGGCGCAGTCTGTCCCGCCTCGCTCCGCGGCCTGCCCTCCAGCAACCGCGTGAACTCGGCGAGCGTGCGCCGGCCCGAGGCCGCCTCGAGCATCGTGCCGACGATGATGCGAACCATGTGCCGCATGAACGTATCGGCCTCGATCCACAGCTCGAGCACATCCTCCGCACCGACCCGCCACTCGGCGCTCAGGATGTCCCGCTCGAAGCGCACGTGCGCGGTGTCGGTCGGCGTGAACGCGGTGAAGTCGTGCGTGCCCAGCAGCGCTCGCGCGCACTGATCGAGCGCCTCGCGGTCAAGCTCGGCCGGCCACCACAGCGCGTAGCGGCGGTCGAACACACCCCGAGAGCGATGCGTGCGCAGGCGGTAGCAGTACGTCCTGCTGGTGGCGTCGCGACGGGCGTCGAACCCGGCCGGCGCCGGCTCGGCGGCGATGATCGCGATGTCCTCTCCCAGCAGCCCGTTCACGCGCTGCGGATCGACCGCCTCGTGCTCGTAGCTGGCGACCTGTGCCCAGGCGTGCACTCCGCGGTCGGTGCGCCCGGCGACGGTCAACGTCAGCGGCTCACCACTCGTGTCCGTCTCGCCGAGGATCGTGCGCAGCGCCCGCTCGACCTCCTCCTGGACGGTCCGCAGCCCCGGTTGGCACGCCCAGCCGGCGAAGTCGGTGCCGTCGTATGCAAGCGTGAGCTTCGTGACCATCGGCGCGCTTGACCACCGCGTGACGCCGGCCGCGGCGGGCGCTCAGACCAGCTCGATGTAGACCATCTCGGTCGAATCCGAGCGGCGCGGACCGAGCTTGAGGATGCGCGTGTACCCCCCCGGACGGTCGGCGTAGCGGGGGGCGAGGTCCTCGAACAGCTTGTGCACCGCGAACTTGTCCTGCGCGAGCGTCGACAGCGCCTGGCGGCGGGCATGCAGGTCGCGGCGCTTGGCCAGCGTGATCAGCCGCTCGACCTCCGGTTTGACCGCCCTCGCCTTGGCGGCGCTCGTTTCGATCCGCTCGTGCTCGATGATCTCCTTGCTCAGGTTCATCAGCAGCGCCTTGCGGTGCGCGCTGTCTCTGCTGAGCTTGTTTTTGGTCTTCTGGTGGCGCATGATCGAAGGAGTCTAGTTCGCCGGGACAGGTTCAGTCTTGGCGAAGATCCAATCCACGCGCGTGCAACGTCTCGATGACCTCGTCGATCGACTTTTTGCCGAAGTTCGGGATCGCGTTCAGCTCGGCCTCGGACTTGGAGATCAGATCGCCGACGGTCTGGATGCCTGCGCGCTTGAGGCAGTTGTATGAGCGCACGCCGAGCTCGAGCTCCTCGATCAGGATGCTCCACTCCTCGCCCTGCAGCGCTCCCGCGGGCGCGCCGCCGGAGCCCGAGACCGCCAGACCATGCCCATCCAGCTGACCGCCAGGCGCGGCGCGCAGCTCCTGGATGCGATCGGCGTCGGTGAATATCGCCAGCTGTGAGATCAGCAGCTCGGCCGCCTCGCGCAGCGCCGCCTGCGGGTCGATCGAGCCGTCGGTCTCGATGTCGAGCGTGAGCTTGTCGAAGTCGGTCTTCTGGCCGACACGGGCCTGCTCGACGGCGTAGGCGACACGCCGCACGGGTGAGAAGATCGAGTCGATCGGGATCACGCCGATCGGCTGGTCGGGCGACTTGTTCTCCTCGGCCGGCCTGTATCCGCGGCCGCGGCCGATCGTCATGTACAGCTCGAGCTTGGTTTTCTTCTCCAGCGTCGCGATGTGCACGTCCGGGTTGAGGATCTCAACGCCGGCGGGCAGGTCGATGTCCTTGGCGGTGATGTCCCCCGGGCCAGTCACCACCAGCGGCGCCTCGACCTCGGTCGCGTCGGAGTGCATGCGGCAGACGACGCCCTTGAGGTTGAGCACGATGTCGGTCACGTCCTCCTTGACGCCCGGGATCGTGGAGAACTCGTGCGCAACACCCTCGATGCGCACGCTCGTGACCGCAGCGCCGGCCAGCGATGAGAGCAGCACACGCCGCAGCGAGTTACCGAACGTGTAGCCGAAGCCGCGGTCCAGCGGCTCGATGGTGAACGTACCGCGGTTCTGCTCCACGGACTCGGATGTGATCCGGGGGATTTGGAAGTCGAGCATCAGCGTCCTAACGTCGTTTTGGTCTCGCACCGGCGTCCCCGCGGGACCCCGGCTCCGGAGCACCGCCCTCCCCGCCCGCGGGCGAGTGATGGCGGCATGGGCAATCCTGCTTACTTCGAGTACAGCTCGACGATGAGCTGCTCCTGCACCGGCGCGGCAACCTCGCGTCGCTCCGGCTTGCGCAGCACCTTGGCCGTGAGCGACTCATGATCGGCCTGCAGCCACGCTGGTATCTGTCCTGTGAGCTCGGTCGCGTCCCTGACCACCTGCGTCGCCGGAGTATCCGCCTTGATGGCGATCACCTCGCCCGGGCGCACCTGGTATGAGGGGATGTTCACCCGCCGGCCGTTGACCGTCCAATGGCCGTGGCGGATCAGCTGCCGTGCCTGCCGGCGCGAGGCGGCGAAGCCGAGGCGCACCAGCACGTTGTCGAGTCGGCACTCCAGCAGCGCGAGCAGGTTCTCGCCCGTGATCCCCGGCTGCCGGGAGGCCTTCTCGTAGTAGCCGTGGAACTGGCGCTCGAGCACCCCGTAGTAGCGCCGCGCCTTCTGCTTCTCGCGCAGCTGCAGCCGGTACTCGCTCTGTTTCATCCGCCCGCGACCGTGCTCGCCCGGCGGGTAGGCGCGGCGCTCGACGCCGCACTTGTCAGTCAGGCAGCGCTCGCCCTTGAGAAACAGCTTCTGTCCCTCACGACGGCACTGCTTGCACTGGGCGCCCGTATCCCGCGCCATCAGACACGCCTCCGCTTGCGGGGGCGACAACCATTGTGAGCCTGCGGGGTCACGTCCTTTACGCCGGTCACCTCGAGGCCGGCGGCCTGCAGCGAGCGGATCGCCGTCTCGCGACCCGAGCCGGGGCCCTTGACGTAGACCTCGACCTTCTGCAGCCCCTGCTCCAAACCCTTGCGCGCGGCCGCGTCGGCGGTCACCTGCGCGGCGAACGGAGTGGACTTGCGCGAGCCCTTGAACCCAGCGCCGCCCGCGGACTCCCACGCGATCACGTTGCCAGTGGTGTCGGTCAGCGAGACGATCGTGTTGTTGAACGACGTCTTGATATGAGCCTGGCCGACGGGAACGTTCTTTTTCGGCTTGCGCCTGCCGCGAGCGCGTTTGGGGGGCGCCATTAGACGACCTCCCGCCACATGCGGACGGATCTGAGAGCGACAGACCGCAACGAGGGTGCAAGGAACGAGGGGCGCAAAATCACTTCTTGCCCGCTTTCTTCTTACCCGCGACCTGCATCCGCTTGGGGCCCTTGCGCGTGCGGGCGTTCGTCTTGGTCTTCTGCCCGCGCACGGGCAGTCCGCGACGATGGCGCAGCCCGCGATAGCAGGCGATCTCCTGCAGGCGCTTGATGTCCTGGGAGCGCTCCCGGCGCAGATCGCCCTCGACGGTCAGCGAGCGGTCGATCGCGTCGCGCAGCTTGGAGACCTCGTCCTCGGTCAGGTCGCGCACGTAGGTGTCGGGGCTGACCCCGACCTCGGCCAGGATCTTGTTCGAGGTCGACCGGCCGATCCCGTAGATGTACGTGAGGCCGATCTCCGAGCGCTTGTTCAGGGGCAGGTTCACGCCTGCGATTCTTGCCATGCCGCTGTTAGCCCTGCCTCTGCTTGTGGCGCTTGTTCTGGCAGATGACGAGCACCGCTCCGTGGCGGCGGATGATCTTGCACTTCTCGCACATCGGTTTGACCGACGGTCTGACCTTCATGATCCCTTTCGGCGGCTGGGTTCCGGCGACCCGGCTCTGGCTGCCGTAGTGGCCGCCGCTACCAAGTCGAGGATATGCCCTCGCGCGCGGATACGTCCTCGCGTTCGAGCAGGACTGCGGATGGTAGCAACTCCGCTGGCCCGAGCACTGTCAGCCGGCGCTCGCGGCCGCCTCGGGCTCCCGGATCGAAGGGCGCTCGCCGGGCGGCAGATGCCACGGGGTGAGAATGCGTGGCCCGTCGGCGGTGATGGCGATCGTGAACTCGAAGTGCGCGGCCGGCGAGCCGTCCTGGGAGAAGATCGCCCAGCCGTCCCCGGCCGCGCGCACCCCCGCCCGGCCGGCGGTCAGCATCGGCTCGACGGCGAGCACCATGCCGTCCTCCAGACGCGGGCCCTTGCCGGGCCGGCCATAGTTGGGCACCTGGGGATCCTCGTGCATGCTGCGCCCGATGCCGTGTCCGACGAGCGAGCGGATCACCGACAGCCCTGCCCCCTCGGCGACACGCTGGATCGCACGAGAGAGGTCGCCCATGCGGTTGCCGGCCCGGCACTGCTCGACGCCGGCGTCGAGCGAGGCGCGGGTGCCGGCGAGCAGGTTCTGGGCGACCGCGTCGATCTCACCGACGGGGAACGTCCGTGCCGCATCGGCGACCCAGCCGTCGAGCGTGACGCCCACGTCGATCGAGATGATGTCGCCCGGAGCGAGTCTGTAGGGCCCGGGGATGCCATGCACGACCATCGCGTTGGGCGAGGCGCAGATCGAGCCCGGAAACCCACGATACCCCTTGAACGCGGGCGTGGCGCCACGGGAGCGGATGAAGCGCTCGGCGATGGCGTCGAGCTCGGCCGTGGTGACGCCCGGACGGATGTGTCCCTCCAGCAGATCGAGGGTCGCCACGAGCACATCGCCGGCGCCCGCCATGCGGTCGATCTCCTCGGGACTCTTCTTGATGATCACTGCACGAGCTTAGCTGGCGCCCCTACAGCTCCTCCTCCAGGCGCAGGGTGGCGAGCGTCGCGCGAATACGGGCATGGACGTCGTCGGCGCTGCGCCGCCCGTCGAAGCGGCGCAGCAGGCCGGCGCGGTCGTAGTAGTCGATCAGCGGCGCGGTCTGCCTGTGGTAGACCTGCAGACGCGTGCGAATCGTCTCCTCACGGTCGTCGTCGCGCTGGATCAAGCGCGATCCGTCCTGATCGCAGATGCCCTCGTGCTTGGGCGGGTCGAACTCGACGTGATAGATGTGGCCGGGATTCTTGACGCACACGCGCCGGCCCGCGAGGCGGCGGACGACCTCGTCGTCTGAGACCTCGATCGCGAGCACCGCGGTCAGCCGCCGGTCCAGCCCGCCGAGCGCCTGCGCGAGCGCGTCGGCTTGGGCCTCGTTGCGCGGAAACCCGTCGAGCAGGAACCCGTCGCCCGCGTCGGCATCGGATACCCGATCGACGATCATGCCGACGATCACCTCGTCGGGCACGAGCTTGCCGGCGTCCATGTACCCCTTGGCCTGCATGCCCAGCTCCGAGCCCGCGGCGACCTGCGCGCGGAGCATGTCCCCCGTCGAGATGTGCGCCAGACCGAAGTCTTCACGCAGGCGCTCGGCCTGCGTGCCCTTTCCTGCGCCCGGAGGACCGAGCAAGATTAGATTCAACTCCGACACGTCCGAGGAGCCTACCCCCTTGAGCTACTTCAAGAACCCCTCGTACGAGCGCATCATCAGCTGCGCCTCCAGCTGCTTCATCGTTTCCAGCGCCACGCCGATCACGATCAGGATCGAGGTGCCGCCGAAGTTGAACTGCTGATGGGTGCGCGCGAACAGGATCGCCGGCAGTGCCGCCACGGCGGCGAGGAACAGCGCGCCGGGGAACGTCAGTCGCGCGAGAATGCGGTCGAGGAATTCGGCTGTCGGGCGCCCGGGCCTGACGCCCGGAATGAAGCCACCGTACTTCTTGAGATTGTCCGCTTGGTCGACGGGGTTGAACGTGACGGCGGTGTAGAAGTAGGTGAACAGCAGGATGAACAGCGACTGCCCGACGATGTAGTGCCAGCCGTTGGGCGTAAAGAAGTCCGCGAGCGACTGGCCCCACTTGGTTTTCACGAGCTGGCCGACGGTCGGCGGGAACGCCATGATGCTGGCGGCGAATATCACCGGGATCACGCCGGCCATGTTCACGCGCAGCGGCAGATACGTCTGGCCGCCCTCGGACATGCGCCGCCCGATCACGCGCTTGGCGTACTGCACGGGGATGCGCCGCTGGCCCTCCTGCACGAACACGATCCCGGCGACGACCGCGAGCACGAGGAACGGCATCATCACCTTGAAGACCTGGTCCGGGGTCGTCCACCACTTCTGGATGCCTTCGGGCAGGCGCGACACGATCGAGGCGAATATCAACAGCGAGATGCCGTTGCCGATGCCCCGCTGGGTGATCAGCTCGCCGATCCACATCAGCAGCACGCAGCCGGTCGTCAGGCACATGACGATCAGGAATATGTGCGGCGCGTCGAAGTGCGTGACGACCGATTCCCCGGCCTTGGCCTGCAGCGAGTGGAACAGGAAGACGTATCCGATCGACTGCGCGAAGGCCAGCCCGACGGTCAGGTAACGGGTGTACTGCGTGATGCGCGCCTGTCCGACCTCGCCTTCCTTGGAGAGCTTTTCAAGCGACGGCACGACCACCTGCAGCAGCTGCAGGATGATCGAGGAGGTGATGTAGGGCATGATGCCCAGCGCGAATATGGCGAGTTTGGACAATCCACCGCCGGAGAAAAGGTTCAGGTAGCTGAGGATCCCGCCGCCGCCGAACTCCTTCTGGATGTTGTTGACCGCTGCGAGGTTGACGCCCGGGACCGGCACGTGCGAGCCGAGGCGGTAGATCAGAAGCATGGCCGCGGTGAAGCCGAGCTTCTTGCGGATGTCCGCTACCTGAAACGCGTTGAGAATCGTCGAGAGCATTGGCCTTGGGTCCGCCGGAGGGGTCCGCGGAGCGCCCGATTCTAGCTCTCGACGGTCTTGCAGGCTCCGCCTGCGGCCTCGATGCGCTCGCGGGCGGCGGTGCTGAACGCATGCGCGTGGACCGTGAGCGGCTTTGACAGCTCGCCCTTGGCAAGGATCTTGATCGGCACGTCCTTGCGAGTGCCGAGCCCCGCGGCCTTGAGCAGCTCGACCGTCACCTCGGCGCCGGAGTCGAAGCGCTGCTGCAGATCGCCGATGTTGACCGGCTGGGTGTGCGTGCGGAACATCTCGAACGGCATCGACTTCTTCATGTGCGGCCCGCGCAGCTTTCGCATGCGCATGTGGATCGGCATCTGCCCGCCCTCGAATCGCGCCCGGCGCTTGGAGCCCGAACGCGCGCCTGCGCCCTTCTGACCGCGGCCGGAGGTCTTGCCCGTGCCCGAGCCTTCGCCGCGACCGACGCGCTTGCGCGGCCGGCGGCTGCCGGGAGCCGGCTTGAGGTTGTGCAGCCCGACGCGCTCCTCTTTGTCGGTCTCGGGACTCACTTGCCCTCCTTGACCTCGACCAGGTGGCGGACCGCATGCAGCATGCCGCGAGCCTGCTCTGTGTCCTTGACCTCGACCGTGTGGCCGATGCGACGCAGACCCAGCGAGCGCAGGGTCGCGAGCTGGCGCTTGTCGGAGCCGTTGCTGGAGCGGCGCTGGGTGACCGCGAGGGTTGTGGTAGCGGTGGCCATCAGGCTGGCGCCTCCTCAACCGCGGGCTCTGTGGGCGCGTCCGCTGGAGGCGTCTCTGCGTCCGCCTCCTCAACGTCGGCATGGATCACCTCGGCGACAGACTCTTTCCCTCCGAGACCAAGCACCTGATCGATCGACAGGCCACGCAGTCGCGCGACCTCCTCGGGCGTGCGCAGCCCGCGCAGACCCTCGATCGTGGCCTTTACGAGGTTGATCGGGTTCTGGGTGCCCAGGCTCTTGGACAGGATGTCGTGAATCCCCGCGAGCTCGAGCACCGCGCGCACGCCACCGCCGGCGATCACGCCGGTACCGGGCGAGGCGGGCTTCAGCAGCACGCGCCCGGCCCCGAACACGCCGGTCGTCTGATGCGTGATCGTGCTGCCGTGACGAGGCACCTTGAACAGATCCTTCTTGGCCCGCTCGACGCCCTTCTGGATCGCGAGCGGCACCTCGTTGGCCTTGCCGTAGCCGACGCCAACCGTTTCGCGCTCATCGCCGACGACGACCAGCGCGGTGAACGAGAACCGCCGCCCGCCCTTGACGACCTTGGCGACGCGGTTGATCTCCACGACCCGCTCCTGGAGGTCCAGGCCGGACGGGTTGACTGAGCGATCGGATGGAATGGGCATAAGCAGACGGTTGAGGGTAGCGGGATGCGGTGCGAGTCCCCTAGACGGTCAGACCGCACTCGCGGATCGATTCGGCCAGCGCGCGGACGTGACCGTGGTAGCGATACCCGCCACGGTCGAACACGGCCTCGGACACGCCAGCGGCCTTGGCCCGCTCGGCGAGCAGCTGCCCAGCGCGCGTGGCGGCCTCAGATTTGCCAAGGGAGCGCAGCTCGGGCTCGAACCATGCGACCGCTGCCAGCGTGTGCCCGGTCACGTCGTCGATCACCTGCGCACTCAGCCCGCGGTTCGAGCGGAACACGGAGATCCGCGGCCGCGTGGCCGTCCCGGTGATCTTCGCGCGCACCCGGCGGCGACGTTTGAGGCGGCGGCGCTCCTTGGTGATGACGGTCATCGCTAGGCCCTCTTGCCGACCTTGCGGGCGACATACTCACCCTCGTAGCGGATTCCCTTGCCCTTGTACGGCTCCGGCGGGCGCTGCTTGCGGATGATCGCCGCAGTCTCGCCGACGAGCTGCTTGGAGATGCCCTTGACCACGACGCGCGTCGGCTGGGGCACTTCGAATTCGATGCCTTCGGGCGCGGGGATCGGCACGGGATGGGAGTAGCCGACGGCGAGCTCGAGGTTCTTGCCCTTGAGCTGTGCGCGATATCCGACGCCCTGGATCTCCAGGCGCTTCTCGTAGCCCGCGGTCACGCCCTGAACCATGTTGGCGACCAATGAGCGGGTAAGCCCGTGCAGCGCACGATGCTCGCCGCGGTCGGTGGGTCGGGAGACGAGCAGCTGATCGCCGTCCTGGACGACCTCGATGTCGCGGGAGATGCGCTCGGAAAGCTCGCCTTTCGGGCCGTTCACGCGCACCGACTCGGGCTCGATCGCAACGGTCACGCCAGCGGGCACGGGGATTGGCTGTCTACCGATTCTCGACATGACTCACGCTCACCAGACCTGCGCCAGGACCTCGCCCCCGACGCCGGCCGCGCGGGCGTCGTGACCGGTCATCACGCCGCGGGAGGTCGAGACGATCGAGGTGCCCATGCCGCCGAGCACCTTCGGGATGTGCTTGGCGTCGACATACGTGCGCCGGCCAGGGCGAGACACGCGCCGCAGACCGGAGATCGCCGAGCGGCGATCGTCGGTGTACTTGAGCTTGATCTGGATCAGCTGACCCGGGCCCCCGTCGGGCGCCGGGATGACCGACCAGGTCTCGATATACCCCTGCTCGGCGAGGATCCGCGCGAGCTCGGACTTGACTGTGGAGGCGGGGATGTCGACCGTCTCGTGGGCGGCGTGAATCGCATTGCGCACCCGCGTGAGAAAGTCGGCTATCGGATCGGTCATGGACATGGTTGATTACGTGGCGTGACGTTTGGAGGTATGGCGTTGAAGATGATTCGTGGTGTTCGTGATTCGGTGGTGTTCGCAGGTCGAATGACAGGCCGCTACCAGGAGGACTTGGTCATCCCCGGTATCTGGCCGTTGTGGGCGAGCTCGCGCAGGCAGATGCGGCAGATCCCGAACTTGCGATACACCGAACGCGGGCGCCCGCAGCGATTGCAGCGAGTATAGGCGCGCGTCTTGTATTTGGGCGTGCGCGTCTGCTTGACCTGCAGCGATCTCTTGGCCATCAGTCAGTGCTCTCTTTCTCAATGGTCTCCGCGGCGTTCCCGTCCTCAGGAGCGTCGTCCTGCTCGGCCTCTGTCTCCTGGACCGCCTCGGGCGCTGCCGCGTCGGGCTCGCTCGGTGCCTCGTCTGCGGGCTGCTCAACAGTGGACACCCTTGCCCCGTCGTCGTCGGTCGGCTCCGATACGACGCCGATCGCCTCGTCGAAGCCTTTGGGGCGCCATTTGGGCGAGAACGGCATGCCGAAGGCCATCAGCAGCGCGAACGCCTCGGGGTCGCTGGACGCGGTCGTGGTGATCGTGATGTCCAGCCCGCGGATCTGATCGATCGAGTCGTAGTCGATCTCCGGGAAGATGATCTGCTCGCGGACGCCCAGCGAGTAGTTGCCGCGGCCGTCGAACGAGCGCGGGTTCAGACCGCGGAAGTCCCTGATCCGGGGAATCGCGACTGAGACGAGCCGGTCGAGGAACTCGTAGGAGCGCTCGGCCCGCAGCGTGACGGCGACGCCGACGGGCATGCCCTCGCGCAGTTTGAACGCCGCGATCGACTTGCGCGCGCGACGCAGGCTCGGCTGCTGGCCGGCGATCGTCGCGAGCTGATCCTGGGCGGCCTTGAGCGCCTTGGAGTCCTGCTTGGCCATGCCGACGCCCATGTTCAGCGTGATCTTCTCGAGCTTCGGCGCCTGCATCGGCGAGGAGTATCCGAAGCGCTCGATCAGCGCCGGGCGGATCTCCTCCAGGTAGCGGGTCTTCAGTCGGGCTGTGGTTGTGGGGGCTGTCGCGTTCATGGTCGTCGTCTTCGAGTCGTGATCGTTCGTCGGTCGTCGGTCGTCAGTGGTCGGTCGTCAGTAAAGGTTGGGATCGGTGGCGCCAGCGTATTCCTAGTCGATGGTCGCGCCCGAGCGTACGGCCACGCGCGAGCGCTTGCCGCCGCTGCGATCTATCCGCACGCGCGTCGGCTGGCCTTTGGAGTCCAGCAGCACCACGTTGGAGATGTGTATGGGTCCCTCGCGCTCAATCACGCCGCCGAGCTGTGCGGCGGTATCTTGGCCGCTGGCGCCGCCCGAAGATTCCTTCGGACGGATGTGGCGCTTGCTCATGTTCAACCCCTCGACGTACACCCGCTCCTTGGCTGGCTCGGTGCGCAGCACGCGCCCTGACTTGCCGCGGTCCTTGCCGGAGATCACGCGCACCTGATCGCCTGAGCGGATCTTCAGGCTGCGGCGCTTCGGGGGGGCGGCGGCGGCCCTGGCTGATCTCCGATTGGCCATCACAGCACCTCCGGAGCGAGCGAGACGATCTTCATGAAGTTGCGCTCGCGCAGTTCGCGCGCAACCGGGCCGAACACGCGCGTGCCGCGCGGGTTGTTCTGGTCGTCGATGATCACAGCGGCGTTCTCGTCGAAGGCGATATACGTGCCGTCCTCGCGCCCGATCGGCTTCTTCGTGCGCACGATCACAGCGGTCACGACCTCGCCCTTCTTGACGGCGCCCTGCGGGTTGGCCTGCTTGACCGTCGCCGTGATCACGTCCCCGACGAACGCGTACCGACGCTTGGAGCCGCCCTTGACGCGAATGCACAAAATCTCGCGGGCCCCCGTGTTGTCCGCCACGCGCAGTCTGGTCTCGTTCTGGATCATCGCGCGCGCTCCAGCACATCCACCAGCCGCCAGCGCTTGCTGCGAGACAGTGGCCGGCTCTCGACCACGCGGACCGTGTCGCCCTCGTGGGCGTCGTTGTTCTCGTCATGCGCGTGCAGGGTGCTCGAGCTGCGCACGATCTTCTCGTAGCGCCGGTGCCTGCGGGCGGTGTCGATGCGAACCGTGATCGTCTTGTCGGCCTTGTCGGAGACGACGATTCCCTGACGCACCTTGCGCACGCCCTCGGTCTGCGCATGTACCGGGGCCATGGGCTCGGCTTGGGAGGCGTCACCGTCGCGGCCGCGCGCGGCCGCTCGTTTCTCGCGTTCCTGGCGGCGACGGGCGCGGCGGCGTGCCGCCTTTGCCTTGCGCTCGGCGGCACGCTCGGCGTGGCGCTCCTCGGGCGAGCGTGCCGGACGCGCCTCGCCGCTGTGCGTCGAGCGCGCCTTGCGGCGGCGCTCCTTGGATGAGAGCCGCTCGACCGGCGCCGCTTGTGCTGCGGGTGCCGAGCCCTCGGACTGCTCCGGCGCATCGGACTGCTCCGGCGCATCGGACGGCTCCGGCGCATCGGACGGCTCCGGCGCATCGGCGACAGCCTCCGGGGCGTCCTGCACGGGCGCAGCGGACTCCTCTGGAGCCTCGGGGATGTCGGTCTCGTTGTCTGTTTCGTCAGCCATGTCTTTGCCGTTCTCTCTCTATCTCTACTCGTACGTCCGTTGTCCAGCGCTCAGGACTCGCTCGCGCGCAACGGTCAGCGCCCGCGCGAGGTCGCGTCTGGCACGGGCGATGCCGGCGGTGTCGTCGAGTTCCCCGGTGGCGTTGGCGAAACGCAGGCCGAACAGATCTTTGCGCAGCGTCGCGATCTGCTGGTCGAGTTCGTGGTCCTGCAGGTCTCTCATCTCCCTGGCGTTCATCGCTTGTGGTCCTTCAATCCTCGCGCAGCACGAACTTGGACTTGACGGGCAACTTGTGCGCGGCGAGACGGATCGCGTCGCGCGCGAGCGGCTCGGGCACGCCCGCCAGCTCGAACATCACACGGCCGGGCTTGACCACGGCGACCCAGCCTTCCGGCGAGCCCTTCCCGGAGCCCATGCGCGTCTCGGCCGGCTTCTTGGTGATCGGCTTGTCCGGGAACACGTTGATCCAGACCTTCCCGCCACGCTTGATCTTGCGGGTCATCGCGATGCGGGCCGCCTCGATCTGGCGGTTGGTGAGCCAACCCTCCTCGAGCGCCTTGAGTCCGTACTCGCCGAACTGAACCTTGACCTGCCCGCGCGAGATGCCACCGCGTCGTCCGCGGTGCTGCTTGCGGTGCTTGACACGCTTGGGTGACAGCATCAGCGCGGCCCTCCTCCGCCACGAGGACCACCTGGACCGCGTCCACCGCTACCGCCACCGCCTGGACCGCCCGCCCCACGGCCGCCGCCGGGGCCGCGTCCACCGCCGGGGCCGCGGCCGCCCTGGCCGCCGAATCCGCCGCTGCCGCCACGTCCGCCGCCTCGCCCGCCGCGTCCTCCGCCGCCGGAGCCAGAGCCGCGGCCACGCCCGTCGCGTCCGTCACGACCACCGCGACCCTCGCGGTCGGAGCTGGGCGACGCGGGAGCCGTCATGTCGGTGAGGTCGGCGCCGGTGTAGCCCTCGGGCATGATTTCGCCCTTGTTCACCCAGCACTTCACCCCTATCCGCCCGAACGTGGTACGCGCCTCGTAGAAGCCGTAGTCGATGTCGGCGCGCATCGTGTGCAGCGGGACGCGCCCGTCGGAGTAGCTTTCCGTGCGCGCCATCTCGGCGCCGCCCAGACGGCCGGCCACCTGGACCTTCACGCCCTTGGCGCCCGAGCGCATCGCGCTGGTCAGCGCGCGCTTCATCGCGCGTCGGAACGCTACCCGGTTCTGCAGCTGCTCGGCGATCGACTGCGCGACCAGCTTGGCGTCTAGCTCAGGGCGCTTGATCTCGAGAATGTTGACCTTGATCTGCTTTTTGGTTATGCGATGCAGATCGCGGCGGAGCGCGTTGACTTCGGTGCCTGACTTGCCGATCACGATGCCCGGACGGGCCGTATGTATGTTGACCTCGAGTTCGTTTGCGTCCTTGCGGATCGTGATGTCCGACAGGCCGGCATGGGCCAGCTTCTCGATGATGTGCTCACGAACACGGATGTCCTCGGCGAGATACTCGGAGAACTGGCGCTCGTTGAACCAGTTCGACTTCCAGTCGTGGATGTAGCCGACGCGCATCGCCTCGGGATGAACCTTTTGTCCCATCTCGCTCTCTGCTTCTCTCTCTATCTCAGTCTCTTGTGATGTGTCCGGGTCTGCCTATGAGCCCGGGGTCAGCGTGATCGTCAGGTGGCTTGTGCGCTTGTGAATCGGCGTTGCGCGCCCCATTGCGCGCGGGCGAAAGCGCTTGATCGTCGGTCCTTCGTCGGCGTACGCCTCACGCACGACGAGATCGTCCTCGAGCAGTTCGTGGTTGTTCTCGGCGTTTGCGACCGCCGACTCCAACAGCTTGCTCCAGTCGCGCGCCACCTCACGCGACGTGAACGCGAGGATAGCGCGTGCCTCGCCCACGGACTTGCCCGGCAGATGTCCTGAAACCATACGCGCCTTGCGCGCCGAGGTGCGCACATACCGCGCGTGGGCCCGCACGACCCTGCGTCTCGCCGGCTTGGCGGGAGCGGAGCCGGCTTTTTTGCGCTCGCTCGCGACGGGCGCTTTGGCGGGCGCGTCATCGGACTTGGCCACCGACTCTTTCGCGGCAGCCGGCTTGCCCGCGGCGGCTGGTTTCTTCGCACGAGCCGGCTTTTTCTCGGTGGGCTGAGCCTCAGCAGCCGGAGCTCCCTCGGCCGGCTTGGCCGCGGCGTCAGCCGCCTCGCCGTCACCCGTTGTCTTCGCCGGCTTCGCCTCAGCAGCCGGCTTTTTGGCTGCAGCCCGTTTTTTCGCAGCCGGCTTGGCCGCCGCCTGGGACTCACCTGACTCTGGGGTCTCCCCCTCCACGCCGGCCTCATCCTCGGCGCTCATCGGACCCGCCCCGAGCCGGCATGACCGCGGAACACGCGCGTGGGCGCGAACTCGCCGAGCTTGTGGCCGACCATCGACTCGCTGATGAACACAGGCACGTGTTTCTTGCCGTCGTGCACCGCGATCGTGTGACCGACCATCTCCGGGAATATCGTTGACGCGCGCGACCAGGTGCGCAGCATTTTTTTGTTGTTCTCGGCGTTCAACGCCTCGATGCGAGCGAGCAGGCGCTCCTGCACCCACGGCCCCTTCTTGCTGGAGCGACTCATCTCTGCTTGCCCTTCCCGCGCCTGCGGCCGCGCACTATGTACTTATCCGAATCCTTGTTCTGCTTGCGGGTGCGATACCCGAGCGTCGGCACGCCCCAGGGCGTGACCGGGTGACGGCCGGCGGTGGTCGAGCCCTCACCGCCCCCGTGCGGATGGTCGACCGGATTCATCGCTGTGCCACGCGTCTGCGGGCGCACACCGAGGTGACGCTTGCGACCGGCCTTGCCGACCTTGACGTTCTGATGATCGGAGTTGCCGATCGTCCCGACTGTGGCCCGGCACTCGGCGCGCACGAGTCGCATCTCGCCGGAGGGCAGCCGCAGCGTCGCCATGTCCCCGTCCTTGGCCATCAGCTGCACCGACGCGCCGGCCGAGCGCGCCATCTGGCCGCCGCGGCCTGGCTGCAGCTCGACGCAGTGGATGACCGTGCCGACGGGCATGCGCGACAGCGGCAGGCAATTGCCGACGGAGATGTCGGCGTCCTCGCCGGAGGCGACCATCATCCCCACCGTCAGACGCTGGGGCGCGAGGATGTAGCGCTTCTCCCCATCCACATAGTGCAGCAGCGCGATGTATGCGGACCGATTGGGGTCATACTCGATCGCCGCCACCTTCGCGGGCACGCCGTCCTTGCGGCGCTTGAAGTCGATGCGGCGGTAGGCGCGCTTGGCGCCGCCGCCGCGGTGGCGGGCGGTCTTGCGTCCGTGGGCGTTACGGCCGCCGCTCTTCTTCAGGCCCTCGACGAGCGTCTTCTCGGGCTCGGACTTGGTGATCTCGGCAAAGTCCGGGTAGGAGACGAAGCGTCGTCCGGGGCTGGTGGGCTTGGGCTTGCGAATTGCCATTGCGCTCGACTCCTAGTCCAGGGCCGCCAGGCCGTGGAAGATCGGGATGCTCTCGCCGGGTCGGATCTGCACGATCGCCTTCTTCCAGACGCGCGTGCGCCCGCTGACGGCGCCACGACGCTTGGGCTTGGACTTGACGCTGAGCGTCCTGACCTCGATCACGTGCACGTCGAACAGCTCCTGAACCGCCTGGCGGATCTGTGTCTTGTGCGCGCCGGGGTGAACCCTGAACGTGTACCGGTTGGCTGCCGACAGGACGTAGCTCTTCTCGGACACGACCGGCCGGATGATCACCTGCGATGCGTCCATCAGTCTTTGCCCTCCCCCCCGGCCCGCGCGGTCAGAGCATCGAGGGCGGCCTGTGAGATCACAAGCGATGCCGCACCGACAAGATCGACGACGCCGACGTTCTCGTGCGTGAGCACCGCGACTCGCCGGAGATTACGAAACGACAGCGCGGCGTCGCGCTCCTCGGCGGTAAGCACGACGAGCGCCGGAAACACCTCGGCGGGTGGGCCCCAATCATCCAGCAGTTCGGCGGCCTGGCTCGTCTTGGGCGCCGGGAACGCCGCGGTGTCGAGCACCGCGATCGAGCCGCGCTGGGCGTGCAGCGAAAGCGCGCTGCGCAGCGCCGCGCGCTGCTCCTTGCGGTTGACCTTGAATGTATATGCGCGGGGATGCGGTCCGAACACGGTCCCACCACCCGTCCAGATGGGAGAGCGACTCGAGCCCGCGCGGGCGCGACCGGTGCCCTTCTGACGCCAGGGCTTGGCGCCGCCCCCGGAGACCAGGCCTCGGGTTTTGGTGGCGGCCGTCCCGCGCCTGCGCGCGGCCTGCTCGGCGCGCACGCTCTGATGCACGATCGGTTCGTTGAAGCGCACGGCGAACGCACCGTCACTGAGCTCGACGCTCTTGCCCGAGCCCGCGCCAAGCACGGGAGCGTCTGGCGCCTTGGCGGCGGCGGAGCGCTTCTTGGCGGCGGTCTCAGGCATCGCCACGCACCTCCACCACGCTGCCGCGTGCGCCCGGAACCGAACCGCGCACCATCAACAGATTCCTCTCGACATCCACCGCCACGATCTCGAGCCCCTTCTGGGTCGCCCTGCGGCTGCCCATGTGTCCGGGGCCGCGCAGCCCGCGCAACACGCGCGAAGGCGTCGCGGACGCGCCGATCGAGCCCGGCGCGCGCACGTTGTGCGACCCGTGGGACTTCGGCCCGCTGGCGAAGTTGTGGCGCTTGATCGTTCCCTGAAATCCCTTGCCCTTGGAGGTGCCCGCGACCTTCACGCGCGCGCCAACGGCGAAGGACTCGACGGTGACCGTCTCACCCAGCTGCAGCTCGGTGGGTTGAGCCCCATCGAGGCGGAACTCGACCAGGTGGCGCATCGGCGGAGCGTCGGCCTTCTTCAGATGGCCGAGCTCGGCTTTGCTGAGGTGCTTCTCGCGAGCTGGGCCAAACGCCAGCTGGACCGCCTCATAGCCGTCGCGTTCCGCCGTGCGGATGGCGGTCACTGGACACGGACCAGCCTCCAGAACGGTCACGCGCGCGACGCGACCATCCTCCTGGAAAACCTGGGTCATACCGAGCTTCTTTGCGAGTATCGCCGCCATCGGTTCGTCTCAGGTCGCCAGCCGGATCTCGATGTTGACGCCCGCGGGCAGATGATCCAGGCGCTGCAGCGAGTTGACCGTCTTGGGCGTCGGCTGATGAATGTCGATCAACCGCTTATGCGTGCGGATCTCGAAGTGCTCGCGCGAGTCCTTGTCCTTGAACGGCGAGCGGATAACGCAGTACACGTTCTTCTCGGTCGGCAGCGGCACCGGACCGGAGACGGTCGCGCCCGTGCGCGTGGCCGTCTCCACGATCTCCTTGGCCGCCGACTCGATCGCGGAGGTGTCGTAAGCCTTCAGTCTGATGCGAATCTTGTTTTGGGTGGCTGGCGCCATGTGACTCAGTTCTCGTTCGTGGAGCTCGGGATTCGGTTATCGCTTGCTTATCTCGGTGCGCTTGCTTATCTCGGTGCTGTCGACGTTCTCTTCACTACTGCATCCTGGCCCTGCTCCGACGCCCAATGGAGCTCGTGGCGGCGCGGGCCTCCACCGTTATGAACCCGGGGCGACAGAAGGCGGGCAAGATCCCATCCAGGGAATCCGCCCCCTTTCCATCACGCCCCTCCGGTGGAGCTGTGTTCGTCGTATCGGACTGCCAATTGCCCGCCGCCACACAGGCGACAGGTGTTACTCGATGATCTCTGAGACCACACCCGATCCGACCGTGCGGCCGCCCTCTCGGATGGCGAACCGCAGGCCCTGGTCCATGGCGATCGGCTGAATCAGCTCGATCTCCATCTGGACGTTGTCGCCGGGCATGACCATCTCGACGCCGTCGGGCAGCTTCGCCACACCGGTAACGTCGGTGGTACGGAAGTAGAACTGTGGCCTGTAGCCCGTGAAGAACGGAGTGTGGCGACCGCCCTCCTCCTTCTTGAGCACGTAGACCTCGGACTTGAACTTCGTGTGCGGAGTGATCGAGCCAGGCTTGCACAGCACCTGGCCGCGCTCGATCTCCTCGCGCTTGGTTCCGCGCAGCAGGCAGCCAACGTTGTCGCCCGCCTGGCCCTGGTCGAGGATCTTGCGGAACATCTCCACGCCGGTGACGACAGTCGTGGTGGTGTCGTGGACACCCACGATCTCGACAGTGTCGCCGGTGTTGACGATTCCCTGCTCGACACGACCGGTCGCCACGGTGCCGCGCCCGGTAATCGAGAACACGTCCTCGACGGGCATCAGAAACGGCTTGTCGAGCTCGCGCACGGGCTCGGGGATGTAACTGTCGAGCGCCGCGGCAAGCTCGACGATCTTCTCCTTGTAAGCCTCGTCGCCTTCGAGCGCCTTCAGCGCCGAACCGGTGATGAACGGGATGTCATCGCCGGGGAAGTCGTACTCGTTCAGCAGCTCACGAACCTCGACCTCAACCAGCTCCAGCAGCTCCTCATCATCGACCATGTCGGCCTTATTGAGGAACACGACTATGTAGGGAACGCCAACCTGGCGGGCGAGCAGGATGTGCTCGCGCGTCTGCGGCATCGGGCCGTCGGCCGCCGAGACGACCAGAATCGCCCCGTCCATCTGCGCCGCGCCGGTGATCATGTTCTTGACGTAGTCGGCGTGACCGGGACAGTCCACGTGTGCGTAGTGGCGGTTCTCGGTCTGATACTCGACGTGCGAGGTGGCGATCGTGATACCGCGCTCCTTCTCCTCGGGAGCGTTGTCGATCTCCTCGAAGCTACGGGCCTCGCCGCCCATCTTCTCCGCCAGCACCGTCGTGATGGCAGCAGTCAGCGTCGTCTTGCCATGATCGATGTGACCGATGGTCCCGACGTTGACGTGCGGCTTGTCGCGCTCGAACTTCTCCTTCGCCACTGTTCGCTCCTGTATCGACTTGGATGTTCGCCTGTTGTATGGCGAACCTGGGAAATCTATCTAAACGCGGTGTTGCGTGTTCGCTGCTTGTCCGTCGTCTGCAATTGCCGGCCCAATGATGCTGTAAAAGCTCATCGGACCAGCGTGTGTCTCTAGGCGGTACCTCTAGGCCGGGACCGGCTCCCCCGTACGTTGTTCGACGATCTTCTCGGCGATGTTCGGCGGAACCTCCTCGTAGCCCTCGAACTGCATCGTGTAGTTGGCGCGCCCCTGCGTGTTCGAGCGCAGGTCGGTCGCGTAGCCGAACATCTCACTCAGCGGCACCTTGGCGGTGACCGCAAGCGCGTTGCCCTGGCGCTCCTGCCCTTCCACGCGCCCGCGCCGGCGGCTCAGATCGCCGATCACCTCGCCGAGGAAGTCCTCGGGGGTGACGACCTCCACGGCGAAGATCGGCTCCAGCAGCACCGGTTTGGCGCGGCGGGCGGCCTCCTTGAACGCGATCGAGCCCGCGACCTTGAACGCGATCTCCGAGGAGTTGACGTCGTGGTACTTGCCGTCGGTCAGCGTGACCCGCACGTCCACCATCGGGTAGCCGGCCTTGACGCCGTTCTCCAGCGCCTCCTCGACACCCTTCTCCACCGCCGGGATGTATTCGGAGGGGATGTTGCCACCCTTGATCTTGTTGACGAACTCGAACCCCTCGCCGGGCGCCGGTTCGAGATCGATGTAGACCACGCCGAACTGGCCCGAGCCGCCGGTCTGGCGAACGAACTTGCCTTCGACCTTCTCCACCGTCCCACGCACGGTCTCGCGGTAGGACACCTGCGGACGCCCGACGTTCGCCGCTACGCCGAACTCGCGCTTCATGCGGTTGACCAGCACTTCCAGGTGCAGCTCGCCCATGCCGGAGATCTCGGTCTGGCCGGTCTCCTCGTTGGTGCGCACCTGAAACGTCGGATCCTCCTCCGCCAGACGCCCCAGCGCGATCGACATCTTCTCCTGGTCGACCTTCGTCTTCGGCTCGACCGCGACCTTGATCACCGGCTCGGGAAAAGTGATGTTCTCCAGGTGGATCGGCGCATCGGGTGCAGCGAGCGTGTCGCCGGTCACCACCTGCTTGATGCCGACCGCGGCGGCGATGTCGCCCGCGTAGACCTCTGCGACCTCCTCGCGGTCGTTGGCGTGCATCATCAGGATGCGCCCGATCCGCTCGGTGCGCCCGGTGCCCACGTTCAGCACACGCGCGCCAGCCTCCAGGTGGCCGGAGTAGACGCGGAAGTAGGTCAGCTTGCCGACGTACGGGTCGGACATGATCTTGAACGCCAGCGCGGCAAACGGCTCGGAGTCGTCGGCGTGGCGAGTTACCTCGCGCTCGCCCTCCTCTCCGCGGACCAGTTCGGTCCCGGTTACGGGTGGCACGTCCAGCGGCGAGGGCAGGTAGTCGATCACCGCATCCAGCAGCGGCTGCACGCCCTTGTTCTTGAACGACGAACCGCACAGCACGGGGGTCAGCTTGGTCGACAGCGTCGCCTTGCGGATCGCCTGCTTGAGCAGCTCTTCCGGGATGTCACCCTCTTCGAGGATCAGCTCGAGCAGCTCGTCGTCGTAGTGGGAGACTTCCTCCAGCAGGTGCTCGCGCGCGGCCGCGGCCCGCTCGGCCATGCCTTCGGGGATCGCGACGATCTCCTGTTCGGTGCCGAGCTCGTCCTTGTAGACGACCGCGTGCATCGCGACGAGGTCAACAACGCCCTCGAAATCGCCCTCGGAGCCGATCGGCAGCTGGATCGGGACGGGCTGCGCGCCGAGGCGGTCGATCATCGTCTGCACGCCCTTGTCGAAGTCGGCGCCGGTGCGGTCCATCTTGTTGATGTAGGCGATCCGCGGGACGTGGTACTTGTCGGCCTGGCGCCAGACGGTCTCGGACTGGGGCTCGACGCCCGCGACGGAGTCGAACAGCGCGATCGCACCGTCCAGGACCCGCAGCGAGCGCTCGACCTCGACCGTGAAGTTGACGTGGCCGGGCGTGTCGATGATGTTGATCCGGTGATCCTTCCACTGCGCGGTCGTGGCGGCTGAGGTGATCGTGATCCCGCGCTCCTGCTCCTGCTCCATCCAATCCATGACGGCCGCACCCTCGTGGACCTCGCCGATCTTGTAGGTGCGCCCGGTGTAGTAAAGGATGCGCTCGGTCGTCGTCGTCTTGCCGGCGTCGATGTGCGCCATGATCCCGATGTTGCGGGTCTTTTCGAGTGAGAACTTACGTGGCATGGATCGGGTTCTGGTGGCTGTGAGGTGGATGTCGAGACGGGCCGGATCGGGGCAAAAAAATGGGCCCCTCGGGCCCACGCGCGCTGCTGGTCGTGTCTGGACCGGTTCGCGACGCTATGTGCTCGAAGTGATCTCCATCTTGAGTTACGCGCCTGCGCCGAACCTGTTCGCACGACCGTGCCCGTACGCGAGGCGGAGCCGACTATAGCAGAGGATTTTGGGCGGTCTTCGCCTGCACGCCGTGCTTCAGGGCCGCATGCGGCGACTCGGGGCACGGCTCCGCGACGGGCGCATCCTCGAACGCCTCGCCCAGCCGCTGGAGCACGCGTGTGGCGGCCCGCAGCTCGCGCGGTCCCATGCCCTCAAGCGCCGACTCCCAGCGCTCCTGCCACGCGGCGCGCTTGGCCTCGATCTTGCGCGCACCCTGCACCGTCAGTCGGGAGACGACCACGCGGCGGTCTGTGTCCGAACGCGCCCGTTCGACGTGGCCGCAGGCGGCGAGGTGCTCGAGCATCTGCGTGACCGTCCCGGGCGTCAGCCGCGCCGCTGCCGCCAGCTCTCCGGCCGGCAGCTCGCCGCGCTCGTACAGCTCGATCAGCAGCTCGAACTGGGCGTGGCTGATCTCCGAGCCGCCGAGATGAGTGTCGCGCCCGCGCAAACGGTTGAGGCTGCGAAACGCCCGGCGAAACGCCCGGCCGAGCTCGTCGAGCTCGGCTGTCCACCGGGCCTCGCCGCCCGGCTTGGCGGCGGCCTCCGGGACGACGGCCTCGGGGACCGAAGCCTCCGGTTGGCTGACTGTTGGGTCAGGATTCATCGCGAGTACCTACGCGCCGATCGCCTCGATCGCGGCGTCGCCCGCCTGATCGAGAGCCGGCTGCTGTGCCCGCGGGCTCTCCGCCCGCAGCAGCATCAAGCAGGGGATCAGCGACAGAGCGGCGATCCCGAGCGCCCACCAGTAGGCGGTGTCGAAGGCGCTCGCGAGCTCGGCCGGCGAGTGCGCGTGCGCTCCCGCGCGCTGGAGCACCACCGCCAGGATCGCGGTGCCGATCGCGCCACCGGTCCGCTGCAGCGCGTTGATCTGCGGCGTGGCGTCGGAGATCTGCTCCGGGCGCATCGCCGCGAATGCGGCGCTCATCGCGGGCATGAAGCACATTCCGATGCTCAGGCCGCGCACGACCAGCACGAGCGAGATGGCCACGATCGAGGTGTTTGCGCCGATGAACGTGAACGGAATCGTTGAGACGCACAGGATCAAGATCCCGACGAGCGCGACGCGACCGCCACTGAAGCGCTGGGTGAGGCGACTGGCGAGCGGCATCGCGATCAGCGCACCGATCCCCTGCGGACCGGTGAGCAACCCGGTGTTGATGACGCTCTGTCCGCGCACCTCCTGGTAGTAGAGCGGCACCAGGATCATCGCCCCGAACAGCGCGGCGCCGAGGCCGAAGTTGATGAACGCGGCGCCGGCGAACACGCGGTTGGCGTACATGCGGATGTCGAGCAGGGGGTTCTCGATACGCAGGGCGTGCAGGCAGAAGAGCACGATCAGCACGACACCCGCGAGCGTCGGGAGGATCACTTCGCCCGAGCCCAGCGCGGCGCCCGAGCCGAGTTCGCTGACGCCGTAGATGATGGCCGCAAACCCAGCGGGCAGCATCGCCAGCCCCAGCACGTCCAGGCGCCCCGCGACGCCGGAGTCGGTGCGGGGCAGCATACGCCAGCCGAGCACGAACGCGACCAGACCGATCGGGACGTTGACGAAGAAGATCCAGGACCAGTGCAGGTTCTCGAGGATCAGCCCGCCGACGACCGGCCCGAGAATCGGCGCGATCATCACGGGCATCGTCACGAACCCCATGACCCTGCCCATCCGCCGCGGACCGGCGACCTGAGCCATGATCATCATCGCGACCGGCATGATCATCCCGCCGCCGACGCCCTGCAGGATGCGGAAGAACACCAGCGAGGTGATCGAGTTGGAGAGTCCACACAGCGCGGAGCCGATCGTGAACAACACAAGCGAGACCATGTAGACCTGCTTGGCCCCGAATCGCCGGGCGGCCCAGCCGGTGACGGGGATCACGGCTGCGAGCGAGAGCAGGTAGCCGGTGATCACCCACTGGACCTGCGCGAGCGAGCTGTGCAGGTCGGTCGAGAGCGTGCGCAGCGCGACGTTGACGATCGTCGTGTCGAGGATCGACATCATCATCCCGAGGATCACCACCCCCGAGATGACCCACACGTGGCGCTCGATGCGATCCGATGCGGCGGGGTTGAACGCTGTGTCGGCGGGCCGAGAAGACATTTGGTACCGAAACTTTAGGTACCGAACCTTCTTGCTTCAAGGGGAGACTATGTGAAATGCATCACACAACCTCGGTGTACCCACTCACAACGTAGCGGGCCGAGGACCAAGCGAGACAAGGACGCAGTGAGCGAAGTGTGCTCTGCACACGAGCGATCGAGGACGCAGTATCGCGCCGCGTCCCCGGCCCGCTACCAGCGGTAGTGTGCGAAGGCCTTGTTGGCCTGGGCCATGCGGTAGATGTCGTCCTTGCGCTTGTACGCGCCGCCCTGCTGCGACTGGGCGTCCAGCAGTTCGCCGGCCAGCCGCTGGGCCATCGTCTTCTCGCGGCGCTGGCGGGCAAACTCGACCAGCCAGCGCACCGCCAGTGTCCGTGCGCGCCTGGAGGCAACCTCGACCGGGACCTGATAGGTCGCACCGCCGACACGGCGCGATTTGACCTCGAGCGTCGGCGTCAGCGCCCTGATCGACGTCTCCAGCGTCTCGATCGGGTCAGCGTCGCTGCGCTCGCCCAGCAGCGCGAGGGCGTCGTAGACGATCCGCTCCGCTGTGGACTTCTTGCCGTCGAGCATGACCTTGTTGATCACCTGCTGAACCAGCTTGGAGCGATGGATCGGGTCCGCCTCGGCCGGGCGAACCTGGGCGGCTGCACGGCGGGGCATCAGTGGTTCCGTTCGTGTGCGGGTCGGGCTATCCGACGGATGGATAGTCGTTCCTGGCAAGGACGCAGGGCGCAGCCCTTAGTGGTGCCAAGGGCAAGCCCGAGGACACAGCCAGGGGCGAGGAGGCGCCGTCGGGAGCGCGGGCTGTACACGGACGGGGCCACTATTACTTTTTCTTCACGCCGTACTGCGAGCGTGCCTTTTTGCGATCGCTGACACCGGCGGCGTCGAGCGTGCCGCGCACGACCTTGTACCTGACGCCCGGCAGGTCCTTGACGCGTCCACCGCGCACGAGCACGACCGAGTGCTCCTGCAGGTTGTGGCCCTCGCCGGGAATGTAGGCGGTCACCTCGATCGAGCCGGAGATGCGGATCCGCGCGACCTTGCGCAGCGCGGAGTTGGGCTTCTTCGGCGTCGTCGTATACACGCGCGTGCAGACGCCGCGACGCTGTGGCGCGGCGACCTTCTTCTTGCGCCCCTTGCCCGACTTCAGGCCCGGCGTGGCAAGCTTCTTCTTGGGTGCTGTGCGTCCAACGCGCACCAGCTGTGAGGTGGTTGGCATCCGGCCGGGGATGGTAGCAGCGCCGCGAGCCCCTGCGCGCGCGGGGAGCCCTATGCCACCGCGGATGCCGCGGCGGGAACGCCGGCCGAACGGATCGGGGCGGGCATCAGCGCGCAGGCGACGATCACGAGCACGAACGCCAGCGATTGCACCACGACGCCGACCGGGCTCGCCGCCATCGGGTCGCCGAACACGACGATTCCCCCGGCGATGCCGGCGATGTTCGCGGCGGTGCCGGTGACGGCGATGACGGGCACCGCGTCCCCGTCCTGGAGCCCGCGCGCCGAGGCATAGAACGCGACAATCGACGCGAGCACCGCGACAGCCAGCCAGGGGCTGAGCAGCAGCGCGAGCACGCCGTGCGCGCTGGTGATGCCGGTGAGCGCCTTGATCGCGGTGTCGGAGACGCCGAACAGGATGCCGGAGGCGGCGCCGAGCATCACACCATGGTGCTCGACGGGACCGCCCATGCGGGGCCCCATGATCAACAGGCCTCCCAGCCCGAACAGGCCGGCCTCGAAGGAGATCATCGCCGCCTGGGAGAATTGCGAGTGCGCGCCGTGCATCGCGGGCAGCGTGACGCCGAGCATCACCAGACCGGCGCCGGTCAGGCACAGGCCGATCCACTGACGCCGTCCGACCGTGAAGCCGAACATGCGGTCGGCCATCACCGCGATGAACACGATGCCCGCCGCCAGCGAGACCTGGATCACCGACATCGGAGCCAGCGCAAGCGCGGCCACGTGCAGCACCCAACTGCCGGTCGCGATGATCATGCCGAGCGTGAACCACTTGGAGGCGAACAGCGTGCGGGCCGAGCGCAGCGGATGGCGCACCTGGACGTCCGCAACCGCGTTGGCGCCCCTGTACTTGTAGAAGAAGCCGAGGTTCGCCACGAACGCGCAGGTGAGCGCGAGCAGGATGCCTAGTGCGAGGGTCGGGGTCATAGACGGTTGTAGATCAGGGGTCGGTGGGGGGCGGCAAGCGGGGAATCCGGCTCAGATTGGGAATCGAGATCTGCGGTCCAGGTGGCTGTCGTCTGCTCAGAGCGATCGGCGTCCCCGCGCCCACCCTGAAGCCCATCGACAGCGCTCAGCTGCTGCTTTACTGGCCGCACTCGATCTGAACAGATTACCGGAGCGAACCTGTATGGGAGCTAAAGAACCCATGAGACAGAAGCCACTATTGATGGTCGACATCGACGGCGTGATCTCGCTGTTCGGCTCCGCCGGCCAGGCGCCCTGGGCGGGTTCTCCCGGACCGGCCGAAGGCTCATACGCCACGATCGACGGCATACCGCACTTCCTGTCCCGTGCGGCCGCCGGCCATCTGCGGGACCTCGCCGCCGAGTTCGATCTGGTGTGGGCCAGCGGTTGGGAGGAGAAGGCCGAGGAGTACCTGCCGCGCCTGCTCGAGCTGCCCGCGGGCCTGCCGTTCCTGGCGTTCGAGCGCGGTGCAGGCGCCGGTCGCTCGCTCGACGGCCACTGGAAGCTCGACGCGATCGATTCATACGCCGGCTCACAAGCGCTGGCATGGATCGACGACGCGTTCAACGACGCCTGCCATGCCTGGGCCGGCGCGCGCCCCGCGCCGACGTTGCTCGTGCAGACGGCGCCCGCGCACGGGCTCACCTCAGCCGAGGCGCAGCAGTTGACTAAGTGGGCGCAGAGCCTCGAGCCCGCGCCAGCCGGCGCTGCAGGTTTCTACATACCCCAGGCCACTCCTCGTCGATGACGCTGTAGTAGGCGGAGTCGCGCACGCCGATACCGGGCATCAGCATGTGCTTGCGCAGGACGCCCTCGAACTGGGCCGGCAGTGCCGCCAAGGCCGCGCGGGAGCGCTCGTTGCGAGCGTCGGTCTTGAACTCGACGCGCATGCACTGCAGGCGCGCAAACGCGTGCTCGAGCATCAGCAGCTTGGCCTCGATGTTCGCGCCCGTCCGCCACATCGAGGGCGTAAGCCAGGTCCAGCCGATCTCGAGGCCGCGATGAGCCTCGCGGACGTTCAGATATCGCGTCGAGCCGACCGGCTCCCCGCTGGCGCGGTCGATCGTCGCGAACACCCCCTCCCTGCCGGCCTCAGACTCGACGAGGCTCGCCGTCATCCAGGCGGAGAAGTACTCGCGAGTGGAGGCGATCGGCGCCAGCCACGTCCAGATCTCCGGGTGCTGGGCGGCAGCGAACAGGCCGTCCTCGTGATCGGCCCGCAGCGGCTCCAGCACCACGATCTGGCCCTCCAGGCGCGTTGTCAGCGTGTCCCACATCGCGCGGTGCAGGCTATACCGCTGTCACGTGCGCAACATACGCGGCCGGGCGATACCCGACCGCGTACAAAAGGACTACTCCCCGATCGACTCGTCCGGGACCTCGAGATCGGCCAGCTCCTCGACGAAGCCCGGGTCGGTGCTGCCGGCACCGATCTTCTCCAGCGAGGCGAGGTCCGCATCGAACTCCTGGCCATAACCGCCGAGGCCCTCGCCGCCCGACAGGCCGAGCTCGGCGGCGATCTCATCCTGGTCGAGCAACCCGACGTCGTCGATCGCGCGCGGCAGCGGTTCGGAGGGTTCGATCTCGATCCGCCGGTAGCGCTTCAGCCCGGTCGCGGCCGGGATCAGCTTGCCGATGATCACGTTCTCCTTCAGGCCGTTCAACCGGTCGGTCTTGCCCTCGAGAGCGGCGTCGGTCAGAACCTTGGTCGTCTCCTGGAAGGATGCGGCCGACAGGAACGAGTCGGTGTTCAGCGACGCCTTGGTGATGCCGAGGATGATGTCCTCGAACTGGGCAGCCTCGCCCTTGCCCTTCGCGACATCGTCGTTGACCTTCGCGAATTCGAAGCGATCCACGAACTGGCCCGGCAGGTAGTCGGTGTCGCCCTTCTGGTTGACCCGCACCTTCTTGAGCATCTGGCGCACGATCAGCTCGATGTGCTTGTCGTTGATGTCCACACCCTGGGACTTGTAGACCTCCTGGACCTCCTTGACCAGGTATTGCTCGGTCTCGGTCCGTCCGCGGATCGCAAGCAGCTCGTGCGGATACAGCGAGCCCTCGTTGAGCTGCTTGCCCGCGACGATCTTCTCGCCCTCGGACACGTACAGGCGCGTGCGCCGGGGGAAGGCGTGCTTGTGCTCTTCGCCGGACTGGTCGGTGATCGTGACCGTGAGCGCCTTCTCGGTCTCCTCGATCGAGATCTTGCCGTCCTGCTCGGCGATCTTGGCCAGCCCCTTTGGCTTGCGCGCCTCGAACAGCTCGACGATCCGCGGCAGGCCGTGCGTGATGTCCGCACCGGCGACGCCGCCGGTGTGGAACGTGCGCATCGTCAGCTGCGTGCCCGGCTCACCGATCGACTGGGCGGCGATGATCCCGACCGCATCGCCGATCTGCGCGAGCGCGCCGGTGGCCATCGCCCGGCCGTAACAGGCCTGGCAGACGCCGCTCGGCGCCTTGCACTTGAGCACCGACCTGACGGGCACCGTCACGCGCGTGCCCTTGGCGTGGTCGTCCTCGAACGCCGCCACGATGTCGGCGAGCTCGGCGCGCCCGATCTCCGAGCCCTGCTCGGCGAGCATACGCCCGCGCTTGGTCGTGATCGGCGCAGCGGCGATGCGCCCGACGAGGTCTTCGTTGGGCTCCTCACCGTCACCCCATACGACCATCTCGATGTACTCCTCGGTGCCACAGTCGGCTTCGCGGATGATCACGTCCTGGGCGACGTCCACCAGCCGGCGTGTCAGGTAACCCGAGTCGGCGGTCCGCAGCGCGGTGTCGGCCAAGCCCTTGCGCGCGCCGTGGGTGGAGATGAAGTACTCGAGCACCGACAGCCCCTCGACGAAGTTGGCCTTGATCGGCCGCTCGATGATTTCGCCCTTCGGGTTGGCCATCAGACCGCGCATGCCCGCGAGCTGGCGAATCTGCTTGAACGATCCGCGCGCCCCGGAGTTGGCCATCATGAAGATGGGATTGAGCGTGTCGAGATTCTCGATCATCGCATCCGCGACCTCGTCGGTCGCGGCGTTCCACTTCTCGACGACCGCCTCGTGGCGCTCCTCCTGGGTGATCAGGCCCATGTCGTACTGGTCGGAGATCTCACCCACGAGCGCGTCGTACTTGTCGAGGATCGACTGCTTCTGCGGAGGCACGACCACGTCGTTCTTGGAGATCGTGATCCCCGCCTGGGTCGCATACTTGAAGCCGAGATCCTTGAACGCGTCGAGCACCAGCGAGATCGTGGTCGCGCCGTAGGTCTGCACCAGGGCATCGATCAGCCTGGTCGTGTCGCGCTTCTTCATCGACTGGTTCACGAACACGTACTTGCTCGCGTCGAAGGAATCGCCAAGCGCCTCATCGAGCGCGCGCTCGATGCGGTCGTTGTAGATGATCCGCCCGACCGTTGAGAGCACGTGTCCTCCGTCGCGCCCGAACGGGCGGAACTCGGCCAGGTCGTGCAGCGTGACCACGCCGGCCTCATATGACAGCTCGGCCTCCTGAGCGGTCCTGAACACGTGCGGGCGCGGCTCGTTCGCGGGCCATTTGCCGCTGGTGAGCAGCTCGCGTTTCCCGTCCAGCTCCTCGGCCTCGGGGCCGTATGTGAGGTAGTAGGCGCCGAGGATCATGTCCTGCGTCGGGGTCGCCAGCGGCGCGCCGTGGGCGGGGGACAGGATGTTGTTGGAGGAGAGCATCAGTATGCGCGCCTCCGCCTGGGCCTCCGCGGAGAGCGGCAGATGCACGGCCATCTGATCGCCGTCGAAGTCGGCGTTGAACGCGTGACATACCAGCGGGTGCACCTGGATCGCCTTGCCCTCGACCAGCAGCGGCTCGAACGCCTGGATGCCCAGACGGTGCAGTGTCGGCGCGCGGTTGAGCAGCACCGGGTGCTCGTGGATGACCTCCTCGAGCACATCCCACACCTCGCCGATCATCGAGTCGACCATCTTCTTGGCCGCCTTGATGTTCTGCGCGGACTTGCGCTCGACCAAGCGAGCCATGATGAACGGCTTGAACAGCTCCAGCGCCATGATCTTCGGCAGCCCGCACTGGTGCAGCTTCAGATACGGACCGGCGACGATCACCGAACGCCCGGAGTAGTCCACGCGCTTGCCGAGCAGGTTCTGGCGGAAGCGGCCCTGCTTGCCCTTGAGCATGTCGCTCAGCGACTTCAGCGGTCGGTTGCCCGGGCCGGTCACGGGGCGTCCGCGGCGGCCGTTGTCGAACAGCGCATCGACTGCCTCCTGGAGCATGCGCTTCTCGTTGTTGACGATGATCTCGGGCGCGCCGAGGTCGAGCAGCCGCTTGAGGCGGTTGTTGCGGTTGATCACGCGCCTGTACAGATCGTTGAGATCGGAGGTGGCGAACCGCCCGCCGTCGAGCTGCACCATCGGGCGCAGCTCCGGCGGGATCACCGGCACGGCGTCGAGCACCATCATCTCGGGCTTGTTGCCGGACTGGATGAACGCGCTGACGACCTTCAGCCGCTTGACCGCGCGCGCCTGCTTCTGGCCTTTGGCGGTCTTGACCTGATCCTCGAGCTCGATGCGTTCTGACTCCAGGTCGACCTGCTGGAGCAGGTCGCGGATCGCTTCGGCGCCCATGCCGCCGCGGAAGTACTCGCCGAACCCATATGGCGAGCCGAACCGCTCCTTGAGCTCGCGAAACGTCGTCTCATCGTGCTCGATCTGCTTGGGCTCCATCGTCTTGAACAGCTCCCACACATTGCGCATGCGCTCGGCGGCATCCTCGATGTATGCCTCGGTGTCGGCGATGTCCGCGTCGAAGGTCTTGCGCAGCTCCTTGACGAGCTTCTCGCGCTCATCGTCGGAGATCTTCTGAAGGTTCACGTCCAGCGAGTCCGCCCACAGATGGTCTTCGTCGTTGAAGGAGGTCTGCTTCCCATTCTGCAGGTACTTCTCGCGGCGCTTGAGCGACTCGCGCAGCTCCAGCACCCGCTCCTCGCGCTCGGCGGCGTAGGAGTCGAGGACCTTGTTGACCTCGGACTCGAGCGTGTCGAGGTCCTTCGAGCGCGCCTCGTCGTTGACCCAGGTGACGATCGATGCGGCGAAGTACAGGACCTTCTCCAGTTCCTTGGGCGCCATGTCCAGCAGATATCCGATCCGCGAGGGCACGCCCTTGAAGAACCAGATGTGGCTGACGGGAGCGGCCAGGTCGACGTGGCCCATACGCTCGCGACGGACCTTCGAGCGGGTGACCTCCACGCCACAGCGCTCGCACACGATGCCCTTGTAGCGGACGCGCTTGTACTTGCCGCAGTAGCACTCCCAGTCCTTGGTCGGACCGAAGATGCGCTCGCAGAACAGCCCATCCTTCTCGGGCTTGAGCGTGCGGTAGTTGATCGTCTCGGGCTTGATCACCTCGCCTGAGCTCCAGCTGCGGATCTGCTTGGAGGAGGCGAGTGAGATCTCGATGGCGTCGAAGTTGTTGATGTCGATCATCTGGCTCTGGCTTTCGCTCGCGGGGGAAACGGACGGGTCGGACGGGTCGCGGTTCTGTCATGCCGGTGTTCCCGGCGTCCCGCCGAACCGCCGGCGGGGGTGTCGGTGCGCCGCCCCCCCGTGGGGATGGCGGCGCCGGGGGGCGCTCCTACGTCTCGGTCTCCTTGACCAGATCCTGCTCGGGGTCGCCCCCGGCCAGCGCCTCGATGTCCAGCTCGGCGATGCCCTCGCCGAGCAGCTCCTCGACCTCGAGGTCCTCTGGGGCGATGTCACCCTCGGCCACGTCTGCGGACTCCGCCTCCTCGGCGCTGAGATCGGCGCCATCCGTGGGCTCGCCGTCGGCGCCGTCCGCCGCATCGGTTGCATCCTCGCCCTCCAGCGCCTCGTCGGCGGCCCCGCCGTTTGCGGAGGCACGCACGCCCGAGAGGTCGATGCCCAGCTCCTCGGCCGCGCGCAGCAGGTCGTCGTCCTCGTCACTCATCTCGGTGCGCTGGCCTTCCTCGGAGACGACGTTGACGTCCAGCGCCAGCGACTGCATCTCCTTGAGCAGCACCTTGAAGGACTCGGGGATCGAGGGCTCGGCGATGTTCTCGCCCTTGACGATCGCCTCGTAGGCCTTCACGCGCCCGACGGTATCGTCGGACTTGATCGTGAGCATCTCCTGCAGGGTGTAGGCGGCGCCGAATGCCTCCAGCGCCCACACCTCCATCTCGCCGAAGCGCTGACCGCCGAACTGCGCCTTGCCGCCCAGCGGCTGCTGGGTGACCAGCGAGTAGGGGCCGGTCGAACGAGCGTGGATCTTGTCGTCGACGAGGTGCAGGAGCTTGAGGATGTACATGTACCCCACCGTCACCTGCTCGGCGAACGGCTCGCCGCTGCGACCGTTGAACAGCGTCATCTTGCCCGACGCCTGCTCTCCCGGACGGCGGCTCTTGTCGATGTCCATGCGGATGCGCCCGGTGTGCTCGTCCTGCCAGCGCACGAGCGCCTCATCCACGTCTGTGATCGTGGCGCCGTCGAACACGGGCGTGGACACATACACGCGCCCGGACCCGTTGCCGTTGCCCGAGGAGCCGTTGCCGCTGGGAGAGTGCGCATCCTTGTAGGCCTCCGTGCCGTCGTCGTACCAGCCCTGCGCCGCCACCCAGCCGAGGTGCGTCTCCAGGATCTGCCCGACGTTCATGCGGCTCGGCACGCCGAGCGGGTTGAGGATCACGTCAACCGGCGTGCCGTCCTCCAGGAACGGCATGTCCTGCACGTCCACGATCTTTGAGATCACGCCCTTGTTGCCGTGCCGGCCGGCGAGCTTGTCGCCCTCGGAGATCTTGCGCTTCTTGGCCACGAACACGCGCACCAGGTCGTTGACACCCGGCGGCAGGTCGTCACCCGCGTCGCGGTGGAAGGTCTTGACGTCGATCACCACGCCACCCTCGCCGTGAGGGACCTTCAGCGAGGTGTCGCGCACCTCGCGCGCCTTCTCCTTGAATATCGCCCTGATCAGCTTCTCCTCGGCGGTCAGCTCGGTCTCGCCCTTGGGCGTGACCTTGCCGACCAGCAGGTCTCCGGAGGCGACCTCGGCGCCGACGCGGACGATGCCGCGATCGTCGAGGTTGCGCAGCGACTCCTCCGAGCGGTTGGGGATGTCGCGCGTGATCTCCTCCTCGCCGAGCTTGGTCGTGCGAGCGTCGATCTCGTACTCCTCGATGTGGATCGAGGTCAGCTCGTCGTCCTGCACCAGGCGCTTGGACAGGATGATCGCGTCCTCGAAGTTGTAGCCCTCCCAGGACATGAACGCGACCATCAGGTTCTTGCCGAGCGCCATTTCGCCCTTGTCGGTGGAGGAGCCGTCGGCGAGCACCTCGCCGGCCTTGACCTTCTGACCGCTGCGCACCCGCGGCTTGTGATGGATCAAGGTGCCCTGGTTGGAGCGCATGAACTTCTGCAGCTCGTACTCGTCCTTGGCTCCGCCGGTCGTCTCGATCAGGATCTGGGTCGCGTCGACATGATCGATCGTGCCGGCGTTCCGCGCCAGCAGCACGTCACCGGTGTCGAGCGCGGCGCGGCGCTCCATGCCGGTGCCGACCAGCGGCGCGTCGGCCTTCAGCAGCGGCACCGCCTGGCGCTGCATGTTCGAGCCCATCAGCGCCCGGTTGGCATCGTCGTGCTCAAGGAACGGGATCATCGCGGTCGCCACCGACCAGATCTGCTCGGGCGAGACGTCCACCAGGTTGACGTCCTTGGGGCCGACGGTCACGTATTGGCCGGCCTGCGTGCGGCACAGGATCTCTGAGCCCTTGAGCTTGCCCGTCTTGGGGTCCACGGGGGTGTTGGCCTGCGCGATCAGCAGCTCCTCTTCCTGGGTGGCGTCCAGGCGCACGACTTCGTTACTCACCACACCGTCCTTGACGACCCGATAAGGGGTCGTCACGAACCCGTACTCGGAGACCTCGGCGAACGAGCTGAGCGAGCCGATCAGACCGATGTTCGGCCCCTCCGGCGTCTCGATCGGGCACATGCGCCCGTAGTGGGTCGGGTGCACGTCGCGCACCTCGATCGGCGCGCGCTCGCGCGTCAGCCCGCCCGCGCCCAGCGCGGACAGACGGCGGCGATGGGTCAGCCCCGCCAGCGAGTTGGTCTGGTCCATGAACTGGCTGAGCTGCGAGGAGCCAAAGAACTCCTTCAGCGCCGCCACGACCGGACGGATGTTGATGATCGTCTGCGGCGTGATCGTGTCGGCGTCCTCGGTCGTCAGGCGCTCACGCACGACGCGCTCCATGCGGTAGAGCCCGATCCGGAACGCCTCCTGGATCAGCTCGCCGACCGTGCGCAGGCGACGGTTGCCGAAGTGCTCGTACTCGTCGAGGTGCTCGGCGACCGGCTCGCGCGGCATGGACATCGCCTCCGCCGCGTAATCCTTGATCTCGACCTCGGTCTCGTGCTCGGGGATGCCCAGGCGCTTGGGCATCAACACCAGCTCGCGCACGAGCGCGAGGATGTCGTCGTGGGTCAGCGTGCGCGTGTCGATGTCGATGTCGAGACCCAGCCGCGAGTTGAGCTTGTAGCGCCCCACGCGCGTCAGGTCATAGCGCTTGGAATCGAAGAACAGCTGGTTGAGCAGCGCCTTGGCGTTGTCGACGCTCGGCGGCTCGCCCGGACGCTGCTTCTTGAACAGCTCGATCAGCGCGCCCTCTTCGGTGCGCGTGACCTCGGTGTCGGACTCGATCGTGTTGCGGATGTACAGCGAGTCCTCGAACAGCTTGAGGATCTCCTCGTCGCTCGCATACCCCATCGCGCGCAGCAGCACCGTCACCGGCAGCTTGCGCTTGCGGTCGATGCGGACGAACACCTTGCCCTTCTTGTCGATCTCCAGCTCCAGCCAGGATCCGCGCGCGGGCATCAGGTTGGCGATGAACACCTGCTTCTCGCGATCCTTGGGCTCCATCAGGTAGGCGCCCGGCGAGCGCACGAGCTGCGTCACCACGACGCGCTCGGTGCCGTTGATCACGAACGTCCCGCGCTCGGTCATCCACGGGAAGTCGCCCATGAACACCGACTGCTCGCGGATCTCACCGGTCTCGCGGTTGATGAACGCGACGGTCACCGTCAGCGGGCGCGCGTAGGTCAGGTCCTTCTCGCGGCACTGCTCGAGCGATGCGACGGGCTCATCGAACACGAACTCGCCGAACTGGACGGCGAGGTTGCCGGTGTAGTCCTCGATCGGCGAGATGTCGTCGATCGTCTCGCGCAGGCCGCCGCCCGCGGGGTCGGTTAGCCACTGGAACGAGCGGCGCTGGATGTCGATCAGGTTGGGAACATCTACGGTCTTGTCGAGACGCGCGAACGTGCGGCGCGTCCGGAGAGCATCAACAGCAGCCAAGAAAACGTCTCCTTCGGAGGGCGAGGAACGGACGTGGAGGGGCGCCCGAGAGCGCGACCAGCAAATATAGCACAGACCATCGACGCCCCAAAGTTGGGCCGCCGGCGCTCACGGACCCCGCCCTCGACGATCGCGTATGTGGCGCGACATCGGCCCTACCGGACGGCTGCGACTATCGACCAGCGCAGGGCACTTTACCGGAAAATCCGCACTTTTGTTAGGCGCAGGTAAAGGCCGGGCTCGAACGACCATCGCGACGATCGGCTGGGGCGGGAGAGAGCAAGCAAAAAAAACAGCCCCACGCGCGGGCGCGCACGCGTGCGCATGGCCGTCCAACGAGAGACACATCCACGCCGGCCACCCCACCGACCCGACCAACTCCGCATGCGCACACGCACGCACGCACCGTCCCCAAACGAGAGAGACCGCGCCGGCCACGTCCCCACCGCGACCGGCGCCCGCATCGACCGAGCCGCTACTTCAGCTCGACCGTCGCGCCGGCCTCCTCCAGTTCGGCCTTGAGCTTGTCGGCCTCCTCGCGCTCGACGCCCTCCTTGACGGGCTTGGGGGCCTCGTCGACGAGCGCCTTGGCCTCTTTCAGGCCGAGGCCCGTCGCGGCGCGGACGACCTTGATCACCTGGATCTTCTTGTCGCCGGCGCCGGCGAGGATCACGTCAACCGTGCTCGAGGCCTCCTCCTCCGCGCCGCCGTCGCCCCCACCGGCGGGGGCCCCTCCGGCAGCAGCGGCGGGCGCGGCGACGGCCGCGGCGGAGACGCCGAACTCCTCCTCGAGCGCCTTGATCCGCTCGGCCAGCTCGAGCACGGAAATGCCCTTGAGCTCCTCGATCCAATCCTGGGTGCTGGTTGCCATGTGTCAGTCCTCCTTGGTGGGATTCGTCTCGGCGTCCTCGGACTGGGTCTCAGCCGAGACGTCCGCCTGGTTGTCGTCAGATTGCGCCGGCTCGCTCTGCTCCGGCTCGGCTTGTGCGTCGGTCTCCGCCTCGGCGGACGAGGGCCCCACAGTCGTGGCCGCGTACGCCTCGATCTCCTGGCTGGAAGCAGGCTCCTCCGCAGCAGCAGACTCCTCCTCCGCAGCAGCAGCAGCAGCAGCAGCAGACTCCTCCGCCGCGGCAGCAGCAGGCTCCGCCGCGGCAGCAGACTCCTCCACGGCAGCAGGCTCCGCAGTACCAGCAGGCTCCTCCGCAGCAGCGGGCTCATCCGCAGCAGCAGCAGCAGGCTCCTCCGCGGCAGCAGGCTCCGCAGTACCAGTGGGCTCCTCCGCGGGCGCAGGCTCCTCCGCCGCGGGCGGCTCACCGGCGGGGATCTCGCCGGACTCCTTCTTTTGCTGCACCTGTCCGAGCGCCACCGCCAGCCCGCCCACGAGCCCGCCGAGCGTGCGCACGAGCCCGCTGACCGGCGAGGCGACGATCCCGACGAGCTGCCCGTACAGCGCCTCGCGCGAGGGCAGTCGAGAGATCGAGCGGATCTGCTCGGGATCGAGCGCCGCGCCGTCCATCAAGCCGCCCTTGAACGGCAGCAGCTGGGTCGCGCGACCGTAATCGGCGAGGGATTTGGCGGCGGTGGCGATGTCTCCGCGCACGAACGTCAGCGCCGTGGGGCCCTGCAGCAGCTCCTTCAGCTCCTGCGCGCCAGCCTCGTCGGCGGCGCGTTCGGTGAGCGAGTTCTTGACGACCTTGAACGTCGTGTCGGACTCGCGCAGCTTGGCGCGCAGCTCGGCGGCCTGGGGCACGGAGATGCCCTTGTAGTCCACGGCGAACACCGCCTGGGACTCGCGTATGTGATCCGCGATCTCGGCGATCGCGGCGGCCTTTTGGTCTCGGTTCATTGACTGGCTCCTGTCCCGGTCTTACGGGACCGATCGAAGATCGGCCGGCCGCCGGGGGTCTTGGGTGGCCTGTGAGGCGCTATGCGGCGACGGCTGTCGCGGACGGCGCCTCCTCGATGATGTCACGTGTGCGGCTTGGGTTGACCTTGACCCCGGGCCCCATCGTGGATGTGAGGGTGATCGTGCGCAGGTAGCGGCCCTTCGCGGCCGAGGGCTTGGCCCGGATCAGCTCTTCGATCACCGCCGCGTAGTTCTCCAGCAGCGCGCGCTCGTCGAAGCTCGCGCGGCCGATCACCATGTGCACGATCGCGGTGCGGTCGGTGCGGTACTCGACCTTGCCCGACTTGGACTCCTCAACGGCTTTGGCAACGTCCATCGTGACCGTGCCGACCTTCGGGTTGGGCATCTTCCCCGACGGACCGAGGATCCGCCCGAGGCGCCCGACGACGGACATCAGATCGGGCGTGGCGATCGCCACGTCGAACTCGTCGAAGCCCTCCTCGATGCGCTTGGCCAGGTCCTCGCCGCCGACGACGTCGGCGCCGGCCTGCTCGGCCTGCTGAGCGCGCTCGCCCTGGGCGAACACCGCGATGCGCACATCCCTGCCGAGACCGTTGGGCAGCGCGATCGTGCCCCGCAGCTGCTCGTCGGCGTGGCGCACGTTCAGGCCGGTGCGCACGTGCAGCTCGACCGCCTCGTCGAACTTCGCGCTGGCCAGTCCCTTCACCAGCGAGACGGCCTCGGAAGGCTCGTACACGCGTTCGCGATCGATCTTCTGAAGCCCCTCGCGATGGCGGCGTCCGTGGTGGGAGCTCATGACGCGACCTCCACGCCCATCGAGCGCGCCGTCCCCGCGATGATCTTCGCCGCCTGGTCGATGTCGTGGGCGTTCAGGTCCGCGAGCTTGCGCTCGGCGATCTCGCGCAGCTGCGCCTGGGTGATCGTGCCGACCTTCGTGCGGTTGGGCTCGCCGGAGCCCTTGCCGATGCGCAGCGCCTGCTTGATCAGCACGGCGGCGGGCGGAGTCTTGGTGACGAACGTGAACGAGCGATCCTCGTACACGGTGATCACGACCGGGATGACCGTCCCGGTCTCGCTCTGGGTCTGGGCGTTGAACGCCTTGCAGAACTCCATGATGTTGATCCCGTGCTGGCCCAGCGCAGGGCCGACCGGCGGGGCCGGGCTGGCCTGGCCGCCGTTGGCCTGGAGCTTGATGGTTGTGAGTATCTTCTTGGCCATGATCTAGAGCTTTTTGACTTGGTCGAACCCGACCTCGACCGGAGTCTCGCGGCCGAAGATTGATACCAGGACCTTGAGCTTGGCGGCGTCGTCGTTGATCTCGGAGATCTCCCCGGAGAAGTCCGACAGCGGTCCGGAGACGACCTTGACGGACTCTCCGATCGCGAACTGGGCGCGCGTGCGGGGGGCGGTGGCGACGTCGGTCTTGTGCAGCAGTCGATCGACCTCGACCTGAGTCAGCGGGACCGGCTCCTGGGAGGCGCCGACGAACCCGGTGACGCCGGGCGTGCCCTTGACGACGCCCCAGGAGTCCTCGTTGAGCTCCATGTTGACGAGCACATACCCGGGCATCGTGCGCTTCTCGACGGTGACCTTCTGGTTGTCCTTCATCTCCGAGACGGACTCCGTCGGGACGACGACGTTGCGCACGGCACGCTGCTGGCCGAGCGAGACGACGCGGTGCTCGAGGTTCTGCTTGACCTTGTTCTCGTGACCGGAGTATGTGTTGACGACGTACCAGCGAAACATTCAGACCTCAGAGGACGTATTCGACGATTTCCTTGGCGACGGTGTCCGCCACGCCCAGGTAGACGCCGGCGATCGCGACGAACCCCAAGACGACGGCCGTGGCCTGGAACACGTGGCGGCGATCGGGCCACTGGACGCGCTGCAGCTCGGCCCAGCTGGCGCGCAGGAAGCCGATCGCGCGATTGCCTTTGCGCAGGGGCGCACCGGAGGCGCGCTCGGGACCGACATCGCCGACCCCACCGCCGCGGCCGCCGCCGACACCCCCGGGGCCCGACGGGCCTCCGGCCTCCTGCAGTTCGTCCTCGCTGAGATCGCCCTCCGCCTCGGCCTCGGCCTCGATCTCGGCCTCCGACAGCGTCTCGGCGTTGGCGGCGACACCGCCCGCGCCGCGGATGAGCGCGGCGTCGAACTCATCGACGTCGCCGGCGTGCTCGAGCGCACCGGGCAGGTCGGCGCGCTCGACCCTGCCCGCGCCCGCAGACCCAGCGCCCTGCGCTCGGCCGGCGGAGGAGTCGCCGGCGGAGGAGCCGTCTGGCGAGGAGCCCGCGGGCGTTGCCGGAGCCCGCTCGGGCCCATGGCCCGCGGCCGCGGCGCCCCGGCGGGCGCGACGTTGCTTTGCGCGTTTGCGATCACGGGCCACAGCTGCGCTCCCGCGCTAGCGCGTCTCCCGATGGGATGTGTGCTTGCGACACCAGCGGCAGTACTTGCGCAGCGCGACCCGGTCGGGGTTGTTGCGCTTGCTCTTGTTCGTCTGGTAGTTGCGATGCTTGCACTCCTCGCATGCGAGGGTGATAGCGATGCGAACGTCTCCGCGGGCCATGTGCTGGATCTGCTCCTGCGCGATCGTGTGTGGACGGGCCCAGGCGAACAAAAACCCCGCCCAGGCGCGAGGTATCCGGCAGTCTAGCGTGTGTTGCGTACGAGCAGCCCGCCCGCCCGATCCGAGAACACACGGGGCGCCCACCATGGCACGACGCGGGCGCGGCTGGCGCAGGCTGGCGCAGCCACATCCCCGCCCGCGCACGCGGGTCGGGTCACTCACTCATACAGCGTGAGCGCCGCCAGGATCACGTACAGCGCGACCAGCGCCCAGCCCTCGAACTCGGCGGCCTCGCCGTCGCCGGTCACCTGCGAGAGCGTCAGCGCGGTCAGCGCCAGCGCGCCGATGTAGATGGGCGCGAGCGCGAATGTCAGCTGGGTGGACATGGCGAAGGAGACGAGCACGAGCAGCGGGAACAGAAACGCGGCAATCTGGGCGACCGAGTTCTTGACGACCGAGATCGCGAGGTCGTAGCGGCGCTTGTACGCGAGCACCAGGCCGGCGACGTTCTCGACCGCGTTGCCGGCGATCGCGACGATCACCAGGCCCGCGAACGCCTGGGAGATGCCCAGCACGGCGATCGCCGGCGCGAGAGCGTTGACGAACCAGTCGGACACGAACGCCGAGGCCCCGCCGGCGATGATCAGCAGCGCGAGCGTCGAGCCGAGACCCAGTCGGGGACCCAGTCGGGGACCGGCCGACTCCCCGCGTGACTCTTCGCGCGAGTCGTCGGCGCGCTCCTCGTGCGGAGCGGTGTCCGAGCGCAGGTAGGGGACGACCCACGCGACGTACACCACCAGCAGGCAGACGGCGCCGATGGCGGAGATCGCCTGCACGTGGTGGCTGGCGGGATCGTGCGCGGCGAGCGACAATCCGAGCAGGACGATGATGAACACCGTCACCTGCAGCAGCGTGGCCGTGTCGCGTGGCAGGCGTGCGGAGAACCGCATGATCCCGTCAGGGGCGCGGCGCGCTCCGACGACGATCACCAGGCCCAGCACGAGCAGGGCGTTGGCGAGGATCGATCCGACGATCGCCGTCTGCGCGACGACGAGCTCACCCGCTTTCAGCGCGAATATGACGACAAACAGCTCGGGCAGGTTGCCGAGCGTGGACTGCAGCATGCCGGTGACGCCCGGGCCGTAGCGCTCGCCGAGCTGCTCGGTCGCAAACGACACGACCCAGGCGAGGCCGGCGAGCGCCAGCGTGGCCAGCGCGAACCGCGGAACGGGCGCCCAGGTCCCGTAGTTCGCCGCGCCGGCGAGCGCCGTCAACACCGTGATCAGGAAGAGCGTCGAGCGCTCGAGCGGGGTCAGTCCTGCCATGGGACCCGGCGAGCATAGTTGGCGCCGCGGCGCGCGCCGCGCAACTGGCAGCTAGTGGCTCTCGAGGACCCGATCGATCAAGCCGTACTCCAGCGCCTGCTCGGCCGTGAAGAACCGGTCGCGCTCCATGTCCTCACGGACCTGATCGGTGGAGCGGCCGGTGTGTTCGGCGTAGATCTCGTCGAGACGCTCCCTGACCGAGAGGATCTCGCGGGCGTGGATCTCGATGTCGGTTGACTGGCCTTCGAACCCGGCCGAGGGCTGGTGGATGAGGATGCGGCTGTTCGGCAGCGCCGCCCGCTTGCCCTTCGTGCCGCCGGCCAGCAGCAGCGAGCCCATCGACATCGCCACGCCGACGCACATCGTCGCGATGTCCGGCTTGACGAACCGCATCGTGTCGTAGATCGCCAGGCCCGAGTAAACCGAGCCGCCGGGCGAGTTGATGTAGATCGATATGTCCTTGTCGGGGTCCTGGGACTCAAGATGCAGCAGCTGGGCGACGACGAGATTGGCAACCTGATCGTCGATCGGAGTGCCCAGGAAAATGATGCGCTCGTTGAGCAGCCTCGAATATATGTCGAACTCGCGCTCGCCCCGCGCGGTTCGCTCGATGACCATCGGTATCAGCGGCATGGTCACCCACCCTATCGCTCGACGCCGCCTCGCCCAGGTGCTGGCCGTCCTCCTGCTCGCAGCGCTATGCGTTGCAGCGGCCCCGACCCTGGCGATGACCAGCCACGCGGGCTGGCCACCCGATCAGCACTTGGTGATGGACAGGGGGCCGAGCGGGCTGCGCAACACGCTCGTGGGCAGACCGGACATGCACAACTACCTGCTGGGCGGATACGGCGACGACACGATCTACGGCGCCAACGCGGGCGACGTGATCTGGGGCGACTACCACCCGTCGGGCTGGCCGAGCTGGCAGAGCGCCTCGATACACGCGGGGAACGGCCCGAACTTCATCTATGCCAACGACACGGTCAACTATGTATGGACGGGCACCAATCCGGACACGGTCGTGCACGCGCACGAGGACTCGGGTGTCATCCATTGCGAAAACCCTCACATCGTCGTGTTCACGAGCCACCGGGCGCTGGGGCACTACAAGCTGGACGGGTGCCGGCGGATCAGCTTCTACTCGGTCGGCTACTGATCGCCGGATCGCGCGGACGAAGGAGCTTGGCCCGGGTCAGGGACTCTTGCAGGCCCCCCCCGGGGCCACCGGTGCGGGGCCCTCATCCTCGCCGTCTACCCGTATCGCCGTCCAACTTCCGCGGGTCGATGTCGTTTAGTTGGACGTGGAATTTCGTGGAATGGGCTCTGGGGGTCTAAGCTCAGGAAGTTGGCAGATGCTCCAGATGTCAGTTGGGAGGATCGTGAAGGGGGAAATCATGAAGGCTCTTGACGGCGTATCGTCGGGTAACCGTAGCGGGAACACTCATCCGGACCCGTCGGGCCGACACCTCCGCAGGCGCCGCATAGGTCTGGCGGGGCTCTTGGTCGTGGCGATGCTCGCCGTCGGGAGCGCAAGCGCCTCGGCGGTGATCGTGCGTCTGCCCGGCAAGACGCTCAGCTACCAGCAGGTCCCTGGAGCGCCCGCGCAGAGGCAGATACACGCGCAGGTCAAGCCGTCCGGGTCAGGCAACTCGCCGGTCGAATACCACGGCGGGCCGGTCATGCCGTCGAACACCAACTACCCGCTCTACTGGGATCCTGCGGGAGGACCCGAATACCCGGCCGGGTACGAGTCTGGGCTCGACAGGTATTTCGAAGACCTTGCCCACGACAGCGGCGGCGTTCAGAACACCGACTCGGTGCTGATCCAGTACAGCGACAAAGCGGGCGAATTCGCCAACTACGACTCGCATTTTGGCGGGGCGCAGATCGACACGGAACCCTATCCGGCGAACGGCTGCTCGGCAGCGCCGATCTGCCTCACAGACGAACAGCTTCGCGCGGAGATCGTCAAATATGTGGAAGCGCACAAACTGCCCATGGACCTGGAGCACGAGTACTTCCTGCTTACGCCACCCGGCGTCGAAAGCTGCTTTGAAGCCTCAGGCCACGAATGCTCCGATGGAGCCAAGCACGCCGCCTACTGCGCCTACCACGGCTACATAGAAGTGGCAAAAGCGGTCATCGTGTACGCGAACGATCCTTACGTGGACGGCCTGAACTGCGACTACGGCGAAGAACATCCCAACGACAACCCCTCGGATGCGACGATCGGCGGCGGACTCGCCCACGAGCACAGCGAGTCGGTCACGGATCCCGAGCTGAACGCCTGGTATGACAGCAAGGGCGAAGAGGTCGCCGACAAGTGTCGCACCTTCAAGGTAGCGACCGAATACGGCGAACCGCTCGGCAAGTCCCCTGACGGCTCCAACTACAACCAGGTGATCGACGGCGATCTCTATTACTACCAGCAGATGTGGAGCAACGAAGCTGGGGGATGCGAGCAGCGGTCGGCACAGCTGCCGACGGTGAAGAGAGTGACGCCAAAGAGCGGACCGGCGACCGGAGAAACGTTGGTGACGATAACCGGAACCAATTTCGCAGCCCCTGCGACGGTCGAGTTCGGAGCGACGCCAGCGACGGAAGTCAACGTCGATTCCTCAACGTCGATCACAGCGGTGTCCCCCGCCGGTACAGCCGGCACCATCGACGTCACCGTCGCAACTTCGGCCGGCACGAGCGCGGTCAACAAGAAGGATCACTTTAAGTACAAGGCCTCCAAGAAAAAGAGATAGAGGAAAGAGATAGCTCTGCTTATCCCGATTCGCCCGATTCGGCTTCCCTTTGTTCGCGTTCTTCGCGCGCCCCGCGTCGCTGTTCGCGCTTTTCGCGCTTGATCTGCCGTTCTTCTTCGCTTTCGGGCGGAGGAGACGACCCGCCCACAGGTTTGTGTTCTTCGCGCGCCTTACGTCGCTGTTCGCGCTTTTCGCGCTTGATCTGCCGTTCTTCTTCGCTTTCGGGCGGAGAAGACCCGCCCACAGGTTTGTGTTCAGCAGGTTTATGTTCTTCGGGCGCCTCGCGTCGTTGTTCTCGCTTCTTCTGGCGTTCTTTGCTTTCCCGCCGGTCTTCTTCGCTCTCGCGTTGGCGTTCTGCTTTACCCTGCTGCTGGTCTTCGCTCTGCTGCCGGTGTTCTTGATTTGAGCCGCGTTCGTTGCCGGTGTCGCCGGGACCGCTGCCACTCTGACCGCCGGATCCCCCACCGTCACCGGCCGCCGGCGAACCCTGCCGGGTGGGCGACACGGACGGCTGGCCCGCGGAGCCGGTGTGCAAGGGTCCGCCGCCCACTTGTGGGCGTCCGGCGGGTGCCGAGCCGGACCGGCCCAAACGGGCTGTGCCCGCCGGCTCAGCCGAGGAGGCCAGCAGCGAGGAACGTGCGGTCCGTGCGGATCGAGCCGCGGTCGCGACGTGCGGCGCCTGTTCCAGCGGAGCGATGGGGACACCGATCACCGAAGCTCCCACGCCCGCGCCGGCGCCCACAAAGGCCACGCCGGCCGCCACCTTGACCGCGAGCGCTTTGACCCCGCCGCCGGCCAGCTCCACTGCGGCGCCCGCCGCCGACCCCCCTACGGCGGCGCTCCCCGCATACGTGGCCGGATCCACGGCGCCAATGCCGAGTGCGTCCTCGAGCGCGTGGTACCTGAGCAGTAACGGCGGCACCAGGGGAAGCAGGGCTCCGAGCTGACGGCGCTGGCGCGCGACTCCGTCCGCGTACACCCGGCAGTCCGCACAAGAGCGCACGTGGCGGCGAAGACGTCCCTTCAGCAGCGCCGCCCCGCGAGCGCTTGCGAGCTCTTCACGGATCTCCCGGCAGTCGGTCTCGCGCGCGCGCCTCTCGGAGATGAGGTTCGATCGCGCCTGGTAGACGTACGCCTTGACCTGCTCGGCCCGGACACCCAGCACGGCGGCGATCTCGACCTGGCTGAGACCATGCAGCTCCGCGAGGACCAGCGCGGCCCTCTGGCTCTCCGGCAGCCCGCGCAGACCCTCGATGATGTGGCCGACCTCCTCGTGGAGCTCGAGTTCTCTCGACGGGTCCCCTCCGAGCGCCGGCTCGCCGTTGAGCTCGACCGTCGGGCGGCGCTTGCGCAGAATGCTCAGGCATTCGTTGCGGGCGATCGCGAACAGCCACGGTCGCAACGCAATCGGTCGCTCGTCCACGCGCAGCGCGCGGTAGGCCGACATGAGCGTCGCCTGAACGGCGTCCTCCGCATCCTGCCGGGAGCTGAGCATGTAGACGCAGAAGGACAGCAGCTCGCCGGCATGGCGCTCGTAGAGAACCTCGAACGCGGTGCGATCGCCGCGGCGAACGAACGCCACGAGCCGGTCATCGCCAGCCAGCCGCAGCCGTACGCGCGAACCCGCCGTGATAAGTCGATTACGCTCGATCAGCACATCGTCCCCGTCTCTCAACCGTTGAGTCTACGTCACTTCGTTAACAGTACTCCTCGAACCCACCGATCTCTACGCACCGCTTCCATAATCTCGCCGCCTCTGGCCAACCTATGCGGCCCGAAGGCGTTTGATAGGTCGATAAGGACAATAACCGGGGAAGATGACCGGCAACCGAAGAGAGGATGGGGGAAAATGCGAACCAGATTTGCATGGTGGTCTGTGCTCGCGGCGCTGGCGGTCCCGCTCGGAGCGATGGGGGTTTCCACAGCGTCGGCCAGTGCGGCCACGGCGACGGAATGTACTGGCAACAGCGGGACGATCAAGCTCTCGCCGGGACTGAGCGAGACGCCCCAAGTTCAGAACATCTCGATCAAGGGGACGCTGTCGGGATGCTCAGGTGAAGAAGGCTTCACAGGCGCTTCCTACAACGCGCACTTGAAGACCGCTGACGCGGTGAGCTGCTCGGTGCTGACCGAAGCAGGCGCGGCAGAGGTGGAAACGAACATCAACATCAAGTGGTCGGGCGTCTCCTCGGGCACGTTCAGCATGCCGCTGACCGAAGTGCCTGTGAGCCTGGGCGGCACCCTCACAAGCGGTCCTTTCTCTGGTGAGAGCATCGCGGGGACCGTGTCACAGACGTTCACTGGCGGCGCCACCTGCGGCGTTTCTACCGCTGGCAAGAAGAAGCCAAAGAAGGCCAAGAAGGTAAACAAGGGGTCGTTCACAGGATCCGCGGTGACGATCTCCTAGCAAGGAGAGCGCGCAACGGAGGAGGAGACTAGAGCGCAAAGAGGAGGAGGGCCCACCTGGCCCTATCCTGAGGAGGAGGTCCACCCGAGGGAGGTGGACCTCCTCCTCTCCATCTCCTCCCCTCCTTCTCGGCCGTACCGTACCCTCACGGTCCCGAGCAAATACGGTCCCGAGCAAATCTTTACCAGCCCTGTTGTCCACTGTGCTCGTCTGCCCGGGCCGCAACCCGACACATGGCCAACACAAGCGTCGCGGCTGACCACCATATGCCGACAGTCAGGATGATGAACAGCACAAGTGAGCTCATCGCGTTTGGACCCTCCGAAGGAGAACGGCCAACCGCCAGATGCGGCCGATATGGGGTTAAAATGAGAGCAAGCTGGAAAAGTTGGAAAGTGACTCGCCCTGAGTCGTAGCGCTCGCCGCCATCTGCGGTCTGGACGTGGCGATCCGAACCACCCTTTCTCCACCTCCTCCGGCGCTCGGCTCGATGTCGGCATAATGCTTAAGCGAAGTGTTCCCGCTGAACCTCCCGAACATGCTGACGGTCCTGCGCATCATGCTGGTGCCGGTGCTCGTGGTCGCGCTGCTGGGCAATACCCGGGAGGGGGATGTGCTCGCGGCGATCGTGTTCGCGGCCGCGTCGCTGACGGACTTCGTCGACGGCTACCTGGCCCGCTCGCGCCAGACGGTCACGACGTTCGGCAAGCTGATGGACCCGCTCGCGGACAAGCTGCTGATCGTGGCGGCGCTGATCGCGCTGGTGTCGCTGAACCGCGTGGAAGCGTGGGTGGCGATGGTGATCATCACGCGCGAGCTCGCGGTCACGGTGCTCAGGCTCGGCGCGACCCAGGCGGGGGTGGTGATGGAAGCGAGCATGCTGGGCAAGCTGAAGACGTGCATGCAGATCGCGCTGATCCTGGCGCTGATCGCGGTGCACGGCCAGCCGCTATGGGTGTCGCTGCTGCTGTATGCGACGGTGCTCGCGACGGTCGTCTCGGGACTGGACTACTTCTTCGGGCTGCGCCGGCGCCTGGCGCGAGCTCAGGCCGGCGGCTGAGACGGAGAGGCGTCCCGGGCATCCGCGCTTACACCCGTGCCCGCGGAGCCATCGGGTGTAGCGGCGGCAGCTGACCCAACCGCCCCGGCCGACCCGGCCGCCCCGGCGGCGAGCCAGCCGTCGAGCGTCGTGTGATGGCGCGAGGGCGTCCCGGCGTCGATCTCGTGACGCAGCTCCGAGAGCAGTCCATAGCGTTCAGCGAGCACATTGTGCTGATGGATCGTCTCGAGATTCTCCTGGCGGGCCGAGACGAAGCTGGCGCCGTCCAGGTCGGGAAACCGAGTCACGAGGCCGGCGAGCATCTCGCGCACGCAGTCCTCGACGAACCTGGGACGCGCGTGGGCTTTCTCGACGACGGCGACCTCGTCGGAGCGCTTCATCAGCTCATAGATCTCCGAGGACATGCTCGACTCGACGATCTCCAGCAGCACCGACGCGTCGATCTCGACATCGCAATCCTCGACACAGCCGACGTGCAGCGTGCCCAGGCCGCGCTGATTGTGGGTTGCGACCGGGACCAAGTCGAGGACGCGCTCGATCTGCTCGCCTGAGAACCCGTCCTCGCGCAGGCGCGCCCCCGCGCGTGTTGCCACGAGCTCCTGAGCGCACGGACAGGCGGTCATGCCGGTGGCCGAGACTCCGACGACGCGGCGCGTGCCGTGCTCGAAGGCGGCGGCGCGGCCGAGGAGCGTGTAGATCTCCTGCGTGGCGACGCCCGAGACGGGAGCGGGCTTGTGCTCGGGATAGCGCGCCGCGATCGTGACTTCGGCGCGCCGAGCGTCCTGACGGGCGCGCACGAGCTCGGCGATGTGCTGGGCCAGCGTCTCGGCCCGGAACGGCGACTCGCTGAGCACGACCTCGCCGATCGCCTCGTTGACGACCTCCTCGAACCGGGACATGTGGGCGCCCTTCTGGTCTGGGCCGAGATCCACGAAGCAGTCCATGCGCGCGAGAAACAGCTCGTCGCGGATGCGCACGACCTTCTCGACGCCAGTGACCCCGACACGCGACAGGCCGACCGGGACCGAGGGCGCGCGCGCCTGGACGTCGTCGCCGTACGGATGCGCCGCAGCCGGCGCGTTGATCTGCCGAGTCGCCCGCACTAAAGCCAAGCCTAGCGCCCGCGTAGTGGGCGCCGGATTCTGGTATCACTCCGCACTCAGCTCGTCGGTCGGGGAGCCGTTTGGGATGGGGGTCCAGTGTTGAGCACCAGTGTCGAAGCAGTTGCCGCGGACAGTTCGGCCGTGGTCGAGGTGGAGGCGGAGGAGTTGCCGGGCGTCATCACCCGGTGGACGAGCGAGCCCGAGATCGAGATGGACGTCGATCCGAGCATGGACTCGCTGCGACTGTATCTGCGCTCGATCGGGCAGGTCCCGCTGCTCAGCGCCGAGGAGGAGGTGTCCCTGGCCAAGCGGGTGGAGCGGGGCGACATGGCCGCCAAGCAGCACATGGTCGAGGCGAACCTGCGCCTGGTCGTATCGATCGCGAAGGGATACGTCGGCCGGGGGCTGACGTTTCTGGACCTGATCCAGGAGGGGTCCTTGGGGCTGATCAGGGCAGTCGAGAAGTTCGACCACCGCCGGGGCTACAAGTTCTCCACGTACGCGACCTGGTGGATCCGCCAGTCTGTGACGCGGGCGATCGCCGACAAGAGCAGGACGATCAGAATCCCCGTGCACATGGTCGAGCGGTTGAACAAGGCGATCCACGCCGAACGTGCGCTGATCCAGCGATTGGGGCGCGAACCGACCAGCGCCGAGATCGCGACAGAGCTCGGATGCTCCACGGCAGAGGTGCGCGAGGTGATGCGCATGGCCCAGCAGCCGGTCTCGCTGGAGAAGCCGGTCGGCGACGAGGACGGCTCCGAGCTGGCGGATTTCGTGCAGGACGACACGATGCAATCGCCGTTCGAGATCGCCTCCGAGGCGATGCGCCGCGAGAACGTCGGTCGCGTGCTGTCGGTGCTGCCGCGGCGCGAGCGCGAGGTGATCGAGATGCGCTATGGCATCACCGGCGGGCGCCAGCGCACGCTGGAGGAGGTCGGTCGCGCGTTCAACATCACCCGCGAGCGGGTCCGCCAGATCGAGAGCCGGACGCTGAAGAAGCTCCAAACGCTGCCCGACGCCCAGCAGCTGCGCGAGGCGTCGTAGGGCAGATCTTCCTGTCCGGACCCGAACGTATGTTTGGGTTGTGCGGGAACTTTCAACACGCCGACAGGGAGACTTGGGAGAGCTCTCTGCGATGGCCTGGCTTGGCTCGCGAGGATACGCGATCTACATCCCGGTCGGTCATAGTCCCAACTACGATCTTCTTGCCGAGGCAGGAGAGGCCATTTTGCGTGTGCAAGTCAAGACCTCAACCGTCTACCGGAAGGGCCGCTGGGAGGTGACGGTGTGTACCAAGGGAGGAAACAGGAGCTGGAACGGTCTCGTCAAGCGCCTGGAACCGCACCGCATCGATTATCTGTTCGTGCATGTTGCGGATGGGCGTTGCTGGTTCATCCCCGCTCACGCGGTCGGCGGCGGCAACAGCATCCTGTTGGGTGGACCCAAGTACGCCTCGTTCGAGGTGGAAGCAGGGCAACCGCTGTCATTGCGCGTGCCCGGCTGATCGCTATCCTCGTCAACCCCGGCGGGGTTCCCGAGCGGTCAAAGGGACGAGACTGTAAATCTCGCGGCTCAGCCTTCGCAGGTTCGAATCCTGCCCCCGCCATTTGCCCCACCACTCACCGCCACCACGTGGGCCGAGCCAGGCCAGGTCAGTGGGCTGGTCAGTAGAATAAGCGAGTGTTTCTGATTCCCGCGTACCGCTCGGCTGCGGAGGCGGGATGCGGCGCCCGGCACGGCGCCCAGCTCATACGTCACCGCCTATATGCCACGACACGGCCATCGGGCGATGTTTTGTCCGACTGGCGCTTGTCTGTAGACCTTCCGTCTGCGGGACGCGAGAGTTGACGGCGTGAGATCGGCCAAGCCCGAGCGCCAGCAGTTCGCCGACAACCTGCGTCGCCATCGCGAGCGCAGGGACCTGTCGCAGGAGGCGCTGGCCGCGATCTGCGGTCTACACCGCACCGAGATCAGCCTGCTGGAGCGCTGCGAGCGCTCGCCACGCCTGGAGACGATCGTGATTCTCGCGCGTGGCCTGGAGCTGCGCTCGGCGGGCGAGCTGCTCGAAGGCGTGGGCTGAGGGCGTATCTCGATAGGGATGTGCGGCTGGGGCGGCCTAGGGTCGAGCGGAGCGCGGACGCAAGGGCGAAGGCATGGTGGGCCCATGTCGAGCCCGAGGACAAAGCTCAGCGAAGGCCATCGGTCGCATCCAGACGTGCAGGCATATCGAGATACGCCCTAAGCACCGCACGCAGAGGGCGGGCGGGCGCCCTGCTGCGGAAAGTACCGATACGGGTCCGTGTCCGACACCGATGGACAGTGGCCGTGCGGCGACGAGAATAGGGCCCATGGCCAGCACCCTTACGCGCCCGGCGGGCCGTGACGTCGCCGTCCCGGAGGCACGTCCCAACGTGATCGAGGTCCGCGAGCTGACGAGACGCTTCGGCGAGTTCACCGCCGTTGACGCAATCAGCTTCGACGTGCGCGAGGGCGAGGTGTTCGCGTTTCTCGGCCCAAACGGCGCGGGCAAGTCGACGACCATCAACATGCTCTGCACCCTCGCCCAGCCAACCGCCGGGCAGGTCACGATCGCGGGCTTCGACGTCGCCGCGCGGCCGAAGGCGGTGCGGCGCAACATCGGCCTCGTCTTCCAGGATCAGACGCTCGACGACAGGCTGACGGCGCAGGAGAATCTCCGCTTCCACGCCGTTCTGTATCGCGTGCCCAGCGGCGAGGTTGACGGGCGCATCGCCCGCGTGCTCGAGCTCGTCGACCTGAGCGACCGGCGCTACGACCTCGTATCGGAGTTCTCCGGCGGGATGGCGCGCCGCCTGGAAATCGCCCGGGCGCTGATGCACGTCCCGAGGGTGCTGTTCCTCGACGAGCCGACGATCGGGCTGGACCCGCAGACGCGCGCGCTGATGTGGGAGGACGTGCTGCGGCTGCGTGAGGAGTCGAACGTCACCGTCTTCCTCACCACGCACTACATGGACGAGGCCGAGAACGCCGACCGCATCGCGATCATCGACCACGGCAGGATCGTCGCGCTCGACACGCCACGGGCGCTGAAGGCGGAGATCGGCGCCGACACGGTGGACCTGGGGACCACGGACGACGCGGCCGCCATCGCGGCGCTGCGGCGCGCCGGGTACCAGGTGCAGGACGTGTCCGGCGGAGCGCGCGTGTTCGTCGAGAACGGCGAGAACGCGGTTGCGGCGCTGGTCGAGACGGTCGGCGTGCCCGTCCTGAACGTGCACGTCCACCAGCCCACCCTCGACGACGTGTTCCTGCACCACACCGGCCGTGAGATCCGTGAGGCGCACGCCGAGGCGATGCCGGCGCGCGTGCGAGCCTGGCACGGCAGGAGGCGATGAGATGAGCAGCGTTCCCCTGATCTCGAGCATCGCCGAAGGTCCCGACACCGTCCTGCGCGACGAGGTTCGCACGACCGGGATGGTGTGGCTGCGCGAGCTGATCCGCTTCGAGCGCACACGCACGCGCATCCTCAGCGGGCTGATCCAGCCGATCCTGTTCCTGATCGTGATGGGCTACGGCATGTCAGGGCTCGTGGGCAGCATCGGCGGCTTTGACTTCAAGAAGTTCATGTTCCCGGGGATCATGGCGATGAGCGTCGTCACGACCGCGATCTTCTCCGGCATGTCGATCGTGTGGGACCGCGAATTCGGCTTCCTGCGCGAGATGCTCGTCGCGCCCACCAGCCGTGCCTCGCTGGCGCTCGGCAAGACGGCCGGCGGCGCGAGCGTCGCCGCGGTGCAGGGAACGATCATGCTCGTGCTCGCGCCGCTGATCGGGGTGCGCCTGACGCCGGTGCTGATCCTCGAGATCATCGGCCTCGAGCTGCTGATGGCGATCGCGCTGACCGCCTTCGGCGTGTTCGTCGCGAGCCACATCGAACGGATGGAAGGCTTCCAGGTCGTCATGCAGATGCTGCTGTTCCCGATGATCTTCCTGTCGGGCGCGCTGTTCCCATTGAACTCGCTGCCGGGCTGGCTAACCGTCATCACGCGCATCAACCCGCTCACCTACGCCGTCGCCCCGCTGCGCCAGGTCGTGTTCGCGGCACAGAACATGCCGCCCGCCGCGCGCGCGCGCTTCCCCGCGACCGTCGAGCTCTTCGGCCACACGCTCTCGATCGGCACCGAGATCGCGATCACAGCGGCGTTCGCCGCCATCTTCATCGCGCTCGCCATCCGCGGGTTCTCGCGAACGGAATGACACGCAGGCCGTGGTCGTGCGCAAGATGAGCGAGGTCGCCGATGCGCATCGCCATCTCATCGCCATCTGGAAGAGAATCGTGCGGCCGGCAAGAGCGTCGTGCTGGCGCCGGAGAACTGAGAGACCGCCGCGAGCTGGTGTGTCGCTGCGCACCGTCGCGGAGGAGTGGGGCCGTATCGGGCAAGCCGACGCGGGGATTCGAACCCCGGACCCCCGCCTTACCATGGCGGTGCTCTGGCCTGCTGAGCTACGTCGGCGTGGCTCGCTCATCCTACCTGCGCCGGGCCGAACGAGGGCCGGGCGAGCTGTTTCTGGAGCTCGAGAACTGCACGACGCTCGGTCTGGTCCTGTGTCCGGCGCGCACGATCGCCAAGCTCGGACTGCGCATGGTGATCCCTGCGTCTTCCGCCATCTAAGCTGATGCGATGATCGACATCGACGGGCCGATACACGAGCGACGCCGTTTCGGTGGGTCGATCGCGCCGCGGACGGCGATCCGCAGGTCGCTCGCGGCGATTACGTGCGCCGGCCTGCTCCTGACCGCCGCGGGATGCGGCGGCAGCGCCCCGCCCACGACGTCCAAACCCAAGACGCAGCCCACCACCACGACCCCCGCTCAGCCGATCCACGCCACGCTTCTCGGCGAGAACCACAACCCGGTGGTCAACCGGCGCTGGCACTACACGGTCACCGTGACCGACGCCCAGGGCCACAAGCTGAGCGGCACCGAGACGACGCAGTACACGTTCAACGGCGCCGTGGTCGGCACGGAGAAACCGTCGAACGTGGCGTTCACCGATGGCGTTTACCGCGACACGATCGAGTTTCCCGCCGCCGCCGTGGGCTACCCGCTGGATGTGCAGACGGTGATCCACACGAGCCACGGCTCGGTCACGCTCGACTGGCCGGTCGAGGTTAAGCGTTAGGCGAGGACTCGGCGATCGTCCTCACGCCCGAGGAGCTCGACGCGTTCGGGTTCACGCCAGGTGTCGGCGAGCGGGGCGGCGGCTGGGCTGACCGGGGATACCGCGAACGGCGTCACCCCGTCTAGTCATTTAGATGGCGGCGGTAGATCGCCTCCGCGCGATCGGCCCACTCCCCTGGCAGCTCGCTGCGCAACTCTGCAATGAAGGTGTCGCTCTCCTCGGGCTCGGGCGCGGGAAGCGCGGCGAGGAATTGCTCTGCTTCGGTGGTAGCCCATTCCGCGAGCTCCGGGGCTTGCTGCTCGGCCAGCTCGACCAGTCCCCCCGCGACCTCCTCGACGGCGTTGCGCCGGGCGTGGGTGGCGATCAGCAGCACATCCGGGATCTGCAGGTAGCGCTCGCGGCGGCCCCACTCGACCGACGTTATCCCCAGATCGCGCACGGCACGAGTGATGAACGAAGGATGCACATCGATGAGTGCGGCGGCCTTGCGGAAGGTTGGGAGCACTCGCTGTAGGTCTGTGCGGGGAATCGTCGGTGTTGTTGCCATGATCCACACGGTAGCAGCTGGCTGCAACGATTGCAACTGTCGCATTGGTAGCAATAGCATGTAGTGGTAGGCGGGGTGGGTGCCTGCGATCGTCGAGCGAAGCGTGCGCGACGAGACCGACGGGCAACACTGCCCCAAGTCGTCCATAGGGGCAATGGCGAGCTCGGCCCTCCGCGCGCTCGCTCGCCTTCAACAGCAGCAGTCCTCGTGGCAGGCATCGAGCGGCTCGCCGGAGAGTGGCGATGCGGCGCAGCAGCCCTGCCCGCGCCAGGTCTGGCGGCCCTCGCTGAGCGCGAGCGCGCCGATGCCGAGCGCCACGACTGGATCGGCCCACCACAGGCCGAAGGCGACGTTGAGCACGAGGCCGGTGAGGACACCCGCGGCGAGATACGCGCAGAGCATGTTCTGCGCGCCCTCGCCGGCGGTCGCGCCTGAGCCAAGGCGCTGGCCGATCGCCTGCTTGGCTTTTCCGAGGAGCGGCATGACGATGATGCTTGAGATCGATAGGCCGATCCCGAGCCAGCTGGTGCGGGGATGCTCGCCGTTGATGAGTGTGCGGATGGCGTCTTGTGTGATGTAGGGGGCGAGCAGGAAGAAGGTGATGGCGACGAGGCGCTGGGCGCGTTGCTCGGCGTGCTCGGAGAGTCGGCGGGTGCCGGTGAAGCGCCAGATGACGATGATCGAGGCGAGCGCCTCGATCGCGGAGTCGAGGCCGAAGCCGAGCAGCGCGACTGAGCTTGAGAGGACCGCTGCGGTGATGGCTGTTGCGCCCTCGGCGGTCATGTAGGCGAGGCTGAGCCAGGACAGCGCCTTCGCGCGGCGGATCAGGCGGTCGCGCTCGGCCAGCTCGAGCGGGCGCTGTTGCTCCGAGGCGTGCGCTGGCTCGACGATGGTAGACAGCTCGAGCAATGGGTTGCTCATGAGGTGACTTCGGCGAGTTCGAGGTGTGCGTCGAGCAGGCCGCGGCCGGCGTCGGTCAGTGTGTAGAAGACGATCTTGTGCTCGCGGCGCGAGCCCGCCAGGCCAGCGGTGCGCAGCGTGCGATCGTGCTGCGCCGCGCGCTCACGATGATCCCCGCGATCGTGGTGCTGGCCGTCGGGATGAACCCCACCAGCGTGCTCGTGCTCAGCCAGGTCGTCCTCTCGTTCGGCATCCCGCTCGCCCTCATTCCGCTCGTCATGCTCACCTGCCGCCGCGACGTGATGGGCGTCCACGTCAACCGCCGCCTCACGACCATCCTCGCCTTGGGGCTGCGCCGGCGTAATCAGCCTGCTCAACGTCTTCCTGCTCTACCAACAGTTCTTTATGAGCTTAACACTCAGCGCGAGCAGCGCCGACGCGTGGCGACCCGAGGCCCGTGTACTGGTCAGCGTCAAGTTGTAGAGGCGCTCCCCCGACACGTGGCCTGATGAACCTCTTCGGTGAGCGTGCTCATCTTCTGGCTCAACGTATGGATCTGTTCAGTCAGATCGGTGTTCTTCGTGAGCAGGTCGGACTGAAACTGTGCCAGCTCGTCGCGGTGCTTCGCCGCTGCTTCCTCGTTCGCCTTGTCGGTCCTCGTCTGTGCCTTCTGGGCGATGATGACCAGCGCACCCGTGTAGAACGCGACGCCGGAGAAGATGAGGTTGAGCAGGATCCACGGCTCGGGATCGAATTCGCCGCCTTTGGAGAGGGCCTTGCCGGTGCTTTCGAGGTACTTCACGGCGCCGTTGATGAACACCCAGGCGAGAATGATCAGCGAGCCGATCAGGACGAACTGCACAGTGCCCATGCCCGAAGCGACATTCTCGGACATGCGCTCCATGAAACTGCTTCCGCCGGCATAGGGCGACGGGTGCTTGCCGCCCCGCTCGTAGTGATTGTGGTGGCGCAAGGGATCTTTCATGACCGGGTTCTGCTGCTGGTCCGTCGCTGACATTTGCTTCCTCTCGATTCGTATTGATAGGTACTGGGCTGAGCGCGAGAGTAGCTGGCACGGTAGGCGTCTCCGACCTCTCGAGGCCCCTGCGTCGTTGGGTGCTGTGTTCGGTCTTGCCCCATTGTTCGAGTTGCCCGCAGCTGAGGACCTCCGTCACCCACGCGAACTCTCCGTTGAGCGACATCCAGCCCAGTCCCCAGACCTCTTCGCCGACATGCCGATCTGCAGGTAGAACGCCCTGGAGACCCCCGCCTTACCATGGAGGCGCTCCACCAGCTGAGCTAAGTCGGCGCGAAACCCGAATCCTAGATAATCACCCCCATCGCCGACTCCCCCGCACCGCAACCCTCCCGGACGCCCGCCGCGCCCGCCGCGCCCGCCGAGTCCACCGCCCGTGCGGGCATGCGCAGGTGGCTGCAGCGCGTCGCGGGCTGGATCCTGCGGGGCGAAGCGCCGGAGCGGGTCGTCTACGGAGTGATCCTGGTCGGAGCTCTGATCGCCGCCGAGAGCGGAGAGCACGACGGCTACCTCGACAAGATCGGCTCGACGGTGCTCGCGATGGCGATCTACTGGCTGGCTCACGCCTATTCGACGGTCCTGGGACGGCGTATCGCCACCCGCCAACGACTCAGCCTCGGCGCTCTGCGCCACGCGATGGCCCACGACTGGGGCATCGTGCGGGGCGCCTGCATCCCCCTGCTCACGCTCGTGGTGTGCGGGATCGCAGGGGCGCCTCAGGCGACCGCTGTCAACGCCGCGGTGTGGGCGGCCGTGGCGACCCTGATCGCGTTCGAGCTGCTCGCGGGCGTGCGCGCGGGATCGACGCCGAGGGAGCTCGCGTTCGAAGGCGGTGTCGGCATCGCGATGGGCGTGGCGATACTCGCGCTGAAGACCCTCGCGCACTGACGCGCGCGAGGCCGAAGACGCCGCCCAACGTCGCCTAGCGTCGCCTGTTCGTGCGGCGGTCGACGAGGTAGGTCAGCACGATCCCGACCAGCAGCGAGATCAGGATCACGATGATCAGGGGGGCTTCGCCCGTCCCGAAGATCCAGTTGACCTTGACCGATTCGAGGTTCAGCACCGCGAACAGCGTTATCAGCACCGCCAGCACGACGAACCCGGTGGTCCGCGCCACCTCGCGGCGGCTGCGCTTCTGGTGCGCCGATCCTGACACCTGCTGAGACATCGCAATTCGATCCTATCCGACCCGCGGGCACGACTCCGTCCCCCCGGCCTCGCCCTACCCGACCAGCGGGCGCGATTCCGGACCCCGTCTCCCCGGCCTCGCCCTACCCGACCTGAGCCGCATCGCGCTCGGCCGCGACCCAGGGGCAGTCGACCGACAGTTCCTCGACGCCCAGCGCCGCCGCGACGTTCAGGGCCATGCCGTGCCTGAAGAAGTCGTCCAGGCGCTCCTGATCGGCGCCGGAGAGCTCGCGCGCGAGATCGACCAGCTGGGCGAACCCGTGCCGTACGCGCGCGCGTACGATCTCGTCGTCGCAGGCCGCGTAGGACTGATGCTGGAGCATCAGGTAGTCCCGGTCGGAGGCGAGCATGTCCTTGTAGGCCATGCCCATCGCCTGCAGCGCGTCCTCGCACTCGGCCGGCGCCCTCCCCTCGCGGTAGTCGGACACCGCCCGCGTGAATGTGTCCGCGACGCGCTTAAAGCCGCGCTCCACGGCCGCGAGGAACAGCTCGCGCTTGTTCGGGAACAGGCTGAACACGTACGGCTGGGCCACGCCCACGCGCCGCGCGATCCGCTCGACCGCGGTCCCGTGCAGCCCGCCCCGCGCGAACTCGTGCACGGCCGCGGAGATCAGCTCCTCGCGCCGCTCGGCCGCGGGCACCCGCCGGCGCGCCTGCTCGGGCCTGGCGGGAGTTGGCTCGGACTCGGGCATACCGGCCTCGGGCCGCGCGGACCCTGGCCGCGCGGACTCGGATCTCTCGCTCATGCGGCCTCCCCGGCAACGAGCGCCAACGCGCCCTCGGCGGCGCCCTCGGCATGCGCGCTCCCGGGCGCCGAGGGCGCCTCCGCGAGGGCGTGCGTCCGGAACGGCAGCGCCAGCACCGTCAGCGCGCCCGCGCCGAGCACCGCGACGCCGACCCACATGGCGGGGATCAGGCCATCGACGAACTGTTGCGGCGAGCCGTAGGAGCCGGCGCCGGTGAACACCGACGCGAGCACCGCCACGCCGAGCACGCCCCCGAGCTCGCGGATCGCGTTGTTGGCGCCCGAGGCCTGTCCCGCCTGCTCGGTGCGCACGGAGGATAGGACGGCGTTGGCGGAGGGGGCGAACACGAGCGCCATGCCGGCGCCGGCCATGACGAACGGGACGATCATGCTCGAGTAGGCCAGGTGCGTGGAGGTCATGCTCGCCAGCCAGCCGAGCGCGCCCGCCTGCAGCGTGAGCCCGGCGAACATGAACGGGCGGCTGCCGAACCGCTCGGAGAACACGCCGGCCAGGGGCGCGACGACCATCGAGGCGCCCGTCCACACGAGCAGCTTCAGCCCGGCCTGCAGGGGGGTGTTTCCAAGCACGTTCTGCATGTACTGGGAGAGGAAGAAGATCGACCCGAACATGCCGAAGTACATGCTCAGCGAGACCACGTTCGTGACGGCGAAGGAGCGCTTGGCGAAGAACGACATCGGCAGCATCGGCTCGCTCGTGCGCCGCTCGCGCACGACGAACCCGGCCAGGAGCGCCGCGCCGGCGATCATGCAGAGCAGGACCGTCGTGCTGGTCCAGCCCAGCGACTGCGCGCGCACGAGGCCGAACACGATCCCGAACGCGCCCGTCGACGCCAAGCCCAGCCCGGGCAGGTCGAGCGTCCCGTACGGTCCGCGGCTCTCGGTCAGCCAGCGCATCGCCAGCGGCAGCACGACCAGCCCGATCGGGACGTTGATCCAGAAGATCCAGTGCCAGGAGATGCCCTGCACGACCGCGCCGCCCACGAGCGGGCCGATCGCCACGGCGATCCCTGAGATGCCCGACCACACGCCGATCGCCATCCCGCGCCGATCCTTGGGGAACGCCTCCGCCAGCAGCGTCAGCGTCAGCGGCGTCACGGCGGCGGCGCCGGCGCCCTGGAGAGCGCGCGCGGCGACGAGCAGACCCGTGTTGGGGGCGAGCGCGGCGCAGGCCGAGGCCAGCGTGAACAAAGACAGCCCGGCCAGGAACATACGCTTGCGCCCGAACCGGTCTCCGAGCGCGGCGCCGGTGAGCAGCAGGACTGCGTAGGCGAGCACGTACGCGTTGACGGTCCACTCGAGCGACTGGATCGAAGCGCCCAGGTCGCGGTGGATCGTGGGCAGGGCGACGCTGACGACGAGGTTGTCGAGCACCACCATGAACAGCGCCACCGAGACGATGCCCAATGTCCAGCCGTTTCTGCGTCTAGCGCTCATCGCGACGCTCCTCTCTCGGATCTCTGTCGTGGATCATCGCGGATCAACTTAGCAGTCGCTAATAAGTTTGTCAAGGACAACGGTTCCCCGCATGCAACCAGCGAGTGGCCGGCGCGCGGCGAATACCATGCAGGGCCCATGACCCACTCGCTCGGAGCCCGCGCCTCGATGCTAGCCCTCGCCGCGGCCGTCACCGCAGTTCTCGGCGGATGCGGCGGCGCGACCAAGACCGTGTCGGTCGCCAGCTCCCCGACGAGCGCGCAGACGACCTCTCAGAGCTCGACGACCCAGCCGAGCACGAGCACCGCCAAGACCGCCGCGCCCGCCGGCGCCACCGGCGAAACCACGTCCACCCCCGGCGCCACGCGCACCGCCACCGCGCCCAGGTTCACCGAAAAGGAAGGCTCCTCCGGCGCGAGCGGCGAAGGGCTCACCGCCGCGCTCGCGGTCGTGCGCGCGCACGGATACACGGCCAAGGAAACCTCCGACTACCACCCCGACCAGACCCTGCGCGTGCTGATCGGCACCGGCACGAACTCCAACGATGGGTACGACAAGCAGGCGTTCTTCTTCGTCGACGGCCGCTATATCGGCACCGACTCCAGCCAGCCGAGCGCAATCGTCAGCGTGGTCTCCCAGAGCGACACCGAAGTCACGCTGGCATATGCGCTGTATCGGCCGGGCAATCCTCTGTGCTGCCCCGGCGCCGGACAGGCGACGGTGCGGTTTCAACTGGACAACGGCCAGCTCACCCCGCTCGATCCGATCCCGCCGGTCAGCTCGAGCACGGGGCCGAGCAGGCAGTAGAGCAACCCGCCCGCCAATCGCCACAAAGCCGCCCGCAACCCGCCCGCAGGCCCTATCGTGGAGTGCGTCCACGTCACAACCGCCAGAAAGGGTCAGCCATGAGCGCAACGATCGAGGGCCGCGGCGAGGAGCTGCTGCGCGCGAAGAACTTCTGCAACGTCTCGACGATCCGCGAGGACGGATCCGTGCACGCCGCGCCCGTGTGGGTGGACGTGCAGGACGGCCGCCCTGTGCTGAACACCGCCGAGGGACGGGCCTGGCCGGCCAACCTGGAGCGCGATCCGCGCGTGACGCTGACCGTGCAGAACCTGGAGAACCCGTATGAGTACGTCTCGATCCGCGGGCGCGTGGCCGAGCGCACGCACGAGGGCGCCGACGAGCACATCGACTCGCTCGCCAAGAAGTACCTCGGCCAGGACAGCTATCCCTTCCGCCAGCCGGGCGAACAGCGCGTGATCATCAGGATCGACCCCGAGGATGTGCACGTCTGGGGCAAATGAGCTGGCGGCGTGAACAGGCGTCGCTCGGCCGCGCCCGCCTACCCCCGCCGCAACAGCCGCCGCCACAGCGGCTCGGGGCGCGGCTGCGTGCGCAGCCACTCATCGCGCAGCACCAGCTGGCCGGCGGCGCGCGCGGAGAGCACGCACTCGGTGTGGGCGTGGCGCCGGCGCCTTGAATCCCCCTCGGGCGCGATCAGCATATGCTCGCTCAGAGCGGACATGCGATGACCACAGATCGGACAGCGATACGTCGTCGGCTTGCGGTTCGCCGCGCGGCGAACCGTCCACCAAGGGGCGGGCGGAAGTCTGGGCATCGCCATATTGTCGCGCCGCTGGCCGCCGCGCTGGCCGCGACCGTCGTCGTGGGGCTTGGCGTGGCCGTGGCCATGGCCGAGCGGGAGCGCCGTGGCGCGCGGGAACGGCTGCCCGGACCCGAACGGCGGTTCGGGCTGCGCAGCGATGAGACGGCCGCGCACGGCCTGCGCCGGATCGTGCTCGGTCAGCTCGATGACGCGATCGAGCTGCTGCGCGGCGAATCGTCGGTCGCCCCCGACGAGGCGGTGCACGAGACGCGCAAGGCGCTGAAGCGGCTGCGCGCGCTGATGCGGCTGCTGGAGGGCGAGCTCGGCCCAGAGCGCGCCGCACGCGAGCGCGGGGTCCTGAGCGACGTCGCCGGACGCCTGGCGGGAGCGCGCGACGCGAAGGTGATGGTGAGCACGCTGGAGGGGCTCATGCGCCGCCACCCCCGCACAGTGGGGCGCAAGCGCGGCGTGCTTCAGCTGCGCGAGCATCTGCGGCGCGAGCATCGCGCCGCCTCGGCGCAGGTGCTGGGGGACGCGGCGAGCAGGGAGCTCATCGCGGATGAGCTGTGCGCGCTGCGCGCGCGCGTGGCCGAGTGGCAGCTGCGTGAGCGCTCCCCGCTGGAGCTCGTGGGCGAAGGCCTGCAGCGCATCTACAGTGCGGGGCGCGCCCGCCGCAAGCGCGCCGCGGCTCGCAAGCCCGCTCGCCGGGCGCTGCACAAGTGGCGCAAAGAGGTCAAGGACCTGCGCTACTCGCTCGAAGCGATCGACGTGCAGGGCCGGTCGGGCACGCGCGCGGCCAAGCTCGCCGCTCGCGCGGACGGGCTCGGGGAAATGCTCGGCGAGGAGCACGACCTGATGGTGCTCGGCGAGCTGGTGCGGGCGCACAGGCCGCTGCGCGGCCGCCGCCGCGCGCGCAAGCAGCTGCTGCGCGCGATCGCCCGCAGGCGCGCGCGCCTGCGGGAGCGGGCGTTGCGCGAGGGCAGGCGCCTGTACGAGCGCCCGCCAAAGCGGTTCGTCCGCCGTCTGCGCGCATAATCGCCGCCGCGCGCTTGGCCGAGGCGCCGACCCCGATCGTCGCCGGCGTCGTCGCCGCTCAGAAGTAGGTGCTCGGCGGGGAGGACAGCAGGCCGTAGATCTGCACGACAGCGGCCTGGTAGAGCAGCTGTGAGGAGGCGGGTGAGCCGAACACGAAGACGTTGTCGGAGAGGCGCAGGTGCTGCCAGGCGTAGTTGACGTAGGCCTGGGCGAGCTTCGGCCCGGGCGGGTCGTGGGTGATGGAGTCGAGGTAGAGCAGGTTGCGGAAGTAGACCGACACGAAGAACGGGTTTTCCGAGCCGAGCACCGCGGGCGTGTAATAGGCGAGCGCGGCCTTGGCGGTCTGGCGGGCCTGGTAGAGGAAGGCGCCGTTGCGGGTGGCCTGGTAGAGGAGCGTGCCGGCCCCGATCATCGCGCCCTGGTTGTAGCTCCACTCGGCCGGTTCGACTCTCCCGTGCGCGCCGATGTGGTCGGCGTACAGGCCGTTTGCAGCCGTCAGGCAGCGGCGCACCCATTCGTAAGCCTGTTCGGCGAACTGCAGATACAGGTTGTTGCCGGTGAGCTCGTACAGCTTCACCGCGAGCTCGGCCCCGGGGCCGTCGGTGACGGTGTTGCGTTCGTTGTTTTCGGCGGCGTTGGAGAACGGCACCCCGCCGGGGCAGGCGTATTCGGGGTTGGTTGACCAGCCGGCCATCACGAACGCCATGATCGCCTCGGCGCTGCCGAGCGTGACGGCGTTGTGGGTCTGTTCGTAGATGCGTATGAGCTCGATCCCGATCCACTCGTTGTCGTCGTAGTACTTCGTCCCGCCCGGGCCGGCGGGCGGCGCGACGGTTCCGTCGAAGGCCGCGAGCGAGCTCGTGAACGTCCCTTCGGGGGCGCCGGAGTTGTCGGTGTCCAGATACGTGTTCAGGCCGACGAGACGGGCGTTCAGTTCGCGCTGGAACGCGGCGCTCAGGCCGGGGATGGCGCCAATGCCGGTGACGTGACTCATCGTCACGGTCGCCGCGAGCGCCTGGGAGAAGGGCCATAGGAACGAGAACGGTTCCCCCTGATAGAGGCCCGAGCCGGGGATGTAGTAGGCCTTCTGCATCGCTTCGAAGGCGACGAGCGCGCGGGCGGGGTTCCCGTGCAGGATCGGCTTGGGCTTGGGCTTGGGCTTGGCGATCTTCCGAGCGGGGGTAGCGGTCGCGGGATAGGGCGCGGAGGCAGACGCCGGTGTGGAGGCGGCGAGAGCCGGCGCACAGACCAGGGCAGCCAAGGCGAAGGGCAGCGTGCGCGACACGAGCCGGTGATCTGGACAGAAAGACATCGGTCAGCTCTGCAAACAGGTTAGGCGCCCGTTCGACGCGGTCAGAGTAACGAAGAGATCGCCGATCGATCAGGCTGCAACGGCGCTGTCAATCAGGCGTGTGAGCTCGCGCACGTCGATCGCTCCCTCGCGGTCGCACGCGCGCGCGGCGAGCAGGAGGCTGCCGCCGACGGGGGCCATCTCGACGGCGAAGACGTCGGCCTCGGGGGCGAGCGCGTGGATGGAGTCGGCGAGCGGGCCGGTGAACACCTCGCCGGCGCGAAAGGCGCTGCCGATCAACCCGACGGGGAATGCGCCGCGAAGGCCCGTGTGCGAGATGACCGCCCCGACCTGGCGCGCGAGCTCGCGGGCCGCGCGGGCATAGAGCTCGCGGGCGACGGGGTCGCCCGCGCCGGCCAGGCGCGAGGTCTCGATCGCGAAGGCCGCGACTTCGCTCTTGGTCAGCGGCGTCGTGTAGACGCTCGCCGCGAGCGCCTCGACGGAGGTGGAGCCGAAGAACTGAAGCGAGGCGTCGCTGAGCGCGGTGGGCGGGCCGGAGCCGTCGCGGTCGTGCAGCACGGCGGCGATCGACTGCGCGCCGAGCCAGTAGCCGGAGCCCTCGTCGCCGAGCAGATGCCCCCAGCCCCCGGCCCGCCAGGTGCGCTCCTCGCCCCCGACGCCGAACACGTTGGAGCCCGTCCCGGAGATCACGCCGATGCCGGCGAGCCCGCCCGTGGCGGTGGCCCAGGCGCCGACGACGTCGTTGACGACGATCCAGCCCTCGCTGCGGGTCTCGTGCAGGTGGCGGTCGATCGAGCCGGTGTCGGTGCCGGCGACCGCGAGCACGGCCGTTGCGAGCTCCTGCTGGGCGATGCCGGCGTGCGCGAGCGCCTGATCGGCGGCGTCGAGCAGGGCGTTGACAGCGAGGCGCGTGCCGACGGCGTCCTCGTTGGAGGGACCGGCGTGCCCGAGATGCAGGACGCGGTCCTCCAGATCGAGCACGGCGGCGAGCGTCTTGGTGGCGCCGCCGTCGATGCCGAGTATGTAGCGGGCGTCCCCGGAGCCGGCGCCGGGACGGGCCAGGGCATCGGGAAGCGTGACGAGCGGATCGCGATTCATCGCGGCATCCTCGCATGTGCGATGGCAAAGCGCGCGAGCACCCGGTGAGCCTCAGGGCGTGCCGATCGCATCGTTCGCGGATGGCTGAGGTGCCGAGACTGCAGCGGGCGGGGATACGGCGCGCAGTGACCGCGGCGCAGCGAGTCCGTAGGAGGGGGCGTTTTCATCATCGCTCTCATCCCCGTCACCGAGGCGGTGGTTGGGCCGCGTCTGCGCGGCCCAACCGTCCGTGTGTTACGCGTTGCGTGTCGGCGTCCTACTGGAAGGCGCCGAACTTGTTTCCTGAGGAAAGCGTCAATACTTCCGTGCCTGTCATGGTTGCCGCGATCCCTCCGACCCGCAGTTCGGCTTTCAGGTTTTCGCCGGCGTTGTTTTCGTATGACTCGGTTGAGGAGCCGGCGAACTGCACGCTTGCTTTGACTGCTTCCGATTCTTTTCCTACTTCCACACGTTTGCCGGCTTCGTTCAGCAGCTCGCCGACGATGTTGCCCGCGAGCGCAAACGTTTCGCCGTTGGTGCACTGCACTTTGGTGAATATGCCTTCCGATGCCGGCGAGATCAGCTCGCCGATATATCTTTTGCCTTCGCCGGCGTAGTAGACGAGTTCCGTCTTGAGCTTCATTTCAATCGGTCCGTTGATAGGGCAAAAGCCATTGTTGGTCGAGCATTCTGTGTACTGGATCGTCTCCTGGCCCGTACCGGGTTCACCGCCCATGATCTTGCCATCGCCGCTCTCCGTACGGCATGTCATGGCGGTTTCGATTGGTTCCTTATAAGTCAACACAAGGGGCGCGCGGTTTTTGACTTTCATCGACGCTGCTTTCCCGGATTTCAATGCGCTTCCCTGTTCGTGCCAGACGGGGCCGGTGGTGGCTGATGCTGAAGCTGATGCGACTGCGCCGGCCGCGAGGACGGCCGTTATGACCAGGCTCACTATTGTGGTGCGTTTCATGTTGCGTTCTCCTTCGTGTGGTTTCGGGTCCTGGGCGCTGTTGCTCCCTCGCGGGATGCGTCCCGTGATCGGACCCGTTGACCCGGCGATCCTGCTCGCCGGAAGAAGGCCAATTCTATATGCCCACGAGCGATAACGTCAAGAGTTAACAACTCACAAACCGTACCGGCCATTACAGTTAACTCCTCACAAGACCACGCAATAATACGCAAGCCTATATTCTCGTGCACGCGACGAGCATCGGATCGGTGAATATCACACCGACCACCGCTGCTTTTCATGGGTCTTGCGGGGCGTGATCCCTCGAGGGTGAAGGGACCACGCCCCTTTCGCTGCGGGTGCTCCCCGGCGCAAACGGAGAGGGAATCCGGGCCAGGGGCTCCCGCCAGCGCTTAGCTCTTACCCGTCGTCTTCTTGATCGTCTTGGTCGGGTACTTCTTGTGAGCCAGCTTTTCGCAGGCCAGGCGCTTGGTCTTGCTCTTGTCCTTTCTGCATGCCTTCAGCGCCTTGGCGAGCAGCTGCGCCTTGGTGAGCTTGACTACTTTGGATGGCAGCACCCCACCCGCCGGCGCCTGGCCTTGTGAGGATGCCTGTGTGAGCCCTGCCGGCAACAATGAGGGCGTGGACGGCACGACCAACGGTTCGCCACCATAAGAGGACGTCGTGAACATCTCATCCGCGCCGTAGCTCGTGTCGCTGCGGCTGGTCGAGACCAAACGGTAGTGGTAGGTCGTGCCTGCTCGCAGTTCGCTCAGCGCGAGGCTCACCGCGACCGGTTCGCTTTCGGCGAGCAGGGACCCGTACACCGTCGTGCCGTAGCTCGTGCTCGTACCCACTTCCCACGCGTACGTCGTGGCCTGCCCGCCAGGATCGACCGTCCCATTGAGCGTCGCTGTGCTCTGCGTGACGCTGCTCGCCGGACCCGTCAACGCCTGCACGCCCGCAGGCGCCGCAGCAGTCGTGAAGACCTGTTCGCCGCTGAGGGCTTCCCCACCGGGACCGATAGCCACAACACGATAATGGTACGCGGCTTCCGGTTCCAGTTCTTTGAGCGCTTCGCTGACCGCTACCGCCTGATGACCGGACCCCGCGCTCACCTCGGGAGCTTCATACGGGTACGGGCTCCCAGCGCATTCCCCACGGCACGGACCGTACTGGAAGCGATAGAACGTCCTGCCCGTGAACACAGTGCTGTCCTGCGGATCGACCGTCCCGTTCATGCTCGCGCCGTAGGCCAGCACTTCTGTCGCGCCCGACGCTAGGACCAGCGGTGCTACCGGCAACGTCACGAACCCACCTTCCATGTCCGCTTCCCCGTGCGAACTCTTCGCCAACAACTCATACGTGTACTCTTCCGCCGGTTCCAAACCCGACAGCGCACCACCAACCACGCCTTCACTGCTGAGCGTACCGCCAAGCACTTCAAGGAAACCACCGCTCAACGGCTTGTAGTAGAGCACCCACTCCGCCTGCAACGCATTCGACGCGACCGTGCACCCCCCCACCAGTGCGCTGCTAGTCGTGATGGCGCTCACGCCACAACCATCGACTTCCGGATAGTCGTACTGAAAGACATGGACCTCATCATCGCTCTCATCACTGACCAATACCGTCGGAACATCACCCAGAGCGCTATACCCAAGCCCATAAGAAGCCTGAACACTGCCAGTGCCGAACACTTCCAGCGGAGAACTGTCTTCCCCCGCGTTCGCAGCGAACACCGCCACATAAGACTTCGTCGCTTCATACTGATACACGACGTCGACATACACCCTGCCCCGGTTCCCGACCGTGAGCGCTGAGTACGCGCTACCCGACGACGCCTTGCCGATCACCGTGCTGTGCTCGAGTTCGTACTTCCCGCTCACTTCCCACCGTTCCAGCCCACTGGCGCTCACGACATACACCGTCGAGCCAGAGACCGCCACGCCAGAGACTTCCGAAGAGGCCTTCATGCTTGCAAGCTCCACACCGGCCGCGCTGAACACCGACACGCTCTTGCCATACGCCACAAACACTTCGCCACCAGAACCCACCGCGAGCCCACGAACCGGCTTCTTTTCCCCGCCTTCCACGAACCCTTCCAAACGCACACCGCTAGCAACATACGTATCCGGATGCCCACCTTCGGGCCGAAACTGATACACGACCTCCTTCGTCGCCTTACCGCTCACGACATACACATCCCCCCTGGACGCACCCACAGAACCATCGACAGCGACCCCCGGATCGTCCTTGAACATAAAAGCGGACGAGGAAACAGTACCCTGCGGACCCGCGATCGTCCCGACCAGCACATACCCACCACCAGACGGTTCGAACTTCTGCACACGCCCATTCTTCGTATCCACCACAAACACATCACCCGTACCCGCTTCCACACCCACCGCGCCCGGATCCCTGAACTCCCCGGCTTCCGCTCCCTTGGCGCCGAAGGACGATCCCAGGCTGAACGTGCTCGCCGCCAGCGCCGACCGGCCGCCACCCAGCACAAGCACGCCAAGCGACAACACGAACACGGCCACAAAGCCCGTCAACGCCCGCCTGCCGCTATGTCTCACATGCTCACCCATGACCATTCCTCTCCGCACCCTCACGCTCGCCAGACACGGCGCGCTGTGCGCGGGGCCCACACAGGCGCCCCACGCACAAACGCATCCGCGCATTACCGCCGCCTACAATCGCGGCTCCAGCTCAGGGTCGCACCTCCATGCTCGCTTCATTCGTGACGACCATGTTGCCGTCAAAGCTGGTTTGGACGAATTCGCCGTATTTGAGACCACCGTAGTTGGTTATGACCGAGAGGAAGCTCGTTTCCGGTTCTTCCTGCTCGACGCCTGTGCTCGGATTGGGGACCACCCATTCCTCCGTGTCTCCCGTCAACGTACCGTACACCTGACCGTATTCCAGGTCGTCCGCAACCGTTCCGCAGGTGAACTTGACTTCTTCATGCGGCCGGAAGCTTACACCGACGCGGTTGCCGGACAGTTCTACCGGATTCACGCGAAATTCCCCTTTGATGGTCCCAGGTGTTGGTTCGCCCGGAGTGGTGCATTTTGTCGCGGAAGGTTCGCCTGCCCCGATCGATTCACAGCCAGCGAAGGTGATCGTCTCGCTGGCGGCTATTGAGTTGATGTATTCACCGGTACCCGTGCTGCTTGCGCATTTTACCGTGCCCCCGAGACCCGTCAGCGTGGGGCCACCTTCGAAGCCAAAGTCGAAGTTGTAGAACGTGGCCGCGCCGCCTGTTACTGTGAAGTCAGCGCAGTTGACCGCGCACTCTTTTTCGTAATGCCCCTTATGGGCCTTCGGCGATTTCGTAGCGCACGTTTCGCTGGTGTATTCACCCTTCTTCTGAGCCACACACGTCGCGAGAGGCGCTTCCTTCCATTCGAAATGACCCTTGTGATCCGGCACGCCCTTCTTCTCAGCGACCGTTAGGCAGGCGCTTTCGGTGTAGTTGCCCTTCTTCTGCGAAACACACTGCCCGTATTCCGGTTCCGCGGCCGAAGCGCTGCCGACAGCTATCGCTGTCAGCGCGAACACCGCGACCAAACACAACCCCAGTATCCTTACATATCTCACTTGTCCATCACTCCCTTATGGTCTTGTTGATTTGTCACTCGCACTTCCCACCATTCCGGCGACCACGCCCGAATGAGAAGCCTTATGCACGACACGCCGCCCGCTCTTCGTGCGCGCCGCCTTACCAGCACGCACCGCATACCGCTTACGCGCCCTCTGCTCGCACACCACGCGCTTGGCACGAGAACGCTTGTACTCGCGCCGGCAAGCCTTCAGGGCGTTCGCTAGCTGCTGCGCCCTGGAGAGCTTCTTCGCTTTCGCGGCCTTCACCGCGCCGCAATCTTCGACCGCGATCCTCGTGTCCTGTTCGATCACCATCCCGTTCTGCGCGGTGATCGTCGTCGGCATCGCCAACGCTTCGCCACAGAGATCGTAGTCCTTGCTTTCCGCGACGCTCGCCGTCAGCGCGGAATGCGGACCCGTCGGCAGGACCGTTTCGAAGCTCGTAAACGGAGCGTCGGGCACCGATTCAAAGCTCGAATACGTGACCCCATCCTTGATGTCGGTCTTGCCATCCAGGATCACAGTCACGCCTTCGCCCTGCAACACGAACTCCACGTCCGGGAACGCCGCACCACCATGAGAGACCAGATACGCCGGTCCCGACAACGCGCTCTTCAGAATCGGGGTGTGGATCCTCGCCATCCCGATCACAGACCCTTCATCACACGACGCCGGGTTCGCAGCAAAGACAGCTTGCGGACACGCTTTCTGAAGCGTCGCGAGCCTCGCCGGCAACACCTTCGGCAACTCCAACAAGACCTTCGCGATATCCGCCTGCCCCAACCCCGGGGAGGCGACCTTCACCACGAGATCGGCTCCGTCGGCTTTGCTGGCCCGACCCCCCGTCGAAGCCGACAGCGACGGCGCAAACGACAACCCCTTACAGCCACCGACCGTGAACGGACTGGACACGCCCACCACAGCACCCTGCGCGGAGACGATCCTCCCCGTCACTTCGTGCGCGGCGCAGCTGGTCGGGTTGAACATGAACCCTTCACGATCGATCGCGACCCGCACCTGCCGGATACGCAACGCCACCCCATCCAAGATCTGCGGGAACGGAGCACTCGTGACCGTGATCGCCGACGTTTCCGGGTTCACGCTGATCGCAGCCCGCACAACCACACTCCCCAAATCAAACGGGCCCGCCTTCGCCCGCGTCACCACACTCAATCCAAACGGCGCGCCGTCGTATGGGCCGGTCAGGAACACTTCGCCCGGCTCCCAAAACGGTTCCTTGCCCGCACCAGCCGCAACCTCACTATGCCCAATCAAACTTTCCGATCCACACGTCCCTTCCGCGGCGTGCGGTTCCCCACACGGCGTCACCTTCGAGAGCATCCCCAACAACCCCGGCGGCGTACTCACCTGCACCGCCCCCAAACCCTGTTCCCCATCATTACGCGAAAACGACACATCAAACGGACTGAACGCACCCGCACCCGCACTCACACCACCCGCACTAAACACCGGCGCGAACGGCACAGGATTTCCACAGCCTTCAATGTTCACGTTCGCCGAGGGTGTCGCGTCTGGTGTGATCGGCGTACTCCACGGCGTCAAATCACTATTTGCCGCGAACACCCCACACGACTGCGGGTTCGCCAACGGCGCGCGTTCCCCACCATCCAACCTCATCGTCAGTTTGCTGAACGGCAACTGCGGATCATCCGCGAAACTCGCCGTGAGCTGACCGCCCGAGCTCGAACTCGTTGACACCCGGCCTTCGAGCTTCACGACCACACCCGAACCCGGTTCACACCCATTCACCTGACCCGCCCGCGATTCACACGCCTGCACAAACAGCCGCAGCATGTGCCCATCCCGCGCATCCGCTTCACTACAAGGCGAACATTCCGGTTCACCGACGAAGACCTCGCCCTTCAGCGGTTCCGCCAGCAACGGCGTCACGATTTCCACCGAACCCACCTTCGACCCCACCGGACACGAACCAACACCCGTCGATTCCATGTCGATCTGCGCATCGCTGCAACCTGCAAGCCCATTCGCCGCCGACGGCGACACCGACAACCCCGCCGGCAACACCACCGACGCATCCTTCAACACCGGCGTCGCCAACGACGGAAACAAATCCCCAGACTGCGGCACACTCACTTCCACTTCATAACCCGACGGCGTATCGCTCGTAGTGGTTTCCGGCTTCAACGCAATCCCAGGTTCAAACCGCAACAATTCGCAGCCCGTCAATTGGGGATACGTCACCGCTTCCGCCGAAGGCCATTCTGTTCGTTCAGACGGGCTGAGTTTCGGATCTTCCCACGAATCAACTTCGACCCGCGTCCTCAACGGACCCGCCGAACAATCCACTGGATTCGTGAAAAACGCAGCCGACGCCCCTTCGCCATCGCGTTCGCTCGGATCGCCAAAGAACGTCACCGACGCACTCACGAGAGGCACGCCGGGCACGCCCGGCGTCCTCACCTGCAACACATAGCCTCCCGCACCGCGATCCGCACGGACCAAGCTCGCGTACAAGTACACCGCGTGCCCGTTGTAGGTGAAGCCAAACTCGGCCGGATACCCCGCCTCCGGCACCATGTCGTAGATCGGCGTCACAACAGGTTGGGACAGACCTTTTAGTATTTCTATGCCAACGTTTGATGTGTCAAATATTCCTTCGTCTGAGACGATAGTTATCAGGCCGACCTCGCTCGCCTTCGGACAGTCCGTTGTTCCGGTGCCTATGTCGAGGGCGTGCAACGGACACTGCGCCGCCACCGCCTGCGGGTCGCCCACGAACCCAGGCGGCAGATCGACCGCTATTTCGCGAGGAGTTTGCACGGGCGGATGCACGTATTCGTCGGTGTCGGCTTCGAAGCTAAGAGCGGTGTTGAAATCGATGCTCGTCGTAAACGCATATGGATGATCTCCCGCCTGAGTGTCCGCGGCGCCGTTCACACCAGCCGCCATCGCCGCGATATCGTTGACCCCAAAGCTCTCGGGCGGCCCGTTCAACCGCGTCGATTCGGCGCTCGCCACCGTCGCCGCTCCGCCCCCCTGCACGGTGACAGTGCTCGTGGTGGTCGCTTCCACCGTCGGCACCACGCTGACATTGACCGTCATGATCAACAGGCCACCTGGCTGCACCGACTGCCCGTATGTGCAGCTCACAGAGCTTATCGTGCACGCGAACACCTTCGCGTTCGATCCGGGCTGCTGCGCTTCACCGTTGACGAAGACGGCGGTCACGTTCGTGGACAGCGCGTCGGAGATCGTTACCGGCCCACTGGAGGGCTCGCTACCAACGTTCGTCACCACGATCTTGTACTGATCGCAAGGCACACTCTCTGAAGTCTGCTCCGGCGCGGTGGCACACGCCGCGTCATGAGCCGCCGCGAACTCGGTCGGTAGCGCGTTGACGTGAACCGCCCACCCCGGACCAGGTGAAGCGGCGATTGCCGACCCACTTGTCGCGAGCACACACACCACCGGCACAGCCACCGCGACACAGACCCGGCGCCACCACCGCACACCGCACACGAGCGAGCTCATCGCCTACCCCCCCTGCGTGCCCGGCCTCTCTCCACCTTTGACCCATAGCGCCTTCTCGCCTGCGCTTCACACGCCTCTCGCCTCGCTCTGACCCGCTCGGTGCGACAACGCTTCAAAACCTTCGCCAGCTCCTGCGCCCGCGTCAGCGACTTAGGCTTGGGCTCCACGGCAACCCTCGACGAGGCCACCGCGACCTTCGGCGTCGCCTCCCTCGACGTCGCCGCGCCTTCGCTCGTCACTGTTTGCGTCAACACCGACTGCCCCGACGGCCCCACGTTCACCCGTTCCTGACAGGCGCTGCCCGCGCATTCCGCCGCAGTCGGCGGTTCCGGAAAGCCACCCCCAACGCGCGCGTCGTACACGTCGATCTGCGTATCGGTGTCCCCCGGGACAAGCTGATCGGCGGTGGTGAAGAACGCGTCTTCCCCAGACGAGTCCGTCGCGACAAATTTGACGCTGGGGCCGCCGTCTTTCCCCGGGCCGAACGTGAGCGAATTGTCCCGTCCGTCCGAAATCAGGTAGACGCAGCCTTCGCCGTCCCCGATCCCGCAGCTGCCCATCCCTTCACGCTCCCACTCATACACGTTGTTCGCCAGCCCGGACGGGGTCTGCGACGTCAGCGCGTCCGCACTCGCGAAGAACACACGTGAACCGTCATCCGAAAGTATGCCTACAGGCGCATGCGCTACAGCAACGGTTGATGCCGAAAACTCCGGCATCATTTCGATGCTAGCCGCGTCCGATGGGTCCGTCGTGTTGCCGTTGTCGTCGTAACCGTCCTGTCCCACCGAGACCCGCCGCAACCGCTCGCTCTGCGCGTCGTACTCAAACACCTGCGGGACGGTGCTGGTGTCACCCGCAACCAGATCGGCCGAGCTCGTGAACACGAGGAAAGCCCCATCCGGCGTGCTCTGGGAAGGGAGGTCGCCGGGGGCAAGGCCGACTTCCAGGTGGACCATGAACCGGTCCAGATCGGCTGCGGCCAGCGTGCCGATGAAACGCGTCGTTCCCGCGACGGCGTCGTAAACATACAGGTTGTCTCCCTTTGCAACAGGCGTGCGCCCTTCGGCGTTGGCTCCCGTCAGCACACCGCCTGCGACGAAGTACACATGCGAACCGTCCGGCGAGACCTGCGCCAAACCCTTCACTTCCGCCGAGAGGGAGCCCGAGGAGACCAACGTCACGCATCCATCCGGGCGTTCGGGGCAAACGAATTCGATTTCCTTGGTCGCCGCGTTGACCTTCGGATCGATTTCATACTCGTACAGGTTTTCACCTTGTGCGCCCGGCAACAGTTCCTGCGAGGTCGTGAAGAACACCTTCGACCCATCTTCCGAGGCGCCCCGAAAAACGGCCGGCGACTGTCCGCTCGTCGTGTCGCACACCCCACAATCATTCGCGGCGGGCTCCGAGATAGCCACGGTTTCCGCGCCACCAACACGCGCATAGAGTTCGTCGGCAACGGGCGCAACCACACCCTCACAACCTTGGGTAAGTTCGACACTGCTTCGTCCAAGTGCGGTGAAGAGCACCGTTTCACCAGACGCCGAGACCGCATTGTACGAACTCGCATTGCTGCCGAGCCTCGTCCCACACTGGCTGATCAGTTCAGCGCCTTCGTTGACATGCGGAGAGCCGTCCAACCGACCCCTGTTCCTGACCCCGACAAGCACAGGTTCGCTTTTTTCGGTGCCCGCGTATTCGTACAGCGACTGAGGCGTCCCTACGCCGCTGCGCTCCGGGGACGTGGTGTCGCCCGGGAACAAGAACATGCCGCCCTGTTCCGCAACGATCTTGAAGAGTATCTTGGTCAACGATCTTGAGACGCCTTCGAGGCTCCCGTTGATTTCGCCGTCCTTTCCGGGAACGGCTTGGGTCGGGCCGATCGGCACGAACGCGCCATCTTCGGTCCGCAGGTAGAAGTCCCTTTCGGCTTTGTCCGGTTGCGCGGGCGTGTGCAGCAGCCACAGGGTGCGCGTCAGTTCCGGCGTCACCGCGGCCACGCTCGCCAAGGGGAATTGCGCCGCAGGCGGCTCGATCGCTTCCGCGCTCCAACCCGCGGAGCCTCGCGTGAACACATACGCGCCACCCAAGGAGTCGTTTTCGGCGCCCGCAAACGCGGCAAAGCTCCCCCCGAGCACGCGCGAGCCGTCTCCGGAGACAGCCAACACTTCGACCGGATCGCCCCCCTCATACGGCGGCGTGACCATCTCATACGCCCGGCAGTCCGGCAATTCATTGCGCAGTTCCCCCGAACGCAGTTCCGAGCGCAGCTGTTCTTCCAAGCGCAGCTCCTGTTCGGCGCGCACCGCTTCGTTCGGACATGACTGCCCCGCCATCGCCGGCGCGCACGTCAACGCCAGCAGCGCACCAGCCGCCACGATCGCGGCACAGGCCACACGACGCGCACACGCCCACACGTCCCCGCCGGAGGAGCACGCCCACTCAAGACTCATGCCACACGCCCCTCACTCGCGAGACCACTCCTGGGCCGCGGCGAGCCCGCGCGCGGCACACCACCAGTCAACCGCAACACGCGCTCGCCATCCGCCGTGAGCAGCCACGCATTCGGCTCACCTCCGGCCGCGCCCACACCGACGTTCTCGATCACCCCGCGCTCAGCCAAACGTGAGAGCAGCTTCGAGGCTGGCCCTCATCGCTGAGTCCCGCGACCTCGGCGACCTGACGGTCGCTCGAACGAGCGCCGCCTCCATCGCGCGCAGCACGAGCATCGTGCGATGCGTGGCGCGCATCGGCAACCGCTCATCGCGCGGTTCAGTGCCCTGCGGCTCAGCAGCATCCGGGAGCGTCTCGCCAGCCGGCGCGGACA